>JACPOI010000007.1 GCA_016185015.1 Burkholderiales bacterium
GGTGTAGGACTGATCGGCCACCCTTCGACGCACTGGGATCAGTGGCTCAACGCGGCTCCAAAACTCATCGGTGACTTCCCATGCTTTTGCCTTCGCCATCTTCACTCCACACGCGGTCGTCGCGCATGGAAACGTATTATCACTTATTTACGGATAAGTTCTAAGCTAGTGCCATGTTCTCGCTGGACCGCAACGCCCCCACACCGCTGGCCGACCAGATCGAGCTGCGCCTGCGCGAGCTGATCAATGGCGGCCAGTTGCCTGCTGCGGCGCGGCTGCTGTCGATTCGCCAACTGGCAGCCCAACTGGCGGTCAGCCCCAATACCGTTGTCACCGCCTACGACCGCCTGATGGCGCTGGGCCTGATCGAATCGCGCGGCACCGCCGGCTACTTTGTGCGCGAGACGCGCCAGAGCAACCTGCCTGATGCCGCCGCGCTGGAGGCCGGTGAAGAGCAGGAGGGCGTCTGGCTGGCCCAGCAGGCCAACGACCAGCGCGCCGGCGTGCTGCTGGCCAGCAGCGGTGCGCTGCCGCCATCCTGGCTGGAGGACGCCGTGCCCGCCGCCGCCGTACAGCGCGGCCTGGCGCGCAGCACCGCCGGCATGGCCTCGCGCTGCCCGCCGCAGGGCCTGCCCGATCTGCGCGAGCGCATCTCCATGGTCCTGCGTGGCATTGGCATTGCCGTGGATGCCGGGCGCATCCTGACCACCTATGGCGGCACGCACGCCATTGACCTGATCTGCCGCGCCTTCCTGCAACCCGGCGACGCCGTGCTGGTGGAAGACCCGGGCTATTTTCTGATGTTTGACCGCCTGCGCAAGGACGGTATCCGCACGGTGTCCGTCCAGCGCCGCCCCGATGGCCTGGACCTGGAGCAACTGGAGGCCGCCTGCCGCGAGCACCGCCCGCGCCTGCTGTTCATCCAGACCGTGCTGCACAACCCCACCGGCTGGACCAGCACCGCCGCCAACCTGCACAAGGTGCTGATGCTGGCCGGGCAATACGGCTTCCTGATCGCCGAGGACGATGTGCAAGGCCACTTCCACCCTGGCCACGCCACGCGCCTGGCCAGCCTGTCGGGGCTGGACCGCGTCATCTACTACTCCAGCTTTTGCAAGGCGCTGAGCCCGGCGCTGCGCATCGGCTACATGGCGGCGGACCCCACGCTGCTCAAAGCCCTGATGCGCGAGAAGATCTATTCGGTGTTGACCACGCCCGCGCTGAACGAATACGTGATGCTGGAGGTGCTGGCCGCCGGCCGCTGGCGCAAGCACCTGGACCGTCTGAACGCCAAGCTGCTGGCCGCCCGCCACGCCAGCGCGCGCCAGTTGAGCGCGGCCGGTCTGCTGCTGGACCACCCCGGCGAGGGCGGCCTGTTCCTGTGGGCATCCGTGCCTGGCGACGTGGACCTGAACCTGCTGGTGCAGGACGCCTACCGCAACAAGATTCTGCTGGTGCGCGGCGCCACCTTCAGCGCCGGCCAGCAGGCCGACGCCCACATCCGCTTCAACGTGGCCTTCAGCCAGCAGCCGCGGCTGGCGGAGTACCTGCGTGAGCGGCTGCAGTCACTGGCGGGTGCCAGGGCGGCGTTGGCGCGGGTGAGTGGCAGTGTTCACGGCGCTGGTGCAACGGATGCGGAGGCAAAGCCGTAAAGCCGTTCGGGCGCCAATCGCTTGAGCAAGGTCTTGTCGCTGGCTGCGCCAACAATGGCGTACGCGGCTTGTGCGGTGTCGTGGCGCACTGTCTTGGGAACCGGTTTTCCAGCGCAGTCGGTGATGCTGGCAACGATGGGCGCACGCGCATTCGCGGTGCGCTCCACCACAATGCCCAGCTCACCCGATGCCAGCTTGACAAAGTCGCCGGGCGGGTAGACCCCCAACTCCTTGACCACCGCCGCCGACAGGGGGCCGCCCTTGTCATCCCGATACAACTGGGTAATGGCTTCCTTGGGCGCGAGGCAGGGGTGCAGCGTACGGGGCGCAATTTTGGCCATTAAAACGTCGGCGGCCCGCAAGACCGACGCCATTTCGCCAACCTCCGTGCAACCGGTGGGATAGCCCGTCCCGTCGGCATGCTCGTGGTGCTGGACCACGGCATCCAGCCATGCCGCATCGTTCACGCCATTCTTTTCCAACAATTCCCTGGCCTGTGTGGGATGGGCCAGAAGGGCCGCGCGCTGCTTGTCGCGCGGCGGATGATCCTGTGCCGCCATTTGCCCCTGCAACTCAAATATGGTCATGTTCATGGTCAGCGCCGCCTTGACCAGGGTCATGGTGGCGGTCTGCGGCCAACCCAAGTGGCGAGAAATCAGAATACAGGTCATCGCCGTCAGCACGGCATGGGTGTACCCGTAGTAAAAATTCTGTGCGTTGTCTTGGCGCACCGCCCGGTAGATGGCGATATCCGGGTTGCTGTCGAAAAGTTGGACCAGATGCTGGGCAAACGCCTGCACACGCCCCGGGAAATCCGGCTCACTGCCCGGGTGGGCCAGCAGCGCTTTGAGGGTCTCGGTGGTGTTGTCCCAAAACTCAAAAAGACTGGGGTCCTTGCCCACCGATTTGGCGGGGTCGCCACTGGAAATCAACAGCTTTGCGGCCGCAACTTCGGCCGCCACCGCCCGCGCCTCCACCTCATCCACAAAGGCGCCGCGCTCCAGCAGCTCATTGAGCAGTTTCTCGTCAACCACCAGATGCCCCTTGGACAGCAACAGGGTCCCGGCCTCGTCGCGCACATTCCATGGCAGCGTCTGACCAAGCCGAACCTGAGCGCGGGGAAGTCTGAGCAATTTCATGGATACGACACCTCCAGTGTGGCCGGGGACTTGAGCGTACCGCCCCCCAAGGAAACATCAGGCTTCCCAGTCTAATCCAAGCGCTATCATTTGAATAGCGCTATTTTTCTGCTCCCGGCGAAACCTATCCCCGCGCGTGCGTGACTCCGCCATCCACCACCAGCGTCGAATCCACTACATAGTCCCCGGCACGGGAGGCCAGATAGATCGCGGCGCCGGCCATGTCTTCGGTCGTGCCAATGCGGCCGGCGGGGATGCGGGCCGACACTTCGGTTTCGTGGTCGCGGGCGTCCTTGTTCATCTCGGATGCGAAGGCGCCCGGGGCAATAGCGGTCACGGCAATGTTGTCCTTGGCCAGGCGCAGTGCCATGCGGCGCGTCATGTGGATCAGGCCGGCCTTGCTGGCGGCGTAGGAATAGGTCTCCATCGGGTTCACGGAGACGCCATCGATGGACGCGATGTTGATCACCTTGGCCACCTGGCTCTTGCCGGCCTTGATCAGTTGGGCGTGCAGGGCTTGGGTCAGGAAGAACGGGGTCTTCAGATTCAGGTCCACGACCTTGTCCCAGCCGCTCTCGGGAAAGTCATCAAACGGCGCGCCCCAGGCGGCACCGGCGTTGTTGACCAGGATGTCGAGCTGGTCTTCATGCCGGGAATAGGCCGCCACCAGCGCGCGCGCGCCTTCCACGGTGGACACATCCGCCGGCAGGGACACACAGGTGCCCAGCGCAGACAGCTCGGCGGCGGTCTGGTCGCAGGCCGCGGCCTTGCGGGCGCTGATGTAGACCTTGGCACCTTGCTTCAAAAAACCCTCGGCAATCATGCGGCCAATGCCGCGCGAGCCACCGGTGATGAGTGCCGTGCGGCCCTGGAGGGAAAAGAGTTCGTTCATTGCGCTGCTCCTGATTGATGGTTAGCGGGTTGCGGATCCATGGGGATGCCCGTCACTGTAGAAGCAAACCGCCGCACAGACGGTCACCAAGGTGCTACCGCGGGATAGCAAGGCTGCGCAGCCGCTGGTGCAGCGCGTCCTCCAGATCCACCGGCAACTGGTTCTTGGCTTGCAGGTAGTGGTGAGTGAATACGTCCAGATAGGCCTCCAGCGTCTGCGCCGCCTGCGGTTCGCCGGCCAGGTCCATGCACAGAGCCGCCACCTCGGAGGTGCAGAAGTGGTCATCGCGGCGGGAGCGGCGCAACTGGTAGCGCGATATCTGCTCCGAGGCGAGGCTCAGCACCGGCAGGTGGTTCAGATACGGGCTCTTGCGGAACATCTTGCGCGCCTCGGGCCAGGTGGCGTCCAGCAGCACAAAGAGGGGGCGCCTGTCGTGCACCGGATGCACGCCTTCGTGGCCCGAGACCTCGAAGCGGCTACCGGGCTGGAAGTCAATCAGCACGGTCAACGTCTTGACCGTCTCATCGAAATCAACCGATGCAACTGTCCACGGCGGTGCAATCCCAAGGAGCTTGGCAGTCATCAATTCGGTCGTCCAGGTTGATAAAAATGGCGTCAGCTTACCCACTCAGATTTCAAGAGAGGCTTTATCTATGTTGGCCGCACAGCGGCTCGGTACTGACAAATCAGTTGCCACAATCTTGAGTGAGGTCGAGGCTTCTAGATCAGACGTTCCAGCAATGATCTTGCGGTCTACTTACAAGCTGCTCAAATCGGATCAAACCGATGTGCTTCGATTGTTGGCGGAGTTGGAGCGACCTGAGCATGAAAGCGCTTTAGAGGAAGTAACCGGCCAGCGATATAACCGTTTGTCCAAGTCTCTAAAACGCCTCAAAGACCTTAGTTTGGTATTGGAACGTCGCGATTTGAGTGACAAGACTCTGATCGACATCCACCCACTGGTGCGTCAATTCTTGCGCCGCGAGTACCCAAAGAGAGATCGGGACAGTTTCATTGGAAGAGTCATTCTGTATTTCGACAGAAGATTGGCCATAGTTGCGAAGTTGCTGGGCAAAGAGAACATCCCAAAGCACATATTAGATATATGCCTCTCTTGAAATCTGAGTGGGTAAGCTGACGCCATTTTGATCAACCTGGACGACCGAATTGATGACTGCCAAGCTGTTTGAAGCTGCCCTTGGGATTGCACCGCCGTGGACAGTTGCATCGGTTGATTTCGATGAG
>JACPOI010000011.1 GCA_016185015.1 Burkholderiales bacterium
AAATCGGTGCGAAAAATCGCAACAATGGACACAAAAGGCCCCATTACCGGAGGGATGCAACCGCCGCAACCATCAAATTCCGAGATGTGGAATCACGATTGTTGCTATCACCGCTGCCGTTGAGTTATTCAGACCATCCTCAACACTCCATATTCGGTTTTACTGACCCGCCTGCTGCCTGAGCAGCCTCAGCCCGTTGAAGACCACCAGCAAGCTCGCCCCCATGTCGGCGAACACGGCCATCCACATGGAGGCATCGTCGAAGATCGCCAGCAGCAGGAACACTAGCTTGATGCCCAGCGCGAGCGCGATGTTCTGCCATAGCACGGCGTGGGTGCGCCTGGACAGCCGGATCGTTTCGGGCAGGCGGCGTAGGTCGTCGTTCATGACCACCACGTCGGCGGCCTCCATCGCGGTGTGGGTGCCCGCGCCGCCCATAGCGAAGCCGATGTCAGCCTTCGCCAGCGCGGGGGCGTCGTTGATGCCGTCGCCGGTCATCGCCGTGACGCCCATGCGCTGCTGAAGCTCGCCGATGGCCTGCAACTTGTCCTCGGGCAGCAGGTTGCCACGCACCTCGGCGATGCCCGCCTGGGTGCCGACGGTTTGCGCCGTCGCCAGGTTATCGCCCGTCAACATCACCGGCGTCACGCCCAATGCCTTCAGGTCGGCCACGGCCTGCGCGGATGAGGATTTGATGGTGTCGGCTACTGCACAGATGGCCATGACCCGTTCGCTGCTGGCCAACAACGTGACGGTGCGGCCAGCTTGCTCATGCACTGCAAGGCGGGCTTCGAGGTCAGCCGAACACTGCCCGCGCTCTTCAATCCAGCGGTGGTTAGCCAGCACATAGGTATGGCCGTCGATCACCCCCTGCACGCCGCGCCCGGCAACAGCCTGAAACTCATCCACTTCTTGCGTGGCGGACGACACGCCATCTGCGATGGCCTTGGACACTGGATGATCCGACCGCGCTGCGAGGCTCTTGGCCAGCCCCTCCAGGGCTTGTTGGCCGAGTCCTGTGTCCACGGGCTCGAAGGCCACCAGCTTGGGCTTGCCTTCGGTGATGGTGCCGGTCTTGTCCAGCGCCACGGCCTTGATCTTGCGCGCCTCTTCCAGGTACACACCACCTTTGATCAGGATGCCTCGCCGCGCCCCAGCGGCCAAACCGCTGACGACGGTGACGGGCGTGGAAATCACCAAGGCGCAAGGGCAGGCGATGACCAGCAGCACCAGGGCCTTGTAGGCGGCCTGCATCCAGGTCAGCCCCATGAGCCAGGGCGCCAACAACGCAACGGCAACGGCCAGGACGAACACCGCAGGCGTGTAGACGGCGGCAAAGCGATCCACGAAACGCTGCGTGGGCGCACGGGAAGACTGGGCCTGCTCAACGGCGTGGATGATGCGCGCCAGCGTGCTGTCGGACGCGGGGGCCGTGACACGGATTTCCAACGCCGCAGCCTGATTGATGGTGCCGGCGAAGACTTCATCGCCGGGGCTCTTGTCCACCGGCAAGCTTTCGCCGGTCACGGGGGACTGGTCAATAGCGCTCTGACCTAGGCTCACGATGCCATCCAGCGGAACGCGCTCGCCAGGGCGAATACGCACGGTCATGCCCACAGTGACTTCCTTGACTCCCATGCGCACCCAATTGCCATCGTCTTGACGCACTTCAGCTTGCTCCGGCGCGAGCGCCAGCAGGCTCTTGATGGCGCCGCGCGCCCGATCCACGGCGCGGGCCTCGATGGCTTCCGCAATCGCATATAGGGCCATCACCATCGCCGCTTCGGGCCACTGGCCGATCAGGAAAGCGCCGGTCACGGCCACGGTCATCAGGGCATTGATGTTCAAGCGGCCCTGCCGCAGTGCAGCCAGCCCCTTGCCGTAAACCGAGAAACCCGACAGCGCGATGGCCGCCGCGGCCAGCGCCATTCCCAGCGCCTTGACAGGTACGCTGTCTGGAAAGGCGAATGCCAAGCCCTCGGCCGCCACAGCCAACCCCAGGGCGCCCAGCGACTTGCCCCATGTCGTCCAGAAGCCCGTTGGCGAGGCAACCGCAGCAGCCGACGAGCCTGTGTCGCCAAGAGGTTCCGGCTTGAAGCCTGCCTTGCGGATTGCGTCTAGCGCCTGCTGCAAGACAGGATCATCGGCGGCAATGGCCAACTCGCGTTCGCCCAGATTGAATTGCAGGCTACGAATTCCCGCCATGCCGTCCAACGCCCGGCGGATTTCCGACTCCTCCGAGGCACAGTCCATATTCGCAATGCGGAAGCGCTGGACATTCTTCGCGCCGAGGGGTTCTGGCTTGAAACCCGCTTTGCGGATCGCTTCTAGGGCCTCGGGCAGCGCGTGGTCATCGGCGGCAATGGCAAGCTCTCGATCCCCCAGGTTGAATCGCAGGCTGCGAATCCCCGCCATGCCTTCCAGCGCCCGGCGGATTTCCGACTCCTCTGAGGCACAGTCCATGTTTTCTATGCGAAAGCGTTGCGGCCCAATAGTCGTTGCATCAGACGCTGTTGGCTCGGGCGCCACAGGCACTGTTGCACAGCCACTCCCGCAGCAGGCAGCGTCGGCGTGTTGGCGTTGGTGGGCAGAGTTCATGAAATTCTCCTTTTCAGTCAGATTGGAAACCCTGTACCCACTACAGAGTCAAGCGCCTACAATGAGCCTTGGAGAAAAACCCGCGACCGCTGAAGATGAACTCATGAAAATCGGCGAACTGGCTAAGGCCGCACATACCCAGGTAGAGACGATCCGGTACTACGAGCGTGAAGGCTTGCTACCCGAAACGGCCCGTACGGATGGCAACTACCGCATGTACGCAGAAGAACACGTTGACCGGCTGTCCTTCATCCGGCACTGCCGGGGGTTGGACATGACGCTGGATGAAATCCGGGTTCTGTTGCGCTTCAAGGATGCACCGCACGAGAACTGCGCCCAGGTGAACGACCTGCTCGACGAGCACATCGACCATGTGGCTACCCGCATCAAGGAATTGAAAGCGTTGGAACGACAGCTCAAGACCTTGCGGGAACGCTGCCGTGAATCCCAGCAGGCCAGCCAGTGCGGCATCTTGACCGAGCTGTCCTCAGCATCGCGCCATCTGCACGAACCGGCGACGCGCAGGGGCCATGTTCATGGGGCACATAGCCTCAAGTGACTAGCCCAAAGAAACCCCAAGCCGACGCCCGATTTCCCATGAGGTCGTTCCGCCACGCACTGTCGCCGCAAGCGGCTGCCCCAACCGCTGCTCGATCACTGGCCTCCACGGTACCAGGCTGAAGCCCATGCCGTCGTCCAGCATCGCATACCGACCGCTGGCGAGCATGAGGCTGCGGCGGTAGATGCCGGCCACGCGCTGGCCGTCGGCCACCGGGCGGTGCTCCAGGCCGGTTTCGGCGGCGATGTCCTTGGCGGCCTGCGCCAGCTCGCGGCTGCGCAGCGTGCCCAGCAGGTTTCGGGCGAGGATCACGCGCTGCCCGCGCCGCTCGGCCAGTCCCTGTTCGGCCAGGAAGTCGGCGCGCTGCTGCATCGCCTGCTTGGCCTCGCCGCCAAAGCCGAGGTCGCCCAGGCCCGAGCCGCCGCCGATCAGTTGCTGGTCGAGCCAGGTAGCCCCGATGACGCGGGCCTGCCGCTCGATGGGCAGGTGCGATTTCAGTTCCACGGCCACGCCGCCCAGGCGCTGCGCGTCGTACTGATGGCCACGCTCGGGCAGATCGTCCGGCACCTTCCATAGCCCTTCGGCCACGCGCTCCACGATGCCGGCGCGGCGCAGGGCTTCGAGTCGGCGGATGTGGGCCGCGACGACTTCCTGCGGATCACGGCCCGGCACGGCCTGACCCTGCGCGACGGCCAGGTGATGGTCGGTGCGGTATAGGCCGCCGCTCGCCAGTGCGGTGATGTTCTTGTCGGCTGCGCGCACGTCGGCCGATCCCTTCACCTCCACTACGGCGCCGGCCGGATAGTTCGCCAGTTCATCGTGTGCGTTGAGCGCGACGTAGTGGGCCTTGCCGTCCACGCCGTCGATGACCAGATAGCCCCGGTCGCGCAGCTCGTCGGCCAGCCCCTTCGCTGCCACGCGGCCGAGAATGGTTCGGCCACCTCCATCAGCATCTTGGCCCGGCTCGAACACCGCCAGCTCGCGCGGCTCGCCGCGCATGGCCCGCTGCATGGTGCGGATGATGTCGCCACGCTCGCCCAGGGCGCGCAGGGTCTTTTCGGCATCGGCATGGACAGCCCAGGTGCCCGGCTGCATCTCGTCAGCCAGGCCCAGGAGCTGCAAGCGTTGCAGGCGGCCGATCAGCAGCAAGCGCTGGCGTTGCAGTCGGGGTTCATTGAGCCGTTCGACATGCACCAGGCCATCATCGCCGGCCTCGCGCTTCAAGGTGCGATCCAGGCTCGTCCACCGCTCCTGATCCACCTCGCGTCGCAAGGTCTGCTGGATCTCCAGTTCGGTGCGCGGCCCCAGCCGTTCGGTCGCCAGTTCGGCGGCACGATGGCGGAACCCGTCGGCGATGTAGTCGCCCGCGATGATGAGGTCTTTGCCGGTGTCGTCGCGCCCGCGCACGACGATGTGCGTATGCGGGTTGTCGGTGTTCCAGTGGTTGACGGCTACCCAATCGAGGCCCGTGCCCAGGTCGGCTTCCATGCGGCCCATCAGGTGCCGCGTGTAGGTGCGCAGGTCTTCCAGCTCCGCGCCGTCCTCCGGCGAGAGGATGAAGCGGAAATGGTGCCGATCGTCGGCGCAGCGTTCCTTGAAGGCGTCGAGGTCGGCGGCATCGGTCAGCGGCCCGTAGGCTTGGCCCGGCTCGCCATCGCGGCCCACGCCGTCGCGCTCGATGTAGCGCAGGTGCTTGGCGAGTGATTGCGGGCTGGCCCGTTGCTGGTTGACCAGCAACGTCTTGATGGTCACGCGCCGCGACATAGGCGTGAGCTTCGCGCCTGCGAAGCGTGCCGCCGTATGCCCGCGCCCTAGTCGAGAGCCGGGCCGCTGGCCAGCGCGTGCGCTGCTGCCGCCGGCTGCGGGACGGCGCATCGACGACTTGCCACTGCTGGCCTTGCCTGCCTGCTTGAGCACCCTGGAGACGAAGCCCTGGCCCCGGTTCTTCGGGGCACTGGGTCGGATGCGGAAATCGTCATCGCGGCGGTCGGTCATGGCTGCGCTCCCTGCAAGCTCTGGCGTGTCCGGGCGTGCGAAGCACGCGGGCACGCCTGCATCGGCGCGGGCCTCGCGCCCCACGCGGCACGGCGGCGAAGCCGCTCCGTGCCGCGCCACCCCCACGTGCAGACAGGCTTTCGACGCGGCCCCGTGCCGCGTCCTTTTGTCTTGCCTTCCGCCTTTGCCCCTCGCTGGCGCTCAGGGCAGCGGCGGCCCGGCGGCGCTGCTGCGCGAGCAGCCTGCGCGCCGGCGAACGCAGACACGGCCGCAGGCCGGGCGCGTTCGAGGCAAGACGCCTGCACGTTGGACTGCCGCACCGGAGGCAGCGCGAAGTGCGGTGCGAATGCACCCGCACTGCACGCGCGACGACACGGGGACGAACAGCAGAACGACACGCCCGATGGCACGATGATGCGCAGCGAATCGGCGGCGATCATGGGCGTGACTCCAGCCAGACCGGACGTGCAACGCCGATCACGGCGGCGGCGCTGACCGGCCCGAAATACCGGCTGTCGAATGACGCCGGGTTAGTCGCACTGAGCAAAAACAGCTCGCCAGGCCGAAGGCGGCGGCACTGCGGCCAGGATGGCAGCGGCCGGCCCCAGCGATCGGCAGACAGCACGGCGGCCGAAGGCACGCCGTCGATGCGGACTTTGCCGTCAGCGATGCACACCTCCTGCGGCGCGACCGCGCCCACGCGCTTGAGCAACGGGATGCGCGTCGGTAGGTAGCCGCGCTGCGCAGCGAGCGCGGCGGCCTCTGCGGGCAGCGGCACCAGCACGATGCTGCCCACGGACAACGGACGTGGCAGCGAGCTGGTGCGATGGTCAAGTGGATCGACGCGATACCAACCGACCGCCACGCTGTCGGACGGGTTGTAGGTCAGGCGCGGCAGTGGATGCACGAAAGACGCCCAGGCCAGCGCAGCGAGGCCGCAGGCGGACAGGCCCGCCAGCACGAGGCGAGCGCGCAGGCGCGAGCGAGAACGCGGCGTTGTGCCGGCGGTGGAAACAGCGGTCATGGCAGCGCCCTCCCGACCAGCCAGGCGGCGTGCCGCTCGGCGCTGTATTCGGGCAACGGCAAGCGCGCAGCGAGCCGGTTGCCCAGCGTGCGCCAGTACGCGGGCGAGGCGGTAGCGGGCGCGATGCCCAGCGCCTCGATAGCGGCGATGCGTTCCAGCACGGCGCGCACCTGGTTGTCGCCCTCGACGTGCAGCAGCAGGCGTGCACTCGGCTGAACGCCGGGGATGCGCTGCGCCGCATCGAGCGGCGTGCAAGCCTGCATCACCATGAGCTGCCAGCGGATCGTGCCGTAGTCGTTGGCCTGCCAGCGAATGCGGCAGAACATGGCGCCCGGCAGGAACACGGCGCAGCGCCGCCAGCGGTCGAGCTGGTGCGTGCGCGCAGGTTCGCCGAAGCGCAGGTAGAGCTTGAAGCGCGGTTCGATGTAGGCCAGCGCCACGCGCGTCAGCGGCGCGCTGGCAGGCTGGCCGGAAGGTGCTGCGAGCGCAGCCGTGGCCGCGAAGGCAACAGGCGCGGGGGCAGACGAAGCGGATGCAGTCATGGCGTGTTCTCCCTGCGGTGTTCTGGAAACTCCCGCTCCAGCAGGCCGCGCAGCAGGTCGGCCACGGTCACGCCCTGCGTGAAGGCCGACACCTTGATGCGCGCCCGCATGGCGGGCGTGATGTCGAGCGTGAGGCGGGCCGTATAGAGGTCGCCCTTGCCCAGCGCATCGGCGTCGCCCTGGCGAATCCACGCCTCGGCGTGCGGATTCGCGGGCGGACGCGCGCCGATGCCGACGCGCTTTACCGTGCGTTTGCTGTTCGGTGGCGGCTTCGCAGTCATGTCGGCCACCGCAGCAGTTCGTCCACCAGCGCAGTGATTTCGCGCGCGGCGGCGCTGTCCGGTGCCGTCTCGCGTGCCAGCCGGCCAGCGGCCACGCTGTCGGCGAACACGATGCGTTGATGTACTTCCGCGCGCAGCGCAGGAAGCGGCTGCTCAGCCAGCGCGCCGCGTGCTTCGCGTCCGATGACGGTGGTACTGACGCGCCGGTTGATGACGAAGGCCGCGCGCAGCGTAGGCCGAAAGACTTGCGCCTCGCGGATCAGCGCCACCATCTCAGCGCTGGCCCACAGGTCGTAGGGGCTGGGCTGCACCGGGATCAGCACGCGCTCGGCCGCCAGCAGCGCGGAGCGTGCCAAGGCGGCGATGCGCGGCGGGCCGTCGATGACGACGTGATCGGCCCGCCTGGCGAGTTCTGGTGCCTCCTGGTGCAGGGTTTCGCGTGCGAGGCCCACGGCGCTGAACAGCCTTGGCAAACCTTGCTGGCTGCGGCGCTGCGTCCAGTCCAGCGCGGAGCTTTGGGGGTCGGCGTCCAGCAGCACGACATGCTGGCCGCGCATCGCCAGCTCGCCGGCGATGTGGGTGGCGAGCGTGGTCTTGCCCACGCCGCCTTTCTGATTGAGCAGCGCGACGATCATGGCGCAGCCCTCCTTGCTGGAAAACCTGCCTTTGATCGGCCTGCAAAACCGGCTTGCCGGTGGCAAAAATCACTGGCCCGCGCGTGCCGTTTGGTGGTTGTCCACCGAAACGCCGCACTGCTACTACTAATGTTAGGAATTAAGTTAGATAAGTTAAGAGAGGCCGAAACCCGCGCCAGCATTGGGTTTGCGGCCGATTTTGTTGCCTGATAGCACGAGGATTCGTTGCCTGATAGCACGATACTTCTGTTGCCTGATAGCACGAGCCCGTCCACAGGCTTTGCCGCAGTTATCCCCGTGCCGTGGGCGGCACGGGCCGAAACGTCAGCAGCGGCGCGGCAGCAGTGCTGAGGTATTCGATGCCCAGGCGATAGCCGGGCAAGGCTTGCCGAGCCACCAGCGCCCGCAGGTCGGCGGCGAAGTCGTAGTACCGCGCCACGCTGCCCGATTTGCGGTACAGGTGCTGGAAGTCGAATTGCCAGCCCCCCGGCTGTCGCCCACCGTGCTTTCGCACCAGCCGGTACAGCCACCGCTCGATGCCGCCCGTGAGCCGGAAATACGCTGGGTCGATGGTCAGCACCAGGGCGGCATCCATCACGCCGGCATAGAACCAGTCTGGCAGGATCAGCTCCAGCCCCAAGGGCGTGCCCTTGGCATCGGCCAGTTCCTTCCACTCGTTGATCCACGAGAAGCGGTGCAGCCGCCTTCCTGTGGTCTCCCGAATGGATGTGGCCACCGTGGTCGACTGCAGCCGATCCAGCGCGGCCTTGAGACGCTGGTAATCGCGCAGCGACGTACCGCGCCCGATGAAGCGCAGGATCTCGTAGGGTGTGGCCTGCATCAGCCGCGACGGGCGCAGGCCCGCGTCGCGCGCTTCCACAATCTGGCTCGCAGCCCAGATCAGGATGTCCGCATCCCAGATCGTGGCGATGCCGTGCTCCTGTGTACCCTCCACGCGGATCGTCACCCCACTGGCTTGGAAGTCGATAGGCGCTACGCGCCGCGACTTCGCCAGCGAGAAGAACGGAAAGGCCATCAAGTCCTGGCTGTCGCGCGGTGCCATGTCGCCCGGCAGGGCGCGGAACAGGTCGAGCTGTTCGCGCTCTGGCACGGGCCGCTGCCGGGACGGCAGCGCAGGGCTGGACATGGCGAAGGCCACCCGCTCGCCAACGATCAGCGCGCACGGCTGTCCGCCGAGTGCTGCTCGGCGTATTCGGGATCGGACGTAGTTTCGTAGCTGCGCTCGGCGGCCCAGGCATCGAGGTCGGCCACGGCGTACATGACGCGGCGGCCGAACTTGCGGAACTTGGGGCCGCCACCCAGCACGCGCTGCTTTTCCAGTGTGCGCGGCGACAGCCGCAGGTAGTCGGCAGCTTCGTCGTTGGTGAGATAACGCTGCGGTTGCGCGGTAGCGGTCGAGGTGGTTGCGGGAGCGGCGGCAGGCCGCAAGGGAGCGGGACGCATGGTGAGAACCTCCATAGCTTTCAAAGCTCCGGCCACACAGCGCAACCGGATGGAGGCAGTCTCAGAAAACGAAGCTCTCCTGCTCAGGGTCGTTTTGCGTGGCCTTCAAAACGACCCTTCTCAAGCGGAGCAAGCTGTGCTAGGCGGCGATAGCCGCCGCGCATCAGCGCATCGCCGCGCCGCGTCAGGCGGCGCACCTTGGAGCGCAGGCCGCCGTCGCTGTACCAACCAGCCGCGGCATCCACGCCGAACAAACCTTCGGCCACGTCGCGCAAGGACGCGCCCGTCAGGGCCGCGTCGAGCGCCTGCAAGGTGTGCAGTTCCAGCAAGGCCGAATGCGATGGCCGGGGCCGCGCATCGGCCAGCGCCGCACCGGGCGCATGGCCGCGTGCAGGTGCGGCAGCACCGCCGTGATGGGCATAGGCGACAGCCATGCCGTCCTCCAGGCCGGGCGCCAGCGCGAAGCGCAGGCACTGGCCGGGGCTGCGCGCGATCAGCGCCAGTCGCTTGCCGTCGTGGAGCAGGTGTTTGTGGCCGGGGATGTTCCAGAAGTCGAATGCGGCGGCGTCGGGCGGCGGATCAGCATCAGGGTAGAGCTGCACCACACCAGTGTGGCCGGGCAGCCAGGCCGGGTGCGCGTCACGCGCATCCAGCGCCGGGTCTTCCAGCAGGCGCAAGCCCCAGCGATGCCCAGCATCAGAGCGACGCGCACGGCGCAGCCAGTCGAGCCGGTAATCAGGATGGCGGCGCAGGTACTCCCAGGCCAGTGCGAGCGTGTCCAGCCCCAGGACGTAGAGGTAAGCGGCCGTGGGATACCAGTGCGCGAAATGGTGAGGGCTGACCATGACGAAAGCTCCTGTCGAACAGCAGGAACGTCGCCACGGCGGCGAACATGCGGGAGCCTCAAATCAAGGTGGAAATCCGGTTAAGCTGTAACTTCTGGTGTCAAGACCGATAGGCTCCGGCGAGTTGCGAAATCCGTCTGAATGCGACGGCCGCCTGACCCAAAAATGTCACGCGGCATAAAACACCGTGCCGCAAGCCGCGCGCTTATCTGCGTCGCACAGGTACCACGTGAGAGTGACTCGGCCGCCGTTAAGTCCGACGGCCGAGTGCGGTCTACGTTCGCTTCGATTCTGCCACACGAAAATGAGCCGTGGCGATCGGTCGGCGGAATGACTTGGTGTCGGAGAAGTGCGGACTCGAAGTCGAGACCGGGGCAAGCGGAAAACTGACGTTGCGCGAAAGGCCGACCGGGATTACGCCGGCCAG
>JACPOI010000037.1 GCA_016185015.1 Burkholderiales bacterium
GCCTTCAGGCCGGGCAAGCGGAGCGCGCAGCGCCGGCACGGCGCGGAGGCGTCAGGGATTGACGCCCGAAGGGGCGAGACGCCGCAGGCGGCTCGATGCGCAGCACGAAAGCCCGGCCCCGCAAGGGAGACGCCCAGGGGTTAATACGGCGGGTCGTCATCCAAGCTGTCATCCACAGCCGGAAACGGGTTAATCCGGTAGCCCAAGTCTTCAATGGTACGGGCGTTGTCGGGTAGCTTGTCACGCATCCAAACCGGGATGCGGCCCTGCGCGAACAAATTGCACTCGGTCGGCTCTCGATCAGCGGTCAGCCACTCAACACGGAATGCCTGCCCGCCGAAGCCGATTCCCTCGCCAAGCACATTCCAGGTGTAATGCACGCCCTGGTAGATCACGCGCTGAATATCGGTGGCGTCGGCCAGCTCGGCCCAATAGGACTCCAGTTGCGAGACGGCATCCGATTTCGCCCGCTCGATCCGGGCCAAGGTGTCGGCGTCAGGGGTCGGACTGGCAGAAAAGGACAGGACTTGACGCCAGCCAGCGGCCGCATCCTCATGCGTGAAACCAGCGTGGATTCGCAACGGCTGCTCGGTAAAGCAATGCCGGGTTTCGCGCGTGTCATCGTTGAGGTGGATTTCCACGGACTGCCGCTTCGCCCGCAGCCAAGCCGTTCGCGCGGCCTGCTCCAAGCGGTCAGCCTCGCCCTTCGCGGCCCGACCTTCCGCATCGAGGCGGGATTGTTCGGCGCTGCCATCTTCGGCATCCACGCAGCGCAGAAAAACAGCGCGATGATGCGCTTTCGCGTCCTCCCAAGCCTGGAATTCCTGGGGGACGGCGTGCGGGGCGTCAATGAGGAAAAAATCGACGGTCATGATGTTCTCCGAGTTCCTGTTAATACCGGGCACGGAAAGGCTCGGATTGCCGCCAGTTGCGATCAAAATGGGCCAGATATGCCTTGGCCAGCGCCGGATTATTCCAGTTCACCAGGACATTCTCCGAATTCACGCGCGCGGCCGCGTCGGAGTAGTTGAAGCTCCCCAGCTCGACAGTCTGGCGATCCACGATCAGCACCTTGTCATGGTGGATCGGGTAAGCGGAAATTACGCGCACGTCGCAGCCAGCTTCAGCCAGCGCCGAAAGGGCCGCCCGGCCCTTTCCGCTCCGGTCGTCGGTGACGTTGTTCTTGTAGTCGGCCACCAGGGAAACGGCCACCCCGCGCTTGGCCGCGCGCAGCAGCGCGGCCACCACGCGCGGGCTGGTGAAGCTGTAGGACAGTGCCTTGATGTCTGTCTTCGCGGAGTCGATGACGCGAAGCACCAGGGCCTCGGCCCCGCCTTTGGGAGAAAAGCCCACCTCGATGGAGCCGGCCGCAGGCACGGATACGGGCGCGGCTGTCTCGATGGCATCGGCCAGCTCGCGCAGCACGCCGGGCTTGTAGGCGGAAGCGGAGCCGGCCCAGCTCAAGGCGAGGCTGGCGAGGATCACAGGAAGGAAGCGAGAGGGTTTCATGGGGTAGCTCCAGGAAGTTCGATCAAGCCGCAAGGCGCAGCTCGTTGAGGAAGTCAGCGGCCACCACGGGGCAGACGGCATTGCCCAGCAGGTGCATGGCATCGCGGTGGACGTTGGGGAGGACGTAGGACGGCGGAAAGCTCATAGCGTCCCGTGCCTCGGGCACGGCAAGCATTCGCATCCGGTCGCCCTCGATCACGGCCCAGCGGTCGCGGGTCGTGATGGTGCCGACAGGCCGATGGATGCTGCGGCCAGTGAGGCCGCTGCCGCTGGAGTAGTACGGGATCAAGAAGCGGTCGCCGTGCGCAGCACGGCCCGCCGCGATCTGGCGCAGCGTCTTTTCGCTGCGCCTGGGCGTGGCGATCGGACTCCACGGGTGGGCATCCCACTGGATCACGTCGGCAATGGGTCGGTGCTCGCGGCGCGGCAGGCTCAAACGCAGCGGCCGCCGCGAGCGCGTGCAGACCAGGAACAGGCGTTGCCGGTTCTGCGGCACGCCATGATCGGCCGCATCGACCAGATGCGGCGAAACGGCGTAGCCCAGCCGGCGCAGCGCATCGCGCCAAGCCGGATAAAGCACCCACTTCTCGAAGTCCGGCACGTTCTCGACCAGGATCACCGGGCTGCGGTGATATTCCGCGCAAGCCACCACGGCCCAAGCCGTGCTGCGCAGCGCGTCATGGTGCGGCCGTTCGCGGCCTCTTGCCCTCGAATGCCCTTGGCAGGCTGGCGAAGCCAGCACAACATCATGCGCGGGCACCGCGCGCCAGTCGGCTTGCTGAAGGTCTTGGCACTCGTGCCAAGTGTCCGGGTGGTTGGTCTGGTGGTACTGAACAGCGAGCGGCCAATGGTTTGCGGCCCACACGACGCGCGCGCCGGCAAGGCGCGCGCCCTCGGTGAAGCCACCGGCCCCCGCAAAGAGGTCGATGCAGCGCATGGGTCAGAATTCCGTGGTCAGGGTGCCATCGGGGAGGCGCTTCATCAGGTCGAAGCCGTTATCCGTCCCGCCGCAGCTCTCCAGCTCCTTCAGCGCCGCCTTGAAAGTGTGGTGGTCGCTCCACACGTCTTCGGCATCGGTGCCGGCGCTCTCAACGATCACCCATTGCGGGTAATCCGTGGCTTGGGCGGTGGTGTTGGCCTGGGCGACGTGGGCGGTCTGCATGGTCGTTTTCCTTATGCGGAAGGGTTGAAGATGGTCTAAGCGGCTGGGGTCTGGTCTGCTCACCGCCACCCCTGCCGGGGCATCGCCTCATCACTGAAGCAATGCCTATATTCTACCCGTCAAACTATTGACCGTCAATAGATATTGGCGTTTATTTGCTTTCATTGTGAAAGCAAATAACACGCAAGCGCGGACTTTCGCGCGCGAAAGTCACCGCAGGGCGAAGCCAAAACGGTTGTAGAGGTAGAGGCCAGCGAGCGTCAGCGCCCCGGCCACGGCTGCACCGCCCAGGGCGTGCCACCAATCGCGGCCACTCGGCCACGTCGCCAGCAGGCATTGCACCGCCAGGAGCTTCAGGCCAAGGCTGGGCCACGCCAGAGCGGGCCAGCCAGCGGAATGCCACAGCAGGCCGGCGCTCAACGGGATGAGAAGGAACGGCGCGAGGGCCACGGGAACCGCATTCCACCAGCGCAGGCGCATGAACAGCACGCGCCCCAGCAGCAGCTCCCCGTCAGGCATCCGGCGCGGCAGGATCGACATGGAAACCGGGCGCGCACCAAACAGCCAGCCGGCCATCCAGTGCATAGCCTCATGAGCCAGCGTGCCAGGCAGCACGGACAGGGCGTACAGCCACGTCCAGCGCCGAACGGTGCGGGTCGCCACCAGCATGACCGCGAAGCTGGCCAGATGCAGCCACGCGGAGCCGATCATGTCTTGTCAGCCTTCTTTGCGGTGAAGCCCCGGATGGTCGCCTCTTGACTGGCGACTTGACTGCGCAGCGCGTCGAGTTCCCCTGTCACCCGGCCAAGTTGGGCGGCCGCATCGCGTGCCTCTTTGCGCGCCTCGTCCAGCTCGGCCTCCATGCGCTGCTTGGAAGTCTCCAGCTTGCCGATGACCTCCACGCTGCGCTGCTTCTGGTCGTGCAATGCCTGCTGGTGAGCATCTTTCAGTCGCCCCACCTCGGCATCATGCTGGGCACGTTGAGCAGCCGCCCCTTCGGCGTGCTCTTTCCGCGCCGCCGCCAGCTCGGCCGCTCCTTGATCCTGCACTCGCGCAAGTTCACCGCGAACTTGGGCCAGCTCGCGCTCCAAGTCTGCCGCTTGCTGGGAGAGTCGGGCCACGTCCGCGCGCTGGGTGGAAAGCTCGGCTTCCACCGTCCGGCGCGCAGCCTCCGCTTCATCACGCCGCGCACGCTCGGCCTTCAGGTCGTCATGCACCTCATTGGCCCGCTTCTCCAGCTCTGCCGCCCGTGCTTCACCAGCCGCAGCCCGTTCGGTTTGCGCAGCCACGTCGACTTGAAGGCTGGCGAGTTGGTCGGTCAGCTCGGCGGCTTGCCGGCGTGCTTCATCGCGCTCGTCCTCTCGCTTCTCGGCCAGAGCCAGCGCCTCCGCTGTCTCGGCTTCGAGTTCCTGACGCACCCGCTCCAGGGATTCACGCTCGGAGGCCAAGCGGCCATTGGCAAGCTCTAGGGCCACGCCCCACATGTCCGAAGCCCAGCCCTGCACCTTGTCGAGCACAACCTGGGGCGCGGCCTCGCGTACCGGCTCGGCCGACTCGGCAGCCTTGCGGCGGGCCTTCCAGGCGCGCAGCACCGGGCCGATGGTGGCGTAGCTGCCGCCCTTCGTGCTCGTCCACTTCGCCAGCAGTTCGCGCACCGTCTCGTTCGTCGGGCGCATCCCCTCTGCCGCCAGTTGTTCGGCGGCTTTACAGATCAGTTCTTCCGTGATGATCGCTTCGCTTGCCATGACAGGCTCCTTTCGGTTGATTGTGTTGTTTGTTGTTGTATGTTGTATTTTACAACAAACAACAACAAACGCAACAGGCGAAGTGCCGGTCGGGATCGGCCGCCGTCGCCCTTGCCTTCGGCGTGCCGGCGTCGAGCTGGTGGTGGAAGCAGGTCGGTGGCCACCTCGGCGGCCGTCCTTCTGGAAAAGCCCCCGATAGACGAATCGGGCGCGTCGGCCCGAGCCTCGAATGGCTCCAGGCCGGGAAAAATGGGCAAGTTAGCCAGGATCAGGCCGATTTCATGCGTGCTGGCACTCGAATTCGACCGCCAAGCCCCGGAAACAGAGCCTTCGCGGGCAGTGATTCGTCTATCGTGTTCACTTTCGCCGGCAGGCATCCGGCTCGCATCGAGGCGGCCGCCGTAGGGCAGTGGCTGGCCAGCGGTTCGCATGAGCTGTTCAGCAAAAAAATCGACCGCACAGAACGCGCTACAAGCGATTTTTCCGGGTGTCCGAGGGGTCAGGGCTGGCCAAGGGTCAGAAAACGCCGTGGCGGGCCTCCTGCGCGGCCAGTCATGCCCATCGCGGAAGGCTTCGCCCCTCCCTTTTGAAGACTTTTTGACGGTTGTGTAGCAGGGACGGTCTTCCACGGCGCGCAGCGCGCCCGGTTGAGCGGCCGGCGCGGCCGTAGGACGCGGCGGGCGTGATTTATCCGGTGTCTTAGCGCCCGTAGGGTGCCCCGCTTGCGGGGCAGGTCAGGACGGTCGCTTGCGGACGGCCTGAGCCGCTTAGACCGTGGTTGCAGGGCGGTGGAGCACCCCCGCCCGGCGTAGCCGGGCTTTGTAAGCACTCGCGCCAAGGGCGCGCACGACTTGGGGTGAGGCCGAAGGCCGAGGGGCAAAGCCCCTGGGGGGATGGGAGGACGGCGAAGCCGGCCGGGAGGGTTCGAGAAGGGGGGGGCACCCCCCTTCGGCGGCGTTAAAACGTTAAATAAGAAGGCGTTAAAACGCGCGCGCGTGTTACGCTGTGGATAAGCTGTCGTAAGTCCTTGTCGCGTAAGACTTTTTCCAAGTGGCATGTACGCCGATAGACGAGAAAGCTGTACGCCGATAGACGAGAAAAACGTACCGCGATAGACGAGTGTTTGTACGTCGATAGACGAAACGGCCGGTTTTTCTGTGGATAAGTGGCCAAATGTACGCCGATAGACGAGTGTTTTTGGCAGTATCGGATGCTTTCAGCGTGGCAGCAAAAAAGGCGTTTTCGGATGCTTCCGGGCTAAAAATCCAATGCTGACGCGGGTTTTTCGGTAGTTTTGTCGCACAGGGGTGTGCGGTGATAGACGAGTAAACCGTACCGCGATAGACGAATTCGCGCAGTTTGGCAAGAAGGCGAAATGTACGCCGATAGACGAGTCCGGGCCGGCGCTGGCCAGGGGGCCACGATGGGCGGTTGAGGCTCTGCCGGTGGTCAAGCTGGGGCAGTGCGGCGAGCCTCTGCATGGGCGTCAGGCCAGCTTTTTTTGCAAGAAGTAGGACACCCAGGACAGCTTGCCGGCCTTGTTGGCCTCGCATACCAGTTTGGCGTTATCGCGGGTCATGATGACCAGCTTGTTGGGCTTCACGGACTCGTCGAGGAACATCCGGTAGTCGGGCAATGGGTCGCGCTCCACGATTTCCTTGATCTCCTGCTTGAAGCGGCGCAAGGTCTGCGAGCTGCCCGTTTTCTCCAGCAGCAACGGCAAGCTGATTTCCCACCATGCCTTATCGCCGCAGTGCTTGCGGGCCAGCTCGTACAAGCGGCGTTCCAGGGCTTGGCCAAGGCTGAAGTAGTCGGGGTGTAGCGTGAGGATGTCGAAGTCCATTGCGGCCCGGTAGAGCCATTCAGAAATTGTCAGTTCCAACTCCAGCGCGCCCTTGCCGTTCTTCGTCCAGGTCGTCACGCGGTAGTCTTCGATCAAGCCGAAGCCTTCGAGCTGTTCCTTCTCGTTCGTCTTGACGTTCGTTTCAATGGTGGTGCCCTTCAAGCGCCGGCACATGTCCACCACGCGCTCGTAGGCCGCGCCTCCGGTGCTGCGGCGCGTTCCCAGCAGAAACGGGTACACGTCCACGCGGACACGGCGCGAAACCTTGATGCCAGCATCGTGCCCTCGCACGATCTGGCTGATGCAGTAGATCAGGATGTCTTTGTCGAAGACTGTAGCCGCGCCCACAGCGGACGGGATGATGCGAATGCTCCGGCCTGCACGCGAATAGACGCGGATGCGCGTGTCGCGGTTCTTTGACAGGGAGAAGATGGGGTACTCCATTGAGGACACATCATCTTTAACGGGCCAATCATGGATCGCCTCAAGCACCACAAACAGGTCAGGTTGCACGGCGCTGGCCAGGATGTTCCCACTTGCCGGCTCATCGCCTCGCCCAAGTGGAAAAAGTGTTGCGCTTTCGCTGTCTGTGTTATGATGGGACATTCATTGCTCCTTATGTGTCTCTTGCTGCCAAGCGGGTTGATCCGTTAGGGGTTGATGATGGTCTTTGAAGTGCCCGGCCTGCTCGCCGGGCATTTTCTTTTGTGCGTTCCGATTCATGCCGTGGCATGGTGCTGGCCGACTGGCTGCACCGCCAAGCGCAGGCCCAGCGCCTTGAGCACGGCAGACAGGCTGCGCAGCTCCGGGTTGCCCTGGGGCGACAGCGTGCGGTAGAGCTGGTTGGCATTCAGCTCGGTTTCTTTGGCGATAGCGCGCACGCCACCGCGCGCTTGAGCCATCTGGCGCAGCGCCACCAGTAGATCGGCCGGTTCTCCATCCAGGAGAAGCTGGTTTAGGTACTCGGCCGCAAAAGCCGGGTCTTCCTTGAACAGTTCGGCCATTGCTTCGTCGTGGCTTCGATCCTTCATGCTGACCTCCGTTGCCAGTCTTTCCAAAACCCAATCGCGCGCTCGATGTCGGCGTCCTGGGTGCCTTTGTCACCGCCGCATAGCAGTAGAACTACCACCGCGCCCGCCATCGCGTAATAGACGCGGTAGCCGGGGCCTTGGTCGATTCGCAGCTCCCACACACCTTCGCGGCAGGGCTTGTGATCGCCAAAGTTCCCCGCCTCAATGCGGCCCACGCGCCTGACCACTTGGCCTTTTGCAATCGGGTCGCGCAGCTTCTTCAGCCACTCTTGAAACGGGTCGTGCTCGTCCTCGGTGATGTAGTGCCGAACGGTGAACATGTCCATATTATCGTTTATAAACGACAAAGGCGCAAGGGAGCACCCTGCGCCTCGTCTTGGTTGATCGCGTAGGTCATGGCGCGGCCACCAATAACTTGGCGGCCTTGCGCACGGCGTTCGTGGCCTTATCCAGCGCCTCGGCGCATCTGGCCGCGTCGTCGCACCCTTTCATTGCCTCGGCCAAGGCGGCCAGCTCCAAGGCCAAGGTTTCAGGAAGATCCAGCTCCACGCGAATGGAACTCACGCCCGGCGTCGTAGTTTTCTTGTATGCCCGCTCGATAGTGGCCACGGCTCCGCTGACACGTTGCTTGCTCATACCGTACTCGGTGGCCACGTCCACTTGGGCGCGTCCATCCACCAACACGGCGCGCGCCATTTCACGGGCTTGGTCGCCCATGCGGGTGTCGGCGGCAGCGCGGTCAAAGGCTTGCGGGGTAAGGCGTTTCAGTCTCATTGGGGCCGTCCGGTGCATCAGCGCGGTTTCGCGCGCGAAAGTTGAAAGAGAGGCGGCCAGCGGCCGCCCTCATAGAGAGGTCAGAAACGCCAGCCTTCCGGCATGTCGGGAGAGGCATTCCGGCCAGCGCCCTCGATGTCGGGATGCAGTTCTTCCCACAACTGCGCCGGCGTCTTGTCCTTCAGCTCGCCCTGGAGCTTCTTCAGGTACATGACAGCCCGCTCCGGGCCGATGCCTTCCAGCATCGGCAAGGTCATGGACAGGAACCCTTGCCACAGCACCCACTCGGTTTCGTGCATGTTGTGGCCCAGCGTGGTCATGTGGGTTTTCATGCTGAAGAACTGCGCCTGATTGGCTTCGCCCCACTCGAAGGTTTCTTCCCGCAGCGACAGCAGCTTTTCGTTGGCTCGCTCCTTCTCGGCGGCGGCCTTCTGCTCCGGGGTCAGCTCCATCGTCGGGAGGGCTTGCTGGCCGCGTCCCGAGGCGACGGCCGGGGCCGGTGCGGGGTCTTGGCCGCCGTCCTCGTCCTGGTCGCCGGCATCAGCTCCAGCAGCCGCACGCTCGGCATCCCGCTTGCGCTGTTCTTCCAGCCATGCAGGCGTCTTCTCCGGGGCCTTGTCGCCGGCCTTCTTGGCGTTGTCCAGCTCGATGCGGCGCTGGGCCAGATCGTCTTGCTGCTGCTTCCATGCCTTCATTCTGGCCAGCGTGTTGCGGGCTTCGTCGCGCGACAAGGGCAAGCCCTCGTTCATGCGGTGAGAGAGGCGCGAAAACTCGGTGTGCGTGTCCTCGATGTCGTAAATCTGGTTGAGGCAGTGAAGCACCTCGAAGTCGCCGCACAGATCGTTCTCCAGCAGCTCGCGCACCGGGTCTGCATAGCGGCGCACAGCCATGCGCTTGCTAACCCATGCCTCGCCACGGTTCCAGATCGTCATGGCTTCCTTGGTGCCGTACAGCTCCACGTCTTCGATCACGCCCATTGCTTCCTCGTAGGCGGTCAGGTCGTCGCGGTCGTTGTTCTCCGTGACTTGCAAACGGCGGATTTGCAGCTCGGTCAACCCCTTCTTGATGATGACGGGCACCTTGACCAGCCCAGCCAGCGGCGCGGCGCGGTAGCGGCGCTCCCCGACGATGATGCGGTAGCGGCCGTCCGCTTCTTCATGCACCACCAGCGGCTCGATGATGCCGTTCAGCTTGAAGCTCTCGGCCAGTTCCTCCAGGTTGCGGAACGTCTTGCGAACCTGCTTGACGCTGTAGATGCGCGCCAGTTCGATTTCGGCGTCGGCCGGCTGCACCGGCTTGACGGCGATCTGAGCCACGGCGGACAGCTTGCCCAGGTTGAGGCCGGGCTTTTTGTTGGTTGCGGTTGCGGTCATGTCCTTGTCCTTTTAGATCGCGGCTTTGTCGAAAATCTGGTTGCACACCGCTTTCATTTCGCGGGCGGCCAGGATTTGGCTTTCGCCGCTTTGCACGCGCCACACCGGCCGATCCTTGGCGTACTGCGTGGCTGCGCGGTCGTAAAGCACCCCTTCCATCACCACCTCGCCCAGCTCGTCGCGCAGTTGCTCCAGGGCGTTGCGGTCGAAGGCGCGGCGGGTATTGACGCGGTTGGCCAGCAGGCCCAGCGTCACAAGGTCGGCGTTCCATTCCAGTTGCTGCACGCGCGCAATGTCTTCAAACAGGTCGCCCAGGCCGTCGATGGCGTCTTGATCCATCGTGCAGGGGCACACCACGAAGTCAGCGGCGATCAGCGCGGCATACAGCGGATTCCCCAGCGTCGGGGCCGTGTCGATGATGCACACGTCGAAGTCTTTGGCCAGCTTGGCAAGCGCAGCGCGCGGGGCGTGCAGGTCTTCCAGCGGGCGGCTGGCCACGTCCACCAGCTCGCGGTCAGCAGCCACCAGCGCAGCGGACTCCCCGCACGGAAGCGGTTGCAGTTCGATGGCCTCTCCGTCGAACAAGGCGCTACCCGTCAGCGATTGCAGCTCGTCGCCCTGGTCGCCCACGGTACGCTCGCGCAGTGCCCGGAGGGTCTTGCTGAAGTTCTTTTGCGGATCGAGGTCAACGCACAGGACGCGCAAGCCGCGCTCGATGGCGAAGAAAGCCAGGTTTCGGGCAACAGTGGTCTTGCCGACTCCGCCCTTCTGGTTGGCGATAGCGATGGTTTTCATGATCGTTCGTCCTTTCCCTGGTTGTCGATCAGGCCGCCACCGACACGTCGGCAGGCTGGAAGCACAGCTCAAAATTCACCATGACTTGCAGCCAGTTCATAGCGAACATGTTGATTTGGGCGCGGCGCGGATTCACCGCACTGCCGCCCGTGTAGATCACCTGATAACCGAAGGTGTCTTCCATCTCCAGCACCTCGGCCAGCTTGTTGGCCATATCCACACGCAGCTTGAGCCACGGCGCAGGCATTACCGTGCCCTTCTTCTGGTTGTCGTCGGCCAGCTCGATCAGGCGCATGTCACCCTCGGCGGCCGCAATGTGGCAATACACGGCCATGTCGTCAGGGATTCGCGGAGGGGCGCAGAAAACCGCACCAGCGCGGGCGGATTGCAGGCTGGGGATCAGGTCGGCCAGTCGGTCAAAGAGGCGGGCATAAACGGTAGTACGCATGGTCAAAGCTCCTAAGTCATGTTGATGATGGTCTTCGGTGGATCGTCCCTTTCGCGTGCGAAAGATCGGTTCAGCGCCCCACTGTCTGCTCACAGTTGTTTCCGGGGTTCATCGGCCGTCCATCCGCTGCCGATGAGTTGAATTCTACCATAAAACTATTGACGGTCAATAGTTGAAAGCATGTTTTTTTCCAAGCCGCATAAGTCGATCAGCTCGCCCACGGAAAACTTGGACGGCCCAGCAATGGCGGTCAGAATCCGGCACAGCATTGCCGGTGCATTGATCTGCTGGAGACGCGGCGCAGCCGTGGCAACCAGCCGCGCCCGGCCCTCGGCGTACTCCAACTGGCAACCCTGCATCGCGCTGGCCAGGAAGAAGCCTTCGAGGCTTGAAGCCTCCAAGGCCAAGTCGTTGAAGGCATCCCCACCCTTGGCGCGCACGTAGCTGTCCGGGTCGTGGTCGCGCGGAAGGAAAAGGAAACTCACGTCGGCTGCGTCGGTGACATGAGGCAGGCACACGTCCAGGGCGCGCACAGCCGCCCGTCTGCCGGCGTCGTCCCCGTCAAAGCAGAAGATCACGCGCTTGGCCAAGCCCAGCAGCCGCTCCACATGCTGGCCTGTTGTAGCCGTGCCCAGCGTGGCCACAGCGTTCTGCACACCATGTTGGGCCAGACTGACGACATCCAGGTATCCCTCCACCACATAGGCGGTGCTGGTCGCGGCAATGGCCTCGGCCGCCTGGGTCAGACCGAACAGCACGCGCCCCTTCTGGAAAACTTCGGTTTCCGGTGAGTTGAGATACTTCGGCCCGTCGCCTTCGAGCACGCGGCCACCGAAGCCGATCACGCTGCCGGCGTCATCGAGGATGGGGAACATGATTCGGTCGCGGAAGCGGTCATAGCGGCGGCCGCCGTCATTGACCGCAACCAGCCCGGCCTTCTCCAAGGCCCGGTCGTTGTAGTTCGGGAATGCCTCGCGCAGCGCCTGGAAGCCGGCCGGGGCATAGCCCAAGCCATAACGGGCCGCGATGTCGCCGCGCAGGCCGCGCGCCTTCAGGTATGCAACCGCACGATGAGCGGCGCGGAGCTGGCCACGGTAAAACGATGCGGCTTGTGTCAGGTGGTCGATCAAGATGTGGGACATAGTTCAAGCCTTCGGGATGTTGAGAGAGAGGCGGCCGGTGTCGTACATGTGCAGCATGGAGAGGAAGTAGCTCGGATCGGCAGGCCACTTGCATCCCTGCCAGTACGCCAGCAAGGCCCCGCGCACCGGCTCTTGGTAGCCATTGAGGCGCCGCCGTGCCTCGCGCCACTTGTCGGCTCGGCGCTTGCGGTCAGTGGCTTGCTGACGCTCCCATTGCAGCCGGCGAGCCGTCATTTCCTCGTCCACGTCGATCTGCTCGGCCGCCACTTGGTCAGCGAACAGAGGAAGGGCCTCGCGCTCGGCCTTCTGCTTGCGCGCGAAAGCGGCACGCTTGCGCTCGGTGTCACGGAACTCGTACTTGCCGAAGCGATGGAAACGCATGGCAGGCCCTCAATGGTTCCAGTGCTTCCGGCCGTACTTTCGGCCGGCGATGGTGATGCGATCTTCGGCGTCGATGGGCACGCACTCGCGGCCGCCATCGGCCCGCAACACGGTGCATTGGCCAGCCTCGCCGGTCACGGTAGAGTCGAAGCCGCACACGTAGAACACCCAAGGGCTGTGCTCGTCCTCGCGGAACTGAGCGAACCCGTGGAAGTCCCGCTTCAGAGCCACGCCGCTCCGAGGAACATCCGGGCCAAAGTCGAAAGCGCCTTGATCTGCCATGCTGAAACTCCTACTCAACCAATGCCTACATTCTACCCGTCAAACTATTGACCGTCAATAGTTTGCGAGAGAAAAAAGCCTGATTTTTCGCGGGTTCCGGGCTTGTGTTTCTTCGGGGTTCAGGCAAGCTACCTTGGAGCCTCGGGGCGGGGTTTGGGGGCCGGAACAGGCCCCAAAGGTGTTGCAGTTGCTCTTGCCCCGCAGGGGCACAAGCTCCCCTGCTCCCCGTCGATTACCCACATGGCCAGCGGAGCGCGGGGCCGGCTTTTGCATCCCACCATCTACCTCGTCGCCTCGGCGTCCAGGGGCACGCAGG
>JACPOI010000041.1 GCA_016185015.1 Burkholderiales bacterium
GAGGAGGAAGGCGGGGCCACCGGCAGCCGCGTGGCCGTCAGCGAGGCGCTTCAGGATCTGGTGGGCCGCCTGGCGGCCCGCGTCAACGAGGAAGCGGAAGAGCGGGTCACTGTGGCGCAGGCCAGGCACGCCGAGCAGCTGACCCAGCAGCAGCAAGCCGCCGCGACCCTGAAAACCGAGGCGCAGGCCATCCGCCAGCAGCTGGAGCAAACCCAGCGTTCCCTGGCCGAGGAAAAGACCGCTCACGGCAAAACCAGCGAAGCGCTGAGCCGCAAGACCCTGGAAAACACGCAGCTCGCCCAGCAGGTGGTCGACCTGCAGGAGCGCCTCGCGGCCGAGGAGCGGCACCGCCAATCGCTGGAAGAAAAGCACCAGCATGCGCGCCAGGCGCTGGAGCATTTCCGGCAATCCACCAAGGAGCAGCGCGACCAGGACCAGCGCAAACACGAGCAGCAGGTGCAGTACCTGCAGGCCGAGTTGCGCACCGTGAATGAGACCTTGGCCACCAAGCAGCAGGAAGCCGTCCACACCTTTCAGGACAACGCGCGCTTGCTGGGCGATCTATCGCGTGCCCAGGGCGATCTGCATCAGGTACAGGAAGAGGTGCGAGGCCTACGGCCGCTCAAGGATGAACTGGGGTTTGCGCAGCGGCGCACCGAGGAATTGGGCCGGCGCCTGGTAACGCAGGACGCGGCCGTCCAGCGGCTCGGCACCGCGAACGAGCAGTTGCAGGCCAAGGTCAACGAGCTGCTCACGGCGAAGCAGCAACTGGAACTGGCGCTGGCGACGGCCAAGTCATCCGTCACGGCACAAGAACAGGTCGTGGCCAGCATGCTGGAGCGATTCAGTGCGCCGGCGCCTGGCCCTGATTTGGCCGTGAAGAGCCCGGCCGAAGGGGGCGGTCGATCAATTAAGGGGGCGTCCAAAAAACCAAGTGCATCAGGGAGGTAAGCATATTTGCCATATTTACTGAACAGTAAATATTGGCGTTTTAGCAAATATTGCTTGCGCTCAGGGGCCCCAAAAGTTGGAAAAAAACCAGTAACGGCGGGGACTTAGGCCTGTTTCTGCGGTTTTTTACATGAATCCCTGCCGACCCTCAACAAGGGCGGCGCCGGCGGCAACCTGGGCGTGGACTTCGTCGCCAAGTCCGCGGGCGACGGTTACACCATCGGGCTGCAGACCGTGTCCCTGGCGATCAATCCCGGGCTCACCCCCAAGATGCCCTATGACACCCTGAAGGACCTGGCCCCCATCGGCATGATCGCCAGCTCGCAGCACGTGCTGGTGACCGGCGCGAATTTCCCGGCCAAGGATCTGGCTGAACTGGTCAAGATGGCCAAGGCCAAACCCGGTTCGCTGAGTTATGGCTCCGCAGGCCCCGGCAGCACTTTCCACATGTCCGCCGAACTGCTCAAGGCCGTCGCGGGCATCTCGGTGCTGCACATTCCCTACCGCGGCGGTGGCCCGGCCCTGATCGACACGATCTCGGGCCAGGTGGACATGAGTTTTCCCGTGCTGGCGGCCGCCGTGCCCCACATCCAGGCAGGCAAGCTCAAGGCGCTGGGGGTGACCGGCACCAAGCGCTCGCCCCTGCTACCCAACGTGCCGACCATTGCAGAGGCGGGCGTTCCCAAGTACTCGTTTGAAACCTGGTTCATGCTCTTTGCGCCGGCGAGCACCCCCAAGCCCATCATCGACAAGCTCAATGCCGGCCTGCGGCAGGTGCTGGAGTCCCCGGCCGTGAAGGAGCGCATGGCCAAGGACGGTTTCGAAGCCACGCCGTCGACCCCGGCCGAAGCCCGGGTGCGCCTGGAGAAAGAACTCCTGATGTGGGCCAAGCTGACCAAAGAGCGTGGGATCACCGCAGAATGACCACGCCGTCGAAGCCGGGCGCCGCCAGGACGCTCTACCAGAAGCTGGTCGAATCGCACACGGTGCGGGTGCTCGATGCGCAGAACGTCCTGCTGTTCTGCGACCTGCACCTGATGAACGAGTACACCAGCCCGCAGGCCTTCGCGGGTCTGGACGCGCGCAAGGTCAAGGTGCTGATGCCCGGGCAGAACGTGTCCGTGGTCAGCCACATCATTCCCACGCATCCCGTGAAGATCCGCGTGATCGATGACCAGGCCTCGGCCCTGCAGGCCAGCAACCTGGCGCGGAACTGCGCCAGACACGGCATTCCCCTGTTCGACACCAATGACGCCATGCAGGGCATCGAGCACGTCGTGGCCCCCGAGCACGGCATGATCCGCCCGGGCATGGTCGTGATCTGCGGCGACAGCCACACCACGACCTATGGCGCCCTGGGCGCCCTGGGCTTTGGCATCGGCACCTCCGAGGTGGAGCACGTGCTGGCGACGCAGACCCTGGTCTACCGCCTCGCCAAAAACATGCGCATCCGCATCGACGGCCAGCTGCCGGCAGGCACCACCAGCAAGGACCTGATCCTGATGATCATCGGTTCCATCGGAGCTGGCCAAGTGTCCCGACATCAGGGGTCTCTACCAGGACCAGGCGCTGGCGCAGTGGCAGTTGCTCAGGAGCGACGAGGGCGCGCAGTTCGAAGCCGAGCACCGCTTCGATGCCAGCCACGTCGAGCCTTACGTCACCTGGGGCACCAGCCCGGACCAGGTTGTTGCGATCTCGGGCCAGGTTCCCAGCGCCACCCAGGTCGGTGCGGAGCACCAGCGCAGCACCGAACAGGCGCTGGCCTACACCCGGCTGCAGGGGGGCCAGCCGATCGAAGGCACGCCCATCCAGCACGTCTTCATCGGCTCCTGCACCAACGCCCGCATCGAAGACCTGCGCAACGCCGCCAAGGTCGTCGCGGGCCGCAAGGTCGCGACCGGTGTGCGCGCCATGGTGGTGCCCGGCTCCGGCGCGGTGAAACAACAGGCCGAGCGGGAAGGGCTGGACCAAGTCTTCCTCACGGCCGGCTTCGAGTGGCGCAAGCCCGGCTGCTCCATGTGCCTGGCCATGAACGACGACGTTTTGAGCGAGGGGACGCGCTGCGCCTCGACCACCAACCGGAACTTCGAAGGCCGGCAGGGGCGGGGTGCCATCACCCATCTCATGAGTCCTGCGATGGCCGCGGCCGCCGCGGTGACGGGCAGGATCACCGACGTCCGCAAACTGGGGAACTGACATGTCGAACACCATCAAGACCATCCAGGGCAGGGCGGCGGCCATCCGTATCGACAACCTCGACACGGACCAGATCATGCCCAAGCAGTTCCTGCGCCGGATCGACAAGTCCGGCCTGGCCGAGGGCCTGCTTTACGACCTGCGCTTCGACACCCGCGGCGCGGTCAAGCCGGACTTCGTGCTCAATCGCCCCCAGTACGCCCGGTCGACGTTGCTGCTCGGCGGGTCCAACTTCGGCTGCGGCTCCAGCCGCGAGCACGCGGTCTGGGGCCTGCTGGACTACGGCATCAAGGCCATCATCGCGCCCAGCTTCGCCGAGATCTTCTATTCCAACGCCATGGGCAACCAGCTGCTGCTGGTCGCGCTGCCCGTCGCGCAGGTCGAGCAGCTCATGGCGCTCTCCGAACGTGCCGATGCGCCGGAGATCTCCATCGACGTGGAGAAGCTGGAAGTGCATTGCGCCGGCCTGCCCGCGATGAAGTTCGAAATTTCCGCGCGGCACCAGGAGATGTTCCTCAAAGGCGTGGACGTGGTCGGCATGTCCCTGAGCTATATGGACGAGATCAAGGCCTTTGCCCAGGCCCATTGGCAGCAAGAGCCCTGGACCCAGGATGTCGCCGCGCGTATGAAGCGTCAAATCCCGGTGAGCGACGGGCCCGCGCGCTGATCGAGGCCAAGCGACATGATGTTCCCCGGGTTCAAAAAACGGTCGATTGCCACGGCCGGCACCACCATCGACACCCTGGTGGGCGGCCAGGGCCCGGCCCTGCTCTTGCTGCATGGTCATCCCCAGACCAAGGCGTGTTGGCACAAGGTGGCGCCGGCCCTGGCGCAACATTTCACAGTCGTGCTGACGGACTTGCGGGGCTATGGTGATTCCGGCAAACCCGACGGTGGCGAAAACCACATCGCCTACTCCAAGCGCCTGATGGCGCAAGACCAGGTGGAGGTCATGCGCCAGCTGGGCTTTCCCCGCTTCCAGGTCGCGGGGCATGACCGGGGCGGACGGGTCGTGCACCGCATGCTGCTGGACCATCCGGACGCGGTGGAGCGGGCGGCCATGCTGGACATTGCGCCGACGGCAACCATGTACGCCTCCGCCGATATGGCATTTGCCATGCGCTACGTCTGGTGGTTTTTCCTGGCGCAAGCGGCGCCGCTGCCGGAGAAACTGATCGGTGCGAATCTGGATTTTTACCTGCAACACCACATCGACAAGCAGAACAAGACGCCCGGTGCCATCACGGCGCAAGCGTATGCCGAGTACCGTCGCTGCTACACGGAAGCCACCTTGCATGCGGTCTGCGAAGACTATCGGGCGGCTGCGTCCATCGACCTGACGCACGACGCTGCCGACAGCGAGCGCAGGATTCAAGCGCCCCTGCTCGCGCTCTGGGGCCAGCAGGGTGTGGTCGGGAAGACCTACGACGTGCTGGCGACCTGGCGGGACAAGGCGATGCCTGGCTTGGTGCAGGGCCGCGCCCTGTCATGCGGGCACTACCTGCCCGAAGAAGCCCCGGACGAGGTGCTGCAAGAGTTCTTGCAGTTCTTTCGCTCAGCCTAGGGCCGGCGTCGCCATTCAGGGCGCAGGTGTCTTGGGCTTGAAGTCGCAATAGGCCGAGACGCTGCACACCCAGCACTGCGGCTTGCGCGCCTGGCACACATAACGCCCGTGCAGGATAAGCCAGTGGTGCGCGTCCACCAGGTACTCGGGCGGCACGCGCTTGAGCAGCTTCATCTCCACCTCGTAGGGGTTCTTGCCCGGCGCCAGGCCGGTGCGGTTGCCCACGCGGAAGATGTGCGTGTCGACCGCCATGGTCGCCTCGCCAAAAGCGCTGTTGAGCACCACGTTGGCCGTCTTGCGGCCCACGCCGGGCAGGGCCTCCAGCGCTTCGCGGCTGCGCGGCACCTGACCGCGGTGGCGTTCCACCAGGATGCGGCAGGTCTCCATCAGGTGTTTGGCCTTGCTGCGGTACAGGCCGATGGTCTTGATGTAACTCTCCAGCCCTTCGAGCCCCAGGTCCAGGATCTGCTGCGGCGTGTTGGCCACCGGGAACAGCTTGCGCGTGGCCTTGTTCACGCCCACGTCCGTGGCCTGGGCTGACAGCAGCACGGCGGTCAGCAGTTCGAAGACCGAGGTGTATTCGAGCTCGGTGACGGGTTGCGGGTTGGCGGCCTGGAGGGTGGCGAAGAAGGAGCGTATGGCGGCGGGCGTCATGCAGCAGGGAAAAATGTCAAAGGCTGGAGATGTCGAAGAAGCTGTCGCGCGACGGCAGCTTGCTGCGCATCCAGTCCAGGTTCAGGTCCAGCGCGGACACCACGTCCTGCGGCAGCGCGTCCACGATCTCCGGGTCGCTGAAGGCCATGTCGGCCAGGCGGCTGGCCAGGTGCACCACGCCGCCCAGCTGCGACAGCGGCGGCGAGGCCAGCGGGGCCGAGGCGGTGTTGAGCCCGCGCACGATGTCGGCCGGGAAATGCCAGCGGTGCGCCAGCTCGGCCGTGACCTGGGCTTCGGTGAAACCCAGCAGCTGCTGTTCGCGCGCCCAGCGGTCGCCGGGGATCTGCGGCTGGCGTTCCAGCACGGCCAGGGTATCGGGCTTGGCCTGCACGATCAGCAGCTCACCCAGGCGCAGCATCATGCCGGTCAGCCAGGCCTGCTGGGCGTCCAGGCCGATGCCGCCAGCCAGCCACTGCGCGTAGCCGGCGCAGGCCATGCTGTTGCGCCAGAACTCGGTGCGGTCCAGGCCGGGCACCACGGGGAAGGCCACGTTCATGCAGGCCGTCAGCGCCAGCGTGCGCACCTGCGACAGGCCCACCATGGAGATGGCGGCGTCCAACGTGCCGATCTCGCGGCGCATGCCCATGGCCGCGCTGTTGGCCGTGCGCAGCAGCTTGGCGGTGAGCACCGGGTCCTTGGCGACCAGGTCACGCACCTGGGTGATGGACACGTCTTCGTCGTGCAGGGTGCGGATCAGGGCGTGCGCCACCTCCGGCATCACCGGCAGCTTGACGGACTGGAAAAAGGCAGAAAGGTCGGACATGAAACATCCTCGATTGACAGTCCCGCCAGTGTGGCGGTAGCGCGGGCGAGCGGCAAGGGCAGAAATCTCCCGTTACAGCATTGTCCATCAGGTCCACGCGCCCCCCGTTGCGGGGCGCAAATTTCATGGGATGATCCTTCTCCCTGCTGTCCACCCTCACGCCTGACCATGAAGCCACGTGTCCTCTCGCGCGTCTCGCGCCTGTGCCTCGCCGGCGGGCTGGCGGCCGTGCTGGCCGCCTGCCAGAGCGTTGCGCCTTCCGATCCGCCCCTGGCTGCTGCGCCTGCGGTCTCCGCGCCCGCGCCCGTGCCCGCCGTGGTCGCGCCGGCCGCCGCGCCGGTGCCGCCGCCGCTCGCGGCCACGAACCGTCCGCGCCTGCTGGTCTTCCTGGTGGTGGACGGCCGACCAGCTGGCCCCGGACGGGCTAGCCCGTTTCCTGGAGCGCGGCGCCTGGTTCAGCGATGCGCATTACGGCCACGCCTTCACCGTCACCGGCGCCGGCCACGCCACCGTGCTCAGCGGCACCTACCCGCACCGCCACGGCATCATCGCCAACGAATGGCGCGACGCCATCACCGGCGCCCCCGAGTACTGCACCGGCGACACCACCGCCACCTACATCGGCCACAAGACCCAGCCGCTGGACGGCACCAGCCCGAAGAACCTCATGGTCGAGACCGTGGGCGACGTGCTCCGGCGCGCCGATCCGCGCGCCAAGGTCATCGGCATCTCGGGCAAGGACCGCGGCGCCATCCTGCCCGCGGGCAAGACCGGCACCGCCTACATGTACATGACGCAGACCGGTTTTTTTGCCAGCAGCACCTTCTACATGCCGCAGCACCCGGCCTGGGTCACCGCCTTCAACGCCGCCAAGCCGGCCGACCGCTGGTTCAAGAAAGAGTGGAAAGCTCTGCTGCCCGACGAGGCCTACGCCCGTTCGCTGCCCGACCGCCAGGCCTGGTACGGCCAGAAGGCCGCCGCGCTGCCCATGCTGATGGGCGCGCCCAGCGACGAGGCGCCCGGTTCGGCCTATTACAGCCAGCTGCTGCGCAGCCCCTACGCCGACCAGCTCACCCTGGACTTCGCGCGCGCTGCCATCGCCGGCGAGGGCCTGGGCAAGGACAACGTGCCCGACATCCTGAGCATCAGCCTCTCGGGGCACGACTACATCAACCACCGCTTCAGCGCCGAGTCGCGTTTCTCGCACGACCACCTGCTGCAACTCGACCGCATGCTGCAGGATTTCTTCAAGCACCTGGACGCCACCGTGGGCCGCGACAACTACATCGCCACGCTCACTGCCGACCACGGGTTCATGCCCGCGCCCGAGTTCACCGCCCAGCAGGGCCTGCGTTCGGGCCGCATCGTCGGCAACCAGCTGCTCACGCGGGTCAACAGCGGCCTGGAAGAAGAGTTCGGCGCCGGCAAGTGGGTCAGCTTCTCGGGCTCGTCGCTGCTGCTGAACAAACAGCTCATCACGCAGCAGCGTGTGGACCCGGACGAAGTGGCCGAGGAAGCGCGCGCCCTGCTGATGGAAGAGCCCGGCATCGCCGCCGCCTACACCCGGCGCGAACTGGCCGCCGGCAGCCGCATCGACGGCCCCTTCTTCGGCGCCATGCAGCGGGCCTGGCACGTCGACGTGTCGGGCGATGTGCAGTACGTCCTCAAGCCCTACTGGATGTTCCAGTCCAGCTCCAGCATCGCCACGCACGGCTCGCCGTACCCGTACGATACCAACGTGCCCATCCTGGCCTGGGGCCCACGCTGGGTGAAACCCGGCCGCGTGGACGAGCGCGTGGAGGTGGTGGACATCGCGCCCACCGTCGCCAGCTGGCTGGGCGTGGCGCCGCCGGCCACCTCCGAAGGCAAGCCGCTGCCGCTGCCGACGAAGTAGGGCGCCCGGCCGGGGCAGGGCGGTTTGACGGAGAATCGGGGGAGTCGTTTCTTTCCCCCGAGAACTCCATGCAATTTGCCGACCGCCTCAACAACGTCGAAACCTCCGCCATCCGCGAACTCTTCAAGCTGCTGGGCAAACCCGGCATCATCTCCTTTGCCGGCGGTTTCCCCGACAGCGCCATGTTCGACGTGGACGGCATCCGCGAAGCCGCCAACAAGGCCCTGGCCGAAGAGCCGGGCGGTGCCCTGCAGTACGGCGCCACCGAAGGCTACAACCCCCTGCGTGAACAGCTGGCTGCCTTCATGGGCAGCAAGGGTGTGCAGGTCAATCCCGATGGCCTGATTGTCACCACCGGCAGCCAGCAGGCGCTGGACCTGATCGGCAAGACCTTGGTGGACCCCGGCGCCAAGGTCATCGTGGAGGCGCCCACCTTCCTCGCCACCATCCAGTGCTTCCGCCTCTACGGCGCCCAGGTCATCGGCGCGCCCATCGACGCGCAGGGCGTGCAGGTGGACAAGCTCGAACAGCTGATCGCCGAACACAAGCCGCGTTTTGTCTACCTCATCCCCACCTTCGGCAACCCCAGCGGCGCCACCCTGAGCCTGGAGCGCCGCAAGCGCATCCTGGAGCTGGCCGTGAAAACCAGGACTGTGGTGATCGAGGACGACCCCTATGGCGACCTCTACTTCGGCAAGGCCCCGCCGCCCAGCCTGCTGGCCCTCACGGCCCAGGTGCCCGGCAGCCGCGACTGGCTGGTGCACTGCGGCTCCCTGAGCAAGGTGCTGTCGCCGGGCCTGCGTGTGGGTTGGATGATCGCCCCGCCCGAACTGCTGGCGAAAGCGACGATGTGCAAGCAGTTCAGCGACGCCCATACCAGCACCTTTGCCCAGGCCACGGCCGCGCAATACCTCAAGGCCGGTCGTATGCCCGCCACCCTGGCCCATGTGCGCGAGGTCTACGCCGGCCGCGCGCAGACCATGGGCGAATGCCTGAAGAAGGAGCTGGGCGACGCCATCGAATTCACCCAGCCCGGCGGCGGCCTGTTCTTCTGGGCCCGGCTCACGGGTGCGGGCGGCAAGCTCAAGGATGCCGGTGAACTGGCCAAACGCGCCATCGAGAAGGGCGTGGCCTTTGTGCCGGGGGCGCCGTTCTATGCGACCAACCCCGATGCCGCTACCCTGCGCCTGAGTTTTGCGACGGTGGGGGAGGACAAGATCAGGGAAGGGGTGGAGCGGCTAGGGAAGGCGATCTGATCATTGGCCGATAAGGTCAGGAACGTTCAGGAAGGGGTGCACGATGCGCCCCTTTTTTGTTTCTGCACCAGATGGGGCCGTTGACGGCCAATAGCGGACATTCGGGAGTCACGCCAAAAGCTGTCGCTCTATGATCCTTTTGGGGGGTATCCCAGGGAACCTGCGATCCATAGAATCTGCCTAACCATTCGTTAGATTGCACAAGGGAGGGTTCTATGCCAACAAAGGGATCACAAATTGAGATCGACGCCAGTGGCTCGTTAGGAGCCTACTTTGAGTACAACAAGGTACTGCGAACCTGGTTTGTGGCCTTCGGCGTAGGCGGCCCGGCGTTGCTTCTTTCTAACGAGAAGTTGACCAAGCTATTGTCAGCCAGCGGCGATCTACGATTGGTCGCCGTCCTCTTTCTGGTGGGGGGTGGCGCTCAGGTCGTAGTGGCTCTCATCAACAAAGTCGCCAACTGGTACGTGCATTCGAAGTATCACCAAGTAGGCGTCACACCAACTTTCAAGCACCATGCCGCAGAGTGGATTGCAAATCAATTTTGGATTGACGTCCTTGCAGATATCGTTTCTGTTTGCGTCTTTGGGTGGGCCTCGTGGCTGCTGCTTACAGTCTTCGTATCCGTTCCGTAAGGTTCAAGCACATGAAGCCTGACCCGTCATCGCAATGGGCCGTCTACGGCGCCCGCTGAATTCAAACGTTGAGCATCCGCTTCGAGACCAGAGAACGTCCGCTATGGGTCGGAAGCTGCTTGTCCTCAGCCCTGACCCGGCAGACAGCTACCGGCCTTGAATCGACACTCAATCACCGGAGGGCTGCTGTGCAGAAAAGCGGATGGCGGAGGGGCAGGTCCTACGCGTGGCTATGTTCAGTAATTTGTAAGGCGCCTAGCTTCCAAGCGCCAGATGCCTCGATGGAAGGCGTCATCTTCCCTGCTTGATGGCGGCCAGCTGTTCGCGGATGATGCGCTCGGCATCTTCGGGTGGCATGTCTATGCCGCCCATCAGCGGGCGCACCTCGATGCAACAGGGCTGGCCAGGGAAGGGCGCCGGAAAGCGCTGCGCCCAAGCCAGCGCTTCATCGCGCGATGGCACCTCGATCAGCGTGTAGCCGGCAATCAGCTCCTTGGCCTCTGCGAAGGGGCCGTCCATGACGCGCCCGCGGCCGGCGGCGTCGTACAACACGCGAAAACCCTGGCTGCTGGGCTGCAGGCCGGCACCATCGAGCAGCACGCCTGCCTTGGCCATCTCGTCGTGGAAGGCCATCATGCGCGGCACGAGTGTGGGGTCATCAGGGAAGTCACCCGCCTCGCTCGTTGCCGTGGCGCGAACCTGGATCATGTATCGGGGCATGGAAGTCTCCTAAATGGCTACCTTATACGACGAACGACAAAGGCGCATTTCGACAAGCACCCCGGCTTTTGGGGCGTAACCAGGCGCCCTACCGTGACAGCGCCCGTAGTCCCGACAAATCCAATATTTCCATCCCCCCCCGCTGCACCCGCAAAATCCCCTGCGCCTCCAGTTCCTTGAGGATCTGGTTCGTCGTCTGGCGTGACACGCCGATCATCAGCGCCAGTTCCTGCTGGGTCACAGCCAGCACGCGCCGGGTGCCCCCCTTGCCACTCTGTACCCCGTAACCCTCGGCCATGCCCACCAAGCGCCGCGCCAGGCGCAGCGGGGCGCTGAGCACCGTCTGTTCTTCCATCGTCAAGAAAGCCAGGCGCAGCTTGTCGGCCATCAACACGGCCAGGTCGCGCCAGTGCTGCGGGTGCTCATGTAGCCAGGCCAGCAGCTCGGCCTGGGGCACCTGCAGCAGGGTGCTGGGCTCGGCCGCGTGGGCGTGGTGAGTGCGGGTGGCGCCGTCGAAGACGGTGATCTCGCCGAACCACTGGGGCGGCGGCAGCACCACCAGCAGGGCTTCGCGCGCGTCGTCGCCGCGGCCGCTCTGGCCCGAGATGCGGATGGCGCCGGACACCACGGCGTAGAGGCCGCAGGGCGGGCTGTCGCGCAGGAAGAGGGCTTCCCCGGCCTGCAACTGGCGCACCTTGGCCATCTTGAGCAGGCCCTGGGCGAAGTCGGGCGGTAGCTGGGCGTACCAGCGGCCGGCGTTCAGCACGGGCAGGTAGTGTTGCGCGTCGTTCATGGGGTTTGTACGGGGGCGAAGGCTTGTGTCGGGTACCTGACAGACTGGTGCCGAGGGTAGGTCGATCATTGACGCCTGTCAATTATTAGAAAGAGACGTCGTCTATGAAAACCCTGACCGATCACCTCACCCAGTACGCGGCCTACCATCAGGACGCGCGCAACGTGGCCACGCATTTCGTGGGCATCCCCATGATCGTGCTGGCCGTGACCATCCTGCTCTCGCGCCCGGCCTGGGACGTGGGCGGTCTGCCGCTCACGCCGGCGCTGCTGGTGTCCGTCCTGTCCTCGCTGTTCTACCTGCGGCTGGATCTGCGCTTCGGCCTGGCCATGGCGCTGCAACTGGCCCTGAGCCTGTGGGCCAGCCAGTGGTTTGCCGCGCAGTCCACTGCAGAGTGGCTGGGCTGGGGCATCGGCCTGTTTGTGGTGGGTTGGGCCATCCAGTTCCTGGGCCACTACTGGGAAGGCCGCAAGCCGGCCTTTGTGGATGACCTGGTGGGCCTGCTGGTGGGCCCGCTGTTCCTGACGGCCGAGGTGGCTTTTGCCCTGCGCCTGCGCACTGATGTGCAGACCGAGATGGAGCGCCGCCTGGGTGAGGGCGCGCACGGCGCGCGACGGGTGGCCGCGGCATGACGTTCACTGCGGCTTTGCCCGCGCTGCTGCTGGGAGCGCTTGCCCTGGTGATGTTCGGCCTGGGCCTGTCCCTCACGCTGGGTGATTTCGTGCGCCTGCGGCAACACCCCAAGGCCGTGCTGCTGGCCCTGGCCATCCAGATGCTGCTGCTGCCCGCCGTGGCCTGGGGGCTCATCGTGGGCCTGGGCGTGGCGCCGGTGTATGCGGTGGGGCTGATGCTGCTGGCGGCTTCGCCGGGCGGGGTGTCGGCCAATCTGTTCAGCCACCTGTTTGGCGGCAATGTGGCGATGAACATTTCGCTCACGGCCATCAACACGGTGCTGTCCATCGTGAGCCTGCCGCTGATCACCAACTGGGCCATCGCCACGTTTGCGCAGACGGGTCAGGTGGTGCCGCTGCAGTTCGGCAAGGTGTTCGAGGTGGTGGGGGTGATCCTGGTGCCGGTGCTCATCGGCATGGCGGTGAGCAGCAAGCAGCCCGGTTTTGCCGCGCGCATGGAAAAGCCCATGAAGGCCTTCAGTGCCCTGGTGCTGGCGGCCTTTGCGGTGATTGCGATTGCCAAAGAGTGGACGGCGCTGACGCAGTCGTTCAGCAGCCTTGGGCCGGTGGTGCTGGCCTTCAACCTGCTGAGCCTGCTTTCGGGTTATTACCTCTCGCGCTGGGCCGGGCTGGACAAGCCCATGGCCACGGCGGTGAGTTTCGAGATCGGCATCCACAACTCCACGCTGGCTATCTTCGTGGCGCTGTCGGTGCTGGGTAATTTCCAGCTGGCGCTGCCGGCGGCGATCTACTCGGTCAGCATGTACCTCACGGCCTCGCTGTTCGGCATGCTGGTGCTGCGCCGCGCGCCGCAGCGGGTCGGCGCGTACTGAATCCTGCCTGGAGGCTGCGACGCCTGGGCCTTGCGGCTGGCGTCCGTGACGCTGAAAAAAGGGGCACCTCCCGGGTGCCCCTTTTTTGTTGGCCTCCCCATCGAATGTGCGCTGGCAGACACACGATAAAGCGCCTAGGATGCAGACTGTATTTGCGCCCCAGGTGTGACATCTCTGGCACGGCGCGAGGACCGGATCAGCGGAGGACCTGCTTATGGGATCGAACGACGCGGACGAACAGGACCGGCAAGAGGCTGTCATCGAGCTGGCTGAACTGGTCCATCTCGCCCAGGAGACGGGGCGACGACTGGCCAACAAATCGCATGGCGATCTCTACGATCTGGCGCATGACGTGATTGAACTGTTGCATCAGGTCAGGGCACAGATCGAATTGATCCAGGAACGGTCGGCCAAGCCATGAAACGCAGGCCCTGGCCCGGGCTTGTCGGTGGCGCTTTGCACGTCGGCGCCATAACGTGTACAACGCAAGCGGGCGGCGCGGGTCTTTCCAGTCGACCCACTTGAGCCTGCCGCAAGCAGCGGCGTCGATCGCCGGGCCTCGATGCAGGCCGTTGGTGTGAGTTTCAAACCAAGAACGAGGAGCAGACGCATGAGCAAGAAACCGATGATCCGGATGGCCGCGGCAGGATGCCTGGCCGCCATCAGCCTGCTGGCGCAGCCAGCCCTGGCCCAGAACCTGAAGGTGACAGCGCTGGGCGGCCACGACGGCGAGTTGTGCCCGCAGGACCGCGCGATGATCTTCGAAGACCCCAACGGCACGCGCATCCTCTACGACGTGGGCCGCACGGTGGCCGGCGCCACCGACCCGCGCCTGGGCAAGATCGACATCATCCTGGTCAGCCACATGCACGGCGACCACGTGGGCAATGCGCACAACAAGGCGCCCAACTCGGGCAGCTGTGACAAACCAGACGTGTCGGTCTCGGCGCTGCCGAATTCGAGCACGGTGAACATCGCGCTGGCCAAGAAGGCCAAGATCGTGACGGGCAGCGAGATGCCGCCTTTCTTCGCCGGCAAGCTCAAGGCCAATGGCGGTAACCCGGCCGATTCCATCCTGGCGCGCTTCGGCGGCAGCGTGACCCTCGGCGGCGTGAAGATCGCCACGGTGCCGGCCGTGCACAGCAACGGCCTGGACCCGGACTACATCGGCGGCGACCTGGGCAAGCACATGAAGGACGCGGGCATTGCGGGCTACGTGGGCGAGGCCACCGGCTACGTGCTGACCTTCAGCAACGGCCTGGTGGTCTACCTCTCGGGTGACACGGGCATCACGGCGGCGCAGGACAAGGTGGTGCGCGGTTATTACAAGGCCCGCCTGGCCGTGATGAACATCGGCGACGGTTTCTCCACCGGCCCGGCGGAAGCGGCCTATGTGATCAACGACCTGGTCCAACCCGCGGCCGTGATCGCCTCGCACGTGAACGAGGTCGCCACCAAGGGCGGCCAGGTGGTGCCGGGCAGCAAGACCGACCGTTTCATGAAAGCCAGCAAGGTGCCGGTGCACATTCCGCTCAGCGGCAAGCTCATGGAGTTCGACAGCAGCGGCAAGTGCGCTGCCGGCTGCTGAAGCGGCCGCATGCGGGACACCGCCTGACAAGGGGAGCCTGAGATGGAACGATCACGTTATGCGGGCCTTTTTCAGAAAGGGTGCGCGGTCGTGGCCGCCCTGTTCGGCCTTCTCACTGTCTTTGCGGGGACCCGTGTGTTGACGGGCGAAGATCCCGGCTACGTGGTGTTTCGGCCGCTGCTCATCTACAACACGGTGATGGGTTTCATGTACATCCTGGCAGGATTCCTGATCTGGCGCAGCATCCGCCCGGGCTTGCACGCAGCGGCCGCGATCGTGCTGCTCAATCTGCTGGTCCTGGTGGCAGTGGCCTACCTGTACAGCGCGGGGCAGGGTGTGGCCGCGGACAGCGTGAAGGCCATGCTGTTGCGCACCGGCGTCTGGCTGGCACTGTGGCTCAGTCTGGCTTGGGTGGGCCGCAGGGCCTCCTGAGACGGTCGACTAGTCCGTCTTGCGCCAGGTCTGCGGGAAGAAGCCGCGCTCGGCCAGTGTGAAGGCCGCTTCGATCAGCAGAGCCAGCAGCGCCACGGGGATGGCGCCGGCCAGCAGGGTGGCGTTGTCATTCAGGGCCAAGCCGGTGACGATGCGTTCGCCGAAACCGCCGGCGCCGATGAAGGCCGCGATGGTGGCGGTGCCGACATTGATGACGGCTGAGGTCTTGATGCCCGCCAGGATGGTGGTGCGTGCCAGCGGCAGTTCAATCAGGCGCAAGGTCGCGCCCGGGCTCAGGCCCAGGGCCATGGCCGCCTGTTTCATGCCGACGGAAACCTGGCTGAGCCCGGCGTGGGTGTTACGCACGATGGGCAGCAGGGCGTACACGGTGAGGGCGATGAAGGCCGGCAGCAGGCCGATGCTGCCGGTGAGCGGGATGAGGATGGCGAGCAGGGCCAGCGAGGGGATGGTCTGCAGCACATTGGTGGTGTTGATGATGAGGGCCCGCGCCAGTGCGTGACGCGCCGCCAGCACGCCCAGCGGGATGCCCACCACGATGCTCGCGCCCAGCGAGAGGAAGACCAGGGCCAGGTGTTCCAGCGTGAGGCGCAGCAGATCGGGGGCGAAGAGTTTGGCCAGCCAGCCCGGGGCCGCGGAGCGCTGGTCAGCTGTCTTGGCCGGCGCGGCCAGCTCGCCCGCCAGAAACGCCTGGGCCACGCGCTCGAAGCTCTGGCCCTGCAGTTCCGCGCCGGCGTTCATCTGGCGCATGGCCGCTTCGTCGATGCGGCCTTCCAGCCGGGTCAGGGCCGCCCAGCTGCGCGGCAGGCGCGCGGGCAGGCCGGCCCGGTGCAGCAGCACGGCGTCGTAGCGCGGGAAGTAGGCCGCGTCGTCCACCAGCACCTGCAGCTGGTAGGGTCCGATCTTCGCGTCGGTGGTGTAGATGTCGATGGCGTCGACCTGGCCCTGGGCCAGGGCTTCATAGGCCAGGCCGTGGTCCAGGCCGCGTGGCCGAGCCTGCGGCAGCGCGTAGGCCGACTGCAGGCCCGGCCAGCCGTCGGCCCGGCCTAGGAATTCCTGCGACAGGCCCAGGCGCAGCCCGGGGTGGTTTTTCAGGTCGGACAGGCGGCTGATCCTGAGCGCGCTGGCCTGTGAGGCGCGCATGGCCAGGGCGTAGCTGTTGTTGAAACCCAGGGGCACCGAGGCTTGCAGACCGAGCCTGGCGAGCCGCGCATTGAGCTCGGGCAGGGGTGGCACATGGTCCAGCCGCAGGATTTCGCGCGCGATGGTGCCGGTGTATTCCGGGTACAGGTCGATGCTGCCGGCCTGCAGGGCGCTGAGCAGGATGGCCGTGTTGCCCAGGCCCTGGCGGTGCGTCACCTCGGCTTCACCCGCGGTCCGGGCCGTCTGCCTGACGATCTCGGCCAGGATGTAGGCCTCGGTGAAACGCTTGGAGCCGACCGTGAGGGTTGCGCCCCCGGCGGGCAGGACCATGGCCAGCCCGAGCAGGCCGGCGGTGAGGGCTTGCAGGAGGGTCATGCGGCGGGTGGGGTGGGACACCGGTGCATTGTCACCCCGCCAAAACAAAAGGCCCTCGATGAGGGCCTTTGTTCGGGGCTGACGCTGGCGTGAGCCAGCGCGGGATCAGCCGCCCTTGGAAGGACGCTTGCCCGGGTTCTTCTTGCTGCGGGTGGAAACACCACGCTCCAGGCTGACCTTCTGGCCGCGGCCGCCGGTGGGCAGGGTCACGCCATTGAGCGGCTGCGGACGGGGGGAGGCCTTGCGGTCTGCTTCGGTAACGATCTTATTGCCCATCTGGGGCTCCTTCTGACGAACGATAAAACCGTAATGTTAGCCCATCTGGCCCGCCGGCTCCGGCAGCCTATGATCAAACCCACACCGCCACCCTCACGAAAAGCCGCCATGCCCACACCCGCCAGCGCCACGCTTACCGGCCAGACCCTCTATCCCCACCTGCTGGCCCCGCTGGACCTGGGGCACACGCAGCTCAAGAACCGCGTGCTCATGGGCTCCATGCACACCGGCCTGGAAGACGGGCGCGACCTCAGCAAGCTGGCGGCCTATTTCCGCGAGCGTGCCGAGGGCGACGTCGGGCTGATGGTCACGGGCGGTTTTGCGCCGAACATCGTGGGTTGGGCCAAGCCCTTTGCCGGCACGCTCTCTACCTCGGGCGCGGCGCGGCGCCACCAGGTGGTGACCCGTGCGGTGCACGAGGCCGGCGGCAAGATCGCGCTGCAGATCCTGCACACCGGGCGTTACGCCTACCACCCGCTTGCGGTGGCGCCCTCGGCCATCAAGTCGCCGATTTCCCCGTTCAAACCCTTCGAGCTGTCGGCGCGCGGCGTGGAGCGGCAGATCCGCGCCTTTGTGAACTGCGCCGTGAAAGCGCGCGAGGCCGGCTACGACGGCGTAGAAATCATGGGCTCCGAGGGTTATTTCATCAACCAGTTCCTGGCCAAGCACACCAACCACCGCGACGACCAATGGGGCGGCGACTACAGCCAGCGCATGCGCCTGCCGCTGGAGATCGTGGCGCGCACGCGTGAGGCCGTGGGCCGCGACTTCATCCTCATCTACCGCCTCTCCATGATCGACCTGGTGCCCGGCGGCAGTTCCTGGGACGAGGTGGTGACGCTGGGCAAGGCCGTGGCGCAGGGCGGCGCGAGCATCATCAACACGGGCATCGGCTGGCACGAGGCCCGGGTGCCCACCATTGCCACCAGCGTGCCGCGCGCGGCCTTTGCCTGGGTGACCAAGAAGATGAAGGCCGAGTTCGCGGCCGCGGGCCTCACGACACCGCTGGTCACGTCCAACCGCATCAACACACCCGAGGTGGCCGAACAGCTGCTGGCCGAGGGCAGCGCCGACATGGTGTCCATGGCGCGCCCGCTGCTGGCCGACGCCGACTTCGTGAAGAAGGCGGCGCAAGGCCGGGCCGCCGACATCAACACCTGCATCGCCTGCAACCAGGCCTGCCTGGACCACATCTTCAAGAACAAGCTCACGAGCTGCCTGGTGAACCCGCGGGCCTGCCACGAGACCGAACTGGTCTACCGCCCCGTGGTGCAGCGCAAACGCATCGCCGTGGTGGGCGCCGGCCCGGCCGGGCTGACAGCGGCCACCCTGGCCGCCGAGCGCGGGCACGAGGTGCACCTGTTCGACGCGGCCCCCGAGATCGGCGGCCAGCTCAACATGGCCAAGGTGGTGCCGGGCAAGGAGGAGTTCCACGAGATGCTGCGTTACCTGCGCCGTCGGGTGGAGACCACGGGCGTGCAGCTGCATCTGAACCGCGCTGTGCTGGCGGCCGACCTGCAGGGTTACGACGAGGTGATCGTGGCCACGGGTGTGACACCGCGTGACCCCAAGATCGAGGGCCAGGACCACCCCAAGGTGCTGAGCTACATCGATGTGCTGCGCCGCAAGTTGCCCGTGGGCCGGCGCGTGGCCATCGTGGGCGCGGGCGGCATCGGCTTTGACGTGGCCGAGTTCCTGGTGAGCGAGGGCCACTCCACCACGGTGGACCTGCCGGCCTGGCTGGCCGAGTGGGGCGTGACGGACCCGGCGCAGCAGCGCGGCGGCCTGAGCGCTGAAGGGCCGCAGGTGAGCCCGCCCGGGCGGCAGGTGACCCTGCTGCAGCGCAAGGCCGGCAAGCTCGGTGACGGCCTGGGCAAGACCACGGGCTGGATCCACCGCGCGGCGCTCAAGATGAAGCAGGTCAAGATGATCGGCGGCGTGAACTACGAGCGCATCGCCGACGAGGGCCTGCTGGTGACTTACGGTGAGCAGCGTGAGAACCCCACGTGGATACCGTGCGACACGGTGGTGCTGTGCGCCGGCCAGCTGCCGCTGCGCACCCTGGCGGATGAATTGCAGGCGTTGGGCAAGAAGCCCCACCTGATCGGCGGGGCGCTGGAGGCAGGGGAGCTGGATGCCAAGCGCGCCATCGACCAGGCGGCGCGACTGGCAGCACGCCTGTAAGCCGGTTCAGCCGGTGCGGATCACCGAGATGAACTCGTTGCCGCTCTCGGGCAACCAGACTTCGCCGGGCCGGCCCAGGATCTGGCGGATGGAGGCGCCGGCGCGCGGCATGGTCAGCACGTCGAACTTTTCCGTGCGCGGGTCGAAACGCAGCATGGCGTTGTGGTTCCACTCGGCGGCCCAGACGGTGTCCTGGTTGTCCACATAGACGGCGTACACGCGCGGGCTGTCGCCGGGCGCTTTCCAGGTGCGCCAGCTGTTCGCGGCGGGGTCGTGCATGGACAGGTTGCCGCTGCGCCATTCGGCGACCCAGATGCGGCCGCGGCTGTCGGACCAGACGCGGCGCGCGCCTTGTTCGGGCGTGGGCGGCTCCACGATGCGCGAGGCACCGGTCTTGAGGTCGATCTGCGCGATGTACGACCCGGCCAGCGAGCACCACCAGATGTCGCCCTTGGGCGTGGCACAGATGCCGTAAGGGCCGCGCCCGCGTGGCGAGGCCAACACGCTGACCGCGCCGCTGCGCACCGCGACCTTGCCCACGTAGCCGCTTTGCCCGGTGAACCAGAGGTCGCCGTTGCCATCGAAGGCGCAGGTGTTGAGGTTGGCGTAGGGCGTGCCCGCCGGCAGCGGATAGGCGCGCACCTCGCGCGCGGGCCAGCTCACGCGCACGATGGCGTTGAGCCCGCCGTCGGTGAGCCAGGCGGCACCGTCCGGGCCGGCGATGACGCCGTGCGGCGAGGAGCCGCTGCCCAGGGCGACGAGTTCCGTCTTGCCCGTGCGCGGATCGAACCAGCCCAGGTGGCCGCTGCGCTGCGCGGAGAACCAGACGCCGCCATCGGGTGCGGGGGCCAGGTCGTGGATGCCGGTGGCACGCGGCGTGTTCAGCGGCCAGGATTGCAGGCGGCTGCCCAGGGACTGCGCGGCTGCCGTGCCGGGCAAGCCCAGCGCCAGGCCGGGCAAGGCCAGCAGGGCGGTGCGGCGCTGGAGCCCGTGCGGGCCGGGTGATGGCTGGGGTTGCGCGAACGAATGCTGCGTCATGGCCAGGTCTCCTCGCGGTGGATCTCGCGCCCGCGTGGGCGGGGCAGACCATTCTGGCAGCAAGGCGGGCCGGCCGGCAAGTGCGGCGCCCGGCCGGCCATAGACCCGACGGCGCGCCTGTGAAGAGCGCAGGGCGCAAAATGGGGCGATGAAAGTACCTGAAAGACTCCAGTCCCTGGTCGAGGAAGGCCTGATCGACACGGTGGTGCGCCAGCTCATGAGCGGCAAGGAGGCGCTGGTCTACGTGGTGCGCAGCGGCGAGGAGACGCGCTGCGCCAAGGTCTACAAGGAGGCCACGCAGCGCAGCTTTCGCCAGGCGGTGGACTACACCGAGAACCGCAAGGTCAAGAACACGCGCCAGGCTCGTGCCATGGCCAAGGGCTCGCGTTATGGCCGCCAGGCCATCGAGGCGGCCTGGCAGAGTGCCGAGGTCGATGCGCTGTACCGCCTGGCTGCGGCCGGCGTGCGCGTACCCAAGCCCTGGAACTTCCACGAGGGCGTGCTGCTGATGGAGCTGGTGACGGACGAACACGGTGACGCCGCGCCGCGCCTGAACGACGTGGCCTTCACACCCGAAGAAGCGCGCCAGCACCACGCCACCTTGCTGACCGAGGTGGTGCGCATGCTGTGCGCGGGCATCGTGCACGGCGACCTGTCGGAATTCAACATCCTGCTGGCGGCGGACGGCCCGGTGATCATCGACCTGCCGCAGGCGGTGGATGCCGCGGGCAACAACCACGCTGCGCGCATGCTGCTGCGCGACGTGGCCAATCTGCGCGGCTTCTTCGGGCAGTTTGCGCCGGAACTGCTGCTGACCGACTACGGGCCCGAGATGTGGGACCTGTACCAGCGCGGCATGCTGGACCCCGAGACGCCGTTGAGCGGGCACTTCGAGAAGCCAGTGGGTGCGGTGGATGTGGCTGACCTGACCCGCGTGATCGACGACGCGCGGGCCGAAGAGGCGGCGCGCTTGTTGCGCGTGCAGATGGCGCGCTGATCGCTCAGTCGGTCGAAGGCCAGTCGCTGAAGGGGAAGGGCGCTTCTTCGCTGGCGAAGCTCAGGAAGTCGGTGAGCTGGCGGAAATAACGCCCCAGGCCTCGGCCCAGCTGCTGCAGGCGCTCGTTGGGCCCACCGGCGACGATGGCCAGCACGAACTGGACGAGGGCCAGTACCCCCAGCAGCGTGGCGGCCAGGTGGAAGGCCATGGCCATCAGGATCATGAGCAGCACGCGCACCCAGAGGCTGCGTTTTTCGGGGGTGTCACTCATGGTGTGTCTCCTCAGGGTGATCGGTGCAGGCGCGGCGCGGCCAGCAGGGCCAGGTTTTCCTCGATGGCGAGGTCCACATTGCGCCAGCGGCCCTTGAGCTGGGCCTTGTCCATGGCAGCCTGCAGCTGCTGCAGGTCTTTCACGGTGGGCGCCACCTTGATCTGGGCAATCGCCGCTGCCGCGTTGCCGCCCTTGACCAAGGCGAGCACCTTGCCTGGCCATTCACTTTGTTTTGCCATCCATGCACCTGTCAGTTCTTCAGGCCTCACTGTACACACTCGCAGCAGGTATGCTCGCCTGCTCATGAACTACACCGTGAAACTGTACGACGCCGAAGGCGTGTCCGAGGCCCAGCACCGCGAGGCCGTGCTGCGGTTTCGCCGCGCGCTGGAAGAAACGCTGGGCGACGCCAGCCTGGTGCTTCCGGTGTACCTGGCCTACCAGCGCATCGCCGGTGTGTATGGCGAACAGCCCGACACCGCGGCCCTGACCGACGCCGAGCGCGAGATCGTCGAGCAATGGCAGGCGGCCGAGACGGCGGCGGTCACCGCCGTCTTCGGCCCGCTGCGCAATATGGGCGACGGCATGTACGAGCTCAAGCCCGCCTAAGGCGCCTTGGCTGAGCTGCTGCCCAGCCCCAGCGCGTGGAACACGCGGATGGCGGCCCAGGCGTCGTTGGCTGCATAGACCAGTTGCGCTTCCGTCAGCCGCGGATGGGCCCAGTTGGAGGTGGCCGCCTTCTTGGACTTGAGGTAACGACGGTTGAAGAGGATGGCCACGGCGGCCTTCACCCCCATGTCCTTGCGGTAGCCGCGCTCGCGGAACACGGCGTTCAGTTCCAGCACACCAGCCGGCTCCACGCCCAGCTTGGCCGTGATGCGCTTGCGGTCGTCACCGAGGCCGAAACCGGCCTTGGTGACGCCGTGCAGGGCTAGCAGTTCGGCCACCGGTGCGCGGCTGGCGGGCTCATGCAGCTGGAAGACCCAGGCCTGCTCGGGGGTGGCGAGTTGCACGATGTGCGGCCCGTCGGACAGCTCGCCCACACGGAAGGTGGGTTTGGACTCGGTATCGAAGCCCAGATGGGCTGCAGCAGCCAGCTCGGCACAGGCTTTTTCAGCTTCCTTGGTGGTGCTGACGAGCCGGATGCGGTCCAGCCCCAGGCGTTCAAAGGGATCGAGCAGGTTGATCTCATCCTTGCTGGGGGTGGGCTGGTGGGTGTGCGATGGCATTTTATTTCACAATGTGATATAAATGTGTGACAAAGAGTTACGAGTTCGGTATGCTTGCGAAAACTGCCACGACAGAGGGCAGAGGGCCAGAAGGCTCGCCAGGTTCAAGGTACTCAGGGGGTGGAACATGAATTTCGATTTCGATGAACGACAGGATCGCATCGACCAATTGTCCAAGTTGTTGTCGGTGATGCAGGACGTGGCACGCAAGCTCGCCAACGAGTCGCATGGCCGATCCTACGACAAGGCGCGTGAGCTCAATGAAATCCTGCACCGGGCCCGGCTGCAGATGGATGCCATCGAGACTGCGGAACGCTGGCAGGTCCAGATGGAACGCCGTCGCGCGCCGCGCACCAACTTCGAAAGCTGAGCAGCGGGGATAATCGGGCGTTCCAAGTTACGCCTCCCATGTCCAGCAGCAAGTCCTTCACGAGCGGTGACTACCAGCTCTACCCCTCGCCGCGCAATGCGCACCGCATCCTGTTCGAGCACCAGGTCTTCGTGCCCTTTCCCTATGCGCTGATCGACCTGCCGGCCATGGGTCTCAAGGGCCGTTACAGCCTGTTTGCAGCCAGCCGCGAGGCTGACCGCAAACAGGGCCAGCTGGTGAGCTTCGAGAACGAGGCCGACATGGCCACCTTCAACGCCAAGTTCGAGCCGTGAAGAACAGCGGCGGTCTGGTCTATTCCACCGAGGGCGGGCGCATGTGCCCGGTCTGCCGTCGACCGCAGGCGCAGTGCGTCTGCAAGTCGCAGCAGTCAGCCCTGCCGCTGGGTGATGGCAAGGTGCGCGTGACGCGCGAAACCAGCGGGCGCGGCGGCAAGGCCGTGACGGTGGTGCGCGGCCTGCCACTCGATGCCACGGCCCTGACCCAGCTGGGCAAGCAGCTCAAGGCGGCCTGCGGTACGGGCGGCACGGTCAAGGACGGCGTGGTCGAGGTGCAGGGTGACCATGCTGACAAGGTGCTCGCGCTGCTGCAGGCGCAGGGTTACGCCGCCAAGAGGGCCGGTGGATGATCCCGGAGGCTGAGCAATTGCAGCGCCTGCTGACAGTGGAAATGCCCTACGGCAAACACAAGGGCTGCCTGATCGCCGACCTGCCCGGCAACTATCTCAACTGGTTTGCGCGCGAAGGTTTTCCCAGTGGGGACCTGGGCCGCCTGCTGGCGCTGATGCATGAGATCGACCACAACGGCCTGTCCGGCCTGCTCACGCCGCTGCGTCGCAGCGCCAAACGCTAGGCCTTTTTCTTCGCCACCGGCGCCTTGCCGGGGAAACGCGTCTGCTGGTGCTCTCGCGGGCGGTAGAGCTGCACTTCCTGCTCATACCCCAGCTTGCTCTTGAGCACGCTGTTGCACTGCGTCACCACGTCTTCCAGCGTCTTGCGCCCGGCGGTCGCGCGCAGCTGCTGGATCAGCATGAAGGTCATGGCACCGTAGGGCACGGAGCCGTGCGTGTACTCGTAGGCGTACTGATCTTCGCGGCAGGCGGCCAGCAGCACGGGGTTGTAGGGGCCGTGGTGGCCCAGGCGTTTCGTAGCGGCCTTGAAGGCGGTCGGGTCGTCGCTCCAGCGGCCCACGGCGCGGCCCATCTTCTGGGTGGCGCCATCCATGCCCAGGTAGCGGCGCACCACCTCGGCCGGCGCCTTGTTCATGCGGCTGCGCAGATCCAGCTTCTTGCGCGGGAACCACATCTGCTTGTCCACATCCCATTCGATGCCGCGGTGGCGCACGTCGTCGGGCGGGTTGATGCCGCGCACGGCCACTCCCCCCGCACGCGCGATGCCCCCGGAGTGGCAGCAGTCCAGGATGATGGAGAAGCGCGCTTCATAGGGCAGGTTGGCGTAGTACTGGGCCAGCATGTCGTCGGTGATGCCGGTGTTGCCGCTCCAGTCGAAGTCGTAGGTGACCAGGGCCTCGTCCTTGTGGTCGGGCTCGCCGTCGGCATCCAGCGCGGCAACCTGGGCGCCGTGGCCGGAATAGAAGAGCACGCGTTCGTCACCCGCGCGCACGTCTTCCAGCAGCCACTTCAGGCGCTCGTTGACACCGCGGGTGGTGGCGCGCGCGTCGAGCACCACGCGGATTTCCTCGGGCTGGTAACCACGTTCCTGCAGCATGGCGCTCATCTGGAACACGTCGTTGACGCAGCCGCTCAGGCGGTTCTCCGGCTGCGGGTACTCGTTGATGCCGATCAGAAGGGCACGGCGCTTGCGCGGGCTGCGGCGCTGGATGGTGGGGGCCTTGAACCAGGGGCCGCCCACGGCCGGTGCCGGTTTGGGTTTCGCGGCTTGCGCGCTGCGCGGCAGGGAACCGGCCAGGCCGGCCCAGACGTTGCTGGCCGTGACTTCGTGCGCCAGGTACTGCTCGGCGCTGTGGTCCAGCGGACCCCATTCGTCGAAATAGGTGTCGAGCTGGGTGTAGGGTGCTTCGGGGAAATCCAGTTCACAGGTGAGCACCGCGTCTTCGGCGTTGAAGAGGTGGTACCAGTGGCGCACGGTGGTGAGGGGCTTGAGGTAACCGCCGAAGCTCTCGGCCAGGGCCGGGTGGCCGATCTGCGAACCCAGGGTGACGAAAAGGCGGTCCTGGGCCAGGGACTGCTGGGCGGCCAGGGTGTCGTAGCTGATGAGCGAACCCAGGCTGTGCGCGCAGATCACGTGCGGGTTGACGCTTTTGATGGTCTGCGTCAGACCGCTGGTGAGCTGCTGGCGCAGTTGGGGCAGGGCGGTCCACTTGGCGACCATGCCGATGGTGTTGTCGATCAGCGTGCCCAGGCCTTTTTCCGCGGCGCGGCCCAGCGCGCGACGGTGCGCCCAGTAGCTGTTCCACAGGCGCTTGACGGCCTCGGCGTAGACGGCGCCGTCCGCGTGGGCGGCCTCGAAGTGCGCGTTGTAGCGCAGTTCATGGAATTCGAAAGCGTCGGCCGCCACGCCGGCACTGGCGGCCGCACTGCGGATGGACTGCTGCCACTTGGCCAGCCAGTCGCCGTTCTCGTTGGTGTTCACGCCGTGGATGCACAGGACGCGGATGCTCATGGGACCCCCTGACAGCTGCTTGTGGATGTGCGTCTTTATAGGCACAAATGTGGCGCCTGTCTTCCCCCATTTGTGGGAGTGCCCTGCGGCGGTGATAATCGGCGCGTTTCCCCACCCGATCCCACACGAGCAAGCGCATGGCCCTTTTTGTCGATTCCGGCACCGTGACCCACGGCATCCAGCTGGCCGTGGCCCCCGTTTTCCTGCTGACTGCCGTCTCCGGCATGATCGGCGCGGTGGCCGGGCGCCTCTCGCGCATCATCGACCGCGGCCGTGTGCTGGAGGAAAAGCTGCGCTTGAATGTCGAGCCGTTGCTGGTGCCGCAGTGGGGCGCCGAGCTCACCATGCTGCGCAAGCGCGGCCTGCTGGCCAACAGCACCATCGGCCTGCTGACGCTGTGCGCCTTCATGATCGGTCTGACCATCGTGGTGCTCTTCCTGGGCGAGACCACGGTCTTCCAGATCGAGCGGCTGGCGATCTACGCCTTCCTGGCCGGCGTGAGCTGCTTCATGGCCGCGCTGTGCTGCTTCTTTGCCGAAACCCTGCTGGCCACGCGCGTGCTGAAGTTCGGCCAGCCCGGCGATTGACTAACGCCGCAGCAGGTTCTTGAGCCGGTCCTCGGCCTGTTCCTTGAGGCGCTGCGCGGCCTTGGCCTTTTCCTCGTCCAGCCGCTGCTGCGTTTCCTGCTGCAGCTGAGCCTTGCGCTGGTCGACCAGCTCTTTGGCGCGGTTGCCGCCCGCGCTGCCGAAGTCGATCTTCCAGCTGATGGCCTTGTAGGGGCCGATGAGGCGCACCGGCACGGTCAGGCCCTTGAGTTGCTCCATCTCCGGGCCGCCCTGGCCCTGCAGGGTGGGGACCACGGTGGCCTTGACCGTGTAGTCCAGCCGGTCCTCGGCGATGAAGATGTCGCCCGCGCCGCCCAGGCGCAGCAGCGGGGTCTTGGCGGACAGGTCGTCGTTGTGCGCCACGCCCTTGCTGATCTTGAAGCTGGCGCCGAACTCGGTGAAGTCGGTCTTCTGCTGGGCGCCGGCCTTGCCTTCCTGGGAGCCGCCGCCGAGCTGGGCCTTGACGTTGCGCAGGGCACCGGCGATGTCTACGCCGTTGATGGCGCCATCGGTCAGCTGCACACCGGCGGTGCCGTTGAGGTTCTTCTTGAACAGGCTCACGGTGTTGCCGCTGGTGCTGACATCGAGCGCCACATTGCCGCGCCCGTCGATGGGCTGCTGGTCCAGCGCGTCTTTCATCAGCGGGCCGATGTTGATACCGCGCAGGTCCAGCTTGGCCGCCAGGCTTTGGGCGCCCTGGGCACTGGCCGAGAGCGCGCCATTCACGCCGCCGCCGTAAAGCGTGGCCGTCAGCGGGTTGAGTTCGGCCTTGCCGCCTTGGGCCTTGAGCTGCAGGCGGATGCTGGCCGCGCGCAGGTTCATGATCTTGAGCGAGGCGATCTTCAGCGTGCCGCGTGCATCCAGTGCGCGCAGAGGGGCGAGGTCGATGACGGCCTCAGGGCCCGCCGGGCCGCTGCTGGCGGCTGCTGCCGGCTTTTCACTCTTGGGCAGGTAGCGGTCGGCATCGAGTTCGCCGACGGCGATGTCGAAGTCGATGGACGGCTGGGCAAAGCGCTTCACGCCGGCCTTGATGGCAAGGCTGGTGCTGTCGAGTTGGCCGTCGAGTGCCAGCTGAACCGCTTCGCGCGCGAGGTCGACCGAGGCCTGCCCCTGCAGCTTGAGCGCCAGCGTGCCGCCGGCCGGGTTGGGGGCCGCCACCTCAAGTGTGAGCGCCGTCAGCTTGAGCGCCTGGGGCGATGCTTCGACGCTGGCCAGGCCCAGCTTGAGCTGCAGGTCGCGTTGGCCGGCTGCGGTACCGCCCAGGCTGGCCTGGACATTGTCGAGCTGGAGCTTTTGCTGCGCGAGCTGGGGCGTGAAGTCGCTCTTGACGCCCAGTTGCAGGGCCAGTTGCGGGTTCGTGCCTTGCAGGTCGGCGCTGAAGTCGAGTGTGCTCTTCTTGCCTTCGGCAATGGGGCCGGTGCTGAAGTTCAGCTTGGAGACGCTCAGGTGCTGGCCGCTGGCGTTGTCGCGGTAGTCCAGGCTGGCGTTGGTGATGGCGATGCCGCCGACCTGGAGCAGGGGCATGGCGCCCGGCGCTTCAGCCTTGCCGGTGTCGGGCGGGGCAGCCGCCTTGTCGCCCTGCGACAGCAGGTCGTCAAAGTTGAATCGGCCCTGGCGGTCGCGCTGCAGCTTGACGTTCAGGCCGTCGACCAACACGCGGTCCACCTCCACCTTCTTGGAAAACAGCGGAACCAGTGCCACCGAGACCTTGACCTGCTGGGCGGCCGCGAAGACCTGATCGCTGCGCGCCTCGGACAGCGAGATCTGGCCCAGGTCGGCGCCGATGCGCGGAAACAGGGTGAGCCGGATCTCGCCGGGAATGGAAAGGGTGCGGCCGGTCTCTTCCTTGACCAGCTTGATGAGTTCGGGTTTGTAGTCGTTGGGGTTGAAGGTGGCGACGATGAAGGCCACCACGGCCACCAGCAGCACGACGATGGCGGCAAGGGCGATGAGGATGACTTTGAGGGGCTTGTTCATGGCGGGATCTCAGGGCTTGGACTGTGCTTGACAGGATAGCGCAGCCGGTCCGGATTGTCTGTGCTCAGAGCCTGCCGTCGCGTGCCAGCCGGGCGGCCAGTTCGCTGAGCGCGGCATAGGCGGCACCGGCCTGCGCATCCCACGCAGCGACGGCCTGGCCCTGGCGCTGCACCAGAGCCGTGTCGCCGCGCGCGGCCGGGCCGGTCAGCGCGCCGGCCGGCCCCAGGGCCAGCAGGTTGTCGACAGCGTTGCGCAGCAGGGTGGCGCGCAGCTGCGGCAGCAGCTCGGGCGGCACGCCGCTGTCCCGCCACAGCGCTTCGGCGGTGGCCTGCAGCACGGGCAGGAAGTTGGTGGCGAAAACGGCCGCCGCGTGGTAACGCAGCTTGTCAGCCGAGGGCAGGGTGAAACAGCGCGCCCCGATGCGCTGGAACATCGGCTCCAGAGCGGCGAGGGTGGCGGCCTGGCCTTCGAGCGCGCAGGGCGTGCCGGCAAACTGCTGTACGGCCGTGGCCGGCGCGGCAAAGCTCAGGATGCAGTGCGCGCTGGCGACCTGCCAGCCCGCGGCCTGCAGCGGCGCGAGTTCGGCGGCGGCCAGCGCACCACTGGCGTGGAAGGCGGTCGCCGGTGGCAGGCCCGCTGCGGCCAGGGCCTGCGCGCTGGCGGCGATCTGGCGGTCCGGCACGGCGATCAGCCAGACATCGGCAGGGCGCATGCGCTCCAGCGAGTGGGCGGGGTGGCCTGCGCCGATGAAATCGACCGCGGCCTGCGCGCTGGCGAGCGAGGTGGTCAGCACGTCCTGCACCTGCAGCACTTCCTGGGCGTGCCACAGCCGGCCCAGCGTCTTGCCTACGCGTCCGGCGCCGAGCAGGTTGAGCGTGGGCACAGGCATGGCGGGGTTCAGACCAGGCCGAACCAGCCCAGCACGCCGCCGATCCCCAGCAGCCACAGCAGGTGCAGGCGGGTGCGCCAGACGATCAGGGCGCTCAGCGCGGTGACCAGCCACAGGGGCCAGTCGCGGGCCGGGTCGCCGTGGGCTCGGGCCAGGATCCAGCCGGTGGCGATCAGCAGGGCGATCACGATGGGCGCCATACCCATCTTGAAGGCGCGCACAGCGCGCAGATCGCGGTTCTCATGGCTCCAGCGCGAGGTGACATAGACCAGGATGGTGCTGGGCATGATGATGCCCAGCATGCAGACCAGCACGCCGAACAGCGCCCAACCCAGCCCCCCGGCGTTGAGCCCGACATGCCAGCCCAGCAGGGCCACGAACAGGATGTTCGGCCCGGGCGCAGCCTGTGCGATGGCGATGGACGAGGTGTACTGGGGATCGGTGATCCAGCCCTGCTGGTCCACCAGGAAGCGGTGCATGTCGGGCGCCGTGGTGATGCCGCCGCCCACGGACAGCAGTGAGAGGGTCAGGAAATGCGTGAAGAGGTAGAGCCAGTCGCCCCAGCCCAGGTCCAGCACCGGGTTCATGCGCGTGCCTCCCGGCCCAGCAGACGGTAGGCGAGTACGCAGGCCACGCTGCCCAGGCCCAGCAGCACATAGATCAGCGGCCAGCGCAACAGGGCCACAGCGATGAAGCCCAGCACACCCAGCACGCTGTTCAGTGCGATCCCCATGACACTGTTCTTGAGGGAGGACGCCAGCCGCAAGCCGGTGGCTACCACCAGGCCCGCCGCCACCGCGCCCATGCCGCGCAGCGCACCGATCACACCCGGATGGCTGGCGAACTGGGCGTACAGCAGGGCCAGTGACAGCACCACGACCAGGGGCGCCGTGAAGATGCCGGCCAGCGCCGCCAGCACGCCGGGCACACCGAAGTAGCGCCCGCCGATCATGACGGCCAGGTTCACCACGTTGGGGCCGGGCATGATCTGCGCCACGGCCCATTCTTCGACGAACTCCTCGTTCGTGAACCAGCGCTTGCGCTCCACCAGTTCGCGCTGGGCGACGGCCAGCACGCCGCCGAAACCCTGCAGGGCCAGCACGGTGAAGGAAACGAAGAGATCTGCCAGGGACTTGGGTTGCGTGCGTTCGACGCTGCGGGAAGTGTCAGCCATGCGTCGATTATCGGGCCTCTTGTCCTGCAAACGCTTGACGGGCGGCATGGCTTTACCCAAGATCGGTCGCATGTCCCAAGCCGTTCCCCAGTTGATCGTCGGCCAGCTGGCCTTTCCCGAATCGCCGCGCTGGCATGACGGCGCGCTGTGGTTCTCCGACTTCTACACGCACCAGGTGCAGCGCCTGGGACCGGACGGGCGTTGCACCACGGTGACCACCGTGCCGGGCCAGCCCTCGGGCCTGGGCTGGCTGCCCGACGGCCGCATGCTGGTGGTGTCCATGCGCGACCGGCGCCTGCTGAGGCTGGACGGTGAGACGCTGGTCGAGGTGGCGGACCTGTCGGACCTGGCGCCGTTTCACTGCAACGACATGGTGGTGGATGCGCGGGGCCGCGCCTATATCGGCAACTTCGGCTTCGACTTCCTGGCGCGGGCCGAACCGCGGGCGACGACGCTGGTTCTGGTGACGCCCGATGGACAAACCCGCGTGGTCGCCGATGAACTGATGTTCCCCAATGGCTGCATCATCACCCCGGATGGGGGCACGCTGATCGTGGCCGAGAGCTACGCGGCGCGGCTGACCGCCTTTGACATCGCCGACGATGGCTCCCTGAGCGGGCGTCGCACCTGGGCCGCACCGCCCGGCAGCAGCCCCGACGGCATCTGCCTCGATGCCGAAGACGCCGTCTGGCTGGCCTCGCCGGCCAGCCGCGAGGTGCTGCGCGCGCGTGAGGGGGGGGAGATCACGCACCGCGTGTCCATGCCCGGGCAGCCCGTGGCCTGCATGCTGGGGGGAGCGCAGCGGCGCACGCTGTACATCCTCTCGGGCAAGGTGAATGTGACGCCGGAGCAGTCGCGCGAGTTGCGCACCGGCACCATCCATGCGATGCCGGTCGAAGTGGGCGGCGCAGGGCAGCCCTAAGCCTGTACCTAGTTGCGGGCGTAGTTGAGCTGGAAGCCGGTGACGCCGTCGAAGCGCGTCATTTCGTGCGAGAGCTCGGAGATGGGCATCATTCTCTGCCGGCTGCGTGCCACGGCCACGAAGGACCATTGGAGAACACCGTCATCGAGCTCAATGGCGATGGTGCCCGAGGCGATGTCGTAGCCGCGGGCCTCGGCCATCTGGCGCAGGGCGGGTTCGCTGGGCAGGAAGCCGGGGCGAAAGCGCAAGGTGATGGCCACGGCCTGGCGCGAAGGCAGCCAGGTCTCCAGCCGTGAGATCCACATCATGGAGAAGGCCGAGAGTGCGGCCAGGGCGATGGCCGCGGCATAAAAGCCGACGCCGACCAGGATGCCGATGACCGAAGCCGACCACAGCGAGGCCGCCGTGGTCAGGCCGCTGATGTTGAAGCCCTCGCGCATGATGACGCCGGCGCACAGGAAGCCGATGCCGGTGACGATGCCCTGGATCACGCGACTGGTGTCGGTGGCCGTGCCCAGCAGGAAGTTGCCGCCGAACCAGGCCGAGGAGTAACCGCCGATGACGGTGAGTGCGGCCGAGGCCATGCAGACCAGGCCGTAGGTACGCATGCCGGCCGCACGGCCGTGGTAGGCGCGCTCATACCCGACCATCAGGCCCAGCAGCAGGGCACCAAAGAGGTTGAAGAAGACCAGCACATTGGTCTTGATCATGGGGATGGACCAGAAGCTGGCGAGGGTGTCGATGGTGGGCATGGTCGAAAGGGCGCAAACGGCGGGGCGTCAGGGGCGTGTGCGGACGGCAACGAGTTCGGTGGTCTCGTTCAGGTTATATGCGAGATAACCGCCCAGCGGCACGCGTGTAACGACCTGTTTGAGCAAACGCCGGTGCTCAGGGGAATACCAGATCTGCACTTGGCCGGCGTAGCGACGAACCGGATTGATACTCAACATCACGTAAACGTCGCCCTCGTAACGCAAGGCGTCAAAGCGCCCCGCTGCAACCTGTATGCTTTCCTTGCCCGCGAGATGGAGCTTGCTAATAAAGCAGCGGTGCGGCGTGACACATTCACCGACACCCTGTGCATCCAGTTCGGCGGGGGGTGTCTCCCCGACCCAGTGTGAACTGAAGAAAAGAGCAGCGTCTGTCGGTACCCCGACCATGAGTGCCTTGCCATCAAACACCCGCTCTTGTACCGGCATCCCGTTGACCTGCATCTCTTCCATGATGCCAACGCCGGGGCTCGCGCCCTTGACTCGCCACAAGACCTTCCAGCTCTTGCCGAAGACCTTTTCCTTGACCGCATACTCCCATTCGTCGCCGGGCTGAGGCGAACGACTGTAGCCACTGAAAGCTTGTGCAGCGATGGTGCTCGTTGCAGACGGCGCGAGGGCTGCGATGGTGGTTGCCGGAGCCGCCGTCGGACTGGAAATTGGGGTTGATGCCGGTCTCGACGTCGATCCACCCGCTGCTGCCGCGTTCTGGCGCGTCAGGGCCTCTTCGATCATCCGCTGCATGGTGGCCTGCAACTCGGCCTTTTCGCGCGCGGACTGTTCGTTCGCACGGCGCACGGCATCCTGCACCGCCTGATCTATCGTGCTTTGCGCAGGATTACCGGATGCGTCCGTGGCGCCGCGCCGAAAGTAGAAGTCTCCCTCGATGCTGCCCTCCAGCCATGGCTCTTGCCGTCCCTGCGACGCCTGCTTGACGTTGGAATTGACTCGTTTGAGCATCAGTTCGACCTGGAGATTGGGCGCGTCCATGGCCTGCAGCAGATGTGTTGTGTACAGGCCGTTGCGGCCCGTGCCGTCGGCTGCGACGCTGCCTGGTCGGGTCGCGAAGGAGATCAGGGTGCCGGAAGGCGCGCTGACGCGCGCCAGGCCGTCGGCGCCAGAACGGAAGCTGCGCGCGTAAGGGTTGTTGCGGCACGCGTCAAGGAAAGCCAGGTTGAGCCGCGTCTTGGCGTCCTCCATGATTTCCATGATCTGGCGCATGGCGATGCTCTGGTTGGGGGCATCCTCTTCGGCCTCGATGTCGGCATCCACCGCCGGCAGATAGTTCTCCCCCCGGATCTGGAGTCCGTGGCCGGCATAGAAAAACAGCGCCACCGCACCGGGCGTCAGCTGGGCGCGGAACTCGCGCAGGGTGCGACCGATCTGGCTGGTCTTGATGTTCGTGCGCTCGATCACCTCGAAGCCCGAGGCGCGAAGCCTAGCTGCGACATCGGTGGCGTCATTGACGGGATTCCTCAGTGGTCCCTTGAGATAGGTGCTGTTGCCGATGACCAGCGCCACGCGCTTCTCAGCTGCGGGGGCGGTGGTGGGGGCAGAGCGGACGGCCAGATTGCGCTGTTCCTGGCCGGTCGCGGGTGATATCGCCAGAAATGCCGCGCACACTCCCGTGAACGCGAGCTGAAGCAGATGGTGCCGATCGATCAGCTGAAAACGCATATCGCTTGACTCCTGGGACTCTTTTTTTGACTCTTTAGACGGATGGCCCCGTCAGCATTTTGCATGTTTGAGGCCGCTAGGCGGTCTGTGGCGACGGAAATACCCGCTTTCCGACGGAAAGATTGCCAAAAACGTACACTCCAGGGTTGCCTGCCCTGCCCATGAACGCTCCTGCCGACGTCTCCCTCTTTCCGCGTGCCGCCAAACCGCTGACCAGCTACCGCAAGTACTGGGCCGCGCGCTTTGGCACGGCCCCCTTCCTGCCCATGAGCCGTGCCGAGATGGACAAGCTGGGCTGGGACAGCTGTGACATCATCCTCGTCACGGGCGATGCCTATGTGGACCACCCGAGCTTCGGCATGGCCGTGATCGGCCGGGTGCTTGAGGCGCAGGGTTTCCGCGTGGGCATCATTGCCCAGCCCGACTGGCAGAGTGCCGACCCCTTCAAGGTGCTGGGCAAGCCCAACCTGTTCTGGGGCGTGACCGCGGGCAACATGGATTCCATGATCAACCGCTATACGGCGGACCGCAAGATCCGCAGCGACGACGCCTACACCCCGGGCGACGTGGGCGGCAAGCGGCCGGACCGTGCAGCCATCGTCTACAGCCAGCGCTGTCGCGAGGCCTACCCCGAGGTGCCCATCGTGCTGGGCGGCATCGAGGGTTCGCTACGCCGCATCGCGCATTACGACTACTGGAGCGACAAGGTGCGCCGCTCCATCGTGGTGGACAGCAAGTGCGACCTGCTGCTCTACGGCAATGCCGAGCGCGCCCTGGTCGAGGTGGCGCACCGCATCGCGGCGCGCGAGCCGGTGCAGAACATCACCGACGTGCGCGGCACGGCTTTTGTCCAGCGCCACAGCCCCGAGGGCTGGTTCGAGATCGACTCGACCGAGGTCGACACCCCGGGCCACGTCGAAGAGCACATCAACCCTTACCAGACCACTTCCGAGCAGGCCGCGGCGCAAGGGCAGTCCTGCAGCAAGGAAGAGGGCGGTGCTGCGCCGGTGCTGCCGGCTATCCAGCCGCTCACCTTCATGGCCAACCCGGCGCTCAGCGGCAAGGGCTCTATCCGCCGCCTGCCGCGCGATCGCTGCGTGATCCGCCTGCCCAGCTACGAGCAGGTCAAGTCAGATGCTGTGCTGTATGCCCACGCCAACCGCGTGCTGCACCTGGAGACCAACCCCGGCAACGCACGTGCCCTGGTGCAGGCGCACGGCGAGGGCACGACGGCGCGCGACGTCTGGATCAATCCGCCGCCCATCCCGCTGACCACGGCCGAGATGGATGTCGTGTTCGGCCTGCCCTACGCGCGCAGCCCGCACCCGGCTTATGCCGACGAAAACGGCAGCCATGACGGCGCGACCAAGATCCCGGCCTGGGAGATGATCCGCTTCAGCGTGAACATCATGCGCGGCTGCTTCGGCGGCTGCACCTTCTGCTCCATCACCGAGCACGAGGGCCGCATCATCCAGAGCCGCTCCGAGGATTCCGTGATCCAGGAGATCGAGGACATCCGCGACAAGGTCACGGGGTTCACCGGTGTCATCTCCGATCTGGGCGGGCCCACGGCGAACATGTACCGCATCGGCTGCAAGTCGCCCGAGATCGAGGCCGCCTGCCGCAAGCCCAGCTGCGTCTACCCGGGCATCTGCCAGAACCTGAACACCGACCACAGCGCGCTGATCCACATGTACCGGCGCGCCCGCGCGCTCAAGGGCGTGAAGAAGATCCTGATCGGGTCCGGCCTGCGTTACGACCTGGCCGTGAAATCGCCCGAATACGTCAAGGAGCTGGTGCAGCACCACGTGGGCGGCTACCTGAAGATCGCGCCCGAGCATACCGAGGGCGGCCCACTCTCGAAGATGATGAAACCCGGCATCGGCAGCTATGACAAGTTCAAGCAGATGTTCGAGAAGTTCAGCGCGGAAGCGGGCAAGAAGCAGTACCTGATTCCCTACTTCATCGCGGCCCACCCGGGCACCAGCGACGAGGACATGATGAACCTGGCGTTGTGGCTAAAGAAGAATGGTTTTCGTGCCGACCAGGTGCAGACCTTCTACCCGAGTCCCATGGCCACGGCCACGACGATGTACCACAGCGGCCTGAACCCGCTCAAGGGCATCCACCGCGACGCGCGCGGCGAGAAGGTGGACATCGTGCGCGGAGAGAAACGCCGCCGCCTGCACAAGGCCTTCCTGCGTTACCACGACCCCAACAACTGGCCGCTGCTACGCGAGGCGCTCAAGACCATGGGTCGCGCCGACCTGATCGGCAACGGCAAACAGCACCTGATCCCGACCTTCCAGCCGCTGACCGACGGCGGCTACCAGAGCGCGCGGCGCAAGAACTCCACGCCGTCCGTCGCCAAACCCGCAGCGAAAACGCCGGCCCAGGGCCGCGTCCTGACGCAGCACACCGGCCTGCCGCCGCGCGAGACCGGCAGCGCCAAGGCCAGGCCGGCGCGCAAGCCGCGCTGAGTTTCAGGATCTGGCGAGGGTGTGCAGCGGCAGGTCCAGCCGCTGCGCGAGGGCATCCAGCGTGCGGCGCGTCTGTTGCGCAAACCAGCTTTCCAGAGCCTTGCGGGTGGCCGGTGCCAGCATGTTGGACGCTTTCAGTCCGGCCGCCGCACACAGCGCCATGGCAAAATGCGGCTCCAGCGCCGCCACCGCCACGCGGCCATCCTTGCAGGCATAGACGCGGTAGCCGGCATGGGCGCCGCCCACCGCGCCCCGGGCCACGGTGAGGCCCCAGCGCCGCGGCTGTGCCAGCCAGGCCGCAGCCTGCGCCAGGGCGACCTCATGCCGTGTGCCCTGACCTTGTGCCTGGCCTTGTAGCAGGGCTTGCAGCACGGCCTCGCTGGCCAGCAGGGCGCCGGCCATGTCGGCGAACAGGGTGGGGGGCAGTTCCAGCCCGTTGAGCAGGTCGTTTTCGGCCATGTAGGTCAGGTCATGGCCCGGGATGTCGGCCTGGGCGCCCGGCCAGCCGACGATGCTGACCATGTTGAGCGCGGGATACTGCTGATGCAGGCTTTTCCAGTCCAGACCGAGTTTTTTGAGGGCGGCCGGCCGGAAGGAGGTGAGCAGCACATTGGTGCGCGCCAGTTCCTGCGCCAGCTTGCGCCGGCCTTTGTCCGTCTTCAGGTCGGCCATGACGATGCGGATGCCGTCATGCAGCGCCTCATAGGCTGCGGGCGCATAGCTTTTCATGGGGTCGGCCGAGCCCGCTGGGGTGGCGGGCGGCGGTTCCACCTTGACGCAATGTGCCCCCATGGTGCGCAGGCGGCTCAAGGCGGCCGGCCCCGGCAGATTGAGTGCCAGGCTCAAGACTTTGACCCCTTTGAGCATTTTCACTTTTTGAAACCTTTATTTAATGCAAAATATGATAAATATAGATAAAATATTAATCTCAGACTACCGAATATCCCCATCGGCTCAGGTCCGGCCTGGAGCTGAGCCAGGGGTGGTGGAACGCAAGACGAACCGGGGCGTACGAATGTCAGTGACGGATTCTGTGGCAGTTATATCGATGGAGCAATACACCAACGTCTATGGCAGCCTGGCTTTTGCTGATTCGAATGCCGCGCTCGCGCAGCTGGGGCGCTACACGGCAGACCTCAAGAAGCTGGTGCGCGACAGGGGCGACGTGCTCAAGCAGATTGAGCAGGCGCACCTCAATGCGCTCACGCTGCTGAGTCGCGCCGCGGAATACCGGGACGACGATACCGGCGTGCACATGGACCGTGTCGGGGCCCTGTCCCAGTTGCTCGCACAGCTGATCGGCCGCGCCGAAACCGAGGCGCACATGATCCGCGTTGCCGCGCCCATGCATGACATCGGCAAGATTGCCATCCCGGACGCCGTGCTCAAGAAGCCCGGCGGCTACACCCCCGAAGAGCGGTGCATCATGAACGGACACACCCTTGCCGGTGCGGAGATCCTGGGGCAATCGGATATTCCGCTGTTCCAGATGGCGGCCGATGTCGCGTTGACGCACCATGAGTGCTGGGACGGCAGTGGTTACCCGAATCAGTTGCGCGGTACACAGATTCCGTGGTCCGGGCGGGTGGTGGCCCTGATCGACTTCTTCGATGCCCTCACCATGGACCGTGTTTACCGCAAGGCCTTCAGCGACGAACAGGCATTGAATATGATGACCGCACAGCGGGCGAAAAAATTCGATCCCGAAATGCTGGATATCTTCATGGACAACGTCGACCAGTTCATCCACCTGCGGGACGACATCAATGCAGCCGACCGGGAGCACGGCGCCTTGTTGCGCGAGGATGCCAGCCTGCTGGCGTCGGACCTGGGCCTGTGATGCACGAACGCGCTGTACCGGCCCGTAACCTGACGCTGGACGCAGTCCAGCTGGATCGGATATTTCCGTTTTACCTTCAGCTTGACCGCGGCCTGCTGGTACAGGCCATGGGCCCCAGCCTGCGAAAGCTGGTGCCTGATCTGGTCGTCGGCGACCCATACACCCAGCATTTTCTGGTTAATCAGCCGACCGGTATCGGGACTTTGCAGGACTGGATCGCCAGCGCCGGCGACCTGGTGGTTTTCAGGAGTCGCTCGAATCCCGCCGTGGTGCTGCGCGGGACGGTGGAACCCCTGGGCGACAGCGGTCTCATGTTTCTTGTGACGGCGGCCGCGGCGAGTTTCGACAAGATGCGCCAGCTGGGCCTGGGACTCAGGGACTATGCGCTGTACGACTCCGTGGCCGAAGTGCTGCGCAGCAGCAGCCAGAACCTGGACCTGATGGAGCTGCGCGTGCAGATCGAGCAGCTGCGCGCGATTGTCGAGCTGGGCGACAGCGGGGTGCTCCATGCGGGCCCCAGCGGCAGCGTCGAGCATGTCAACCGCACACTGTGCGAGATGTTCGGCATCGACGAAAGCCGGATCGCCGGCCTGACGCTGGATGCTTTCGAAAAACACCTGGGCGAGTTGCTGGCACCCGAGGAGTCGCGGCGCCAGCCGATCTCGGCACTGCTCGATGCCGTGCTGGAGAGCCAGGGTCAGGCCGCCGCGATCAAGCACACGCGGACCATCCGTCTGATCTCCCCGCGCCGCGTGACCCTGCTGATGAGCCTGACGCTGACCAGCAGACGCGACATCGTCCTCTATTTCCGCGACATCACCAAAGAGGCCGAGGTCGACCGCATGAAGAGCGAATTCCTCTCCACGGCCGCTCATGAGCTGCGCACCCCGTTGGCCAGCATCTTCGGCTTTGCCGAGCTGATGATGACGCGCAAGATGGCGCCCGAGCAGCTGCAGGAGCTGCTGGGCACCATCCATCGCCAGTCCCAGCTTCTGATCAACCTCATCAACGAGTTGCTCGATCTTTCGCGCATCGAATCGCGCCAGGGCAAGGACTTCCACCGGCAGTACTGCCGGGTCGGCACCATCATCGACCAGACCATCAAGGGTCTGCTGATCAAGCATGACAAACGCCAGGTCAAGCTGTACATGCCGCATGGCGCCGAGGCCATCATGGTCGATCCGGAAAAGACGCAACAGGCCTTGCTCAACGTGCTTTCCAACGCCTTCAAGTATTCGCCCAATGGCGGCGATATCACGCTGGAAACCGTGCTCAAGGAAGAGGGCAGCGATCGTTTTGTCGGGATCCGCGTGACGGACCAGGGCATGGGCATGACGACCGAGCAGCTCGCCCGGGTCTTCGAGCGTTTCTGGCGGGCCGATCCCTCCGGTGCCATTCCCGGCACCGGCCTGGGCATGAGCCTGGTGAAGGAAATCACCGAGCTGCAGGAGGGGCGTGTGCAGATCGAAAGCATGCCCCAGCAGGGGACCGCGGTGACGCTGTGGTTCCCGCTCACTGCAGATTTCGTGCTGTCGCGTCCCTCCGACCTTCAGGATCCGGGAATGGCCGCCTGAGTGGTTTCTTCGGCTCCGGTGGCTAGAATGCCGTTAATGCCGGAAAACCTAAAATTGCCATAAATGAGAAAAATCTCCAGCAACGACGAGCTCATGACGACACGCGAAGCCGGCGAGGTGCTGGGTGTGGCCGTGCGCACCGTGCAGTTGTGGGTGGAGTCCGGTGTGCTGCCCGCCTGGCGAACCGCCGGGGGGCACCGTCGCATCGCAAGAAGCGCCGTGGATCGCCTCCTGGCTGAACGCGCACAGGTGATTTCACAACCGGCACCGCTGAAAAATGACAGCGACCGTGATGCCGGCCGGGCGCTCAGGCTGCTGCTGGTGGAGGATGATCCCGATCTCCTGCGCCTGTTTTCCCTGATGGTCCAGGGCTGGGATTTCCCGGTTGAGCTGACGACGGCGGTCAACGGTTTCGAGGGGCTGGTGCGCATCGGCCAGATCCGCCCCGACATGGTGGTGACCGACCTCAACATGCCGGGCATGGATGGTTTCCAGATGGTGCGTTCGCTCAAGAAGCCGGGTTCCGGTTTCGACGATCTGAACGTCATCGTGGTGACGGCCCTGAGCAAGGGCGATATCAAGGATCGCGGCGGCCTGCCTGAGGGCGTGACCGTGTTTCAGAAGCCCGTGCCCTTCCAGGAAATCCAGGCCATGGCCCGGGATTTCCGAAAGCAGGCGGCGCCGGCCTGAGCCCGGCGCCCATAGCTCCGGCTTACTGCCCGGACGCGATGTCTTGCAACGGCCGTAGCGGCCGCCCCTTCAGATGACGGTGGTACCCGAGGGCATCGGGATGTACAGGCGTGCCTCGGTGCCCCGGCCGGCTTCACTTTCGAGTTCAACGTGGCCGTGGTGCAGTTCGACCACTTCCTTGACCAGACTCAGCCCCAGGCCGGTGCCTGGGATGTTGCCCGTGGTGTCGGCGCGGTAGAAGCGTTCGAAGGCGCGCGCCAGTTGCTCGGGCGTCATGCCGATGCCCCGGTCACTCACTTCCAGCACGGCGTACTCCCGGTCGTTTTGCACCGTGACTCGCGCCGAAAGGGCTACCTCGCCGCCCTGGGGGGAGTACTTGAAGGCGTTGCTCAGCAGATTGCTGAGGGCCAGCTGCATCTTCTCCGGGTCGATCAAGACTGGGACGTCAGGAATGTGGTGCACGCTGACCTGGCGCTCGTTGTCCTTGCGCATCAGGCCCTTGACGCTGTTGAGCACGAGTTCGCCCAGGGGATGCTGGCCGATGTGCAGGTCCAGCCCGCGGCGCGATTCGATGCGCGCCAGATCCAGCAGCTCGTTGATCATCTTGACCAGCAGGCCCGACTGGCGATGGATGGTCGCCAGCATGTCGGCGCGTCGTTCGTCGCTGAACTGGCGCTTGAGCAGCAGCTCGGTGAAACCGAAGATGCTGACCATGGGCGTGCGCAGTTCGTGCGCCGCCGAGGCCAGGAACTCGCTTTTCATGCGGTCGACTTCGTCCTCGTGGGTGACGTCGCGGAAATAGAGGATGGTCTCCCCGCGACCCGAGAGGTTGCGGCGTGACTGCGCCTGCATCACCCGGTGCTGCGGCCGCGACAGGATCAGTCGGGCTTCCCATGGGGCCGCGTCGTCATGCTGGAGCCCCCGGGCGGGCAGGCTGTGGTCCGGGTGGCACAGCGAGGCCAGATCGGATTGAAATTCCTCCAGCGTCAAAGGAAGTCCTGGTTGTTCCCAGCTTCGCCCGGTCATGCGCTCGAACGCCGGGTTGGCGAAGATCATGTGGCCGTCCTCGTTGAAGAGGACAAAGCCGTCCGGGCTCAGGCTGAAGATGGCGTCGAGCTGGCCGCTGCGTTCGGCGATCGCCTGCTCCGCATGCACGCGGGCGGTGACGTCCGAGAGGATGCCGACAAAGTTGGTCAGCGTGCCGTCGGCCGTTCGCACCGGCGAGAGCGAGACTTCCGCGATGATCTCGCGCCCGCTGTCCATGGTGTGTTGCAGGGTCACGCTGGTGCTGTCTGCTTGCGCGATGGCGCGCTTGAGCTCCCGGGCGCTTGCCGTATCGTCGGCTCCCTGCAGGAGGGCATCGATGCTGCGCCCCAACACCTGATGAGGGAGCAGGGCGGTGATCTTCTGGAACGCTTCGTTGATGAAGATGATGGGCTGGCTCTGCATCGTCGCGTTGGTGATGAACACGCCGTTGTGGCTGCTGGCCAGGGCCCGCTCGTACAGCTCCGAGGTTTCCTGCGCGGCGCGTTCGTCGGTCACGTCCCGCACGATGCACACGAAGCGCAAGACACCACCGGCCGGCGCCTGGCCCAGCGTGATCTCGATCGGGAACAGGGTGCCATCGCGGCGCGTCCCGCGGAAGTCGGTGCGGACGATTCGGTAGACCCGGCCTGGTGTTTCGCTGAAGTCCCCGAACAGGTTGCACAGGGATGTCGCGTCCAGGTCCGGAATGCATTGCTCCAGCGGCTGGCCCAGCAGTTCGCCCTCCTCGCGGCCGAAGAGGCTGGTGGTGGCAGGATTGACAGAGATCACCCGGCCCAACTGGTCCAGGCTGATGATGCCCACGGCCGCCGTGTTCACGATGACCTGGGTACGTGCGATCTGCTCGGCGACGTCGTGGCTGGCCTTGTTCAGCGCTGCTGCCATGGCGCGGGCCTCCGTGCTGCTGGCGTCGATGGCGATATGGCTGCCGATCTGCGTCGAAAGGTTGTGTGCAATCTCGGACAGCCTGCCTATGGGGCGCAGTGCCCAGTTCAGGATGAAAGGCAGCACCAGCATGATCAGCGCGATGGTCACCAGCAGGGTGTTCACCGAGCGGCGCCAGAGCTGGTCCAGCCGCAGGCTGCGCTGCTCCATGCTGTAGTCGACCCGCACCCAGCCGGGCTGGCCCTCGCTGCCGGCGTTCAACGGCGCCCAGGTCTCGAAGAACTGTGCGGTGATGCGGCCATCCACCGCCGAGACGCCGGGGGGCAGTTCCGGCAGCGGCACCTGCTCGCCGATGCCCGAGCTCGTCGCCGAGCGTGCCTTGCGTGTTTCAGCCAGTACGGCGCCGCCGGGCCGGTAGACCGCGATGGCGTCGACCCCGGGCAGTTGCACCACCTGCGCCAGGTTGAACTGGATGGTCTCCAGGTCATTGAAGACATAGGCCGCCGTGTTGTTGGTGGCCACGAGGGAGGCCACGGATTCCGCGGTCTCCCGGGCGCTGGCCATCGTCTCGCGGCTGATACGTTCGTAGGAGATGGCCCCGTTGAGAACGACCATGCACACGGCCAGCGCGGACAACGCCAGCAGCAGCACTGTCTTGATGCTGTAGGGGGGACTCAGCCACCAGTGCAGGCGACGGGCGACGGACATGAGACAGGCTTGTTGGCGCGGCCGCGTAGGATAGGAGGTCAGCGTGCCACGAGGCGGTCGACGGAGTCGAGCAGCTCGATCGGGCTGAAGGGCTTGACCAGGTAGGCGTCACAGCCGGCGGCCTGGCCCCGCTCGATGTCGGTGCGCTGCCCGCGTGCGGTCAGCAGGATCACCTTGGTGGCGTGCTTGAGCACTTCATCGGACTTGATCTTCTCGCAGACCTGGTAGCCATCGAGCCCGCCGGGCATCATCACGTCCAGCAGGACCACGGCCGGTCGCAGGTTCTGGGCCAGTCGCAAGGCGTCCACGCCGTTGTCTGCCTCGTGCAGCTGGAAGTCCTCCGACTCCATGGTCATCAGGATGAGCTTGCGGATGTCCGGCTGGTCATCCACGATCAGGGCGTTGCGTTTCATACTTTCTCCTTTTTGCGACGCGACATCAATTCGGCCAGATCCTTGGCATATCGCTGGGCCTGGGTGATGTCGAGGTTGGACTGGCCGCGCATGGGCGCGCCGGTCGGAAATTCCATCAGGACCTGCACCGTGTCATCGTCGACGCTGCCCAAGCGTAACTGCCCGCCGTGCAGGCTGACGATACGCTGAAGCAGGGGCAGCCCCAGCCGGGGAACGGCGTCGGTACTGCCGGGTGTCACGAAGGGCCGCAGCTCTTCCTGGCTGGCGACCTTGAGCTGGCTGACCCCGCGGTTGCGCACGCTCAACAGGACGTGTTCGCCCGACAGCGTGAACCTGATTTCCACGGCCAGTTGCTGCCCGGTGCTGATCTCCTTGCGCGAGTGGATCAGAGCGTTTTCGAGGCACTCGTGGAAAGCGCGTGTCAGCAGCTTGCGGTTCCCGTAAATGGGCGGCAGGGTCTGCTTGGGTTCGGTGATCTCGATCCGTACCCCCATCTTGCCGGCGCGGTCGCTCAATTCCTTGCAGAGTTCGCGCATCAGCGCCACCGGTTCGATGCGGTCGTTGAGATCGAGGACTTCGTTGCCGAAGACCTCGATCAGGTCCGCCAGGCGCATGAGGCGCTGCCCCAGCGCCTGGACCGCCAGTTCGACACCGGTGGTGCCGCTGCCCGACGGCAGGGTCAGCAACTGGCGCTGCAGCAGGTGCATGGGCGGCGTCAGTTCGTCACGCAGCAGCTCCATGATGTGCTGCAGCTTCATGTGGCCGGGGGCCGGGCCGATGCTGGCCGCGCCGATGGTGTCGGCCATGCCCACGAAGGCGATGTCCAGACCCGCTGGCCCCGACATGAAACTGCCTTCGATCCTGTGCCCATCGGCCAGCTCGATCTTGGCGCTGTAGGGCAGCTTGACCTTGCCCAGGGTGGCGGCAGCGACCAGGGATTTGATGACGGGGTTGCCGCTCATGGTGTCTACCGGCCGGCCTGGATGCTGTTTCGCCGCCGGGTTGGCGTAGGTCACCAGTCCGCTGACCGCGAAGGTCAGCAGGGGTGCCGGCATGGCATCGAAGAGGGCGTAGACCGAGGGCTGGTGGAAGTTGACGGCCATGATAGTGAGGGAAGTGACTCCCGCTGATGTTTTATCAAATATATCAAATTTATTGTATTAAGCAAAGTGGAAAATAAAACAATACTGGAATGAGGGGGAATAGGGCCCCAGGCAAAAAAAAGCCCCGCCGAAGCGGGGCTGCAGGGGACGGCAGGGGCTCAGTGGCCGAAATCCAGCGGCAGGCCCACATAGTTTTCGGCGATGCTGCGCGAACCCGCTTCGCTGTGGATCAGGTAGTCGAGTTCGGCTTCCTGGAACTTCTGGGCGATCTCGCCTTCGTTCGGGAAGCGGTGCATCAGGCTGGTGAACCACCAGGAGAAGCGTTCGGCACGCCAGATGCGCTTGAGGGCGAGTTCGGAGTAGCGGTCGATGCCGGCCTCGGACTTGTCCTGGTAGTACTCAACCAGGCCGTTGAAGAGGTACTTGACGTCGGTGGCTGCCAGGTTCAGACCCTTGGCGCCGGTGGGGGGCACGATGTGGCCGGCGTCGCCAGCCAGGAACATGCGGCCGAAGCGCAGCGGCTCGGTCACGAAGCTGCGCAGCGGGGCGATGCTTTTCTCGATGCTGGGGCCGGTGACCAGCTGCTCGCGTGCCTCGGGGTCCAGGCGCAGGCGCAGTTCCTGCCAGAAGGCCTCATCAGACCATTCCTCGACCTTGTCGGTCAGCGGCACCTGCAGGTAGTAGCGGCTGCGGGTCTCGCTGCGCATGGAGCACAGGGCGAAACCGCGGGAGCTGTTCGCATAGATCAGTTCCTCGTGCACGGGCGGGGTGTCCGACAGCAGGCCCAGCCAGCCGAAGGGGTCGACCTTTTCGTACTCGCGGATGGCGCTGCGCGGGGCGCTGGCGCGGCATACGCCGTGGAAGCCGTCGCAGCCGGCGATGAAGTCACACTGGATCTCGTGTGTCTTGCCGTCCTTCTCGTAAGTGACGCGCGGGTTCTTGCTGTCGAAGTCGTGCACCTGCACGTTGGCAGCCTCGTAGACCGTGGTCAGGCCGGCCGCGGCACGCGCGTCCATCAGGTCTTTGGTCAATTCGGTCTGGCCGTAGACCATGACGTTCTTGCCGCCGGTCAGCTTGTTCATGTCGATGCGGTGGCGCTCGCCCTTGAACAGCATATCGAAGCCGCCGTGCACCAGGCCTTCCTTGTGCATGCGCGTGCCGACACCGGCCTCGTCCATCAGGTCGATGCAGACCTGCTCCAGGATGCCGGCGCGGATGCGCGTGAGCACGTAGTCGCCGGTCTGGCGCTCGAGGACGATGGCGGCGATGCCGGCCTTGTGCAGCAACTGGCCGAGCAGCAGGCCCGAGGGGCCGGCGCCGATGATGGCAACCTGGGTACGCATGAGGTGCTCCTGTTCGAAGTAAACGATGTCCGAGAATAGGCAGGAGCGCTCCGGAATGCATCCCTTGATGTCCGTCAATGCGCGATGATCGCCATAAATGTGCGATCATCGCGCAAACGATGGAATTCCCATGATCGCCAAATCCGACCTGATCGAAGGCGTGGCCAAGGGCATGGCGGTGCTGGAGAGCTTCGACACCGAGCGCCAGCGCCTCAACGCCACGCTGGCTGCGCAACGCGCCGGCATCACGCGGGCGGCGGCGCGCCGCCATCTGCTGACCCTGGCCCATCTGGGCTATCTGGAGACCGATGGCAGCTATTTCTGGCTCTCCAGCAAGGTGCTGCGTTTTTCCGGCAGCTACCTGGCCTCTTCGCGCCTGCCACGCGTGTTCCAGCCCGCGCTGGAGCGGCTGGCGGCGCAGACCGGCCAGGCCTATTCGGCCGTGGTGTCCAACGGCGACGAGGTCGTGATCGTGGCGCGCAGCAGCGATGTGCGGCGCAGCGCCGCCGATGGCCTGCCGCAGCTCATGGCCTATGGCCTGCACCTGGGCGCGCGCTTGCCCGCCCATGCCACCTCGACCGGGCGCGTGCTGCTGGCGGCCTTGCCCCGTGCGGAGTTCCAGGCCTGGATGAAGGGGCGCCTGCTGGAACGCCTGACCTTGCACACTGTGACCGAGGCGCGACAGTTCCGTGCCCTGATCGAGCAGGTGCGGCGCGACGATTTTTGCCTGAGCAGCGAAGAGCACGAACTGGGCGTGCATGCCCTGGCCGTGCCGCTGCGCAACCTGCAGGGCCGCACCGTGGCGGCCCTCAATGTGGTGGCCTCGACGGCTCGAATGTCCGGGGCCACCATGCAGCGCGAACTGCTGCCCATGCTCTGGGAAGCGGCGCGGGAAGTGCGCCCGCTGCTCTGAGAGACCGTGAACGGGCGCTATGAACTGTGTGCAATTGCAACAATCCGCATCCGGCGCCGCTGGCGCGCCGGGCTTGCGATATATTGAAAAAGGTATTCTGCTGGCCTGATTTAAATCACACACAAGGAGTCCCCATGAAACGTCTGTCCCTCGTCATCGCCCTGGCCTTTGTCTTGCCCAGCGCCTGGGCCCAGCTCAAGCCCTGCGACGAACTGAAGGCCGAAATTGCGGCCAAGATGGACGCCAACGGCGTCAAGAACTACACGCTGGAGATCGTGGCCACCGACCAGGTCGGCGATCGCAAGGTGGTGGGCAGCTGCGAGGGTGGCAGCAAGAAGATCGTCTACGTGCGCAACTGAGCTGCCGTCGCTTCGACACCCGGTCGCCGCCAGGCTCTGGCGGCGATTTTTTTTGCCGGACGGATGTGCTCTGCTTACAAATCCACACCAAGTCGGCACTGGCGCTGCGCATGGCATTGCAGAATGGCGCAGACCATGTTTTCCCTCTTTCGCAAGCACAGGGGCGCCAGCCCGGAGACCATCACCCACCATTCCATGCTGCCGCATCGCATGAATCTGGAGGAGCGCAAGGCTTTCCGGCGTGAACTGCTGGACCGGGTGATACGGGAGAGCCTGCTGGCGCTGGAGGTGACGGCTGGCATGTACCGCCTGCGCACCATGCCGCTGGATGCGCGCCATCACCGCTTCGTCGCCATGATCGATGTGGGCCGGCATTTCCAGCCTCGGCGTGGCGGGCGCGCCTGGGATGATCCCGAGACCGAACGCTGGATTCGCAAGTGCGCCCATGAACGCTTCGGCTTGCTGCTCGAGGCCATCTACTGGCGTACGGGTGACGCCTCGGGACCCTCCCGGTCGACGGCCATGGCTGCTGCAGCGCCGGCGCATCGGTATTACCAGCTGGTGTCGGAAGAGGAAAAACAGGCTCTGATGGAGGCCATCCGGCAGGGCAGCGAATTGCCCGTGCTGCATGTGGGCGACTGGGAGTACCAGACCGATATGGCGCCGCTCGACTGCCCCGGACCGCAGCGCGAGCTCTGAGATGGGGCCGTGGGCCGCCCGGCCTCAGTCCGTCGCCATCGCCGGACGCGTGCGGTAGAACTTCAGGGGCCCGACCTCGGCCTCGCGTGCGGCCTGGTTCAGTACCGATTTTTTCATCTTGCCCACCACGTGCATTTCGCAGGGTTTGCAGTCGAAGCGCAGCGTGAGCTTTTCCTTGCCGTTGATCAGGGTCAGCGGTTCGGCGCGTACCGTGCCCTGCACGCCGGTCACGCCCTTGGCCTGCTTGGGGCACAGGCTGAGCGAGAAGCGCACGCAGTGCTTGGTGATCATCAGGCTCACCTCACCTTCTTCTTCATGGCTTTCGTAGGCGGCGGCGATGACCTTCACGCCGTGTTTCGCATAGAAGTCGCGCGCCTTCTCGTTGAACACGTTGGCCAGGTAGCTGAGCGTGTCTTCCGGGTAGGGCGCGGGCGGCTCCACCGGCCGGGCACGCGGCGGGCGCACGTACGCGGCGGCGCGGGCGGCCTCCAGCGCGGCCACCGCGTCGCGGCGCAGGGCGTTGAGCGTGGAGGCGGGGATGAACCAGGCCTGCACCAGGTCCAGGGTGATGGCGATCGGCTCGAAGATCGTGGCGCCAAAGCGCCCCAGCTGTTCGCGTAGCGTGGCCTCGGCCTGCGCGGCGTTCCTGGCCGGCTCCCTGGCCGCTGCGACGCTGGCGTGGCCCGTATGGCCGTCCTCGTCCATCAGCTCCAGGGCAAAGCCCGTGGCGGTTTCCTGCAGTTTGGCCCAGACACCGATGCGGCGCTCGCTGGACTTCTTTTCCATCAGTCGCACCCAGTTCATGTCGCGGTTGCGATTGAGCTCGGTGCCCTTGCGCAGGTCCTTGAAGCCGGCCATCGGGTCCTTGGGGTACACGCGCCACTGGTCGACCGACAGAGGGCCGGCCGGCTCGGCCCGGTTGATGGCCAGGCCCACGAGTTCCTTCTGCAGGTCGTAGTAGCACAGGCCATCGCCGTTGTGCAGCACGGTGCCGGGTTCGCTCACCGTGAGTTCGACGAAATCGGGGCCGACCTTGCTCACGTAGCCCAGGTGGCGGCCCGGGTTCTTGGGTGTGTCGAAGGCGCCGATGTCCTCCTTGCGACCCTGCACGAAGTAGTCGGTGAACTCACGGTTGAAGTTCTGGTCCGGATCGGGCGTGAAGCTGAAGGTGGTGCGGCCGCTCGAGGCGCGGGCCAGCTCGGGCCGGGCTTCCAGCAGCTCGTCGAAGAGCTTGCGGTAGTGCGCCGTGATGTTCTTGACGTAGGCCAGGTCCTTGTAGCGGCCTTCGATCTTGAAGCTGCGGATGCCTGCGTCCACCAGGGCGGCCAGGTTGGCGCTCTGGTTGTTGTCCTTCATCGAGAGCACGTGCTTGTCGTGCGCCACGAAGCGCCCCTGGCTGTCTTGCACCTGGTAGGGCAGGCGGCAGGCCTGCGAGCAGTCGCCGCGGTTGGCGCTGCGCCCGGTGTGGGCGTGGCTGATGTAGCACTGGCCGCTGTAGGCCACGCACAGGGCGCCGTGCACGAAGAACTCCAGTGTGCAACGTGCCGGGTCCATCTGGGCACGGATGGCCTGGATCTGCTGCAGGGTCAGCTCGCGCGCCAGCACGATCTGGCTCAGGCCGGCGTCCTGCAGGAAACGGGCTTTTTCGGGGGTGCGGATATCGGTCTGGGTGCTGGCATGCAGCTGGATGGGCGGCAGGTCGATCTCCAGCAGGCCCATGTCCTGGATGATCAGGGCGTCGACGCCCGCATCAAAAAACTGCCAGGCCAGCTTGCGCGCCGGCTCCAGCTCGTCGTCGCGCAGGATGGTGTTGAGCGTGACGAAGATGCGGCTGTTGTAGCGGTGCGCGTGCTGCACCAGGCGGGCGATGTCCTGCACCGAGTTGTCGGCCGAGCTGCGCGCACCGAAGGAGGGGCCGCCGATGTAGATGGCGTCGGCGCCATGGTTAATAGCCTCGATGCCGATGTCGGCGGTGCGGGCCGGGGACAGGAGTTCGAGCTGGTGTTCAAGCAGGGACATGCCCCCGATTATCCCAGCCCGAGCCCGTTTTTAGAAGGCAGGGGGACGTGCCCCCTGCGGGTTCAGGGCGCCGCCGGGGCGACGGCCGCGCCTTCGATCTTGTGACGCTGCAGGGCCTGGGCCACGAAGCCGCTGGCCTTCATCTCCTCGACGAAGCCGCGCAGATAGGCCACACCGGCTTCGCCGCGCACGCGTGGTGTGCCCATGGCCTGGTTGATGACCATGAAGCGGCCGTCCAGCAGGCGCAGGCCGGGGACGCGCTTGGCATCGGCCTCCAGCTGCTGCTTGACGCCGGCGGCGACTTCGAGGTTCTGGGCGAGGAAGAAGTCGACCACGGCCGGGGAGGTCGGGGCGCGCTCCAGGGTGGCCTGCTTGATTTCGCGGGTCAGGTACAGGTCATAGGCGCTGCCCTTGCCGACGGCCACGCGGATGCCAGGACGGTCCACCTCCTCGTTGCGCCGGATCGGGGAGCCCTGGCGCACCAGGTAGGCGCCTTCGATGACCACGTAGGCCGCGCTGTACAGCACGTCCTGGCCACGCAGGGGATCGATGGCCACGAAGGCGATGTCCACCTTGTTGGCCTTGAGCGCGTCCACGACCGCGCCGGCGGAAGTGAACGTGACCAGTTCCAGTTTCACGTCCAGACGCTTGGCCAGCTCACGCGCCAGGTCGACGGAGACCCCGGTGGGCTGGCCGGCGGCGTCCTTGTTGGCCAGGATGGGGTTGCCGAAGTTGATGGCGGCACGCAGGGTGCCCTGGGGGGCCAGGGCCTCGCGGGCGGCTGGCGGGATGGTGGAACAGGCGGTCATGAACACGGATGAAGTGAGAAAAAGCGCCAGGGCCAGGCCGCGGCGCAGGGTCGGGGACAGAACGGGCATCAAAAGTCCACCTTCTCACCGGGATTGACCGCCAGCATCTTGTTGGACTCGTTGCCCAGTGCGGCAGAAAACTCGGCCGTGGTGCCCTTGAGCTGCGGGATGGTGCCGTAGTGGATGGGCAGGGCGTACTTGGGCTTGAGGTAGTTCTTCACCGCATAGGCGGCGTCAACCGGGCTCATGACAAAGTGGCCGCCGATGGGGATGAGCAGCAGGTCGGGCTTGTAGTACTCGCCGATGAACTTCATGTCGCCGAACAGGCCGGTGTCCCCCATGTGGTAGATCTTGAAGCCGTTTTCCATCTCGATGATGAAACCGACCGGCTCGCCGCCCACCTGCACTTCTTCCTTGGTGGTGGCCGGGTTCTTCCAGGCGTACTCGGAGGAGTGTTCGGCGTGGGTGGCGGTGATCTTCACGCCGTTGGGGCCGAAGGGCATGATGGTGCCGCCCTTGCCGAAGCGCGGGGACAGCTCCGCCGGTAGCACGCCCAGGGTGGTCAGGGTCTGGTTCAGGCCGGCCGGGCCGTACATCGGGACCTTGTGCATCTTGGCCAGATCGGGGGCATCGGCCACGTGGTCGAAGTGGCCGTGCGTGACCAGCACCAGGTCGACCTTGCCCAGGGCTTCCAGGTTCTTGAAGCTGGCCGGGGTCTTGGGGTTGGTGCGCAGCCAGGGATCGACCACGATGACCTTGCCGCCGGGCGTGGTGATGCGCACGCTGGCCTGGCCCAGCCACAGCACCTCGGTCTTGCCGCTCTGGGCACTGGCGCCGATGGCGCCCAGCAGGAAGCTGGTGGCGAGGGCGGCTTTCAGTAATTGCTTGAACAAGGGCTGCATGGAGGATCTCCTAGTCTGTGGTCGTTGGGGAAGGGGACTTGCTGCACCGATTGAATACAGGCCTCAAGCCGGCGTCAAGCGAGCAAACCCCGCGAGTGTCATCCGGGCCATGAAAAAACGCGGCCGTGGCCGCGTTTTTCCGGGATGCTGTCAGGGTTTATTCGATCTTGGCCTTGGCCTTGAGTTCGTCCTGGAACTTCACCAGCTTCTGCTGGCCCAGTTGCTGGGCGATCTGCGGCTTGATGTCCTCAAGCTTGGGCAGCTGGGCTTCGCGCACGTCGTCCAGGCGGATCACGTGGTAGCCGAACTGGGTCTTGACCGGGGTCTCGGTGATCTTGCCCTTGGGCAGCGCGACCATGGCGTCGGAGAATTCCTTGACGTAGTTGCCGGCTGCAGCCCAGTCCAGGTCGCCGCCGTTGGCGCCGGAGCCCGGGTCCTTGGACTGCTTCTTGGCGATGGCGTCGAACTTGGCGCCCTTCTTGAGCTGGGCGATGATGGCCTTGGCTTCGGCTTCCTTCTCGACCAGGATATGGCGGGCACGGTATTCCTTGCCGGCATTGGCGGAGACGAACTTGTCGTACTCGGCCTGGATTTCGGCGTCGGTGATCGGGTTGTTCTTCTGGAAGGTGGTCACCAGGTCACGGATCAGCAGGGAGTCGCGCGTGAACTCCATCTGGGCCTTGAACTCGGGGCTGGCGTCCAGGCCCTGCTTCTGTGCTTCCTGCACCAGCAGTTCGCGGTCGACCACGGCCTTCTTGAGCTCGTCCATCATCTCGGGCGTGATCTGGCGGCCCGAGCGGGCGAACTGCTGGGCCAGCGCATCGACGCGTGCCAGCGGGACGGGTTTGCCATTGACGATGGCCAGGTTTTGCGCCTGGGCCGGAACCACCAGGGCGCCCATCAGCGTGGCCAGGGCCAGCACCGGGAGTATCAGCTTGTTCATCATGAATCCTAGGAAATCGACGGAGGTGTCAGGGGGAGGGAAAACAGGCCCAAGTGCGTTCAGAGCGTTTCGATGGCGATCGCATGCACGCCTTGGGCGATGAAATCTTGCAGCGCATCATACACAAGGCGATGCCGCGCCACGCGTGACAGTTCTGTAAAAAAGGGTGAAGCGATGCGCACCCGGAAATGGGTGCCGTAGGGCGTGCCGTTGGAGCCGGTGTGGCCCGCGTGCGCCGCACTTTCGTCGATGACCTCGAGCACGCTGGGCTGCAGCTTGTGCTGCAGGCGTTCGGCCATGCGGCCGGCCAGTCCGGACAGGTCCTGTGTCATGGTTTTCAGGCCTGGTCGGTCTTCAGGTAGCGGGCGATGTACAGGCCCTGGCCAACAATGAAGATCAGGGGGAAGGCATAACCCCAGAGCTTGAAGTTGACCCAGGCCTCGGTGCTGTAGAAGGCCGCCACATAGCCGTTGAGCGCGGCCATGAAGGTGCAGTAGACGATCCAGGCCACGTTCAGGCGCATCCACACGGCATCGGGGAGCTCCAGCTGGCTGCCCAGCAGCAGCTTGAGGTAGTTCTTTTTCAGGGCCCACAGCGCGACGGCCAGCGCTAAGGCCATGGCGGCGTAAAGCACGGTGGGTTTCCACTTGATGAAGCGGTCATCGTGCAGGGTCAGGGTCAGCGTTCCGAAGACCAGGATCAGCGCCAGGGTGATCTTCTGCATGGTCTGCAGCTTGCGGTCGATGGCGTACATCAGGCCGGTCTGCAACACGGTGGCGGCCATCAGCACTGCGGTGGCGACGTAGATGTCGTAGAACTTGTAGGCGCCGAAGAACAGCAGGATGGGGAAAAAATCGATCAGTATTTTCATGGGGTGAAGACTCGTCTGCCCGGATTATCGGGGCAGGGAAGGCCGCTCAGGGCTTGTGTTCCAGCGACGCCGAATTCATGCAGTAACGCAGGCCGGTAGCGGTGGGGCCGTCCTCGAAGACGTGGCCCAGGTGGGCGCCGCACTGGGCGCAGACCGTTTCCACCCGCACCATGCCGTGGCTGGTGTCGCGGCGTTCTTCGATGGCGTGCGGTTCGGCGGGTTCGGAAAAGCTGGGCCAGCCGCAACCCGCGTCGAACTTGCTGTCGGACTCGAACAGTCGCGCGCCGCAACAGACACAGCTGTAGTGCCCGGGTTTCCAGAAGTCGGCGTACTTGCCCGTGAACGGACGTTCGGTGGCCGCATGGCGCGTGACCTGGTAGGCGCCGGGCTCGGCGTGCTTTTCGGCCAGCAGGGCTTTCCACTCTTCTGCGGTTTTCTGGATGGCGTAGCTCATAGGTGCAATTTCAGGAGGAACAGCTGATTTCGATCGAGGTAGCCCATTCGGGCGGGAAACCGGCCTCGGCATCAAAGCCGGGATGCTCGGCATGGGGATTTTCCAGCAGGGCGAGCAGGCGCGCAACGCCGGAAAAATCCTTTTCTCGCGCCTGGCGGATGGCCAGTTCGCCCAAGTGGTTGCGCAGGATGAACTTGGGGTTGGTTCCCAGCATGGTGGCCGCGGCCAGTGTGCTGTCTTCCTGCGCCAGACGCGCGTCGTATTGCTTGAGCCAGTGGTCGATGGCCGTGCGGTCCAGGAACAGGTCGCGCACCGGCGCGGCCTGGGCATCGCCCGCGTAATGGCTGAGTCGCCGCCAGAAGATGGTGTGGTCTACCCGTTCCTGGGCCAGCAGCTTGAGGATGCCTTCGACCAGGGCCCGGTCCTCGGGCCGCGACGTGTGCAGGCCGAGCTTGGCGCGCAGGCGCGCTTCGAGTTCGGCCGGGAACACAGTCTTGTAGGACTCCAGCGCGGCCAGCGCCAGTTCCTGTTCGCCGATCAGCGGCAGCAAGGACTGGCCCAGGCAGAAGAGGTTCCAGTAGGCGATGTTGGGCTGGCGGCCATAGGCGTAACGCCCCTGGGTATCGGAGTGGTTGCAGATGTGGGCAGGGTCGTAGCCGTCCAGGAACTGGAAGGGCCCGTAGTCCAGGGTCAGGCCCAGGATGCTCATGTTGTCGGTGTTCATGACACCGTGGCAGAAACCCACGGCCTGCCATTGCGCCAGCAGCACCGCGGTGCGTTCGCTGACGGCTTCGAGCAGGGCGGCGTAGGCGTTGCCAGCGAACTTCTCCGTGCGGCGGCAGGCCGGGTAGTGATGGTCGATGACAAAGTCCGCCAACCGGCGCAGCTCTTCGGGTTGGTCGTGGGCTGCAAAGTGCTCGAAATGGCCGAAGCGGATGAAACTGGGGGCCACGCGCGTGACCACGGCGGCGGTCTCGATTTCTTCGCGCCGTATCGGCGCGTCCGAGCCGGTGACGCAAAGCGCGCGCGTGGTCGGGATGCCCAGCCCATGCATGGCCTCGCTGCAGAGGAACTCGCGGATGCTCGATCGCAGCACGGCACGGCCGTCACCCATGCGGGAGTAGGGCGTGCGCCCGGCGCCCTTGAGCTGGAGCTCCAGGCCGGTATCGGTCTCACCCAGCAGCAGGGCGCGCCCGTCGCCCAACTGGCCGGCCCAGACACCGAACTGGTGACCGCTGTAGACCGTGGCGACGCTTTGGCTGCCCGCCAGCGGGCGGTTGCCGCTGAGCGCCTGCAGCAGGTCCTCGGATTCGGTCCAGCCGTCGGGGAGGCCAAGTTCCCGGCCTACGACACGGCTCTGGCCGACCCAGTAGGGCGCGGGCAGGGGCTGCGGGGGCAGGGCGGTGTGGAAGGCCGGGCCGAGGGCGGCGTAACGGTTGACCCAGCCCAGGCCGGACTCGACGGCCGCCTCTGCATCCACGGGAGCTTCGCTTGCAACATACATCCGTGCATTGTCACGCAGCGGACTATCTCCGGTCCCGATCAGGGACTTACCCTGTGTGGTCTGGCCGTTTGCTTGCGCCATACTGGCAACGAGAGAGCACAGAACACAAAAGGAGACCTGTCCATGCTCGGATTGATGCAAAACCAGCCGCTGCTGATTTCTTCCCTGATCGACTTTGCCGAACGCCACCATGGCGATGGCGAGATCGTTTCGCGCCGGGTCGAAGGCGACATCCATCGTTACCACTGGCGCGATGTGGCGGTCCGCGCGCGTCGGGTGGCCAACGCGCTGGATGCGCTGAAGCTGCAGTTCAGCGACCGCGTGACCACGCTGGCCTGGAACGGTTACCGCCATCTGGAACTCTATTTCGGCGTGAGCGGTTCGGGCCGCGTGCTGCACACCCTGAACCCGCGCCTGCACCCGGACCAGATCGCCTGGATCGCCAACCACGCCGAAGACCAGGTGCTGTGCTTTGACCTGTCCTTCCTGCCGATCATCCAGGCCGTGCACGCCAAATGCACCACGGTGAAGCACTGGATCGCGCTTTGTGACGCCGATAAATTGCCCAAGGACAGCGGCATTCCCGGCCTGCAAAGCTACGAGGCCTGGATCGGCGCCCAGTCGGAGAAATACCGTTGGCCGGAATTCGACGAGAACTCGGCGTCGAGCATGTGCTACACCAGCGGCACCACGGGCAACCCCAAGGCCGCGCTGTACAGCCACCGCTCCACCATCCTGCACGCCTATGCCGCGGCGCTGCCCGATGTGATGTGCCTCAGCGCACGCGACTCGGTGCTGCCGGTGGTGCCGATGTTCCACGTCAACGCCTGGGGCATTCCCTATTCCGCCGCGCTGACCGGTGCCAAGCTGGTATTCCCGGGGCCGGCGCTGGATGGCAAGTCCATCTACGAACTGATCGAGGCCGAGCGCGTCACCTATGCGGCGGGCGTGCCCACCATCTGGCAGATGCTGCTGGGCCATATGAAACCCGGCGGCCTGAAGTTCTCCACGCTCAAACGCACCGTCATCGGCGGCTCGGCCTGCACGCCGGCCATGATCACTGCCTTCCGCGAAGAGTACGGCGTGGAGGTGCTGCACGCCTGGGGCATGACCGAGATGTCGCCCCTGGGCACGCTGTGCACGCTCAAGAACAAGCACCTGACGATGCCCGAGTCCGAGCAGATGAAGATCCGCCTCAAGCAGGGGCGCGCCATCTACGGCATGGACATGAAGATCGTCGGGGGCGATGGCCAGGATCTGCCCTGGGACGGCAAGGCCTATGGCGACCTGCTGGTGCGCGGGCCCTGGATCCTGCGCGAATACTTCAAGGGCGAGGGCGGCAATCCGCTGGTCCAGGACGGCTGGTTCCCCACCGGCGACGTGGCCACCATCGACCCCGACGGTTATATGCAGATCACCGACCGCAGCAAGGACGTGATCAAGTCCGGCGGCGAGTGGATCAGCTCGATCGAGGTGGAAAACATCGCTGTGGCCCACCCAGCCGTGGCCATGGCGGCCTGCATCGGCATGAAACACCCGAAATGGGATGAACGGCCCGTGGTCGTGGTCGTGAAGAAGCCCGGTGCGGACGTGAGCAAGGAAGAGTTGCTCCAGTTCTACGAAGGCAAGACGGCCAAGTGGCAGATCCCGGACGACGTCATCTTTGTCGATGCCATCCCCCTGGGCGCCACCGGCAAGATGCTCAAGACGCGGCTGCGCGAGACGCTCAAGGACTACAAGCTGCCCGGGACCTGAGCGCCCGCCAGCATGCTGAATGAGCTGCCTGGGTGCGAGGTAGCGGCCGGTTCTGTGCCGGAGTCGCAAAGGCGATAGTTCTAGGGCAATCCCTAGCGCTGTCGCCGTCGAATTTGGTTACTCTGCAATGGTTTTGTCAACGAGGAGATTTCAAATGAAGTTCACCACGAAACTTGTGACCGCCGCCGCCATGCTGGCTTTTGCCGGTGCGGCCCTGGCCCAGAAGGGCGAGACCGTCAAGATCGCCTGGATCGATCCGCTGTCCGGCCTGATGGCCCCGGTGGGCAACAACCAGGTGCGCAGCTTCCAGTTCTTCGGCGAGAAGTTCAGCGGCGCGGGCAACCCGGCCGGCGTGAAGTTCGAGATCATCGCCCTCGACAACAAGCTCAGCCCGGCTGAGAGCCTGAACCAGCTCAAGGCCGCCATCGACCAGGGCGTGCGCTACATCACCCAGGGCAATGGCTCCTCGGTGGCCGGTGCTCTGATCGACGCCGTGGCCAAGCACAACGAGCGCAACCCCGGCAAGGAAGTCATCTTCCTCAACCACTCGGCCGTCGACCCCGACTTCACCAACAGCAAGTGCAGCTACTGGCACTTCCGTTTCGACGCCGACACCTCCATGAAGATGGAAGCCATCACCACCTTCATGAAGGACCAGAAGGACATCAAGAGCGTCTACCTGCTCAACCAGAACTACTCGCACGGCCACCAGGTCGCCAAGTTCGCCAAGGAGCTGCTGGCCCTCAAGCGTCCCGACGTGAAGATCGCCGGCGAAGACCTGCATCCGCTGGCCCAGGTGCGTGATTTCGCACCCTACATCGCCAAGATCAAGGCTTCGGGCGCCGACACCGTGATCACCGGCAACTGGGGTTCCGACCTGGCCCTGCTGGTCAAGGCGGCCAATGAAGGCGGCTACAACGGCAAGTTCTACACCTACTACACCGGCGTGAGCGGCACGCCGACCGCCCTGGGCCAGACCAGTGCCGGCCGCGTCTTCCAGGTGTCCTACAACCACTACAACATGGGTGGTGACATGGGCAAGTGGCAGGCCGAATACAAGGCCAAGTTCAAGGACGACTTCTACACCGGCTCGGTGATCCACATCTACAAGGCGCTGGGTGAAGCCATGGCCAAGGCCAAGTCGACCGACCCCGTCAAGGTGGCCGCCGCCATGGAAGGCCTGAAGTTCAAGAGTTACAACGGCGATGTCGAGATGCGCAAGACCGACCACCAGATGCAGCAGCCGCTGTTCCTGACGGTCTGGCAGAAGGCGGACAAGAAGTTCCCCTACAGCCCGGAAAACACCGGCATGACCCTGGCCCTGGTCAAGGAATTCCCGTCCTACGTGTCCAGCACGCCCACCAGCTGCCAGATGAAGCGTCCCTGAGTTTTCCTGACTGCAGCCAGGCATGGGGCCCGATTGCTCTGAAAAGGTCGGGCCCTTTTCATGTCTGACAGGAATGTGTACGTATTGAGGTCTGCCACGCAGACACGGAAGGTTGTTCCCTGATGGAGTTCTTCATCATCTCCATGCTCAACGGCCTGAGCTATGGGCTCTTGCTGTTCATGCTCAGCTCCGGGTTGACGCTGATCTTCAGCATGATGGGCGTGCTCAATTTCGCCCACGCCAGCTTCTACATGCTGGGGGCCTATATCGGTTACAGCGTGGCCTCCCTGGTTGGCTTCTGGCCCGGCCTGGTCATGGCGCCGCTGCTGGTTGGCGTGCTGGGCGCTGTGTTCGAGCGCCTGGCCTTGCGCAAGGTGCACAAATACGGCCACGTGCCGGAACTGCTGATCACCTTCGGCCTTTCTTACATCATCCTGGAGCTGGTGCAGCTGGTCTGGGGCCGCACGGCCGTGGAATTCCGCCCGCCCGAGCTGCTGCAGGGCCCGATGTTCACGCTGGTCAACCACGCTGCCGAGGGCATCAGCCTGGTCTGGGGTGTGGCGCCGGCCGAGCTTTGCGAGGCCGCTGCCTGCTCGCCGTTCCCGGCCACGCGCGGTTTCATGATGCTGGTGGCGCTGTTCATGCTGGTGTCCCTGTGGCTCATGCTCACGCGCACCCGCATCGGTCTGGTGATCCAGGCTGCACTGACTCACCCCGAGATGGTCGAGTCCCTGGGGCATAACGTGCCCCGCGTGTTCATGCTGGTGTTCGGTGCTGGTGCCGCGCTGGCCGGCCTGGGCGGTGTGATCGGCGGCAGCACCTTCGTGACCGAGCCGGCCATGGCCGGCACGGTGGGTTCCGTCATCTTCGTGGTGGTGGTGGTCGGCGGGCTGGGCTCTCTCTCGGGGGCTTTCCTGGCCTCGGTGCTGATTGGCGTGATCCAGACCTTTGCAGTGGCCTTCGACTATTCCATGGTCACGCTGGCGCAGCAGCTCGGCCTGGAGCTCAGCGCGGCGGCCCGCAACAACTCGGTGCTCAAGCTCACGCTCTCGCAGGTCGCGCCCATCCTGCCCTATCTCTTCCTGGTCCTGATCCTGATCTTCCGGCCCAAGGGCCTGCTCGGTACGCGGGACGAATAAGTCATGGCCAAGCAATATTACGAATTCAAACCCTACAACGTTGGTCGCTGGATCATCTGGGGTCTCTTTGCCCTGCTGCTGCTCTTTGTGCCCAAGCTGTTCACCAGCAGCCTGTCGGTGACCATGCTCTCGCAGATGGGCATTGCCATCATTGCCTGCCTGTCCTACAACATGCTGCTGGGGCAGGGCGGCATGCTCAGCTTCGGCCACGCCGTCTACTCGGGCCTGGGCTCCTACATGGCCATCCATGCCCTGAACATGGTCAGCAAGGGCACCCTGCCCATCCCGGTCAGCCTGCTGCCCATCATCGGCGGCTTCGCCGGCATGGGGTTTGCCGTACTCTTTGGCTACGTGACGACACGCAAGTCCGGCACACCCTTTGCCATGATCACGCTGGGCCTGGCCGAACTGGTGTTCGCCATGTCGCTGATGTTCTCCGAATTCTTCGGCGGCGAGGCGGGCGTCTCGGGCAACCGGGTCGTGGGCCAGTCCGTCTTTGGCATCAGCTTCGGGCCGGGGACCCAGGTCTATTACCTGATCGCGGTCTACACCTTTGTCTGTGTGGCCCTCATGTTCGCCTTCACGCGCACACCCTTGGGCCGCATCCTGAACGCCGTGCGTGACAACCCGGAGCGGGTGGAGTTCATCGGCTACAGCACGCAGCGTGTGCGTTACCTGGCCTTCATCCTCTCGGGTTTCTTTGCCGGCATCGCGGGTGGCCTGGGGGTCATCCTGTTCGAGATCGTCACGGCCGAGGTGGTGAGCGGCATCCGCTCCGGCGCCTACCTGCTGTTTACCTTCCTGGGGGGCGCCACCTTTTTCTTCGGCCCCATCATCGGCGGGGTGCTGATGGTGCTGGCCTCGGTGCTGCTGTCCGAGATCACCAAGGCCTGGCTGCTGTACCTGGGCCTGATCTTCGTGTTCATGGTGATGTACGCGCCGGGCGGCATCGCCAGCCTGATCATGATGAACCTGCGCGTGGCCAGTTTCGGTTTCCTGCGCAAGCTCTGGGTCAGTTACCTGGGCTTGGCCATCTCAGCCCTGGTGTTGCTGCTGGGTGCGGCAGTGCTGATCGAGATGGTCTACCACCTGCAGCTCAATCTTTCCATGGGGCCGGAGTTGCGTTTCATCGGCATTCCGCTTAATGCGCACAGCCCGGACCACTGGTTTGGTGGCGCCTTCGTGATGCTGACGGGCCTGGGCCTGTTCGAACTCTGCCGCCGGCACTATGTGCATGAATGGGGCTTGGTCCAGGAAGACATCGAAAAAGAAATCAAGCGGAGGGAAGCGCTATGAGCGGGGCCACGAACATGACCCAGCCTGCACTGGAGCTCAAGGAGCTGCGCAAGAGTTTCGGCAAGACGGAGATCATCCGTGGCGTCGACCTGGTCGTGCAGCCCGGTGAACGTGTGGCCGTGATCGGCCCCAACGGCGCCGGCAAGTCCACGCTATTCAACCTCATCAGCGGGCGTTTCGGCCCCACCAGCGGCGAAGTGCTGCTGCACGGCAAGCGCATCGACGGCATGAAGCCCTACGAGATCAACCGCATGGGTCTGGCGCGCAGCTTCCAGATCACCAACATCTTCCCCAAGCTCAGCGTGTTCGAGAACCTGCGTTGTGCCGTGCTCTGGAGTCTGGGTTACCGCTACACCTTCTTCAAGTTCCTGGCTGACCTGGAAGACGCCAACGACCGTACCGAAGAACTGCTGGAGATGATCCGCCTGGACAAGAAACGCGACATCCTGGCCGTGAACCTGACCTATGCCGAGCAGCGTGCCTTGGAGATCGGCGTGACCATCGCCGGCGGCGCCAGCGTGATCCTGCTGGACGAACCCACCGCCGGCATGAGCAAGAGCGAGACCACGCGGTTCATCAAACTGATCCGCGAGGTCACCGAAGGCAAGACCCTGCTGACCGTGGAACACGACATGGGCGTGGTCTTCGGCCTGGCCGACAAGATCGCCGTGGTGGTCTATGGCGAACTGCTGGCCTTCGACACACCGGAGGCGGTGCGCTCCAATGCGCGCGTGCAGGAAGCCTATCTGGGCTCGACCGTGGCCGACTCGCAGGCGGGGGGACATTGAGATGACGGCTTTGCTGAAAGTTGAGAGCCTGCACGCCTTCTATGGCAAGAGCCACGTGCTGCATGGCGTGCATTTCGAGGTGCAGCCCGGCGAGATCGTGGCCCTGCTGGGGCGCAACGGCTCCGGGCGCTCCACCACGGCCAAGGCCGTCATGGGCCTGGTGGACTGCGCGGGCAGCGTGAAGTGGAAGGGGGCGGAGATCCAGGGCAAGAAGGCCTTCGAGATCGCCCACCTGGGCGTGGGCTACGTGCCCGAGAACCGCGACATCTTCCCCGACCTGACCGTGCACCAGAACCTGATGCTGGGTGAGAAGGGCAAGGGCCGCAAGAGCCGCTGGACCTTCGATGACATGTACGCCATGTTCCCGCGCCTCAAGGAACGCCAGCACACCGAAGCCGGCGTGCTCTCGGGCGGCGAGCAGCAGATGCTGACCCTGTGCCGCACCCTCATGGGCGACCCGGACCTCATCATCATCGACGAGCCGACCGAGGGCCTGGCGCCCAAGATCGTGGAACTGGTAGGTCAGTACCTGAAGACGCTCAAGGACCGCGGCATCTCGGTGCTGCTGATCGAGCAGAAGCTGACCATCGCCATGGCCATCTCCGACCGCGCCCTGGTCATGGGGCACGGCAGCATCGTCTTCGAGGGCACGCCCGAAGCGTTGCGCAACGACAGCTACACCCGCAAGGAGTGGCTGGAGGTCTGAAACTTGTGAATAAATCTACTGCGCGACCCGATCGCCGCGTTGGGCGGTGCTCGCCATCCTCACGTACAGGAAGTACGTTCCGGTGGCTGCGCTCCGTCCGCCTTGCCCTCGGGCCGCTCGCTACGATTTCTTCACAAGTTTGGAGCGCTGTGCGCCGACACAGTGGAGAGCTTGTCCCAGCCGCGACAAACCTTCGTTGCATCGCAACATAATCCTTTTACAATCAAAAATCGAACGATCGTTCTATTTTCTGAACCACCCGAGGAACGCAAGCATGAGCGCTGAATACAAGGTGCATGGCGACGTCGCCGTGATCACGCTGAACAACCCGCCCGTCAACGGCCTGGGCTACGAAACCCGCAAAGGCATCACCGAGGCGCTGGCCAAGGCCAATGCCGACGGCAAGGTCAAGGCCATCGTCATCACGGGTGCCGGCAAGGCCTTCTCGGGCGGCGCCGACATCAAGGAATTCGGCACCCCCAAGGCGCTGCAGGAGCCCAATCTGCTGAGCGTCATCCTCGCCGTGGAGAACTCGGCCAAGCCCGTCGTGGCGGCCATGCACACCATCGCCATGGGCGGCGGTCTGGAGCTGCCCCTGGGCTGTCACTACCGCATTGCTGCGCCGGGCTGCAAGGTCGCGCTGCCTGAAGTCAAGCTGGGTCTGATCCCCGGCGCCGGTGGCACGCAGCGCCTGCCGCGTGCGCTGGGTGTGGAGCCCGCCCTGAACATGATCGTCAGTGGCGAGCCCGTGCCCGCCGAGATGCTGGCCCAGGTGCCCGGCCAGAAGCTGTTCGACAAGCTGGCCAAGTCCAGCGAGACCCTGCTCGAGGAAGCCATCGCATTGGCGCAGGAGAAGGCCGATGTGCGCCCGCTGCCCCTGGTGCGCAACCTCAAGGCCCAGCATCCGCAGGGCGACGCCTACTTCCAGTTCGCCCGCAATATGGTGGGCGGCATGAGCAAGAATTTCCCGGCCCCGCTCAAGTGCGTGGATGCTGTGGAAGCCGCCACCAAGAAAAAGTTTGACGACGGCCTGGTCTTCGAGCGCGATATCTTCATCAATCTGATGTGGACGCCCGAGTGCCGCGCATTGCGCCACATTTTCGCGGCCGAACGTGCTGCCTCCAAGATCCCGGACGTGCCGGAAGACACCCCGAAACGCGAGATCAAGTCGGTCGCCGTCATCGGCGCCGGCACCATGGGCGGCGGCATCACCATGAACTTCCTGAACGCCGGCATTCCCGTGAAGATGCTGGAGATGAAGCAGGAGGCGCTCGACCGCGGCCTCGCCACCATCCGCAAGAACTACGAAGCCCAGGTCACCAAGGGCAAGCTCAAGCAGGACAAGTACGACCAGCGCATGGCCCTGCTGTCGACCACGCTGAACTATGCGGACCTGAAGGACGCGGACCTCGTGATCGAGGCCGTCTTCGAGGAGATGGGTGTCAAGGAAGCTGTGTTCAAGAAGCTCGACGAGGTCATGAAACCCGGTGCCATCCTGGCCTCCAACACCTCCACGCTGGACGTCAACAAGATCGCCTCCTTCACCAAGCGCCCGCAGGACGTGGTGGGCCTGCATTTCTTCAGCCCGGCCAACGTCATGAAGCTGCTGGAAGTGATCCGCGGCGCCAAGACGGCCAAGGACGTGCTGGCCACCGTGATGGCCGTGGCCAAGACCATCAAGAAGACCGCCGTGGTCTCGGGTGTCTGCGACGGTTTCATCGGCAACCGCATGATCGAGCAATACAGCCGCCAGGCCGGTTTCCTGATCGAGGAGGGCGCCACGCCTGAGCAGGTCGACAAGGCGGTCGAGAAGTTCGGTTTCGCCATGGGCCCCTTCCGCATGGGCGACCTGGCCGGCAACGACATCGGCTGGGCCATCCGCAAGCGTCGTTATGTGGAAAAGCCGAACATGAAGTACAGCAAGACGGCCGACCTGCTGTGCGAGCTGGGCCGTTACGGCCAGAAGACCGGCGCCGGCTGGTACGACTACAAGCCGGGCAAGCGCGACGCCATCCCCAGCCAGCTGGTGGTGGACATGATCGAGAAGCACCGCAAGGACATGGGCATCACCCCGCGCAAGATTTCCGACGAGGAGATCGTGCAGCGCCTGGTCTACGCCCTGGTCAACGAGGGCGCGCACATCCTGGAAGAGGGTATTGCGTCCCGCGCCAGCGACATCGACATGGTCTACCTGACCGGCTACGGCTTCCCCATCCACCGTGGCGGCCCCATGCAGTACGCCGATACCGTGGGCCTGTTCAACGTGGCGCAAAGCATGCAGCGTTTTGCCCAGAACCCGCTGGACGACGCCAAGTTCTGGCAACCCGCGCCCTTGCTGGCCAAGCTGGTGGCCGAAGGCAAGAGCTTCAACGGCTAAGCATTAGGAGATTCAGACATGACCAACGCCGTTATCGTTTCCACCGCACGCACCCCCCTGGCCAAGAGCTGGAAGGGCGCTTTCAACATGACCCACGGTGCCACCCTCGGTGGCCATGCCGTGCAGCACGCCATCCAGCGCGCCGGCATCGATGCCGGCGAAGTGGACGACGTGCTCATGGGCTGTGCCACGCCCGAGGGCGCCACGGGCTCCAACATCGCGCGCCAGATCGCGCTGGCCGCCGGTTGCCCGGTCACCGTCTCCGGTGTCACCGTGAACCGCTTCTGTTCCTCCGGCCTGCAGACCATCGCCATGGCCGCGCAACGCATCATCGCGGGTGAGGGTGACGTGTATGTCGCCGGCGGCGTGGAGAGCATCTCCTGCGTGCAGAACGAAGCCAACCGCCACATGATCACGGACCCGGCCCTGCTCAAGGCCAAGCCCGAGATCTACTGGAACATGCTGCAGACCGCCGAGCAGGTGGCCAAGCGCTACAACATCGGCCGCGATGTGATGGACGAATACGGTGCCGCCAGCCAGCAGAAGGCCTGCGCGGCCCAGGCCGCCGGCCTGTTCAACGCCGAGATCGCCCCCATCACGGTGACAGCCGGCGTGGCCGACAAGACCCTGGGCCTGATCACCAAGAAAGTCACGATCAGTGCGGACGAAGGCCTGCGCGAAGGCACCACGAAAGAAGGCATCAGCGGCATCAAGCCGGCCATGCCGGGCGGCGTGATCTCCGCCGGCAATGCCAGCCAGTTCTCCGACGGTGCCGGCGCCTGCGTGCTCATGAGCGAAGAGCTCGCCAGCAAACGCGGCTTCAAGCCCCTGGGCCGTTTCCTGGGTTTTGCCGTGGCCGGTTGCGAGCCCGACGAGATGGGCATCGGCCCCGTGTTTGCCGTGCCCAAGGTACTCAAGCGCCTGGGCCTGAAGGTCTCGGACATCGACCTCTGGGAACTCAACGAAGCTTTCGCCGTGCAGGTGCTCTACTGCCGCGACAAGCTGGGCATCCCGGCCGATCGCCTCAACGTCAATGGCGGCGCGATTGCCGTGGGGCATCCCTACGGTGTCAGCGGCCAGCGCCTGACCGGCCATGCCCTGATCGAAGGCAAGCGCCGCGGCGCCAAGCGTGTGGTGGTCACCATGTGCATCGGCGGCGGCATGGGTGCGGCCGGCGTGTTCGAGGTGCTGTAAACAGCAGGAAAGGCGCTTCGCACCATGAGCTACCGGCAGACCCTCGACTTCCTGCTCTACCAGTGGCTCGCGGCCGAAACGCTGAATGCGCGTGAGCGTTTCGCGGACCACAACCGCGAAACCTTCGACGCCGTGCTCGACACCTGCGAGCGCATCGCGCGCGAGAAATACGCGCCCTTCAACCGCACGGTCGATATCGAAGAGCCGCGTTTCGACGGCGAGCGCGTCATCCTGCCGCAGGCCACCCACGAGGCCCAGAAGGCCTACGCGGCCTCGGGCATGCTCAGCGCCGCGCAGGATTACGAGATCGGTGGCATGCAGCTGCCCTATACGGTGGAGGCCGCAGCCAACTCCTTCTTCGCCATGGCCTCGATCAGCATTGGTTCGGGTCTGTTGACGTCGGGCAATGCCAACCTGCTGATGGCACACGGCACGGACCTGCAGAAAGAGGTCTTTGCCAAGAACGAATTCGCGGGGCGTTTCTCGGGCACCATGTGCCTGAGCGAACCGCAGGCTGGCTCGTCATTGAGCGACATTGCCACCCGGGCCGTGCCCGATGGTGCAGACCATGCGACGGATCCGCTGGGCCCACGTTATCGCCTCAAGGGCAACAAGATGTGGATCTCGGCTGGCGAACACGAGCTGACCGAGAACATCATCCACCTGGTGCTGGCCAAGATCCCCGGCCCGGACGGCAAGACCATCCCCGGCACACGGGGCATCTCGCTGTTCATCGTGCCCAAGAAACTGGTCGATACGCAGGGCAAGCTGACCGGGGAGCGCAACGACGTGGCGCTGGCCGGCCTGAACCACAAATGCGGCTGGCGCGGCACGACCAACACCCTGCTGAACTTCGGCGAAGGCAAGTACCCCGTGCGCGGCGAATCGGGTGCGATTGGCTATCTCGTGGGCCAGCCCGGCCAGGGTCTGCGTTGCATGTTCCACATGATGAACGAGGCGCGCATCGGCATCGGCATGGCCGCCACCATGCTGGGCATGGCGGGTTACCAGGCCTCGCTGGACTACGCGAAGAACCGGCCCCAGGGTCGACCGATCGGGCCGGACGGCAAGGACGCCGCCAAACCCCAGATCCGCATCATCGAGCACGCCGACATCAAGCGCATGCTGCTGGCCCAGAAAGCCTGGTGCGAAGGGTCGCTGGCGCTGCAGCTCTATTGCGCGCGCCTGGTCGACGAGCAGCACACCGGCACACCCGAGGCCGCCGACGAGGCGCGCCTGCTGCTGGAGGTGCTGACGCCCATTGCCAAGAGCTGGCCCAGCGAATGGTGCCTGGAAGCCAATTCCCTGGCCATCCAGATCCACGGCGGCTATGGCTACACGCGCGATTTCCCGGTGGAGCAGTATTGGCGTGACAACCGCCTCAACATGATCCACGAAGGCACGCACGGCATCCAAGCCCTGGACCTGCTGGGTCGCAAGGTGCTGATGGAGGAGGGCCGAGGCCTGCAATTGCTGGCTGGCCGCATGACAAGCACCATCGCCCGTGCCCAGAAACAGGTCGAACTGGCACCGTACGCTGCGCAGCTGGCCCAGGCCCTGCAGCAGGTCGGCGCGACCACGAAGGCCGCGTGGTCCACCGGCCAGCCCGGTGAGGCCCTGGCCAATGCCGTGCCCTATCTGCAGGCGTTCGGCCACACGGTGCTGGCCTGGATCTGGCTCGAAGTGGCCTTGGCGGCCAAGCCGGACAGCCAGGACATGGCCCAGCGTGGCCGCCTGCTGGCCACACAATTTTTCTTCCGATATGAATTGCCGAAAATCGGCGCCTGGCTTAAGGTGGTGGAATCCCGTGACATGACGTGTGCGGAATTTCCCGAAGAGGCGTTCTGATGGCAACCGAACTCAACAAACTCCGCGTCGAGCGGCTGGTCTGGATACTTGTCTATGGTGGCCTGATCGCGCTGGTCCTGGGCATGTTCGTGCAGCGCTACGACCGGCTGCTGGCCGACATCCTCCAGATCGGCGGCACCATCGTCGCGGGCACCGGAGCCCTGTTGATCTGGGTCCGCTCCCGTATGAAATAAGCAAGGAACCAAGGCACAAGACCATGACACGCAGCATCCAGCAACTCTTCGACCTCAAGGGCAAGACCGCCCTGATCACCGGCGGCTCACGCGGCCTGGGCCTGCAGCTGGCCCAGGCGCTGGGCGAGGCCGGAGCACGCATCATGATCAGCGCCCGCAAGGCCGACGAGCTGGAGGTGGCAGTGGCCGACCTGCAGGCCGCCGGCATCGACGCGCGCTGGATCGCCGCCGACTGCGCCCGCGAAGACGACATCCACCGCCTGGCCGATGAAACCATGCAGCGCATGGGCGAGGTGGACATCCTGGTCAACAACGCCGGTGCCGCCTGGGGCGCGCCCGCGGAAGACCACCCGATTCCCGCCTGGGACAAGGTGATGAACCTCAACATCCGCGGTTATTTCATCCTGAGCCAGGTGATCGGCAAGAAGAGCATGATCCCGCGCAAGTCGGGCCGCATCATCAACGTCGCGTCGATCGCCGGCCTGGGCGGCAACCCGCCCGAGATGACCACCATCGCCTACAACACCTCCAAGGGCGCGGTGATCAACTTCACGCGCGCGCTGGCCGCCGAATGGGGCAAGTACAGCATCAATGTCAACGCCATCTGCCCGGGGTTCTTCCCGAGCAAGATGACGGCCGGCACCCTGGCCGCCTGGGGTGAAGAGAACCTGAAGAAGCACGCACCGCTGCAACGCCTGGGTGACGACGAGGACCTCAAGGGCCTGTGCGTGCTCTACGCCTCGGACGCCGGCAAGCACATCACCGGCCAGTGGCTGGCGGTGGATGGCGGCGTCAGCTGCGTGACCGGCGGTTGAGGGCCAGTGACATGAGCATTCCCTTTGGCGTGCGGGTTCCCTTCGTTGATCACCTGGGCTTCACCCTGGAGCGCTTCGAAGATGGCCAGTCCGAACTGCACTACGAGGCCCGGCCCGAGCACCTGAATTCCTTTGCCGTCACGCACGGTGGCGCCACCATGACGCTGATGGACGTGGCCATGGCGACGGCGGCGCGCAGCGTGCAGCCCGAGATGGGCGTGGTCACCATCGAGATGAAAACCAGCTTCATGCAGGCCGCGCGCGGCAAGCTCACGGCCAAGGGCCGGCTGATCCACCGCACCGCCACCCTGGCCTTCACCGAGGCCACCATTTACGACGCCGACGGCAAACCTTGCTCGCACGCCACCGGCACCTTCAAGTACGTCAGGCGCCTGCCGACCGGCCCCAAGGACAGCCAGGCGCTCAACGTGATTTCCACCGACTGACCTAGACCTACAGAGACACACCATGCCCAGCAACCGCCAGATCCTGCTCGACAACCGCCCCGAGGGCGAAGCCACGGCCAGCAACTTCAAGCTCGTCACCGTCCAGACGCCCGCACTGCAGGACGGCCAGGTTCTGGTGCGCCACCATTTCCTGAGCCTGGACCCGTACATGCGTGGGCGCATGAACGACGGCAAGAGCTACGCGCAACCCCAGCCCCTGGGCGAGGTCATGATCGGCGGCACCGTGGGTGAGGTGGTGGAAAGCCGCCACCCCAAGTTCGCCGCCGGCGACAAGGTGGTGGGCATGGGCGGCTGGCAGGAGTACAGCGTGGTTGACGCCAACCAGCCCGGCGCCGTGCGCAAGGTCGACACCACGCATGTGCCGCTGAGCCACTACCTGGGCGCGGTCGGCATGCCGGGCGTCACCGCCTGGTATGGCCTGGTCAAGATCATCGAGCCCAAGGCGGGCGAAACCATGGTGGTCAGCGCCGCCGCGGGCGCCGTGGGCAGCGCCTACGGTGCACTCGCCAAGGCACGTGGCTGCCGCGTCGTGGGCATAGCCGGTGGCAAGGACAAGTGTGACTACGTGGTCAACGAACTGGGCTTCGACGCCTGCGTCGACTACAAGAAGCACAAGGACGCGGGCTCGCTGTCCAAGGCGCTCAAGCAGGCCTGCCCGAATGGCATCGACGGTTATTTCGAGAACGTGGGTGGCATGGTGCTGGATGCCGTGCTGTCGCGCATGAACGCGCATGGCCGCATTGCTGTCTGCGGCATGATCGCCGGCTACGATGGCCAGCCTGTGCCCATGACCTATCCGCAGCTGATCCTGACCAACAGGCTCAAGGTGCAGGGTTTCATCGTCAGCGAGCACATGGAAGTCTGGCCCGAGGCCCTCAAGGAACTCGGCACCCTGGTGGGCACCGGCAAGCTGCGGCCACGCGAGAGCGTGGCCCCGAATCTGGACGCCGCACCCGAGGCCTTCCTGGGCCTGCTCAAGGGCCGGAACTTCGGCAAGCAGCTCGTCAAGCTCATCTAGGACTCATGCCATGGACCAGGCCCCGCACTCGCAAGCAGGCGATGGAGCAGGGCAGGCCCTTGCCGGGCGGGGCGAGGAGTTCCGCGACGACCTACGCGCACCGGGCAGCCGCAATGCCCAGGCCCGGCGCCTGCTGACGGCCGAGGAACTGGCACCACTCACCACCTTGTCGGACAGCCGCTCGATGCTGGCCGTCCTGCAGACGGTGCTGCTGGCCGCCGCCGGCATGGCCCTGGCCTCCTTGGCCTGGCCCACGCCGTGGTGGTGGTTGGGGGGCCTGGCCGGCCTGGTGCTGATCGGCGTGGCCCAGCACGGCCTGTTCATCCTGGCGCACGAAGCGGCCCATTACCGCCTCCTCGCGAACCGCAGCCTCAATGATGTGCTGGGCCGCCTGATCGGCATGAGCGGCGGTGTCTCCATGTGCACCTACCGCGTCACGCACCGCCTTCACCACAACAACCTCTACGGCCCCGAAGACCCGGACACGGCCATACACGGCGGTTACCCGCGTGGCAAGGCCTATCTGTGGAAGAAGCTGGCGCAGGACCTGATCGGCTGGAACGCCTGGAAAACCTACGCCTACTTCTTCGGTTCGCCGGCCATCAACGAAGACACGAAGCGCCGCATGTCCCCGCTGGACGACACCTCGCCGCAGCTGCGCGCCGCGGCCCGGCGTGATCGCTGGGGCGTGGTGGCCTTCCATCTGCTGGCGCCGGTGGGCGCCGCGCTGATCGGCGGCCTCGATGGCCTGCTGGTCTATCTGGCCTTGTGGACCCTGCCGCTGCTCACGACGCTGCAGCCCATCCTGCGCCTGCGTGCCATCTGCGAGCACGGTGCGGTGTACGACCTCACCTCGCCGCTGACCGCAGCGCGGACCAACCGGACCTGGGGCAGCACGGCCAACTGGGTCGGGCGCTTCTTCCTGTTCCCGCACCACGTGAACTACCACCTGGAACACCACCTGTACCCAGCGGTGCCCCATTACAACTTGCCGCGCCTGCACCGGCTGCTGGAAGAGAAGAGGGCTTTGGGTGAGGCCGAGGTGCGTGACCTCGGTGAAACCTGGTCCCAGATATTTGCACCAAGGAAAGCCCGTGGCTGAACTGCTCCTGCACCACTACCCGACTTCACCGTTCTCGGAAAAGATCCGCCTCATCCTGGGCCACAAGCAGCTTGCCTGGCAATCCGTGCGGGTGCCACGGGTGATGCCCAAGCCCGATGTGGTGGCACTGACCGGTGGCTACCGCAAGACGCCATTCCTGCAGATCGGCTCACACATCTATTGCGATACCGCGTTGATCTGTGATGTGCTGGAACATCTGCAGCCCGAGCCCACGCTCTACCCCGCGGACCAGAAGGGCCTGGCACGCATCCTTGCGCAGTGGGCCGACGACAAGCTCTTCTGGGCCGCCATGGCCTGGAACTTCAGCCCTGCAGGTGCAGCTCAGATGTTTGGCGGAGGCGCCCCCGAACAATGGGGGCCTGTGGCCAAGGCCTTCGGCGAGGACCGCAGCAAGATGCGGGTGGCCGTTCCCCGCAACCCGCCGGCCGACGCCGCGGCCGCCTACAAGAGCTACCTGCGCCGCCTCGCCTCGATGCTGGAGACCCAACCCTACCTGCTGGGCAACGCGCCCTGCATTGCCGACTTCGCCGCCTACCACCCGCTGTGGTTCACGCGCACGCAAACCAGCGTGATGGCCGGCATCCTCTCAGCGACGCCGGTCGTGCTGGCCTGGATGGACCGCATGGCGGCCATAGGGCATGGCGGGCCCGGCGCTGACATCGACGCCGGGGCAGCGATCGCGCTGTGCGCGGCGTCAACGGATCAGGGCAGCGTGCTCGCCGATCAGCCCTTCCAGGACGAGCACGGCATCGCCCTGGGCAGCCGCGTGAGCATCTTCAGCGACAGTTTTGGCCCGGAGCCCAGCACCGGCGAGCTGGTGGCCGCCACCCGCATGCATTACACGATCCGCCGCGTTGATGAGCGTGCGGGCGTGGTCCACGTCCATTTCCCCCGCATCGGCTATGTATTGAAAAAGGAAGAGACAACATGATCAAGGATTTCGCCGGCAAGACCGCTGTGCTGACCGGTGCCGGCTCCGGCTTCGGGCTGGAGTGCGCGCGCATCGGCGCCCGCCTGGGCATGAAACTGGTGCTGGCCGACGTGCAGCAGGATGCGCTGGACCGTACCGCTGCGGAGATGAAGGCTGCTGGTGCCGAGGTGCTGGCGCAGCAGGTTGACGTCTCGGATGCTGCGCAGATGGATCATCTCGCGCGTCGCGTCCAGGAGCGCTTCGGTGCACCGCACCTTGTCTTCAACAACGCCGGCGTGGGCGCCGGCGGCCTGGTCTGGGAAAACACGGTGCAGGACTGGCAGTGGGTGCTGGGCGTCAACCTCTGGGGCGTGATCCACGGCGTGCGCCTGTTCACGCCCATGATGCTGGAGGCCGCACAGAAGGACCCCGGCTACCGTGGTCATATCGTGAACACCGCCAGCATGGCCGGCCTGTTGAACGCGCCCAACATGGGCGTCTACAACGTGAGCAAGCATGCGGTGGTCTCGCACAGCGAAACCCTGTACCAGGACCTGGCCCTGGTGACGGAGCAGATCGGCGCCTCGGTGCTGTGCCCCTTCTTCGTCCCCACCGGCATCCACCAGAGCGAACGCAACCGCCCGGGCGAACTGGCCATGGCCAAGCCCACGCGCAGCCAGCTCATCGGGCAGGCGATGAGCGACAAGGCCGTGAGTTCGGGCAAGGTGACGGCGGCTGAAGTTGCGCAGAAGGTGTTCGAGGCGATCGCCGCCAACCAGTTCTACATCTACAGCCATCCCAAGGCCATTGCCTCGGTGCAGACGCGGCTGGAGGACATCATGCAGGCGCGCAATCCCACCGATCCTTTTGCCCACAAGCCGGAGCTGGGCTTGGAGCTGCGCCGGGCTCTGCGCGCCAGCGCCTGAGCGTGCGGCGCAGAGGCTCCGAACTCGTGAATAAATCGTAGCGAGCGGTCCGAGCGCAAGGCGGACGGAGCGCAGTCACCGGAACGTACTTCCCGTACGTGAGAATGGCGACAATGCAGTTGCGGCGTAGGCTAACTTTTGCTGCTGTGCAAAAGTTAAGCGCAGCGGCCGGAGCCAACACCGCCCAACGCGGCGATCGGGCCGCGCAGCAGATTTATTTGCAAGTTCTCAGTGGATCTTGGGGGGCGACTGCTTGTCGTTGTCGATCAGCAGGTCCAGCTGGGCCAGCGGGTTATTCTGCCGGTCCTGCGCTTCGACAAAGTGCAGCAGCTCGACGTTCTGGATGAAGCTGGCGGCCGAGCTGACCTCCAGGATCTTCTCCGGGGCCATCGGGCGCGCCACGGCATAACCCTGCACATAGTCGACACCGATTTCCGCCAGGGCCTGCACCGTGGCGGCATCCTCGGCCCATTCGGCGATGGTCTTCATGCCCAGGTTGCGCGCCAGGTTGACGATGGCCTCGACAATGGACACATTGGCCGGGTGCTGGTTCATGTTGACCACGAAGCTGCCATCGATCTTGAGCAGGTCGGCGGGCAACTCCTTGAGGTAGGAGAAGGACGTGTAGCCGGCCCCGAAATCATCCAGCGCCACCCGCGCGCCGTAGCTGCGCACCTTGTCGATGAAACGGCGCGTGTTCTTGAGGTCGTGCAGGGCAATGCTCTCGGTGATCTCGATGCACAGGAAGCTGGAGACGTGGCTGTTGCGGCGCAGGATGTCGAACACCTCCTGCATGAACTCCTCGTCATTGAGCGAGGCGCCACTGAGGTTGATGCAGACGAACTGGGTGCGCAGCAGCTTGGCCCGATGCTGGTCCAGCCAGGCCAGGGTGGTGGACAGCACCCAGTGGTCGATCTTGCTCATGCGGCCGCTGTCCTCGGCCGCAGCAATCACGCGGCTGACCGGCACCAGGTTGCCGGCGGTATCCCGCATGCGCAGCAGCACCTCGAAGTTGAGCGCATCGTTCGGTCGGGTCAGCGACATGATCGGTTGCATCTCGAGGAAGAGGCCGGCAATGGTTTCGCTCGCCGAGAGCTCGCCGATCAGCCGGAGTTCAGCCTGGTGCTCGCGGAAGGCCGGGGAGTCCTGTTCGTACACGACCAACCCGCGGTACTGCCCGGTCTTGGCTTCGCGGCAGGCGCGGTCGGAGGTGGAGAGCACCTCCTTGAACTGCGTGCCGGGACTGACCTCGATCAGGCCGATGGAGCCGCGAACATAGAAGGCCTTCTCGCCAACGCGGAAGGGCTTCTCGTCGATGCTGTCGATGATGCCGCGGCAGATGACCGTGGCCAGCGGCATGCGCGTGTCCGACAGCAGGATGACGAACTCGTCGCCGCCGACGCGTCCCAGTCGCATCTGGCCTGCCAGCAGGCTGTTGACGCGGTGGCAGACCTGCCGCAGCACCTCGTCGCCGGCGTTGTGGCCGTAGAGGTCGTTGATAAGCTTGAAACGATCCAGGTCCAGGTAGGCCAGGGCCAGGGGGTGCGCTTCGTCGATGGCGGCCACCGCTTCGTTGAAGGCCTTCTCGACACCGCGGCGGTTCAGTACCTTGGTCAGCGCATCGTTGTCGGCCAGGAAATTCAGCTCATCGGCGGCAATGGACTTGTCCGTCACGTCCTGGAGCGAGCCTTCGATCTTGTCGCCGGCCAGCGCCGCCTTCACCAGATAGCGACGCGGTGCCTCGAAGCCGGTCACGTCCATCTGGCTGCGGATCTCGATATCACCGTCAGGCTGGTTCTGAGCCAGATCGAGCAGCGCATTCCAGATGTCAGCCCCGAAATATTGCTGCCAGGTGTTGTGCGTGGTCTTGAAGGCCCGCGGCCCCAGCATCTTACGCAAGGCCGGATTGATGCTGGTGAAACGACCCTGCAGATCCAGCGTGAACATGCCGATGGGGATGGCGTCGTAGGTGTGCTGCAGCTGTGCCTGTGCGGCGAGTCGTGCCTTGTGTTCCTGACGCATCTGTTCAGCAATGGCCAGGGAAATCAGCAGCGCCGAAGCCAATGTGACGATCACCGTGTTCAAGGACTCATCCAGTCCCTTGAGTCCCATCGATGCCGCAAAGATATCGAACAGCGTCGATACCATGGTGACGCCCAGCGAAGCCGCATACAGCAAGGCCACCCGGTTGCGATTCACGATCACGATCCGCGCGAGGACATAAACGAAGAAGGGCGCCCACACGGCCCCCAGTGCCCACATCGTGGGCAGGAATATGTTCCGGGGCAGGAATACGGCCGCGACAAAAAGCATCACGCAGAGCCACTGGAGGATCGTGATCGGAAGCGCATAACGCAACCGGCGAAGGTCCTCCAGGAACAACTCTTTGAACAGCGTCACCGTCAGCAAGGCCCACGCTGCGCGTGTGAACGAACGTCCCTGGGACAACCAGTCGGGTGGCACGGCATGGTTCAGCCACTGGTGATCCCAGCCGCCCGCGGTGGCGCTGAGCCGCACGGTCACGATCAGCCATGCTGCGAACACCAGATAGAGACGCTGCCGATTCATGACAGCGGTGATCAGGACGAATACGGCCAGGACCAGGATCCCGCCGTCGATCAGGCCGGACTTGCGGTGGTAGTCGCGGATCGCGATGTCGAAACGGTCGCGATCCCACAACTCAGCACTCAATCTGGCGGGTCCGACAAATGAACTGCGGCAGATCACGTCCTGCAGTGACACGGCCACAGGCATCGCATGCCCGGCCATGGCGCGATAGATCGTCTGCTCGGGGCTGTAGCCCGTCGTGCCAGCGATAGGGCGCAGGCCTTGCCCGTCCCAGCATTGGATGTCTACTGCATGCTTGGACGGGAACTCGATCAGCCGGGGCTGAGGGCTCGAACCCCGGTCCGGAATCTCAAAACTGAACCAGACCGGAAGTTCGGACAGGTTCGTCTTGTAGAAACTGCTGGTTGGCGCTGTGGCCAAGCGGGTTTGGGCTTCTTCAACGGTCCACTGGGCCCCGGTGGGCTCGAGCACGTGTAGCTCAAGCTGGAGCTCGGATTCGCTACGGTAAAGATCTTGCCAAAAGAAGAGCGCGGCAAACGACACCAAGGCAATCGCAAGGGGAACCACGTAGAAAGCGATGGCATTGGATAGACGGTCCAAGCCTCGGGAAATCGCGTTCGCTACGGATAGCAGCCCTTGTGACAGTGCTGTCAAGATCGGTTCCCTTGTTTATTGTTCCATTCCAACGCCAGGAACGGACTGGCCCAGAAGTCCACATCGTCAATCGATGGATTCCGGCCGTTAGGATAGCGCGATCTCGACGCGTTTGGCTATGTTTTCAAGAAAATGAGCCCTCCGCACCCGCTGAATGTTGTGCGAAAGTCGTGTTGAGCTTTTCCCTGTCGCCACTCCAGCGCAGCGGTTCCAGGCATGTGCGCTGGATATCGGGATGCTGCGTGTAGAAGAAGAACTCCAGCAGCGGATTGTTGCTTGCGACCAGCCGGTCATGAAAGGCCCGGATCTCCAGTCCCAATATGCGGTGCGGAATGTTGTTCTGCTTGGGCAGAAAGGTCTTGCCCGGAAGCACGTCGGCAAGTGTGAGCTGTTCGTACATACGGTCCAAGGGCGGCCTGGCACCCACCAGGATCCAGTCAATGTGGTTGTGCGCACAGTACTGGTACACCGCCTTGAGGAGCAACATTCGCACCAGACGGCCGGGCAGGCCCTGGGCCACGCCCAGGCGCCGGACTTCCGCAATCGTCTTGCCGCGCAACCCCTCGGGCAAAGCGACAAACTCTTCCAAATTCAGGGGATTGACCCGATTCGTCTGGATACGTACCGTTCCCAATGCCGATCCATCCACTTTCGATTCGGCGATCAGCAAGACCACCCCGTCTTCGGTGTCGTCCGGTTCGGGCGTCTTGAGAGACTCGGCGACCAGGGGCAAATGCCGGGCATAGGCCCGCTGACGCACTTCGACCACCTTCTTCAGGTCGTCCGTATTGGTCGCCTGGCGCACCGTGAAGGGCAGGTACTGGACGTTTTCCGCTATGGCCTGATCCTCTTCGGGCTCCTGATAGGCGGGCGGGATGTTCATGGAGCGAACGGCGGCTTCAGTTCCCAGAAGGTTGGTCGACATAAGTGGATACCTCAGGCTAGGTTGTTGCCCGTCTGGCTGAGTCCAGCCCCCCTACGGACATGCGCCACTTTATGCCTTTGCCGTTAAAAAATTGAGTCGGGTTTTGCCTGATCCTCTTGTAGGAATTTCCCTGACAAGCGCTGTTGCGGCTGTGGCACACTCGCTGACTTTGTTTCCCTAGCCCGGCCTACAGGCCGGCGCCAAGTCAGAGAGTCATGCAGAAAATCATCGCGCAGATCGCGCAGGAAATCCGGGTTCGTGTACAGCAGGTCGAGGCCGCCGTGGCCCTGCTCGACGGGGGCGCCACGGTGCCCTTCGTCGCCCGCTACCGCAAGGAAGCCACCGGCGGCCTGGACGACATCCAGCTGCGGGAGCTGGAAGCCAGGTTGGCCTACCTGCGGGAACTGGAAGACCGGCGCGAGGCCGTGCTCAAGAGCATCGAGGAGCAGGGCAAGCTCACGCCTGAGCTGCGGGCCGCCGTCCTGGCCGCGCCGACCAAGCAGGAACTGGAAGATCTTTACCTGCCCTACAAGCCCAAACGCCGCACCAAAGGCCAGATTGCCCGCGAAGCGGGTCTGGAGCCGTTGGCGGACAAGTTGTTCGCCGATCCAGGCCTGAACCCGGCCACCGAGGCCGTAGCCTTTGTCCTGAAGGACAAAACCGAGGCCGGCGACGATTTCACGACCGTGGCCGCCGTCCTGGACGGCGTGCGCGACCTGCTCTCCGAGCGCTGGGCCGAGGACGCGGCCCTGGTGCAGTCGCTCAGGCAGTGGCTTTGGCAGGAGGGCCTGTTCCAGAGCAAGCTGGCCGGGGGCAAGGACGAGAACCACCCTGACGTGGCCAAGTTCCGGGACTATTTCGATTACGACGAACCCATCGGCCGGGTGCCCTCGCACCGGGCTCTGGCCGTCTTCCGCGGCCGCGGGCTGGAAATCCTGGACGCCAAACTCGTGCTGCCGGTCGAACCGGAACCGGGCAAGCCCTCGATCGCCGAGGGCAAGATCGCCCTGCACCTGGGCTGGAGCCATAAGGCCCGCCCGGGCGACGACCTGATCCGCAAGTGCGTGGCCTGGACCTGGCGCGTCAAGCTCAGCCTCTCGACCGAGCGCGACCTCTTCGCCCGACTACGGGAAGAGGCCGAGAAGGTGGCCATCAAGGTCTTTGCCGACAACCTGCGCGATCTGCTGCTGGCTGCGCCAGCCGGCCCGCGTGTGGTCATGGGCCTGGACCCGGGCATCCGCACCGGCGTGAAGGTGGCCGTGGTCGACGCCACCGGCAAGCTGGTGGACACGGCCACGGTCTACCCGCACGAGCCGCGCAACGACTGGGACGGCTCGCTGCACACCCTGGCCCGGCTGGTCGAGAAACATGGCGTGAACCTGATTGCGATCGGCAACGGCACGGCCAGCCGCGAGACCGACAAGCTGGCGGCCGACCTGATCAAGCTGGCAGCCAAAGTCGATCAACAAATAGAGAAGGTCGTGGTCAGCGAGGCCGGTGCCTCGGTCTATTCGGCCAGCGAATTCGCTTCTCAAGAGATGCCCGATGTGGACGTCAGCCTGCGCGGCGCGGCCAGCATCGCGCGCCGCTTGCAGGACCCGCTGGCCGAGCTGGTCAAGATCGACCCCAAGAGCATCGGCGTCGGCCAGTACCAGCACGACGTGAACCAGAGCGAACTCGCGCGCAGCCTGGACACCGTCGTGGAAGACTGCGTGAACTCCGTGGGCGTGGACCTGAACACGGCCAGCGTGCCGCTGCTCTCGCGCGTCTCGGGCCTGTCGGGCAGCGTGGCCAAGGCCGTGGTGCGCTGGCGTGAGGCCAACGGCGCCTTCGGCAGCCGGCAGGACCTGCTCAAGGTCACCGGCCTGGGCGCCAAGACCTTCGAGCAGAGCGCCGGTTTCCTGCGCATCCGGGGCGGCAACAACCCGCTGGACATGACGGGCGTGCACCCCGAGACCTATCCCGTGGTGGAAAAGATCATGGCGCAGACCGGCAAGCCCGTGGCCGAGCTCATGGGCCGCGCCGAGATGCTCAAGACCCTCAAGCCCGAACTGTTTGCCAACGAACAGTTCGGCGTCATCACCGTCAAGGACATCCTGGGCGAACTGGAAAAGCCGGGGCGCGACCCGCGCCCCGACTTCAAGGTAGCGCGTTTCAACGAGGGCGTGGACGACATCAAGGACCTGCAGGAGGGCATGGTGCTCGAAGGCACGGTCAGCAACGTGGCCCAGTTCGGCGCCTTCGTCGACCTGGGCGTGCACCAGGACGGCCTGGTGCACGTAAGCCAGCTGGCCAACAAGTTCGTCAACGATGCGCGCGAGGTGGTCAAGACCGGCGACATCGTCAAGGTCAAGGTGCTGGAGGTGGACGTGGCGCGCAAGCGCATCAGCCTGACCATGAAACTCGACGCTACGCCGGCGCGCCGCGACGCCCCGCGTGAGAACCGCTACGAGGGGGCAGGGCGGGGCCAGCAGCAGCCGCGTCGCGACAACGGCCCGGCGCCGCAATCGGCCATGGCTTCGGCCTTCGCCAAGCTCAAGCGCTGAGCCTGGGAGCCGGAGGGCCGCGGGTGGCGTGGGCCGGCTCACGCCCCTGTCGCCTGGGGGCCTCGTCACTCGACGCGGCGGGTGAGGGCAGGACATAATGGCGCCATGAGCCAGAACGATGCCCGGAGACTGCAAGCATGGAGTTGAATGCCCTGCTGGCGTCTCCCATCGTGCTGCCCAGCATCCCCAAGGTCGTCGCGCTGCTGCTCAGCGAGCTGGACCGTGAGGTCGCCGACCTGAAGAACATCACCCAGCTGATCAGCACCGACCTGGCCCTGACCACCCGTGTGCTGCAGACGGCCAACACCCCGCCGTTCCGGCTCTCGGGCAAGGTCAACAGCGCCGCCGAGGCCCTGGCCATCCTGGACCTTTCCCACATCCGCCACATGGCGTCCGAGGCCGCCTCGGCGGCCTCGCTCAAGGGCATCCCCGGCATCAACCTGCCGCAGTTCTGGATCTACAGCCTCAACGTGGCCAAGCTGGCGCGTTCGCTGGCCGGCGTGACCCGGCAGAACCAGGGCGCCGCCTTCACCTGCGGCCTGATCCATGCGATCGGCGAACTGGTCATGCACGCCGGCATGCCCGCCGAGATGGCCCTGCTGAACAAGGAGCTCGGGCCGCTGGACCTCAAGCGCGCCAAGGCCGAGTTCATGCGCTTTGGCTACAACTATGCCCATGTCGGGGCGGCTTATGCGCGCCAGTGGCACTTTCCGCAGCCCATCGTCGATGCGCTGGAACACCAGTACGCACCGTTCTCCAACAACGTCTATGAGCCGCTGGCCGGGGTCATCCACCTCGCCACCTGGCGCGCCCGGGCCCGGGAAGCCAAGCTCAACGAGCGGGCCCTGGCCGTGACCTTCCCCGGCGAAGTCGGCGAGGTGCTGGACCTGGACATCGACATGGTGCTGCAGCAGGACCCCTTCGACTGGTCCGCCCACACCTGAGAGGCTGAGAGCAGGTTTCCCTGATTCTTCCCGCATGAAAGCTTTGAGTCTGTATGCCGGGCCGGCGGCCCGCGAGCACATCCGCCAGCACGGCCTGCTGCCGGGTCACATCCATACCATCCCGGCGGCGGCCGGCGGCCCCAAGGGGCTGATCCTGGGGGCGCTGGATCGCTACCTGTTCGGACAGTGGCTGCCGCAGTCAGCCCAGCCGGTCGACCTGGTCGGCGGCTCGATCGGCGCCTGGCGCATGGCCACCGCCTGCCTGGATGATCCGGTGGCCGCTTTCGAACGCCTGGAGCACGACTACATCCGCCAGCACTACGAATTCAGGCCCGGCAACAAGCTTCCCAGCGCCCGCCACGTGAGCGAGATGTTCGGGCAGAACCTGCGCTCCTTTTACGGTGGTCGTGAAGCCGAGGTGCTACAGCATCCGCGCTACCACCTGCATGTCGTGACCTCGCGCGGCCGCCATATCTTGCGCCGCGAGCACGGTCTGGGCACGCCACTGGGGTATCTGGGGGCTTTTCTCACCAACACGGTGCGGCGCAAGGCCATGGGTGCCTGGCTGGAGCGCGTGGTGTTTTCCACCCGCAGCGCCTCAGCGCCCGACGCACCGTGCGCCGCGCTGCCTTTTGACAGCCACGACTACCGTACTCGCCAGCTGCCGCTGGACGCGGCCAACTTCTACCCGGCCCTGCAGGCCAGCTGCTCCATTCCCTTTGCACTGCAGGCTGTGCACGACATCCCTGGCGCGCCGCCCGGCGCCTACTGGGACGGTGGCATCACCGACTACCACCTGCATCTCAATTACGCCGCCGCGCCCGATGCCGCGCAGCGGCCTGGCCTGGTGCTGTACCCGCATTTCCAGCGTGCCGTGGTGCCAGGCTGGCTGGACAAGGCGCTCACGTGGCGCCACCAGGCCACGCATCACCTGGACAATATGCTGCTGCTGGCGCCGAACCCCGAATGGATCAAAACCTTGCCCAACGGCAAGCTGCCCGACCGCAAGGACTTCACCCACTACGGCAACAACCTGGCCGCGCGTGTGCAGGCCTGGAGCCAGGCCGTGCAGATGAGCCGTCAACTGGCTGACGAGTTCCAGGCCTGGCTGGACCAGCCGGACCCGGCGCAACTGCAGCCGCTTTGAAGGCTGCGCCTATTCCCTTTCCAGGAGCTTCCCATGCACAAGCTGATTGCTACATTCGCCGTTCTGATGCTGCTGACGGCCTGCTCACCTGAAGTCGGCAGCAAGGCCTGGTGTGAGCAGCTGCAGGCCAAGCCCAAGGGCGACTGGACGGCCAACGAGGCGGCCGACTACGCCAAGAACTGCCTGTTCAAGTAAGCGGCATGCGGCTTTCAGGCTCACATCGCCTGCTGCAGCATGGCACGGTAGTCGTCCGCGCTGGCGATGCGCGGGTTGGTCTTGTGGCAGTGGTCGGCCAGCGCGCCAGCGATGACGGCATCGAACTGGCTCTCGCTCACGCCCATCTCACGCAGGCCGCTGGCCAGACCCAGACGGGCGTTCATGTCCTTGATAGCCAAGGCGATGTCGCCGGCCGAGTCCAGGTTCATGGCCTGGGCCAGACGCAGCAGGCGCGACTCCTTCTGGATCGATTCGGCACCGGCGTTGAAGTTGATGACCGCCGGCAGGAACATGGCGTTGAGCGTGCCATGGTGCAGGCGCGGGTCCACGCCGCCCAGGCTGTGGCTCAGGGAATGCACGCAGCCCAGGCCTTTCTGGAAGGCCATGGCTCCCTGCATGGAGGCGCTCATCAGGTTCAGGCGCGCCTCGCGGTCGCTGCCATCCTTGGTGGCGCGCTCGATGTGCGCCCAGGCGCGCTGCAGGCCGTCCAGCGCAATGCCGTCGGCCGGCGGATTGAAGGCCGGGGCCATGAAGGTTTCCATGCAATGGGCGATGGCGTCCATGCCGGTGGCGGCCGTCAGCTTCGAGGGCAGTCCCAGCGTGAGCTCAGGGTCGCAGATGGCGGTCTTGGGCACCAGGTGCCAGGAATGGAAACCCAGCTTGCGGCCGTCGTCGACGATGATGAGGGCGCCACGTGCGACTTCGCTGCCGGTGCCCGCCGTGGTCGGCACGGCGATCAGCGGCGCCACGCGCTCGGTGATCTTCGGTGAGCCGCCTTCGATGGTGGCGTAGGTCTTCAAGGGACCTTCGTGCGTGGCGGCGATCGCCACACCCTTGGCACAGTCGATGGCGCTGCCGCCACCCAGCCCGATCAGGCCGTCGCACTGCTGCGCCTGGTAGATCGCGGTGGCGGCCCGCACGGCGGCCTCGGTCGGGTTCGACGGGGTCTGGTCGAACACCGCCGCACGCATGCCGGGCAGGGCGTCCAGCGCCTTCTGCAGCAGGCCGGCGGCCTTGACCCCGGCATCGGTCACGATCAGCGGGCGGCTGATACCGTTGCGTTCGCACTCCTGTTTCAGCAGCTTGATGGCGCCGAAATCGAACTGGACCTGGGTGATGTAGTAGATAAGCGCCATGGTGGTTTGTCTCCGCGGTGTACGATCAAAAACTCCGAATCGAGCCACTTTAGCAAGCAAATCCCCACCCATGAGTCACCAACGCAACCCGCGTGCCCTGCTGACCCCTGCCATGCACCAGGTGCTGGACCGCATGGCGCGCACGCGCCAGCTGCCACTGCATGCGCTGAGTCCGCAGCAGGCGCGCCAGGTCTACGAGGTGGGCTCCAGCATGCTGGACATCCCGGGGCACAAACTGGCACGCGTGCAGGACCTGAGCATCCCGACACGCGACGGCCAGGCGCTAGCGGCCCGGCTCTACGCGCCGGCGCAGGACCATCTGCCGGTGCTGCTCTACTTCCACGGCGGCGGCTTCACCATCGGCAGCGTGGCCACGCACGATGCACTGTGCCGCCACCTGAGCCATCTGGCGCACTGCGCCGTGCTCTCGGTGGATTACCGGCTGGCGCCCGAGCACAAGTTCCCCACCGCCTCCAACGACGCCTGGGATGCACTGCAGTGGCTGGCCGCGCAAGCCGGGGCCCTGGGCCTGGATGGCAGCCGCCTGGCCGTGGGCGGCGACAGCGCGGGTGGCACGCTGGCCATCGTCACCGCCCTCGAGGCGCGTGACGCGGGCCTGCCGCTGGCCCTGCAACTGCTGTTCTACCCGGGCTGTGCCGCCCACCAGGACACTCCCTCGCACAAGACCTTTGCCCACGGCTTCGTGATCGAGGAGCCGCACATCACCTATTTCTTCAACCACTACGTCAACACCCCGGCCGACCGCGACGACTGGCGCTTTGCGCCGCTGCACGCGCCGGATGTGGACGGCGTGGCGCCGGCCTGGATCGGCCTGGCCGAATGCGACCCCTTGGTGGACGAGGGCGTGCTGTACGCCGACAAGCTGCGTGCTGCCGGCGTGACCGTCGACCTGGAGATCTACCGCGGCGTGGTGCACGAATTCATCAAGATGGGCCGCGCCATACCCGAAGCCCTGCAGGCCCACGCCGATGCCGCACGGGCGTTGAAACACGCCTTCCAGACCGCATGAGCAAGCACACCATCACCCGCGCCGACTTCCGCTTCTTCCACTCCCTGCGTGTGCGCTGGGCCGAGGTGGACATGCAGAAGATCGTCTTCAATGCGCATTACCTGATGTACTTCGACACTGCCATCAGCGACTACTGGCGCGCCCTTGCCCTGCCTTACGAGGCCGCCATGGAACATCTGGGCGGCGACCTGTACGTGAAGAAGGCCGGCCTGGAGTACCACGCCTCGGCGCGTTTCGACGACCAGCTGCGCATCGGCATGAAGTGCGAGCGCATCGGCAACTCATCGATCCAGTTTCGGGGTGGCGTGTTCCGCGGCGACACGCTGCTGGTCGAGGGCGAACTCATCTACGTGTATGCCAACCCGGCCACCCAGACGTCGAAACCGGTGCCACAGGCCCTGCGCGACACGCTGACGGGCTTTGAGGCCGGCGAGGCCATGGTGGAGATCCGCCTGGGCGCCTGGGCCCAGTTGGGGGAGGCGGCGCGCCAGGTCCGCACCGAGGTCTTTGTGCAGGAGCAGGAGATTCCGCTGGAACTGGAGTGGGACGAGGACGACGCCACAGCCCTGCACGCGGTGGCCTACAACCGCCTGGGCATGCCGGTGGCCACGGGGCGTCTGCTGCAGCACGGGCCGGACGTGGCCAGGATCGGGCGCATGGCGGTCACGCGCGTGTTGCGCGGCAGCGGCCTGGGGCGCGACATCCTGCAATCACTGCTGCAGGCGGCGGCGCAACGCGGTGACCGTTCGGTCCTGCTGCACGCCCAGCGCAGTGCCGAAGCCTTCTATCTGCAGCTTGGCTTCCAGCCGCAAGGGGAGCCGTTCGAGGAGGCCGGCATCCCCCACATCGAGATGGTCCGAGCCCTGCCTTAGATATCTTCGAGCAGCGGATAGGGCAGGGGCAGCAATTGCAATGCCGGCCCGCCGGCCTGACCCACTTGTAGGCTGGCACCGGAGGCCGAGGTCTGCAGCGAGACGATGGCATCGAAGCCGCCCCCGGGCGCCGCTGCCGCCTGAGCGACGATGCCGCAGGGCTGGCTGGGGTCGGCTGCATCGAAGATCTCCTGGCCGGCCAGCATCTCGGCGGCAGCGTGCGCCAGGTAGGCGCGGCGCTTGAGCGTGCCGCGGAACTGGCTGCGTGCCACCACCTCCTGACCGGGGTAGCAACCCTTCTTGAAATTGACGCCGCCCAGGGATTCGTAGTTGAGCATCTGCGGCACGAAGGCCTCGAAGATGGGCTGGGTCAACGTTGCCACGCCGCTGCGCACCTCGCCCCAAAGCCAGTCCTCGTGTTTCAAGGCGGGAACCGTCGGCAGCGGCGTGCCGGCCGGCGCCACCCACAAGGCGAGGGGCGTGCCATCGGCCGGGTAGAGATGCACCAGGGTGGCTGGGCCCAGATCGTTGCGGCTCCAGGGCGCGTGCGCGCCCGGCGCCAGGGCTTGCACGGCTTCTCCGGCCAGGCCGCAGAGGACCACCTCGGCACTGGCATCGCTGAGTTTCACCTTGGAGCGCAGCACGAACATGGACAGGCGCTTGAGCGTGGGCGCCAGCAGGTCGCGGCTGCAGACGAGCAGGATGTCGGTGTGGCTGCGTTTGAAAGCGATGAAGCTGGCCTGCATGCGCCCCTTGGCCGAACAGAAGGCGGCCAGACGCGCTTCGGACAGGCCCAGCAGGGAAAAATCCTGGGTGAGCTGGCCATGCAGGAATTTGGCGGCATCTTCGCCTTCGGCGCGGATCACCCCAAGATGGGGCAGGGAAGACAGGCCGTTCAGAGTGGAGTTCATGAGGGTGAATTATCATCGTCTGCCATAGACATGAATTCCTTAGGGCTGTGAAATTTCTTGCATCGCTTTTTTTCCTGTTGGCCAGCCTGTCGGTTGCCAGCACGGCCTGGTGGCTGCAGCAGCCCCTGGAACTCACGGCTGAACCCGTGGAACTGACCATCGAGTCCGGCACCAGCGCACGCACGGTGGTGCGCGCCCTGGTGGACGGCGGGGTGCAGGTGCAGCCGCAGCTGTTCTACTGGTGGATACGCCTTTCCGGGCAGGCACGCCAGCTCAAGGCCGGCAGTTATGAGATCAGCGGTACGCCCACCCCGCGTACGCTGGTCAGCAAGCTGGTACGCGGCGAAGTGGCCCAGCGCAACGTAACCCTGGTCGAAGGGCTGACTTTCACCCAGTGGCGCCAGCTGCTGGGCAAAGCCGACCGGCTCAAGCCCGACATCAAGGATTTGAGCGACGCCGAGATCATGGAAAAACTTGGCCGCCCGGGTGTGCCCCCGGAAGGACGCTTTTTCCCGACCACCTACAGCTATGCGAAGGGATCCAGCGATCTGGCACTGCTGCGGCGTGCCCTGCAGGAGATGGACCAGCGCCTGGCGGCCGCCTGGGCCCAGCGCTTGCCCGACAGCCCGCTCAAGAGCCCGGACGAAGCCCTGATCCTGGCCAGCATCGTCGAGAAGGAAACCGGCCGTCCCTCGGATCGCGGGCAGATCTCCGGCGTCTTCAACAACCGCCTGCGCATCGGCATGCTGCTGCAGACCGATCCCACCGTGATCTACGGCCTGGGCGCCAAATTCGACGGCAACCTGCGCAAGCGCGACCTGCAGACCGACACGCCCTGGAACACCTATACCCGTGCCGGCCTGCCGCCCACGCCGATCGCCATGCCCGGCCAGGACGCGCTGCTGGCGGCCGTCCAGCCGGCGCAGACCAAGGCCCTGTATTTCGTCTCGCGGGGCGACGGCACCAGCGAGTTCAGCGCCACCCTCGAAGAACACAACCGCGCCGTGCGCAAATACCAGCTGGGACAGCGCTGAATGCCGGGCCTGTTCATCAGCTTCGAAGGCATCGACGGCGCCGGCAAGTCGACCCACATCGAAGGCCTGGCCCAGGCCTTGCGCGCGCAAGGCCGCCATGTGACGCTCACGCGCGAGCCCGGTGGCACGCCGCTGGCCGAGAAGCTGCGCACCCTGGTCCTCAATGACCTCATGGACGCCATGACCGAGGCCTTGCTGGTCTTCGCGGCGCGCCGCGATCACTTGCAGCAGCTCATCGAGCCGGCCCTGGCGCGCGGCGACGTCGTGTTGTGCGATCGTTTTACCGACGCCACCTATGCCTACCAGGGCGGTGGGCGAGGGTTCGATCTGCCCGTGCTGCGCGTGCTGGAAACCTGGGTACAGGCCATGCCCGGCACCGCGGCCCTGCGCCAGCCCGACCTGACCGTGTGGTTCGACCTGGATCCCGCCATTGCAGCACAGCGACTGGCGGGCGCGCGCGTACCCGACAAGTTCGAGGCGCAGCCGGTCGAATTCTTCCGCCGCGTGGCACAGGGTTATGCCGAACGCCTGGCCCAGGACCCGCAGCGCTTTGCCCGCATCGACGCGGCGCAAGTCCGGGAAAAGGTCTGGCAGGACGTGTTGGCCGCCGTGCGCCAAAAAGGGTGGCTGGCATGACGCAAGAAAACACCCTGGCACCCTGGCTCGCCCAACAGAGTCGCCAGCTGTTGGCCCAGCGTGGTCATGCCTGGCTGTTGCAAGGGCCGTCCGGCCTGGGGCAATACAGCCTGGGCCTGGCACTGGTGCGCGCCTGGCTGTGCGAGCAGGCCACGGAGCAGGGCGCCTGCGGGACTTGCTCCTCCTGCCACGCCATCGACGTGCGCACCCATGCCGATCTGTGCGTGCTGATGCCCGAGACCGTCATGCTGGAACTGGGCTGGCCCCTGGACGAAAAATCACAGAGCGACATCGACGAGAAAAAGCGCAAGCCCAGCAAGGAGATCCGCATCGAGGCCATGCGCAACGCCATCGAATTCGCCCAGCGCACCAGCGCCCGCGGGCGCGGTAAGGCCGTGCTGGTCTACCCGGCCGAGCGCATGAACCACGTCACGGCCAACGCCCTGCTCAAGACCCTGGAGGAGCCGCCCGGCGACGTGCGCTTTGTGCTGGCCAGCGAGGCCGCGCACCAGCTGCTGCCCACCATCCGCAGCCGCTGCCTGACCCACACCATGACCTGGCCGATCGAAAGCGAAGCCTTGACCTGGCTGCAGGGGCGGGGCCTGGCCGCGGCCGATGCCCGCACCCTGCTGCGCGCGGCGGGCGGACGGCCCGACGATGCCCTGGCGTTTGCCGCCACGGGGCGCGAGCCCAAGAGCTGGCGCAGCCTGCCGCGCGCCATGCAGCGCGGCGAACTCACCTCGGTGTCCGATTGGAGCCCGGTCCAGCTGATCGACGCACTGCACAAGCTTTGCCACGACCTGCTGGCGCTGGGCAGCGGCGCCACACCACGCTATTTCGACGCCAGCGACCTGCCGCCGCCCCCAGCTTTGCCGGTGCTGAGCGCCTGGCAGCGCGAGTTGGGGCAGGAGAGCCGCAGCGCGGAGCACCCCTTCAACACGGGCCTGATGATCGAGGCGCTTGTGAGTCGCGCCCAAACCGCTCTAAACTAGCAGCTTCGCATCGCCCCGCACCATGTCCACAGCCCCCACCACCGCCGCCACACCCCGCCCCAGCGTCATCCAGCTGGCGATCAAGGAGAAGGCTGCGCTTTATGCTGCCTATATCCCCTTGTTCGCTGAAGGCGGCGTGTTCATCCCGACCACGCGCGAATACCGCCTGGGCGACGATGCCTACGTGCTGATGTCCCTGCCAGACGACAACCAGCGCTACCCGATCGCTGGCAAGGTGGCCTGGGTCACGCCCGCCAAAGCGGCCGGCACCCGCACCCAGGGCGTGGGCGTGCGTTTCCCGGCAGACGAGAAATCGCGCCTGCTCAAGAACAAGATCGAAGAGATCCTGGGCTCCCACCTGTCGTCCGACCGCACCACCCAGACCATCTGAGCGCCACCGGGCTACCCTGCGCGCACCGCTGGGCGCGCTGCGGCCTCCTTGCCATGTACACCGATTCCCATTGCCACCTGAGCTTTCCCGAGCTGCGCGAAGATCTGCCGCGCATCCGTGGGGCCATGGCCCAGGCCGGCGTGAATCGGGCCCTGTGCATCTGCACCACGCTGGAAGAGTTCGAGCAGGTGCATGGCCTGGCGCTGGGGTACGACAACTTCTGGGCTACGGTCGGCGTGCATCCGGACAACGAGGGTGTGACCGAGCCCACGCTGGACGACCTGCTCACGCGCGGCCGCCTGCCGCGCGTCATCGGCATTGGCGAGACCGGGCTGGACTACTACCGCCTTGGTGAGCGCACCGTGGCCGACATGGAATGGCAGCGCCAGCGTTTTCGCACCCATATCCGGGCGGCACGCCAACTGGGCAAGCCCCTGGTCATCCACACCCGCAGTGCCTCGGACGATACCCTGGCCATCCTGCGCGAGGAGGGCGAAGACGGCTCGCCCGGTGCGGCCGGCGGGGTGTTCCACTGCTTCACGGAAACCATGGCCGTGGCACGTGCGGCGCTGGACCTCGGTTTCTACATCTCGTTCTCGGGCATCCTGACCTTCAAGAATGCCGCCGACCTGCGTGAGGTGGCCGGCTTCGTGCCCATGGATCGCATGCTCATCGAGACCGATAGCCCCTATCTGGCACCAGTGCCGTACCGCGGGAAGACCAACAACCCGTCCTACGTGCCCTTCGTGGCGCAGCAGATCGCGCAACTGCGGCAATGCACGGTGGAGTCCATCGCAGACGCCACCAGCCGCAATTTCGAGCGCCTGTTTTCCTCCTACTCCCGCGACGCAGCACAGGGCTGAATCGCCGCGACCCACGGTCCGCGCCGCTCCGTCCCGTCTCGTAACGGGGCGGCAGGCTTTGTAACAACCTTCGTTTCAAAGTTGGTGCAAATGTAAAAAACTGTAGTCTTGCTTGAGCCCTGTTCAGCCGCAGCGCAAGATTTTTTCAAGTTGTTGCGCAGATGAGCCGGCGGCAACAGAAAAAAAAGGCTCGTCACGTCTAGGCAGTCAAATCTGGGAGGTGGCTGTGAGCAGTGAAATCCACGCAAGGGGGATGGAGCGCACTTCTCTGCGCCCCTCGGCCGCCATGGCTGAGGCGACGTCATCGGCACGCAAGCAGGAGGCCGCCGGCCCCGCGCTCAAGCTGCTGGTCCGGGGGCTCGAACGCGACGAACGCCAGCTGCTCGACGGCCTGGTCCGGGTTTCCCTGAGGCGGTCACCGCGCCTGGAAATCCTGGAGGAACACGACGCCGGGCGGGCCGATGTGGTCCTGATCGGAGCCGGCGACAGTACGGCGGTCACCTGGGCCAAGCAGCAGCCATGGATTGAAAGCAAGGCCGTGATCTGGATCGGAGGTCGCGGCCCGGTGCCGGCGGGTCACACCATCATCCGCCGGCCGGTGCAATGGTCCATCCTGCCCATCCTGCTGGCGCGCGCGCTGGAAAACGGCCCGAGTGCCCCCTCCGTGGTGCAGGCTGCGGCGCAGGACACGGCCCACAGCACTTTTCTCGGACGCTTTTCCGATCGTCCCATCCTGGTGGTCGACGACAGCCTGGCTGTGCGCAACCATCTGCGCTCCTTGCTGGAAGCAGGCGGCTTCGCCGTGAGCGAAGCCGACAGTGTGACGTCTGCGCTCCGGATCCTGTCGCACGAACGGGTCGATTGCGTGCTGATGGATGTCTTGATGCCTGGCCTCGACGGTTATGAAGGGTGCCGCCAGATCAAGTCCATGCTGCGCGGCAGCCACGCCGTCCCGGTAGTCATGCTCACCAGCAAGTCTTCGCCCTTCGATCGCATCCGCGGAAAGATGGCCGGTTGCGATGCCTACCTGACCAAGCCCATCGACCCCCAGCATCTCGGCGATGTCCTTGCCGTGCATCTGCCCAACTGAATCCCCCATCCCAGGAGTACCCACCATGGCCCGCAACATCCTCATCGTCGAAGACAACCCGGTTGACCGCCAGCGTCTTGAAAAGCTGCTCAGCGAAGCCGGCTACATGGTGGCAACGGCCGCCGACGGCGTCCAGGCCGTGGCCTCCGCCAAGCGGAGCCGGCCCGATGCCATCCTGATGGACATCAACATGCCCGAAATGGACGGCTTTGCCGCAACCCGCGCCCTGCAGGGCGATGCGCAGACCAAAGACATCCCGGTGCTCCTGGTCTCGGCCAAGAACCAGAAAGCCGACAAGGCCTGGGGCCAGATGCTCGGCGCCAAGGGCTATGTCACCAAGCCGTTCAGCGATGAGCAGCTGCTGTCGCAGGTCCGTGCCTTGCATTGAGCGCCAGCCTGCGCACATCCGCGTCAGATCCAAGGGAGAGCATAGATGGCAAGAAAAATCCTCATCGTCGATGACACGCAGGCCGACCGCGCCCATCTCGAGCGCATCGTCTCCGAGGCCGGCCACCAGCCACTGCTGGCGGAGAACGGCGCCATGGCGCTGGAGCGGGCCAGGCGCGACCAGCCCGATCTGATCCTGATGGATATCAACATGCCGGAAGTGGACGGGTTTGCCGCCACGCGCATGCTCAAGGCCGATGAGTCGACCAGGAACATCCCCGTGGTGTTCGTCTCGGGCAAGAACCAGAAAGCCGACATGGCCTGGGGCCAGATGCTGGGTGCCAGAGGCTATGTCACCAAGCCCTACAGCCGCGAGCAGATCCTGGCGCAACTGGCTTGAGTGGCGAGAACATGCAGCCAGCCATGAACGACGCGCAGACCCCGGTTCGCGCGCTGATACCTCCTACCGAGGCGCTGCGCCGCGGATTCACGTTCGAAGGAGCGGATCCGGCAGGCACGGCACTGGCGACCGCCTACGCCACCGCCGGAACCGGCGGGGTTGCAGCCGGCGAAGAACTGCAGCAGCGCCAGGGCTTTTTCATCGGCCACCTCGGGTTGATGATCCGTTACGAGGACGGGAGCGAACTGTCCGACATGCCTGCGACCTACCGCCTGCCGAACGCGCCGGACTGGTTCATCGGCATCGCCAACCTGCATGGCCTGCTGGTGCCCGTCTTTGATCTGGCGATCTATCTGGGCCTGGAGCGCCAGCAGGGCGTCAAGCCCATGCTGCTGGTGCTGGGGCATGGCGCGGACGCCGCCGGCGTGCTCATCGATGGCCTGCCCCAGCGTCTGCGTTTCAAGCCCGGTGACCGCGCAGAGGGCGCCCCGGTACCCACCGTGCTGGAAGCCTGCGTGCATCAGACCTACTGGGCTGCCGAGCGTACCTGGATGGACTTGCAGGTGCCGGCGCTGCTGAGCCAATTGAGCGACGAACTGGCGGCCACAGGCGCATAACCGGGCCATGGCCGCCCCCTTGATGACTGCAACGACTGGAGTGCCGTGATGACATTGAACCTGACGATCCGAACCAAGGTGCTGGCTGGCTTCAGCCTGCTGCTGCTCCTATCCGCCGTGTTCGCCGTGGTGGCCACCTGGCAGGTGAACACCTTCCAGCGTCTGCAGGCGCTGACCGAGACCAAGTTCTCGATCATTGCGCAGGCGGAAAACTCCGTCTGGGAGCTGCGTTCCGGCTTCCCGCTGTACATGACCAGTCCGGATGCGAAACGGCGCCAGGGCATCAAGGACGCCAACCCGAAACACATCCGGGACGTCGAGCAGGGCCTGCAAGCCTACTCGGAGCTGCCCAACCTGACGGACGAAGAAGCTGAAAAGCTGAAGCAGACGAGGGCGTTTCTTGCGGAGTATGTGGCCAAGCAGCCGCTGCTTTTCGGCATGTTCGACGAAGGCAAGGTGGATGAGGTCCAGGAGATCCGCCTCAAATGGACGACCCCCGGGGCGATTGCCACCGTGAGGGGCATCACGGATTTGCGCAAGCTGGCGCAGAAGAACAACGAAGAGAGCATTGCCCAGATCCACGCGACGGCCAACCGTCTGATGGGCCTGACCGGCCTGCTGCTGGCATTGCTCGGCATCGGCACGGCGCTGTATGTGTACCGCGGCATCAGCCGTCCTTTGCAGGACCTGCAGAACACGGTGGAGCGCGTACGCGCAGGCGAGGAGTTGAAGGAAGCCGAGGGCGTCAAGTCGCAGGATGAACTGGGTGCCATCTGGCGCACGGTGCACGGTCTGCTGAAGGAGCGCCGCGACGCCCAGCTGAAGGCCGAGACGGAAAACGACCGTCTGAACCAGTCGGTCATCTCGATCCTGGAATCGGTACACCAGCTGTCGCAGCGAGACCTGACTGTGAAGGCCCCCGTCACCGAGGACGTGATCGGCACCGTCTCCGACTCCATCAACTCGCTGACGGCCGAGACCTCCAAGGTGCTGCAGGGTGTGAGCCAGATCGCCGGCCACGTGGCCCAGGCCTCTGACAAGGTGCGCAGCCAGGCCGAGTTGGTGTCCAAGACGGCCGCGGATGAGCGAACCAGCGTAGGCAAGATGATCGAATCGCTCACGAACGCAACGCAGACCATGAACCAGGTCGCCGTGCTGGCAGAACAGTCCAACGCATCGGCCAACAAGGCCACGGCCGTGACCGATACCGCCCTGGAGACGGTGAACGGCACGGTCAAGGGCATGGAGTCGATTCGCGAAACGATTGCCGAGACGGAGAAGCGCATCAAGCGCCTGGGCGAGCGTTCGCAGGAAATCTCCGGCATCGTCAACCTGATCAACACCATCTCGGAACGCACTCACGTGCTAGCGCTGAACGCGTCCATGCAGGCCGCGGTGGCCGGCGAAGCGGGGCGAGGTTTCGCGGTGGTGGCGGAAGAGGTGCAGCGACTGGCCGAAAGCTCGCGCACCGCCACACAGCAGATCAGCACACTGGTGAACAACATCCAGCTCGAAACCAATGAAACCATCAGCACAGTGAACCGCACCATCGGCCAGGTGGTGCAGGGCTCCGAACAGGCGCAAAAGGCGGGCGAACAGATGCGCATGACGCAGCAGATCACCGGAGAACTGGTGGCGCAGGTGAAGCGGATTGCCGAGGTATCCGAGCAGCAGCGCGAGATGTCGGCCAACCTGCTGGCCTCGGTGCAACACATCGGCCTGAGCACGGAACGCACGGCAGACCAGATCTCGGCGCAGAACCGCGAAACCGAGTCGCTGCTGCAATCGGCGCGCCGCCTGGTGGAGTCGGTCAACGTGTTCAAGCTGCCGAAGATGGCCTGAGACTGACATCAGCATCCCATTCCCGAGGAGGCTACGCCCGTGAAGCTGAACGACCTGATCGATGCCCTGGCCGCCGAGATCGAACTCGCCCAGCCGCAGCTCGACCGCGACCTGGACGAACTGGCATCCCTGGATGCCGCCGACCAGGCCTTTCTGGTGGCGCTGGATGAATACAGCAGCCTGGCGCAGCGGATGGGGGAGGCCGCTGAAATGGCGGGCTTCCCCGGTCTGCAGGCGGTCTGCAACCATGTGCTCGAGAACACACTGGCGCTGCCGGGGCTGCAGAACCATGAACGCGAGGACCTGATCAGCTTTTTGCGCGCGTGGCCGCCGCTGATCATCTACTACCTGCGCAACATCTCCGATCCGACCACGGCGGCGGGCCTGGTCGACCATCTGGTGCATGCGCCTTATGCGCTGAATGAGGAACAGGCGCTGAAGATCATGCACATGCTGGGCGCCATGCCGCTGCAGGTGCAACAGCCGGGCGGAGACGGCCAGCCGGCGCGCGCGGTGCTGGCCACACCGGAGGACGTGGCACTGCAGATTCCGGCCGATGTGGATACCAAGCTGCTGGAGGGCTTTTTCCACGAGGCGCCCGACCAGGCACGCTATCTGGTGGACCTGTCGCGCAACATGGCACTAGGGCAGGGCGACAGCTCGGATCTGGTTGCCGCGCGGCGCATGGCCCACACCCTCAAGGGTTCCGGCGCCATCATCGGCCTGCGCGGCCTGGCGTCGCTGGGGCATCATTTCGAGGACATCCTGGATCACTTCGACGGCCAGGGCGGGGTTGTTGCCAAGCCGGCCGCGGACACCCTGCTGGACGCCGCCTACTGCCTTGAGCAGATGGTCGGTTATGTCACCGGCACGGACGATTACCCTCAACAGGCTCAGGAGGTGCTGCAGCGAGTCCTGGACCTGGCCAATCGCATCGACCGCGGCGAAGTCATTGACCAGCCCTTGTCGCGCTCTACCTCCGTGGTGCTGGCCAGCACGGCGCCGTCACAGGTCGCCGCCCGCAGCAACGCGCCGGAGTCCCGGCAGGCGGTTGGACAAGTGCACGAAGGCGCCTCGTCTGCGGCGCGCAACGCCACCGCGCTGCGTGTCAGCGTCCAGCAGGTTGACGAACTGTTCCGCGTCTCGGGCGAAGTCTCGGTCAACAGCGCCGCGCTCGAGGCCCGTATCAAGCGCCTGACCGAGCACGCCCGCGATCTGATCAACCAGAACCTGCGGGTGCAGAAGCGCCTGTTCGAGCTGGAGACCCTGGTCGACGTGCGGGCCCTGACCATGATGCGCGCCCGTACGCGCCGTGAGAACGAAGAGGCTTTCGACCCGCTGGAAATGGACCAGTACAGCGAACTGCACAGCACGACCCACGCGCTGATGGAGGAGTCCGCCGATGCCCGCACGCTCGCTTTCCGGCTCGAAGAGGATATTTCCCAGTTGACAGGGGTGCAGTCGCTGCAGCAGCGCCTGTCCAAGGACTTGCAGCATCTGGTCATCCGCACACGGATGAGTCCGGCCGGCATACTGGAGCCGCGTCTGCAACGCAATGTGCGTGCGACCTGCCAGGCCACCGGCAAACAGGCGGTGCTGGCCATCAAGGGCAGCGACGCGCTGATCGACGGCGACATGCTCAATCGCCTGGCTGAGCCGCTGCTGCATCTGCTGCGCAATGCGGTCGATCACGGGATCGAATTGCCCGAGGAACGCAGGGCGGCCGGCAAGGCGCCTGTAGGGCGCATCGAACTGGCGTATTCGCGCCAGGGCCAGCAGGTCGTGCTCCACTGTAGCGATGATGGCCGCGGGCTGGATCTGGCCGCGATCCGCCGGCGCGGCGTGGAAAGGGGGCTCATCAATCCGGACCAGGTATTGACGGACGAGGAGCTGGCGCGCCTCATCCTGCTGCCCGGTTTTTCAACGCGTGATGCCGTGAGCGAAGTGTCGGGGCGCGGCGTGGGCCTGGACGTGGTGCGGGACTGGATCAGCGCCATGAATGGCACCATCCGTATCAGCACGCGGGAAGGGCAGGGCTGTACCTTCGAGCTGCGTTTCGCCGCCTCGCTGTCGACCATGCAGTCGCTGGTGGTGGAGGTCGGTGGCCAGCGCTTTGCATTGCCGTCGCTGCATATCGAACAGGCGGTCCCGAGGGGTGTCGGGAGATTCGAACGCGCTGGCGACAAGCTGGTCTACCACCACGGCAAGCGGATACTGGGCGGTCGGCTGCTGGCCGAGCTGACCGGTTTGGCCGTGGACAGTGAAAAACCGCTGGATGACTACGATGCCGTGATCATCCGGGCGGACAACAAGATGCATGTGCTGGGCGTTGATCGTCTGGTCGATTCGCGCGAGTTGCTGGTGAAGAACCCGGGCCGGTTTGCGCGCCACATCCGCGGCGTGGCCGGACTGTCGATCCTGGGGGATGGCAGCGTGGCCGTGAATCTGGACACGAGCCAGCTGCTTGCCAGCGAAAGCGTCCTGCGTCAGGTGAAAAGCCTGCGTTCGTCCAGTACCGCGGCGGCGGCGCAGAAAGACTCGCCGGGCGTGCTGATCGTCGACGATGCCTTGTCAGTCCGCACCTCCCTGATGCAATTGGTCCAGGATGCGGGCTTCCGGGTGCAGTCGGCGCGCGACGGCATCGACGCCATCGACACCCTGGGGTCCTTCAATGCGGACATTGTGCTGACCGACCTGGAGATGCCCAATATGAACGGCATCGAGCTCACCACCCATATCCGAAACCGCGACGATCTCAAGGCGGTGCCGGTCATCATGATCACCTCGCGCTCCCAGGACAAGCACCGTCGCTTGGCCGAACAGGCTGGCGTCAGCAACTACATCACCAAGCCCTACAACGAGGGCGAGCTTCTGCAGACCATACGCGAGGCGCTGGTGGCATGAAGGGGCCGGGGAGCCACAACACATGACCGATCCGAGCCAAACGGGCCAGGCCCGGACCATGAAGATGCGGGGCGACTTCGTGCTGTTGCGCGCCGATTCGCTGCGCCTGTTGATCCCTCAGCGCGACGTGTCGTCGACCGACTACATCGATCAGACACCTGTGGCGACTGTCGAGCCGGGCGTATTTGTGCTGGGGGATGAGCCGGGCGGGGCGCAGGCGGTGCTGGCGCTGTCCGCGCAGATGGATTTGCTGGACACGTTTCCACCGGATCGCTTCCTTCTGACCAGGTTCGCGGGCTCCCGTCAGGGCACCGCACTGGCCTGGACCGAAGTCCGCGTCCTGATCGATACGGAGCTTGAGTTTCATGCCATGCCTGCCGTCATGCAAGGCAAGGGGGCATTGATCGACGCCTACGTCGAAATCGACAGGGAGCTTGCGTTTTGCACGACGGCCGAGCGCATGCTCCCTGAGACGCTGATGTATCCGGACTGAGCCATGGATATGCAACTGCCTGTTCTGGTTGACGATACGCTCCTCGGTGAAGCGGGGACTGAAACCCCGGCCTTGGCCTGTGTGCTGGAATACGCCGCGGATTCGTTCATCGCGCTGCCGGTTCACGCAGGCGTCGAACTTGTCGAGTCGCCCCGGCTTGTGCCGGTGCCCGGCATGCCGCATTTCTGCCGGGGCCTGGTCGCCTGGCAAGCCAGGCAACTGCCACTGATCGACCTCCAGGCCTACCTGGGAGGCGTCGATGCACCGGCCGCTGCCGCTTTCAGTCATGTGCTCATCGTGGCCTATCAGGTGGCGTCCGGTCTTGCCATCGACTACGGGGCGTTCTGTGCCCCGTCCCTCATCCGCATGGTCGAGGTGCTCGACAGCGACCAGTGCCCTCTGCCGGTTAGCCAGACACGCTGGGATGACCTTGCCATTTCGTGTTTTCTGCATCGGGGCAGGGCGATTCCTGTGCTTGAACCCTCACGCATTTTCACGAGTCCGGTTTCCCCTGCCATCCCTTGAAAGAGGTCGTATGTTGTCGCAAAACTTTCTCGATACCCCCAAGCGCATCTCCAAGCCCCGGGATTTCGGCCTCACGGCCCTGATCGACAACGGTGTTCCGACCCGTTACTTCACGGATGTGGTGGAAAGCGATGCGGCCCTGATCGATGTCGTCAAGTTCGGCTGGTGCACGGCCATGGTCACCAGCGAGCTGGAAAAGAAGATCCAGTGCCTGATCGACAACGACGTGATGTTCTATTTCGGCGGCACCCTGTTCGAAAAGGCGCTAGCCCAGAAGAAGCTGGACGCGTTTTACCGCTTCCTCAAGCATTACAACTGCCAGATCGTCGAGATCTCCAACGGCACCTTGCCGCTTTCCAGCGAAGAAAAAGGCAAGCACATCGCCGATTTCGCCGATGAGTTCTACGTCCTGAGCGAGGTTGGAAAGAAGGACATCGACGAGGCCGACAACATGCCAATCTCCCAATGGATCGCCGAAATCCATGCCGACCTTTCTGCCGGAGCGAAAAGGGTGATCCTGGAGGCGCGGGAATCGGGCAAGAGCGGCATCTGCGATGCCCAGGGCCGCTTGCGCTCCGACCTGGTGGAGAGCATCACCAATGCCCAGTTCAGTTCTTCCGATGCCATCTGGGAGGCGCCGACCAAGGCCTTGCAGACCAAACTGATCGCGGCGCTCGGCCCGAATGTCAATCTGGGCAATATCGCTTTTGGCGACGTGATCGGCCTGGAAACCTTGCGTCTGGGCATACGGTCGGACACCTTTTCCCTTTACGACGGTCCGGACGGGCGTTTTGTCGAACCCGAGGCCAAACAGAGCCGGTTCAGCACAGGCGTGGAACGGCGCCGCAAACTAGAAGCCGCAGGGAAGAACGCGTGGCCTCAGCCGACCACTTTGATCCCCGGCATGGTGCGGCTCAAGTAATAACGGGCATGGTCTTGACTCCTAGGGCCGACGCAGCGGGCGTGGTGGCATGAACGCCCCGGCACCTGAGATCCGGATCCTGCAAGAGGGTCGGCAGGGATTCATGTAAAAACCCGCAGGAACTCCCCTAAGCCTATGATTCCATTGGAATTATGGTGGCGTCGAAGTTCAATGGACCGATCTTCCGCCGGAAGTCCAGCGTGTAGTCGCCAAACCGGTTGATATGCGCCGTGCGAAACGGCGCCAAGCCCGCCAGGATCTCCAGCGTGATCTCGGTTCCTTCGTCGCGAAGCTCCTGCAGAACACGCGTCATGCCCACCACGTTGTGCAAAATGATCATGTTGGCCACTAGGTGGTTGTACTTGATCACCTTGCGCTGCTCGTGCCGGATGTTCTCGGCAATGATCCCCTCTCCCCCAAAAAATGACCAGCCCGCAAAGCCGTTGAACTGCTCACTCTTGTTGGTTTCGGCATGGATCACCTTGCGCAATCCCACATCGCCGATATAGCTCAGCAGAAACATGGTCCGGATAACCTTGCCAAGCTCAACAAATGCGAAATACAGTTTGTTCTTGCGGCTGTAGGTGCCAAGCCTCCGCAGGATGGCCGACGGCGTGATCTTGCCGGTTTTGACGGAAACCGCCACCCGCAACATCGCCGGAAGATGCAGCTCAATCAGCCGCCAGTCGATCACATCGCTGAACAGCGCATTGATGTTCTGGTACACATTGCCCGGTTCCGGGCGATGGAATTTGAGGTCCTGGATACCCCTGATGCGTGGCATGAGCTGGATGCCCAGGAGATAGGCCAGCGCGAAGACCGGGTAGCTCTGGGCCTGGGTGTCGCCGTGGATTGTGTCGGGCCGAATATCGGATTCATTGGTCATCAGCCCGTCAAGGATATGGATGCCCTCGTAGGTGCCACACGAAATGAAATGGCTGAACAGCGCAATGAACTTGTCGGACACATGGTAGTAGCCGATGCCACCGTAGCCGCCATAGCGAATATGGTGCTCGGACAGTAAGTTTTGCTCGTACAGGTTCCACTTGGTACCGTCGGCCGACGCGTGTTTGCCGGTGCCCCAATAGCCTGGCAGCTCAAACTTGTTGTATGCGTTGATCACCTTGACAATGGCCTTGTCCAGCAGGTCTTCGCTGACGTATTTGAGATTGAGCCAGGAAATCTGGCGGCGGCTAAGCCCTTTGATGGATTTGGCGGTCTGCACCGGCCCCAGGTTGCAGCCATAGCAAAACAGCGTCGTGATGACGCGCATGCGCAGGTCCTCCAGGCGGCTGTCGGTGCCGGCGAGTGGCCGGAACAGCTTGTGCAGATCCAACCAGCGCTCGGTGTCGATCATGACATCCACGATGCTAGCCGCCTCCATCCGCTCGGTTATCAGGGCGTCGATCCGCGCGGCCGCCTCGACGATTTCTGAACGAGGCGGTTTTCGCAGGATCAAGCGGCCGTCAACGATCTCGGCATGGGCGTTTTCCGGGAAAGTGGCGTCGATGTCCTTCGCCCGCTGGGACATGGCCGATTTGAGCATTGACACAAAGGTGGGGGGATCTGTCTCGATGCCGGTGACCCGGCCATAGTCGCCCACTTCTTTTCCAAAAGTTTCGTCATCGACCAACTGCTCACGGTAGTCGTCATAACGTTCGCCGTACTTGATGAAGAGATCGCCGGACTTCAGGTCGTCCTTGACCGCATGCATGACCGCCAGCTCAAAATACCGGCGATAGACAGCTTCTGCCCGGCCTTTGCCTGCTGACCGGACCAGTACCAGCCTCTTCCACTGGGAGGACATCCAGCGCAAATCCTTGTCTTCACTCAGGCCCAGCATGTCAAGTGGCACGGTGTCAGCGCGGTTGTCACGCAGTTTATTGAGCGCCTCAATCAGCCGCTCCACCACCTGGTCCTCGCTGCTGGCTTTGGGCGAGGCGATCCCTATGCAGTTGAGCAACTGGGCCCGGACCATCTTGTAGGGCTGCAGCAGGAACGGCAGGTGGTTGCGGCCCGCATAGGCCAGGTGCTGTTCGCACTCGTTGAGCAGTTCGTCCACCTCGGCCACCAGGGTGGTGCCGATGGCATCCACGCGCTGGGTGTCTGTCCCCTCCAGCTGATAGGCACCCAGAATATCCTTGAGTTGGCTGACCAGCATGTCGGTTTTCTGGACCCGCTCCTGCTGGAACGAGAGCAGTTTCTGCCTGGCATTGTTTTCCAGGTTCTGCATAAGGCGAATAAACAGGTCGGCGGCATCATCCAGGGACTGGGCATGCTGCGCCCGGATAAAAATCACGGCCAGAGCGTAGCGCTTTTGCGGCTTGAGCTCGGCCATTTCGGTCGCATTGAGTGCGCGCGCCAGATGCCGGAACTGCTTGAGCTTGGGTGCCGGCACGTCGGGCTTGGGCAACTGCTCCACAAGGTATTGCAGGCGCCGGATGTGCTGGATGTAGGTGCGTGTTTCCTTGTTGGTCGGCCGCTTGGGTTCGCGCTTGAGCATTTGCCAAGGAGAAACCGCCTCGCCCGTAGCGGTTTTAAGCAAGCTGTCGATCAGGGCCTTGGTATGCACCGTCAGTTGGCTGGTGATAGCGGAAAAGTACCGGCTGTTGCTCTTTTCTCGGGCTCGAAATGCCATCCGGTCCAGCGTCGAGAAGGCAGGCAATTCGTAGCGATGGTGGACCAGCTCCTCCAGCATCACGTTGATGATGTCGGCCACCGCGTGTTTCGTCTCAGCCGCCGTGTCGGCCACGACCTCCAGCCAGGCGTTGCCAGCCGGGTTCAAAGGTTTGACATTGAGGTGCCGGCGCAAAGCCGCAAAAAGTGCCGTGCGTGAGCCCGAGGCCTCGAAGCGCTTAAGGTCCGCCGCCAAGGGCGGCCGAACCACGCCCACTTGTTGCGCAATGTGCTCCCGGATCACTGGGGGCACGTCGGCCAGAGGGATGAAATAACCCAGGCGCTGGAAGACCTTCAGGTGGATTAGCGCTGCCATCCGCGGCAAAACGCGTTTGCCTATGCCGGCAGCCAGGAGTTGCTCATCCACGGTCGGCGTGTAAAGCTCTGCCAGCTCACGAGGTGTCGGATCGGATTTCAGGCTGGGATAGGCCGTCTCGTGGAGCGTGGTCATTCGCGGGGGCTACCCCGCCTGATGGCATTGCTATCCATCGCCTCAATCCCAATAGGTGTCGGTGGCGGGTTCGTGAAACGAGGTTTCCAGCAGGCACTGGTTGTCCTCGGCAATGCGGTACATGTCATCGAGCAGCGTGGCGATCACCTCGTCCAGCAAGTCGCGGGAAAGGTAGGGAACCGCCAGTTCGTAGAGCGTGCCCTCGGTGTTCAGGCGTTGCATGGCGAAACGCTCGAAGCAGGTCTGCTCGATCAGCCGGTGGCCTCGGGCCAGGCCGCGCGAGTGCTTGCTGAACCGGGCTAGCACCAGCGTAACACGCAGGACTGCCATGAGCGTCGCTCCTTCAACTGGCGGGCGGGGAACTTCGACCTGTTCGAACAGCTGCAACAAAGGCGGCGGTGGCTGCGGAGTGGCCGACGTCAGGGCTGTCAGACCCTGCTCGAACCGGGCTTGCAGGCTGGAGTCAGATGCATCGAGGTAGCGCATGGCTGATTTGACGTCCTTCCAGCCGACGTATTCCATCAGTTCCTTGATGTCCCAGCCGCTGGCGCGGGCCCAGCTGGCAAAGCCGCGGCGCAAGGAGTGGCTGCTGTATTTCTCGGGCGATTCGACACCGGCTTCAGCGAACAGGCTGCGCAGCAACGGAATCAGGCTATCGGCATGCAGACTTTCGTCGGCAATATTGCCCCAGCGGTCGATCTTGCGGAACACCGGACCCTCGGTCAAACCGGCCACGTCGACCCAGGCATTGAAGGCCGTCACCGGGCACAGACGGGACAGGGCTGGGCATTTAAAAACCCGGCCCTGCAACTGCCGGTCGCCCTTGCTGCGACCCAGGTAGCAGGCCATGCCTTGACCCGGCGTCACCTCGGTGTTCTCCACGCGCAGGTTGACCAGCTCATCGGAGCGAAATCCACGCCAGAATCCCAGCAGCATCAAGCTGCGGTCGCGCGCGTGGCGAAGCAAAGCCGGCCGGTCACCGGATCGCTGGGCGTTGCCGATTGCGGCATCGAGCCATTGATCGACCTGCTGCAGCACCGCCAGCTCCAGCGCGCGCGCGCGCTTTTCTGGCACTGCGTGAATCGAGCGAATGCCTCTGAGGACCTGGCGCACCAGGGGCGACTTGGTAGGATCGGCAAAACCTTGGTCGGTATGCCACCGGGACAGCGCTGCCAGCCGCTGGCGAAGAGTGTTGATGGCCAGGGTTGCCGCGTGGTCGGCCAGGTAGCGGGAGACGGCATCGGCAGTGGAAGGCAGCAGGCCTTCCCACTCTATTTCAAAATGGCGTATGGCCGAAGCGTAGCTCCGGCGCGTGTTGTCGCGCTCGGCGGCCTCGATATACTGGTCAAGACGGGTCATGTCACCATCGGTACGGCATACTCTCTTTGAGCGGTCAGAAGGCGGGGATGCGAGGCACCACAGTACGCGGCGCCGGAGATGGCAGCGAGAGTACACGATTTGAGAACGATCTGGAGCGTTCTCGCGACGAGCACCCTCGGACCCGGGTGCGCAGGGCTTGCCATCCGTTTCGACTCTTTGTCAGGCTCGGTGACCAAGGCCAACAGTACGTCTCGGCACACCATCAAGGCCACCAATTTGCTTTTGTCCAGAACTTGGAAGTTCACTGAGCTTTAACGCGTCGATGTTTTCGCTTGAGCCGAACTCGACCCCCTCAGAAAGTTCAAAGCATGATTATTCCAGTCCAAAATGTGAAAGCAGCGTAGCCTTCAAAGCTTCAACGCTGACCAGACCCTGTTCGAGTCCTGCGCTATTCTGCTTAATGACGCCGGCACATTCTTCGACAAGAATCCGTGTAAAGGTGTCGAGATTCATCTCGCTCCACGTTTCGCTTTGGCCCGAGCAATGGTCGCTCGTCTGCCTGATTTCTGTGGCCTGAACTGCCAGCGCTTTGATTCTTTGATTCATGATGTCTGATGTTTGCATTGGAGCGTTCGGAATTATTCGAGGGAAACGCAGTGTTGTGGGAATCGGCCGCAATATCAGGTGCGATCGACTTCCGGATGAATTGCTCACATGTGTAGAGCGCGGCCCTCAACCGCGAGAGCCGCCTCCCGCAGGGCCTCAGGTAGGGTTGGATGCGCGTGGCAGCATCGTGCGATGTCTTCAGAAGAGGCCTTGAATTCAATAGCGACAACCGCCTCGTGAATCAGCGATCCTGCTTCGGGACCGATGATGTGGACGCCCAGGATCTCGTCCGTAGTTGCGTGGGCCAGGACTTTGACCAGTCCGGCAGTGTGCGCCTTGGCCTTCGCGCGTGCGCTGGCGCTGAATGGGAATCGGCCGGCCTTGTACGGAACGCCCGCCTTCTTCAGCGCCTCTTCGGTCTGCCCGACGGACGCCACCTCGGGGGCAGTGTAGATGACTGATGGAATCGTGTTGTAGTTCACGTGCGGCTTTTGCCCCGCCAACATCTCCATAAGCGCAATGCCTTCCTCTGACGCCTTGTGCGCGAGCATTGCGCCTCCAATGACATCGCCAATGGCGTAGATCCCAGGCGTCGACGTGGCAAACGTCCTCAGGTCCACTGGGATGAAGCCCATGGCATCGGCCTTGAGGTTCGCCGACTCCAATGCCAAACCATCCGTGTTCGGCTTTCGACCGACGCTCACCAGCACGGCGTCGCACGCGAGTGGCGCGAGGGATGGCTTTCCCGCATCCACCTGCGCGACGTCAACCACTACCGAGCCTGCCTGCCGCTGCGCGCCGGTCACTTTGGTGGAGAGCATGAATTCGACGCCGGCATTGTGCAAAATCTTGTGCAACTGCGTGGCCATCTCGGTGTCGAGGCCCGGCGTGATGCGGTCTAGATATTCCACGATGGTGACCCTGGACCCGAGTCGGTGCCAAACCGAACCCAGTTCGAGGCCAATGTAGCCACCGCCGATCACCACGAGGTGTTTGGGGATTTCTGGAAAGCTCAGAGCACCTGTGGAAGAGACGACGCGCTCTTCGTCGATCTGGACGCCGGGCACCATACTAGGTTTCGAGCCGGTCGCAATCACGATATGCCGAGCCGTGATGGTCCGCTCTGCGCCTGATTTTGGGTCGCGCACCAGAACACGGCCAGGCCCATCCAGGCGACCATATCCGAGCAACCGGGTGATCTTGTGCTTGCCGAACAGAAAATCAATGCCCCGGCCGAGCTCGTCAACCACGCCGTCCTTGTGCGCGAGAAGCCTTGGAAGGTCAAGGGCTAAACCGGTGAAATCGATGCCGTGCTTGCCGAAGGCGGTACGCGCTTCGAGATAACGCTCGGAGGACTCCAGCAACGCTTTCGAGGGAATGCAGCCCACATTGAGGCAGGTGCCACCCAGCCGAGGGCGGTCTTCCACGCAGGCGATGCGCATCCCCAGCTGGGCACCTCGTATGGCGGCCTGGTAGCCGCCTGGGCCGCCACCGATGATGGCTACGTCGAAATCACTCATTTTTGTCCTTCCCCGTGATAATCCGCGGATGCAGCGATGACTAATTTTCGCTCGAAACCCTCTCGACCGTAACATTGGGCGCTAGAACGGCAAGGGATTGGCGATCACGGTTGACTCTCTGCCTGCTAGAGGGTGTCCAAGTGTCGGCTGGAGCTTGACCATGCCGCGGTGAGGCCACCGTGCGCGAGCTGCAGCACCTGCTGCTGGCCTGGGAGCTGCTCGGTGCATCGAGCCGCAGCGCCTTCGAACTCGCCGTGCTGCGTTACCTGGATTTTTACCCTGAGCACATGCGGCTGGAGGAGACCGTGGTGCGGCCCGAGGCCCGCCGGCGGCTCAGCCCGCAGGACTGGGCTGAACGCGACGCGGCCTTTGCCACCAACGGCGATCCGCTGACCGGCACGTACCCGCGCGACCCCGTCTACGATCGCCTGTTCACGCGCATCGTGATGCGCGCGCCGGCGCCGATCGGGGTCAGCGCGGGATGAGCGCAGGGCACCTAGATATCCTCGGCCAGCTTCTTGCCCGAGAACCAGGCGACGTAGAGCACGGGCAGGACCACCAGGGTGAGCAGAGTGGCCGTCACCAACCCGCCGATGACCACCAGGGCCAGCGGACGCTGGGTTTCCGAGCCGATATCGTGCGACAGTGCCATGGGCAGCAGGCCCAGCGCGGCCAGCATCGCCGTCATGAGCACCGTGCGCAGACGCTGCATGGAGCCTGTGCGTGCCGCTTCGAGCACGCTGTAGCCCGAGTTGCGCAGTTGCTGGAAGACCGAGAGCATCACCACGCCGTTGAGCACGGCCTGGCCCGACAGGGCGATGAAACCAATGGCAGCAGACACCGACAGCGGGATGTCGAACACCCACAAAGTAATAAAGCCCCCGATCAGCGCCAGCGGCACATTGACCAGGATCAGCGCCGCTTTCTTGAAGGAGCCGAAGGCGTCGAACAGCAGGACGAAGATCAACAGCAGCGAGATCGGCACCACCACGGACAGGCGCTGCATCGCGCGCTCCTGGTTCTCGAACTCGCCTGACCAGTTGACAGTGTAGTTTTCAGGTACCTGGACATTAGCTGCCACGCGGGCTTTCATGTCTCTGACCACGGACCCCATGTCACGCCCCTTGATGAAAACCCCGATGGCCATGGTTCGACGACCGGCTTCCCGAGCGATGTTCATCGCTCCCGTGCTTTGCCGGATGCTTGCGACAGCGCCCAACGTTGTGTAACCCCCGCCAGGGATGGCCAGCGGGGTCGAGGGCAAGTTGGCGATGGTGCGCTCGTCCTCGGGCAGGCGGACCGCGACGGCGAACTTCTTCTCGCCCTCCCACAGCAGGGTGGCCGCGCGGCCGGCCAGTGCCGATTCGATCACGTCCTGCACGTCGCTGACGTTGAGTCCGAAGCGCGAGGCCCTTTCCCGGTCGATGTCGATCAACAGTTGCGGCAATTCGCCCAAACGATCGACTTCGGCGCGCTGCACGCCCTGAACTTGGCGGAACTCGCGGCGCATGGCCTCCACCGTGCGCTGCAACTCCCCCAAATCCTCACCCGCCACCTTGATGACGATCTGTCCTTTGATCTGCGAGATGGATTCGAGCACGTTATCGCGGATGGGCTGTGAGAAGGCCGGATCTACACCAGGGATCACCGCCAGTTTCCGATCCATCTCTTCAATCAGCGTCTCACGGGTCATCCCTTTGCGCCACTCTTCCGCGGGCTTCACGTCAACGAAGACTTCGGCCATGCTCAGAGTCTTGGGGTCGGTCCCGTCTTCGGGCTGGCCGGCCTTGGAAACCACGGTACGCACTTCGGGGATAGTCAGCAGCTGCTCACGGGCGATACGCAAGACTTTGATGGCCTGCTCCTGGGACTGGCTCGCAGGCATATCCCAATTCACCCAGAAGGTACCTTCGTTGAGCTCGGGCAGGAACTCGGAACCCAGGCGCGCGGCCGCGCCCAGACCCAGAACAAAGGCGGCTAGCGCGATGGCGACCACTTTGCGTTGGTGGGTCAGGGCCCAGTCCAATACGGGCGTATAGACGCGTTTGGCCGCAGCCACCACGCGGTTGTCCCCATGCGGGAGCTTCTTGCGCAGCATCCAGTAGGCCAGCAGCGGCACCAGGGTGAGCGAGAAAATCAGGGAGCCGACCAGGGCCGTGGTGACGGACAGCGCCATGGGCTGGAAGATGCGGCCCTCATGCCGCTGCAGCGCAAAGATCGGGATGTGCGCCGCGATGATGATGAGCATGGAAAACAGCGTGGGCCGCCCCACCTCGTTCGCCGCGTCGATGATGGTCTGGCGCCGCTCGCTGTCGGACATGTTCTCGCTGTCCTTTTCGAGCCGGTGCATGATGTTCTCGATCACAATCACCGCCCCGTCGACAATGATGCCGAAGTCCATGGCGCCCAGCGACAGCAGGTTGGCCGGCACGCCCATGATCTTCAGGCCCATGAAGGTGGCCAGCAGCGCCAGCGGGATCACCACCACTACCGCCAGGCTGGCGCGCAGGTTGGACAGGAAGATGTAGAGCACCAGGGACACCAGCAGCGCGCCCTCGACCAGGTTGCGGAACACCGTGGACAGGGTCTTGCCCATGAGCCAGGTTCGGTCGTAGAAGGGAACGATCTCCACGCCCGGTGGCAGGCCCCGGTCGTTGAGTTGTTCGATCTTGTCCTTCACCCCGCGCAGTACCACGCTGGCGTTTTCGCCTTTGCGCATGATGACGATGCCGATCACGGCGTCATCGTCGTGGTCCTGCCCTGTGACGCCAAGACGGGGGACGGAGCCGAGCTGGATTTGTGCGACGTCCCGGATCAGGATCGGCGTGCCATTACGCGAGTCCAGCACGATGCGGCCGATGTCGTCGGGCGAGCGCAGCAGGCCGATCCCGCGGATGGCGAACTGCTGCGAACCCTGCGCCACATAACTGCCGCCTGCATTGGAATTGCCTCGGCCCAGGGCGTCGAGCAGGTTCTGGAAGGTCAGCTTGTAGGCGCGTAGCTTGTCCAGGTCAGGCTGCACCTCGTACTGCTTGATGAAGCCGCCCATGGCCACCACGTCCGCCACACCGGGCACCTGGCGCAACGCGCGCTCCACCACCCAGTCCTGCTGTGTTCTCAGATCGGTCGTGGACTTGCCATCGCCACGCAGACGATAACGCATGATCTCACCCACTGGGGTGGCATTCGGCGCAATGTGTACCTGGGCACCGGGAGGCAGGTCGATTCCGTTGAGTCGCTCCATCACTTGCTGACGCGCCAGGTTGACGTTGGCGCTGTCGTCGTAAGTGACCACGGTGTAGGAGAGTCCGAACTGGGTGTGCGAGAACAGGCGGATCGAGTTGGGCAAGCCGGCCAGTGCGGTTTCGATCGGCAGCGTCACCTGCTTTTCGACCTCTTCAGCGGCACGGCCAGGGAAGAGGGAAATGACGGTGACCTGGGTGTCTGTAACGTCGGGGAAGGCTTCGACCGAAAGGTTCTTGAAGGCAATCACGCCCGCCATCACGAACAGCAGCGTGCCCAGCACGATGAACAGCGGCTGGTGCACGGCATACTGGATCAGGCGCCTCATTTCTTGTCCGCCTCGCGGCTCTGCGCCTTTGCGCCAGCCCCGGCCCCGGTATCGTTGCCCGAGCGAGACTCTTCTTCCGCAAGCCGCAGTAACCTGGCGAGCAACAGCGCGTTTTCAACCACGACCTGGTCACCCGCTTTCAGGCCGCTGCTCACGACGACCTGCTGGGGGCCTTCATACTCCAGCTCCACGGTACGCCGCTCAAATTCGCCGGGTCGTGTCTGCACAAATGCGGACTGCCGGGTGCCTCGCAGGAGAACGGCTGTTGCCGGTATCACCACTCCGTTAGGGAAGGTGCGTTCGAAGCGGGCCGTGGCCAGCATTTCTGCTTTCAGCCGGCGATTGGCGTTAGCCACGACGCCCCGGATCTTGATCGTACGCGTCAGTGGGTCGATGAAATCAGAGGCTGCGATGACCCGGCCCGAAAACTTCTGTCCGGGTAACGAAGCGACGCTGAGCTCGAAACGGGTTCCTGGACGCACGATGCCAACCTCTGACTCTCTCGCATCGATCTGAATCCAGAGAGAGGTGGGATCTGTCACCACGAACAGGGCCGGCACGCCCGGGCCACTGAGCTCGGGCCGTAGTTCCTGGCCCGGGTTGAGGTTGCGTTCGACCACCACGCCCCCGATGCTGGCGCCCAGGATCAGTTGCTGGTTGACGTTGCCGCTGCCCCCATAAAGGCGGGTGCGGGCCTGGGCGCGGTCCACCTCGGCACGGGCGCGTTCCTGATCCGCCTCGGCCTGCTCCAGTTCCTTGCGCGCGACGATGCCGGCATCGAACAGTTCACGCTGGCGTTGCAGGGCCTTGGCCACCAGGCGGGCGTCGGCCTCGGCGCGAGCCGTCTCGCTTTGCGCCTGGCCGAAGTCCGGTGAGGCCAGTACGGCCAGCGGTGCGCCAGCCACTACGCGCTGGCCGACGTCGGCTTTGATACTCATCACACGACCCGCGAAGGAGGGGTAGATGCGCTGGGTGCGCTCCTCGTTCCAGACCAGTTTGGCGGGCAGTTCGATGGTGATGGAGTTGGCTGGCTCGGCAGGCGCCACTGTGAGGAGCTTGAGTTGAGGATGCCCAGCGGCAAAGCGCAGTTGCTGACCCTGCATGATCGGCGCCGGAGCAGCGGCCGTCGGTGCGGGTTGCTCATTGCAGGCGGTCAGCAGCATCGTCGCCAGCAGCAGGGGCATTTGGAGTTTCAGGCGTTTCAACATGTTCGACGACTTTTCGGATCTTGATTCAGGGAGGGCCGGCTGCGATGCTGAGCGCCTGGCCTGTGCGCAGTTGCCAGACGCCTAATGCCTTGGCGTAGTCGCTGCGTGCGGCCACTGCGTCCAGCACGGTGGTGCGCAGGGTGCGGCGGGCGTCCAGCAAGTCGGTCAGGGAAAGTGCTCCCTTGCGGTAGGCCAGTTCGGCGCCCTCGGCCACACGGCGCGCGCGCGGCAGGATCTCGGTTTCATAGGCGTTGGCGCGCACGGCCGCGCTCTGCAGCTCGTGTTGCAGACGCTGCAGTTCCAGCCGGGTCAGGCGCCGGGTCCGTTCCAGGGCGACTTCGGCCTGCGCGAGCTGGGCGCTGGCCCGGCCGATCTCACCCTCGTAGCCGTAGCCCCACTGCAAGGGCATGGACATGCGCAGCGCCACCAGGGCGTTGGAGGTGCCGGGGTAGTGGTCATAGGACACGCCGACCGTGATGTCGGACTTCTTCTGGGCGCTGCTGCTGTCCAGGGCCGCCTGGGCGGCCTGCACGCGCGCGCGGGCGGCGGCCACGTCGGCACGGGCCTCGACCAGTTCGTCCAGCCCTGCGGTCATGGCGGGGGCGGCCGGCAGAACGGGCCAGTCGGCACGGGCCTGCAGCTGCTCGGGCGCCGGGGCCAGCACCGTCAGCTGCCACAGCACCAGGGCGGCGCGCCGCTGTTCCAGTTCAGCCTGGTGCAGGTCGGCGCGGGCGCGCTGGGCCTCGATTTCGGTGCGCGCTGTTTCCTGGGCCGACAGATCGCCGGCCTGCAGGCGCCGCCCGGCGATGCCCGCCAGCTCGGCGGCGTTGCGTTCGATCTGGGTGACCTCGGCCACCCGCTCTTGCGCCGCCAGCAGGTCATAAAAGCCGGACAGTGCGGCCAGGCGCTGCTGCATGCCGGTTTCGTCCAGTTCGGCCCGGGCCGCGTCGGCGGCGCGCCGTGCGGTCAGGGTGCGCAGTTCGCGCTTGTTGCCGCGTTCCCAGGTCCAGTCCAGGCCGATCGACTTGTCGTAGCGCTGCTCGGTCCAGGTGTTGCCACTGCCGTTGCCGTTCTGCAGGTCGATCTGGCTGACGCTGGCCGAGAGCACAGGAAAGGGTGCGCGGTCGGCGCTGGTGATGTCGGCCTGGGCGCCGGCCAGCGTACGCCGCGCCAGCACGACGTCCAGATTGTCCTGGGCGGCCTGCAGCGCCTGCTGCAGCGAGACCGGCACGGTGGCGGGCGCCGGTGTCTGGGCCTGGCTGGCCACCGACAGCAGCAGGCCGCTTAACAACAATAACTGACGTATGCTCATGGATCAATCCACTCGGGGGGATCGAGTGTCTCCTGCCACGCCTGACCGCCGACTGACTCCGCCCTTGGTGAAAACGCGTAGACAGCCCCTGTAGCGAGCCCTGCCACCATGAGAATCCTGCTGGTTGAAGACGATCCCGTGCTGCGCGAGGTCATGCGCCTGAGCTTGCGTGATGCCGGCCACCGGGTGGACGAGGCCGGCAGCCTGGAGCAGGCCGCCCACTATTGGCGGGTGCAGCCCTTCGACGCTGTTCTGCTCGACCTGAACCTGCCGCAGAGCGACGCACCGAACAGCCCCTTGGCCAATGGCCTGACCCTGCTGCGCGAGGCGCGTGCCCGTGGCGACCGCACCCCCGTGCTGGTGCTGACCGCGCGCAACCGCACCGACGAGCGCATCGCCGGCCTCGACGCGGGTGCCGATGACTACCTGGGCAAACCCTTTGAGCTGGCCGAGGTGGAGGCGCGGCTGCGCGCGCTGGTGCGTCGCACCGCTGGCACCGACGACCTGTTTGAAATCGGACGCCTGAGCCTGGACCGCAAGGCGCGGCGCTTCACCGTCGACGGACTGCTGCTGGAGCTGCCGGCGCGCGAATTCGAGGTGCTGTGGGAGCTGATGACGCCGCCGGGGCGTGTGGTCAGCAATGTGACCGGACGCATGGGGCTGAACATCCGGGAAGATGCGGAACTGAGCGGGATGATGTGGGCCGGTGCCCTCTGAAAACGGGCTTTTGGGGGCGTTTTGGCGCCCTGGAGGCCATCGGGCGCGGACGCATGGAGGGCGGGCCTAGCGGGGCGCCTGGGCGGCCTGATGTCGCCGGCAGCTTCCACCTGGTCAACGGCGTAATGCCGCGCCGCCATTGAGCTTTCGGGGCATTTGACCAGTCTGGGGCTGGATGGGCTCGAAGTCGCCCACCAGCCGAAGTCGGACGGTTGCGTCCGAGTTTCGCCAACTCCGTGCGAGTTCCATAATTTGCTGATCTGACTAGGGTTTTAAGAAATCGAGATGGGCTGCTGCCGGTATCATCGACCACCTTAACAAAGTGTCTTTAAAACCGGCAGCAGCCCAAGAGAACGAAGCTTTAGTGCAGACATTTAGGGTTATTTTCTGGATTTGACAAGACTGCGACCCCGTATCATCCTAGAACGTACGATACTCCATTGGTTCGACTGATGCCAAACACCGTGATGATCTGCAATGGAAACACTGAGACTAGCCAGTAGCGGCTCAAGCAGGTCCGCTACTGTTGATGACGATTTCAATGCCCGAGTGCTCCTGGCACGCGGGCAACGTCAAGCATTGCTTGCGTCCAACATCGCAAATGCCGATACGCCAGGCTACAAAGCGTTGGACGTTGATTTCAAGGAAGCCTTGCGCAATGTGACCGGGCCAACTATGGGGTTGGCTTCGACATCTACGGCTCACCTCCCAATCAAAGAGTTGCCGCAGAGCACACTTGCGTTTGCTCGTTACGCACTCGCGTCCCAGCCGAGCCTCGACGGAAACACGGTGGACATGGATCGTGAGCGTGCCACGTTCGCCCAGAATTCAATTCTCTACAGATTTGCCGTGTCGAATCTCGATGACGAATACAAGGAATTCAAAGCGGCATCGTCGGATCCAAGACGCTGAGAAGGGGTACCTGTCGATTTATCATCCCCGTACCGAGCAGGTACGATGGCATATTCTTCGGCCAAATTCATGGGAATCAGTGGCGGTGATCGACAAAGTTGCACCCATCTGCGCCGTGCTCACAGGCGACCGTCTCCAGTTGCAGCGTCGTATGGAAGATGTTGAACTGGTCCGCCAGAAGTTCCTTGACCGTTTGCAGCAAGTCACTTGGGCGCACTTCAGGTGAATGAACGATATGAACGGTCATGCTGGCCTTGCCGCTGGTCAGCGCCCATACATGCAGGTCATGCAGGCCGGTCACACCTGGCACAGCCTGAATAGATGCCGTCAGCGTATCAAAGTCGATTCCATCTGGAACGCCCTCCAACAAGACATTCAGGCTTTCCTTGAGCAACAGCCACGTTCTGGGCAGCACCCATAGCCCAATCGCCACGGCCACGGCCGCATCGACCCACACCCAACCTGTGAATCGGATGACCAGCGCGGCTCCAAACACCCCGATGGAGCCGAGCATGTCGCTCCAGACCTCCAGATAGGCGCCTTTGACATTGAGGCTCTCGTCTTTGCCCCCCTGGAGCATGCGCATACTGATCAGGTTGACGATCAGCCCCAGCACCGCTACCGCCAGCATCCCGTTGGACTGCACCTGTGCAGGCTCGCGCAAACGTTGCCATCCCTCATACAAGATGTAGGCGGCAACGCCGAAGAGCAGAAGGGCATTGAATGCGGCCGCAAGGATCTCGAATCGATAGTAGCCGTATGTCCGTTTGGCATCGGCGGGGCGTCGCGCTATCCGCATGGCCGCCAGCGCGATAGCCAGCGCTGCCGCGTCGGTGAACATGTGCGCCGCGTCTGAGATTAGCGCCAGGCTATTGAAAACGATGCCAGCAGCGACTTCGGCCAGCAAGAAACTCCCTGTCAGCGCCAGAGCGATCCAGAGAGATTTTTCCTTGCGCTCGCTGGGCAAGGCATGGGTGTGTCCAGTGCTCATCTTTGTCCTTTTTCTGATCTCATTTCTGTTCAGCGTGGCCGGAAGCCGCTACCCAGCGGTACTGGGTTGGAATCGAGACGCCCAGATTCCTGGCCACGGCCTTGGGAGCAATCCCGCTAGCGAGCAACTTCTTGGCTGACTCGATTTTGCTGTTGGTCATCTTCGGCTTGCGTCCGCCTGTGCGGCCCGACAGCCGGGCGACCGCCAATGCTGCGCGGCGCTCCACCGTCAGCTCGCGCTCCATTTCGGTGAGACAAGCGATCTAGCTTCCAGACGGCCAAGGTGTCTCCCTCTCGCAGCATTTCCAGCGTGCGGACCAAGCCGAGGCTTTCGGCTAGTGTGCCGCTCGCCTTGTCCTCAAAGAGCTTCTGGCATCCGGCCTTGGCCAAGGCTTCCCGTTGGAACTCCAGCTTCTGATCTTGCGTCGAGACGCGCGCATAGCCAACCAAACATGGCAAGGTCACCCCCCCGCCTTGCCGCACTGAGAGCAGAACTTCACACCCGGTTGCAATTTGGTTCCACATTGCGTGCAAGCCGAAAGAGCCAACGAAGTCCCGCACTGCTGGCAGAAACGAGCGCCAGGTGCGTTCAGCGCCTTGCAGTTCGGGCAAGCAACACCGCTGTTACCCCACCCACCGGCTGGAGGCCCGCCTCTTCCGTGCCCACCGCCATAGCCTTGCCCACCGCCGTGATGGCCCCCGAAAAGTTTGTCAAAAATGCTCATAAGTCTTTCTCCTTTAGCGAGCGCCTATCCAAGGCTGCTTTGGCAGCGGTGGACCATCTTACTACCTCTCGAAAACCGTTGGATTTGATAAGAATTCGAGAATAGGGTGTTGCCGCCGACCGAAAATTGATAGGGGTGTTCCCCTGCTCTGCTGAAACTTTCAGCAGGGATGTAAAAGGTGATCACCCTGTCCTCCGCAAATGCGTTCAGAAAAATCCTAAAAAACCATTTGCGAAAAATATCAAACCGATCAAACCTACAGGGATGCTGCTCCACCAAACACGTTTGGCCTTCATCAGCCCGGAAATTGAATTGAGAAGAATAGCAACCTGCAAGAACATCACCGCAACCCCAAAGGGTTTTCCGTGGCTTTGGGCGTCATCGCGTTGGTCTTCCAGCGAGCGGGCTTTAGATTCGATATCTTTTTTTTCAAGGCCATACCGTTTGACTTGTTCTTCGTAGTCCGCAATCTTTTGGGAATACGCTGACTGAATTTTTTCCTTTGCTGGCAGGGTCATCTCTTGGAGCTTGAGCTGTTCGACCTGCAACGCGTAGAGATGCTGTTTGGTGCTCTTTGCCTGATAGAACGCCCATTGATCAGATGCCAGTGTCTGATTGATCACACTGGCCGTGGAATATGAGCCCCCCTTAAAAGTCGACAAGGTGGCACAGACGGCAAGTATCACGGTCGCCAGTGCCATCTGATTGAGCCAGGGTTCTTTCTTCTCTTCTGCCATTTGCTATTTCTCCTAGTATGAGATTGGGAATTTGATGGCCTGTCAGCCATGGACAGATGCCCGTCGTTTCGATTCGCTCATTTCTCTCTCAGAACTCCGCGTGCAGTCGCAGGCTGAATACATCCACCGGGCCGCGATCCGGGTTGTAGGCCGGGTTTGTCAGGCGCTGCCAGTCCACGGTCAGATGCGTCTGCCGGCTCAAGCCGAGAAGGTAATAAGCCTCGACCACCTGCTCCACGCCGTATCGTACCGGTCCGTTGGGGTTGGGGCCGTCGCCTGTGAACAGCGTATACAGGCCACGCCCTAGATAGTCACGCCGATCAGCGCTGGCGTACTGATTGGAGAAAGCCAGACCGGCTGCATCGAAGGGTCGGCCCCAGACTGCACCTTGGGCCACGATACCTGCGCTCAGGCTTGAATCCGCTTCGGTAAAGGCCATGGTCTCCCCGTCACTGTGCGTCGCCATGCCACGGGCAAATACGCCCACTTTGGGTGTCAGGGCCTGCTCCACATTGAAGCCCAGGCCAGTCTTGGTGCGGTCCACGCGTGGATTGGCGCCGTTGTCGTCGAAACCGTTCTCGATGAGCGCAATGTTGGCGTTACTGGCATAGGTGCTCAGCCGCATGCGGTTGTGAAAGGCCTGCAGTCGCACCGCACCGGTAGTCCAGCGTTTCTCCAGTTCCAGGTTGTAGCCCACCCGATTCTTGGACCAGCCCTCGAAATCCAGATCCAGCTGGTTGGGCAGCACAGGCATCAGGTAGCGGCCAAAGCGCATGCTGTAGTCATCCCAGGTCAGATCACCTGTTACACCGAAGGTGTAGCCGCGGGCGTCGGCCGCAAAGTCGAACGCACTGCTGGTCATCAGAGCCCAATTGAGAAAGCCGTTCGGCCCCTTGTGGGCGTAGCTGTTGTAGTCGTAAATGCCCAACAAGTCCTGCTTGCCCATGGTCAGCGTAAAGCGCCGGCCACGGGCTGCTTGGGCGAACTGCATGCCGCCCTCATCGAGGTTCGTAGACTCGCCCCCCAGGTCAATGCGATGACGCACGTAAGCCTGAGCTGTGTAGTACATGAAATCTTTCTGGATGACACGCTGCAAATCGCTATTTGTCAGCCCTGCCAAACCGCCGGCATTGCTCAACGCCACGCCACGGATGGCCTCGGCCCGGTACCAGAAATCGGTGGCAGCTGAGAGCCGATAGCCAATGTTCAAACCCAGCATCGTCGTCTGTGAACGCTCGAGCCCGGATTGAAAGCTGTTGCCGCCCTGGTCCGGAGTGTTTCCATACCGACTCGGAAAGCTGTCATGGAACTGGCTGATCAGGTTGGCATCGCCATGGATGCGCCAAGGCGAGTCGCCCTCGGGCAGACGCAGAAACGAGTCAGCGGTGTCGTCAGCCGCCCAAGCGCAAAAGGGCACAAGTGCCGACAGCAATACCATCTTTTTGAAAAACCGCATGTTCGTTCTTCCTGTTATGAGCATGGAGAGACCGAGAGTTCGTGATTCACCCAGGCAACAGTCAAGCCGGCCAACGGCTTGGCTGCATGCAGAGAAACAGATACTGTCGAGAGATTTCCGGAGAAAGTCCGGATTTAGAAGCGAGCGGCCGGCATGGCCGCTGCGGAATAGATTTCCGTGGGGCCTGTCAGGCAGCCGAGCCGATACTCAACCGACAACTGTCACTAGAACCATTACCCACAAGAAACCCCAAAAGTTGAAAGCACGTGATTCTAATTTGTGCGGCGCAACATCGTCAAGCACCATTCATCGCAGAGGTCCCCAAATGGGGGGCTCTGATATTGGGAAACGCCTCGACCGACCGCCCCTGTCCCAAAGCAGATAGAGGGTGGTGAATCGCCCCGGGTTTCGTGGAGGCCCGTTGGGTTAAGTCAGACCGATGCAACGGCCTGACTGGCTAATTGCCGATAGTAATTTTCTTCAGCTTCGGCAGGAGGAATGTATCCGATAGGCTCCAGCAGTCGGTGGTGGTTAAACCAGGACACCCATTCCAGCGTTGCCAGTTCCAGCGATTCCTTGGTCTTCCAGGGTGCCCGGCGGTGAATCAATTCGGCCTTGTACAGCCCGTTGATGGTTTCCGCCAGAGCGATGTCATAGCTGTCGCCTCGGCTGCCTACCGAGGGTTCTATGCCCGCCTCGGCCAGTCGCTCGCTGTACAGAATAGACACGTATTGCGAACCCCTGTCGCTATGGTGAATCAGTGCGTCGGCGCGCTCGGGCTGACGGTCGTACAAGGCTTGCTCCAGCGCATCCAGCACGAGGTCTGTTCGCATCGAACTGCTCTGGCGCCAACCCACGATCCGGCGGGCATAAACGTCAATTACGAAGGCCACGTATTGCCAGCCCTGCCAGGTTGAAACGTACGTGAAGTCCGAGACCCACAGCTGGTTGGGCCGGTCGGCCTTGAACTGCCGGTTCACCCGGTCCAGCGGGCATGGTGCCTTGCCATCGCTGACGGTGGTGCGCACCATCTTGCCGCGGCGGACGCCCCGCAGGCCCAGGTGGCGCATGAGTTGCTCCACTGTGCAACGGGCAACGCAGATGCTTTCACGGTTGAGCTGCTTCCAGACCTTGTCAGCGCCGTAGACCTGCAGGTTGGCACGCCACAGGCGCTCGATCTGTGGCACCAGGACACCATCACGCTGAGCGCGCTGACATCGCAGGGCCGGGTTGTGTAGCTGGGCGGCGTAGCGCCAGTAGCCAGACGTGGCGATCTGCAGCACCTTGCAGATCGACTCGACCCCGTAGGCCTGTCGATGCTGATCGACAAAGCCCTTCAGGACTTCAGACGGCGGTCGAGCTCCGCCTGGGCGAAAAACGCGCTGGCCAACTTCAAAATCTCGTTGGCCTTGCGCAGCTCCTTGTTCTCGCGCTCGAGTTCCTACAGGCGCTGCAAGTCGGTCGTCTTGATGCCGGCTCTGGCACCGGTGTCAATCTCAACGCGCTTGACCCATTCGTTGAGGGTCTGCGGCACGCAGCCGATCTTGGGCGCGATGGATTCAATGGCCGCCCATAGCGATGGGTACTCGCCACGATGCTCCTGCACCATGCGAACAGCGCGTTCGCGGACCTCGGGTGAAAAATGATTTGACTTCTTCATGGCTCAATCCTCTCAAAGATTTGAGCCTCCTCAATTCCCGGGGCGATTCAAACCGGCGGCTGAAATCAGCAAAAACTAACCTAACACCGGATAACTAACCATTACCCGATGTTAGTTTTATTGAAATTACTATTTTGTTGCCATAATAAATAGTATGTACTATCATGGTACGTATTGAGGTACGAAATAAAGAGGTGAACCATGTCCAGAGCCGGAATTTACAAATCTGAAGTGCTGCGCGCACGCGATAAATTGCTGGCCATGGGGCGCAATCCTTCCATCGATGCGGTACGCGAAGAGCTGGGCAGCGGGTCCAAAACCACCATCCACCGCTACCTGAAGGAGATCGAGGAAGAGGAAGGACCAGCCACCGGCAGCCGCGTGGCCGTCAGCGAGGCGATCCAAGACCTGGTGGGCCGCCTGGCCGCCCGCGTCAACGAGGAAGCGGAAGAGCGAGTCACCACGGCCCAGGCCAGGCACGCCGAGCAGCTGGGCCAGCAGCAGCAAGCCGTCGCGGCCTTGAAAACCGAGGCGCAGTCCACCCGCCAGCAGCTAGAGCACACCCAGCGAGCGTTGGCCGACGAAAAAACCGCTCACGGCAAAACCAGCGAAGCGCTGAGCAGCAAGACCCTTGAGTGCACTCAGCTCGCACAGCAGGTGGCCGATCTGCAGGAGCGCATCGCGGCCGAAGAGCGCCATCGCCAATCTTTGGAAGAAAAGCACCAGCATGCGCGCCAGGCGCTAGAGCATTTCCGGCAATCCTCCAAGGAGCAACGCGACCAAGATCAGCGCAAACATGAGCAGCAGGTGCAGTACCTGCAGGCCGAGCTACGCACCGTGAACGAGACCTTGGCCACCAAACAACGAGAAGCCCTGCACATCCTTCAAGAAAACGCACGCTTGCTGGGGGATTTGTCTCGCGCCCAAGGCGATCTGCACCAAGTCCAGGAGGAGGTGAGAGGCCTGCGGCCACTTAAGGATGAACTGGGGTTTGCTCAGCGGCGCACCGAGGAATTGGGTCGGCGCCTGGTCGCGCAGGATGCGGCCGTCCAGCAGCTCAGCACCTCGAACAAGGAGTTGCTAACCAAGGTCGACGAGATGCTGACCGCGAAGCAGGAGTTGGAATTGGCGCTGGCGACGGCGAGGTCATCCGTCACGGCCCAGGAGCAGGTGGTCGCCAGCATGCTAGCGCGACTGTCCGCGGCGCCGGCCGAGCCCGACTTAGCTGCGGCGAAAGATACCGAATCGGGTGGCAGGAAAGTGGCAAAGAAACCAGCCACGACAGCCACTTAGGGCTCTTTTTGCGGAAATTTACATGAATCCCTGCCGCCCCTCT
>JACPOI010000045.1 GCA_016185015.1 Burkholderiales bacterium
GCCTTCTACAATCACCGCAGGCTGCATTCCTCGCTGGGCTACCTCAGCCCGATGCAGTACGAACAACGCTGGTACGAGGCACAGCGCAAAAAGGCCGCGTGAATCGTGGGTTAAGAACTACACGAAACAGGGGCAAGGTCACAGGACCTCCAGCGTCCTCGCTCGTATCTGTATCCATACCGTGTCCCTCCCGATCATTCCTGAATTGATCCTCATCACAGGTGTTGATGTTAGTGCTCAAAGTCCGGGAGCAAGGCCCGCGTTCCATGTGGGTTTCGGTTCCCATCCACTCGGTGTCGCTATGATCGCGTGCTAGTTTTACCTGCAAGCTCTTTACTACATGCGCCGACTGCTCGCAGTCATTCTGTTGCTCTCCTTCTTCTGTCAGGCCTTTGCAACGGCCCGTCAGTTGGTCGTTTTCGACCACGAGGGAGCTTTCCAGGCTGCGCATGCTGAAATGCATCTGGAAGGCTCCGCCCACCACCATGATGAACACGGTGTGGCGCACCAAGACGATTCCCAGGAGTCGATCCAGCACATGCTGGCGGACGCAGGCCCAGGGACCGCAGCACTTTTCCACTTCCCCCAGCTGTCGCTTCCTCTCGACCGCTCGCCCGCACCGGCCGTGACCGCCGAATCCGTCAGCCCATCTCCTCATCTGGACGGTTTACGACGACCTCCCCGACTGATTTCCTGATCCACCCTTAGCGCCGCGCTTTCCACACGAAAGCGGGGTTGTTCATCGGTGCGGTACTACTTTGATCAGGCGCTGATGCGTCAACGATCCTGGTTTGCCGCCTTTGATCGGTCAGGAATCACGTGCGTTTTGTTATTTCCGGGCTTGCGGTGCGTTGTGCCGCAGGCTGTGCTTTGAGCTGCGTCCTCGTTGGCGCTGCGGTTGCGCAGTCCAATACCGCCCCATCGCTTTCAGCCACGGCATCGCCCATGGCTCCAACACTGGCACTGGCCGTGGAAGCTGCATGGCAGCGCGCCACGCAGGCAAGAGAAGCCGAAGGCCAGACACACCGGGCTGCTGCCGAACGGGTGGCGATCTCCAGCCTATGGGCGGCCCCCCCAGCACTGGAGCTTTCTTACCGGGACGACCGCTGGCAAACCTCGGCGGGACGCAGGGAGGCCGAGGCCGGCCTGGCTTGGCCGCTGTGGATACCTGGACAGCGCAATGCACGCGGCGCTGTTGTCGATGCCGACGTGGAGCTGTCCCAAGCTGCTGTTCAAGCGGGGCGCCTGCATTTCGCGGGCCTGGTGCGGGAAGCCGCCTGGGGCATTGCCGCGCAAAAGGCCGAGTCCGACTTGGCGGACGCCCAAGTGCGATCTCTGCAGGAGATCTCCGACGACGTACGGCGCCGTGTCAAAGCGGGTGATCTGGCCCACGCGGATGCGCTTGCCGCTCAATCCGAGGCTCTGGCTGCGCAATCTGCACAGTTGGCTGCACGCCAGCGCCTAAGCGCCAGCCAGTCGCAATGGATGACCCTGACGGGCATAGCCCTGGCGCCTGATCTCACGTCTGTCCCGGTTTCTGATGGTGCCGCAGTTTCACCAGGCGGGGCGCACTTCGCCGTTGAAACGCACCCCGATGCGCGTGTCGCTGCACTGACGGTTGAGCGCGCTCGCAAGCGGCTGGACGTGGTGGCCGCGACGCGGCGCGACCCTCCAGAGCTTTTGCTGCGCATCCGGCAAGACACTCCCGGGCGGGGTGAGTCGGCTCAAAACAGCATCGGCGTCGGCGTGCGCATTCCCCTGGGCACAGCGAGCCGCAATCAGCCGCTGCAAGCTGCCGCACTGAGTGAGCTGGATGTAGCGCTGACCACGAAACAGCGAACTGAGGAGCGGCTGGCTGCTGACGCAGCGATGGCGCGGGCTGCGGTGCACACGGCAGAGCAGCAACTGGAAGCGGAGCGCCAGCGCTCGGCACTTCTGCGGGAGCGTGCCACGCTCATTGATCGGTCTTTCAAAGCTGGAGAAACACCGCTACCGGAGTTGTTGCGCGCGCTCGCTGCAGCTACCCAGGCCGACACCAGCTTCGCGCGCCAGCAAGTGGCTCTAGGCCTGGCCCGCGCCCGCCTCCAGCAATCTCTCGGAATCCTTCCATGAATCTCTTGAATCTATTCCCCTCTCGTTCCCGCCTCTCATTGCTGGGAGCAGGCTTCGCCGTGCTGGTGCTTGCCGGTACACCTAGCTATGCCGCGCCAGGCGCGCACGGCCCCAACGGCGAGCACCTGGATGCCCCCGCTCAAGCAGGTGCCAACAGCGGCCCCGTGCCCAGTTTTGAAGCCCGCTCGGAAGCCTTCGAGTTGGTGGGCCGACTGCAGGGCGGAGAGTTGTCCATCCTGATCAACCGCTTTGCCACCAACGAACCTGTGCTCAACGCCACGGTCGAAGTGGAGACGGGCAATCTCAAGGCGCCTGCCAAGTTCCACGCGGACATGGGCGACTACGCGATCGACGATGCAAGCATGCTCAAGGCCCTGGCGGCGCCCGGTGACCATCCCATGGTGGTCACTGTACTGGCGGGCAATGACTCCGACCTTCTGGACGGCACCCTCACGGTCGCGGGCGCCGCGCTTGATGACCATGGCCACTCCCACGACGGCAACGGTGCCCATGGGCCCTCCCGAACAGTCTGGTTAGCTTTGGCCCTGGTCGTCCTGGCGGCGGTCGGTTGGTTCTTTGGTCGCACGCCGAAGGCTGCAGGTAAGTCCTCCAAAGGAGGTGCGCTGTGAACTCATCGATGCAAAAAACCAAGGCAACCAGCATGCTTCATGTTTTCGGCTTGAGTGTCATCACGTACATCTCGGCGATGTTCTCACCTATTGCCGTCGCAGCGCCGGGTGCCCATGGGCCGAACGGTGAGCATCTGGATGCCTCCACGGCGGTCAGCGCATCCGGTTTGATGCGGTTGCCAGACGGCAGTGTCAACGTTCCGATGCTCGCCCAACGGCGCCTGGGTATCCGCACACAGTTGACCCCTGAAACCCAGGCCGCCGCCACCATCGAGTTGTCAGGCCGTGTGGTCGTGGACCCCAATGCGAGTGGTCGTGTCCAGGCGATCCATGGGGGACGGATCGAAGCGGGACCACGCGGGCTACCGGTCGCTGGCCAGACCGTGCGCCAGGGGGAGGTGCTGGCCTATGTGGCTCACCACGCAGAACCCTACGCCTTGGCAAACCAGCAAGCCCAATTGGCAGAGTTGCGTAGTAGCCGAGAACTGGCTGCACAGCGTGTGCAGCGGCTGCAGTCCCTCGAAGGCACTGTGCCGCGCAAGGAGATCGAGGCCGCACGTGCTGAGCTGCAGAGCCTCACAGCGCGCGAGAAAAGCATTGGAGCGAGCCTGGCCGCCCGAGAGCCCTTGCTGGCCCCCGTTTCAGGCGTGATTGCCAGAGCCGATGTGACCAAAGGCCAGGTGGTCGAGGCCCGCGAAGTCTTGTTCGAGGTGATTGACCCTGCACGCGTGCTGGTGGAGGCCACCACGGCAGATTCTGGCTTGCCAGCACGCACGGGTACAGCCCACTTGCAGGGCGTGCCTGGCGTCAATTTGCAGCTGATCGGCGCTGCGCGCAGCCTGCGCGATGGCGTGCTGCCAATGACCTTCAGGGCGGTCCCGGAGCAATCGGGCAAGGCTTTGCCGCTGGCGGTCGGACAGCCCGTCACCGTCGTGGCCTCGCTGACCGAGCAGGTCAAGGGCTTCGTCCTGCCTGCGCAGGCCGTTGTGCGCAACAGTGCCAACGAGCCGGTGGTCTGGATCAAGTCCGGTGCAGAGCGCTACATTCCCCAGCCGGTGCAATATCGGTCTTTGGACGCCGCCACGGTGGTCGTCACGCAGGGCCTGGGCGCTGACAACCGCGTGGTGGTGCAAGGTGCACCGCTGATCGCACAGATCCGCTGAACGGAGCCCACGCAATGTTCAATTGGATCGTAAGGAACAGCCTTCACAACCGCCTGTTCGTCCTGGCGGTCGCGGCGCTGCTGATGGTCTACGGGGCCATCACCGCATGGCGCACGCCAGTCGATGTGTTTCCCGACCTCAACAAACCCCTGGTCACCGTCTTGACGGAAGCAGGAGGTATGGCGCCCGAAGAAGTCGAGCAGCTGGTGACCTTCCCTCTGGAGACCGCGCTCAACGGCATGCCGGGGGTCACGCGGGTTCGCTCTACATCTGGGGTTGGCCTGTCCATTCTCTATGCCGAGTTCGATTGGGGGACGGACATCTACCGCAACCGCCAGCTCGTGGCGGAGCGCCTGGCACTGGTGCGGGAGCAACTCCCCGGGGGCATCACGCCCGTCATGGGGCCAGTGTCTTCCATCATGGGCGAAGTCATGCTCATCGCACTGCCGTTGGCAGCAGGCGATGGTAAGGCCGCCGCAGTGACACCCATGCAGGCCCGTGAGTACGCGGACTTCGTGCTGCGCCCAAGACTGCTGTCGATTCCAGGGGTTTCACAGGTCATCCCCATCGGCGGCGAAGTGCGCCAGTTGCGGGTGGAGCCGGACACGGCACGCATGGCACAGTTCGGGGTGACATTGACGCAGATCGAGCAGGCCCTTCGAGGCTTTGCGGGGAATGCGGGAGGTGGCTTCATCGACCTCAACAGCCGTGAATTCCTCATCCGCCACATCGGCCGTACCAGCCGTGTCGAGGACCTGCAGGGCGTGGCGGTGGCCTGGAAGGATGGCCGAGCCATCTTGCTGGAACAGGTGGCCAATGTCCGGTTCGCTGCCGCCATGATGCGCGGTGACGCCGGATACAGCGGCGTGCCTGCCGTCATCGTCAGTGTGCAAAAGCAGCCTGCGGCCGATACCGTCAAGCTCACCCACGCCATCGAAGCGGCATTGGGGGATCTCAAACAGGGGCTGCCCGTGGGCTTGGCTGCTCCGAAGGTGTTGTTTCGTCAGGCGGACTTCATCGAGGCGTCCATCGGCAACGTGACCGAGGCTTTGCGGGACGGCGCCATCATGGTGGCCTTCGTGTTGTTCGCCTTCCTGTTGTCCGCGCGAACCACTTTGATCTCGCTCGTGGCAATTCCCTTGTCGCTGGCCGTGACGGCCATGGTCTTCCGGCTGCTGGACCAGTCCATCAACGTCATGACTCTGGGAGGCCTGGCGATTGCCATTGGCGAGCTGGTAGACGATGCGGTGGTGGATGTGGAGAACATCCTGCGCAGGCTGAAGCAGAACCGTGCCCAGGGCAATCCACTGTCCATGCTGGAGGTCGTGCGCCGGGCGAGCGTGGAAGTCCGCTCGGGCATCGTCTACGCCACCGCCATCGTGGTGCTGGTGTTTGTGCCGCTGTTTGCGCTGCCGGGCATCGAGGGTCGCCTGTTCACGCCCCTGGGCATCGCCTACATCGTGTCGGTGCTGGCATCGATGCTGGTCTCAATGACGGTTACGCCCGTGCTGTGCCTTTACCTGTTGCCGGGTATGAAACGGTTGGACCATGGTGACAGCACCCTGGTCGCCTGGCTCAAGCGGCGGGATGCGCAAGTGCTCAGCTTGTCGTTTTCTCGCGCCAAGGTGCTGATGGCTGTCGCTGCACTGGCGGTAGCTGCAGGAGCTGCAAGCGTCCCGTTTTTTCCACGCGCCTTTCTGCCTGCCTTCAATGAGGGTTCGCTGGTGTTGGGCATGGTGTTCAACCCAGGCACTGCGCTGGCGGAAGCCAATCGCATGGGGGCGTTGGCAGAGACGCTGATCGCAGAAGTCCCCGAGGTCACCCAGGTCGGACGCCGAACGGGGCGCGCCGAGCTGGATGAACATGCCGAAGGCGTGCACTCGGCCGAGATCGATGTGGACCTGAAGCGGTCCGCCCGGGACCGGGAGGCCGTGATGGCAGACATCAGGGCCCGCCTGGCCGTCCTTCCTGCGCAGGTGGCTATTGGCCAGCCGATCTCCCACCGACTGGACCACCTTTTGTCAGGGGTGCGGGCTCAGATCGCGCTCAAGATCTTCGGCGATGACACCGACACCTTGCGGGGCCTGGCCGAGCAAATGCGCCAGGGACTCTCGGGCGTTCCAGGGCTGGTGGATCTGACCGTGGAAAAACAGGTGCTGATTCCCCAGATCACGGTACGGCTGGACCACCGCAAGGCCGCGCAGGTCGGTTTGTCTCCAGGCGAAGCGGTGCGGATACTGCAGACCCTGACGGATGGTGCCCATGGTGCGCAGATCGTGGATGGCCTGCGCCGCTATGAATTGGTGCTGCGCCTGCCCGATGACAAACGCAGCCCTCAGGATCTGGCTCGCACGCTGATCGACACGCCTGCGGGGCAGATACCGGTGTCTGCCATCGCCACGGTCCAGGAAACCGATGGACCCAACCAGATTGGCCGAGAAAACGGTCGTCGGCGCATCGTCGTTTATGCCAACACGGACGGCTCCGACATGGGCCGCGTCATTGCCGACATTCGTGCGGTGATGGCAAAGACGCCATTGCCACCGGGGACCTTTCTGAGCCTGGAAGGTCAGTTCCAGGCCCAGGAGCAAGCGATGCAACTGATCGTCGGCTTGTCGCTGGTGTCTTTGGCAATGATCTTTCTCGTTCTGTATGTACGCTACAAGTCGGCTGTGTTGGCCGGGATCATCATGGCCAATATTCCGCTTGCGCTGATCGGCAGCGTGGCTGCGATGTGGCTGGCGGGGGTGAGCCTGTCGGTGGCCTCCATGGTGGGCTTCATCACGCTGGCGGGCATTGCCACGCGCAACGGGATTTTGAAGGTCAGCCACTACATCAACCTGTGCAAGTTCGAGGGAGAGGTCTTTGGCCAACCCATGATCGTGCGCGGCTCGCTGGAGCGGTTGACCCCGGTTTTGATGACGGCGCTGGTGGCAGCCTTTGCGCTGACCCCGCTGCTGTTGGCGGCCGATGCACCTGGTAAGGAAATCCTGCATCCGGTGGCGGTCGTGATTTTTGGTGGAATCGTCAGCTCGACCTTGCTGGACACGCTGCTGACGCCCGTGATGTTCTGGCTTTTCGGCGAAAGTGCGACCCGGCGCTTGATTGAGGGCGGCAGCGCACAAGCTGAAAGCGAACCGACAAGCCAGGAGGCCTTCTGACCCCAGGCTCCAGCTGAATTTTCCGCAAATTTCTGATAGGCCTGGGCACGCTGCCTTTTGAAGCGCGCCAGTGAAACAAACTCAACTGAAGGAATCCCAAATGATCATGAAAAAGAACTTCTCCCAACTAATGGCAGCCACCGCAATCGTGATGGCATCCCTGGCGAGTGCGCCTGCGGCAATGGCCCATGGTTCAGCCGAACCCGCTCACGGCGGCGTGGTGCAGACCGCTTCCGATCTGTCGTTCGAGCTGGTCGCCACCGCTGAAGGTGCGGCAATCTACATCGTGGACCACGACGAGGATGCGGACGCATCCAAGTTTGGCGGCAAGGTTACCGTGCTCAACGGTACCGAAAAGGCAGAGGCGCCCCTGAAATCAGCAGGCGGCAACAAGCTGGAGGCCAAGGGCGTGAAGTTGGTCAAGGGCACAAAGGTGGTTGCGCTGATCACGACCAACAGCAAAAAGACCGTCACTGTTCGATTCACGGTGAAGTAAGGCCCATGGCGCGCGGCTCTCTGTCCTTGCCTGCACTGCAAGGCGGTCTGCTGGCCTTGCTGGCCGCAGCCTTGTTTGGCATCAGCACCCCGCTGGTTCAACGGCTGGGTGCTGGGCTGGGGGCGTTCACGACGGCTGCGCTGCTGTATGCAGGGGCGGCTGTCGTTGGTGCCTTGTCCCTGCGGACCGCTGCCCACGAGGCAAGGTTGCAAAGATCCGACGCCTGGCGCCTCATCGGCATGGCGGGGTTTGGCGCTGCCCTAGGTCCTGTCGCCCTGTCCTGGGGTCTGCAACACACGAGTGGCGCCAGCGCGTCGCTCATGCTCACGCTGGAAGCGCTGTTCACAGCCACTCTGGCGTGGTGGTTGTATAGCGAGACCATGGACCGCCGTGTGTGGGCAGCCATGCTTCTTTTGCTGGCCGGTGGCATGGCTTTGGTCATGGACCAGGGCCTGCAGGGCGGCACGCAGCTGCTCGGTCTGCTTGCGGTGCTACTGGCGACGGTGGCCTGGGGCGTGGACAACACCCTGTCCCGGGGACTGGCCGAACGCGATCCCGGCCAGGTGGTGATGGCGAAGGCCTCGCTGGGTACTGCTGCGACAGCATGTCTTGCCGTTGCGTGGGGAGAGCCTTTGCCACCCCTGACGGCAGCTCTAGGGCTCTTTGCCGTGGGGGCCACAGGGTATGGCTTGAGTCTTCGGTTCTACCTTCTGGCGCAGCGGGCTTTTGGGGCGGCGCGGACTGGCTCCTTGTTCGCCTTTGCACCTTTCATCGGTGCGGCTGTAGCGTTCGGCTTCGGTGAACGGTCTGCGGGGTGGTTGATGCTGCTCGGTGGTCTTCTGATGCTTGCGGGGGTGCTGCTGCATTTGGCCGAGAGCCACGGGCATGAACATACGCACGAGCCGATGGAGCATGAGCACGCCCACCGTCATGACGATGGACACCATTCGCACGTTCATGACGTGATGCCCACGGGGAGCCACAGCCATGTGCACTTCCATGAGCCGGTCACCCACGCCCATCCCCATGCGCCGGATGTTCACCACCAGCACAGGCATTGACCAGACCAGATTTCTCAAGACTGAGGCAAAGGAACTTTGACGATGCAAAACTCGATGCTGTCGATTGCTACTGCGCTGGCTTTGCTGGTGCTTTCAGGCTGTAGCACCCCAGTCTATGAAAACCAATACGCTGTGTCCGAAGGCTGGAGAATCGGCAAGGTCACCAAACTGGTCACCGCAGAAGAATTCTTGAAGACAGGTAGCCCTCGCTGCCAGGGAATGGAGATTCGCCCCAATGACCGCTTTGCATTCATCCAAAGGCAAGTGACCCGAGCGCGCGGGCACTTCGCCAAAGTGGACCCGGGCACTGGTATAGCAGTGGGCGACGAGGTTTACTTCAACGCGTGGAAGTGTGACCAACGTAAGCGTCAGCTCAGCACCCTCTTGACGAGGTCCTTATGGGATAGTCAGACGTCCAGGATGTGTCGCAGCAAGCCGAAGCCTACGCGCCACTGCGTGCCATCACCGGGGTCGATGGTTGCAGTGCGGCTGTTGATGCGC
>JACPOI010000044.1 GCA_016185015.1 Burkholderiales bacterium
CCACAGCGAGGGGTATTCGCCTCGGTGCTCCTGCACCAGCCGTACCGCACGCCCTCGGACTTCGGGGGAAAATTTGTTCGTCTTGTTCATGGCTCCATTCTCTTAAAAGTTGGAGCCTCCTCAAATCCCGGGGCGGTTCAGAATGACGATTCATTTGAGAGGAGATTCGCCGTACGTTGAAAGTCTTGGCGTTGAATTAGCGTGGATTTTGCGATGTTTCTTTCTAGCGATTCATCAACGTTGGTTGTCAGTATGCGATGAGGTGACATACCAGAGAGGGTGCGAACAAGACGTTCGTAGACGGGGGACATCTCCCTTGGCTGAAATGCTTCTGCTAACAAGGTGTGATAACGACCGGCATTGCAGTCATGCATAAGCTGGAAGAGAGAAGGCAAAGTCCCAGCCTCCAACAATCGAGCACCCTTGAGATTGTTGTAGACGTTCTCAGTTCTTGAAAACGACGAGTGCATTTCGGCGGCAAGATCGTTCCATAGTGGGTAGCCTGCCCAAGTGCTGACGCCAGCACCCAACCAGATAACTAGTGGGCGCCGACGAGCTTGGATCTCGTTTTCGAGCAGTTGGAGTGCCTGAAACGTCTCGCGATCATCTGCAAACACGGGAATCCCTTTCAAATCTCAGACCAGTGCTTACCTTGAAGTGAAAGTATTTTCTTTCTCTTGATCCTGGTCTAGCATAGCGGGCGACGCGAGCTTGCATGCGTACCCAATTGATCCACGACCGTCTAAGCCTATCATCTAAGGGTCAATTTCGATGGGGAGTATTCCCGGTCGTTTTTTTCTGTTCGCCAGCTATTTAATATAAGAATGCGTTGCATGAGCACCCTGATCTACACCCACGAAGCCTGTTTCAACCACAAACCTGGCCCGCACCATCCCGAATCCCCAGAGCGCCTGGAAGCGGTTCTGACCGCCCTGAAAACCCCGGCCTTCGCCGGTGCCGTCTGGCGCGATGCGCCCCTGGGCACCTTCGAGCAGGTGCTGCACGTCCACACGCCCGACTATGTCGAGGCCGTGAAGGAGATGGCGCCCGAGCAGGGCTACCGCGCCCTGGATGGGGGTGACACCATCATGTCGCCCGGCACGCTGGAGGCGGTGCTGCGTTGTGTGGGAGCGGCCTGCGCCGGGGTGGACGACGTGGTGGCCAAGCAGGCCAAGAACGTCTTTTGCGCCACGCGCCCCTGCGGCCACCATGCCGAGGCGGGTGAGGCCATGGGCTTCTGTGTGTTCAACCAGGCGGCCATTGCGGCCCTGCATGCGCGCGAGCAGCATGGCCTGCAGCGCGTGGCGGTGGTGGACTTCGACGTGCACCACGGCAACGGCACGCAAAACAGTTTCTACGACGACCCGGACCTGTTCTACGGTTCCTGCCACCAGGGGCAGTTCTATCCGGGTACCGGCGCCAAGCATGAGACGGGCGTGGCCCACAACATCGTCAACGTGCCGTTCGCGCGCGGCACGGGTTCGGCCGCCTTCCGCGCGGCCATGACGGACGTGCTGCTGCCGGCCCTGCGCGAGTTCGCGCCCGAGCTGCTCATCATCTCGGCCGGTTTCGACGCCCACCACCTGGACCCGCTGGGCGGCCTGAAGTTCACCGACGAGGACTACCACTGGATCACGCGTGAGCTCATGAAGGTGGCCGACGAGACTGCCCAGGGCCGTGTGGTCTCGGTGCTCGAAGGTGGCTACAGCCTGGAAGGCCTGGCCAGCGGCACCGCCGCGCACGTGCAGGCGTTGATGGGCCGTTGATCCGGCGGCTGGCGTCGGCTGCCTGGGGCGGCCTGGCGCTGCAGAACAATCAATACAAGAGGAGGGGCCCCATGCGCACAAGCAACATCAAGAAGATCGGCCTGGCCGCGGCATTGCTGCTGGGGGCTGTCGTTTTGTACCTCGTGGCCTGGCCGGTGCCGATCCGGCCCGTGGCCTGGGACGCACCGGCGGAGCCGGGGTACGCCGGGCCGCATGCGGTCAACACCCGGCTGGCCAAGCTGCAGATGATCGACCTCAAGGGCGAGGTCGGGCCCGAGCACATCGTGTTCGGCAAGGACGGCAAGCTCTACACCACGGTGGCCAGCGGCAACATCCTGCGCATGGACGCGGACGGCAGCAACCAGCAGGTGTTTGCCAACACCGGCGGGCGCGTGCTGGGTTTTGATTTCGATGCGCAGGGCAACCTGATCGCCGCCGACGCCATGAAAGGCCTGCTGTCCATCGCGCCCGATGGCAAGGTCACCTTGCTGGCCGACCAGGCCGGGGGCACGCCCATCCTCTATGCCAACTCGGTGGTGGTGGCCAAGAGCGGCAAGATATACCTGAGTGATGCCTCCGGGCGTTTCGCGCCCAGGGACTGGGGCGGCACCTTCGAGGCCAGCGTGCTCGACATCCTGGAGCAGGCCGGCACGGGCCGCGTGCTGGAATACGACCCCGCCACCCAGGCCACCCGCATCGTGGCCCGGGGCCTGAGCTTTGCCAACGGCGTGGCGCTGAGCCAGGACGAGCGCACGCTGTTCGTGAACGAAACGGGCCGCTACCGCATCTGGAAGGTGGCCGTGGTTGCGCAGAACCTGGACCTGGCCGCCTTGCCCAAGGCCGGCAGCGCCGAGGCCGCTGTGCTGTTCGACAACCTGCCCGGTTACCCCGACAACCTGATGCGCGGGCTGGACGGCCGCATCTGGGTGGGCCTGGTCAAGCCCCGCAACCCCAAGGTAGACCAGCTGGCGCAAAAGCCCTGGCTGCGCAGCCTGACGCTGCGCCTGCCGCGGGCCTTGTGGCCCATCCCCAAGACCTATGGCCATGTGTTCGCCTTCAACGAGGCGGGCCAGGTGGTGATGGACCTGCAAGACCCCAGTGGGGCCTACCCCGAGGTCACGAGCGTCACGGAAACCAAAGACCGCCTGTACGTGCAAAGCCTGCACGCGCATGGGCTGGGCTGGCTGGCGCGCTGATCCGGAGCTAGTTCTCGGCGGCGATCAGGTCCAGTTCAACCGCCGCGTTCTTGGGCAACTGCGCCACGCCCACCGAGGTGCGGGTGTGCACGCCGGCCTCGCCGAGCACGCGGAACAGCACCTCGGAGGCGCCGTCGGCCACTTCGCTGAGCTGCGAGAAACCGTCGGCCGCCTGCACGTACACCGTCACGCGCAGCACACGGCCCACCGCATCGAGCGAGCCCAGGGACTGGCGCAGCAGGACCAGCGCGCGCATCACACACACCTTGGCGGCCAGCTGGGCGCGTGCCAGCGTCACCTCGGTGCCCACACGCCCCGTCACCACGATCTCGCTGCCCACGCGGGGCACCTGGCCGCTCACAAAGACCTGGCCGCCATGGCGCACGAACGGCGTGTAGTTGCCGCCCTTCTGGAGTTCGCCGCTGAAGTCGTAACCCAGCTCACGGGCCACCGCCTGGAATTCGCTTTCGCGTGACATGCTGGCCGCTCAGTCGCGCTTGGGGATGTTCAGGCCGCGCTGCACCGCCGGCCGTGCCACGAAGGCCGCCAGCACGCGCGCGACTTCGGGGAAGTCCTTGGCGCCCACCAGATCGCCCGCCTCGTAGAAGCCGAGCAGGTTGCGCACCCAGGGGAAGGTGGCGATGTCGGCAATGGTGTACTGCCGGCCCATGATCCAGTCGCGGCCCTTGAGGTGCTGGTTCAGCACATTGAGCAGGCGGCGCGACTCGGCCACGTAGCGGTCGCGCGGGCGCTTGTCTTCATAGTCCTTGCCGGCGAACTTGTGGAAGAAGCCAAGCTGGCCGAACATGGGGCCGATGCCGCCCATCTGGAACATCAGCCATTGCAGGGTCTCGTATTTGCCGGCGTCGTCGGCCGGCATGAGCTGGCCGGTCTTGCCCGCCAGGTAGACCAGGATGGCGCCGGATTCGAACAGCGCCAGCGGCTTGCCGCCTGGGCCCTTGGGGTCGATGATGGCCGGGATCTTGTTGTTGGGGTTCAGGCTCATGAACTCGGGCGACAGCTGGTCGTTCGAGCCGAAGTTCACCAGATGCACTTCGTAGGGCAGGCCGGTTTCCTCCAGCATGATGGACACCTTCACGCCGTTGGGCGTGGGCAGCGAGTAGAGCTGCAGGCGCTCAGGGTGACGGGCGGGCCACTTGCGGGTGATGGGGAAGTCGGCGAGGGTGGTCATGTCGATGGGCTGTGGGGTTGAAATGTCGCGCCCACTGTAGCCCAGCTTCATCTTTCCTGCTGGAGGCCGGCCAGGCCGCGGCCTCAGGGGTGCGGGCGTTCGTGGCAGGACTGCAGCATGGGCTCGGTCACGGTCTGCAGCGTGACGTGCTGGATGCCGAAGTGTTCCCTCAAGCCCTGGCTCACCTCGCGCAGGAAGTCATCGCCCGGGTGGCCCTGCGGCATCACCAGATGGGCGGTCAGCGCGACCCGCGTGGTGCTCATGGCCCAGACATGCAGGTCGTCCACGCGCGCCACGCGGGGTTGCGCCTCCAGCCAGGCCTGCACGGCGGGCAGGTCGACGTGCTCGGGCACACCGTCGAACAGCAGGTGCAGGGACTGGCGCAGCAGGCCCCAGGTGCCGGCGACGATGACGGCGGCGATCCCCAGGCTCATGACCGGGTCCAGCCAGCCCCAGCCCTGCCAGAGGTAGAGCGCACCGCCGATGACCACGCCCAGCGAGACCAGGGCATCGGCCGCCATGTGCAGGAAGGCGCCTCGCACGTTGAGGTCGTGTTCGCCGCCGCGCAGGAAGAGCAGGGCGGTGGCGGTGTTGCCCACGATGCCGATGGCCGCCACCGTGATGATGGTCCAGCCCTGCGTGGGCTCGGGCGAGCCCAGGCGCTGCAAGGCTTCCCAGCCCAGCGATCCCATGGCCACCAGCAGCAGCACGGCATTGGTGAACGCTGCCAGGATGGAGGCGCGTTGCCAGCCGTAGGTATGGCGCGCATCGGGCTGCAGGCGCGCGGCCAGGGCGGCCATCCAGGCCAGCAGCAGGCCGGCCACGTCGCTCAGGTTGTGGCCGGCGTCGGCCAGCAGGGCCAGGGAGTTGACTTGCCAGCCGTACCAGGCTTCCACCGCCACGAAGCCGGTGTTGAGCGCGATGCCGATGGCAAAGGCCCGGTTGAAGTTGGCCGGGGCGGGGTGGTGATGACCGGCGTGTGCGTGAGCAGCAGCGTGGTCGTGCGCGTCGTGGGAGTGCTCGTGCGGATGCTCGTGGGCCATGTCCCCAGTATGCCCGGGCCGGCACGACCCACCCGTTCAGGGGGGTGTTTCAGAAAGTGGAAATCAGCGACTGGCGCGTGCTGAGCAAGGGGGAGTTGGGATCCAGGGCCTGCAGCAGTATCGAGGGCAGCTTGGGCCACTGGATGGGGCGCTGCAGGTGGGTGGCGCCGTGGGGAGCGCTCTGGCCATCGACCTGGATCACGGTCTTGCCCACCAGCATGCTGGCCTTGGCGGCCCAGGCCATGACCTTGGCGTCCGCACCGTCGAGCAGGATGACGTCGGCGGTCTCGGCGTCATCGGAGCGGGTCAGCTCCAGCCGCAGCGGGCGGCGCTGCGACAGCGACACGATGCCCTGGATCAGCTCCCGTTCGGAGGGCGAAAAGCCGTAGACCAGGACCCGCAGCGTGCTTTGCAGCGGGGCGGGCCGCGAGGTCGGGGCCGCCGTGCGTTCAGGTTCCGATTCCGGGCCGATGGGCAAGATGATCATGATGGGGCTCCCCTGGCGTTTTCTGATGCGGCAAAGATGTGCTGTTCGAGGGGATTCTTGTCCCTGCGCGCTCATCTGGCGAGGGACAAGTTCACGGAAGTGGCGGGTGCTTGTTGCGATGCAGCAGTTCGCTGCGCATCGCGTGCAATAGTTCACGCTGCGCCACCCGATAGGCCTGCCCGGCAGCGCGCCGGGGCCTGCATTACCATCGCGTCATGAGCACAGCGAGCCTCGCTTCCCCCCCTGTTTCCCTGCGCGAGGACGCCAGCCTGATCGGGCTGATCGGCCTGGCCCACCTCATGAGCCACTTCAGCCAGCTGCTGTTGCCACCGCTCTTTCCCTGGCTGAAAGACGCCTTCAACGCCAGCTATGCCGAGCTGGGTTTCCTGATGACGATCTTCTTTGTCGTCTCCTGCACGGTACAGGCGCTGTCGGGTTTCTGGGTGGACCGCTACGGCCCACGCCCCGTGCTTTACACCGGCCTGGCCCTGCTGGTGCTGGCGGCCTTCGGGTTCGCATGGAGCACCAACTACGTGATGTTGATGGGGTTTTCCGTGGTGGCCGGCATGGGCAATGGTGTGTTCCACCCGGTGAACTACACGCTCATCAACCGCAAGGTCAGCGCGCCGCGCCTGGGCCACGCCTACAGCGTGCACGGCATCAGCGGCACCCTGGGCTGGGCCGTGGCGTCGGCCCTGCTGGCGCCCTTGGCCCTGCTGTATTCCTGGCGTGTGTCCCTGGTCGTGGCCGGTTCTCTGGTGCTGGCCGTGCTGCTGCTGTGCGGGTGGCAGGGGCGCCGTCTTGCCCTGGCGCCCACCGCGCCGGCCCGCGCCGCTGCCGATGCGTCCCCCGAGAACAGCCTGGATTTCCTGCGCATCCCCGCGGTGTGGATGTGTTTTGCCTTCTTCTTCATCTTCGCCGTGGCGCTCAGCGTGGTGCAGGCTTTCGCCCCCGAGGCGGCGCGCCAGCTGCACGGTGTGCCCCTGACCCTGGTGGCGGTGTGCCTGACGGCTTACATGCTGGCCAGCGCCAGCGGCATGTTGGTGGGCGGTTTCCTGGTCACCGACCCGGTGCGCAGCGAACGCGTGGTGGGCGGCGGTTTTGCCGTGGCGGCGGCCGTCTCCCTGGTGCTGGGCCTGGCCAGCCTGCCGCCTCTGGCTGTGCCCGTGCTGTTCGCGCTGATGGGGTTTGCGGCCGGTTTTTCCGGCCCCTCGCGCGACCTGCTGATCAAGCGTTCCACGCCCGAGAACGCCAGCGGGCGGGTCTATGGCGTGGTGTATTCGGGTCTGGACATCGGCCAGGCCATCTCGCCGCTGATCTTCGGCCTGCTGATGGACCAGCAGGCCTGGCGTGCGCTCTTCGTGGGCCTGGCCCTGGTGCAGCTCACGCTGGTGGTCACGGCCTTCCGTGTGCGGCGCACGCGCCGTACGGTGGCAGTCTAGACCACGCTGCGGTGGCGGGCGATGCAGGTGTCGAGCACCTCGTCGCCCGAGCGCTTCCACCAGTCGAGCTCCGAGAAGATCTCGACTTCGCTGTAGCCCGCGTAGCCGGCCTGTTCGACCCAGCCGCGCAGCTTGCGCAGCTCGATCACCCCGTCGCCCATCATGCCGCGGTCGCTCAGCAGGTCGCGTGTCGGGGTGAGCCAGTCGCAGACATGGTAGGCCAGCAGGCGCTTCTTTCCGGCACGTGCGATCTGCTGTTCGAGCTTCGGGTCCCACCAGCAGTGGTAGACGTCGAGCGCCACACCCAGCATGCCGCTGGCCTGCGGATCGAGTTCATCGCACAGGTCCAGCGCCTGTTCCAGCGTGTTGATACAGGCGCGGTCGGCCGCCTGCATGGGGTGTAGCGGCTCGATGGCTAGCGGCATGCCGACCTCGCGCGCGTACTCGAGCGAGGCGGCGATGCCGTCGCGCACCTCGGCGCGAGCGCGCCCCAGGTCCTTGTAGGCGGCCTTGCCCGCCAGTGCGCCGGGCAGGGCGCCGACCACGAGCACCAGGCAGGGTGCGTTGAGCGTCACGGCCTCGTCGATCGCGCGGCGGTTGTCGTCGAGCGCAGCGCGCAGGCCGGCCGCGTCGGGTGCCGGGAAGAAACCGCCGCGGCAGTAGCCCGACAGTCCGATGTCGTGTGCTTTTAACTGGCTCGCCACCTTGTCCAGTCCGACGGCCGCGACCTGGTCGCGCCAGGGGCTGATGGCGCGGATGCCGCGCTGGGCGCACTGATCGATGATGCGCGAGAGTGGCACCTCGGCGCCCACCTGCTTGCGCACGGTGGCGGTGTTGATGGAGAGCCAGCGGTGGTCCTGCGAAAAGTCACGCATGCTCATTCCACGCCGTGCAGGGCCAGCAGTGTCTTCATGCGGCGCACGGCCAGTTCGGGTTGCTCCAGCAAGTTCGCGGCGTCGGCCAGGCGGAACAGCTCGGCGAAGTGCACCAGCGAGCGTGTGCTCTGCTGACCGCCCACCATGGTGAAGTGACTCTGGTGGCCGTTGAGCCAGGCCATGAAGACCACGCCGGTCTTGTAGTAACGCGTGGGCGCCGCGAAGATGTGGCGCGACAGCGGCACCGTGGGGCCGAGGATGTCGTGGAAACGCTGGGTGTTGCCCTTGGCCAGTTCGCCCAGGGCCGCGCTTGCGGCCGGGGCGATGGCGTCGAAGATGCCCAGCAGGGCGTCGCTCTGGCCGTGGAATGTTTCTTTACCCCAGCCATCACCGGCGATGAGCTCGGCGTAGTTGAAGTCGTCACCTGTGTACATGCGTACACCCTTGGGTAGCCGGCGCCGCATGGCGATTTCCTTGTCCTTGTCGAGCAGGGAGATCTTGATGCCGTCCACCTTGTCCGGGTGCGCCGCGATCACTGCCAGCGCCGTGTCCATGGCGCGGTCGGCGTCCACATTGCCCCAGTAGCCCTTGAGCGCGGGGTCGAACATGTCACCCAGCCAGTGCAGCACCACGGGCTGTTTGGCCTGCGTGAGGATGCGGTCGTAGACGCGTTCGTAATCGGCCGGGTTCCTGGCCACGCGCGCCAGCGCGCGGCTGGCCATGACGATGAGCTTGCCGCCGAGTTTCTCGATGGCTTCCATCTGCGTCTCGTAGCCGCGGATGACGTCGTCCACGGTCTTCACGTCTTCGAGCACCAGGTGATCGGTGCCGCAGCCGGAGGCCACGAGCGCGCCGGGCATGTCCTTGGCCGCGTCGATCGAGCGGCGGATCAGTTCCAGCGAGGTGGGCCAGTCCATGCCCATGCCGCGCTGGGCGGTGTCCATGGCTTCGGCCACACCCATCCCCAAGGACCAGAGGTGGCGGCGGTAGGCTATGGTTGAATCCCAGTCCACGGCACATTGCAGCCAGGGGTCGATGGCGGCGCGCGGGTCGGCCACCACGTGGGCGGCCGAGTAGGCGATGCGGTTGAACTTCGGTTTGCCGGCGGGCTGCACCGGGGTGCTGCCGCTCAGGCGGTAGGGCTGCAGGCGACCTTGTGGGTCGGGCAGCTGCAATGTCAATGCCATGGTTTTTCCTTGTCGGTGCCGGTCAGACCTTCAGTGCCGGCACGTCGACCCAGCGGCGTTCTTTCCAGCTCTGCAGCGCGGCTTCCACCAACTGCACGCCCTTGGCGCCTTCGGGCAGGGTCCAGCGGTAGGGCTCGTTTTCCACCACGTGGCGGATGAAGTGTTCCCACTGGATCTTGAAGCCGTTGTCGTAGAACTGCGTGTCCGGCACGTCCTGCCATTGTTCGGTGAACTTCATGGTCTGCTTCTCGTCCGGGTTCCAGACCGGGCGCGGCGTGTTGACGCGCGACTGGGCCTTGCAGGAGCTCAAGCCGGCGACGGCCGAGCCGTGCGTGCCGTCGACGTGGAAGGTGACCAGGTCTTCGCGGTTCACGCGGGTGGCCCAGGACATGTTCAGCTGCGCGATCACCGGTTCGCCGTTGTGACCGATGAGCTCAGCGGTGGCGTAGGCCGCGTCGTCGGCGGTGGCCTTGTAGGGCTTGCCGGCTTCGTCCCAGCGCTCGGGGATGTGCGTGGCACCGATGCATGAGACCGACTTCACCTCACCGAACAGGTTGTCCAGCACGTAGCGCCAGTGGCACATCATGTCCAGGATCATGCCGCCGCCGTCTTCCTGCCGATAGTTCCAGCTCGGGCGCTGGATGGGCTGCAGGTCGCCCTCGAACACCCAGTAGCCGAACTCCAGGCGCACGCTGAGCATGCGGCCGAAGAAACCGGCACGGCGCAGCATGTCGAGCTTGCGCAGGCCGGGCAGGAAGAGCTTGTCCTGCACGGCGCCGTGCTTGAGCCCCGACTTCTCTGCCAGGCGGGCGATCTCCACCGCCTCGTTGAGGTTGGTGGCGATGGGCTTTTCGCAGTAGACGTGTTTGCCGGCGCGGATGGCCTTGGCCAGCAAGGCAGGGCGCATCTGCGTGGTGCCGGCGTCGAAGAACACCGTGTCGTCCTTGTTCGCCAGGGCCAGGTCCAGGTTCGTGCCCCAGCGGGCGATGTTGTGCGCCTTGGCCAGGGCCTCCATCTTCTCGGCGTTGCGGCCGATCAGGATGGGGTCGGGCATGACCTTGTCGCCGTTGGACAGTGTGACGCCGCCCTGGGCGCGGATCGCGCAGATGGAGCGGATCAGGTGCTGGTTCATCCCCATGCGGCCGGTCACGCCGTGCATGATGATGCCAAGTTTTTGCGTAGGCATTCTTGCGTTCTCTCTTGAGGTTTACTGGGGTTGCAGGCCGGCGGCCTTCACCAGCACGGCGTTGCTGGTGATCTCGTTCTTGATGTAGGCGTCGAACGCTTCGGGCTTGAGCGTCCAGGCATCGGCGCCGACCTTGGCGAAACGCTCCTTCACGTCGGGCGAGGCCAGGGCCTTGAGCACCTCCTCGTGCAGGCGGTTGACGATGTCGCGCGGGGTCTTGGCCGGCGCCATCATGCCGATCCAGAAGTTGAACTCCGAGCCCGGCACGCCGGCTTCGGCGGTGGTGGGCACGTCGGGCAGGGCGCTGGCGCGCTGGGGCGAGCCCACGGCCAGGGCCTGCAGCTGGCCACCCTTGATCTGCCCGATCACCGGGGCGATGGGCGAGAAGTAGTAGTCCACCCGGCCGGCGATCACCTCGGTCACGGCTTCGGCCGAGCCCTTGAAGGGGATGTTGGTCGCATCGATCTTGGCAGCCATCTTGAACTTCTCGGCGTTCAGGTGCGTGGCGCTGCCCTGGCCGGCCGAGGCGAAGTTCAGGCTGCCCGGCTTGGCGCGCGCGGCGGCCAGCAGTTCACCCAGGTTCTTGTAGCCCTTGGCCGGGGAGATCACCAGCACATTGGAGAGCGAGGAGATCGGCGTGACGCCTGCGAAGTCGGCCACGGTGTCGAAGGGCAGCTTGGCGAAGGTCGAGGGGCTGACCGTGTGCGAGGACGAGTGGATCAGGATGGTGTAGCCGTCGGCAGCGGCGCTGGCCACGGCCGCCTGGCCGATGGTGCCGCTGGCGCCGCCGCGGTTGTCCACCACCAGGGGCTGGCCCAGGCTGGCGCTCATCTTGTCGGTGATGGCGCGCGCAATGATGTCGGTGGTGCTGCCCGCCGGGAAGGGCACGATCACGCGGATCGGCTTGTTCGGGTAGGCGCCCTGGGCGCTGGAGAGTGCAGGCAGCAGGGCGGCGCCGGTCAGCGCAGCGGCGAGGGCAAGACGGGCAAGTTTCTTCATGATGTCTCCTGGTATGGGCATGAACGGATGCGCACCACGGCAATTCGTGGCGAGGGAGGTCGCGCACCGGCTTGCCGGATTTAATTCACCAAAAGGTGAATAGAGGCATTTCTAGAAACCCGGCCGGGCCGGCGTCAAGCGCCGTCCGTCCTCAGTCTCTCAGTACATACCCTAGGATGACGTCGCTCATATGCGACAGACGCTCGTTGAGGGCCTTGGGTGCCATCAGGTCGCGGCCGAAGATGGCCGAGAGCGTGTGCTTGTTGTTCAGGTAGAAATAGGCCATGCCGGCGATGGAGACGTAGAGCTGCATGGCGTCAATGCCGCCGCGAAACACCCCGTCGCGCCGCCCGCGCTCCAGGATCTCGGCCAGGGTTTCGATCAGCGGCAGGTTGGTCTTTCGCGCGCGGGAAGAGTGTTCCAGGTGCCGCCCCTGCTCCAGGTTTTCGCTGTTCAGCAGAGTGAGAAACTCGGGATGCTCGAGGTAGTAGTTCCAGGTGAATTCGGTCAGCCGGCGGATGGCCTGGGGCGGCGGCATGTCGGTCAGGTGCAGCTGCTGCTCGGCCGCGCGGATGTCAGCGTAGGCGGCTTCGAGCACGGCGAGGAAGAGCTCGTCCTTGCTGGTGAAGTAGTAGTAGATCAGGCGCTTGTTGAGCCCGGCGCGCTCGGCAATGCGGTCCACGCGGGCGCCGGCCAGTCCATACTGGGCGAACTCGTCGCGCGCGGCCAGCAGGATGGCCAGCTGCGATCGGTCGGCGTCGCGCGAGCGCGGTTCTTCGACGGCGGGGGTCTTCGTTGCCATGGGGATAATTTAACCGTTTGGTGAATTAAATCAAGTTTTCGCGGGCGCCGGGCGAGGCGGTGCTGTGACGGCGCGACAGAACGCTGCCGAGGGTACACGGATAATCGTCCGATATAGCGACACCCTTCCAGCACCTCACGGGAAAGATACATGAGTCAACAAGCAGCGGGACACCTGATCGTGCAATGCCTGATCGAGCAGGGCGTGACCCATGCCTTCGGCGTGCCGGGCGAAAGCTTCCTGGCCGTGCTCGACGGCTTCCACGCCTACCGCGAGCAGATCCAGTTCGTCATCAACCGGCAGGAGGGCGGGGCCGCCTTCATGGCCGAGGCCCACGGCAAGCTCACCGGCCGCCCCGGCGTGTGTTTCGTCACCCGCGGGCCCGGCGCCACCAATGCCTCCATCGGCGTGCACACCGCCTTCCAGGATTCCACGCCCATGGTGCTCTTCGTGGGCGACGTGGCCAGCGACATGCGCGACCGCGAGGCCTTCCAGGAAGTCAACTACGAATCCTTCTTCGGCCCGAGCACCAAAGGGTTTGCCAAGCGGGTGGAGCGCATCGACGATGCGCGGCGCATCCCTGAGTACGTCGCACGCGCCTTTGCCACCGCCATGAACGGCCGTCCCGGCCCCGTGGTGCTGGTGCTGCCCGAGGACATGCTGGTGCAGATGGTGGACGTCGCACCCCTGCCGCGTGTAGAGGCGGTGCAGGCCTGGAGCGATCCGGGTTCCCTGCGCAGCCTGCGCGAGATGCTGCTGGCGGCCCAGCGCCCCCTGGTGGTGGCCGGCGGCGGCGGCTGGACGCCGCAGGCCGCCCAGGCCCTGCAGCGTTTTGCCGAGAACTGGAAGCTGCCCGTGAGCAATGCCTTCCGTTTCCAGGACACCTTCGACAACCAGCACCCGCAGTACGCGGGCGACATGGGCATCGCGCCCAACCCCAAGCTGGCCAAGCGCATCCAGGACAGCGACCTCATCCTCGCCATCGGCCCCCGCCTGGGCGAGATGACCACCGGTGGCTACACCCTGCTCGAGGTGCCCAGACCGAAACAGAAGCTGGTGCACATCCACAGCAGCGCCGAGGAGCTCAACCGCGTCTACCAGGCCGACTTGGCCATCCACGCCACCATGAACGCCGCCGCGCGTTCGCTGGAGGTGCTCACGGCCCCGCCCAGCCTGCCCTGGGAAGCGTGGACGGCCGCGGCGAACGCCGACTACCTGGCCAACCTGGTGCCACAGGCCCTGCCTGGCGAGATCGACATGCCGGCCATCGTGGCCCTGGTGCAGAAGCACCTGCCGGCCGACACGGTGGTCACCAACGGCGCCGACAACTTCGCCAGCTGGGTGCATCGCTTCTGGCGCTACCGCGGCCTGGCCCATGGCGACAAGACCCAGCTGGCGCCGACCAGCGGCGCCATGGGCTACGGCGTGCCGGCCGGCATTGCCACGGCCATCACGACGGGGCGCATGGCCTTCACCATCGCCGGCGACGGCGACTTCCTCATGAATGGGCAGGAACTGGCCACGGCCGTGCAGCACGGCGCCAAGACGCTCATCGTGCTGCTCAACAACGGCATGTACGGCACCATCCGCATGCACCAGGAGCGCGAGTTCCCGCAGCATGTCAGCGGCTCGCAGCTGCAGAACCCGGATTTCGTGGCCCTGGCCCGTGCCTATGGCTACGCCGGCGCGCGCGTCACGCGCACGGCCGAGTTCGAGGCGGAGCTCAAAGCCGCGGTGGCCCGGCCCGAAGGCACCCTGATCGAGGTCATGCTCGACCCCGAGGTCATCACCACCCGCGGCACCCTGGGCGCCATCACGCAGGCGGCGCTGGCGCGCCAGACCCAGGGCTGAGGGGAGGGTGGGCAGGTCGCGGTGAGCGCCGCGACCGGGCATAAAAAAGCCGGCTGTGAAGCCGGCTTCTTCGTAAGCGGGGTGAGCCGATTACTTGAGGTGCTTGCCGATCAGGGCAGCCATCTCGAACATCGAGACTTGCGCCTTGCCGAAGATCGCCTTCAGCTTGTCGTCAGCGTTGATGTTGCGCTTGTTGACGTTGTCCTGCAGCTTGTTCTTCTTGATGTAAGCCCACAGCTTGCTCACGACTTCCGTACGCGGCAGGCCAGCGGAACCCACCACTGCGGCCAGGGCCGGGCTCGGGGTCAGCGGCTTCATGAAAGCTGCGTTGGGGGTGCGCTTCTTGGCGGGAGCCTTTTTCTTCGCAGCGGCCTTTTTGGCCGGAGCCTTCTTGGCAGCGACTTTCTTCGCCGGAGCCTTCTTCGCAGCCGGCTTCTTGGCCGGAGCCTTCTTCGCAGCGGCCTTCTTCGCCGGAGCCTTCTTCGCTACCGCCTTTTTAGCGGGAGCCTTTTTCGCAGCGACCTTCTTGGCCGGAGCTTTCTTGGCCGGAGCCTTCTTCTTTGCAGTTGCCATGATTGAATTCCTCTTCTAGAAGTTGATTAATCACCAGAGGGAACTGCTTCCTCTCTGGTATTGCGGATGCTATAGGAGAAAAAACGCATCTCCAAGCGAAAAGTGCGTTATCTCCCTCTGAGATGTTGTTTTTTTCATCGCGATTTGCGGGCTGCTACGCTCTCAAAATCGCTTTTTCCCCTCTGGAGACGCCTTCTGGAGGGGCTCAACACGCTCTGTGATGAGAGGAAAACCATGCCTGCACAGGCCCGCTGCCACCCCTGTTTCTCCTCTGGGAAGAGCGTTTTCACGTCGGTGATTTCTGCAAGACGCGTTGCAGCGGTCGCTGCGTCCCCTTGGCGCGCTGTCGCGATTCCGGCGCTGTGCGTGCCTCTCGTGGCTCGGCGCCAGCGCCTGAACCGGCCCGGCAAGCCGCTTGAACGCCCTCTGGAGCCTTCGCAAGCCGCCGCCCGATGACTGCCCCGCCCGACCTGCATGTTTTCGTCTAGCACGCTGCGCCGCGGCGAAGCCAACGACATCAACCGCCTGCAGCCGGCGCCGCGTTACCTGGGGCAGGCGCGCATCGGCGGCGTGCTCTACGACCTCGGGCCCTATCCCGGCCTGGTCCTGGGCGGCGCGGAGCCGGTGCTGGGCGAGGTCTATGCCATTGCTCCTGAGCTCGAGCGGCAGCTCGACGTGATCGAGGAGGTGGCGCCCGTGCCCAGCGGCGAGTACGCGCGCCGCCACGTCGAGCTTGTGCTCGACGGCCGGCCCCTGCGCTGCCTGGTCTACGAAATCGATCCGGCGCGCGTACGCGGTCGGCCGCGCATCACCACGGGCGACTGGTTGCAGCGCCGCTGACACCGGTTTCTGCCGACCGCATCCGGTCTGCAGCAGTGCAGGGGCAGGTTGGGCGTGCTGTCGTGGGGGCATTTCAAAACCGACCCATCCCGTTTCACGATTTGAAATTCAACCCTGACGCATCGCAGCAAATTTTCTCAATACGAGATATTGAATTTCACATTGCAAATCAAATGACGTAAGTCTTTGATTTTCAATGAAATAAAAAATGTCTTGTATAAGACACAAGAGGCTTCCAAAGTCTTATACAAGACTTAAAGTAGACCCATCGAGCCAGGCTGCATCGCCGCCCCGGAATCGAACGGTTTCATCCACCTGCTTTAGGAGTTACACCATGCCGCAAACCCTGACAGAACAACTCAGCCGTGAGCAACAGATCGCTGCCCTGGAAAAGGACTGGGCCACCAACCCGCGCTGGAAGGGTGTCGAGCGCGGCTACAGCGCTGCCGACGTGGTGCGCCTGCGTGGGTCCTTCCCGATCGAGCACACCATTGCCCGTCGCACCTCCGAGAAGCTGTGGGACATGCTGCACACCGAGCCCTACGTCAACTGCCTGGGCGCACTGACCGGTGGCCAGGCCATGCAGCAGGTCAAGGCCGGCGTGAAGGCCATCTACCTGTCGGGCTGGCAGGTCGCCGCCGACAACAACACCTACTCGTCCATGTACCCGGACCAGTCCCTCTACCCGGTGGACTCGGTGCCCAAGGTCGTGGAAACCATCAACAACACCTTCCGCCGCGCTGACGAGATCCAGCACTCCAAGGGCATCGACGCCGGCCACAAGGACTACATCGACTACTTCGCCCCCATCGTGGCCGATGCCGAAGCCGGTTTCGGCGGCGTGCTCAACGCCTTCGAACTGATGAAGGCCATGATCCGCGCCGGCGCCGGTGGCGTGCACTGGGAAGACCAGCTGGCTTCCGTCAAGAAGTGCGGCCACATGGGCGGCAAGGTGCTGCTGCCCACCCGCGAGTCCTGCCAGAAGCTGATCGCCGCGCGCATGGCCGCTGACGTGATGGGCGTGCCCACCCTGGTGATCGCCCGTACCGACGCCGAAGCCGCCGACCTGCTGACCTCCGACTACGACGAGATCGACAAGCCCTTCCTGACCGGTGAGCGCACCGCCGAAGGTTTCTACAAGACCCGCAAGGGCCTGGACCAGGCCGTCGCCCGTGCCAACGCCTACGCCCGCTACGCCGACCTGGTGTGGTGCGAGACCGGTACGCCCGACCTGGACTTCGCCAAGAAGTTCGCCGACGCCGTGCACAAGGTCCACCCGGGCAAGATGCTGGCCTACAACTGCTCGCCTTCCTTCAACTGGAAGAAGAACCTGGACGACGCCACCATCGCCAAGTTCCAGCGCGAGCTCGGCGCCATGGGCTACAAGTACCAGTTCATCACCCTCGCGGGCATCCACTCCATGTGGTACAACATGTTCGACCTCTCGCAGGACTACGTGAAGCGCGGCATGACCGCCTACGTCGAGCGCGTGCAGGAACCCGAATTCGCCGCCCGCGACCGTGGTTACACCTTCGTGTCCCACCAGCAGGAAGTCGGCACCGGCTACTTCGACGATGTCACCACCGTCATCCAGGGTGGCAAGTCCAGCGTCACCGCGCTGACCGGCTCCACCGAAGAAGAGCAGTTCCACTAAGCATCTGACACCCAGCCAGCCACGGGGCTGACGCGCCTGCGTTTTCGCAGGTCCGTCAGCCCCGTGCAATTTCCGGGACGATTTTGATTACTTTTGGAAATGACGTCATTCAATAAAATTAATAAGAAGTTTTATTCTGTGACAGCATAAAAAATGAATTTACCTTATTAGTGGCTGTTTATATATTTGCGCCATACCAAGCCGTTTGCCTCGTTTCCCCTCAGGCAGCCGGCGCTGAAACGATTTCTAAAACTACGGACCCGCAAGGGCATTAATCATCATGAGCAAGAAATACAACATCCTGATCCTGGGCGCCTCTTATGGCTCCTTGCTCGCCAGCAAGTTGCTCATGGCGGGGCACTCGGTCAGCCTGGTGTGCCGCCGTGACACCGCCGACCTGATCAACCGCGAAGGCACCCGCGTGCGCATGCCGGTCAAGGGCCGCGAAGGCTTGGTCGAGATCGACTCGCGCCAGCTGCCCGGCAAGCTCGATGCCGTCATCCCCACGGACGTCAAGCCCGAGACCTACGACCTGGTCTGCCTGGCCATGCAGGAGCCGCAGTACAGCGCCTCCGGCGTGCGCGAACTCATGCAGTCCATCGCCCTGGCCAAGGTGCCCTGCATGTCCATCATGAACATGCCGCCGCTGCCCTACCTGGCCCGCATCCCCGGCCTGGACGCCAGCGGCCTGCGCGCCTGCTACCACGACCCCAGCGTCTGGGACCATTTCGAACCCGGCCTCATGACCCTGTGCAGCCCCGATCCGCAGGCCTTCCGCCCGCCGGAAGAGAGGCCGAACGTGCTGCAGGTCGGCCTGCCCACCAACTTCAAGGTGGCCCGCTTCGAGAACCCCGCACACACCGCCATGCTCGAGCAGATGGAAGCCGACATCGCCGCCGCCCGCCTGACGGTCAACGGCGAAGCGCTGGACCTGCCGGTCAAGCTCAAGGTGCATGACTCCATCTTCGTGCCGCTGGCCAAGTGGGCCATGCTGCTTACCGGCAACTACCGCTGCGTGCAGGCCGACGGCATGCGCGCCATCAAGGATGCCGTGCACGGCGACATCGAGAAGTCGCGCCAGGTCTACGCCTGGGTGGTGGACCTGTGCGTCCAGCTGGGTGCCCAGCCCGACGACATGGTGCCTTTCGACAAATACGCCGCTGCCGGCCAGGGCCTGCTCAAGCCGTCGTCCGGTGCTCGCGCCCTGGCGGCCGGTGCCACCGACATCGAGCGCATCGACCTGCTGGTCAAGCTCGTGGCCGAGCAGCAGGGCCTGAGCAACGACTCCGTCAACGAGACCGTCAAGGTGGTCAACGGCTGGCTGGATCGCAACCGCAAGGCGGCCGCCGCAAAAAAAGCGGCTGAGGCGGTCGCCGCCTGAGTGGCGGGGTCGCCTCGGCCTTTGTTTCCCGACGGTCGCGCAACGCCAGGGGGCTCGCCCCCTGGCGTTGTCGTCTGAGGCCTCGGTTAGAATGAGGGCTGTGGACCCAGCGTCCGTTCACAAGAGCGAGAAAGGCACCCTGGTTATGACACCGCGAACTACCACCGCCAGCGAGAAACGCCACAGGGGTTGCTAGTCCGCGCGCCCCCGGGCGCAGGTGCTGTCACATTCAAAACAAGGCGCGGTTTCTACCGCGCCTTTTTCATTTTCTGCGAGTGAGAGATATGGTTCAGATCACGCTACCCGACGGTTCCAAACGCGATTTTCCCGGCCCGGTCACCGTGGCCGAAGTGGCAGCCTCCATCGGCGCCGGCCTGGCCAAGGCCGCGCTGGCCGGCAAGATCGACGGCAAGGTCGTCGACACCAGCTACCAGATCACGGCCGACAGCCCCCTGTCCATCGTCACCGCCAAGGACGCCGACGGCCTGGAAGTCATCCGCCACTCCACCGCCCACCTGCTGGCCTATGCCGTCAAGGAGCTGTTCCCCGACGCCCAGGTCACCATCGGCCCGGTCATCGAGCACGGCTTCTTCTACGACTTCTCCTACAAGCGTCCCTTCACCCCCGAAGACCTGGCCGCCATCGAGAAGAAGATGGCCGAACTCGCCGCCAAGGACGAGCCCGTGGTGCGTCGCGTGCTGCCGCGCGACGAGGCCGTGGCCTACTTCAAGGGCCTGGGCGAGCACTACAAGGCCGAGATCATTGCCAGCATCCCGGCCAATGAAGACGTCAGCCTGTACCGCGAAGGCAAGTTCGAAGACCTGTGCCGCGGCCCCCACGTGCCCAGCACCGGCAAGCTCAAGCACTTCAAGCTCATGAAGGTGGCCGGCGCCTACTGGCGTGGCGACCATCGCAACGAGATGCTGCAACGCGTCTACGGCACCGCCTGGGCCAGCAAGGAAGAGCTGCAGCAGTACCTGACCATGCTGGAAGAGGCCGAAAAGCGCGACCACCGCAAACTCGGCCGCGAACTCGACCTGTTCCACCTCGACGAGCATTCCCCCGGCACCGTCTTCTGGCACCCCAAGGGCTGGACCGTCTGGCAGGAGGTGGAGCAGTACATGCGCCGCGTCTACCGCGACAACGGCTACCAGGAAGTCAAGGGCCCGCAGATCCTGGACAAGGCCCTGTGGGAGAAGACCGGCCACTGGGACAAGTACCGCGAGAACATGTTCACCACCGAGAGTGAAAAGCGCGACTACGCCCTCAAGCCCATGAACTGCCCGGGCCACATCCTGATCTTCAAGCAGGGCATCAAGAGCTACCGCGAGCTGCCCCTGCGTTTCGGCGAGTTCGGCCAGTGCCACCGCAACGAACCCACTGGCGGCCTGCACGGCATCATGCGCGTGCGCGGTTTCACCCAGGACGACGGCCACATCTTCTGCACCGAAGACCAGATCCTGGCGGAGTGCGTGAACTTCACGGCCCTGCTGCAGAAGGTCTACAAGGATTTCGGCTTCACCGACATCATCTACAAGGTCGCCACCCGCCCGGCCCAGCGCATCGGCGCCGACGCCCTGTGGGACAAGGCCGAGGCCGCCCTGATGGAGAGCCTGAAGGCCGCCAATTGCGACTTCGAGATCTCCCCGGGCGACGGCGCCTTCTACGGCCCCAAGATCGAATACACCCTGAAGGACGCCATCGGCCGCCACTGGCAGTGCGGCACCATCCAGGTCGATTTCTCCATGCCCGAGCGCCTGGACGCCGAGTACGTGGGGGAAGACGGCAACCGCCATCGTCCCGTCATGCTGCACCGGGCCATCCTGGGCAGCCTGGAGCGATTCATCGGCATCCTGGTCGAGGAACATGCCGGCGCGCTGCCCACCTGGCTGGCCCCGGTGCAGGTTTCGGTACTCAATATCACCGACGCGCAGGCCGATTACTGCCTGGAAATTGCCCAAAAACTGAAGAAATCGTTGCCAAATCAAGAACTTAGGGTCCAGACAGACCTGCGCAACGAGAAAATTACGTATAAAATACGCGAGCATTCGATGCAGAAGCTGCCTTACATCCTGGTCGCCGGCGACAAGGAGAAAGCAGCAGGTGCCGTCGCAGTGCGTGCCCGGGGTAACAAAGACCTCGGTGTGATGTCCCTCGAAGCCTTCGTGCAACTCATCGCGGCAGACATCGCTCACAAGTCAGTCGAGCAGGCTCAGTAAGAGCCTCATACGGCAGGTTTTTGGTACGTACCAAGGCGGTCTCAGCCACCCATGGGTGGCAAAGTTTTAAGGAATTGAACCATCGCTACTGAATTTCGTGATCGTCGCCAGCGCGAAGAGCGCAAGCACCGCCTGAACCGTGAAATCATGGCCACCGAGGTCCGGATTTCCGGCCCTGAGAATGAGCCCATGGGGGTGGTGAGCCTGACGGAGGCCCTGCGCTTGGCAGGCGAGATGGATGTGGACCTGATCGAAACAGTGGCCACCGCGAATCCTCCCGTCTGCCGCCTGATGGACTACGGCAAGTTCAAGTTCCAGGAACAGAAGAAGGCTGCCGAGGCGAAATCGAAGCAGAAGGTCATCGAGGTCAAGGAAATCAAGTTCCGGCCCGGTACCGACGATGGTGACTACAACATCAAGTTGCGCAACATCAAGCGCTTCTTGGAAGAAGGTGACAAGTGCAAGATTACCTTGCGCTTCCGTGGTCGAGAGATCACGCACCAGGAGATCGGCATGGCCATGCTGGACCGCATGCGCGCCGATCTGGCGGATCTGATCGTGGTCGAGCAGTATCCCAAGCTGGAAGGCCGGCAGATGATCATGATGATCGCGCCGGGCAAGAAAAAGGCTGGTGGCGCTGCGGCGGCCAAGCCTGCTGCAGAAGCAGCGCAAGGTTAAGTTTTTTCCTGCGGGTTGCAGAACCGGCAGGAAATGCCGGGAGGGTGAAAGCTTTCCTGGAACGCGATGGGGTCAAACCTGTCGCACGGGCGGCGCCGCAAGGTGCTGCCTACAAGTGGCTCGGGGCCTACAAGGCTGGAAACGGTTTCCAGACGCCTCGCGAGCACAAGCAATAGGAGCATTTATATGCCCAAAATGAAGACCAAGAGCGCGGCGAAGAAACGCTTCCGCGTTCGTCCCGGTGGTACCGTCAAGCGCGGCCAAGCCTTCAAGCGTCACATCCTGACCAAGAAGACCACCAAGAACAAACGCCATCTGCGGGGTTCTACAGCTGTCCATGCGACCAATATGGGTCACATGGCACAGATGCTGCCCGGCCAAGGCATTTAATTAACGACGAACAAGGAGTAATCAAATGCCTCGCGTCAAACGTGGTGTAACGGCTCGCGCCCGCCATAAGAAAGTTCTCGCACTCGCCAAGGGTTTCCGCGGTCGCCGCGGTAATGTCTTCCGCATCGCCAAAGAAGCGGTGATGAAGGCTGGGCAATATGCCTACCGTGACCGTCGTACCAAGAAGCGTGTGTTCCGTCAGCTGTGGATTGCCCGTATCAACGCGGCAGCCCGTCAGTGCGGCATGACCTACAGCCAGTTCGCCAACGGCCTGAAGAAGGCCCAGATCGAAATCGACCGCAAGGTTCTGGCTGACATCGCCGTCAACGACATGACCGCTTTTGCCGGCATCGTGGAGAAGGTCAAGGCCAAGCTGGCTGCTTGATCTTCACGCCAGAGGGGCGGCCGCGAGGCCGCCTTTCATGCACAAGAAACAAGGGCTGGAGCTTGAACAAAGCTTTGGCCCTTTTTCATTGCGCAGGGCGATCTGGAGAGCGCAGCCGCAACTGCGCTGCCCCGATCACTTTGCACCCCTAGGGTAAGAACACATGAACGAGTTGGACGCCATCGTCGCCAGCGCACAGGCAGCATTTGCCCAGGCCGCCACCCCGGCGGATCTGGAGAACGCCAAAGCGCGTTTCCTGGGCAAGACCGGCAGCATCACCGAGCTGATGAAGGGCATGGCCGCCCTCAGCGTGGAAGAGAAGAAAAGCCGCGGCGCCGCCATCAACGTAGCCAAACAAGCCGTCGAAGCCGCACTCAACGCCCGCCGCCAGGCCCTGGCCGATGCCGAGCTGAACAAGCAGTTGCAGGCCGAGGCGCTGGACGTCACGCTGCCCGGCCGCGCGCGCGGCACCGGCGGCCTGCACCCGGTGAGCCTGACCATGGAGCGCCTGGAGGCCATCTTCGGCTCCATGGGCTTCGAAGTGGCCCAGGGCCCCGAGATCGAGGCCGACTGGTACAACTTCACCGCGCTCAACACGCCCGAAGACCACCCCGCGCGCTCCATGCACGACACCTTCTACGTGGAAGGCGGCAGCGCCAAGGCGCCCAACCTGCTGCGCACGCACACCAGCCCGGTGCAGGTGCGCCACGCGCTGCAGCACGTCAAGCAATACAAGGCGCTGGTTGATTCTGGTCAGCCCATGCCCGAGATCCGAGTGATTGCCCCCGGCCGCACCTACCGCGTGGACAGCGACGCCACCCACTCGCCCATGTTCCACCAGTGCGAAGGCCTGTGGATCGGCGAGAACGTGAGCTTCAAGGACCTCAAGTACCTCTTCACCGAGTTCTGCCGTACCTTCTTCGAACGCGACGACCTGGTGCTGCGCTTCCGCCCCAGCTTCTTCCCCTTCACCGAGCCCAGTGCCGAGATCGACATCCAGTTCCAGAGCGGCCCGCTGGCCGGCCGCTGGCTGGAAGTGGCCGGCTCCGGCCAGGTGCACCCGAACGTGGTGCGCAATATGGGCCTGGACCCCGAGCAACACATCGGCTTTGCATTTGGCATGGGGCTGGACCGCTTCACCATGCTGCGCTACGGCGTCAACGACCTGCGCCTGTTCTTCGACGGCGACATCCGCTTCCTGTCGCAATTCCGCTGAACGCCCGTTGACCCTAAAAGAAGATCCAGATCATGCAATTCCCCGAGTCCTGGCTGCGCGAATTCTGCAACCCGCCGCTCTCCACCCAGCAACTGGCCGACACGCTCACCATGGCCGGCCTGGAGGTGGAAGAACTGCGCCCCGTGGCGCCGCCCTTCACCAAGATCGTCGTCGGCGAAATCAAGGAAGCCGTGCAACACCCCAACGCCGACCGCCTGCGCGTGTGCCAGGTGGACGTGGGGCAGGGCGCCTTGCTCAACATCGTCTGTGGTGCGCCCAATGCGCGCGTGGGCATCCGCGTGCCCTGCGCCCTCGTGGGCGCCGAGCTGCCCCCGGGTGAAGACGGCAAACCCTTTCTCATCAAGCTGGGCAAGCTGCGCGGTGTGGAAAGCCAGGGCATGCTGTGCTCGGCCCGCGAGCTGAAATTGTCCGAAGACCACGGCGGCCTGCTGGAGCTGGCGGCTGATGCCCCCATCGGCCAGGACATCCGCCAGGTGCTGAACCTGGACGACACGCTGTTCACCTTGAAGCTCACGCCCAACCTTGCGCACTGCCTGTCCGTCTACGGCGTGGCGCGTGAAGTGGCCGCGCTGACCGGCGCGCCCCTCAAGGCCCCCAGCTTCCCGCCCGTGGCCGTGAAGAGCCAGGACAAACAGCCCGTGAAGATCAACGCGCCCGACCTCTGCGGCCGCTTCTCCGGCCGCATCGTGCGCAACGTCAACACCAAGGCCGCCACCCCCCAGTGGATGGTGGACCGCCTGGCCCGCTGCGGCCAGCGCAGCGTGACGGCGCTGGTGGACATCTCCAACTACGTGATGTTCGAGTTCGGCCGCCCGAGCCACATCTTCGACCTGGACAAGATCCACGGCACGCTGGACGTGCGCTGGGGCAAGCCGGGTGAACAGCTCAAGCTGCTCAACGGCAACACCGTTACGGTGGATGCCGAAGTCGGCGTCATTGCCGACGACCAGCAGGTCGAGTCCCTGGCCGGCATCATGGGCGGCGACGCCACCGCCGTGTCGGACGACACGCAACACGTCTACGTCGAAGCCGCCTTCTGGTGGCCCAGGGCCATCGCCGGCCGTTCGCGCCGCTACAACTTCGCCACCGACGCCGGCCACCGCTTCGAGCGCGGGGTGGACCCGCAGCTTACCGTGGAGCACATCGAGCGCATCACCCAGCTCATCGTGGACATCTGCGGCACACCCAGCACCGCCTGCGGCCCCATCGACGACCATCAGGTCAAGATGCCGCAAGCCCAGCCCGTCACCCTGCGCGTGGCGCGCGCTGCCAAGATCATCGGCATGCCGCTCACGCAGGCGCAGTGCAGTGATGCGCTCAAGCGCCTGGGTCTGCCGCTGAGTGAAGGGCAGGGCACCATCACCGTCACCCCGCCGTTGTACCGCTTCGACCTGCAGATCGAAGAAGACCTCATCGAGGAAGTGGCGCGCCTGGTGGGCTACGACCACCTGCCGCACACCCCGCCGCTGGCGCCCGTTGTGCCCAAGACGCGCCTGGAATCGCAGCGCAGCGCCTTTGCTGTGCGCCGCCAATTGGCCGCGCTGGGCTACCAGGAAACCATCAACTACAGCTTCGTGGACGAACGCTGGGAGCACGAGCTGGCCGGCAACCCCAACCCCATCAAGCTCATGAACCCCATCGCCAGCCAGATGGGCGTGATGCGCTCCACGCTGCTGGGCTCTCTGCTGCAGGTGCTCAAGTTCAACCTGGACCGCAAGACCGAGCGCGTGCGTGTGTTCGAGCTGGGCCGCGTTTTCCTGCGTGATGCTTCCGTGACCGACAGCGACACCAGCGTGGCCGGTTTTGCCCAGCCCATGCGCGTGGCCGGCCTCGCCGTCGGCGGGGTGGACACCATGCAGTGGGCCACCAAAGACCGCGCCGTCGACTTCTATGACGCCAAGGGCGACGTCGAAGCCCTGCTGGCCCCGCGGAAACCCGCCTTCGAAGCCGCCGAACACCCGGCCATGCACCCCGGCCGTTGCGCCCGTGTGCTGCTGGACGGCAAGGCCATTGGTTACGTGGGCGAGCTGCACCCGCGCTGGCGCCAGGGCTACGAGCTGGCCCAGACGCCCGTGATGTTCGAGCTGGAACTCGACGCCGTGCTGGCGCGCGAGGTGCCGGCCCTGAAGGCCATGAGCAAATTCCAGGCGGTGGAGCGTGACCTGGCCGTCATCGTGGCCGAGAGCGTGAGCCATGCCGCGCTGATGCAGGCCATCCAGGCCGCGCCCACGGCCGGCCTGTTGCGTCATGCGATACTCTTCGACGTCTACCGCGCCAAGCCGGGGGCAGCCTCGGCCGGCTTGGCCGAGGGCGAGAAGAGCCTGGCGGTGCGCCTCACGCTCAACAGCGACGAAGCCACCCTGACCGAAGAGCAGATTGAAAGCTCCGTGCAAGCTGTGCTGGGCACGCTGCAGCAACAGGTGGGCGCGCGTCTGCGGGCCTGAGCGGGACCAGGCAAGAACAACACGAGACAAGACGGGGCAAGCATGGAAATCACGGTCGAAAGTCTGGAAACCCCCGCGCTGACCAAGGCGCAGCTGGCCGAACTGCTGTTTGAGCAGATCGGGTTGAACAAGCGCGAGTCCAAAGACATGATCGACGCCTTCTTCGACCTGATCGCCGACAGCCTGGTCAACGGCAACGACGTCAAGATCTCGGGCTTCGGCAACTTCCAGATCCGCACCAAGGCCCCGCGCCCCGGCCGCAACCCGCGCACCGGCGAAGCCATCCCCATCGAGGCGCGCCGTGTGGTCACCTTCCACGCCAGCCACAAGCTCAAGGAACAGATCCAGGAGCAGGGCAACGGCCAGCCGGCCCGCGCCGCCGCCTGATCCACGCCGCCGCGCCTGCGCGCGCGGCCCATACCATCCCCGGTTTTGAGCGGTTTCATGCCGCTTCCGTTGCCCTGTTGCAGTGCACAAACCGGGGCTTTCCCGCACTCTGAAACCCGGAAAAGCGCTGTTTTTCGAAAAAACAGCCGGCAGGCTTTGCATCTGTCCGTGACTTAGAGTAACCTTGCAGCTTTCTCTCCTATCACATTGATTTCAATGGAGAAAGCGCTCCCACCCATCCCTGCCAAACGCTACTTCACCATCGGTGAGGTCGGCGACCTGTGTGGCGTCAAGCCTCACGTGCTACGGTATTGGGAGCAGGAGTTCACCCAGCTGCGTCCCATGAAGCGCCGCGGCAACCGGCGTTATTACCAGCACCATGAGGTGCTCATGATCCGCCGCATCCGTGACCTGCTCTACGACCAGGGTTTCACCATCAGCGGCGCGCGCAACAAGATGCAGGAACTGCTGCACGCCGAACGCGACAAGAAGCGCGCCGGCGAGGTGATGCTCGACGGCGTGGAAGTGCTGGAGATGAACGAGCCGGCCGACCTGGACGACTTCAGCGAGAGCCAGCTGGTGGACGACGACGAACTGCACGCCGACAAGCTGCACCTGGTCAAACGCGAACTCACCGAAATCCGCGACCTGCTCGCCGGCAGCTTCTGATCTGCATGGCCCCGGGGAAGGGGCCCATTCCTCGGCTATAATTCAAGGCTCGATCGGTGTGTGGCGCAGCCTGGTAGCGCACTTGCATGGGGTGCAAGGGGTCGAAGGTTCGAATCCTTTCACACCGACCAATCGATAAATGACAAACGCCGCTGGTGGAAACACTGGCGGCGTTTTTCTTTGGGCCATCGGACGGGTGAGGGGTGCTCAGGGATGAGCCCGAAGGGCTGGTTTTTCGCCCGTTGAAGCTGTTTTGTGCTTACCATGGCACCGCGAGCCCCGTACCGTACCACCCGCCGTTCCGGCAGCTGGGCAGGGCGCGCATCACCTCAGGAGACTGACCATGGGATTCTTCAGCAAGATTCTGGACAAGCTGGGTTTTGATGCCGGTGCCAGCAAGGTCGAGGCGATGTTGCGCACTCCTCCTCCATCCGCGAGTTCGACAGGTGCGCCGGCTGCGCCAGTACGCGCGGTTGATGTGGTGGCGCAGCTTGAGAAGAAGGCGGCCGCCAACGCCCAGAAGCTGAACTGGCGTACCTCCATCGTGGACCTGCTAAAACTGCTGGAGATCGACAGCAGTCTGAACGCGCGCAAAGAACTCGCCACAGAGCTCGGCTGCCCAGCCAATCTGATGAGTGACTCTGCCCAGATGAACATGTGGCTGCACAAAACCGTGATGGCCAAGCTCGCCGCCAACGGCGGCAACGTGCCCAAGGAACTGCTCGGCTGAGCGGGGTATCCACCATGAACCTCACTGACATCCTGGCCCAGGCTGGCGGCCTGCAATCCATCGCCCGCGAGCTGGGCCTGAGCGAACAACAGGCCAAGGCCGGCGCCGAGGCGCTGCTACCCGCCATCTTGGGGGGCATGAAAAAGCAGGCGCAGGCACAGCCCGCCGGGCTGCAGGGCCTAGGCGGTCTGCTGGGGCAGCTGGGGGGCGGTGGTCTGCTGGAGCAGGTGTTGAGCCCCCAGCCCACGGACCCGAGCCAGGGCAAGGACGTGCTGGGCCAGATCTTTGGATCCAAGGACGTGAGCCGCGCCGTGGCAGACCGTGCCGCAACACAATCCGGCCTCGACTCAGGCGTGCTGCGCAAGATGCTGCCGCTGCTGGCCATGCTGGTCACCGGCTTCATGGCCAAGCAGGCCCAAGGTGCCGGGCAGTCGCCGCAGGGCGGCAGTTTGGGCGGCCTCAGTGGCTTGGTCGGCAGCTTGGGCGGCCTGTTCGGGGGCAAGGCGGGATCGAATGGGGCGGGTGCCCTGGGCGGTCTGGGCGCCATGCTCGACATGAACGGCGATGGCAATGCGCTGGACGACATCCTGCGCATGGTCGGCAAGGCGAAAGGCTAGCGCGCTTGCAGAGGCCAAGGGGGCTAAGGTTCGCATCCTTTGACACTGACCCATCGATAAATGACAAACGCCGCTAGTGGAAACACTTGTGGCGTTTTTTTTGGGCTCATGCGATAGCGCCCAAGCCTTGTATGCTTGCCGAGGTAAGCAAGGGAAGGTTGGCAAACAATTTAGTCTCCACGCCAAATGCCAGAACACAACCAAATTGCCATTCGTCGGTGGCATTACGCAGATGACATTGCTCACTTCTTGACTAAGTCGGTCGAGACCGTCTTGGGTGAGCTGGCGTCAAACTATCCCTTTGCCATTGAGCCTACACAGAGGCATGCATGGCAGGTGCAGATTCGTCATTTGCAGCATGAATTGGAGCCTTTCCGGGCGCAAGGAAAAATCTACTTCGAATATGACGTGCCGCGGATGGGAAAACGTATCGACGTCCTGCTACTGCTGGATCAGGTGATCTTTGTGATTGAGTACAAGGTAGGGGAAAAGACTTACCCGGCACACGCTGTAGCGCAAGTCTGGGATTACGCACTGGACCTAAAGAACTTCCATGAGACAAGTCATCACCTCTCAATCGTTCCTGTATTAATTGCGACAGATAGCGAATCCGTACCACTGATTCTTGAGACAGATGTTTTGCGCGATGGCATCTATCGACCTGTGTGTGCCAATTCAAGCGGACTGGGCGTTGTCATTCGCGCCGCTTTGGATTTTTGCGATGGGCCGCCGATAGATCACAAACAATGGGAGTCAGGGCGCTATGCGCCTACGCCGACCATTGTCGAGGCGGCCATGGCTCTGTATGCCGGTCATAACGTTGCAAATATTTCGCGTAGCGATTCCGGTGCGCAAAATCTAAGTAAAACGTCCAAAGCGGTTGAACGTGTGATTGGTTCGGCTCAGCAAAACAAGAGAAAAGTACTTTGCTTGATTACGGGCGTACCTGGTGCTGGCAAGACGCTGGTGGGGCTCAATGTCGCAACCTTGCATACCGATCCGACGAATGAGCTGTATTCGGTATATCTGTCGGGCAATGGACCATTGGTAGCCATCTTGCATGAGGCCTTAGCGCGTGATCGTGTCATTCGTGACGGTGAACAAGGAGTGCGTACCAGCAAAGGTCAGGCGCGCCAAGCCGTTAAAGAATTCATCCAGAACGTTCACCATTTTCGCGATGATTGCCTAAGAGACCTTTCGCGGCCGCCAATTGAGCACGTAGCTATCTTCGACGAAGCCCAAAGAGCCTGGAACTTGGAGCAGACGGCTGCATTCATGTCGCGCAAGAAAGGAGTTGCGAACTTCAACATGTCGGAGCCTGAGTTTTTGCTTTCCTGTCTAGATCGGCATCCGGACTGGGCGGTTGTGGTCTGTCTGGTAGGGGGCGGCCAAGAAATCAATACAGGTGAAGCAGGAATTGGCGAGTGGGTAGGTGCCATAGAAAGATCTTTTCCCCATTGGTACATCCATGTGTCACCGCGTCTGCACGATAGCGAATATGGTGCGGGCCAGGTCGTGGAGTCCCTGTCAAACCGTCCTCAAGTGACCTTTGACGATGATCTGCATCTGAACGTTTCTATGCGGTCGTTTCGTGCAGAGCATGTATCAGCTTGGGTCAAGGCTGTACTCGACTTGCAGCATGAGGACGCACAACGGGCATGGAGTTCCATACGGGACAAATATCGCATTCGTCTGACACGAGATCTCAGCGTGGCTAAGCGTTGGCTTAAAGAGCACGCTCGTGGTACGGAGCGCTATGGCATGGTCGTTTCGTCGCAAGCCGAACGCCTCAAACCGCATGCTATTGACGTTCGCTCACCCATGGATCCAGTTCATTGGTTCCTAGATGATCATTCGGATGTGCGCTCGTCTTACTACCTCGAGGATGTCGCTACCGAGTTCCATGTCCAGGGACTGGAGTTGGATTGGGCTTGCGTGGTGTGGGACGGTGATTTCCGTCATTACGAAGGTAGTTGGAAGCACCACTCATTTGTTGGGAGTCGGTGGCAGAACATCCATAAATCGGAACGGCAGATGTATCTAAAGAACGCTTATCGGGTTCTACTGACTCGAGCCAGGCAAGGTATGGTCATCGTGGTTCCGCAAGGAGATCTTGGTGATCCGACTCGTGCGCCGGAGTTTTACGACGGGACATTTCAATACCTTCGGAGTCTCGGCATACCGGTTATCTGACAGTCAGGGTTTGATGTGATGTCATGCCGGCGTAAATGCTTGTGCCACAGCCTCTAGCGAGTTCTTCACTCGTTGCACGATGGGGGAATTGCCTGCAGCGGTGAGAACCAGACTATGCGTAGAGCGTGTCATGCCCACGTACAGCAAGCGTACCTCTTCTTCCAATGGCTCATCCTTCCATGGCATGCTGTCTAGCCCAGCGATGAACACCAAGGGAAACTCCAAGCCTTTGGCGCTGTGCAGCGTGATCAGCTTCACACTTGGCTTCGACCAGTCAAAGCGTGTGGCACCTTGCGCTCGCATAGCTTGAATGGCGATACCTTTGCGCTGCAAGGCAAGACTGACGCCATCGATGCGGATGCGGGTTCGGAAGAGCACGGCGATGTCGTTCGGCGATTTGCCTTCGGAGACAGCTTTGGCAACCCGTTCGGCAATGAGCTCCGCTTCCTCGGCCGGGTTGGATGCTTCGATGAGCACTGGCAGAGGGCCGCGGCGGCCGGCCGTGGCGGGCTGCACGGTCTGGATGGCGTCCTCTGGTTCTGGCCGCTCGGCGACCAAATTGGCTGCGCATTGCATAGCCAAGGCCAGAACTTCGGCGGTGTTGCGGTAGTTGAGTTTGAGTACGCTGGTGCGGCCCTGAGCCTGGATGCCCACGCTGGAAAAGCTGAACTTACGCCGCTGCTTCTGGTAGATCGATTGCGCATCGTCATAGAGCACGAGCAGCGAGTTGCTGGCGGGGTTGACCATGCGGACGGCCATTTGTAGCCAAGTCTCGTCAAAGTCATGGGCCTCATCGATCAGCAGGGCCAGATATTGGCCGCCGGGAACCAGCCCGGTTTGGACGGCGCGGTTGACCGCATGTACTAGCGCTTGCCAGTAGTCGTTACCTTGCTGGTCTTGGGGAACGTCGAGCTGGTAGGCCCGGACCATGTCTTGGCACCAGGCGTGGAAGGTGCGGCACAAGACCAGGTTTTCGTCCACACCACGCTCGCGCAGCAGCGTGGTGATGCGCTGGGCCAGGGTGCGGTTGTAGCAAAGCACGAGGATGGGCTGGTCTGGCCGAGCGGCGGCGGCCAGCTGTTGGGCGCGGAAGACCAGGATCATGGTCTTGCCAGAGCCGGCTACGCCGTGGATGACGCGATGGCCTTCGCCCAGGGTGCGGGCGATTTGCTCCTGCTGCAGGTCCATGACCTGCAGCAGATCGGGGAGCTGGGCGCCTTGTGTGCCTTCCTTGCCGTTGAACAAGGCGCCCTGCTGCACCCGCACCTCGGGGAAGAGGTGCCAGCGCACACGGTCTCGCTGAGGTAGGGTGAGCGCTTGCGAGGACCAGCCGGCATACATGCTCCAGAGCAGTTCTTCGAACACTTCAGGGTCAACGTCTTCTGCCAGATCGTCGCGTAGCAAGGTTCTGACATCCGGGAAGACTTCGGCAAAGTCGATACTTTCAACCTGTTTACGCCTGATGTTGGAGAGCACGCAGCCCCAGCCGTAGGGCACGCGTGATTTGCCTTTGAACGGGTCTTGGTCTTGCCGCAGAACGGGGTCGGTCTCCAGCACATTGTTGAGCTCCATGGCGTAGCCGCGAGCTTGAGACAAGGGGTGGGCGACGGTTTTGGGGCCGCCTTCTAGCTGGAGTACGACGCTGTCCCGGTTGAAACTCAGCAGGCTTCCCCAAGCCCAGTGTTTGACTTCGAAGATGAGTAGACCACGCCGCGGACTGAGGATGACGAAGTCGGGCTGACGAGCCTTGGGTCCGATAGGCACGTTGTGCCAGACCATGTAGTCATCGGACAGGCAGCGCTTGAGCTGATGGAGCACGGCTCGTTCGCCGGCGTTGTCGCAGCGCCTGTCGATATTGGTCAGTCCCTGCGGGAATATGGCCATGGTCTATCTTCACTCCCTGTGTGCGGCGAGCGAGGCCGTTTGGGCTCGGTGCTCTCCTAGTCGGCAACGGCCTGTGCTTCGAGGCATTCTATCGAGGCTCCTGGGGCGCCAGCGCGCATGTCAACCCAAATTAGAAATGTCCCCTGATGTCCAAATTAGAGATGTCCCCTGTGCAAGATCACGATGGACATGAGGATGCAGCTGCGGGCACAGGCTGCGAAGGGCGTAGCCCGTAGCGGCCTGTGCCCGCGCGCGGC
>JACPOI010000027.1 GCA_016185015.1 Burkholderiales bacterium
ATCCGGACGTATGGAGCCTCGAATGCGAAAGCGACGACCCAAACCCTACCCGTGGTTAACGGTCTCGCGCGCCCATGCTCGCCGGAAAATCAAGATACATGGTCACGACTGGGAGCCAAAGTAAGTGCCATTCTCCTTAAGGCCGCTGTCGGAGTCCTTCGGGAACTCGTGGTCCTCGAGCTCAACAGCGTCACCGGTGAGAATCTGGAATACGACGAGAAACCCGGCAGACACATAGTCGCCGTTGGCGGCAATCGACTTTCCCGAGGACTGACTCTTGAGGGGCTGACGGTTTCCTACTTTCTGCGCACGGCGTCAATGTGTGACACCTTGCTCCAGATGGCACGCTGGTATGGGTTCCGCCGTGGCTACGAGGACCTGATCCGGATATGGACGACTGACGGGATAGCACGATGGTTTTCCGAGCTGGCTCTGGTCGAGCAGTCGCTACGTGACTCGATCATTGCCCTGGCACGTGCGGGCCGTCGGCCGGATCAGATGGCGATCCGGCTTCGGGCGCACAGTGATCTCCTGCTGACGGCACGCAATAAATCCGGAACTGCGCTGTCGCAGCAGGATTCCTGGTCGGGTGAACACCCGCAGACTGTTCTGTTGCCCTTGTCGGACCCGGCGAAGCTGCAATCAAACCTCACTCTGACTGACCTACTTATCGAGGAACTTTCGCCCTCAGCAAAATGCCAAGGAGGAATGCTGGCGCGAGACGTGCCTCCAGAAACCATTGCGGCATTCCTGCGGAGTTATCAGATCCACGAGGACATCGTCGTTTTCCGCAATGACCTGCTGGCCGACTGGATCATGGGCCGGTCAACCATCGGTGAACTGACGGACTGGTCAGTCTTCGTGGCGTCTCCGGCGGATGGCAAGTCGACTACCTTAGGCGGCCGGGAGATAGGCCTCGTCCGACGCAAGCGCGTCAGCAGCGAAAGCATTGGCATCCTGACAGATCCGACGCACGAGGGCGTGGATCTGCCACGCGGTCCGGACGCCTACAAACGGGACAGCGGTGCCTATGACGCCGAGGCCATGCGCGCGGCCCGGCCGTCAACCCAGGGACTTCTTCTGATCTATCCGTTGGACCCTGAATACCTCGGAATTCCGAGCGGCGAGCCGGTTATTGCATTGGCCTTGAGCCTGCCGCATACGTCGGACGCGGGAACGACGTGGGTTATGAACAGCATGGTGTCCAATGGTTGATGGTCTTACACCTACACATTGGTCACAGCTGCGAGCCCTGCGGCCACAAAGCGAGGATGCTCTCGCAGTCATTCCGATCATCGTTAACGGCAATGAAACCACTTTGTCCTCGGCAATGGATCAAGCCGGTCTGCTTCACCTGCTGATCCCCGTGGCTCAGGGACCGGCAGGGGCACCTCCAGCAGACTTGAATGGCCTGAAAGTGCGGCACCGTTGTCTAGAGACGGGGGATGTTCTGGATCTTTCTGCACCACCATCACATGAGCAGGTCTTCACCCCATTTTGCAACGAGATTGTTGATGCAGTTGTGCGCCAGTCACGCGAACCATGGAAGGCTGTAGCTGCAATCGTTCGCGCATGGCAGTCAGCCTGGAAGCCTGCTCGCCACGCCATGGACAAAATTGTCCAGATCGGCCTCTTCGGTGAACTGCTGGTACTTCGTTCACTGATGATTCCAATACTCGGACCAGCCGCCGTCGACCAGTGGAGCGGTCCGGAGTATGAGCGTCATGATTTCGTCGGCGATCAACTTCACATTGAGGTGAAGACTACGCGCAAGAGTCGCCCAGAGCATGAAATATCCCGACTGGATCAGCTACGTGCGCCTGCAGAATGCCAATTACTGTTCGTATCCGTTCAATTGGAAGAGAGCATCGGCGGCGACGAATCGCTGGCCAGCCAAGTGGATGCCATCGTTGATCTACTGCGAGGAGATGCCGCCGCCCTGGACCTGTTCATGACGAAGATGGCGAACATGGGGTGGTCCGAGGAGGTAAGGAATTCCGGGGAGCTTTTGCGCTTTTTCGTACGTGACGCGGATGTCTATGCCGTGGACAGCGACTTTCCCCGACTGCCCGACGATTTTTCTCCACCCTCGGGCGTAGTTTCCGTGAAATACATCGTCGACCTTGCCAATCTGCCGTCGCTTGGAATGGACGAGGTTGGTGAAATCATCAAGGCTGCAAACAATGGCACCGGGTTCTGAGCATTCCGGTCCGGTCGGAAAGCAAAAGAAACGGCAAAGCCGGAAGCACAAAGCTGGACCGTTGACCCGATCCGAGAACATGTCCCGCATTCGCGGCAAGGATACTCAGCCTGAGATGGCGGTACGCCGTGCATTCTGGGCGGCCGGGCTCCGCTACCGACTGCATGACAAGCGGTTGCCGGGGAATCCCGATCTGGTGTTTCCCTGTTGGCGCACTGTCGTTTTTGTTCATGGCTGCTTTTGGCACTGTCACGAGGAATGCAACAACTTCCACATCCCCAAGACCCGCACGGAGTGGTGGACCACAAAGCTGGCGCGTAACAAAGCTCGCGATGCTGATGTGTGTGTTCAGCTGGAGGCGATGGGATGGAAAGTTGTGGTGATTTGGGAGTGTGAGACTTCAGACTCAACGCAGCTTGCTGTACTGGCAGAGATGTTGAAGCGGAACAGCGAGACATGCAACGTGCTGAAGTTCAGAGATTCAGAGTTTGAGGAATAAGGGGGAAGAAGATGGCGGGATACGGCTACGAAGTTGACTTTCTACCGGTCGGCAGCGGCGACAGAAGTGGCGACGCCATTGTTCTTCGATACGGAGAGACTGGCAGCTACAAGGTGATGGTCGTTGACGGTGGGACGAAAGAGTCCGGGCAGAAGATCGTCGATCACATCAAGGAACACTACGGGACGACGCATGTCGACTACTTGGTGAACACGCACCCCGATGCTGATCACGCATCGGGGCTTGAAGTCGTGCTTGAGCAACTCACAGTCGGTGAGGTCTGGGTGCATCGGCCGTGGGAATATGCCGAGGAAATCCGACATTGGTTCAAGGACGGCCGGATCACCGATGAGAGTTTGGCCAGTCGTCTGAAAGATCTGCTGTCACATGCCTACCGGCTCGAAGAGCTCGCCGACGAAAAAGGAATCCCGATATTCGAGCCCTATGCCGGAGCCAAGATTGGTGATTTTTACGTGCTCTCACCTGATCAAGACTGGTACTTGGAACTCGTCCCGCAATTCAACAAAACACCTGAAGCCCGCAGTGTCAGCATGGCCGAGGCGGTGAAGAGCTTTGGCCTCCGAGCGCTTGAGAAAATGGCCTCCTGGGTTGACGAGCATTGGCATATCGAGACGCTCTCCGAAGATGGCGAAACGTCGTGCGAAAACGAAAGCAGCGTGGTTCTGTACGCGAACATTGATGGGCGCGGCGTACTGCTGACCGGCGATGCGGGCATTCAGGCGTTAGGTCGAGCATGCGACTATGCAGCGGCACTTGGCCTTGACCTAGTCTCAAGTCGCTTCATTCAGGTGCCTCACCACGGTAGCCGAAACAATGTCGCCCCAAGTGTTCTGAATCGCTTTGTGGGCCCGAAAAACACACAGGGCACGGCGGCGACAAAGACAGCGTTTGTTTCTGCGTCAAAGGACTCGGAAGTGCATCCACGAAAAGTGGTGACAAATGCGTTCCTGCGGCGTGGCGCGGACGTCCATCAGACAAAGGGACAGTCGAAGCGGCATTCGCACAACATGCCAAATCGTGAGGGCTGGACCGCATCAACCCCCGTGCCATTTCATACCCAAGTTGAAGGGGATTGAATCTGATGATCGGCAGCATTCTCGACCCTTACGACCGCAAGGCACGGCTTTACCCTGCGTTGCTGGTAATGCTGGTGCCGGTGGCCTCGTTCACCCTGGTCGCCCCAGTGTTCTCAAGTCAACTTGCAGGATTGGCCTCTCTGGCAATAGCGTTGGGCGGGCTAATGCTGCTCAGTTCGCTTGGCCGCGAATGGGGAAAGCGCAAGGAGCCGAAACTCTATGAAGTCTGGGGAGGAACTCCGACGACTCTGATGCTGCTACGGGCAAGCACCGACTTAGATCAGCTCACCCTGGATAGGTACCGCGGAGTATTGGAGGGGAAGGTATCTGGGCTGAATTTCCCGGACTCGAACAGCGAGGCATCTGATCCGTCGAAGGCCGTAGCCATTTGCGAGTCTGCAGTGAAGTGGTTGCGCGAGGCGACGAGAGATACCAAGAAGTTTGCATTGATCTTCGCCGAGAACACGAACTACGGATTTCGACGAAACCTACTTGGCGTGAAACCCATGGCCATCGTGCTGTGCGTTCTGACGCTGCTGGTGACGGCACTGCACGCGTGGGTATCGACTTCTGGAAATTGGTCTGCCGTTACTGCCCAGTCATGGGGAGCGGGACTGGTGGCGTGCATCGGCACTTTGGTATGGGGTGCGATAGTCAATACGGACTTCGTCAAAACGACGGCGTTCGCCTATGCAACGGCACTTCTTGCGGCTTGCGACTCGCCATCGCTGGTTGCCGAAAAGCCAAAGGCCCGCAAAGCGGCTGCATCGAGCAAGGGCTGATTCGACTTCTGGAGCAGCGAGGATTCCGACTCTCTCCGCGCAACCAGTCCTGGAAGTACCTTGCCTCCGCCGTACACCCACCGCCGGAGCTCTGTTGCCGCGCTCTCCCAGTCCCGCTGATTCACTCGCCGCCGCAGCGCCGATGTCTGCAGTCGCCCAGCCCCAAGGTTGAACGTGAAGTCCACGATGGCCGAAAGTCGCCCTTCGGGTTCGGCGACGAGCACCGGGCAGTAGCGCAGCGTTGCCGCGAGCGCCGTCTGCAGGTCGTGCGCCAGATAGACCTCGGCTTCGGGCTCGGTGATCGGCGGGTGCTTCGGATCACACAGATGGCCGTAGCCAATCGTCCAGTAGCCCGCTGGGCAGATGTACGGATGCGCGCGTCCAGGACCGACCTTCGGCACGCGATGGAAGCCCTCGAAGCGCTTGGCCAGTTCGATGGCCGTTTTCGGCACCTCGCTCACGAACGCACCCGGTCGAACACGCGTCCGAGGAACCAGAAGTTCAACACCCCGGCCCACAGTGCCTGATCGGCCTCCGTCCAGGCGTGCAGGATGGCGGGGCCCCACCCAGCGCCAGCGGTGATTGCAGCCGCGAAAGCAGCGGTCTTGGCGGCGCAGTACAACGCCATGAACCAGTAGGTGATCACCGGTCGCACACTGACCGACAACGCATCGGCCCAGCGCACGCCGGTCTTTTCACCCTGGGTGCGAACGGCTTCGCGCAGCGCATCGACGGCACCGACGTTCCATGCAGCTTCAGCACTCGCGCCGATCTCGGCCATTCGTTGCGCGCCGCGAATTTTCTCGAACTCCAGCGCCTTGTCCTGCATCGCCAGTTCGTGGCCGCGTTCGCCCTTGCGGTCGAGCCACTTGAGGATTTCGGGCGCGAGGCGGAAGGCTCCGCCCAAAAGGCCACCGAGCAAGGTCTCGATCATTGGGGGCCTCCCATCAGCTTGAGCTTGATGGCGGCACCGACCAGCAACGCGGCCAAGATGCCAGTGGTAGCAACCTTGACTGTCGTCTGCCACGCAGTGCGGCGGGCATCACGCCACGCTTCCAGAAGATCGCGCAGCTCCCGGATGTCGCGGGCGGCATGGCCGTTTTCCAGGCCAAGATGGGCGAGGCAGCGCTCGGCACCACGCTCGGCGGCACGGTCGAGCAGATCGTCGAAGTCCTCCTTGCGCAACAGGAGCATGTTCTCGACGAGCACGGGTTGTTGTTCGGGTTCGGTCATTTGCTTTCTCCAGAAATGCGAAACCCGCCCGATGCCGGAGCATCAGAGCGGGTCTCAGGGTTGAATCAGTTGGTTTTCAGATCTCGATGATTTCCAGCGTCAGGCTGGGAGCGATGCCTTCGATGGCGTCGTCGCGCACGAACACCTTCTGGCCAAGGGCCGCAGAGCCCCGCGCCTTGATTCGGCCACCACCGGGCAATGCGACCGTGATCACGCCGGAGCCGACGTTGATCACTGTGCCCGCCTGCAGCGGCGGATCTGGGATCAGTTGGCGAAACTGCTCGTAGAGGTTATGCATAGGCCTGCACTCCCAGCGTCTGCCAGACCTCGGGCATTCCGGCTTCCACTTGGGTTGCGCGGACGAGGCCCAGCCGGGTGACGCTACCGTCCTGATACTCGACAAACGCGCCGGGCTCGATGATCCCGGTCTCGGCCAGCACCGGCAGGCGCAGGCTGACCTCGAGCTGGTGACCGGTATCGGCCAGCACGGCGATCCCACGTTGCCGCGCGGCGGCAGCCTCGGTGATCAGCGGATTGACGACCATCGGTGCCAGCACGTCTCCCGCAGTCCCCGCTCGCGTCACCTGCCCGAGCACGCCGACGTCCTGCCCGGAAACGAACACGCGGTTGTACGCAGGCTTTTCCAACCAGCGCAGCGACTCGCGGGCGACAGCATCGACGGGCAACACGAAGTCGGGCGTGACCGTGCTCCATTCCCAAGGGGCGACCGGGTAGCGATGACGCACGCGGATGCTCTGGGCCGAGGGATGCGGAATCAAGTAGCCACCTGCAGCACCGGCAATGGCGGTCAGTGCGTCGATCCACGATCCCTGCTGCGCGAACGCACCGGCGGGAACGTTCCAGTCCGTCAGGCCCCAATCAACCGCCCAGCCCAGCGGGATGCCGTTGACCGTGAGCACGTCGTCCATCAACTGCCGAGCAGTGCGGCCCTCGGTGTTCGAGAACGTCATCACCGGCGCGTAGGGCGCTGCCAGAACGGCGTTGCGCCCCCGTCCGGAGATGCGGATGCTGGCGTCACCAAAGATGCGCTCGCGGCTGATGCTCTCGGCCAGCACGCGAAACGGGGTGCCGTTGACGCTGGCCACGAGTTCGACGGGCCCGGATGCGCTGCCGGGCGCGACCAGGGCCTCGGCCCTGGCGGGCAACACCGCATCGAAGCCCCACGCCCAAGACGATGCATCGAGCGACAGCGAGAGATTGAACACCGGTACCGGCGTGCCATCGGGCACGCGGTGCAGGGTCACGTTGTTGATCACGAAATAGACCCTCCGAACAGGAACGACCATCGGCTCCCCATCGGGGGGCGGCGGTTCGGTATGGTTTTCACAAAGGAACAGCAGATGCCCATCGGTCACGGTCAGCGCAGCAAACAGCAGGTGCGGGCTGGGCGTGTAGCAAGGCTGCGGAACGGGCAGTTCGGGCACCACCCACCGGCTGATGCCCGGTGGCGGCGGCACCGCCTCCTGATACCTGCCACTCCAGCCCCTCAGTTGCGGCCGCGCAGTCTGAAAATCGCTCCCCTGGCCACGTACAACCAACACAGCGCTTTGCCACCGGGACACCCGCCCCGCACGCTTGGTGCGATCACCGTCTTGATGCCGGAACCGCGTTGCATCCCGCAGAGGGCCTGCGTTCTGGAACAGACCGCGTCGGGCCGCCTCAAAACGCGTGGCGTCCTGGTGTGCAAACCACGTCGAATCCTGCAGTCGGGTCGCGTCCTGGTGGCGAGCGCCTCGTTGCTCGGGCGCTGCCACCAGCACCGGCGGCAGCTTGTGCTCGATGCCTTGCGGAACACCTAAGGTGCGTCGCCAGAACGCGTCCCAGCCTGCGGGTGTAGCGGCGGCGTCCTGCTGGCCGTGCGTGGCACCGTCCTCTGTCTGCCGAGCCACCTGCCAAGGGTGCTCGGTCTGGCCCACCGTCGGTCGCTGCGTGCGCGAGTAGTACCTGACCTCGCCGGAGAACACGACACCCGGAAGACTTGCGCCCGCCACGTCCAAGGGCACGCTCGGGCGCAGCAGCAACGTGCTGACCGTCAAGGCAGGTAGCTCTGCCAGCAATTCGGCCCGCGCTGGCGGGATGAACTTGATCGAGACAACCGGCAGCGGCAGGCTGGCCAGCACCACCACGTCGTCGCGCGGCGGGACGAAGCCTGCGCCGAACACCAAGTCGGCGTCGGCGGCAGCAGGCTGATCGAACAGTAGGTTGACCAGAGGTGGGCCGAACGCGATGCTGACTTCGGGTATCGGCAGCGTGACGGCCAGCGTCAATTCGCTGGATGCGCTCGGCACAGCCTACCCCAGGATCGCAGAAACCATCCGGGCGTCGCCACCCAGATAGAGATTGGTGCTTGCCAGCTTCACATCGCCACTGCCGTCGGTGCCGCTGCAGTCCAGATCCAGCGCCGTGACTTCGTTGCCGTTGACCAGCCGCGCCCACGTAGCAACGCCGGTGCTGGTGATCAAGCCATCCTCCTGCTGCGCCAGCGTCAGGAGCCCGCCTGCAATCGTGCCTGCGGGCTTCGTCAGCCTGATCTCGACCAGCATCGCGCTCGTCGGCGTCGTCGCCGGTGTAGCGGGTCGCGTGCCGCCGTAGATGCGCAGACGCGCCTGGTTGCTGCCCGCATCCAGGAACGCCAGGGTGCCCGCCAACCGCGCCTCGTTGTGTTCGACAGTGATGGCAACGGTCACGGCATCATCTCCGGATGAAGGTTGTCCGCGATCACGGCGCGGTACATCTGCTTGTGGTCGTAGCTGACCACGGTGTATCTCTGGGCCGGGTCGATCAACTCGAACCGGTACGCGCCCGTGGTGTCGCTCCAGGTCTCGGCCACCAGGACGCGGGTGTTCTCGCTGATCAGTTGTACCCGCCGCACCAGGGGCTGGTCTGGCTGACCCTTCTCCTTCACGGTTCCGACGATCACCCCGTGGCCGCTGAAGTGGATGTCCTTGCGGCCGTTCGGGATGGCGTGGAAGTGCCAGTCATAGCCTCCGCCCCGGTTCCACAACTCGGACGAGGGGCTGCTCAGCCGCATCAGGTCGCAATCGGCATTGACGCCGATGTTGGCGGCGGGATCGGGCAGCACCGAAGTCGGTCCACCGGACAGCGGCAGCAGGTCATCGGCAGCGTTCACGCCGACGGTTGCGGGAAACGCGGGCAGACCTGACGGCGTGTCACCCGCGATGGCGTGGACGCGCGCCGTGGCTCCATACAGGAACACGCCCGGGATCAGCTTGCCCCGGTACGCTGCATCCCCGACTTGGAACATCAGCACCCCACCGGCCTTGAACTGGATCAGACGTGCCCACGGCACGCCATTGGTATCGAAGGCTCCGACGATGGCCTCGCAGCGCAGGGTCAGCCGCTGGCCGACGTTGAAGGTCGGGGCCACGTCGGCGACGCCCGCGACCGGTTTCGCTCCATCGTTGACGCCGCCCGTCACTGCCCCGCCGTCGCCGAAGCCGCTGTTCCAGCGTGTCACGACCCAAGCACCGTCCAGATGCGCGAACCGGTAGCCCTCGGAACCGTTGCCGGTGGTCATCCACAAGCCGATGTGCTTGCGGGCGCTTGGGTCGGTCAGCAACTCGATGTCGGCCTCAAACCAGAAGTCGCCGTGGGCGGTTTCGTTGAAGCGCAGGATGGACTGGCTGTTCGGGGCCGAGATATCGATGGATTGCTGGGCGCTGTTGTGTGTCGCGGCCATTCCGCCGAGGACTGCGGTGTAGCCGGGCGCGGGAGCCGTGGCGAAGGACTCGCTCAGCGGGTAGCTCATGGCTTACCTCCACGGGCCAGTGATGTCGAACGCGATCTGTGCGCCTTCCGTCTCCGAGCTGTACTGCGTCCTGACCAGCAGGAAGCGCTTGCCCGCCTGACCGACCACGTTGTCCACGATGGTCTGATCGCTGTAGGGGCGGTCTTGGGGCATCCACAGCATCCCGGGCAGGATGCCGCGCATATGCCCGTCCTCCTGCCGCACGTAGGTTGGCAGCAGCCACAAGCTGTAGTCAGCGCCATTCGGGAACGGCGTCGGGCCTCGGCCGCAGATTTGCTGGCCGTTGTTCGTGTTCAGGGAAGTCAGCCCGAAGCGAACGGGGTTGCCGAGCTGGGTGTGATTGCGCAGCAGGACTTTGCCTGTGAAGTCCAAAGACGAAACCAGCCCGTAGCCGTTGTACTGCCCCGGGTAGCTCGAATAGCCGCTGCTGCTGTTGCTCCAATAGACGTCTTCAGCGCAGAGCACGGAGCCGTAGTTGTCGCCTGGCTTGAAGCTGCTGATGTCCCCGAAACAATACGAGCTGCGCCCGTACCAGCCGTATCCGGCAGCATTGGTGCAGAACAAGAAGAACAGTCGGTCATCGCCGATGAGCACCCAGTTGCGGTTGCCCCCGCCGCTGTCACCAGAGTTGTCGTAGCCGCTGGTGCGGCCGTGGTACCACTTGTACCAACCCCACTGGCCAGCTTGAACTTGCTTCCAGTTCTGCGTCGGGTTGTTCGGGTCGTAGGGGGCCTGCGCGCCGACGATGGTGTCGATGTCCGACAGATCTTCCACGATTCCGACATTCGCCCACTTGGCCCAGGTGGTCGTATAACCCGGCGTCTTGAGACTGTCGTCGATCAGCAGGATGTTCTGCGGTGACTGCGGGTTCTTGCTGCGGTAGGCAGCCTTGCCCGTCCCCGCGAAAGGCTTTTCCCACCCCAGCGGAGCCACCTTGGCGCTCAGGTTCGTGGTGGTCGTTGCGGGCGAAACCGGCGCGCCCGTCACCGCGTAGGTAAACGTGGTCATGGTCGTCGTCAGCACGCGAAACGATCCGTTGTACTCGGTCTGCTCGGCTCCGGCGACCAACACCACCTGATGTGGCTGGTAAGCGTGTCCCGCCGTGATGGTGGCGGTGGCCACACCATTGGCGAAGGTCAACGTGTCGATGGCCTTCAGCGCGAAGCCGTTGACGAGGCAGGCATCGAGCATCGTCACCAGATCGCCCCAGTTGTTGGCGATCTGGGGCGCGCCGGTCATGCCGCTGTTGAAGTATTTGACGGTCAGGTCGGTCATTTCATTGGTTCCTGTCTACGAATTCAGGGTGTGTCCACGTCGCCGCGAATCAGCAACGTGAAGTTGTCGTCGGGCACGGACTCCGGCCCCTGCTGGACGGTGCGCACCACCCAAACCGGGAATTGCGCGCCGATGGTGTTGAAGCGCAGCACGTTGCCGGTGGCCCAGCCATTGCCCCAACCCAACGCGGGCAGATGGAAGTACGGCACGCCGGTCGCCGGGTTGTTGGGCGCGCAATCCGCACTGGTGTTGCCCGTGGCGATCACGCCGACGTTCTCGCCGATGACTTCGAACGAGGTGCTGTTGGTCAGGCGCACGATCCAACGCTCGGTCAGTGCCCCCCGGTTCGTGACGCGGATCGGGTACTGCGTGTTGTTGAAGGTCGCTGTTGCGGAACTGCCCGACAAGGCATCCGACCACGTACCGTTCCAGGTCGACTGGTCGAACACCAGATTCACGCGGGCAAACAGGTCACCGGCCACCAGGGCGCTGGAGACGTGACTCCCCAGCGGATATTCGTGTGTCAGGGCGCGCGTGAAACTGATCTCGCCACTGATCTGCACATCCCGCACCACGGCCATGTCCTCGATGCGGTGCTCGATGGTCACGGGCTGGCTGTAGCCCGACACGTTGATGAAGGTGACGGTGCCCGCTTCCAGATCGGTGGAGTACCCGGTGTTGATCACCGCTCCGTCGTGGCCGACGACGCGCACGCGCGACAGGCGCACTCGAGCGCAGTTGATGGTCTGACCGTTGCTGACCGAGGTCGTGATCTTGCCGGTGTGGCCCACCACGGCGAAGCCACCCGGGCGAAAGATCGGCACGCGGCCATCGCTGGGCAGGCGCACCGGATCAATGCCAAGCAAATCAGCGTCCAGCGGCAGATAGCTGTAGGCCACAGCGCTGTAGCGCACGCTGGATGCAGCCACTGGCTCGGGTCGGAAGATCTTGCCGTCCGTGCCCACCCGGTCGGCGGCGTACCAAGGCTGGCTCTCGTTCCCTGCCGCCGTGACCATCGTTCCGAAGCGAACGCGCACCAGACCGGTCTCGTAGTCGACGCTGCCGCTGATGCCGGTTGCCTCGATCTTGCCGTCAATTCCGGCCGTCACGTTTTGCGTGCCACCAACCGCGCGGGCGTACTGGATCGACAGCGACCCTGGACGAAGCGGTGCCGCGCCAGTTCGGAAAACGAACTCGCTGGAGATGTTCTCGCCGACCGTGGTCACGCAACTGGCTCGCGTGATCGCGTTGTTCGTGCCCGCCGTCCAGGACGTCAGCGCCACGTCCCCGGATAGGTAGTTGATCGTGCCGCGCGTGACCCAGCCACTGGTGGTGAACTCCCGCAGGGTGCCCTGGCCGTTGTCGCCCCAAGGCTGCGCGCCACTGATGGAGAGAAGCACCGTGCCCGTCACCACCTGGGCATTCACCCCCGGTACCAGCTTGAAGGCCGGTAGGAACTGGAACGTCTCGGTCTGGTTGCTGGTCGAGCCCGCGCTGTTGTAGCGCAGCTTGACGTAGCCGGACTCGTCGTTGGGGTACAGCGATGGCGCATCGACGTAGGCGATGCCGCCGTAGTTCAATCGCCACCGACCGGTGCCGTTGATGGCGACTGCCGTGTAGACCGGGCGTGGGATACGGATCGAGACATCCGGATTGAAGGTCACCTGACCGGTTGCGTAGTTGACGGTGCCAATCGAGATCCCGTTCAGCACTACACCGCCGTTCCCGTCATCTCGGGCGATCTGGGTGGGGTCGCGCCAGATCGAGACGGCGATACCCATCTCCTGCAATTGAGCGAAGGTGTACGCACCGAGAACCGCCTCGTCGGTGAACGTGTTCCACTCGACTTCGAGCGAGCCCGGTTCGATGGCCCCCAAGGTCGCGGTGACTGGCAGCGTCCCCGCACCATTGCGGGAGGGGTGAGCGAACGAGTCCTCCTGCTTCGGGCCCGCGACGTAGCTCACGGTGAGTTGCGTGCCCACCGCTGGCAGCACATTGGGCGCGAAGTCCACGCGGTTCTGCGCCACGCTCAGACTGCCCGTGGCGGCACCCGACAGCACGCCCGACGTGGCCGCCGTTGAGGTCTTGGTGCCGCCGTACTCCCAGGACACGGTGAGCGACCCGGGTTGCACCGCCGTCCCTGCAGGTGGGTTCAATGCCAGGCTCTGGGCAGCCTTCAGGGTGGTGGATGGCTGCTGCGTCTCCTGCGTCGGCACATTCCAGGTCAGCACGAGCGAACTGCCCACGTCGGGCAACGCACCCAGCGTGACCACGAAGGCTCCGGTATTCCTGTTGAAGGTGCCCGCGCCGTAGCTGGCGTCCAGGCCCTTGAGCGAGCCGTTGCCGCTGTCGGAAAGCACATACCAGCGCCCTTGGGCCATGTAGCTGATCGACAGCGTGCCGGGCTGCGGCACCGGGTTGACCGTACCCACGTAGGACTGGCTGCGCGACTCGGGCGTGACCGGGATCTCCGAGCTCTGCGGCGCACGCAGAATTTGCGCGGCTGGCGTGTAGGTGACCGCCTTTGTGTTCGACATCGTCCCCGAGTTCAGGGTCAGGATGCCATTGGCGTAGTCGATGGTTCCGACCGTCCCGCTGGCGGTCTTGAGCAGGCCAGCGTCGTCAAAGATCGTGATGCCGTCCGTGCCGATGGTCAGCGATCCCGGTAGGCATCCCCCCGGCAGGTTGAACTTGATGCTCGTCGTCCAGGCGTGGCTGGCCGTGTAGCTCACCGCCACAGCGCCCGGCACCGGCAGTCCTGCTGCCGCATACGGCGGCACGAAGGAAATTGGCGTCTCGGTCTGCGCGCTCGGAACCAACTGCGTGTAGATCGAGGTGCCCTTGATCGTGAAGTCGCCAACAGCGGCAGCCTGCGTCAGCGGCACCACGCCGACGTAAGTTCCGGCATCGGCGACGACCGTGTCGCGCACCTTGGTGCTGTTCGCGGCCCGAGTGAAGGTGCGGCTTGCGGGCGAGCCGGTGAAGTCGTAGCGCAGGGCATCGCTGATGTCGACTGTGACGATGCTGGCTTTGTAGTCCTTGTCACCGTCGTAGGTGAACGTCCGTTCAACGACGGAGACAGAGGTAGCGCGGATGTACTGCTCTTTCTGCGTGCCCAGGCCCTCGTTCTCGATCAAAACCAAGGTCTGACCGACATTGGGAACGGTGTCGGTCGTGCGCTGAAAGAGCTGGATCACCCGCTGACCGGCGATGTGGTTCTCGAACAGGTAGCCCGCCCACTCCGGGCCCTTGTTGAGGTAGGCCTCGATGCGGACTTGCGCCTGCTCGCGGGTGTCGAAGGTCTTCTCAGTGCTGAACAGCGTGACGCTGACGCGCGCATCCTGCGGCGGCTCGGCCACGATCACGTTGGCACCGAAGTAGGTGTCGGTGTCGTCGGTCTGCACCGAGACAAAGGACTTGCGCAGGTTTACCCGGCCTCCGGCGCGGTCCAGTTCCGAGATGTCAGGGAAGATGGCGTTGGAGACGCCGTCGGCAATAGTGGTGCCCGTGGGCGCACCACCACCCTCGGGCACGTCCGCCATCACGGCAGACTTCAGCAGTTTCACGTCGCCGGATTGGATCGGCATCTCAGATCTCCAGGAATCGAAGGGTCAGGCGATAGAAGTCGGTGTCGGCACGGGCTGGGATGCCCAGCACCGGCTCGGCTTCGATGGCCGTTTCTGTGTGGCGGAAGGCCACGGTGAACGAGCGGCCATCGACGAAGGTCATGCCGAAGCGCCCCGAAGCACTGCTGACCGCAAGCGCGGCCCACGCGCGCAGCTGCTCGACCGTGGCGCGCGTCACCCAGGCCATATCGGGCGCGCCCACCAGCGTGATCGGGCGACCGGCTTGCCGCGTGGCGGACTGGATCAGCAAGGCTCCGGTGATGAGGTAGGACGTGGCCGCCACGGCGGGCGACCACGCGTGCTCATCGCTCCACAGCAAATCGTCGGGCAGCAGCAAGGCCACCTCATCGGAGAGGTTCTTCAGTTGCATCGGAATGGACTCACACCGCCCGGGTTCGGGCAGCGTCAAGAAGTTGCAGAAGGCGCGACTCGTCGCGCGCATCGATGGAGGCATTGACCTTGCGGTCGCCTGAAGACAGTTCCACACGCACCGTGCGGCTGGGCCCGGCATCGGTCGCCAACACCGGACGGGCCAGCCGCGAACCGCTTGGCTGCACCAAGCCGCCGGTGGCGAAGCCCTGAACGCCCGCGAGCGCACGACCGGCCAGGGCTTGTGCCGGGGCAGACAGGTTGTTGATCGCCTCGAAGAAGCCAGCGCCGTAGCGGGAAACGGCGTCCTTGTTCACGACGAACTCGCCCTGCGTGAGCATCGCCGGGACGGTGTCGGACTTGGCCATGCCGCCGCGCCGGTAGAACTCCCCCTGGTTCTGCTCCATGTAGTCGATCAGCTCGCGCTCAAGGTCTTTGCCCCAGAGCAGCGGCTGGGCCATCGCCTGCCGCCACGTCTGCTTGATGCGCTCCAGGTTCTGGCGCTCGTTGCCGGTGAGCTGTTTGCGGCTGATGAAGTCCTCCAGCGCCCGCCGATCCTGCTGGGCCTGTTTGCCGTAGCTCTCCATCGTCTTGCTGCGCATATCCAGACTGACCGAGGCACCGTAGTTCCACTGGAGCCAGTTGGTGTACTCGTTCATCCCCTGCAGGCCGAGATCGATCATCTTCATCGCCTCGACGGCTTCGCGGTTCTTCTTGGGGACAACCGGCTTGCCATCTGGATCGGAACCTTGGGATCGGCCATTGCCGAAGGCCAGCACGCGACCGCCGACGGCGAAGCGCGCGACACCATTGGCCAGCCGCGAGAGCGCACCGCCGCCGTACTTCTGCACCGCAGCCTTTCGAATCACGAAGGCACCGGCATCCAAGGTGCGCGGCACGGTGTCGTGGTGGCCGGAGCCAGGAACCGAACCACCACTCATCCGGGGAAAGGCCGGGGCCACCGCGCCACCGTCGGCAAAGCGGCGCACGCCACCACCAACCAGACCGCCAGTGGCATTTGCCTCTACCTTGCGCACGTAGATCGTGTGCGTGCTCGAGGTGTTGGCCCCATTGAGGCTCATGATCTCGGCACGGGCCGCTTCGGCATTGGTGATGACTTGATGCCGGGACTCGGTCTGGATGCGGTCCAGCGCCTTGATCTGACCTTCGACGTTGGTGATGGCGGCCTGCGCCTTCTCGGTCGCCACCTTCAGCTCGAACTGCGAGTTCTGGTCGGCGTAGGTCTTGAGCTTGGCCAGCGCCTCCTTGGCCTTGGACACGTCGGCATCGACGGGCAGCGTCTTGCCTTCTTTCAGCAGTTGCTCGTACTGCTGCAGCTTCTTCTCGGCCTCCTGCAAGTCGGCCTGAATCTTGAGCAGGTACTCCTTCTCGGCCAGGGCCTTGTCCAGATCGGCGATGGCCTTGTCGAAGCGCGTCGTGTCGGCATCCAGCGTGACCTTCAGGCCATCTTTCAGCTTGGCCGTGATCTGATCGATCTGGCTTTCGGTCTGCGTGAGGGTCTGCTGGATCTGCTCGCGCGCGGTCAGCGCGGATTGCGCGGCCGTCTGGTGCGCCTTAGCTTCGGCATCGAGGGTGCGGTTGAGGATTTCCTCCGACTCGCGGATGCGCTGGATGGCTTGATTGACACCATCCTTGCTTTGGGCGATCTGCGCATCGGCATCCTTGGTCTTCTGGGCCAATTCGGCGCGCAACTGGTCGGCTTGGCGCATCAGGGCTTCGGCCTGCGCGTATTCCTGTTTGCGATAGGCGTCGCGTGATTGCGATTCCAGTTGGGTGACCTGCGAAACCGCCTGCTCGGACTGCTTGCGGGCGTCCTCGCCGCGCTTGGCTTCACTGGTTTGCGAACTGGCCACCTGCGAGGCCAAGTCCATCGCTTTCTGGGCGAGCTGCCGGGCCTGCTCGAACTCGCCATTGGCCAGCGCCTCGCGGGCCTTCCCCTGGTACTCGGCGATCTGGCGCTTGCGGTCTTCCGTGGCCTCGAAGTCGGTCATGCCCTGACGACGGATGTCGCGGACACGTTCCTCCGTCGTCATCGAGAGCTGGCGCTTCTCCTCCTCGATGCGTTTGATCTCGGCCAGATGCCGGTTGGCCTCGGCGTTGAGCGCGTCGATGTGCTGCCGGTACTCGGCCAGCGCCTGCGTCATCGTCTGACGCTTGGTCGCCAGGATTTCGTTCTCGACACGCTGGACGTTGGCGCGACGTTCTTCCTCAGTCTGGCCCTGGCGGCGGGCCGCCTCGATCCTGGCCTTGGACTCATCGTCAATGAGTTTCAGCGTGTCGGTCGTGGACTGCCGCCGCAACGTGGTCTGCTGCGTGAGGGCATCCGTCAGCAACTGCGTCGACTTGGTGATCAGCGCCGCTTCGGACTGCTTGGATGTCTCCAGCGCCGACTGTTCCTGCTGGTAGCGCGCCTTGACCGCTTCGATCTGCCGCAGCAGGTTGGCCTCAACGATGGAGGTCAGGCCCTTGTAGGCCTCGGCCATTTTGGCGGTGGCGTCGTTGACCGTCTGATTGGCCTTGCCGACGGCCTGCTCAACCTCACCAAGGCGGGATTTCAGCTTCTCCAGGGCGCTGTGGACAGCCTCGATACCGCGCCCGACTGCCTCCTGCGTGCCCTGACGCACGGCTTCGAGCCGCTTGGCGATTTCCTCCGCAGCCGTCGCGGCGGTATTCATCGCGCCCTTGGCAGCATCCGCCCCCTTGGTCGCGTCGGCGTACATCTGCGCGAAGATCTGGTTCATCTCCGCAAGGCGTGCCTCGTGGCGCTTGGTCGCCTCGGCAATCGTGTCCGACGTGAAGATGGCGGCGAAGGCTTCCCAGCGGTAGCGCAGCTGCTCAACCGCCTTAACCAGCATCTCGACCATGAAGATGCCCGCCTTGCGGACGATCTCGAATTTCTCGGACAGCCAAGTCCCGATCTCCCAGCCGACCAGGAACGCGCCCAGCACGGCGAACGCCGTCTTGAGCAAGCCGACGCTGGCCACGGCGGCCGACACCGACAGATTCGCCGTCGTCCACGCCGCAGCGGTGGCACTGGCGGCGGTGACGGCAGCAGCACCGGCGGTCTGCCACGCGGTGATGAGTGCCGGGATCAGGCGGTAGATCAGGACCGCGAGCCCGACTTCGGCGATGCGCTTCAACCACTGCATCACCGTGTCGAGGTTGTTGGCGAGAAAGGTCAACGCCTCGGCCAGCTTCTTGGTCAGGCCCGTCGATTCATCGACCCGGTTGATCCACTGCCCGAAGGCATTGCGCAGGCGCTCGAAGGCCTGGCTCACCGTCTGCGGCAGTTGGGCGTACTCGCTGGCCAGCTTGTCCTTCTGGCTCATGAGCGCGTTGACCACCACGTCAGCAGTCAGGCGGCCTTCTTCGGCCAGCTTGCGCAGCCGCCCGATGGGCACGTTCAGACCATCGGCCAGAGCCTGCGCCAGCCGGGGGCTGTTCTCGACGACGGAGTTGAATTCCTCGCCCCGCAGCACCCCGGAGGCGAGCGCCTGCCCGAACTGCAGCAGGGACGACTGTGCTTCAGTGGCCGATGCGCCCGACAGGCGCAGTGCCTGCGAAATGCTCTCGGTGATCGTGAGCGCGTCCTTCTGCTCGCCACCCAGCATCCGGACCGCCTGCTGGAGCTTGCCGTACAGGGTGGCCGTTTCCTGAATCGGCACACCGATGCGCTGGGCGATGTCGAACAGAGCCGCTTGCGCCGTTGTGAACTCACGCTGGCCCGCCGTCGCCAGCTTCAGGCGCGCGGACATCATGTTCCAGGCGTCGGCGATCTGGACGATCTCCTGCACCTTGCCAGCGGCCCAGCTGATCGACAGGAAGGCCAGCAACTGCGTCTTGGCCGTTGCCACCTGATCGCCGAAGGCTGACATCCCGGCCTTGACCTCGGCCATTCCGGCGGCAGCCTTCGCTCCGGCGGTCTTGGCGGTGGTCGACAACTCACCGAGACTGCGCTCGGCCGACGTGATGGCGCGCTTGAGCCCCTCGTCGGCCCCTTCGAGCGCGACGAGGATGGAAATTCGCTTGGCCATGAATCAATCCACCGTGCTGATCTGCTTCTCGACCGCCGCCGCCAGACGCGGGATACGACCCGCGACCAAGCGCTCGACATCAAGGCGCTTCCTGAGCGCAACCTTGGGCACCAGGACGGCAATCGGGATGTCCGCGCCGCGCTTGAGGCGCTTGATGCCCTCGGCCTTGCGGTAGCGGCGCTTGAACCCCGCCAGTGGCCGGTCGTGCTCTTTGATGTTCTCGGCCATCAGGACGATGTTTCCCTTCGCGTTCTTGATGAAATAGGCATTGCCGCCGCGCATCAGCTCGGCCACCTGCGCCTTGAAGCGCTTGCGGCCAACCCGACCGTTCAGTGGAATCAGCATCCGCCCGGCAATCTGGCCGCCGGTTTCGTGCATCCCCGACCACGGAATGCGCGAGCCCACGTAGAGCGCTGGCAATCGGTTCGGGTCTTTGTCCAGCACCTTGGCGCTGAAGCCCTTGAGGAAGGACTTCTTGACCACGGCCATCTGGCTGGCGACGTGGCTGCGCACGTCCTGCTTGAGTTCGACTGCCTCGCTGGCAATCGCCCGAGACACCGCCTTCTTGACCTTGTCGCGGAACTCGCCGCCCCAACGGCGCAACTGCGCCTGGGCGGCTGCGCTATCGATCTGGATGGAAATGCGCATGATCGTCAGGCACGGTCGGCGGCTTTGTCGGTGAGTCGGTCGAGGGTTTGGTCGAGGTGGCGGGCATCGCCGCGCGTGCCGATGGCAATCACGGACAGCAGCCGTGCATCGCGGGCCGCATCGGTGCGCGCCGTCGCTGCGACGAAGCCGCGCACCTGCGCCAACGTGTAGTCGAGGATGTCCGGCAGGCGGTGGCCGTGCTCGATCAGGTTCTGGACGGCATCGAACCAGCCACCGCTTTCACGATGGGCGGCAGCTTCACTTGGCCGAACAGACCGTCGAGCTTCGGAATCACCGTCCGGGTAAAAAAATCGGCGTTCACCTCGATCACCTTGGCCGCCAGCAGGATTGCCTCGTCGGCAGCCAGTTCGTCGACCCACGCCCGAGGCTTGCCGACGGCAATGGCGATGGCCGACAGCAGGTCGTCGCCGCGCTCGCCGAACAACGCCAGCCAGTCGATGTCGGAGGCAGTGAGCTGCTGCATCACCGGCGAGATCGCCCGCAAGAAACCGGGCATCTGCCCGACCTTCAGCGGTTTGATGGCCAGCGGCTCACCGTCGATCACCAATTCGACCGCCTGCGGAATCAGGGTGTCCAAGTCACTCATGGCTCACTCCGATCAGAGTTGCACGATGCGGCCGAACTGGCCCAACACCGCGTCGAATGGCTTGGTGGTGTCGGCCAGCAACGAGCCTTCCAGCTCGAACTTGTTGTACTCGTCCGAGATGAAGGAGATTTCCTTCAGCGGATCGAAGGCCACGCGGTAGAGCTCGACCAGCACCTTGGCATTGCCCTGAGCCGTGTTGATGCCTTCGAGCCGCAGGAAGCGTTCCGGCAGCGCCTGCGTGAAGATGCCGATCTCGGTGGCCACACCGTAGGCGTAACTGGCCTTGAACGGCGCAGTGAAGCCGGTGGTATCCAGAAACTGGAGGGCACCGAAGTCGGAATCAGCCGTGTAGTTCGTGCCCAAGGCCAGGGTCGCGGGCGTGCCTGCCGAATCCGTCACGACCAAGGACGACACCTTGGGGTGGGCGAGGAAGTAGCGGTCGCCCGCAATCGGCGTGACACCGCCCACCGGTTCGGCGGTGACCGTGCCCGGCGTGCCGACGACGTGGTTGCCGTAGAGAGCCAGCGCAAGGTTCTCCTTAGTGAATTCCTCGATGGTGAGGTTCACGGTGGCGGACTTCTGCTTGACCATCCGGTGATCCAGCGAGCGCTGGCCGGTCTGGCTCTCGTAGTGCTCCAGCACGTCGGTCTTGAGGGAGAGCTTCAGCTCGGCGACGTTGCCGGGCGAACGCACTTCGATGGGAAGGCCGTCGGTGTCGCGCTTGCCGAGGAAGACGCGGCCTTGAAAACTGGCATAGGTGCTCATTGCTTGGGTTCCTTGCGTTGGAGGGGTTTGGGTTCGGGAATGGGTTCAGCGGTTGGGGCGGTCGGCTCCGGCGTGGCGATGTCGTGCGAGATCAACCAGTCGGCTGATGTCGCGTCGATCTCGATCCGGTCACCGACGCCATAGGTCTTGCCCGCGTGGGTGTGCGGGCGCGTCAGGACAAGTTGGGTCATAGGTGTCATCCAAGGGTTGAAAGGTCGTTGGCCAGCGTCCGGTACGTCAGCCGATAGCGCGCCGGGAGGGCCACGGCCACCGCATCGGCGTCCTCGACCTCCCACTCGCTTTCCTGCTCACGGATGCCCAGCGCCAACCCACCAAACGTGCCGTCCGCGAACAAGGCGGCGTGCGCGGCGGTAAGCAGGCGGTCGGCTTCGGTTTCGGGAGACGCGGGGGGAACGGCACGGGCCAGCGCCACGACGCGAACGGTCAGTTCGCGTGTGACGCGGTCGTTGGCGCGCTCGGTGATGGACTCCGACTCCGGATACACCGCGAGCGCCGGGCAAAGTTCGCGGCTGATGGCCACCGTGGGCGACCGGTGCAGCGTGGCCCCGAGCCCTTCGACTGCGGGACGGGCAGCCGCCATCACCGCCAGCAGAATCCGCTCGCGGATGGAGTTATCTGCCATGGGTTTACAGCCGGGTGAGCTTGGCGCGGATCTCGGAGCCGTCACCCACGGCCCGGATGTCTCGCACCTGGAAGGACGTGCCACCGATTTCGACGACTTCGCGGGCAACAAGTCCCCCGAACGCCGTGACCGGGTAGGTCATTTCGTAGTCGGTGCTCAAGGTCAGGCCGTCGAGAAGGGACTCATCCGGCGCGGCAAAGCCGACCTGATGCCGTTGCGATGGCGCACCGTTCGACGGATACCAAAGGCATTCCTTCAGCAGCCCTGCGTTCGCGGCCGACTCATAGATCTGAGCGACCAGACTCATACGCCAGCGCCCATGACCAGCTTGACCAGCAGCGCCGGGCGGTGGCACAGCGGCAGCGGGTTGGCCTGCGTGTGCAGATCGGTGCCCCGGTCGAACTTGCGAGGCTCCTGCTTCGCGTACAGCGGCAGCGCCACCGTGTTGGCCGTCTCGTTGAAGTCGGCAGGCGCGTAGTAGGTGGCAAACGTGTCCATCGTGCCCAGCGGCAGGATGTGGCCCTCGTCGGGTTCGACGAATCGGCGCACGGCACTGCCCGGCGCGACAGCCCGGCCACGATGTTCCTCGAACGTGATCCCGGCGAAGGTGAAGCCAGCGCGCATATCGGTGCGAAGCGCCTGCCCATCCTGCCAGCGGTCGTAGGCGGCCTTGACCTCATCGTGCCCGGTGAGCGCGTCGAAGAAGTCCTCGCCGACGAAGGCGTGCAGGCCGCTCATTCGTTCGCCCTGCAGGTTGTCCTCGACATAGCGGACGACGTCCAGACAGGCCTTCTTCACGTCCCAGCCGTTGGCCGGGTCGGCGATGTTGAAGGTGAAGGTCTTCGGCGTGATCTCGAACTCGTTGTAGAGGTCATAGATCACGCTGCCGTCGGCGTCCAGAATTTGACCCTTGAGCGCGCCGAAGCGCAGATGCTCCAGCGTGATCGCGTGCTTGTTGCGCATCGTCTGCAGGTGCTGCGCCATCACGCCCGCCACGGTCTGCAGTTCCGTTTCCGACCCGAAGGCGCGGATGCCCTGGACTTCCTCGGGAAGGATCACGTCGTCGTGCGGGATGTGAGGGATGGTGAACGAGCGCACCTTGCGCTTGCCGCGCACGCCAACGGTGCCCGGCGAGCCCGGGGGCATCGTCGGCAACAGGGTGAGCACGCCGTTCTGCTCCTCGACGATCACCGAGCGAAAACGCTGCGGCTTGTCGACAAACAGGCCCATCGCGCCCAGGCGGTCGTAGTTGTTGGGCAGGAAGTTGATGGCGGCGGTGAGTGCCGACATCGAGAAGGCGGGGTTTTCGAAGATGTTCTGCATGGTCAGACTCCTTGGCGAACGAGGACACCCAGCGCCTTGAGCTGGGCAATGGCCGCCTGCTGTTCGGCGGTGGTGATGCCGGTGGGCCACTGCAACGCGTGGTCGGCGACGATGGCGTGACGCGCCACCATCAGACCGTCCGGGCGTTCGGCCAGGGCGGCATCGACGGCCTGCATCAGCACGCCAGCGGCGTACTGGCTGCCGTCGGTGGCAGAGGGGTCGATCTGCTTGACCTTGCCGGTGGCAGTGACCATCCCGACGACCGCGCCCAGCGGCAGGGTCTGACCTGCGACCACGGTGACGCGGTCGCGCGAGTAGAGGTTCGGGGCCTCGTACTTGAGCAGGTCGCCCAAGTTCATCGATTCAGAAAAAACGGTGGGCATCTCAGATCTCCTTCTTCAGTGATGCGGACTTGGCCGCGAGCTGCTTCGCGGCATCGAGCAGCGGGTTGCTCGTGGATGCAGCAGCATCGGGAGCAATGCGGCTGACGATTTCGGGGGACGCTTCGGCCTTCGCCGCCAGCAACTGGCTGCGTACCTTGGCGGGTGATGCCTTCGCTTCGAGGAAGCCCGCGATCAGGTCGGTGCGCCCGGCCAGGGTGCAGGTCTGGGCGACCTCAATCGCGTCGGCCACGGTCATGGCGGTGGCGGCCGCCGGTTGAGAAGGACTGCCAGCAGGATCAGCAGCAAGCCGATCAGGAGCAGCGGGGTCGGTTCGATCATTCATTGATGACTCCATCTGGGGGTTGCTAAAAAGTCCCGAGTGGCTTGCCGCCAACTTCGGGGGTGGGGAAACGGATTCGCAGAGCTGCGCAAGTGCGTCGTCGAAGGTGCCGATGGCGTCGGCCAGCCCGATGGCCACGGCGGCTTGCCCGAAGAACAGCCCCGCCTCGGTGTCACGCACGGCAGATGCCTCGATGCCCCGGTTGCGGGCCACCGTCTCGACGAACAGGCCGTAGACGCGATTCACCTCGCCCTTGAGAAAGGCGTGGGCTTCGCTGGAAATCGGCTCGTGCGGGTTGAGATCGTTCTTGCGGTCGCCCGCAAAGACCGCCGTGTAGCGAACGCCGTCCTGGGCATCCCTCTCGGACTGGTCGACGTGCATCGCAATGACGCCAATCGAGCCGACGCCACCGGTGCGCGACACGAACACCTTGCTCGCCGCAGATGCCAGGGCGTAGGCCGCCGAGAACGCCATGTCATTGGCCACCGCCCAGACTGGCTTGATGCTGGACGCCGCACGGAAGCGGTCGGCCAGATCGAACACGCCGCCCGACTCGCCACCCGGCGAGTCAACGTCGAGCAGGATGGCGGTGACATCCGGGCTGGCCAACGCGGCGTCCAACTGCGCGGTCAGCCCTGCGTAGCTGGTCAAACCGGATTCAGCTTCCAGGCCCACGGTGCGGCGCACCAGCGTGCCGTGGATGGGAATGACTGCGACCTTCGTCGTCTGGTTGGATGCGGGACGTGCGGGCGGCGTGAAGCCCGAGGGCGCAGCCAGATCAGCCAAGCCGATCCGGGTGCCGAGCACGGCCAGAATCACGTCAAGTTTTGGGCGATGGATCGCCAGCGGCACACCGTAGAGGCGCGCCGCCAAATGGGGCAACAAGGTCATGGGATTCCTTCAGGCAGACGGTGAGTCGCCGGTTTGCGTGGTGTCTGCAGCGTTCTTGTTCGGCTCGGCGCTCCCGCCGTCCTTGGAGGTGCGGCGCGGGTCGGAGTCGAAGATCAACCCGAGGTCGTCGGCCCGCTGGTTGTCGGCGGCGATCTCGCGGTCAACGTCCTCGGCGTCGTAGCCAAAGGCGGAAATGGCTTCCGAGCGACTCATCAGTCCCGCCCGGATGGCCAGCAGCATTGCCTTGAACTCCTTCTCAGGATCGACCCACTGCCAGCCCTGGGGAATCCACTTCACCTGCAGGTACTGGCGGCGACGGGCTGGGCCGCCACGTGCGAAGCCGGGGGCTTCAATAGCACCGGCGAGCACGGCCTGCTTCATCCACGCGGCCCAAACCGGACGGCACATCTGATGCACAAGCACCCCGTGCTGCACCATCTCGCAGCGACGCCGGAACTCGAGCATCCCGGCGCGAATGGACGAGTAGTTCACGCCTGTGAGGTCGCCGGTCAACTGCTCGTAGGTGACGCCGATGGCAGCGGCGACCGCGCGGAACTGCGTGCGCAAGAACTCGCCATACGAGCCACCGACGTCGGCTGGATCAGAAAACTTGATGTCCTCGCCGGGCTCCAGAATCTGCAAGGTGCCCGGCTCCAGACCGGCCAGCGCGATGCCATCGCCATCAGCTGCACCTTCGCCCATCAGGTTGTCCTCTGGGTTCTGTCGCGTGACAAAGCCAGCGAACATCGCGGCGGTCTTTTTGCGCACCAGTTCTGCGTCGTCGTACTGGTCGAGTTCGTTGAGCTTGACCAGGGCCCGCGACAACCACGGCTCGCCCCGGATCTGGCCGGGACGCAGCACGCGGAACAGGTGGATGACTTCCTTCGCATCGATGCGCACCGTGTCTATCCCGCCCTGGCCCGACATCGGAGCCAACCGACCGTCTTCGGGGTGCGAGCGGTACAGGTGGTAAGCGACGCGCCGCCCGAGGCTGTCGAATTCGATGCCCGAGCGCACCACATTGCCCGAAGGCAGATCGAGGTTGAGGCTGATCGGCAGATGCTCGGGCTCCAGCAACTGAAGCTGCAGAGGAACGACCAGTCCATCCTCCGGACGACGCGGGCGCAGCCGGATCAGGCATTCACCGCCTTCGAGCATCGCGCGACAGGCCAATGCCTGCAGGCCGTAGAAATCGGTCTGTCCTGCGGCGTCGGCTTCCTCTGTCCAGTCACGCCACAGCGCCTGCACGTCGGTCTTGAAGCGCTCGTCTGCGGCCAGACTCTGCGGCTTGATGCCGGTGCCGACCGCGTTGGACACGAAGGCCTCGATCCCGGCCTGCGCCCAGGCATTGCGGCGCACGAGGTCGCGGCTCTTGATTCGCAGTTCGGTGTTGGTCGCCAGCATCGCGGCGACCGCGCCCGGGTTGCCGGGCATCCAAGCCAACGAGCGGCGACCACGGCCAGCCGCTTCGTGGACGGGTTGCTGGCCGAACAGGCTTCGGATCTTCGAATACCAGGCCATCAGAACCCCTTCGAGGTCGTGACCCGGATCTGGCGCGGCGCACCCGGCCATAGCCCGGTGGCGGCTGCCTGTTCCAGGATGCCGCGCTTGACCTCGCGGATCGCGGCCTTCAGTTCATCGACCGAGCGGTACTCGACGGTCTTGTCGCCGAAGCTGACGCGGCGTTCGCCCTTGGCGAGCGCGGTCTCCAATGCCTGGAGTTGGACTTCTGTGTAGGCCATCAGCGGTACACCACGAGGTTGATTTCAGAGGAGTCGTCAAATGACGCCGCAGCCGTCGCACAGGAGATGTCGACGTACTGCGCGGTCTTGAGGTCGGAGCTGGCGCGCACGATGGCAACGCGCTGCTGGCCGGTGTTGGTGCTGCTACGGGCGAGTGCCGTCCAGCAGTAATTCGCATCCGGCATCGCTACCGCGAAATGCACGCGGTAGCGGCCAGTCGCCGTGCGCACCACGCTGGCGACGTTGAGCGCGCTGGCAATCACGACCTGACCGCCCACGTAGCCGAAGCTGACCCAAACCCGGGCAACGCCGGGATGGGTGGCGTCGATCTTGGTCTTGACCTCGAAGCCAATGCGCGCCGCCAAGGCGGCGATGCTGGACGCAAGACTCATCAGGCCAGCGCCCCGTCGAAGATCACGACGAAGTCGGTATCGGTGTTGCCAACGTCGCTGGCCGCGACCGCCCCGATGTTGGTACGGGCCTGCAGCTGCTCGGCTACGGTCAAGGTCTGCGCCGCGTCGAAGCGAACACGGAGATTGACCGCAGCCAGAATCGCATCCAGACCGCTGATACCGTTCTGCAGCGCCTGCTGGATTTCCACCAGGGTGTCGTAGGCGGCGTCGGCACCACCCAGAATGTCGGCCTTGAGCGCGTCCAGCAACGACACGATCTTGTTCGACGAGTAGGTGCTGGTGGTGGCGATCTTGTTGTCGTCGATGGCCATCGCAGACAAGACGGCCGCCTTGAGCTCGTTGATGGCGGCGACCAGACTCGACTTGTCGTTGGTGGACAGGCTGGCCAGACTGCCTGCCGTCGCACGGACGTCGTTGAACTCCTGAGCAACCCGGATGACCAGGCTCTCGATACGGGTGGCAAGACTCATGAAAACTCCTCTGAAAATCAGGACAGCCAGCGGCTCTTGATGACGCGCCGCCGTGATGTGGTTGCAGAAACAGAAAGGCCACCTCGTTGGGTGGCCTCGTCTGGGTCGAATGCTTGAATCGGGGGCGGCTCATCCGGTGGCCGTTCCATCCCGAGTTGCCGCTCCAGTTCGCGCCAGTGGCGTTCCTCAAAGCGATCCAGGCCCGCCGCCGATGCGGCCGCCCGGGCGTACACGTAGCAATCGAGCGCTTCATTGCGCTCGCGCATCTTTTGCCACTCGCGCACCGGGAAGCCGTTGCGGTCGCGGCGGGTGATCAGTTGTTCGGCGCAGAGCTGCTGGATGAACTCGGCGTCGATCTTTGGCAGGTGAACGAACCCCGTCGGGTAGACGGTGGTCACGCCGTCCTCGCTGACGTCCGCGCCCTTGCGCAGGTTGTTGTAGAACTCCAGCTTGGCGATACCGACCGCCACCGTGAACACCTTGATGCCCCGGCGCAGCTTCTTGCCGCCCTGCGACACATCGATGGCCGTCGGCGTGCCGATCAGGGCCGCGCCGCGCGGCACCCCCTTGACCGGCATCACGCGCGGGTCACGGCAGGCACGCACAAAAGCGTAGGCCTCCTGCGTCGCAAAGCCGGTGTCCAGGGCGAAACGGGCCAGCGGCATCGCCGCACCCGAGGCGTGCGTCCAGTTTTCGGCAAGCAACTCGGCCAGTCGCTTCCACACTGCGTCGCGGGCGGTGTCGCCCATCAGCACGCGGTGTTCGACCAGCCAGGACTCCTTGCTACGCCCGAACGCCCAGATCGACGCCTCGATGCGATCCTTCTGCACGTCGGCAGCGCCAACCAGGAGCAGTCCACCCGGTGGCACCGTGCCGATCCGGTAGTCCTCGCGGCGCTCGACCAGCCGTTGCCAGTCGGGCGCTTCGCCTTCCTCGACCCAGGTTTCGCCCAACTCGGTGTTCTTGAAGGTCTTGATGGCGGCTGCCGACCCCGACTCCTTGTTGACGGAGCTTTCCCACGCGGCGGCAATGTCGCGCCAACCGCGCCAACCGACCGGGCTGTAAAGCGACGACAGGTGAAACCCCGCTGTCTTGCCCGTGCCGTCGCTGATCATCGCGCGCCACTCGCCGTGCTCCAGCATCCAGGTCTTGTGGTGCTCTGCAATCGACTCGTCGCACGATTCGCAGATATAGGCAGCGGTGTCCGGTTGACCCTTCTCCCAGCGCAACTGTTCGAAGCGCAGCCACTGGCGATGCGAGCAATGCGGGCACGGCACGAAGTAGCGGCGCTGATCACTGGCTTCGTACTCGCGCTCAATGGCCGACGCCCCCGAGATCGTCGGCGTCGACACGATGAAGATCTTGCGCCGAGCGAAGGTTCGCGTGCGCGCCTCGGCCAGCGAGATCGCATCGCCTTCGCCCTCGACGTCCAGTGGATAGCCGTCGACCTCGTCGAGGAACAGATACCGAACCGGCATCGAGCGCAGTCCGACCGCGCTGTTGGCCCCGGTCATCACCAGCACACCGCCCCGGAACTCCTTGGCCAGGATGGTGTTGCCCGAGTCGCGTGACCGTGCCGGGGAAATCAGTTCGCTCAGCGCCGCCGACTCCTCGATCAACGGATCGATCCGCTGCTTGGAATTGCGCTTGGCCATATCCACCGTCGGCCATACCGCCATCATCGGCCCCGGCGCGTGGTGGATCACGTAGCCGATCCAGTTCGAGCCCATCTCGGTCGCACCGAGCTGTGCGGCTTTCATGAACACCACGCGCTCGACCGGCGAGGTCGGCGACAAGCAGTCCATGATGGCCTTCAGGTACGGCGTGCGGCTGGTGCGCCAGCGCCCAGGCTCGGCCGAGGCCTTGCTGGACAGCATCCTGTGGCGATCCGACCATTCGGACACCGAGAGCAGAGGATCAGGTGTCAGCCCTTCGCGCCACGCGCGCTCGATTTCGGCAGCGCCTTCGTATTCGACATCCAGCATCAGTCCACCCGGGGCCGCAGTTCGCCCAGTTCCTGCAGGTGCTCACGTACCGCCGCCTCCAAGGCGACGTGCATCGTGTGCGGATCGATATTGAGCTTGGCCGCCATCTGCGCGGAGATGCGCGCGGGCCAGTTCAGCCACGCATCGCGCTCGGAGCGCGCCAGCTTGAAAACGTGGGCGATGGCCTGCGGCCGATCCACCAACTCGCCCTTCAGTCGGGCCAGACGCACCTTGTTGGTCTGCGCCTTGACCACCTCGTTGACTGTGCGCGCCTGAAGCAGCGACGCACCGCCAGCAGGTAGAGCTGCAGGCCCGTCGCCACCACCCTCCGGCACGGCGACCTTGGCGGCCTTTGCTCGCGTTCCGGCCTTCGGCACATCGGAGTTGCGAGCCCACTCGCGATCAGCACGGTCGGCATCAATGGTGCCGTCAGTCTCCGGCGTGATCCGACCTGCGCGAATGGCCTTGTGAACAGCGGTGTCGGTCACACCACGGTGACTGGCGTAAGCGCGAATCGAAATGCCCATTTTGAAAACCGGTTGCCCCTTCAATCATTTGTTCGTCATTCACTCGAAATCAGCTTGGCTTCTCTCTGGAACAGCGCGTTCATACGGACGTCATCAACACCATCAAAGGACGCAGCAATGAGCAAGCTCGAACAACTCCTGACCCAGATCGCGCAAAGCAAGCTGGGCATCGAAACCCTGGAAACCCGCAAGTCGGACAGCCTCGACTTCCACGACGTGGCGGTTTGGTGCCTGCGCGACGCCCTTGAAGCCGCGTTCAACGCAGGCGTCGAACAGGGCCGCAAGGCGGCGAAGTCGGACAAGGCCAACAACTGATCGAGAACCGTCGAAGCCTCGCGATAAGCGCTTGGCTTCACTCCCGAACAGCGCGTTCATCACGTCACCCCATCAACCCCTCCGAAGGAGAAGCAAATGACCACCACCCAACTGACCCCGGCCCAGCACGCGATCCTGGCTTACGCCCTCGAACACACCGACGGCAAGATCGACTGGTTCCCCGGCAACATCAAAGGCGGGGCACGCAAGAAGGTGCTCGACGGCCTGTTCAACCGCGCGCTGATCACCTCCGACGGCACCAACTGGTTCGTTGCCGCCGAGGGCTACGACGCGATGGGGCGCGCCCGGCCTGCGGCTGCCCCCTTGGAGGCAGACCCCGAGATCGAGGCCACCGTCGCGGCCGCAGAGGCCACGTGGGCCAAGGAACGCGCAGAGGCCAAACCCCGCACCCGAGAGAACAGCAAGCAGGCCACCGTGATCCAGATGCTGCAGCGCCACGAGGGCGCAACGGTGCAGCAGATCTGCGAAACCACGGGCTGGCAGGCGCACACGGTGCGCGGTACCTTCGCCGGAGCCTTCAAGAAAAAGCTTGGCCTGACCATCGTCTCGGACAAGGCCCAGGGCGGCGAGCGGGTCTACCGGATCGCCTGATCAGAAAGATCGAGAAAGAGGCCAAGCAGCGCTTGGCTTCTCAATCGAACAGCGCGTTACTACGGGTGTCGCAACGATCAACCCCAAGGAGCCAGAGATGAACACCAACCAACAGATCCCCGCCACCCAGAACGAAGCCTGGGGCTTCTGGGGCACGATGAACGAACACGCCAGCGCCGCGTGGCCTCTGGCGATGACCGCCATCTCAGACGTCACCAGCCAGCCCCTCGAATCAGTCCTGGTCTTCCTCGACAGCCGCCACGGACGCCACTTTGCGGACGATGTGCAAAACGGGCTGTACGGGGGCCAGACCCTGGCGGACGCGATCAACGCCGCCACCCAACGGTGGATGGGCTGGACGATTGGCCGCCAGACCAGCAAGCAGTACGGCATCCCGCGCGGCCTGCCTTACCTGACGGGGTTCGTGATTCATTGCGAGATCGCGGAAGAGTCGCTCGCCGCCTGATCATCGAACAGCGCGCCATCCGACTCGCGGGTGGCTTGCTTACCAGTCCATTCCTGCCAGCGGCGCACGATCACGTCCGCATACTTCGGGTCGAGTTCGATCAGCCGTGCCAGTCGCCCTGACTTTTCGGCGGCGATCAGCGTCGTGCCAGAGCCCCCGAACGGGTCGAGCACCACGTTGCCAGGGCGGCTTGAATTGCGGATCGCGCGTTCGACCAACTCGACCGGCTTCATCGTCGGGTGCAGGTCGTTCTTCTGCGGTTTCTTGATGTTCCAGACGTCGCCCTGGTCGCGGTCACCGCACCAGTGACGCTGAGCGCCCTCGGGCCATCCGTACAGGATCGGCTCGTACTGGCGCTGGTAGTCGGCCCGGCCCAGCGTGAAGGTGTTCTTGGCCCAGATGATGAACGTCGACCACTTGCCACCGGCGGCGCGGAATGCGGCTTGCAGCACGTCGAGTTCGCTGGAAGACATCGCCACATAGATTCCGCCCCGGCAATGCGCGATGGTCGGCGTCAGCGCCGCCAGCAGGAAGTCGTAGAAGCCGTCGCCGAGGTTGTCGTTCAGGATCGCGCGATCCTTGCCGCGCATCTTGTCCTTGGCGCTGTTGGCGTAGTTCACGTTGTACGGCGGGTCGGTGAAGACCATATCCACCGACTCGCCATCGAGAACCCGGTCGTAGCTCTCAGCCACGGTGGAGTCGCCACACAGCAGACGGTGGCCGCCGAGCAGCCAGACATCGCCTGGACGCGAAACCGGAGTCTCGCTGACCTCGGGTACCGCATCGTCATCGGTTTCGCCTTCGGCATCCGGCTCGTCGCCCGCCATCAACTCGGCGAGCGCATCGGCATCGAAGCCGGTCAGCGACACGTCGAAGTCGTCGTCCTGGAGGGACGCGATCTCGATGCGCAGCATCGCGTCGTCCCAGCCCCCGTTCTCGGCGATGCGGTTGTCCGCGATCACCAGTGCCCGGCGCTGCGTCGCGCTCAGATGATCGAGCACCACCACCGGCACCACCGCCATCCCGAGCTTCTGCGCAGCAGCAAGCCGTCCGTGACCGGCGACGATCACACCGTCGCTACCGGCGAGGATCGGGTTGGTGAATCCGAACTCGGCAATCGACGCAGCGATCTGCGCCACCTGATCGTCCGAGTGGGTGCGCGCATTGCGGGCATAGGGCAGCAGCTTGGCGGTCGGCCACTGCTCGATCTTGTCGGCAAACCACGAGGCGGTCATTGCGCTACCTCCGTGGTGGCCAGACGTTCACTGGCGAGGTCATCGAAGGATTGGCCGGTGGCCAGCAGCGTGACGGGCACGCCTGGGTGGTTCTGCTGGAAGCGCTTGATGGCGACGTCCACGTACTCCGGCGCGATCTCGACGCTGCGGCACACACGACCCGTGCGCTGCGCGGCCAGCATCGTCGTGCCGCTGCCGCCAAAGGGTTCAAACACGATGTCGCCGGTGTCCGTGTAGGCCTCGATGGCGAACTCCGGCAACGCCACCGGGAACACGGCCGGGTGGTCGATGTCCTGACCAATCTTGCCTTTGTGGCGCATCACGCGGATCACCGAGTCGGGAATCCGGGTGTCCTGCGTCGGCTGGCCCTTGTGCGTCCAGCCGCCGACCTCGCCGTCCTTGCCGCGCATCGCCGTGGACGAGCCATCGGCGCGCAGATGCGATTCCTGTCCAGCGTGCTTGCAGGGCACGATCTTGTTGGGCTTGCGGCTGGCGCGGTTGAAGTGAAACACGAACTCGAAGCTCGGGGCGAAGCGGCCCGCCCAGTCACCGGGCATCCCCGGTCCCTGATCCCAGACGTACCAAGCGAAGCGCCGCCAGCCCTGGGTGCGCATCCAGCCCAGCCACGCATCCCAATACGGGATGACTTCGTTGTCGCGGTGGATCAGCCCAAGGTTGACCAGCACCTGCCCGTCGTCGGTAATTGGCACCTTGGCGAACACGCCGCGCATCAGGCCATCCCAATCGTTGATGCCACCGGAGGTGTAGTCGCGCTGGTTGCCGTAAGGCGGTGAGGTGAAGCACAGCCGGGCCGTATCGCCCTGCATCAGCGTGGCGACTGCTGTCGGGTCGGTGGCATCGCCACAGATCAGACGGTGGGAGCCGATGGCCCAGACATCGCCGGTGCGGGACACCGGCACCACAGGGGCATCCGGCACATCATCAGCAGCGTCCGGCTCGTCGGCATCTGCCTCCTGGTCGGCGTCATCGGTTTCCACCTCGTCAGCGAGCAAGGCCTCGATCTCGGCATCCTCGAAACCGGTCAACGCAAGGTCGTACCCGGCCTCGGACAGCTCGGCCATTTCCAGCGCCAGCATCTCCTCGTTCCAACCGGCATCGAGCGCCAGCCGGTTGTCAGAGATGACGTAGGCGCGCTTCTGCGTGGGCGAGAGGTGCGCCAGTTCTATGACCGGCACCTGATCCTGCCCGAGCTTGCGCGCGGCGACCAGACGACCGTGGCCCGCAATGATCCCGTTGTCGCCGTCCACCAGCACCGGATTCGTCCAGCCGTACTCGACGATGCTGGCGGCGATCTTGGCCACCTGCTCGTCAGTGTGCGTGCGTGGATTGCGGGCGTAGGGGATCAGCGCCTCGACCTTGCGGTACTCGACGTTGAGCGTGTTCAGAATCGGTTCCTCAAAAAGAAAACCCGCCGACGGAAGACCGTGGGCGGGCTCGTGATGGGTGCGGACTGGGGTGGGTGCAAACTGCAAACCCTGCAAACCTTGGTTTGCAGTCGGACGCTAGGCGAATGCCGCGCTCGCGCCCCCCGCATTGCGATTTGGGAAGGAAGGACCCCTTTTGCCTGGGCCCATCGCCTCAACCGTCACCGCTGTCCAGAAGATAGCCGAAATACTACCCCTGATCGGCCTGCTTTGTTGCAGGGCTGTCGGGCCTCGAAACGGACAAGCAAGGCAAAGCAGGGACAAGCGCGGCAAGCATTACCCTAAATTGCCCACGTTTTTGGAAGGCAACCGCACGCCTTCGCTGTTGAGGTTCGCGGCCACGATCTCCATTGCCCTCTGCCAACGCCGCCACGCCGTCGTCCGGTCGCAGGCAAAGCGAATCGTGATGTCCCTCCAGCCGTAGCGCTTGGCCCGCATCCACACGAGGTGGCGCTGCTCGACCTCGAGCCACTGCACCCAGCGCATCGTCTCCAGCATCCGGTCGATGGCCTCGGGGCTTGGTGGGAAGGGTCGGTACACCCTCTCGTCGGCAGCAAAGGCTTCCCACTCCTTGCGAACGAAGGCGGGCCAACAATTGAAGTAGCCCTGCACACGTACAGGGGGCAGGCGTCGTCCGGTGGTGGCGGCCTCTTCGAAGCGTGCTGCCACGTCGTCGCTTGTCCACTCAGCCATGACGTGTCCCTCCCAGCCCGTACAGGCGTTCACCAATGCGTCGCACGATCTCGCGCTCGATGAAGTCCAGACGGTCGTCGGACGCGTTGACCACCAGGATGTGCTGGTCACGCCAGCCACGTTCCTTGATGGCGTCCAGATCGGTGGTCTGGGGTTGCAGCCGACCAAGGGGGCAGCGGTATTGGGGTGTCGAAACCTTCACGTCACACCTCCTGCGTCTCGACTGCCCAGTGCAGCAGGGCCAGCGCGTCGGCTTCGTTGTCGTCGACTGGGGTGTGACCACGCTCGCGGACGGACGTGATCATTTCGTCCTTGCTCGCATTGCCCTTGCCGGTCGCGTGCTTCTTGATCGTGCCGACCGGAACGCCCTGGTAGGGGATGTTGTGATGTTCACACCACGCAGTCAGGTGCCCCATGAATCCGCCGTAGGCGTGCGCTGCATCAACGCCAGCGTGCCTCCGAACTTCCTCGAAGAACACCGCGTTAATGTGATTGCTGACCGACAGCAGTTCGTTGAGCCAGCGCTTGAATCGAAGGAAGCGCATTCCGCCGCCTTCAAATCGCTGCGGCTTGAAGTGCTCCGTGCCGCTGGTGATGGTGCCGTCCAGGTGCTGCAGAGCCCACCCGGTGTGTGTGCCCAGATCGAGGGCGAGGATCGTCGTGTTCATCGTCTTTACTCCGTGTTGGGTGGGCAAGTGACGGATGCGACGGGTTGTCCGGACAACGTCCTTTACGTGCGCGCACGTGTAGCGCGTCAAACAGGAAACCCGTCAAATCCGTCACTCGCCCGGATTGGTCAGTCATCGCGGTAGGGGTAGGCGTGGCTGTACGGCTTGGGCCTGAGGGCGATGCCCGCGATGGCGCGAGCCCCTCCGGTCAGCCGACACTTCTCGAACTTGCGAGTCGCCATCAGCTCCGAGAAGCGCTTGACCGAGCCCACGTACTCGCCCGCGCGCTCGGCCCATTCGCGCCAGTCGGCGAACAGTTCGGAGACGCCTTCGCGGTGGGACTTGGCCAGCAGACAGCGTTCTTCGATCCACTGCCCGAGCGCATCCTCGGCCTCGAAATACTCCTCGGTCGCCGACACCACGCTGGCGGGCGGCTTCAAGCCCTGGCGTTGCCACAGGCTGCAGCCCGCGACCGCCCACGCCAGAATCCCATCGCGCTCCTTGAGCAGCTTCTCGGTCAGCCTGCCGTCGCGGCGCTCGGGCGGGATCGTCACCGTGAACGGGATCAGGTGAAGTCGGCGCTTCATCGCCTCGTCGACATTGCGGATCGACGGCTTGTGATTGCCCGCGATCACCAACTTGAATTGCGGCAGGTACTCGAAGAAGTCCTGGCGCATGAAGCGAGCGGACACCTTGTCACCACCGGTGATGGCCTTGACCTTGGACTCGTTCCAGCGCCGCCCTTGCTCGGTTTCGATGGATGACACGAAGCGTGCGCCGCGCAGCCCTGCGAGATCGGTCGGGTGCCGGTCGTTGCGCGCCTCCATGAACGTGTCCATCGGCGCGTTGGCCGCGTAGTCGCCCAGGATGGTGGTCAGCACGTTGACGAACACCGACTTGCCGTTCGCGCCTGTGCCGTACAAGAAGAACAGCGCGTGTTCGCTGGTGACGCCCGTCAGGCAGTAGCCAACCATCAGTTGCAGGTAGGCCATCAGATCGACGTCGCCACCGGTGACATCCGTGAGGAAGGCTCGCCACGTCGGGCAGGCGCTGTCCGGATTGCCCTGCGGCGTGGCCGTGGTCACCTTGGTCATGCGGTCATCGCGCCGGTGCGGGCGCATCCGGCCCGTGCGCAGATCGACCACGCCACCGGGGGTGTTCAGCGCCCAGACATCGGCGTCCCATTCCTCGGCGGTGGATGCGTGCTTCGGGTCAGAGCGCGCGATCTTTTCAACCGACGAGATCGTGGCGGAACTGGCCAGCTTGCCCTTGAGCCTCGGCGTGTCCGCTTTCAGCGAGGCGTTGCGGCAGATGCCCCTGGAGAGATGCGACACGTAGAGCACCTGATCGGGATTCCAGCGCACACCCGTCCATACCAGCCACTTGCCCCACAGGGCACAGTAGCGCCAGTCTTCGCCATAGCGGCGGGTGAAAGCGCTGGACAGGCCATCCTCGGTCGTCCAATCAATGCCCGTCAGCAAGTCTGGCGAAGGTGCTTCCTCCACCGAGCGCATCACCGGCATCCGCTCGCCGACGGCCAGAAAGCCACCGACATCGAAGCCTTCGGGAATGGCGTCGGCGGCGTCCCACCCCTCCGGCTTGTCGTCGGGCGGCATGAGGATGGCGACCGAGGTCGCACCTGCGTGCAAGATCGCTTGCGAAGCCCGGTCGGCATAGTCCCACCCCGGCGCATCGCGGTCGGGCCAGATCAGAACCGTTTTGCCAGCCAGTGGTGACCAGTCGGTCTTGTCGACCGGGGCATTGGCACCGTGCATAGCCGTGGTGGCCACCACACCGCTGACGATCAATGCCTGCGCGCACTTCTCGCCCTCGACCAGGACAATGTGGCTTGCCGCAGCAAGGCCGGGCTGGTTGAACAGCGGGCGCGGCTCAGGCGGGGCCATCTTGCGGCGCTTGGCGTCCCACGGTCGGAATTCCTTCTTGCCACCCGGTGGGTCATAGCGGTAGACGACGGCGATCAGCTTCCCAACGGCATCGAAGTAGTCCCACTTCGCCGTGGCCGGGCCGAGGTCGTCGACCGGCACTTCCTTCGTCGCGTTGCGCACCGGCACCGACCGCGAACGCCCGAGCAGGTCAGCAGCGGCGTCCAGCACGCGGGGAAAGTCGCTGTGAACGTTGATGCCGCAGTAGCCGCCGATCAGCGCATAGATGTCGCCGCCTGAGTTGTCGGCACGATCCGTCCACAGACCGGCCTTCTCACCTTCGAGCACCACCTCGAGGCTGTCACCTGGACTGCCGAGGATGTCGCCGATCAGGAACTTGCCACGGCGCTTCTTGCCAGCCGGAAACATCGTGGTCAGCACCGACTCTAGTCGCGCCAGCAGATCGGCGCGAATCTCGTCTCGTTCAGATTCCCTGTTGTGCTCCGCAGATTGGGTTGTGTCGTTGAAGTCGATCATTCGGCTCCCTCGACAGGTGCGTCCGCGTCCTCGACATCACGGCCCTGGACGGCGGTGGTACGCGTGGCCCAAGCGGAGAGCTCGGACAGTCGATAGCGCACCAGACCGCCCATCAGGTAGTGCGGAATCCGGTACTTGGTGCGCATCGCGTGGTCGGCGAACCAGTAGTACGGCAGGCGCAACGCGGCGGCCGCCTGCTTGGCGTCGATCATCGGCTCGATGCCGGTGGCCGGGGTGTTGTTGTCGGTCATGCTTGTGTTCTCCAGCAGCGGTCTTGCCAAGCGCACATCCAGCACTCGAAGTGGGTCGGGTCATTGAAGGCGCGCGGCAGGAGTTCGCCTGCTTCGGTCGCCGTGATGACCTTCACCGCCCGATCCGACATTCGCTGGGCCAGGGCTGCGTCAAAGGGCACGGCCTCGGTGTAGATCTCCATCGTGTCGGCGTTGAGCGCCGTGAAGATCGCCGGGTGCTCGTGCAGTTCGAGATAGGCTTGGTAGATCGCCACTTGCGCGGCGTAGACGGGCTTGGCCACGGCGAGCCGGTTCTTCTCCAGCTCGCGCCAGGACTTCATGCCGAGGCACTTGTTTTCCCAGAGCGCCGGGTAGGTGAAGCCCTCCGGGCCATCGACGATGACGCCGTCGATGTGGCCCTGCAGACGGCCATCGGCCACCGAGAATCCGAACTGCTTCCCGTCGGCCTTTCGGGTGCGCAGGTCGAAACCGGCGTCGCGCAGCCACGCGACCATGCAGTCCTCCATGACGTGGCCGCGCTCGAAGATGCGCAGCATCCGGCCCGGGGTGTCCCGGCCGTGATCGACGGGAGCCTTGGCGTACTCAAACTGCAGCGCACGCTCGCAGGCAGCGCCCAACCGCGAGGCTCCAAGGTACTGGCGCTCGGACTGCTGGGCTCGGGCCCGCTGCATCCCGGCGTCGACCAGCGAGGTGATCTGCCCCGAGATGCTCGAAGTGGAGTTGAAGTCCATCATGGCTTCTTCCCCTTCGGTTCTTCCCAAGGCAGGTCGTCCTCCAGATCCGCGAACGGATTGGCTGCACTCGGTGTCATGGGATCGGGCGTCGGCGTCATGCCGCGCACGGGCGGGTACTTGCTCACCTCGTGGTGCTCAACCATCGCCTCGGTGTAGCAAGTGACGATGGCGTCGATCACCTGCAGCGCCTCGGCTTCGGAGTAGTTGCCCAGCGGCTTGGTGAAGCCGATCTCGCCCGCCGCCTCGCCGAAGGACTTGAGGCACTTGCGCATCGCGGCCAGCTCGATATCAGAGGGATCGATCATGGTGACCCCCTTGATGTCGGTCCGACAATCCTTGGCGCGCAGCCAGTTGCCATACATCGCGTGGAACGCGGTCTGGCAGCGCTGCGAGCAGAACACCCAGTCGACGGGGTAGCGCCGAGGATCGCCGACACCATGTCGGTTGTCGGTGTGACCGAATCCCCGGGCCTGTCGTTTGCAGACCCAGCATTTCACGCCCCCTCCTCAAAGTCTTCGGCCAGCAGCGCCAACTGCAGCGAGCCGCCAGCGAAGGCGGCTTCGCAGCGGCGGTCGAAGTCGCGGTAGCAGGTCGCTGCGCGCAATGGCGGTGACCGCGTGAATCTGCGTTTCCAGACGGGCGAGGCCCTGATCGGACAGCCACTGGTGGTGCTTTTGCGAGATGCCCTTGCGAGCGCGGATCTCGTCAATCAGCGTGGCGGGCAACACCGGCCCATAGACCCAGCGCTGCGTGATCTGGCCAACAACGTGGGGCGGGTTCTGGTCGTGGCCCTGGTACTTCCAGCCGAACAGCCGGTAGAGGGCGCGGTAGTAGTCCGGGTGGAAGCGGCGCTCCCACGAAGAGCACGACTGGCGCAGCAGCTTGGAGATCAGTTCCTGCAACGCGTCAGGCGCACGGTGGTACTGGTAGCCCGTCGCCTCGTCGATCAGCGCGACCTCGCCGGTGGTGGCCAGCGCGCGCATGATCTTCATGCAGTTGGGCACGATGCCCTGGCGGGCCTTATGCAGCGTGCCGTTGATGGCGGCGCTGACCACCGCCGACGCGACGTCGGCAATGATCCCGGCCGGGAAGAACTGCGCCTGCCGCCCCGACGGCAACAGAATCGGCTCACGAGTTTTCTCCAATGCCGACAAGGAGTTAGGCGCGAAGTCGGCCAGGAATCGGGCAAATCGGCCACCCTTGTGCGTCTCGTGGAAGCCCAGCAGCTTGGCCAGTTGGCGACGAACGTAGCCACGCTCGCCGCCCTTGAGGACGACGGCCTCGCATTGCAGATCGCCGAAACGCACGACGCCGTAGTGGCTGGCAGTGAGGACGGTGGTGTTCATGGCCGCCTCCTCACTGAGCCCAGGACGGTTTGCCCGTCACTGGCGCGCGTTGCGGGGTGGGAGCTGCGTAGGCAGGAGCCGCCTGCGCCGGAGCGCCGGAGTTGCCACCGCCCGGACTGCCCTTCGGCGGCACGCCCTTCAACTTGGCGTAGTCGGGGTGGTCGGGCTCGACTGCCAGCTTGACCACGTTGCGGTCTTGGCCCTTGGCGTCCTTCTCGACGTCGACGCGAGCCAGGAACTCCAGGCCATCGAGTTCTGCGAAGCCATTGATGCGGCGCGCGGCAGCGGCCTGTGGGCTGTTGTCCTGCGGGTGGACGTTGCGGGCGCTGTTGAGCGCGGCGCGGATGAAGCTGCGCCCCATCTGGCCCCAGGTCGGGCCCTTCTTCGAGAGAAGTCCGACGTTGCTCCACATCTTGCGTTTGGCATGGTCGCCATCGGTGACCACGAACTCGGCGGCCAGATAGATGGAACCAGTCTCGAACGACTCGGTGGCGTAGCCGCCACCCCAGCCTTGTTCGGGGTCGTCATAGCCACCCGGTTTGATGGTCATGCGCACCGGCACGACGGTGCCCTTGGGGATCAGATCGAAGCCGGATTGCTGAGAGTCGGCGTCGTTGAAGTCATTCCATGCGGTCATTGCGATTACTCCTGAGATTCGATGTGTGTGGGGTTGGCGGCGCTGGCGGGCGTGGGAACTGCGCCCGCGCACTTGGCGATCAGCGCGCCGAGATGCGGCGGCTCCAGCAGGTCGAGACGACCGCTGCGGTCTTTGGCCGGGAAGCCGTAGGGATTGACGGTGTGCGTGACGAAGGCGCGGTAGGAGCTACCGTCCTCGGCCTTGATCTCAGCCAGCGTCACGACCTCATCGACGATGCCGGGCAGCTCCAGGCTGGTCTTGCTGCCTTCGATCTGCGGGACGAACACCTTGCGGTTGAAGTCATCCAGTCGCTCATCGAGGATCGCCACGAACACCACGTTCTTGCCACGGGCGTGCTGCAGGTGGGTCAACGCGCCGATCATTTCCTGGCCGAGCAGCCCGTAGGCCGCGCGCAGATCGGGCTTGCCGGAACGATCACTGACCGCGCCGGGCTGCGTCTTGCACCACGCAAAGCACTGGCGAGACAGTTGCGTGATCGAGTCGAGAAAGAAGGTCTGGTAGCGACCGAGCTGCGTCGCATCGCCAAACTTCTCGACGACGTGGTCGTAGTGCGCCTGCGAAAACGCGCTCTCCGGCGGAAGCGACTTGTCCGGGCCTGCGAGGAACACGAAGAAGTCGCGGCTCTCGGGCCAGGACGCCGGGCGGATGGTGTCGCCCGGCCAGTCGGCGACCGCCAAGTCGCCTGCCTCGATGTCAAGGAACAGCGTGGTGGCGGGGTCGAGGTCTTTGAGCCGGGACGTCTTGCCGATGCCGGACTTTCCCAGCATCAGCAGCTTCACGCCCTTGCGCTCGGCCATCCGCTCGACAGCGGACACGATGGGTAGCCTCTTCATGCCTCACCCCCATCGGTGCTCAGGGTGAAGGACGGCTTGCCGGAATCGACCGTGCGGGCGGCCGCGAACTGCTGCTGCAACGCAGGTGGCCAGTTGATGTACCGGGACTCGGATACCGAGAGCTTGACGTCGAGGTAGCCTTCGACCTTCTCGCCCGAGGCCACGATGCGCTCGGCGATTTCGCCCAGCTGCTTCTGGTTCCAGCTGACCTTCTTGGGCAGCTCGAACTTGATGTGCAGCGGGCCATCGCTGATGTGGGCGGTACCGAAGTCGCGGCCGGATTCACGCAGCGCGGCGCGTGCCTGCTCGCCGTAGCACTGCTCCAGCGCCGCGTCGAACTTGGTGCGTGCCTTCTTGAGCCAATCGATGGCGTCGTCGAGGTTCTTGTCGACCTCGCGCTTCTGCTCGGGTGGCAGCGCGGCCAGTTGGCTCACGGACATCTCGGCGATGTCGACGGGGAAGATGGTCAGATCGCTCATGGCCGTCCTCCTCACTGGTATGCCCGAGCGAAGGTCGAGTAGCGCGAGACGCGGCGCTCGAAGGCTTCGATTTCGGAGATCAGGTAGGTGACGCGCGCCCCGAGCTTGCAGAAGACGGGGCCGAGCTGTTCCTGCCGCCAACGGCGCAGGGTTTTGACGGAGAGCCCCCAGCGGGCGGCGAGCTCGTTTTCGTCGAGGGCGATGCGCGTGGCACCGTCCGGAAGGGGCCGGGTCAGATTCCGGCCGGGTTGAACAGATGAGGCATGGTTTTGCATCGCAGGACTCCTTTTGTTTGGGAGTCCCTATTCAATTGCTCCATGCCTTGGGCGTGCGCGAGCACGTTTTGGGCTCTCACGAGCAGAGCTCGACCTCAGGGCATCTCGCGTGATCGCGCTAAGTTGTTGATCTGTATGGCATCTCGCCTGCTGTTTCGGTTATTGCGATTTCGCTTATTTCGTTTATAATGGCTTCAGATTGAACTTTGCCCCGACGAGGAGACCTCCATGAACGCTCCCGCTATCCCCAAAACACTACCCTCCGCAGAGGACATCGCGCTCGCCCGGGAATCGGGCCGCGCGCTGTCGACGGTGCTCCAGACACGCGCCGAAACCCAGCAGATCGACTTCCATGACGACAAGGGGGCTGTACGCGCCGTGCGCATCCCGACTTCGGCACTGCGTCTGCTGCTGGAAGTGCTGACCGAGATCGGCCAAGGCAACGCCGTGTCGATCATCCCGATCCATGCTGAGTTGACGACCCAGGAGGCTGCCGATGTCCTCAACGTCTCGCGCCCCTTCCTTGTGCAATTGCTGGAGAAAGGTGACATGCCGTTCCACAAGATCGGCACACATCGTCGCGTCCGTTACCAGGATGTGATCGCCTACAAGAAGCGCATCGATGCCGAGCGTCGCAAGGCTCTGGATGAGCTGGCCGCGCAGGCCCAGGAACTCGGCTTGGGGTACTGACCGGATGAGTTCGCACTTCACCGTCATCTATGACGCCTGCGTGCTCTATCCGGCACCGCTGCGCGACCTGCTGATGCATCTGGCGCTGTCGGATCTGTACCGGGCGCGCTGGAGCGACATGATCCACGACGAGTGGACGCGCAATGTCCTGGCCAGCCGACCTGACTTGACCCAAGACCAGCTGAACCGGACGCGCCAGCTGATGAACGCCCACGTGCGGGACAGTCTGGTCACCGGATTCGAGTACCTGATTCCGTCGATGAACTTGCCTGATCCGGACGACCACCACGTGGCGGCGGCCGCCATCCACGCCGGTGCCAGCCTGATCGTGACTTTCAACCTGAAGGACTTCCCGGCAGAGGCGCTCAAGCCCTACAACCTCGCGGCCCAGCACCCGGATGATTTCATCGTTGATCTTCTGGATCTGCATCCCGCAGGCGTGCTGGAAGCCGCAGCCAGTCACCGGCGCTCACTGAAGAACCCGCCCAAGACGGCGGACGAATACCTCGACACCCTGCTGGCGCAGGGTTTGACTCAATCGGTGGCGGTCATGCGCCAATGGACTGTGGCCATGTGAACGGCCGAAGGGAGACTGCATGGGCAAAAAGACCCTGACCAACGCGCACTGCCTGCTTGATCTGATCGAGAAGGTCCCGGCTTCAGTCATCAAGGCCTTCAGCGGGCTGCCCGAATGCCGGGCTCTTGCCATTGGCTTCGACTGGTCGCAGGATGCTGATGCGCTGCCTGTCGCCCTGGTCGAACACGTCAGGCACCTGCGCAAAGACCAGCGTGATCCCGCCGAACGCGAAGCGCTGCGCGTCCTGCGTCTTGCATCCCCTCGCGGAGCGCAAATCCTCACGACCGTCGCCGATCAGCTCAACGACAACGACCTGATCGCCGTTTTCATGGCCCAGGACGGCGGCGAGATCGGTCGATCGGTCTGGATGCGCACCCACTCCGACGAGGCGGCACGGCTGTTCGATGTCGCCGAGTCGATCCTGAACACCGGCGACCTCCGAGGCAACAAGCGCCTCTACGATGCCTTTGACGTGCCATGCGACGACGCACCTCCCTTCATCTGGAACGACTCCGTCAAGAAGGAGCTGGAAGCGCAGCTCACCAGCGCGATGCGTCTGGGCGAGCCCTGCGAGGTGGTCTACGTGCCGCTGGCCGATGAGAAGAAGAACGGCGACACGAAGACCATTCATTACCTCGTTGTCCGGTTCGCCGGGGATCAGGTGACCGCAGTGCAAGTGGTCAACCGCAACCGCAAGAGCTTCTGCTACTTCCCGGCACGCGACGCCACGCTGGTCTACGCGCCGGATCGCAAGGTGGTCGAGGTCTATGCACATACCCTGTCGACGCGCGCTCCGCTGGCGAATGTGCTGTCCAAGCACGGTTTCAAGGCCCCATTGTCGAATCGTCCTCTGAACCGGTCGCGGTACGACCTGTCCCGGTTCGCGCTGCCTCTGAAGGACGAGAAGCCGCGCCTGGATGGCGTAAAGGTCGAGCGCCTTTACCTGACCGAAGCCAAGGCCCTGCTGGGACATTCAACAGACGCCGTGTCGTTGCACATCGACAGCGGCACGGAACTTCACGAGGTCATCAATGAACGTTGGAGCAACCATCCGTTCTCTCAGCCGGGAGCCATCCTCGGCGTGACGCTGGTGGCCGATCTGGTGTTCGAGGGTGAAACCGCCGAAACGCCGCTGTCCATCGTGCTGGCGGAACCCGGTCGATGCAGCCTGCAGGGAGAGAAAGACCTGCGGCTGCGGGAAGCCGGGACGCAACTGCTCGAAGCGTTGGGCGTCCTCAAGCCGCTGCACCCGGGCTCAGGTATCGACGATCCGAACCTTGTCGTGCAGGTGGCGCGGCTGCTCGAATGCGCGACCAGTCCGATGGACGGCTTCGCCCTGGCAAAGCTGGGGATCGACATCGACCGCTTCGAGGACGAGGGCATCATCACCGAGGGCGACCGGATCACGGAGAAGGTGGTCGATCTGGCCGACGGTGAGCGGTTCAGCGTCCAACTGGAGCGCTGCGCCGATGCCAACCAGGTGCGCTACCGCGACCCGCTCACGGGCACCGACGTGATCTTGCCCGCCAAACATGCACGGCGCTGGAAAGTGCATCTGAACTGGCTGCGCGAGGAGATCATCACGGCCCTGGGCACAGCACTGCAGGGTGTGCGCGGCAAGCACCTGGATGAAGAGCCTGTTTTCTTGGGCGAACTCGACATCGATGGGCATGCCGTCGCGCTGTACTTCGCTGCGAAGATGTCCAGCGAGCGGCAATACGCCCGAGTCGATACAGCCTTGCGACTGCATCCTCGCCCCGTTCCCGGCATCGTGCTGACGACGGCATCGATTCCGTTCCCGTTCGCCGGGACGAATGTGGTGATCCCCATCGAGGATGTGGTGTCGCCCACTGGTGCGAAAACGGCCATCGACACGACCCGCCTCAAGGTCGCGTATCGCCATGGGCAGTTGGCAGCCATGGGCGGAACCTCGGTGAGTTTGAAGGTGTCCGCCGACGGGCATGCCGCCGTGCTGTACATCCCAGGAAAAGCTCCTTGGAGAATCACCGGCAAGGGCAAGATCACCGTGCTGCAGCGCTTGGTCGATGCCTACGCGGCAGGCACACACGTGAACACCAAGAAGCTGATGGAGGACACGGGATGCCTGTCGCCTACCAATCTGTTCTCCAAGGCGTCGCCTTGGAAAGGCTACCTGGCCAAAGTCAATGGCGCGCACGCATGGCAGTTGAATCTGCCAATCCTTGACACCCCAGTCGATGATGACGACGACAAGGTCGTGGCGGAAGAGGCTGCATTGACCAGCTGACGCTCGAACGGCCATTGCCCTGCGTTGCCATCCTCTTCGGAGGATCAGGCTCACCATCCCTGACGGTTGCAATTCCTCGGAGCCGTCATGAAGAACCTGCCTCTCTTGAAATCTGAGTGGGTAAGCTGACGCCATTTTTATCAACCTGGACGACCGAATTGATGACTGCCAAGCTGTTTGAAGCTGCCCTTGGGATTGCACCGCCGTGGACAGTTGCATCGGTTGATTTCGATGAGAC
>JACPOI010000028.1 GCA_016185015.1 Burkholderiales bacterium
CGGCTCCAAGGTCTCCACCAAACTCACCATCCTCAAGAGCCTGGCGGCCAACGTCGACCAGCTCATCGTGGGCGGGGGCATCGCCAACACCTTCATGCTGGCCGCCGGCCTGAAGATCGGCAAGAGCCTGGCCGAGCCTGACCTGCTGGCCGAAGCGAAAGCGGTCATCGAGGCCATGAAACAACGGGGTGCCGAAGTGCCGATCCCCGTGGACGTCGTCACCGCCAAGGAATTCAAGGCCGATGCCAAGGCAGAAATCAAGGCCGCCAGCGCAGTTGCAGACGACGACCTGATCCTGGACATTGGCCCGCAGACGGCCAAGAAGCTGGCCCAGCAGCTCAAGGCTGCCGGCACCATCGTGTGGAACGGCCCGGTGGGTGTGTTCGAGTTTGCGGCCTTCGAGAACGGCACCAAGGAGATCGCCCGGGCGATTGCCGAATCGAGCGCCTTCAGCATCGCTGGCGGTGGCGACACCCTGGCGGCGATTGCCAAGTACGGCATCGAGAAGCAGGTGGGCTACATCTCCACGGGCGGGGGTGCCTTCCTGGAGGTGCTGGAGGGCAAGACCTTGCCGGCCTTCGAGATCCTGGAGAAACGCGCCAGGGGCTGATGTATTTCCGTTTGGTTGACGACGACCTCCGCGTGAGGCCGCAGGGGACTGTTTTTTCAAAATTTCTTACATCACAGGACGACACCATGGCATTCGCATCCCTCCGACAGGTTCTCGATCACGCCGCCGAGCACGGTTACGGCGTGCCGGCTTTCAACGTCAACAACCTCGAACAGGTGTTGGCCATCATGGAAGCGGCCCAGGAAACCGACAGCCCGGTGATCCTGCAGGCGTCGGCCGGCGCGCGCAAGTACGCGGGTGAGCCCTACCTGCGTCACCTGATGCTTGCGGCTGTGGAGTCGCATCCGGATATCCCCGTTGTCGTGCATCAGGACCACGGCACCTCGGCGGCGGTCTGCCAGCAGTCGATCCGCTCGGGTTTCACCAGCGTGATGATGGACGGCTCGTTGATGACGGATGGCAAGACCCCGGCCAGCTACGACTACAACGTGGACATCACGCGCCGCGTCTGCGAGATGGCGCACCCGGTGGGTGTGTCGGTCGAAGGTGAACTCGGTTGCCTGGGTTCGCTGGAGACCGGCGAAGCCGGCGAGGAAGACGGCGTGGGCGCCGAGGGCAAGCTCACGCACGACATGATGCTGACCGACCCGGTGCAGGCCAGGGACTTCGTCGCGAAGACCGGTGTCGACGCGCTGGCCATTGCCATCGGCACCAGTCACGGGGCCTACAAGTTCACGCGCAAGCCTACCGGCGACATCCTGGCCATCGACCGCATCGCGGCCATCCATGCGCAGATCCCGAACACGCACCTGGTGATGCACGGCTCATCGAGCGTGCCGCAGGAGTGGCTGGCCATCATCCGCCAGTACGGCGGTGACATCAAGGAAACCTATGGTGTGCCGGTGGAGGAGATCCAGCGCGGCATCCGCAGCGGTGTGCGCAAGATCAACATCGACACCGACATCCGCCTGGCCATGACCGGCGCCATGCGCGAGCTCTTTGCCAAGCAGCCCGGCGAGTTCGATCCGCGCAAGGCGCTGGCGGCTGCCAAGAAGGCCGCGCGCGGTGTGGTCAAGGCGCGTTTCGAGGCCTTCGGCTGCGCCGGCATGGCCTCCAAGATCAAGCCCATCGCGCTGGAAGCCATGGCTGCACGTTACGCCTGAACGATTGACCTGCAACCGAACGAGGAGACATCATGAAACTGATCCATATCACCCTGACCATCACCGCACTGGTGTCCATGCCTGCCTTCGCCAGCAAAGAGCTGGCCAGCAAGAGCGCCTGCATGGCCTGCCATGCGGTCGATCGCAAGCTGGTCGGCCCGTCCTTCCAGGACGTGGCCAAGAAGTACAACAGTCAACAGGATGCAGAGGCCACGCTGGCCGGCAGCATCAAGAAGGGTGGTTCCGGCAAATGGGGCCCGGTGCCCATGCCGGCACAGGCAGCACTCAACGAGGCCGATGCGAAGACCCTGGCCAGCTGGGTCCTCGCGGGCGCCAAGTAAGCAAGCGTCACGCCATGGCGGCACTGTCCGGCCGGGACGGTGCCGCCGCTTTTCGGCAGCGGCTCAGCCGAATCTTTCCAGCAGGCGGGCCGACTTTTCGACTTCCTGCATGGCGTGCTCTTCGTTTTCGGATTCGTAGACCGCCTCCATCACCGTGCAGGCCATCATGCGGTAGAAGGCCTTGTCCATCGCCTTGCGGGCGGCTGACATCTGCAGCGCGACGTCTTCGCAGCTGCGGCCTGCCTGAATCATTTCCACCAGACCACGCACCTGGCCTTCGATGCGGCGCAGGCGGTTGACCACATCCTTCTGGTGATCGGCGCGGTACATAGCGGACTTGGAGACTTCTGCTGCGGGGGTGGCTGGCTTTCTGGGCATGGCGGCAGTCATTTGAGGCTAAGGGAATGCGCAGTGTGCCAGATTCAGACGGGCCCATTGCTGTTTGTCCGTCCGCATGACTTACCCCTAAGGGTATAGGGTTCATCCCTATGGCAAGCGACTGCTTCATCCTGCACCATCGACTTCGAGCGACTACCCTAGGGGGTAGGGTAATTATCAACACCCGTTTTGAAGGATATGAACGTGAAGTTTTTCACCCGAATTCTGCGTGGCCTGCCCCTGCTGGCCCTTGTCGTCTTGACCACCGGTTGCGGCACGATCAGCACCATGGGCAAGCTGGAGGACGGCGCTGCCGGTGAGGCTGGCCGCATGTGGGACCGCTGGATTGAGGGCAATGGCGACATTGCCGTGGCCACCACCTGGGAGCGCAAGGTCAAGGATGGCGTGACCATCAATGACATCGAGCAGGCGCTGACCCAGATCGCCGCCGAACGCAATATGAAGGGGGTGGGCGACCTGCCGCTGTCCAAGGAGCTGGAGGCGCGTACCGGCAAGCCGCAGAAGTTCCTCAAGGTCTACTCCTTCTGCACCCCCGCCACCGCTCGCATGATGGTGGACTTCAGCCCGCACATGGCTGCCTACCTGCCCTGCCGCATCACCGTGGTCGAGAAGGAAGACGGTCTGTGGATGTACACGCTGAACATGGACATGATGGTCAAGATGGGCCGCAAGCTGCCGTCCCCCTTGAAGGAAGAGGCCTGGAAAGTGCGCGAAACCATCTGGGACATGATGGAACGCGGCTCCAAGGGCGAGTTCTGAGTTTTTTTCACTGCTAGCAATTCATACAACAGGAGACATACGTGAGCAAGAAGCAGTTTTTTCGCACTACAGCCATCGCTTTGGTCGTGGCCGGCCCGTTGACAGCCGCGATGGCCACCAACGGCTATTTCTCGCACGGCTACGGCATGAAGGCCAAGGGCATGGGCGGTGCGGCCGTGGCCACGACCGACAGCGCCTTTGCGGGCGCCAACAATCCGGCAGCCGCCGCGTTTGCCGGCAATCGCCTGGAGCTGGGCCTAGACGTGTTCATGCCCAAGCGTGGTTACAGCCGTACCGGCAGCGCCGGTGTGGGCGCGGGCAGCATCGACGTGGCGCAGGACAGTGACAGCAACACCTTCTATGTGCCCGAGTTCGGCTACAACCGTGCCGTCAGCGACACGATTGGCGTCGGCCTGGCCGTGTATGGCAACGGGGGGCTGAATACCGAATATGCCGGCGGCAAGATCAACTGCGGCGCCGGCGCAGGTACCGCCAACGGCATGTGCGGTTCGGGCAAGCTGGGTGTGGACATGATGCAGCTCGTGGTGGCGCCGACGTTCGCCTACAAGCTCAATCCCAGCCATTCGCTGGGTGTGTCGCCGCTGCTGGTGCATCAGCAGTTCAAGGCCGACGGACTGCAGGCATTCGACAACGCTGCGGGGTTCCCGGCCATGACGAGCGCGAAGGGCAGCGTGACGAACAACGGCTATGACTCAAGCAACGGCTTTGGCGTTCGCCTGGGTTACCTGGGCAAGCTGAGCAACACCTTGAATGTGGGCGCTTCGTATTCCCCCAAGATCAGCATGTCCAAGTTCGACAAGTACAAGGGCCTGTTTGCCGATGGTGGCAACTTTGACATTCCCGAAAACTATTCGGCAGGTCTCGCCTTCCAGGCGACGCCGGCGGTGCTGGTCGCCTTCGACTACAGCTTCATCAAGTACAGCGGGGTTCCTTCGGTGGGTAACCCCAGCAACAACGCCGGCCTGCTGGGCACTGCGAACGGCAAGGGCTTCGGCTGGTCTGACATCAATGTGTACAAGCTGGGTATCGAGTGGCAGCAGTCGGGCAACCTGACGATGCGCGCCGGCGTCAACGTGGGTGACAACCCGGTCAAGGGCCGCGATGTCAGCTTCAACATCATCGCGCCGGGCGTGATCACGACCCACTACACGCTGGGCGGCACCTACGCGCTGTCCAAGCAATCGGAAGTGACGCTGGCCTACATGTATGCGCCCGAGAACTCCGTTTCCGGCTCCTCGATGTTCAACAGCATCGCCGGCGCAGGCGCGGGCGGCAACGAGACCATCAAGATGTCCCAGCAGTCCCTGGGCATCCAGTTCGGCTGGAAGTACTGAGCAGTTCTGTGACCCAAGGCAAAAGGGCCGGGCTTGCCCCGGCCCTTTTTTCCATCCGCGCGATCTGGCCGCTCTTGTGGGTGCTTGCCCGCAGTCGCCGTCTTCGCTAACCTAGTGACCATGCACAAATACCTCGCCATTCCTTTTTTCCTTTTCGGCGGTCTGGCCCAGGCCCAGGTGCCTCCCGAGTTCCAGGGAGCCGACCTCAAGCTGGGCGAGAAGCTGATGGCCGAGAGCAAGTGCGTGGCTTGCCACCAGCAGAAGGTGGGCGGTGACGGCAGTGCCATGTACAAACCGGCAGGACGCATCAACACGGCGGGTTACCTGCGTGGCATGGTCGAGCAGTGCAATACGGAGCTCAATCTGGGCTTTTTCCCGGAAGAGGTGACGGCGGTCGCCGCCGTCCTGAACCGGGATCATTACCGTTTCACAAAGTAAAAAATAAACCCCCGGGGGTTTAGTCGGGATACGCGTAAACACCTAGGGAAATATTTCGTGAGTTCTATATATTCGCGTATGTGAATATTTAGATGTAGCAAATGAAAAACAGCACGGCGCCAGAAACGACCAACGCCGGCTATGAGGCGGCGGCCGAACTGTTCGGGGTCCTGTCCACGCCGATCCGGCTGCGCATCATCGGCGCGCTGTGTGGGGGTGAGAAGAACGTTTCGCAGTTGCTGCAGGGGATCGAGGTGTCGCAGCCCAATATGTCACAGCAGCTCAATGTGCTGTACCGGGCGGGCGTGGTGGACAAGCGGCGCGACGGTGCGCAGATGTACTACCGGATTGCGGATGAGACGGTGGTTCGGGTGTGCAAGGCGGTGTGCGCACGTACAGATGACGGAACAGAGGGGCGCAAGGCTCAGGCGAACTGAATCGAGCGCGGGCAGAGAAATCGCCAGCTGATGGCAACGATAGCAAGGAGAGTGTGATGCAGGACAACTTGAGTTCGGGCAGGATCCGCAAGGCGCCCGAGAATTATCTGGACCGCGACGGGATCAAGACCGTCGTGGCGGAGGCCAAGCAGGGCCGCCGCAGCTTCATCCGCAACGCGTTTGCGGCTGCTGCGGCCGGTGCCGCCGGCACGGCTGCGCTGGCCCAGGGCAATCCTGTGCCGACGGAGGGCGGGGACCCGAACATCCTGAACCTGCCCGAGCACAGCACGGGTCTGGGCCAGGGCGTGGCTGCCGACGGCGGCTACGGCAAGCCTTCCAAATTTGAATCCAACGTGCAGCGCCGCCAGAGCCCCGGTCTGACCCAGACCACGCAGGCTTCGGTCTCGTTCGCGCCCTTGCAGTCGCTGTTCGGCATCGTCACGCCCAGCGGCCTGCACTTCGAGCGTCACCACCAGGGCTGGTGGGACATCGACCCGTCCAAGCACCGCCTGATGGTCAACGGTTTGGTCAAGGCCAACAAGGTCTTCACCATGGACGAGATCATGCGCCTGCCGGCCGTCTCGCGTTTCCACTTCATCGAGTGCGGTGCCAACACTGCCGTCGAGTGGGGCAACGTGGCCGTGCCGACCGTGCAGTACACGCACGGCATGATCTCCTGCAGCGAGTTCACCGGCGTGCCGCTGATCACCCTGCTGGAACTCGCCGGTGCCGACCTGAAGAAGGGCAAGTTCGTGCTGGCAGAAGGCGCCGACGGCTCCTCCATGACCCGCACGATTCCCATGGAGCTGATCACCTCGGGTGAAGTGATCGTGGCCTACGGCCAGAACGGCGAGATGCTGCGCCCCGAGCAGGGCTACCCGCTGCGTCTCGTGGTGCCGGGCGTGCAGGGTGTGAGCTGGGTCAAGTACCTGCGCCGCATCGAGGTGGGCGACATGCCCTACGCCGCCAAGGACGAGGCCGTGCACTACATCGACCTGCAGCCCAGCGGCCTGCACCGTCAGTACACCAGCATCCAGGAGTGCAAGAGCGTGGTGACCACGCCCTCCGGCGGCCAGGTGTTGCTCGACAAGGGCTTCTACAACATCACGGGCCTGGCCTGGTCGGGCCGCGGCAAGATCAAGCACGTGGACGTGTCGGCCGACGGTGGCCGCAACTGGCGTCGTGCGCGCCTGGAGAACCCGGTGATGTCCAAGGCGCTGACGCGCTTCAACATCGACTGGGTGTGGGACGGCAAGCCGGCCATCATCCAGAGCCGCGCGACCGACGAGACGGGTTATGTGCAGCCCACGTACAAGCAGCTGCGCGCCGTGCGCGGCACGCGTTCGATCTATCACAACAATGCCATCCAGTCGTGGCTGGTGCAGGAAAGCGGTGAGGTGAAAAATGTCCAGGTTTCGTAATGCCGTTCTGACGGCCGCACTGCTGGCGGTGGCCGGTGTTGCTGCGGCCCAGTCCACCCAATACCCGGGTGTGGGACGCAACGCCACGTCCAAGGAGGTGGCCGCGTGGGACATCGACGTGCGCCCCGACTTCAAGGGCCTGCCTGCCGGTTCCGGTTCCGTGGCCAAGGGCCAGGACGTGTGGGAAGGCAAGTGCGCCCACTGCCACGGCATCTTCGGTGAATCCGGCGAAGTGTTCAGCCCCCTGGTGGGCGGCACCACGGCCGAGGACATCAAGACCGGTCGCGTCGCCAAGCTGACCGACTCTTCCTTCCCCGGGCGTACCACCCTGATGAAGGTGGCCACGGTGTCCACGCTGTGGGACTACATCAACCGCGCCATGCCCTGGAATGCGCCCAAGTCGCTGAAGACCGATGAGGTGTACGCCGTGACGGCCTTCCTGCTGAATCTCGGCGGCATCGTGCCGGACGACTTCGTGATGTCGGACAAGAACATCCGCGACGTGCAGGCCCGCATGCCCAACCGCAACGGTATGACCACCGAGCACGCCATGTGGCCGGGCACGGAGTTCAGCAAGGTCAAGAAGGCCGACACCAGCAATGTGGCCTGCATGAAGGATTGCACGCCCGAGCCCAAGGTGGCTTCCTTCCTGCCGGACTATGCGCGCAATGCCCACGGCAACCTCGCCGAGCAGAACCGCCTGGTTGGCCCGCAGCACGGTGCCGATACCACCAAGCCCGAGCGCAAGGTGGGCGAGGCCATGCCGACAACACCGGCTGCGGCGGCCAAGCCGGCGCCGGCCGCCAAGCCCAAGGCCGAAGCGGCCCCCGCCGCTGGCGGCGACAACAAGGCAACCCTGGCGCTGCTCTCCAAGTACAGCTGCACGGCCTGCCATGCCATGGACAAGAAACTGGTGGGTCCGAGTTTTGCGGACATCGCCAAGAAGCATGCCGGCAAGGCTGACTACCTGGCCGGCAAGATCAAGAGCGGCGGCTCGGGTGTCTGGGGTCCGATCCCGATGCCGGCGCAGTCCTTGAGCGAAGCGGAAGCAAAGACCATTGCCGCATGGTTGGCTGCAGGTGCGGGAAAATAGCGGGCTTAGTGCAAATACCGATAGGGCAGGGCAGATTTTTTTATTAGCATGTACTTATTCAAGGAGCTTCACATGCAAACTCGTCGCGAGACACTGAAACATAGCGCCGTGGTGGCGGGCCTGCTGGCCTCCGCCGGCCTGATCCCGCAGCAGGCTGCGGCTTACGAGAAGGTTGCCTTCGACGCCAAGAGCGTGGCCGATGTGACCAAGGCGCTGGGCGCCGGTGCTCCGGTGGAGAGCAAGGACGTGACCATCGGTGGCCCGGACATCGCCGAAAACGGCGCCGTGGTGCCGCTGACGGCCAGCACCACGCTGGCTGGCGTCAAGCGCATGCTGATCCTGGTGGAGAAGAACCCGGCTGCCCTGGTGGCCATGTTCAACGTGAGCGACGCGGTGGAAGCCAACTTCGCCACGCGCTCCAAGATGGGCCAGTCCTCCGATGTCTACGCCGTGGCCATCATGAACGACGGCAAGGCTTTCTTCGCGAAGAAGGAAGTCAAGGTCACGCTGGGCGGCTGCGGCGGTTAAGCGCTGACAGACAGTCCACTCACAGCATTCATACAGATTTAGGAGTATCAAAATGGCAGATCCGATGCGCATTCGCGCGCAAGCCGCTGGCGACAAGGCCACCGTGCGCGTACTCATGAGCCACGAAATGGAATCCGGTCAACGCAAGGACTCGGCAGGCAAGGTTGTGCCGGCCTGGTTCATCCAGGACGTGAGCGCTTCCCTCAACGGCAAGGTCGTGCTGACCGCCGAGTGGGGCCCCGCCGTGTCCAAGAACCCCTTCATGCAGTTCGTCGTCAAGGGCGCCAAGGCCGGCGACAAGATCGCCGTGACCTGGAAGGACAACAAGGGCGACAGCCGTACCGACGAAGCCACGGTATCCTGATCTCCCTGCACTGAACGACGAATGGAGAAGGGTGAGACCCTTCTCCATTTTTTGCTTTCATAACAACCGACGAGGTGACAAAGATGAAACGTTGGACCCTGGCGCTCGCCGCCACCCTGATCAGCGGTGCTGCGCTGGCGCAGAAATCCGCCAGTGACGGCATCGCCGAATACCGCGCGATGCTGGCCGACGGCAACCCGGCCGAGTTGTTCGAAGCCAAGGGCGAGGACCTTTGGAAGCAGAAGCGCGGGCCCAAGAACGTCTCGCTGGAACAATGTGATCTGGGCAAGGGCCCGGGCGTGGTCAAGGGCGCTTTCGTCGAGTTGCCCCGTCACTTTGCCGACACCAACAAGGTGCAGGACCTCGAGTCCCGCCTGGTGAGCTGCATGGAAACTTTGCAGGGCTTCAACGGCGCCGAGATCGCCAAGACGGCCTATGGCCGCGGCGAGCAGGCCAACGTGACCGCGCTGGCGACCTGGATCGCCGCCGAATCGCGCGGCATGAAATTCAACCTGCCCAACAGCCATCAGCAGGAAAAGGTCATGTACGAAGTGGGCAAGCGCCTGTTCTTCATGCGCGGCGGCACGCACGACTTCTCCTGCGCCTCCTGCCACGGTGAAGACGGCAAGCGCATCCGCCTGCAGGACCTGCCTAACCTGACCAAGAACCCGGGCGACGGCATCGGCTTTGCCGCCTGGCCGGCCTACCGCGTCTCCAACGGCCAGATGTGGAGCATGCAGCTGCGCCTGAACGACTGCTACCGCCAGCAGCGTTTCCCCTACCCGCTGTTTGGCAGTGACGCCACCATCGCCCTGGGCGCCTACATGGGCGTCAATGCCAAGGGGGCCGAGAACATCGCCCCGGCCATCAAGCGCTAAGTGGAGACCGATACCATGAAGAAACAGACCCAATTCCTCATCGCTGCCGGCGTGGCGGCTGTTGTGCTGGTCGCTGGCTGCTCGAGCATGCCCGGCACGGCCGAGCTGGACCGGCTGACCCAGGACATCGCCAAGGCTTCCTTCCGCGACCAGGGCCAGGCCAAGGTCGACCGCCTGGTGCTCGATGACGCCAACCTCGAATGCATGAAGGCCGACGTGGCGGGCCAGCCCATCGACGAGAAGACGGCCAAGGCCATCGAGGCGGCGAACTTCGCCAGCATCAAGTGGCCCGCGGGCGGCCAGTACATCGGTGACTGGAAAGAGGGCGAGAAGATCGCCCAGAGCGGCCGCGGCATGACCTGGACCGATGCAGCCGGCAGCGAGAACGGTGGCAACTGCTACAACTGCCACCAGATCAGCAAGGAAGAAATCTCCTTCGGCACGCTGGGCCCGAGCCTGTACAACTACGGCAAGATGCGCGGCGTGAGCAACCTGTACGCGCCCGAGTCTGCCGCCATCATCCAGTACACCTGGGGCAAGATCTGGAACTCGCGTGCCTACAACGCCTGCTCGCAGATGCCGCGCGCCGGTCACAAGGGCATCCTGACCGAACAGCAGGTCAAGCACATCATGGCCCTGCTGCTCGACCCCAAGTCGCCCGTCAACCAGTAATTCATCTACCATCGACCCGGGGTGTCGCCCCGGGTTCTTTTTTCCAATAAACATCAGTGGATGCGAAAACATGAATCTTTCCAAACGTGAATTCATGCAGGTGCTCGGCGCGGGCACCATGGCCGGCATGGGCATGGGCACCTACGCAGAGGCCGACGCGGCCACGGCGGCCCACGGGCTGTACGACATTCCCAAGTTCGGCAATGTGTCCTTCCTGCACATGACCGACTGCCACGCGCAGCTCAAGCCCATCTACTTCCGCGAGCCCAACGTGAATCTGGGCATCGGCAGCATGAAGGGCAACCTGCCGCACCTGGTGGGCGAGCACCTGCTCAAGGTGGCCAAGGTGCGCCCCGGCACGGCCGAGGCGCACGCCCTGACCTACCTCGATTTCGAGAAGGCCGCCAAGCGCTATGGCAAGGTGGGCGGTTTCGCGCACCTGGCCACCCTGGTCAAGCGCATGAAGGCCAGCCGCCCCGGCGCGCTGCTGCTCGACGGCGGCGACACCTGGCAGGGTTCGGCCACCTCGCTGTGGACCAATGCCCAGGACATGGTCGACGCCTGCAAGTTGCTGGGCGTGGACGTGATGACCGGCCACTGGGAGTTCACCTACGGCATGGAGCGCGTCAAGGAGATTGTCGAGAAGGACTTTGCGGGCAAGATCGACTTCGTGGCGCAGAACGTCAAGACCAATGACTTCGGTGACCAGGTTTTCAAGCCCTACGTGATCCGCGAGATCAACGGCGTGCCCTGCGCCATCATCGGCCAAGCCTTCCCCTACACCCCCATCGCCAACCCGCGCTACATGGTGGCCGACTGGGCTTTCGGTATCCAGGACGAGAACATGCAGGCCATGGTCAACGAGGCGCGCGGCAAGGGCGCCCAGGTCGTGGTGGTGATCTCGCACAACGGCATGGACGTGGACCTCAAGATGGCCAGCCGCGTCTCCGGCATTGACGCCATCATGGGTGGTCACACCCACGACGGCATGCCCGTGGCCAGCATCGTGAGCAACAAGGGTGGCAAGACCATCGTCACCAACGCCGGCTCCAACAGCAAGTTCCTCGGCGTGCTGGACTTCGAGGTCAAGGACAAGAAGGTCAGCGACTTCCGCTACAAACTGCTGCCGGTGTTCTCCAACATGCTGCCGGCCGACAAGGAAATGGATGCGCTGATCAACAAGATCCGTTCGCCCTACGAAAGCAAGCTTGGTGAAGTGCTGGGCGTGACCGAAGGCACGCTGTACCGCCGCGGCAACTTCAACGGCACCGGCGACCAGCTGCTGCTCGACGCGCTGCTGGACGTGCAGGGCGCCGACATCGCCTTCTCGCCGGGCTTCCGCTGGGGTACCAGCCTCTTGCCGGGCCAGGCCCTCACGCGCGAGTGGCTGATGGACATGACCGCCACGACCTATTCCTACGCTACCGTCAGCCAGATGAGCGGCGCCACCATCAAGACCGTGCTGGAAGACGTCTGCGATAACCTGTTCAACCCCGACCCCTACTACCAGCAGGGCGGCGACATGGTGCGCGTGGGTGGATTGAGCTACAGCTGCAACCCGCTGGAGTCCATGGGCAAGCGCATCTACGACATGCGCCTGAACGGCAAGCTGATCGAGGCCGACAAGAGCTACAAGGTGGCCGGCTGGGCCCCGGTGGCCGAGGAAGCCAGGAGCGCCGGCAACAAGCAGGTCTGGGACGTGGTCGAGACCTGGCTCAAGGCGCGCGGCGGCAAGATCAGCCCCCGCAAGCTCAACATGCCCAAGGTCGACGGTGTGCTGCCAAACCCGGGTTACGCCGCGCTGTAAGGCCGGATGCTCCCAATGAAAACGGGCCCCGCGGGGCCCGTTTTTCATGCGCTGGATGTCAGCGGATCTGCTCGATGGAAAACTTCTTGTCCTGCACCACGGCCGGGATCAGCGCATACCCCTGGTTCTGCCAGTGCATGAGTTCCGTGATGGCTGAAGGCGTGACTTCCACGAAGTCCTGCATGTCGGCCGCGGTGTAGCCGTAGTCCTGCAGCGCCAGGCCGCAGACCTTGAACTTCACGCCCATGTCGGCGTAGTAGCGCATGCGCTGCAGCACTTCCTGGTAACGCTCCTGGTTCTTCTTCGCCAGCGTCACGATTTCGGTGCCGTGCAGCAGCACGATGATGCTCATGTCCTCCGGGAACATGCTGTAGGGCGCTTCGGTCAGCGGGTTGACCAGGCTGCGCACCCAGTACAGGGCCGCACCCAGCTTGACCGGGTCGTCGAGAAAAATGTCGACCAGGGCCTTGGGATTCTTGTAGGGTGTCTGCACCACCTTGGCCTGGGCCCAGGCTGGTGCCGCAGCGAACAGGTTGAGCAGAAGGGCAGCAGCGCAGGCGAGGCGCAATGCGCGCGGGAACAGCAATCCAGGCATGGTGAACTCCTTGCTGGCCGCAAACGGGACCAGAATGTCAGAATATGCCATCGACCACACGATCGGGATGCTGCGTGATGCAGAGGTTTGTTTTACCGATAGTCCTGTGCGTTCTGGCGAGCGGGTGCGCGACCTGGCTGCCAGAGGCTCACACCAACACGACGCCGTTCATGAGCTACGACGAGGCGCGGCTGGCCGTCGAGGCGCTGGTGCCGATGAAAAGCGACAGGGCGGCGCTGGAGAAAAGCGGCTTCAATCCGGACAAGCATCCGAACACGACCCGGCTGACCCATGCCGATGTGGCCCGGCGGTTTCTGCCCAGCGCCATACTCAAACGCGAGGACCTGGATGCGGGCATCGTGCTGTGTCTGGAGTCGCGTGACGCTTGCCATGGCCTGGACATCGTCGGAGCCAAGATCGCGAAGCAGCGCAAGGGCAGTTTCTGGGCCGATTTCTTCAATTTCCAGCGCCGAACGGAGACGACGGGCTGGCGTTTTAATGCCGTGGTCCTGATGGTGGACGACCTGGTGGTCTACCGCTCGGTGAGCGGCCAGCCTGCGATCGACGAGAAGGAAAGTACGCGCAATCCCCTGGGACCATTCCAGGACATCGGTCCGCCAGCGCTGACCAATGCTGCGCCGATCAAGTGATCTGTTTGCTGACGCGGGTGGTGCCCCCGACAGGAATCGAACCTGTATCTGCCCCTTAGGAGGGGGCCGTTCTATCCATTGAACTACGGTGGCACGCCGGGTGCCATTGTAAATGGCACCCGGCGTGCCACCGTGCGGTTGCATGTGGGCACCTCCCTCCCGGCCTCCCTCCGCCCGCGGAGGGAGGGGAGGATCCAACCGCGCTTTGCGCGGGCTGGCCTCGGTTTCTTATTTCGTCAGCAGTCGCATAGCTTCCTCGATGCCCTTGATGGTCAGCGGGTACATGCGGTTGCTGGTCAGCTGCTGGATGATGCTGATGCTCTGGCGGTATTGCCAGACGCCCTGGGGTTCGGGGTTGATCCAGGCGAACTTGGGGAAGGCGTGGGTGAGGCGCTGCAGCCATTCGGCGCCGGCTTCCTCGTTGTTGTATTCCACGCTGCCGCCGGGCTGCAGGATCTCGTAGGGGCTCATGGTGGCGTCGCCCACGAAGATCAGCTTGTAGTCCTTGTTGTACTTGCGAATGATGTCCCAGGTCGGGAACTTCTCGCTGTAGCGCCGGCGGTTGTTCTTCCACATGAAGTCGTAGACGCAGTTGTGGAAGTAGTAGAACTCCAGGTGCTTGAACTCGGTCTTGGTGGCGCTGAAAAGTTCTTCCACGCGCGCGATGTGCTCGTCCATGGTGCCGCCCACGTCCATGAGCAGCAGCACCTTCACGTTGTTGTGCCGCTCGGGCACCATCTTGATGTCCAGGTAACCCGCGTTCTCGGCCGTGGCGCGGATGGTGTCGGGCAGGTCCAGCTCCAGCTCATGCCCTTCGCGCGCAAAGCGGCGCAGGCGGCGCAGCGCCACCTTGATGTTGCGTGTGCCCAGTTCCTGGGTGTCGTCGTAGTCCTTGTAGGCGCGCTGGTCCCAGACCTTGATGGCGCTCTTGTTGCGGCTCTTGTCCTGGCCGATGCGGATGCCCTGGGGGTTGTAGCCGTTGGCGCCGAAGGGGCTGGTGCCGCCCGTACCGATCCACTTGCTGCCGCCTTCGTGGCGCTCTTTCTGTTCCTCGAAGCGCTTCTTGAGCGTCTCCATGAGCTCGTCCCAGCCCATCTTCTCGATGGCAGCCTTCTCCTCGGGGCTGAGGTTGAGCTCCAGGTTCTTGCGCAGCCACTCCAGCGGGATGTCCTTGGTGAAGTCGGTCAGCATCTCCACGCCCTTGAAGTAGGCGGAGAAGGCGCGGTCGAACTTGTCGTAGTGCTTCTCGTCCTTCACCAGGGAGGTGCGGCTGAGGTAGTAGAAATCGTCGATCGAGTAACCGGAGGTGGCGGCTTCGTCCTCCGGCACGGCCTTGGGGCCGACCACGCCCGCCTGCAGCGCCTCCAGCAGGGTCAGGTATTCCTTGACCGAGACCGGCAGCTTGGCGGCGCGCAGGGTGTAGAAGAAGTCGATCAGCATGGTGCTTCTCCTTTCAGCGCGGCTTGTCCAGCAGATAGAGCAGCTGGGCCCGGACCTCGGGCCACTCGCCGCTACGCAGGCTGTACATCACGGTGTCGCGGATGGTGCCGTCACGCCGCAGGGCGTGGCCGCGGATCACGCCGTCTTTTTTCGCGCCCAGGCGCTCGATGGCGGCCTGTGATGCGTGGTTGAAATTGTCGGTGCGCCAGCCCACGACATGGCAGCCCAGCGTCTCGAAGGCGTGCGTGAGCATGAGCAGCTTGCAGGTGGTGTTGACGTGGGTACGCTGCACGCTTTTCGCATACCAGGTGTAGCCGACCTCCACGCGTTTCACGGCCGGCAGGATGTCGTGGTAGCTGGTGCTGCCCAGCACGCGGCCGCTGAGTTCGTCCAGCACGGCGAAGGCGAAGCGGTGCCCATCTGCGTGGGCCTTCAACGCCGTTTCAATGTAGGTGCGGGTTTCGTCGGGAGCTGGCACGGAGGTCACGCGCAGGTTCCAGAGTTCGCCGTCGGCCGCGGCGGCACGCAGACCGGCTTCGTGTTCGGGCCCCAGCGGCACCAGCTGCACGCCACGTTGCGCCAGGGTGACGGGCTCGACGAAGGCCATGTTCAGCTTTCCTTGTCCTTGCGGCTGCGCAGCCAGCGGCGCGCCAGCTGCAGGCCAAGGCCGCCGCCCAGGCCCACCAGCAGGATGGCGCCGATGCTGGCGTTGCCGTAGCCCTCGGCAAAGAGGTCCCAGCCCAGCAGGTGGCCGGCCCAGTAGCCGGCCAGTGCACCGCCGACAAAACCGACAGCGTCGGACAGGCCCTCAAGTAGCAGCTTGTTCGTCATTGGGCAGGCCTCAGCGGTTGTTGCGTTGCATGAAGACCAGCTTCTCGAACAGGCTCACGTCCTGTTCGTTCTTGAGCAGGGCGCCCACCAGCGGCGGCACGGCCACCTTCTCGTCCTTGCTCTGCAGGGCTTCGGCCGGGATGTCCTCGGCCAGCAGCAGCTTGAGCCAGTCCAGCAGCTCGCTGGTGGAGGGCTTCTTCTTCAGGCCGGGCAGGTTTCGCACGTCGAAGAAGGTCTTCATGGCCGCGCCCAGCAGTTCCTGCTTGAGGCCGGGGAAGTGCACGCCCACGATCTTGGCCATGGTCTCGGCGTCGGGGAACTTGATGTAGTGGAAGAAGCAGCGGCGCAGGAAGGCGTCGGGCAGCTCCTTCTCGTTGTTGGAGGTGATGAAGACCAGCGGGCGGTGCTTGGCTCTGATGAGTTCACGCGTCTCGTAGCAGTAGAACTCCATGCGGTCGATTTCCCGCAGCAGGTCGTTGGGGAATTCGATGTCGGCCTTGTCGATCTCGTCGATCAGCAGGGCCACGGGCTGGTCAGCCGTGAAGGCCTGCCAGAGCACGCCCTTGACGATGTAGTTGTGGATGTCCTTGACCTTTTCCTCGCCCAGCTGGCTGTCGCGCAGGCGGCTGACCGCGTCGTACTCGTACAGGCCCTGCTGGGCCTTGGTGGTGGACTTGATGTGCCACTGCAGCAGCGGCAGCTTGAGGGCCGCTGCCACTTCCTCGGCCAGCATGGTCTTGCCGGTTCCGGGCTCGCCCTTGACCAGCAGGGGCCGCTTGAGCGTGATGGCGGCGTTGACCGACAGCATCAGATCCTGGGTGGCGACGTAATTCGAGGTTCCTTGGAATTTCATGGGCGACAGGGGCGTTCTGGTGCGGGTAAACCCGGGGAGTGGCGAAAGATATAATGTCAGGCTGATTTATATCAACCACAGGCTGATTGTCCTCGCAAAATGAACAAACTGTTGCTGACGCTCTCTTCCCTGCTTGTCGCTTCTGCGACGGCATTTTCCGCCCATGCCCAGGACGTCAAGGGTGATGCCAAGGCTGGCGAGAAAAAGATCGCCATGTGTATCGGCTGCCACGGCATTCCGGGCTACCAGGCCAGCTTCCCGGAGATCTACCGTGTGCCCATGATCTCGGGCCAGAACGCCAAGTTCATCGCCTCCGCCTTGAACGCCTACAAGAAGGGCGAGCGCAAGCACCCGTCCATGCGCGCCATTGCCGAGAGCCTGAGCGATCAGGACATCGCCGACGTGGCAGCCTACTATGAAGACCATGGCATGGGCGCCGCTTCGGCCCCGGCCAAGGCAGCACCCTCTCCCTCGGCCAAGGTCGCGGAGTTGCTGAACAAGGGTGGTTGCGTGGCTTGCCACGGCGACAACTTCAACAAGCCGATCGACCCGAGCTACCCCAAGGTGGGTGGCCAGCCGGCTGATTACCTGTTCGTCGCGCTCAAGTCCTACAAGACCGAAGGCAACGCCACCTGGGGCCGTGCCAATGGCATCATGGGCGGCATCGCCAAGCAGTTCTCCAACGCCGAGTTGAAGGAACTGGCCGGCTACGTCAGCAGCCTGCCGGGTGACCTCAAGACCGTGCCGCAGAAGAAGTTCCGCTGAGCTGTTCGCAGCTTGCACAAAAAAGCCGCTCCTTGAGCGGCTTTTTTTGTGTGCCTTCAGGCCCTAGTCTTTGGTGGCGCGCTGCTGCACGCAGTCGATATAGGCCGCGCCATCCGGCGGGCGGCCCGCGCGCTGGCTTTCCCAGACCATGCGGCCCAGGCAGTCCATCACCTCGTGGTGGGCCGCGTGCAGGTCATTGCGCTTGGCCGCCAGCAGTTCCACCGCCTGGCGGATGCCGCGGGGCTGGTCGATGCTGCATTGCTCGCTGATCGACAGGTGCATGGACAGGTGCAGGAAGGGGTTGGTGCGCTCAGGCTCCACCTGGGTCATGCTGGCCAGGGCCGCATCCAAGTCGGCCAGCTCGGTGTGGAACTCGGGGTGCTCGGCGACCCACTGGCTGGCGAGCAGCTCGATGGCTTCCATCGGCTGGCCGGCGCGGGCCTTGGCAAAGACACCGCAGAAGAAGCGCCGCACATCGGCTTGGGAGGGCTGGAACATCATGGCCTCAATTATCCGTGGGGCTCAGCTGAGGCGCTGCGAGATCGTGCGCGCCGCCTGCAGCAGGGCGGGCAGCAGGGTTTCCTGTGCCACCTTGGCATTGGTGCGGTTGGCCTGCCCGCTGATGTTGAGCGCGGCGATGCAGCGGCCGGCGCGGTTCGTGATGGGCGCGGCCAGCGAGATCAGGCCCTCTTCCAGTTCCTGGTTCACCAGGCACCAGCCCTGGCGGCGCACCTGCTGGACCTTGGCCAGCAGGGCCTCCAGGTCGGTGACCGTGTGTTTGGTCAGGGCCTTGGGGCGTGAGGCTTTCAAGCGTTTCACCAGTTCATCTTCGCTCAGGTCGGCCAGCAGCACCCGGCCCAGTGAGGTGCAGTAGGCGGGCAGGCGCGAGCCCACGCCCAGGGTGTTGCGCATGATCTTGTGCGTGGGCACGCGCAGCACGTAGACGATGTCCGTGCCTTCGAGCACGGCGGCCGAGCAGGATTCCTTCACCTCTTCCACCAAGGCTTCCATCACCGGCTCGGCCAGGTTCCAGATCGGCATGGATGAAAGGTAGGCAAAACCCAGGTCCAGAATGCGCGCGGTCAGGCGAAAAAGCCGGCCATCGCTTTCCACATAGCCCAGGGTCTGCAGCGTGAGCAGGATGCGGCGGGCGCCAGCACGCGTGAGGCCGGTGCGCGCCGCCACCTCGCTGAGCGTCTGTTGCGGCGTCTCGGCGCTGAAGGAGCGGATCACCTCCAGCCCGCGCGCGAAGGACTGCACATAGCTGTCGCCGGGCTGGGGCGCTGTCGCGGGCGTGGCAGGGGGCATGGGGTGACTGGCGGGGACCTGGATTAGAATTCATTATACGAACAAATGTTCGATATACGAACAGGAGCGGATTCGATGATCAACAAGATTGCGGCCTCGGTGGCCGAGGCGCTGGCCGGCGTGAAGGACGGCTCCACCGTCATGATCGGCGGCTTTGGCACGGCGGGCATCCCGCTGGAACTGATCGATGGCCTGATTGTGCAGGGCGCGAAAGACCTGACCGTGGTCAACAACAATGCCGGCAACGGCGACACGGGCCTGGCGGCATTGCTGGCCACGGGCCGGGTGCGCAAGATCATCTGCAGCTTCCCGCGCCAGGCCGACAGCTTTGTCTTCGACGGCCTGTACCGCAGCGGCAAACTCGAACTTGAACTCGTGCCCCAGGGTAACCTGTCCGAACGCATCCGTGCTGCGGGCGCCGGCATCGGCGGCTTCTTCACGCCCACCGGCTACGGCACCGAGTTGGCCAAGGGCAAGGAGACGCGCGTGATCGACGGCAAAGGGTATGTGCTGGAGCAGCCCATCCACGGCGACGTGGCGTTGATCAAGGCCGAATGCGGCGACCGCTGGGGCAACCTGACCTACCGCAAGACCGCACGCAACTTCGGCCCCAGCATGGCCATGGCCTGCCTGCAGACGATCGCCAGCGTGCACGAGATCGTCGAGCTCGGCGGGCTGGACCCCGAAGCCGTGGTCACGCCGGCCATCTATGTCAGCAAGATCGTGAAGATCCAACGCCAGGCCACCCAGGCCGGCGGTTTCAAGAAAGCGGCATGACCATGAGCTATCAAAAACGTAGCAAAGACCAGCTCGCGGCGCGCGTGGCCCAGGACATCCCCGAGGGCGCGGTGGTCAACCTCGGCATCGGCCAGCCCACGCTGGTGGCCAACCACATTCCCAAGACCCGTGAAGTGCTGCTGCACAGCGAGAACGGTTTGCTGGGCATGGGCCCGGCGCCGGCTGCGGGGCAAGAGGACTACGACCTCATCAATGCCGGCAAGCAGCCGGTCACGCTGCTACCGGGCGGCTCCTACTTCCATCACACCGACAGCTTCGCCATGATGCGCGGCGGCCACCTGGACATCTGCGTGCTGGGTGCCTTCCAGGTCAGCGCCACGGGTGACCTGGCCAACTGGCACACGGGCGAGAAGGATGCCATTCCCGCCGTGGGCGGTGCCATGGACCTGGCGGTCGGCGCCAAGCAGACCTGGGTCATGATGGACCTGCTGACCAAGCAGGGCGAGAGCAAGATCGTGCAGGCCTGCAGCTACCCACTGACCGGCATTGCCTGCGTCAAGCGCGTCTACACCGATGTCTGCACGCTGGACTGCACGCCGCAGGGGCTCAAGCTGGTCGATGTGGTCGACGGGCTGACCCACGCCGAACTCGAAAAGATGATCGGCCTGCCGATCGCGAAGTGAACAAGGAACGAACATGAACCAAGCCTTCATCTGCGATGCCATCCGTACCCCTTTCGGCCGTTACGGCGGCGTGCTCTCCAGCGTGCGCACCGATGACCTCGGCGCCATCCCGATCGCCGCGCTGATGGCGCGCAACCCGAAAGTGGATTGGGCCGCCCTGACCGACCTGATCTACGGTTGTGTCAACCAGGCCGGCGAGGACAACCGCAACGTGGGCCGCATGGCCGCGTTGCTGGCCGGCCTGCCGCCCGAAGTGCCGGCCTCCACCGTGAACCGCCTGTGTGGCTCGGGGCTGGACGCGCTGGGCAGCGCGGCGCGCGCCATCAAGGCCGGTGAGGCGACGATGATGATCGCCGGCGGCGTGGAGAGCATGAGCCGCGCGCCTTTTGTGATGGGCAAGGCGGAAACCGCCTTCAGCCGCAATGCCGAGATCTTCGACACCACCATCGGCTGGCGCTTCGTCAACAAGCTCATGAAGCAGAAATACGGTACCGACTCCATGCCCGAGACGGCCGAGAACGTGGCTGACGAGTACAAGATCAACCGGGAAGACCAGGACAAGATGGCCCTGGCCTCGCAGCTCAAGGCTGTGGCCGCACAGAAGGCAGGCTACTTTGATGCCGAGATCACGCCCGTGACCATTGCGCAGAAAAAGGGCGATGCGATTGTGGTCAGCAAGGACGAGCACCCGCGCGAGACCTCGCTGGAGGCCCTGGCCAAGCTCAAGCCCATCGTGCGCGAGGGCGGCACGGTGACGGCAGGCAACGCTTCGGGTGTGAACGACGGCGCCTGCGCGATCCTGCTGGCGTCTGAAGAAGCCGCCAGGAAACATGGTCTGACGCCGCGCGCCCGCATCGTGGGCATGGCCACCGCCGGTGTGGCGCCGCGCATCATGGGCATCGGCCCCGCGCCGGCCACGCAAAAGGTGTTGGCACTCACGGGCCTGACCATGGCACAGATGGACGTCATCGAGCTCAACGAAGCCTTCGCCGCCCAGGGCCTGGCCGTGCTGCGCCAGCTGGGTGTGCGAGACGACGATCCCCGCGTCAACCCGAATGGCGGCGCCATCGCCCTGGGCCATCCGTTGGGCGCGTCTGGCGCGCGTCTGGCCACGACCGCTTTGAACCAATTGCACAAGACGGGTGGTCGTTACGCCCTGTGCACCATGTGCATCGGTGTGGGGCAGGGCATAGCGGTGATCATCGAGCGCGTTTGAACGTCGTAACCGGGTTTGACCCTAGATAAAGCCGGGCCTTGCCCGGCTTTTTTTCATTCACCGGAAAACTGATTTTCCCGGGCCGCCTTGTCCTCGGGCCGTCTTTGCTCAACACTGCGGGATTCAGGATGCAACGCATCCCTAACGCATGAACGAGGAGACACCTTGATGAGCAAGAAAATCGGCTGGATCGGCCTGGGTCGTATGGGCGAGGCGATGGTGACCAAGCTGCTGAAGGCCGGCCACGCTGTCCACGTCTGGAACCGCACCGCCTCCAAGGCCGCGCACCTGGCCGAGTACGGCGCCAAGATCGAAACCAGCAAGATCGACCTGGCCAGCTGCGACATCGTCTTCACCATGGTCTCCACCACCGACGACCTCAAGGAAGTGCTGTTCGGCCCCGGCGGCCTCGTGACCGGCGCCAAGAAGCCCCAGGTGGTGGTGGACAGTTCCTCCATCTCGCAGGAAGGTTCGGCCGAGATCCGCGAGAAGCTCGAAGGCATGGGCGTGGGTTATCTGTGCACCCCGGTCTCGGGCAATGCCAAGGTGGCCAAGGCGGGCAAGCTGCTCACCGTGTCGTCCGGCCCCAAGGCGCTGTACGAGCAGGTCGAGCCCTATCTGCAGGCCATGGCCCGTAAGGTCATGTGGGTGGGCGAGGGTGAGCTGGCTCGCATCTGGAAGATCGCCCACAACACCATGTTCGGCGTGATCATCCAGAACCTCTGCGAGATCACCGTGCTGGCCGAGAAGGCCGGCATTCCGCGCAACGTCTTCCTCGAAAGCATCAACGACTCGGTGTTGGGTTCCATGTACACGCGCTACAAGACCCCGGTGCTGAGCAACCTGAACTTCGACCAGGTGACCTTCACGCCGAAGCTCCTGCTCAAGGACATGGACCTGGGCATGAGCGCGGCCAAGGCACATGGCGTGGCCATGCCTTCGGCGGCAGCCACGCGCGAGTCGATCGCACGCATGGTGGGCCACGGTCATGACAACGTGGACTTCGCCATCCTCTTGCAGGAAACGGCGAACGACGCGGGCTTGCAGATCAAGCCGCTGAACCTGCAGATTCCTGACGGCCTGAGCAGTTAAGCCATGTGTGCAGCGCGCACCCTGATCCGCGGCGCCACCGTCATCACCCTGGACGCGCTGGGCGACCTGCCCCGTGCCGACGTGCTGGTGACGGGCGACCGCATCACGGAGATCGCGCCCGCGATCCAGGCTGACGACGCGCAGGTCGTGGACGCCACGGGCTGCATCGTCATCCCGGGCCTGGTCAATGCGCACATGCACACCTGGCAGACGGCCTTGCGCGGCCTGGCCGCCAATTGGACGCTGCTGGAGTATTTCAAGAACATGCACGCGGGCCTGGCTACCGTGTTCGAGCCGCAGGACCTGCACATCGCCACGCTGGTGGGCGCGTTGAATCAGCTCAACTGCGGCACCACCACCCTGGGCGACTGGTGCCACAACAACAAGACCCCGGCGCACAACGACGCGGCAGTGCAAGGCCTGCTGGAGAGCGGCATCCGCGCAGCCTTTTTCCATGGCACGCCCAAGCCCGATCCCAAACCCGGCGAACGGCCTTTCTGGGAAGTGCCGCATCCGCGCACTGAAATCGAACGTCTGCTCAAGGCGCACCAGGGCCAGGCCTTGCTCAGCGTGCACGCCGCCGTGCTGGGGCCCCATTACTCCACATTGGACGTGGCGCTGCACGACTTCCGCATGGTGAAGGAGCTGGGCATCATCGGCTCCCTGCACCAGGGCGGTGGCGCAGCGCGCACCCCGGACGGCTGGGAAAAGCTGGAAGCCGAGGGCCTGCTGGGTCCGCAGATCAACATCGTGCATGGGCACGCGCTCAGCGATGAACAGCTCAAGCGTTTTTGCGAACTCGGCATGAGCTTCTCCGCGGCGGCCGAGAACGAAATGACACAAGGTCACGGTCACCCCATCACCGGTCGCCTGCGTGCCCTGGGCAAGGCGCCTTCGCTGGGTGTGGACCTAGAGAGCGTGCTCAGTGGCGACATGCTGACCCAGGCGCGTGTGGCGCTGGGCATGCAGCGCAGCCTGGACAACGTGGCCTACCGTGAAGCGCACGGCACCATCCCGCCCACGTCCACCATCACCACGCGCGAAGCGCTGTCCTGGGTCACGGTGGAAGGCGCGCGCATGCTGGGCCAGCTCGACCGCATCGGCACCCTGGCCGTGGGCAAGCAGGCCGACCTGGTGCTGATCCGCGCCGACGACCTGAACATGCAACCCGTGCACGACCCCGTGAGCACGGTGGTGATGCAGACCACGCTGGCCAATATCGACAGTGTGATGGTGGCCGGGCGCTGGAAGAAACGCCACGGAAAACTGGTGAATGTGGACCTGGCCCCGAAGCTTGCGGCGCTGCAGGCTTCGGGCCGCAAGATCACGACGGCGTTGGGCTTGTCGCGATAAGCAGAAGCAAGCTGCCTACGCCTCAAGGCCGAGGGCAGTGGTGAGTGTTCTAGCCATACCTATTAAAGGAGACAGACATGAAACGCGTTCTTATTTCTGCAGCGCTGCTGCTGAGTGCCGGCCTGGCGCTCGCGCAGGGCTATCCGAGCAAGCCGATCCGTATCGTGGTGCCCTTCACGCCTGGCAGTGCCACGGACATCATGGCGCGCATCGTGGGCGAGAAGCTGGGCACGGCCTGGGGCCAGACCGTGATCGTCGAGAACAAACCTGGGGCTGGCGGCACGGTCGGCTCGGCCTTCGTGGCCAAGAGCGAGCCCGATGGCTACACCCTGCTGGTGGTGTCCACCGGCCACGTGGTCAACCCGGTGCTCTACCCGGGCTTGAGCTACGACACGGTGGGCGACTTTGCCGGTATCACGCCGCTGGCCTCCCTGCCCAATGTGCTGGTGGTCGGCGCGGGCAGCCCGATCAAGAACGTGCAGGAGCTGATCGCCGCGGCCAAGGCCAATCCCGGCAAGCTGAACTACGCCTCGGCCGGCACGGGCAGCGCCACCCACGTGAACGCGGAGAAATTCCGCGCCGTCACGGGCCTGCAGGCCACCCACATCCCCTTCAAGGGCACCCCTGAGACCATCACCGAGACCGTGGCCGGTCGTGTCGACTTCATGTTCACGCCCGTGCTGTCCTCCATTCCGATGATCCGCGACAACCGCATGCGCGCCCTGGCGGTCAGCACGGCCCAGCGCTCCTCGGCCCTGCCGGAGGTGCCCACGGTGTCCGAAGCCGGCGTGCCCGGCTTCGTGTTCGACTTCTGGATCGGCCTGCTGGCGCCGGCCAAGACGCCGCGCGACATCGTCAACAAGCTCAACCAGGAGGTCAGCAAGGCCCTGGCCCAGCCCGATGTGAAAGAGCGCATGGCCAAGCTCGGCGGTGAGCCGCTGCCGATGACCCCCGAGCGCTTTGACGCCTTCATCCGCGAAGAGCACACGACCCTGAGTGCCATCATGAAGGACGCGCCCAAGTAAGCGTGGCCCCGGCCGCCTGCAGCCACCTGTGCCCAGGCGCACGGGTGGCGTTCTGAATCCTTGCGGAGATCCGTGTCCATGCAGCCCTTGCGCGTCAACATCTTCAACACCTCCAGCAACCTGCCGCTGCTCGCGGCGCAGGAGGCCGGCTGTTTTGCCCGGCGCGGCCTGGCGCTGGAGATCCAGCACACGCCGAACTCCGATGCACAGCGCGCCGGCCTCGCCGCGGGCAGCTTCGACATCGCCCACGCCGCGGTAGACAACGCCGTGGCCATGGTGGAGGCGGGGCAGGACGTGGTCATCGTGCTGGGCGGCGACGCCGGCATGAACGAGTTCATGGTGCGACCTGAGATCAAGACCATGACCGAGCTGCGCGGCAAGGTGCTGGCGGTCGATGCGCCCAACACGGCTTTTGCCCTGGTGGCCAAGAAGATCCTCAAGAACCACGGCCTGCATGAAGGGCGCGACTACACCGTGCGCCTAGCTGGTGGCACCGGCCCGCGTGCGGCCGCCATGGTGGCCGACCCGCAGCTGGCCGCCGGCATGATCAACCCGCCTTTTTCCTTCACGGTGCGCCAGCAGGGCCTCAAGAGCCTGGGCAACCAGTACGCCCTGCTCGGGCCCTACCAGGCCACGGGTGCTTTTGTCTTGCGCGACTGGGCGCGAACCCATGCGGACCTGCTGCAGGACTATCTGGCGGCCTACATCGAAGGCCAGCGTCTGGTCATGGCCCCGGCCCAACGTACAAAGATGATCGATCTGCTGGTGCGCAGCTTCAAGCTGGACGCCGTGGCCGCTGCCGGCACCTATGAGGCGCTGGTCACGCCGGGCGCCGGTCTCGCGCCGGATGCCCGCTTCAACACCGAAGGTTTCCAGACCGTGCTGGCCATCCGTGCCGAGATGGAAGGCATGTGGGGCGGCACGCCACCGGCGCCGGCCAAGTACATGGACCTGTCGTTTTTCGAACAGGCCTTGCAGAAAACAAGAGGAGATCAACCATGAAACGTTTCGCCCTGACCGTCCTGTCCGCGCTGGCCCTGGGCTCCGCCCTCGCGCAAGGCTACCCGGCCAAGCCCATCAAGTTCGTCGTGCCCTTCACCGCGGGCAGCGCCACCGACATCGTCGCGCGTACCGTGGGCGAATCCATGAGCCGCAGCATGGGCCAGCCCATCGTCATCGAGAACAAGCTGGGCGCCGGCGGCACCATTGCTGCCGCCCAGGTGGCCAAGAGCGAGGCCGACGGCTACACCATCCTCGTGCATTCCTCGGCGCATGCGCTGAACCCGGCGCTCTATCCGAACCCGGGCTACGACACGCTCAAGGACCTGACGGGCGTGACCACGCTGGCGGCGATTCCCAATGTGCTGGTGGCGCACCCGAACAAGGGCTGGAAGACCCAGGCCGAGCTGATCGCCGCGGTCAAGGCCAGCCCGGGCAAGTTCAACTACGCCTCGGCCGGCATCGGCAGCGGCACGCACATGAACGCCGAGATCTTCCGCCTGCAAGCCGGCATCGATGCCCTGCACGTACCCTATAAGGGCACGCCCGACGCGATGAACAATGTCATCGGCGGCTCCAACGACTGGTTCTTCGCGCCCCTGGCCTCGGCCCTGCCGTTGATCCGCGATAACCGCCTGCAGGCCCTGTCGGTCAGCACCAAGATGCGCGCCTCCACCCTGCCGGACGTCCCCACCAGCATCGAAGCTGGCCTGCCCGCTTCCGACTACACCCTGTGGGTCGGCATGATCGTGCCCGCGGCCACGCCGGTGGCCGTGATCAGGAAGCTCAACGAAGAGGCCCTCAAGGCCTTGAGCAGCCCCGAGCTGAAAGAGCGCATGGCCAAGCTGGGCGCCGACCCCTTCCCCCTGAGCCCCGAGGCCTTCAACGCCTACATCCGGAGCGAGATGGAGGTGGCCGCACGCATCGTCAAGGCGGCCAATCTGAAGGCCCAGTGAGGCGGACCTCCCCATGAAGATCCATTTCACCGGCATCGGCAAGATGGGCCTGCCCATGGCCGGCCATCTGGCCGCTGCCGGGCACGACCTGACCGTCAGCGACCCTTGCGACGAACGTTGCGAGTTGGCGCAGGAGCAGGGCCTGGTTGTGGCCAGCGACGCATCGGCGGCCATGGCGGCGGCCGACGCCATCTTTTCCTCGCTGCCGCACGACGCGGCCTTGCGCGCGGTCGCCGCCCAGGTGGCGTCCGCCGCCCGGCCCGGCACGGTCTATGTCGATACCAGCACCGTGTCGCTGCAGGCCTCGGCCGAGGCGGCCCAGGCGCTGGAGGGCAAAGGCCTGGTCTATCTGCGCACCGCCGTCTCGGGCAACAACAAGATGGCCGAGGCCGCGCAGCTCACCGTGCTGGCTTCTGGCCCGCGGGGCGCCTACGAGCAGATGCTGCCGCTGCTGCAGACCCTGGGCCCCAGCCACTTCTACCTGGGTGAGGCCGAACAGGCGCGCCTGATGAAGCTGGTCGTCAACCTCATGATCGCCCAGACCAGCGCCATGCTGGCCGAGGCGCTGACCCTGGGGCGCAAGGGCGGGCTGGACTGGCAGGCCATGTGGCAGGTGCTGAGCGCCAGCGCCGTGGCTTCGCCCATCGTCAAGGCCAAGTCCGAGCAGTTGAGCCGGCGTGACTTCACCCCCACTTTCACGGTGGAGCAGATGATCAAGGACCTGGACCTGATCCTGGCCGCGGGTGCAGCCAGTAACGTGCCCCTGATGCAGACGGCCATGACCCAGAAGCTCATGCACGCCGCCGTGGTGCAGGGCAATGGCCTGGACGATTACGCGGCCATCATCAAGGTGCTGGAACGCGGCGCCGGTCTGAACCCCAAGCTGTAATCTAGAGCGGTCGATTTCCCTGGAGCGTTTCGTGAACCCATTTGTCTATACCGCCCAAGCCGCACGCGTTGTCTTCGGCGCGGGCTCCCTCTCGCAGCTGGCCAAGGAGATCGATGCCCTGGGCTGCAAACGCGCGCTGGTGCTGTCCACGCCCGAGCAGCGGGCTTCGGCCGAGATGGTGGCGGATCTGCTGGGTGCGCGTGCGGCCGGCGTGTTCGACCGTGCGGTCATGCACGTGCCCATCGAGACTGCGCGTGAAGCGCGCGAAGTGGCGAAGCAGCTCGGTGCCGACTGCGCCGTGGCCATCGGCGGCGGCTCCACCACGGGCCTGGGCAAGGCCATTGCGCTGGACTCGGGCCTGCCGATCCTGGCCATCCCCACCACCTATGCCGGCTCGGAGATGACCCCCATCTACGGCATCACCGAGGCCGGACTCAAGAAGACCGGGCGCGACCTGCGCGTGCTGCCGCGCACCGTGATCTACGACCCCGAACTCACGCTGAGCCTGCCCGTGGGTTTGAGTGTCACCAGCGGCATCAACGCCATCGCCCACGCGGCCGAAGGCCTGTACGCGGTGGACAGCAACCCCATCATGGACCTGATGGCCGAGGAGGGCATCGCCGCCCTGGGCCGCGCCTTGCCGGCCATCGTGAAGGATGCACGCGACATGGCCGCGCGTGCCGATGCGCTGTACGGCGCCTGGCTGTGCGGCACCGTACTCGGCCACGTGGGCATGGCGCTCCACCACAAGCTCTGCCACACTCTGGGCGGCAGTTTCAACCTGCCGCATGCCGAGACCCACACCATCGTGTTGCCGCACGCGCTGGCCTACAACAGCCAGCACGCGCCGCAGGCCATGGCGCGCATCCGGCGCGCGCTCGGCGGCGCCAGTGCCGCGCAGGCGGTCTACGACCTGGCGAAAAACAATGGCGCGCCAGTGGCGCTCAAGGACATCGGCATGAAGGCCGCGGACCTGGACCGCGCCTGCGAGATTGCCCTGCAGAACCAGTACCCCAACCCGCGCCCGCTGGAGCGCACGGCCCTGCGACAGCTCTTCCAGGACGCCTTTGACGGCCTGCGCCCCGCGGCCTGACCCCGGCCCGGGCCGATCTCCCCTGTAACCCTGCCCCGTTTGTGGGTATCCGGCAATTAAATTGCACGCAATTTAATTGTAAACAATAATTCAGCCCATGCCGAAACAAAAACTCTCTCCCGACCAGGCCCTGCAGCTCGACCGGCAGCTCTGCTTTGCCCTGTACTCCGCCTCGCACGCCATGTCCAAGGCCTACAAGCCGCACCTGGACGCGCTGGGCCTGACCTACCCGCAGTACGTGGCCATGCTGGTGTTGTGGGAGCGCGATGGTTTGACCGTCTCGGAGATCGGTGAACGCCTCTTTCTCGATTCGGGCACGCTCACGCCCCTGCTCAAGCGCCTGGAGAGTGCCGGCTACATCAGCCGCCTGCGCGATGCTGCCGACGAGCGCCGTGTGCTGATCCAGCTCACGGCCGCCGGTCGCAAGCTCAAGGCCACGGCCGCGCCCATCCCCGGCTGCATGCTCGAAGCCGCGCAATGCTCATTGAACGAACTCACCGCGCTGACTCGGGAGGTCCAGCAACTGCGTGATCGCCTGCAGGCCTGATTCCCTTTTTCCCATCCTTTCAACCACCACCAGGAGCTCACCATGCCCACGATCCTCGACAAAGTTGTCTACACCGCCAAGGCCCACACCACCGGCGGCCGCGAAGGCCGTGCTACCACCGACGACGGCCTGCTCGACGTCAAGCTGTCCCCGCCCAAGGCCATGGGCGGTGCTGGCGGTGCGACCAACCCCGAACAGTTGTTCGCCGCCGGCTACTCGGCCTGTTTCATGGGCGCGGTCAAGCATGTGGCCGGCATGAAGAAGGTGGCCGTTCCCGCCGACGCTGCGATCGACGCTGAAGTCGACATCGGTCCGATCCCCCAGGGTTTCGGCATCGCCGTGCGCCTGGCCGTGAGCCTGCCGGGCCTGGACCGCGCCGTGGCGCAGGATCTGGTGGACACCGCCCACAAGGTCTGCCCCTACTCCAACGCCACGCGCGGCAACATCGTCGTCGACCTGCGCCTCGTCTGAGGCCATGAAAAAAGCCGCCGGGCTCCAGGAGCCCGGCGGCTTTTTCTTGGCGGTCGGTAACGATCAGCCCGGTTTGATCCCGGCCTTGATCACCACCTCTTTCCAGCGGGCCTGTTCCTTGGCGACGAAATCGCCGTACTCCTTGGGCGTGCCGCCGCCAGGTGTGGCGCTTTCGGCGTCGTGCTTGGCCATCACGTCAGGCGCCTTCATGGCCTTGGCGCATTCCTGCTGCAGACGGGTGATGATCGCCTGCGGTGTGCCGGCACGGGCGTGGATGCCGTACCACTGTTCGGTTTCGAAACCCGGATAGAACTCGCTGACCGAGGGGACATCCGGCAGCACGGAGATGCGCTTGGGCGAGCCCACGCCGAGACAGCGGACCGCGCCGCTCTTGATGTGCGGCAGCAGCGCCGGTGTGCCCGCCGAGAAGAAATCAACCCGGCCGGCCAGGAAGTCCGTCAGTGCCGGACCCGTGCCGCGGTAGGGGATGTGGGTCATGAAGATCCCGGTCTTCAGCTTCAGCGCCTCGACGGCCAGGTGGCCCGCACTGGCGTTGCCGGCCGACGCGTAGTTCAGCTGGCCCGGCTTGGATTTGGCGTAGGCCACAAAGGACTTCAGGTCGGTCACGGGCACGTCCTTGTGCACGCAGAACAGGCTGGGGATGCGGTTGAGCAGGGTGACCGGCACGAAGTCCTTGTTCACGTCGTAGCCGGCATCGGGATAGATCAGCGGGTTGACCGCCATCAGGCCGATGTGGCTCATGACGATGGTGTAGCCATCGGCCGGTGCGCGCATCAGTTCCTGCATGGCCGGCACCCCGCCGCCGCCGCCCTTGTTGTCGATGACGAAGTTGGCGCCGATCTGCTTGGTGAGTTCGGCCGCAATGCTGCGCGCCACGATGCTGGAGGTGCCGCCGGGTGCGAAGGGCACAATCCAGCGGATGGGCTTGTTGGGCCAGGCGCTCTGGGCCTGTGCTGCGACGCCTGAGGCAGCCAATCCGGCTGCGCCCATCAGCTTCAGATAGCCGCGGCGGTCCAGCTTGCTAAGGTCTTGGTTCATAGGTCTCTCTCTTTCGTACGTAAGCCTGTTTTATGTCGCAAATGCGGTGTCGGTGCAATCTGTAATAACACTAATGCTGACACAATGGCGCAGTACCTGGCCCGCGAGCCGGGCCGGGAATGCAGTGCAAAGGAGATGATGATGGCAAAAATCTCGTGGTGTTCGGGTGGGGTGTCGGTGGCGCTGCTGGTCGTATTGACCGGCTGCACGGTGGATTTGCAGAACCGCCACGCCTCGCAGGAGGTCGCCCAGCTTTCTGTCGCACCCGGCTCGGTCTACCTGGGCTGGCGTGTGTTCCAGGACAAGTGTGCCGCTTGCCACGGAGCCGCCGCTACCGGCACGGCCAGCGCGCCTGACCTGCTGCCCCGCGTGCGTGCCATGGGTGAACGCCAATTCGTGAGCCTGGTGCTGCAGCGCTACGACCTGACTCAGCCGGCCACGCAAGCGCGCAGCGGGACGACCGCCGGTGAGGCGCAGATCGAGGTCGCCATGCAGCGCAAGGATGCCCCGCTTGTCATGCCGGCCTGGCAGAGCGAGCCGCGCGTGAACGCACACATCCTCGATCTGTACGCCTTCCTCTCGGCACGCGCCCAGGGCCGTCAGGGTGCGGAGCGGCCCACGCCCTGAGCCTGCGGCGCCAGATGCGCGGCCAGCAGCGCCGCGCATTCCTGCGGGTGTGTGCTGATCAGGAAGTGGCTGGCACCGGCCACCACCGCAGCGCGTGCCTGCGGCAGATGGGCTGCCAGCACCTGCGTCATGGCCACCATGGCCGGGTTGGCCTGCTCGCCGCGCACCAGCAGCACGGGCATGGTCAGCCGCGCCAGGTCGGCACCACTGAAGTCGTAGCCAAAGTCGGTGTGCCAGTCCAGCACGTTGGCCGGCGCGCTCTGGCGGCAGTAGTCCTGCACGGCCGGCGGCATGGCGGCAAAGGAGCTGGTCCCACCCCAGAAATCGATGATGCGGCCCGGGGCGTCGTGCTCGGCGTGTGCCACGGCCTGCTCGAAGGCGTCGCTCATGCGGCGCGTGGCGGCGTGCAGATCGGCGTGGCCGTGATGGTGCAGCAGGGCCAGGGGGTTGGCCTCGAAGAGCGCCAGGCTGGCGACCTCGATCCGGCCGCTGAGCGCGCCGGCCAGTGCCACCGTGCCCCCAAAGGAATGCCCCACCAGATGGACGGGCCCCGGCACGCGCCGGGCCACGGCCTCCAGCACGCGCAGCTCGTGTGACATGTCGGCGTCGCCGGCGCGGCGTGTCTCCGCGGTCTGGCCATAACCGCACAGGCTGGTGGCGACAAAGCGCCACTGGGGTGGCAGCATTCGCTGGATCGGTTTCCAGGCGGCCGGTGTGCTGTAGGAGCCCGGCACGAAGAGCACGGTGGGCCCGTGGCCGGATTCGGTGTAGTCGATGCCTGCTGCCGGCGTGCTGCTCATGGGCGGTGTCCTGAGGAATGCGTTTCCCCATTGTGATGGACTCGCACTCCCAGGGAAAGCCCGGCGCAGCAGGCGCACAGCAGCCGAGCGCCGTCCGGTCCACCGCTGTTTTCCTGGGCAAGGGAGGGCCGCGCCTTATTCGAGCTGGATGCCCGCGCTCTTGACCACCATGCCCAGGCGCTCGATCTCGGAGGCGATGAACTTGTCGAACTCGGCCGGCGTGTTCGGGGCTGGTGTCACGCCCTGGGCGCCGAGCGACTTGACCACCTCGGGCGAACGCAGGATGCGCCCGACTTCGGCAGAGATCTGCTCCACGATGGGCGTGGGCGTCCTGGCGGGGGCGACCAGGCCGTACCAGTGGTCGTAGACCACGCCGGGCACGAAGTCCGAGATCACCGGGACCTCCGGCATGAGCGACGCGCGCTGCGCCGTGCTCACGGCCAGGGGGACGAGCTTGCCGTCCTTGATGAAAGGCAGGGTCAGGCCCAGCGGCGACCAGTAGTAGGCCGAGCGGCCGGCCGTGGTGTCGATCAGCGCGTCCGTGGTGCCCTTGTAGGGCACGTGCACGATGTCGAGCCTGGCCATGGCCTTGAACATCTCGCCATTGAAGTGGGTGCCGCTGCCTACGCCGGCCGAGGCGAAGTTGAGCTGGCCGGGTTTGGCTCGGATCATGGCCAGCAGTTCGGGTGCGGTCTTCACGCCCAGCGACGGTGCCACCACCAGCACATTGGGCACGCTGGTGCCGAAGCTCACGCAGCGGAAATCCTTCAAGGTGTCGTAAGGCAGCTTCTTGTACAGCGTGGGGTTGATGGCGTGCGAGGCCGAGGTGAAGAGCAGGGTGTGGCCGTCGGCGTCAGCCTGGGTCACCAGGCGGCTGCCGATGGTGCCGCCCGCGCCGGGCCGGTTGTCGATGATCACGGGCTGGCCCCAGGCCGCCTGCAGCCCGCGGCCGATCTCGCGCGCCACGATGTCCACCTGGCTGCCGCCCACGAATGGCACGACGATGCGGATGGGTTTGCTGGGGAACTTGTCCTGGGCCTGCGCCGGCAGGGTGGCAGCCAGCAGGGCAAGGGTCAACACTTGCACGAGTCGTATCAGCATAAGGGTCTCCTGGGGATGGTTCTGGTCTGCGAGGGGAAAGCTGTCAGGCCAGTGCGGCCATGCCGGCGCGCGCCACCTGGGCGTCCTGGCTGGAGAGCACGCCCGAGACGCCGATGCCGCCGACGATCTGTCCGCCCAGCACCAGCGGGAAGCCGCCTTCGAGCGGGGTGATGCCGGGCACGGCCAGGAAGCGCAGGCCTTCGCCGCCGGCGGTGATGCCGTCCTGGAACATCTTGGTCGGGCGGCGGAAGTTGACAGCGGTGAGCGCCTTGCCCGTGGCGATGGACAGGCTGGAGTGCTGGGTCTGGTCGCGCTTGAGCGCGAGCACCACGTCGCCGCTCGAATCGGCGATCACGATGGCCACCGGCCAGTGCTGGCGCTCGGCCTCGGCTTCGGCCGCCTGCAGGATGGCCTTGGCCTGCTTCAGCGTGAGCGGCGGGCCGTAGGGCAGAGGGGCGTCCAGCGCGGGCTGATCAGCGGGTCCTGGGCGGCCCGTTCCTTGACTCATGCAGCGTCTCCTCGTTCTTATGGGGAGCGGTCATGGTAGGAACGAAGTGGGCCGGTGGGAAATACCGATTTGCGAGAGGCGCTATAAGCGCAGCTTATGGGCTGAGGCGGCACAAGGCCGTGCCCCTGAGAGTTCAGGGTTGCGCGGTGGCCTGTGCCAGTACGGCGGCCGCCTGGCTGGCATCCTGCCCGCGCCAGGCCACGATCTGGTCCGGACGGATGAGCGCCAGGGGCGCCTCGTACAGGGCGGCCAGTTCTGCCGACGCCTGTCGCACCACACGCAGGTCCAGGCCCAGCGCTGACGCTGCCTGCTCGAAGGCCTGCGTTCTGGGTGCGTCGGGCCCGAGCACCAGCAGCGTCCATTCGAAGTTGAACGTGTCGTAGAGTGAGCGCCCGTCGGCCAGCCAGGCGTGCGGCGGCCGCCCGCCCGGGCAGGCGCTGGGCACGTAGGTGTTCGGTGCATCGGGTGGCGCAGACGTGCCGTCCGCCACGATGATGGGGCTGCCGTCGTAGCGCCCGCCAAAGGTCACGCCCGGGATGTTGAACTCGCGGCGCACATGGCCGTTCAGGTACTCCGAGGCGGCGGCCCGGGCCGTCGCGCCGGCGGGACTGTCTTCCTCCAGCTCGGGGGCCGCGTCATACAGGCCGATCGAATCCGCGAACTGACGTGCGTAGCCGGTGTTGCGCATCGCCAGGGGCCGACGTTCGCGTTCGTAGCTCTCCAGCAGATCAGCGCCGGCCTGGCCCTTGAGCACAGCGGCCAGCTTCCAGCCCAGGTTGACGGCGTCTTCGACCGCGGTGTTGTAGCCCAGGCCGCCGGTGGGCGTGAACAGGTGCACCGCATCGCCGCCCAGCAGGACACGGCCGCGCTGGAAGGACTCGGCCACCAGGGCGTGGCCAGCCAGCCAGGTGGCCATGGACAGGATCTCGATCTCGATGGCCTGTCCGTAGGCCAGGGAGAACAGGCGCCGGGCATCGGCCTCGGTCAGCGCTTCGGTGGCGTCGTCGTCGGCCATCTGGATGTGGAAGGCGAATTCGCTGACGCCGTCGACCGACATGATGAAGGCGCGCAACTGCGGGTTGACCACCACGTACATCCAGGCCCGGTCGTTGGTATTGCGAGCGTAGAAGTCGGGCGCCTTCAGGTACACCGCCAGCATCTTGCCGCCCATGAACTTGCGCTTGAAGCCGGTGTCCCCGCCCCACGCGATGCCCAGCTGCTTGCGCACGAAGCTGCGCGCGCCGTCGGCACCCACGAGGTAGGCGGCCTGCACGGCGAGCGGTTCGCCGCCATCGACGGCCTGCACCACGGCCTCGATGCCGGAGCCGGTGTCGGTGTCGGTGAACGATTTGAGCTGGCAGCCGTAGCGCACCTCCACCGAGGGCAGTCGCTGCGCATGCTCGCGCAACTTCACTTCCACGAACTTCTGCGAGACCCGGTGCGGCAGCTCGGCGGCGCTCCAAGACCCTGACATGGCCTTGATGGCCTGCGGCGCTGCCGCTGCGGTGGGCAGCCGCAGGCGGGCCAGTTCGGTGCCGGCAAAGCGGGTCAGGTAGGCGATGTCGGTGGGATGGTCCGGCGGCAGGCCCATGCTGCGGATCTCCTGCGCAAAACCCAGGCGCCGGAAATGTTCCATGGTGCGGGCCTGGGTAGCATTGGCCTGCGGGTTGAAGGCGGTGCCCGGCTTGGGGTCGACCAGCAGGCAGCGGATGTTGCGGCGCCCGAGTTCGTTGGCCAGCATCAGGCCGCAGGGGCCGCCGCCGGCGATGAGCACGTCGGTTTGTTGTGTGGCGCTCATGGTGTCAATTGACGCCGAAGCGCCCAGTCCATTTCTGCTCGTAGTTCATCTTGACGAAATGCTCGGCCATGAAATCGATGAAGGTGCGGACCTTGGCCGAGAGGTGCTTGCGGCTGGGGTAGGCCAGGTTGACGGTGAGGTGCGGCAGGTCCCACTCGTCCAGCACGGGCACCAGGCGGCCGGCCACCATGTCGTCGTAGACGATGTAGGTGGGCTGCACCAGGATGCCCATGCCGTCGAGCGCGGCGGCGCGCAGGATCTGGCCGTCGTTCGATTCAAGCAGGCCCTTGACCTGCAGGGCGGTGGTCTGCCCATCGCGCGTGAAGCGCAGCTCGCCGGGGTTGTTGGCGTAGGTGTAGATCAGCAGCTTGTGCTGCGCCAGCTCTTCCAGCGTTTTGGGCCGGCCATGGCGGGCCAGGTAGCGCGGGGCGGCGACCAGGATGCGGCGCGTCTGCGCCAGGCGACGCACGGTGATGTTGGAGTCGGGCTCGAACTCGCGCGTACGGATGGCCACGTCGATGTTGTTGTCGATGATGTCCAGGTAGCGGTTGGCGGCCTCCACGTGCACGGTGACGTTGGGGTAGCGCTCGGTATAGGCGCGCAGCAAGGGCGCAATGTGCTGCATGGAAAAGGACAGCGAGGCGCTGATGCGCAGCATGCCCGTGGGGTTGAGCGTATGGGCGTTCACCACGTCCTCGGCGTCCTTCAGGTCGGCCAGCAGGGTCTTGGCGCGGCTGAAGAACTCCTGCCCGGTGTCGGTCAGGAAAAGACGGCGGGTGTTGCGTTCCACCAGACGGGCACCCAGCCGGTCTTCCAGTGCCTGCAGGTGGCGGCTGGCGGCGGCGTTCGAGAGGCCCAGCGCCTCGGCGGCACGGCTCAGGCTGCCTGTTTCGGCCACCTGGACGAACAGCTCAATTTCGGCAAAACGGTCCAAACCGGTCTCCAGTTTTTTCGCTGCGCGGAAAAGTCATTTGCGGCAGCGCTCTTTCCCAAATTGTCGCGGACTTTTACATTTGTTCCGCTAAGCAAGAACCCGCAGGAGACCTACCGCATGCGCAACCTTAACGAGGACACCATCACCCAGGCCGTGATCGAGCGCTTTTCCAGGACGCCCGATCCGCGTCTGAAGGAGATCATGACCAGCCTGGTGCAGCACCTGCACGCCTTTGCGCGCGAGGTCCGGCTGACCGAGGAGGAATGGTTCAAGGGTATCCAGTACCTGACCGACACCGGCCACATGTGCAGCGCCACGCGCCAGGAGTTCATCCTCCTGTCCGACACGCTGGGCCTGTCCATGCTGACCGTGGCCATGAACAACGACAAGCCGGCTGGCTGTACCGAGCCCACGGTCTTCGGCCCCTTCTTCCTGGAGCAGGCGCCCGAGTACCAGCTGGGCGATGACGTGGCCAACGGCGCCAAGGGCGAGCCCTGCCTGGTGAGCGGCACGGTCAAGGGGCTGGGTGGCGAGCCGATTCCGAATGCGCTGATCAACGTCTGGCAGGCCGATGCCGACGGCAACTACGACGTGCAGTACGAGCACCTGGCCCATCCGCAGGCGCGCGGCATCCTGCATGCCGACGCGCAGGGGCGTTTCCATTTCAAGACCATCCTGGCCGAGGCCTATCCCATCCCCAGCGACGGTCCGGTGGGCGCCATGCTCAAGGCCACCAACAACCATCCGTGGCGGCCGGCCCACCTGCATTTCATGATCGAGGCGCCGGGCTACGAACGCCTGATCACCCATGTGTTCCGCGACCACGACCAATACCTCGACTCCGACGTCGTGTTCGGCGTGCGTTCCACGCTGATCGCGGACTGGGTCAAGCAGGCGGACGGGACCTACAGCCTGACCTACGACTTCGTACTCAACCCCGACAAGTGAGAGATGGCCGCAGAGCCATACAGATCTACCACCAACCCGAGGAGACAGACATGCAGAAGCGACAGATCATCCAGTCCGCGTTGTGCGCGGTGTTGCTGGCCACCGGCGTCATGGCCGCCCAGGCCCAGCAGACCTTCAAGCTGACCATCGCGTCCAGCCACCCGCCGGCCATCCCCTGGGTGGGCCTGATGAGCACGGTCTTCGTGCCCGAGGTCAACAAGCGCGTGGCCGAGCTCAACAAGGGCTACAAGATCGAGTGGCGCGAGGCCTACGGCGGCCAGCTCTACAAGGCCAACGCCACGCTGACCAGCGTAGAGCAGGGCGTGACCGACATCGGCTGGGTCTTCCACAACCTGGAAGCCGCCAAGATGCCGCTGGCGCAGTTCGGTACCGTGACACCCTTTACCACCGACGATGTGCGCATCATCCTGGACGTGGTGAACAGCATGCATGAGACGGTGCCCGCGCTCAAGCGCGAGTGGGAACGCAACAACGCCGTCTTCCTGGGCGCCACCGGCGTGGACAGCTACCACCTCTTCACCAAGCAGCCGATCAAGAGCTACGACGAACTCCGGGGTCGCAAGATCTCGGCGCCGGGTTCCATCGGCCTGTGGCTGCGCAACTCGGGCGCGGTGCCGGTGGACGGCTCGCTGACCAGCTACTACACCGACATCCAGTCCGGTGTGTCCGACGGCACGATCTCGATCGCCACCGGCATCCTGCCCAACAAGATCTACGAGGTGGCCCCGCACATCACCAAGGTGAACATTGGCGCGCTCTACATCGGCGGCATGGCCATGAACAAGGACAGCTACGAAAAGCTGCCCAAGGAAGTCCAGCAGATCGTGCGCGACGCCGGCAAGCTGTATTCCCAGGAACTGGGCAAGGTGCTGATGCAGCGCTACGAGGGTGCGCTCAAGACCATGGTCGAGGCTGGCGCCAAGCAGTCTACCCCGGTGACGCTCACCGAGTTCAGCGCAGCCGAGCGCGCCAAGTGGGTCAAGACCATGCCCAACCTCGCGGCCGACTGGGTCAAGAACAATGCCTCCAAGGGGCCGACCAAGGAAATCGTCACGACCTACATGAACGAGCTGCGCAAGCGCGGCGTCACGCCCGCCCGTGACTGGGATAAAGAACTTTGAGCCCGGCTTCGGCTGTCGTTGCCTGAAAAAACGCCACCGCCCCCAACGGGTGGTGGCGTGAAGGACCCCCATGAGTTATGAAGCCAACACGGACCTGGAGTCCGTACCGCCACCGTCTGCGCCCACCAGCTGGTTCGGCCGCCTGGTCGACGGCCTGAATGCCGCCGGCTCGGTGCTGATCGGCGCCATCATGCTGCTGATGTGCGCTGACGTGTTGTTGCGCGACCTGGCCAATCGCCCGATCGACGGCGTGGCCGAGCTCGTTGCCACCAGCATCGTGATCATCGTCTTCCTGCAGCTCCCCTCCACACTGCGGCATGGCCGCATGTCGCGCGCCGATCTGTTCATCGATCCCTTCATCGCGCGTCGTCCACGGGCCGGTCTGCGTCTGCGTGCGCTGTTCTCGCTGGCCGGCGTGTTTGCCTGCGGCGTGATCGCGTATGCCACCTGGAAGCCGCTGGCGCGGTCCTGGAGTGACAACGAGTTCCTCGGGGTCGAGGGCCTGTTCACGTTCCCTACCTGGCCGATGCGCGCCGTGGTGCTGCTCGGTGCGGCGCTGGCGGCCATCCAGTACCTGCTGCTGGTCGCGCAGGACCTGAAGGAGTCGTCGCATGACTGATCTCCAGGTCGGCCTGCTGGCCATCGTGCTGATGCTGGCCGGCATCTATTTCGGCATGCACATCGGGGTGGCGTTGATCGTCACCTCCTTCGTCAGTGTCGCGCTCATCAAGTCGCCCGACGTGGCGGCGCGTTTCGTGGCGGCCTCGGCCAACGACGCCATCCGCGACTACCTCTTTGGCGTGATCCCCCTGTTTGTGCTCATGGGCATGCTGGTGAGCGTGAGCGGGGTGGGGCGCGACACCTTCGACGTCTTCCAGTGGCTGATGCGGCGCGTGCGCGGCGGCCTGGGCCTGGCCACGGTGGGCGCCAATGCAGTGTTTGCCGCCATCACCGGCATCTCCATCGCCTCGGCCTCGGTCTTCACCAAGGTGGCCGTGCCCGAGATGATCCGCCACGGCTACACCCGGCGTTTCGCGGTCGGCGTGGTGGCCGGCTCCTCGGTGCTGGGCATGCTGATCCCGCCCTCGCTGCTGATGATCATCTACGGTGTGCTGGCCGAGGAATCGGTGGGGCGCATGTTCATCGCCGGCATCATCCCCGGCGTCGTGCTGGCCCTGGGGTTCGCGCTACTGATCGTGGGCATGGCCTATCTGCGCCCAGGCATGATCATGGAGCAGGGCGCCGAGGCCGCGGTGCGCGAGGCGCACCACGAGACCTGGGGCAGCGCCGCCATCAAGTTCATCCCCATCCTGATCCTCATCACCCTGGTGCTGGGCGGCCTTTACGGCGGCCTGTTCACACCCACCGAGGCCGGTGCGGTGGGGGCGGCCGGAGCGCTGGTGATCGCGCTGGTGCGCCGCCGCCTGGACTGGCGCAAGCTGTGGAACGTGCTGACCGAGACCGGTTATGTGTCGGTCTCGGTGCTCTTTCTCATCATCTCGGCCATGCTCTACAGCCGCATGCTGGCGCTCACCGGCATGCCGGCCGCGGTGACCGAGGGCATCACCAGCCTGGGGCTGGGGCCCTGGGGCTTCCTGGCCGCGTATGTGGGCATCGTCCTGGTGCTGGGTTGCATCATCGACTCGGTCTCCATCATGCTGATCATGCTGCCCATCGTGTTGCCGATTGCGCGCGCCTTTGGCATGGACATCGTCTGGTTCGGCGTGATCACCGTGGTGGCGGTGGAGATCGGCCTGCTGACGCCGCCCTTCGGCGTCTCGGTCTACACCGTGAAGTCGGCGCTGAACGACTCGCGCATCACGGTGCGCGACATCTTTGCCGGGTCTTTCCCTTTCGTGCTGATGATGGTCGCCGTGCTGGTGCTGCTGGTGATTTTCCCCAAGCTGTCCACCTGGCTGGCTTATATGTAATGGAGTAGATGAGATGCTGTTTGCCTTCATCCTGATCGACAAACCCGACCATGGCGACATGCGCCAGCGGGTGCGCCCCGTCCACAAGGATTACCTGGCCGCCGTGGCCGATCGCATGGCCTTTGCCGGCCCGTTCACGCACGACGACGGGCAGACCATGCTGGGCAGCCTGCTTGTGATCGACTTCCCCAGCCGCGATGCCGCGCACGCCTGGCTGGCCGAGGAACCTTTCACGAAGGCGGGCCTGTACGCCAGCACCACCATCCACGCTTTCAAGAACCTGTGGCCGCAGAAGGCCGGGTTCCCGCCCGCCGCATGATCGGAGCCGGTTTGTGATCAAGCACATCGTCATGTGGAACGTGCGGGGCGACACGCCGGCCGAGAAGGCGCAGGGCATAGACCGGCTGCAGCGCAGCTTCGAGAGCCTGCGCGGCCGCATCCCGGGCCTGCTGCACCTGGAGATTGGCGTTGACAGCAGCCGGATCGACTACGCCTGCGACGTGGTGCTGTATTCCGAGTTCGAGAGCCAGGCTGCGCTCGACGCCTATGGCACGCACCCCGAGCACCTGCGCGTGAAGAACGAGTTGGCCGACCTGCGCATTGCACGCCACCAGGTCGATTACGCCGCGCCCTGAATTTTCTTTTCTGATTTCCGAGGAACACCATGACCCACTCTTTCAACGATGAACTGCTGATCCGCCAGATGGTTGAGCGCTGGGCCGTGTGGCGCGACGCCGGCGACTGGGAGCGCTTCGCCACCGTCTGGCACCCCGAAGGCGTGATGATGGCCACCTGGTTCCAGGGACCGTTTGCCGAGTTCATCCGCGTGACGCAAGAGGGCTGGGCCAAGGGCGTGAGCATCCTGCACTTTCTCGGCGGTTCGGCCGTCGAGGTGGCGGGGGACCGCGCCATTGCCCAGACCAAGATGACGATCTCGCAGCGCGGCATGGTCGAAGGCGAGAACGGCCCCGTGCTCTGCGATGTGGTCTGTACCGGCCGCTTCTATGACTTCGTGACGAAGCACAACGGTACGTGGAAGCTGATCCACCGCCAACCCATCTACGAGAAGGACCGCATCGACCCGGTGGACTCCAGCGCCGTGCTCAAGCTCGACACGGCCGCGCTGGCGACCTTCCCCGAGGGCTATCGGCACCTGGCCTACATCCAGACGCGCATCGGCTACACCGTCAAGATGGACATGCCCATGCTCAAGGGGCCGGTGGTGGATGAGCTTTACAAGCGTGGCGCCCGCTGGCTGGCCGGCGGTGCGCTTGAACGCTGATTCCTGGCACCCGATCACGAGGAGACAAGCATGAAGAAGATACAGGCATCCACTTTCAAGCGCCGCGACATCGTGCGCGCCTTGCCCGCCGCCGCCCTGATGGGCCTGGCACCCCTGGCCTGGGCGCAGGGCGCCTACCCGAACCGCGCCCTGCGCGTGATCGTGCCGCAGCCGCCGGGCGGCGGTTTCGATTTCGTGGCGCGCGCCCTGGGCGAGCGCCTGAGCAAGCAGATCGGTCAGAGCGTGGTGGTGGAGAACAAGCCGGGCTCGGGCACCCTGGTGGGCACGGACGCCGCCGCCAAGTCCGATCCCGACGGCTACACCCTGCTCATGGGTTCGGTCTCCAACATCGCGCTCAACATGGGCCTGTACGACAAGCTGTCCTACGACAGCCTGCGCGATTTCGAGCCCGTGGGCCTGGCCGTGAGCTACAGCTACACGCTGATGGCGCGCAAGGACCTGCCCTTCAACACGCTGCAGGACGTGGTGGCCTATGCCAAGGCCAATCCGGGCAAGCTGAACTACGCCTCGGCCGGCAACGGCTCGGGCCAGCACGTGCTGGCCGCGGCCCTGTGGCACCTGGCCGGCGTGAACGTGACGCACGTTCCCTACCGCGGTGCCCAGGCGGCCTACCAGGACCTGTTGGGCGGTCGTGTGGACCTGTTCTTCGATCTTTCGTCTACGGCCCGCGGGCAGGTGCAGGCCGGTACCGTCAAGGCCCTGGCGCTGTCCGGTGCCGAGCGCAACCCCATGCACCCGGAGGTGCCGACCATCCTGGAGAGCGGCGTCGCCCCTCTGGACCTCGAATCCTGGTTCGGTTATTTCGTGCCGAGCAAGACACCGGCAGCCGTGCAGGAGCGCCTGCGCAGCGAACTGGCCAAGGTCATCGCACAGCCCGAGCTGCAGGAGACCTTCCGCAAGGCCGGCGGCAAGCCGCTGGCCCTGAACACCGAGCAGACCCGCGCGCTGGTCAGGCGCGACGTGGAGCGCTGGACCAAGCTGGTGCGCGACATCGGCATCAAGGCCGACTGAAAGCAGGCATACCGCCGTACAAACAGACCCACGCCAGCGCCATTCAGAGCTGCGCCGGATAATCGTTTCTTTTCCGCAGGACACCCACACCATGAAAATCGACCAAGCCGCCCTCGACCAGCTGTTCTTCAACGCCCGCACGGCCAACGGCTTTCTCGACAAGCCGGTTCCGCTCGCGCTGCTGCAGGAGGCCTATGACATCGCCAAGATGGCGCCGACCTCCATGAACACCCAGCCGACGCGTTATGTGTTCCTGAATTCGCCCGAAGCCCGCGCACGCCTCAAGCCGGCGCTGAGCCCCGGCAACCTGGACAAGACCATGGCCGCCCCGGTGACCGTGATCGTCGCGACCGACACCAAGTTCTACGAGCACATGCCCCAGGTCTGGCACGGTGCTGGCGCCAAGGAGAATTTCGAGGGCAATGCCACGCTGGCCACCAACACGGCCAACCGCAACGGCACGCTGGGCGGTGCCTACTTCATCATCGCTGCGCGTGCCGTGGGCCTGGACTGCGGTCCCATGAGCGGCTTCGACATCGCCAAAGTCAATGCCGAGTTCTTCCCCGATGGCCGCTACGTCACCAACTTCCTGATCAATCTGGGTTTTGCCGACCACAGCAAGGAATTCAAGCGCAATCCGCGCCTGTCGTTCGAACAAGCTTGTTCCGTGCTGTAAGCACGAAACAAGCTTTCAGCTGAACTGAGGCTTGCTCCTCCCCCTTCCAGGGGAGGGCGTGGCCCGCTCCGGGGTCGCGGTCCGCGCCCTGTGGCGACATGAGGCCCACCCCTCCCAACCCTCCCCTTCCAGGGGAGGGCCTCTACTGGGCGGCTTCGCTATAGGTCTCCCTGCACAACACTTGACGCGCCAGCCGGTCGATGAGGCGGGTCGCCCTGTTTAATCGATGAAAATTCCTGAGGGAAATTTTATCGATTAATATCCAGGCCCATGAACCCTTGGAGCCGCTCAGCCCTTTTGCAGGCGCTTGGCATTCTTCAGGACAGAGGCAGAGGTCTTGCGGTAATGGTCGGTCAGGCAGCGCACCGCTTCATCGGCCTTGCCTTCAATTGCGGCGTTGAACAGGGCGGTGTGCTCGGCATGCTCGTTGCGACTGCTGAAGTTCCGGGTCGCGGCAATCTGGCGGTAGCGGTAGGCCTCGTTCGTGAGCGAGGCACAGAAGTCGCGCAGCCAGCGCGAGGGGCAATTGGCCAGCAGCTGCGCGTGAAATTCACGGTGCAGCGTTTCCCAGGCCGGGTTGGGCACGTAATGGCCGCTTGCCAGAGAGCGCGGCGTGCGCGACAGCTTGTGCAGCAGCAGCACCAGCGCGTCTTCCCATTCGGGTGTGCGGCACGCGATCGACTGGCGCAGACACAGGCTCTCGATGTCGCAACGGGTCTGGGTCAGGACTTCAAGCTCATCCCACTGCAGCGGTGCGACGCTGAAGCCGCGTTGATCACTGCGCGCCACCATCCCCTCGGCGGACAGCCGGTTCAGGGCTTCGCGCACCGGACTGGCCCCGACGCCATAACGCAAGCCCACAGCCTCCACTTTCAGTTTTTCTCCGGGCTTGAAGACACCGTGCAGGATGTCGGCATGCATGGCGTCGTACACGGCGCTGGCGCGTGTGGTGCCGGAAGCGGCCGACAGCGTGGGCAGGGCGGGTTTTCTTGACATGTCGTTTTATTGATGAAGCGAATTTTAGGGGATGCACATGAGAAACATCACGCAGCACAACGTGACCGACGCCGTCAGAAAGAGTTTCGAGGCCATCGACGACACCCGGCTCAGGTTCCTGATCGAGCGGCTGGTGACCGCGGTCCATGGCTACGCCCGGGACACCGGGCTGACCCATGAAGAGTGGCGGGCTGCGCTGGACTTCCTGAACCGGGCAGCGGCGATCAGCAACGCATCGCGCAGCGAGTTCACGCTCCTGTCGGACGTGCTGGGGCTGTCGTCCCTGGTGGACCTGCTGGCGGCATCGCCGGGCGCTACCGAGGGCAGCGTGCTGGGCCCCTTTCACAGCCGGGGCTCACCCTGGGTCGAGAGCGGCGCCAGCCTGATCAAGGACAACCCCGGCGAGCCCGTGCTGCTGCGCGGCCGGGTGACGGACACGCAAGGTCTGCCGATTCCTGCGGCGACCGTGGACTTCTGGCAGAACGCGGATAACGGTCTGTACTGGCAGCTCGACAGCTCGCAGCCGCAGGACAACCTGCGCTGCCAGCTGCGCGTGCAGCCCGACGCCACGTTTGAATTGATGGTGATCCGGCCTCGGCCCTACATGGTCCCGACCGACGGACCCATCGGTGACCTGCTGCGCGTCTCGCACCGCGATGCCTGGCGGCCGGCGCACTACCACGTCATCGTGGAGGCCCCGGGTTACCGCACGCTGGTGACCGAGATCTTCGACGCCGAAGATCCCTATGTGGCACAGGACGCGGTCTTCGGTGTGCGCGAGTCCCTGGTGGCGGATTTCAAGCCCGGGAACGACCCGGCCGTGCGGGAGAAATACCAGCTCGCCGGCGCTTACCGGGTGGTGGACTGCCCGGTGAAGCTGGCCCCGGCGGCCTGAGCGTCAGCCCCCGGGGCCGCGCTCGCCCTATTGCTCGTCGCTTATGGGGTTGGACAGGATGCCGATGCCCTCGATCTCGATCTCGCAGATGTCGCCTGGCGCCATCCAGACCGGCGGCGTGCGTGCATAACCGACGCCGGCGGGCGTGCCGGTGATGATCACGTCGCCCGGCTCCAGCGTCATGCACTCGGTGATGATGCAAAGCGACTCGACCACGTCCCAGAGGAAGTCCTTCGTGTTGGCATCCTGCATGACCTTGCCGTTCAGGCGCGACTGGATGCGCAGGCCGGCAGCGCCCGGCGGCAGCTCGTCCGGCGTCACCAGCCAGGGGCCGAAGGGGCCGCTGCCATCGAAGTTCTTGCCGATGGTCCACTGGTTGGTCTTGCGCTGGTAATCGCGGATGCTGCCGTCGTTGAAGCAGGAATAACCTGCCACGGCGGCGAGCGCATTGGCCGGGGTGAGGTGGCGCGCCCGCTGGCCGATGACAACGGCCAGTTCCGCTTCGTAGTCCAGCTTGGTCGAGGCCTTGGGGCGAATGATGGGCGCCAGGTGGCCCGTCATGGAGGTGGCGCCGCGCAGGAAAAAGCTGGGGTACTCCGGGCGGGCATGGCCGCCTTCCTTGGCGTGGTCGGCATAGTTGAGGCCGAGGCAGACAATCTTGCCGGGGCGCGGCACCAGGGGAAGAAAGCGCACGCCGGCCAGCGGCTTGAGGGCGGCGGCCGGGGCCTGGGCCGCGACCTGGCGGGCGGCTTCCAGACCGCCGGCCTGTGCGATCAGCGCACCCATGTCTTTCGGCAGGCTGGGGTCGGCCACGGCCAGGTCGATGAACTCCTGGGCGCCGGCGCTTTTGAGCACACCGATGCGGGACTGGCCTTGCGCCTCGAAACTGAACAATCGCATGTCTGTATTCTTTCTGGGGTGAAACGGGTTGAATCCTAGACGATAGGAGCTTATTCGACCTTGGCGCCGGTGCTCTTGACCACGGCCCCCCACTTGTCGACTTCGGCGCTCAGGAACGTGCCGAATTCGGCTGAGCTGTTGCGGGTCGACTCCATGCCCAGGCTGACAAACTTTTCCTTGGATTCCGGCAGCTCCATCGCCTTGTTGATCTCGGCATTGATCCGGTCCACCAGGGCCTGCGGCGTGCCGGCCGGGAGGAAGAAGCCGACCCAGGTGTAGTCGTCGAAGTCGGTGTAGCCGAATTCGGTGACCGAAGGAACGTCGGGCAGCAGGGCCGAGCGTTTGGCGCTGGTCACGGCGATGGCGCGTATCTTGCCGGCCTTGATCTGCGGCACGGCTGGCGGCATCGAGGTGGAAGACATGGGCGCGTGGCCGGCCACCACCGCGTTGATCGCCTGCGCCGGCTGGTAGGGCACGTGGGTGATGTCCACCTTGGCCGCGACCTTCAGGCGCTCGACCGAAAGGTGGGTAGTGGTGCCGATGCCCGACGAGGCGTAGCTCAGCTTCTCCTTGCGCGCCAGCTCGATCAACTCCTTCAGGTCCTTCGCCGGCGTGGCCGGATGGACGGTGATGATGTTGGGCGTGCGCGGCCCCAGGGCGAGGGGCACGAAATCCTTGAGCGCGTCATAACCGGCATTGGGGTAGAGCGAGGGGTTGACGGCATAGGCCACGCTGTGCACCAGGAGGGTGTAGCCATCGGCCGCGGCGCGCTTGACCTGTCCGGTGGCGATGTTGCCGCCGGCGCCGGGCCTGTTTTCCACGGTGAAGGTGCCGCCGGTGGTTTCGCCGAGCTTCTGCGCCACCACGCGGGCAATGACGTCGGTGAAAGCCCCCGGGCCGAAGCCGACCACGATGTTGACCGGCCTGGCCTTGGGCCATTCGGACTGGGCCGACGCCATGCTCACGCCCAGCAGGCCGCAGGCCGCCAGCACCATGCCAACGCTTTGAACCAGGGTCGGTTTTTTCATGAAGGGTCTCCAGTCGGGACGAGTGTTGTGGTTCAGTGATTGATTATCGATAAAACAAAAGCTAATCGATTAGTGCTTGCCCTAGGTCCCTTTCATTTCGGCCAGCGGCTCTCTCTTACACTTCAGACCTGCCCGCACCGGGGCAGGTCTGAAAAGAGTTCCCCTTGAATTTCCCCGTCATCACCGATCCGTACTTTTATCTGGTGTCGGTCCCCGCGGTGCTCTTGCTGGGCATCAGCAAAAGCGGTTTTGGCGCCGGCTTCGGCTCGCTGGCCGTGCCCCTGATGGCGCTGGCGGTGACGGTGCCCCAGGCCGCCGCCATCCTGATGCCGGTGCTGCTGCTCATTGATCTCTTCGGGATCACCGCCCTGCGCAAGGACTTTGACAAGGCCCTGCTCAAGTTCATGCTCCCCTTCGGCCTGCTGGGCACGCTGATCGGTGCCTTGCTCTTCAAGCTGCTGGCGGCCCCGGTCGTGGCCGGCGTGGTGGGTGTGCTCACGCTGCTGTTCCTGGCCCAGCGCCTGCTGTTCCCGCCGCACGCCGACAGCGTGCCGCCGCCGCGCTGGCTGGGTGGCGTGCTGGTCACCGCGGGCGGTTTCACGAGTTTTGTGGCCCATGCGGGCGGCCCGCCCATCACGGCCTATGTGCTGCCGCTCAAACTGAGCCCGCTGGTCTTTGCGGCCACGATGTCCTGGTTCTTCTTTTTCATCAACCTGGCCAAATGGGCGCCCTATGCCTGGCTGGGCCTACTGGACTGGCGCAACCTGGCCACCTCCATCATGCTGCTGCCGCTGGCGCCGGTGGGCGTGTGGATCGGTGTGCGGCTGGCGCGGCGCATCGATCCCAAGCTGTTCTACCGGCTGATCTACCTGGGCCTGCTGCTGACGGGTAGCAAGCTGGTCTGGGACGCCTTTCACTGAGCGTCACGGATTTTTCGTCTCGGCCTGGCTGCGCTCGCGCTCGGCACGCTCCTGCGCCATCTGTTCTTCCAGCTGCTGCCGTCCCTGCTTCACCACGGCGATCAGCTGCTTGCGGTCCTTGTAATGCGGGTGCATCTTCTCGAACAGCTCCAGGTTGTGCTGGCGGAAACGCCAGGCGAAGGCGCGCGCCTGCTCGTGGGTGTGGCCCAGCAGCTCCAGCACGCTGCGCGCGCTGCGCAGGCTGGACTCGAAAAGTTCGCGCTGCACCAGCTGCACGCCCCGTTCGCGCAGTTCGTGCCAGTGCGTCACGTCGCGTGCACGGGCGACGATCTGCAGGCCGGGGAAGTGCTCGCGCACCAGGTCCACGATCCTGAGCGACTGTTCCTTGTCGTCTACCGCCACCACCAGCACCCGGGCGCTGGCCGCACCGGCGATGCGCAGCAGGTCCAGGCGGGTAGCGTCGCCGTAGTGCACGCGGTAGCCGAAGCTGCGCGCGGCCTCGATCATGTCGGCGTCGTGGTCCAGCACGGTACTGGGGATGCCCTGGGCCAGCATGACACGCGCCACGATCTGGCCGTAACGACCGAAGCCGGCAATGAGCACCGGCGCCTCCTGCGGCTCCGAGATTTCGTCCAATGCGGCGGCGCCATCGGCCGCGGCCAGGCGCGGCGCCAGCAGTTTGTCCACGGCCACCAGCAGCAGCGGGCTGAGCAGCATGGACAGGGCCACCGCGCCGATCAGCAGCGAGGTCGTGGGCGCGCTCATCACGCCCGCACCGGCGGCCGTCTGGAACACCACGAAGGCAAACTCGCCGCCCTGTGCCAGCAGCAGGGTGATGACCGGTCGCTCCTGCAGCGGCACCTGCATGAAGCGCATCATGGCGAGGATCAGCACCAGCTTGATGGCCATGAAACCGGCCAGCAGTGCCAGCATCAGCCCGGGCGAGGCGCGCAGCACCGACAGGTCGATGCTCATGCCCACGGCGATGAAAAACAGGCCCAGCAGCAGGCCCTTGAAGGGCTCGATGTCGGTCTCCAGTTCGCGCCGGTATTCGCTCTCGGCCAGCAGCACGCCGGCCAGGAAGGCGCCCAGGCCCATGGACAGGCCCACCTGCTGCATCAGTCCGGCGATGCCCACCACCAGCAGCAGGGCGGCGGCCGTGAAGATCTCGGGCGTGCGGCTGCGCGCGATCCAGCGCAACAGGGGGCGCAACAGCAGGCGGCCGCCCAGCACGATGCCCCCGATGACGAGCACGATCTTGGCCAGCTCGCCCCAGCGAAAGTCATCATTGGCGGCCTGGCCCGGTTCCGCGCCCAGCAGGGGCAGCAGCGCCAGGATGGGGATGGCGGCCACGTCCTGGAACAGCAGGATGGAAAAGCCGGCCTGGCCGCCCGGGGTGGGCAGCAGGTTGCGCTCGCCCATGACCTGCAGGGCAATGGCGGTGGAGGACAGGGCCAGGCCCAGGGCGGCCACCAGCGGTATCTTCCAGCCGCCCAGCTGGGCCGGGAACAGCAGGCCCAGCGCATAGATGCCGAGGAACAGGGCGCCGGCGCAGGCCAGCACCTGGGCACTGCCCCAGCCGAAGATGGGCCGGCGCAGGCTCCAGAGCCGGCGCGGCTCCAGTTCCAGCCCGATCAGGAAGAGCATGAGCACCACGCCGAACTCGGCGAAATGCAGCACGTCCTGCACCTCGCTGACCAGGCCCAGGCCCCAGGGGCCGATGATCAGCCCGGCCCCGAGGTAACCGATGATGGCGCCCAGCCCCAGGTATTTGCTCAGGGGCACGGCGATCACCGCGGCGCACAGGTAGACGAAGGTGTGGCTGAGCCAGCTGGGTGTGTGTTCCATGAATGAGACGCTCGGGCGGCAAACCAGGCGGTAGAAGCTTGACCCTACGCTAACATAGGGCTTGGTCAGACTACAAGGAGCGCGTGATGCCGGTCGTCGTGGTTGCCAATCCCAAAGGGGGGGTCGGAAAGTCCACCCTCTCCACCAATATTGCGGGCTACTACGCCAGCAAGGGCCACAACGTGATGCTGGGCGACGCCGATCGCCAGCAGTCCTCGCGGCTGTGGCTGGGCCTGAGACCGGCCACCGCCCGTCCGATCCAGCCCTGGGAGGTCGGCGAGGACCGCGTGGCCAAGCTGCCCAAGGGCACCACGCACGTGGTGCTGGACACCCCGGCCGGCCTCAAGGGCGCGCGCATGAAGGACGTACTGGCCCACGCGGACAAGGTCATCGTGCCCCTGCAGCCCAGCGTGTTCGACATCTTCGCCACGCGCAGCTTCCTGGACGAGATCAAGGAGCACCGCCACAAGGGCATGCAGGTCGGCATCGTCGGCATGCGGGTGGACGGGCGCACGCTCTCGGCCGACAAGCTCAAGGCCTTCGTGGAAAGCCTGGGTCTGCCGGTGCTGGCCTATCTGCGCGACACGCAGAACTACATCCACCTCGCCGCCCACGGCCTGACCCTGTTCGACGTGGCGCCCAGCCGGGTGGAGAAGGACCTGGAGCAGTGGCGCGGGATTTGCCAGTGGCTCGACAGTTGATCGCTGAGGCAGCAGGAAGTACCCGGCCGGGGTTGCGACTGTTTGATATCAGCCGTCCCGGGGCCAGGCTTTGCGTCACGGCGCTGCTCATCTGCACGACATGGCTGGCCGGGTGTGCTGTCCAGGGACGTTCGGGCCCCAACCTGTTGGCACCGTTGCCCGGCAATGCTGCCCTGTACGACTGGGGGATCTCGCAGCGCAAGGAAGATTTCGAGACCGTCGAGCGTGCGCAGTCGTACTATGGCCTGTATCGAACGCAGAGAACCTGGATAAACATGTCCACCGGACGGCGTGCGTCGGCGACCATCCTAGGTCTGCAGGCCTACTATCCTTTAAGTGTGCGCTGGCGCCTCAAGGATGGGCGCGAATACATGCTGGAGGACATCGACGTCGATGCCATCATGCGCGAATATTTCAAGACACACGACATCAAGCTGCCCTGGCAGCGCGAGAACAGGACGAAGGCCCGTGTCGGGGATTCCGATCCCATGTTGGCCCACGAGGTGAAAGATGATACGGTGCGCCTCAGGTGGGTCGTCAGGACGAATCGCACACCGGTGGACCAAAGACTGACGCCGCAGGGGGCGGCTACCCGCTGGGATTTTTCGGATGAGGAGTACATCGTCGCGGTCATCAATGGCAAACCGACCGCCGGCATCGACTTCAACAAGTGGTTCGAATCCCGAAAATAGTTGCAGTGCTTCTCGGTTGGACGGCCGCTTTGGCTGCGTCGCCGGCACGACAGGCGCACGATCCCGCTCCCGCTAAAGTGGCGGCATGAAAACCTTCCAGTCCCTCAAGGAGTTTCCCGCGCTGGTGGGCCAGGAGGTCGCGGTCAGCGACTGGCTCACCATCACGCAGGAGCAGGTCAACCAGTTCGCCCAGGCCACGGGCGACCACCAGTGGATCCACGTCGACGTGGACAAGGCCAAGGCCGGGCCTTTTGGCGGGCCGATCGCGCACGGCTTCCTCACGCTGTCCCTGCTGCCCAGGTTTTTCGAAAGCACCATGGAGATCGTCGAATCAAGCATGGGCGTGAACTACGGCCTGAACCGCGTGCGTTTCATGGCGCCGGTGCCGGTGGGCAGTCGCCTGCGTGCGCGTTTGAAGCTGCTGGCCTGCGAACCCATCGACAACCACGGAGTGCAGATGACGTGGGAAGTGACGATCGAACGCGAGGGCGCGGCCAAGCCGGTCTGTGTGGCGGAGTCGATCGCGCGGCGTTATCCCTGAGGCCGCCTACCCCGTCGCAAATCCGTTCTGCCGCCAGGCCTCGAACACCGTCACCGCCACGGCATTGGAGAGGTTCAGGCTGCGCTGGCCCGCCCGCATCGGCAGCTTGATCTGCTGGCCGGGGCCGAAGGCCGCACGCACGGAGTCGGGCAGGCCGCTGGTCTCCGAACCGAAGACCAGCCAGTCTCCGGGCTGGAAAGCCACGTCGTGCACAAAACGCGTGCCACGCGTGGTGAGCGCGAACAGGCGCTCGGGCCGCGGCTGCTCGTCGGCCAGGAATGCCTCCCAGCTCGCATGGCGGCGCAGTTCGGCGTACTCGTGATAGTCCAGACCGGCGCGCCGCATCAGCCGGTCTTCCATGGAAAAGCCCAAGGGTTCGATCAGGTGCAGGGTACAACCGGTGTTGGCGGCCAGGCGGATGACATTGCCCGTGTTGGGCGGGATCTCGGGGTGGACCAGGACGATGTGGAACATCCCTCCATTCTCCCTTGCGTTGGGCTGGTAAATCGCCGATGTCTTCCTAGAATGAAATGTCATTCCCATGGAGGCGAACCATGAAATCCCTGGAGCAGTTGCACAAAGACTTTGGCGCCTTTTTCCCGACGGGCCATATGGTGGTGGCGTTTCAGCAGCCGCAGGATGCGCACCAGGTCGTGCACGAGCTGGAAGCATCGGGCCGGTTGGAGGTCCTGGAGTTGTCGCCCCAGGAAATGGCGGATTTCGCCGAGAAGAACCTGCACGAAGCGGGCTTCATCGCCAACATGGGCACCAGCCTGGCGACCGTGCAGTCCTTCCTGGATGCCGCCCGGGCCGGGGCGACGTTCCTGATCCTCCCGACGCCGGACAGTCTGGCGGCCGAACACGTGTCCCAGGCCATCCACCACGTGCCCTTTGTCCTGGCCGAGCGTTACCACCGCCTGGTCATCGAGACCGTGCACTGAGGTCTCTTATTCGGTCCTGGCCAGCACGAGGCCCGTGATGTGTGCGGCACCGGCGGCACGCAAGGCCTGTGCCGCCGTGTAGAGCGAGGCGCCACTGGTCATCACGTCATCGACCAGCAGCACGTGCCGACCATCTATTTCCCGCTCCCTCCCTGGCACCACGCCAAAAGCGCCACGCACATTGCGCAGGCGCGCCGCGCGTGGCAGGCTGCTTTGTGCCGGCGTGTCATGCAGCCGCAGCAGTACATCGCTTCGGGTCTTGCCTGGCGCCAGATGGCGCGCCAGTTCCAGGGCCTGGTTGAAACCCCGTTCACGCAGCCGCTCGTGCGACAGCGGCATGGGCAGCACCAGGTCCGCGGCGTCCAGCGCCGGTTCGGCCCACGGCGTGCTGCGCATCAGCAGGGCCAGCGCCTGCGACCAGCCCGGGCTGGCGCCGAACTTGTAGCGGGCGATCAGGCCGCTCCAGGGGTATTCATAAGCCACGGCGGCCAAACAGAGGTCCAGGGGAGGGGCTTGCTTGATGCATGCGCCGCAGCGTTCCACACCTTGCGGTACCGGCAGGGCGCAGCTGCGGCAACGTGGGCGGGGCTGGGCAAAACGCACCACGCAGGCTTCGCACAGGGCTTGCGCAGGCCAGGCATGGCAGACCGCGCACTGGCTGGGCAGGGCGGTGGTCAGCCGGTCGAGCAGGGTGCGAAACAGGGTCACTTGCGGACGGGGCCAGGGCAGGCGAGGGGAATCAATATACTCGCCAGCTTCGCCCATGTCCGACCACCGTCCCCCCACCATCGACCCTCCCGCTGCCGCCCGTTGGGCCCAGCGGCCGCAAACCGCTTCCGCCTGGCTGCACGAGGAGGTGGCGCGTCGCATGGAGCAGCGGCTGGACTGGATCGTGCGCCAGCCGCAGCGCTGGCTGCACTGGGAACCGGTGCGCGGCGGCTTGCAGGTGCAGGCCCTGCTGGCGCGCCGTTATTCCCGCGCACAGGCCGGGGTCAGCGCCGCGCTGCCGCAGGAAAAGGCATTGGCCCTGCGCGCGGCGGCCCGGCCCTGGTGGCATCCGGCGCGCTGGCGTGCGGCGCCCGCCGCGGTGCCGGCCGAACTGCTCTGGGCCAATATGTCGCTGCACATGGCAGCCGACCCGCAGGCCCTGATCCAGCGCTGGCACAAGGCGCTGGCGGTGGATGGTTTCCTGATGTTTTCCTGCTTCGGCCCCGATACCCTGCGCGAACTGCGGGCGCTCTACCAGTCCCTGGGCTGGCCGGCGCCGGCACATGAGTTCACCGACATGCATGACTGGGGCGACATGCTGGTGGCGGCGGGTTTTGCCGAGCCGGTGATGGACATGGAGCGCATCGAACTGACCTTCGAGACGCCGCAGCGCCTGCTGCAGGAATTGCGCGAGCTCGGCCGAAACCTCCACCCGGCACGCTTCGCCGGCCTGCGCGGGCGTGCTTGGCACGAGCAACTGCTCGCCGCACTGCGCGGGCTGGCGGATCCGGCCCATGATGGTCGGCTCAAGCTGACCTTCGAGGTCATCTACGGCCATGCCTTTCGGCCGCCAGGACGTATTGCCGTTGGGGGCGAGACCCGGTTTTCAGTCGAGGATTTGCGCTTGTCGTTGATAAAAAACAAAAACCAGAAGGCGGGCGCTTGATCCAGATCAGTCCGGGATAACCCGGATCTGAGGTTGGCTACAATAAGCGGTTGCTGAACTTTCGATTCTCACCGCAGCCTGCTTTTTGCCGACCTCAGGGCGGCAGGAACATCGGTCACAAGCCGCATGCAGGCGAGCCTGGGCAGTCCTGGATTATTTAAGACCTTGAAGAAGTGAACATGATGAAGAGCATTTCTAATAAATTGGCTTCACTGCTGCTCATGGCTGGCGCTTGGGCCGGTACCGCGGCCTTCACCGCAGCCCAGGCTGTCAACGACCTGCCCGGCGGGCCGGCCGTCAACCAGCTCAACCTGCATCCCGCGGTCACCAAGATTGCTGCGGAGCAGCAGTGGCTGCACTGGTTCCTGCTGATCATCTGCACCGTCATCTTTGTGGCGGTGTTCGGTGTGATGTTCTATTCCATCTTGAAGCACCGCAAGTCGGTGGGTCACAAGCCGGCGGACTTCCATGAGTCCGTTGCGGTGGAAATCGCCTGGACCGTGATTCCCTTCATCATCGTGATCCTGATGGCCCTGCCGGCCACCAAGACCGTGGTGGCCATGAAGGACACGAGCAACGCCGACCTGACCATCAAGGCCACGGGTTACCAGTGGAAGTGGGGCTACGACTACCTCAAGGGTGAGGGCGAAGGCATCGGTTTCCTGTCCACGCTGGACAGTTCCCACCGTGCCATGTCCGAGTCCGGCAAGCCGGCACCGACCGATGACTACCTGCTCAAGGTGGACAACCCCTTGGTCGTGCCGGTCGACAAGAAGATCCGCATCATCACCACCGCCAATGACGTGATCCACGCCTTCATGGTGCCGGCTTTCGGCATCAAGCAGGACGCCATCCCCGGCTTCGTGCGCGACACCTGGTTCCGCGCCGAGCAGACCGGTGACTTCTACGGCCAGTGTGCCGAGTTGTGCGGCAAGGAGCACGCCTACATGCCCATCCACGTGAAGGTGCTGTCCGCAGAGGACTACGCCAAGTGGGTCGATGGCCAGAAGAAGGCCATGGCCGCCAAGGCTGACGATCCGGCCAAGGTCTGGGCGCTGGACGATCTGGCCAAGCGTGGCGAGAAGGTCTACGCCGCCAACTGCGCCGCCTGCCACCAGGCCAACGGCAAGGGCGCTGGCCCGATCAAGGCACTGGACGGCTCGGCCATCGTGCAGGACGCCGACAAGGGCAAGCAGATCGCCATGCTGCTCAACGGCAAGGGTGCCATGCCGGCCTGGAAGCAGCTGAGCGACACCGAAATCGCCGCCGTCATCACCTACACCAAGAACAGCTGGTCCAACAAGACCGGCCAGCTGGTGCAGCCGGCTGACATCAAGACCGCCCGCAAGTAATTAGTCGTCAGACGCTTAGAGTATTGAGAAGGAAATCAGGATGAGTGCCGTTCTAGACCATCACGATCACCACGCCCATGACGACCATCACGCCCCGACGGGCTGGCGGCGCTGGGTCTTCGCGACCAACCACAAGGACATCGGTACGCTGTACCTGCTGTTCGCCTTCACCATGCTGATGGTGGGTGGCGTTCTGGCCCTGCTGATCCGCGCCGAGCTGTTCCAGCCCGGCCTGCAGGTGGTGAACCCCGAGCTGTTCAACCAGCTCACCACGATGCACGGCCTGATCATGGTGTTCGGCGCCATCATGCCGGCCTTCGTGGGCTTCGCCAACTGGATGGTCCCGCTGCAGATCGGCGCGGCCGATATGGCTTTTGCCCGCATGAACAACTTCAGCTTCTGGCTGATGATCCCGGCAGCTCTCATGCTGGTGGGTTCCTTCTTCATGCCCGGTGGTGCTCCCGCCGCCGGCTGGACGCTGTACGCTCCGCTGACCCTGCAGATGGGCCCCTCGATGGACGCCGGCATTTTTGCGATGCACATCCTGGGCGCTTCCTCCATCATGGGCTCGATCAACATCATCGTGACCATCCTGAACATGCGCGCGCCCGGCATGACGCTGATGAAGATGCCGCTGTTCTGCTGGACCTGGCTGATCACCGCCTACCTGCTGATCGCCGTGATGCCCGTGCTGGCCGGCGCCATCACCATGACGCTGACGGACCGCCACTTCGGCACCACCTTCTTCAACCCCGCCGGCGGCGGTGACCCGGTGATGTACCAGCACATCTTCTGGTTCTTCGGCCACCCCGAGGTGTACATCATGATCTTGCCGGCCTTCGGCATCATCAGTGCCATCGTGCCGGCCTTTGCCCGCAAGAAGCTGTTCGGCTACGCCTCCATGGTGTACGCCACGGCCTCCATCGCCATCCTGTCCTTCATCGTGTGGGCGCACCACATGTACACCACCGGCATGCCGGTGACCGGTCAGCTGTTCTTCATGTACGCCACCATGCTGATCTCCGTGCCCACCGGCGTGAAGATCTTCAACTGGCTGGCTACCATGTGGAAGGGTTCGATGACCTTCGAGTCCCCGATGCTGTGGGCCGTCGGTTTCATCTTCGTGTTCACCATGGGTGGTTTCACCGGCCTGATCCTGTCGATGGCGCCGGTCGACATCCAGCTGCAGGACACCTACTACGTCGTGGCCCACTTCCACTACGTGCTGGTGGCCGGTTCGCTGTTTGCCATGTTCGCCGGCATCTACTACTGGCTGCCCAAGTGGACGGGCCGCATGTACAAGGAAGGCCGCGGCAAGCTGCACTTCTGGTGGTCGATGATCTCCTTCAACATCACCTTCTTCCCGATGCACTTCCTGGGTCTGGCCGGCATGCCCCGTCGTTACGCCGACTACCCCATGCAGTTCGCCGACTTCAACATGATCGCCACGATCGGTGCCTTCGGCTTCGGTCTGGCCCAGGTCTACTTCTTCTTCTTCGTCGCGCTGCCCGCCATGCGCGGCCAGGGCGAGAAGGCCCCGCAGAAGCCCTGGGAAGGTGCCGAAGGTCTGGAATGGGAAGTGCCCTCGCCGGCCCCCTTCCATACGTTCGAAACCCCCCCGAAGCTGGACGCCACGGCGACCAAGGTCATCGGCTGAAGATCCAACGCTAGCCTGAGCCATGGCCATGACACCTGAACAGAAAAAAGCCAACCTGCGCATGGGGCTGGTCCTGGCCTCCGTGGCCCTGGTCTTCTTCCTCGGTTTCGTGGCCAAGTTCGTGTTTTTCGCCAAGTGACGAAGCAGCCATGAACCTGCGACGCGAAAACGTCCGGATGGTGGGCAAGCTGGCCATCGTGGTGGCCGGCATGTTCGGCTTCGGCTATGCGCTGGTGCCGATCTACAAGGCCATCTGCGAGTTCACCGGCGTGAACATCCTCGCCATCGGCGAGCGCGACGTGCCCGGCCGCAGCAATGCGGCCCTGGTCAACACGCAGGTCGACACCAGCCGCACCATCACGGTCGAATTCGACGCGAATGTGCGCGGCCCCTGGGGTTTCAAGCCCGCGCAGCGTTCGCTGCAGGTGCACCCGGGTGAGATGGCCACGGTCATGTACGAGTTCGAGAACGTGCAGGACCGCCGCATGTCGGCCCAGGCCATCCCGAGTTACGCACCGCGCCAGGCGGCAGCGCACTTCAACAAGCTGGAGTGCTTCTGCTTCAACGAGTACACGCTGGCCCCGGGCGAGAAAAAAAGCTGGCCGGTGGTCTTCGTGATCGACCCCAAGCTGTCCAAGGACGTGAGCACCATCACGCTGTCCTACACCTTCTTCGAGGTGGGCAGCAAGACGCCGCCCGCGCCCACGGCCGCACGCAAGTCGACGGAGGCCGGCGCATGAGCGGCGCACCGGCACGCAAAGGCTCGCTGTGGGCGACCGTCAAGGCCGTGGCCTGGTCCTTTCTCGGCGTGCGCAAGAGCAGTGGTTTCCAGGATGACATCGCCCAGCTCAAGCCCTACCACATCATCGCGGTGGGTCTGGTCGGCGGCATCCTGCTGGTAGTGAGTTTGATTGCATTGGTGAACTGGATCGTGGTCAAGTAAGACCCGGTCCGGGATATCTGAAAATTTGAGAGAAGCAGAATCGGAAGGAATGGAGCAAACATGAGTTCGACTACACACGGCGGCACCCCGTACTACTACGTGCCTGGCCCGTCCCGTCACCCCGTGATGGCGGCGATCGGCCTGTTCTTCGTCATCCTTGGCGCCGGTCAGTGGGTCAATGGCGCCAGCTGGGGCAAGTACTCCCTGGCCTTCGGCCTCATCTGGTGGCTGGTCGTGCTGTTCCAGTGGTTCCGCGAAGCCATCGCCGAGAGCGAAGGCGGCCAGTACGGCCACAAGATCGACATTTCCTTCCGCTGGAGCATGACCTGGTTCATCTTCTCCGAAGTGATGTTCTTCGGCGCCTTCTTCACCGCCCTGTGGTGGGCCCGCGCGCACTCGGTGCCGGCGCTGGGCAGCCTGGACAACGCGCTGCTGTGGCCCGACTTCAAGGCCGTGTGGCCCAGCGTCGCCGCTGGTGTTACCGCCTCGCCGGCCGGCATCATCGAGCCCTTCCAGACCATGGGCCCGTTCTGGCTGCCCACGATCAACACCGCCCTGCTGCTGAGCTCCGGCGTCACGCTGACCATCGCCCACCACGCCCTGCGTGACGGCAACCGCGGCAAGACCCTCGCTTTCATGTGGGCCACCGTGCTGCTGGGCCTGACCTTCCTGTTCGTGCAGGGTTACGAATATGCCCACGCCTACAGCGACCTGAACCTCAAGCTCACGTCCGGCGTCTACGGCTCCACCTTCTTCATGCTGACCGGCTTCCACGGCTTCCACGTGTTCGTCGGCATGCTGATGCTGTTCTTCATCACCCTGCGCCTGCAGAAGGGTCACTTCACCGCAGACCGCCACTTCGGTTTCGAAGGCGCCGCCTGGTACTGGCACTTCGTGGACGTGGTCTGGCTCGGCCTTTATATTCTGGTTTACTGGATGTGATGTCTGATAGCCCGAGGCGCCGCCAGGCGCCCGGGCCGACAAAAACAAAAGCCGCGTAAAGCGGCTTTTGTTTTTGTTGTGGATGGGTTTACTTGCCGGCCTGGATGCCGGTGGGCTGGATATAGCCCAGCTTCCAGGCGATCAGGATGCAGATGAAGATCAGGATGGAGAAGCCGACGCGAAAGGCGAGGGCACGGGCCATGTTGCTGGTCTTGGGCTTGCCGTCGCGGCCGTCCTTCATCATGAAGAACAGGGCCGAGCCGAGGCTGGCAAGGATGGCCAGGAAGGCCAGGACGACGAGGTATTTCATGAACGGGATTATGGCGTGAGTGTCCGGCTGCGTTTCTGGGGGGTGACATTCGCCGCGTTGCTGGGCGTGGCCGTGACCCTGTCGCTCGGGCGCTGGCAGCTCGACCGCGCGGCGGAAAAACAGGCCTGGCAGGCCAGTATCGACGCACGTGCCCAGCTGCCTGTGCTGGACGCTCGCGGCCTGGCTGGCATGTCCGACAGCGACGAACTGCTGCACCGCCGCGTCGAGGCGGTGGGCCAGTGGGTCCCGGAGCACACGGTGTTCCTCGACAACCGGCAGATGAATGGGCGCCCGGGCTTTTTCGTGCTCACGCCCCTGCGCCTGGACAACGGTGCAGTTGTGCTGGTGCAGCGCGGCTGGGCGCCGCGCAATTTCGAGGACCGCACGCGCGTGCCGCAGATCACGACACCCGCAGGACCGGTGCGTGTCCAGGGCCGCATAGCCCTTGCCCCTTCCAAGCTCTATGACATGGGTGAGGCCGGTACCGGGGCGATCCGGCAAAATCTCGATCTGGCGCAGTTCCGGGCCGAAACGGGCCTGGCCCTGCTGACGGTGTCGATCCAGCAGACCGGGGCGTCGGGCGACGGCCTGGCCCGTGACTGGCCGCAGATCAACAGCGGGGTCGACAAGCACCACGGCTACGCATTCCAATGGTTCGGGCTCTGTGCCCTGATAACACTTCTTTATGTCTGGTTCCAAATTGTCCAAAGATACAAGCGCCGCGCCGGCTGAAAGCGGCGAGCACGTGCTCGGGCTCACGGTGTACGACCTGCCTGCACCGGGTCAGGCGCTGGCCGACGACGCAAGGCGCACGCGCAGCGGCCGCTGGAAGATGATCGCCCTGTTGCTGGTCAGCGCGGCGCCGGTGATCGCCTCCTACTTCACCTACTACGTCATCCGACCCGAAGGGCGGCGCAACTTCGGCGAGCTGATCGATCCGCAGCGTCCGCTGCCCGAGATGCTGGGACTGGACCTCGAAGGCCGCACGCACAAGCTCACGGAGCTCAAGGGCCAGTGGTTGCTGGTGAGCGTGGGCAGCGGCAACTGCGACGAAGCCTGTGTGCAGCAGCTCTATTTTCAGCGCCAGTTGCGTGAGAGCCTGGGCAAGGAAAAAGACCGGCTGGACAGGGTCTGGCTGGTCAGTGACCTGTTACCCATTCCCACGGAACTTCAACCGGGCCTGAAGGATGCGACGGTGCTGCGCGTGCCCGACGCGGAACTGGCGCGTTGGCTGGCGCCGGCCAGCGGCCATGCGATCGGCGAACACCTCTATCTGGTGGACCCTCTGGGCAACTGGATGCTGCGCTTCCCGCCCCGGCTCGATATCGAGGGCGCGGCCAAGGCCAAGCGGGACCTGGAGCGGCTGCTGCGCGCGTCCTCCTCCTGGGACAAGCCCGGCCGGTAGGAGACACCATGACCGACGTCGCACTCTATGATCTCGCGCCTGCCCTGCGCCTCATGCTCATGGGCCTGGTGCTGGCCGGCGGGCCGCTGGCCTGGGTCTGGCTGCGCCAGCGCCAGGCCTCGACCACGCGCCGCCTGCAAGCCCTCACCGTGCTCACGCTGTTCCTCACCTTCGACCTGGTGCTGTTCGGCTCCTTCACCCGTCTCACCGATTCGGGCCTGGGCTGCCCGGACTGGCCCGGCTGCTACGGCAATGCCAGCCCGGTCGGCGCGCATGCCGAAATCTCCTCCGCCCAGCAGGCCATGCCTACCGGTCCGGTCACGCATGGCAAGGCCTGGGTCGAGATGATCCATCGTTACCTCGCCACCGGCGTCGGTGTGCTCATCCTGGTGCTGGCCGCCGTCAGCTGGCGCGAACATCTGCGCCGCCAGCGTGGCGCTGCCGATGCGCTGAGCCCCTGGTGGGCCACGCTCACCCTGGTCTGGGTCTGCGTGCAGGGCGCCTTCGGTGCGCTCACCGTCACCATGAAACTGTTTCCGGCCATCGTCACGCTGCACCTGCTGGGCGGTCTGTTGCTGCTGGCCCTGCTGTGCCTGCAGGCCGTGCGTTACGCGCAGATGCATGACGCCGCCGCGACGTTGACCATGCCACCGGGGCTGCGCGGCCTGTTGTGGTGGGGCCTGGGCCTGCTGACGCTGCAGATCGCGCTGGGCGGCTGGGTCAGTACCAACTACGCCGTGCTGGCCTGTACCGAGTTCCCGGCCTGCCAGGGCAGTTGGTGGCCCGAGATGGATTTCCTCCAGGGCTTCGAGCTCTGGCGCGAGCTGGGCCTGACGGGCGACGGCCAACACATCAGCTTTGCTGCGCTCACCGCCATCCATTACGTGCACCGCTTGGCGGCGTATGTCGTGATGGCCGTGCTCGCCCTGCTGGCCTGGCGCCTGCGTGGCCTGCCGCAATGGCGCGCTCCGGCGCGCTGGCTGGCGGCGCTGCTGGCCCTGCAATTCCTGACCGGCCTGAGCAACGTCGTGCTGGACTGGCCGCTGCTGGCGGCCGTGCTGCACACCGGAGGCGCCGCCGGTCTGGTCGTGCTGCTGACCTGGAGCCTGGCCAGCAGCCGGCGCAGGGATCTGCAGCCCGGCACTTCTTCTGTCCCCGTTTCGAGTCCTGCCGCATGACTGTCACCACCCTCGCTTCCACGATGTCCGTGTTCAGCCAGTTCTATGCGCTGACCAAGCCGCGTGTCGTCCAGCTCATCGTCTTCTGCGCCCTCATCGGCATGGTGCTGGCCGTGCCCGGCCTGCCGCGCTGGCCGGAATTGCGCCTGATGTTCATCGCCTGCATCGGCATCTGGCTGGTGGCGGGTGCGGCGGCGGCCTTCAACTGCATCGTCGAGAAGGGCATCGACGCCAAGATGAAACGCACCGCCTGGCGTCCGACCGCCAAGGGCGAACTCAGTGATGTGCAGACCCTGCTGTTCTCGGCCGTGCTCTGTGCTGCCGGCTCCGTGCTGCTGTACGTCTGGGTCAACCCGCTGACCATGTGGCTGACCTTCGCCACCTTCGTCGGCTATGCCGTGGTCTACACCGTCATCCTCAAGCCGCTGACGCCGCAGAACATCGTGATCGGCGGCGCCTCCGGGGCCATGCCCCCGGTGCTGGGCTGGGCGGCACTGACCAACGATGTGGGCCCCGAGGCGCTGATCCTCTTCCTCATCATCTTCCTGTGGACACCGCCGCACTTCTGGGCGCTGGCGCTGTACCGTGTGGAGGACTACCGCAAGTCCGGCCTGCCGATGCTGCCAGTCACGCACGGCAACGAGTTCACGCGCCTGCAGATCCTGCTCTACACCCTGGTCCTGTTCGCGGCCTGCCTCATGCCCGTGGCCTATGGCATGAGTTCCTGGCTCTACCTGGCGGCCGCCGTGGTCTTGAGCATCGGCTTCTTTGCCTATGCGTTCAAGCTGTGGCGTAACTACTCGGACGAGCTCGCCCGCAAGACCTTCCGCTTCTCGCTGATCCATCTCAGCGTGCTGTTCGCAGCCCTGCTGCTTGACCATTACCTGCTGTGAGCCCCTCATGAACACACGCAACGCACTCCATTTCGTCGCGGTCGCTCTGCTCGCTACGGCGGCCCTGTTGCTCGGCGGCTGCTCCGAGAATGGCAAACCCGGTTTCAGCGCGATCGACCTGACCGGCGCCGATTACGCCAAGGATTTCGCGCTGACCGACCACAACGGAAAGGCACGCACGCTCAAGGATTTCCAGGGCAAGGTCGTGGTGGTGTTCTTCGGCTACACGCAGTGCCCCGATGTCTGCCCCACTTCCCTGACCGAACTGGTCGCGGTAAAGAAGCTGCTGGGGGCGGATGGCGACAAGCTGCAGGGCCTGTTCGTCACCATTGATCCCGCGCGCGACACCCCGGAGGTGATGAAGAGCTATATGGCCAACTTCGACCCGACCTTCCTCGCCCTGTATGCCGACTCCGCGGAGAAGCTGGCCGCGCTGGCCAAGGACTACAAGGTCTATTACAAGAAAGTCGACGGCAAGTCGCCCACCAGCTACACCATGGACCACTCGGCCGGCATGTACATCTACGACACGCAAGGGCAGTTGCGCCTGTACTCGCGTTACGGCAGCGGAGCCGGCGCGCTGGCATCGGACATCAAGCTGCTGCTGTCCAGATAAGGCCCGCCGATCGCCTGGAGAGCCCGCCGCGTGCGGGCTTTTTTCATGGCCCGCCCGTCTCAGGTCTGCTGCGGGCTCAGGGCAGTGCGAGCAGACTCGCGAGCAGCAGGGCGGCGAGCAGGTTGTGCGCCAGGGCCGCCGCCAAGGGCAGGCCGGCCACCACCAGCAGGATGCCGAGACCCAGTTGCAGGGCGATCAGGACCAGCAGGACCATGCCGGTGCGCCGCTGGCGGCCCTTGAGCAAGTGCCAGGCCGTGATGGTGACAAGTACCACGGTGATCAGGCCCATGCAGCGATGCAGCAGGTGCACAAGAGCACCCTGCGGATTGATGGGCCAGGCCGATGGGTCGACCTGGGGGACATGCCAGGGATTCAGGGCATCCCAGGAGACGGGCGAGGGAAGGGCGCAGCCGATCAGGTCCGGGCAGCTGAGCCCGGCCAGTGTGCTGCTGACCAGGCCGCCCAGCGCCACCTGGACCACGACGGCGACGCTGGCCGCCAGGCGCCAGCCACGCGCCAAGTCAGGCGCGCTGCCCGTGCCCTGGCGAGCCTCAGAAAAAGCCATGCGTGCGCACAAGGCGAAAAGCAGGAAACCGCCCAGCAGATTGCCCAGCGCAATGGCCGGGATCTTTGCGCCGACCGTCCAGCGCCCCAGGACCGCGAGAAACAGGGTCACGACCAGTGCCCAGACCGCGGTCCAGCGCTGGTCCCAGGGCTCGGGTTTGCGTTTGAAAGCACCAACGAGCAGGAGCAGCACCAAAGGCAGCAGCGCAACGGCCAGCAGGCGATGCATCAGGCGCAGGACGTCGATGCTTGCCGATGGCGTGGCCGGCAGCGCCTGTGCGTAGCACTGTGGCCAGGGCGCACAGCCGAGCCCGGCCGCCGACAGGCGGATGTACGCACTGATGCCGACGATGGAAAAAACGAGCAGGGCGCAGATCAATGCTGTGCGCTGCAGCAAAACCGTCCGGGGGTGGTCTGGGTTCATGGTGCGATCGATGAGGTGTTGTATATAAGATATATATAAGATACAGATTAATAAATCTTTTCCAGGGGATTGCGTCTTGACCGGGTCAAAAGATGTATTTGATTTGCGATATATCAAGAAAAAACCCGAGGCCCGACAACATACTGAAATTGTCGGACATCAAGTCCGGCCTGGCTACACAGCGAGTCATTCAGTGAAAGGGTTTGCGATGAACGAGACACACGACGAGAACGAACGCGTTCCCCTGATGCAGCAGCTGCTGGACAACCCGTTCCTGCTGCTGTTCCTCGGCGTCATGGTTCCGATGGTGGTCTACACCTTGTGGGGTGTGATCGACATTCTGACCGTGCCGCTTGCCAAGTAAGGCCGAATCAACAACAAGAAAACCGGCCCTTCGGGGCCCCAGCTGAAAAGGAGCTCGACATGAGCGCTATCCTGCCCCCGGCAGAGCGACTGTGGTGGAAGCATCCACTCGATCGCGTCGAAGGAACCTGGATTGTCATTGCACTGGTCTGGTGTCTCATCATGTTCGCCATGATGGTCGGATGGCACATCTGGGGCAAGCAGAACCTGTCCACCGAGACCTACAAGACCACGCCCGACCTCTTCATGCAGAAGACCCAGGCGGTGGTCGACAAGTACACGGTGCGCACCGAAACCGCGGACAAGATCCCGGTCGTTGCACCGCCCCCGGGTAGCGACGTCTACCTGATCGCCAGGCTCTGGAGCTTCTGGCCGATCATCGAGCTCGAGAAGGGCAAGACCTACCGTCTGCACCTGACCTCGCTGGACTACAACCACGGCTTTTCACTGCAACCGGCCAACATCAACATCCAGGTGGTGCCCGGTTATGAGCACGTCGTGACCGTGACGCCCAACCAGTCCGGGACCTACTCCGTCGTCTGCAATGAGTACTGCGGCATAGGCCACCACCAGATGGTCGGGCGCATGTACGTGAAATAAGAGGAGCCACAACATGACTACCGCAACGACTTATCGTACGTGCCCGAGATCCGGTCTGCAGTTCGAGGCGCAAGCCGAAAAACTGATGATTGCCAATGCCTTTATCGCCGTCGTCTTCCTGCTGATCGGCGGCATCCTGGCCATCGGCGTGGTGCTCACCCGCTGGCCGGCCGTGCACTGGCTGGAGGCCGACACCTTCTACCAGGTCCTCACCGCCCACGGCATCGACATGCTGATCTTCTGGATCATCTTCTTCGAGGTCGCCGTCCTGTACTTCTGCTCCTCCACGCTCCTGCGCTGTCGGATCGCCACACCCCGATGGGCCTGGGCGGCGTTCGTGCTCATGCTGGTGGGTGCGATCATGAACAACGTGGCCGTGTTCCAGGGTGGCTCCAGCGTCATGATGACGTCCTATGTCCCCATGATGGCAGCGCCGTCCTTCTACCTGGGCCTGATCCTGTTCGCGGTGGGCGCCCTGATCGCCTGCTTCGTGTTCCTGGGCACGCTGGTGATCGCCAAGCGCGAGAAGACCTACCAGGGCTCGGTGCCCCTGGTCACCTTCGGCGCCATCACGGCCTGCATCATCGCTGTGTTCACCATCACCTCCGGTGCCATCATCCTGATCCCGACCTTCCTGATGTCGGTGGGGCTGATCAGCAACGTCGACCCCCTGGTCTACCGCACCATCTGGTGGGCCTTCGGCCACTCCTCGCAGCAGATCAACGTGGCGGCGCACATCTCCATCTGGTATGCGGTGGCCGCCATTGCCTTCGGCGCCAAGCCCATGTCGGAGCGGGTCAGCCGCGGCGCTTTCCTGCTCTACATCCTCTTCCTGCAGCTGGCCAGTGCGCACCACCTGCTGGCCGACCCGGGCGTGAGCACGGCCTGGAAAGTGGTCAACACCAGCTACTTCATGTACTTTGCGGTACTGGCCTCCATGATCCACGGGCTGACGATCCCCGGCGCGATCGAGGTGGCACAGCGCGAGAAGGGCTACAACAAGGGCCTGTTCGAGTGGCTGCGCAAGGCGCCCTGGGGTAACCCGGTGTTCTCCGGCGTCTTCATTTCGCTCATCGGCTTCGGCTTCCTGGGGGGCATCTCGGGCGTGATGATGGGCACCGAGCAGCTCAACATGATCATCCACAACACCATCTACGTTCCCGGGCACTTCCATGCCACGGTGGTGGTGGGGACCACGCTGTCCTTCATGGCCCTGACCTACTTCCTGATCCCCGTGCTGTTCAAGCGCGAGATGATCAACCCGGGCCTGGCCAAACTGCAGCCCTATCTGTTCGGCCTGTCCATGTACTTCTTCTGCCTGGTGATGATGGGCGCGGGTACCCTGGGCGTGTCGCGCCGTCACTGGGACATGGCTTTCCAGGGCGCCGCACTGGCCTATGAGTGGCCGGGGGCCGCCTACCTGATGATGGGCCTGGTCGGCATCGCCGGTGTGGCCGCCATCGTCGGCGGGGCCCTCTACATCTACATCACGGTGGGTTCCCTGCTGTGGGGCAAGCGCCTGGACCAGGGGCGTCAAAGCGCCCAGACCACGCCCGTGCCTCCCACGCCGGTGGGCAAGGTGGTGCAGACCTACGGCTCGGCCGGCTTCGCTGCCCCCGGCACCTTCGTGCTGGCCATGGTGTTCCTGGTGGCCTTCGTGCTGTACTACTTCATCAACTGGAAGTACCTCTCGCAGGTCTGGGGTTTGAGCTGAGGAGCTTGCCATGGGCACCGCTGCTGCAACGATCCATCCCTCAGCTTCCAGCCGCGTGCGGCTGGTGCTGGGTGTCTTCAAGCTGCGCATCGGCGTGATGATCATGATCACCGCGCTGGCGGGCCTGGCTGTCACGCCGGGTCCGTCGCTCAGCGCCGCCCAGTGGCTGGTGCTGGCCTTGTCCGTGCTGCTGTCCTCGGCCAGCGCCGGTGCCTTCAACCAGTACTACGAGTACGAAAGCGACCGGCGCATGGCGCGCACGCGCAACCGCGCCTTCGCCACCGGGGCCCTGCGGCCCACGCCGGCTTGGCTGGGGGTGATCGGCGCCTTGCTGGCCGGCTCGGTCGTGGCGACGTGGACCGTGGTCAACGGCGTCTCGGCGCTGTTTGTGTTCCTCGGTGCCTTCTTCTATGCGGTGGTCTACACGGTCTGGCTCAAGCGGCGCAGCTGGCTCAACATCGTGATCGGCGGTCTGGCAGGCAGCTTTGCCGTGCTGGCGGGCGCCGCCGCGGTGGACCCGTCCATCGGGCCGCTGGGCCTGCTGCTGGCGCTGGTGCTCTTCCTGTGGACGCCGCCGCACTTCTGGAGCCTGGCCATCGCCAACCAGAAGGACTATGCAGACGCCGGTGTGCCGATGCTGCCAGTCGTGGTCGGGCCCGAGCGCGCAGCCCGTGTGGTATTTGCCAGCACGGTGCTGCTGGTGGTCGCCTCGCTGTTGCCGGCCTGGTTTGGCGCGGGCCCGGTCTACCTGGCCGGGGCCGTGGTCGGCGGCGCCTTTTTCATCGTCAAGGCCTGGCGCCTGGCCAGCCATCCGAGCCGCGCCACAGCCATGGGCTCCTTCTTCGGTTCGCTGGTCCAGCTGGGTTTGCTGCTCCTGGCAGCGGGGATCGATGGTCTGATCAGGTAGGGGGCGAGCATGCGGCTGCTGTCGACCGTGCGCGCGGGTATCGCGTCCGTGCTGCTGGCGTTCATCGTCGGCACGCTGGGGATGTCCGCGACGGCGGCGCCGGCCGAAAGCGTGCTGGACCGTGCCGAGGCCATCCGCATCAGCCAGGCCGTCATCGGCCAGCAGCCGGCCAACTACACCTTGCTGGACCGGCGCGGCCAGCCGGTGCGTCTGAGCGACTACCGGGGCAAGCCCCTGCTGGTGAGCTTCATCTACACCGGCTGCTTCCAGGTCTGCCCCACCACGACCCGCATGTTGCACGAGGCGGTCCAGGACCTGGGCCGGCTGGTCGGCTTCGACAAGTTCAATGTCGTGAGCATCGGCTTCAACCAGCCCTTCGACGCACCCGAGGCCATGCGCGCCTTTGCGACGCAGAACGGGATCAGCACCTCGAACTGGGAGTTCCTCAGCCCGCACCGGTCCATCGTCGAGCCGCTGACGCGTGACTTCGGCTTCAGCTACGTGGCCAACGCGGCCGGCTTCGACCATGTGCTCTCCGTCACGCTGCTCGATGGGGAAGGGCGGATCTACAGCCAGATCTACGGCGACAGCCTGACGCCCAACCAGCTGGGCGAACCCATGCGCGAACTCATGCGCGGCGCACCCCTGCCGCCCACGCTGAACCTGGACGACCTGATCGAGCGGGTGAAGATCCTGTGCACCGTCTACGACCCCAAGACCGGCCAGTACCGCTACGACTACGGCCTGTTCATGGAACTGGCCGGCGGAACGATGTTCTTCCTCTTCATGTTCGGCTACCTGGGGCGTGAATGGCTGCAGCAGCGGCGCAGCAGGCGACCATGAGCGCCGCCACCGTCCCCGTCGGCTACGGGCGCCGCACGTTCCAGCGCCTGGAGCACTGGTTCGACCGCCCCCTGGGCGCCGATCTCAATCCCTTGCGTCACCTGGGCTCGCTGGGCTTTCTGTTCTTCTGGCTGATCGCGGCCAGCGGCATCTATCTCTACGCCGTACTGGACACCTCGGCCACCGGGGCCTACCCCTCCATCGACCAGCTCTCGCGCGAGCAGTGGTACCTGGGCGGGGTGCTACGCAGCCTGCACCGCTATGCCTGCGACGGCTTCATCCTCGTGATGGTGGCGCACCTGCTGCGCGAGTGGCTGTTCGGTCGCTACGGGGGCTTTCGGCGCTACTCCTGGCTGACGGGTGTGCCGCTGCTGCCTTTTGTCTTTGCCTGCGCCATCGGCGGCTTCTGGCTGAACTGGGACGCGCTGGGGCAGTTCTCGGCCCAGGCCACGGCCGAATGGCTGGACGGCCTGCCGGTCTTTGCCTCGCCGCTGACGCGCAACTTCCTCAGCGCCGCCACGGTAGGCGACCGCCTGTTCTCGCTGTTCGTCTTCATCCACCTGGGCCTGCCGCTGCTGCTGCTGTTCGCGCTCTGGTTCCACATCCAGCGCATCAGCCTGGCCGAAGTGTTCCCGCCGCGTGCGCTGGCCTGGGGGACGGTCGCCACCTTGCTGGTGCTGTCGCTGCTCAAGCCGGTACTCAGCCATGCGCCGGCCGACCTTGCGCTGGCACCGACGCAGCTCGCGCTGGACTGGATCGTGCTCTTCGTGCATCCGCTGATGTACCTCACCTCGGCCGGCTTCGTCTGGGGCCTGGTCGCCGCGCTCCTGCTGTTGCTCACGCTGTTGCCCTGGCTGTCGCGCCAGGCGCGTGCACCTGTGGCCGTTGTCTCACCGGATGACTGCAACGGCTGCCGCCGCTGCCTGGCCGACTGCCCCTATGCCGCCATCACCATGGCGCCGCACCCCCTGCGCCACCAGGCCGGGCGTGAGATCGCCGTGGTCGACGCCGACCTCTGCGCCGCCTGCGGCATCTGCGTCGGCTCCTGCCCTTCCTCCACCCCGTTTCGCAGCATCGCCGAATTGACGACCGGCATCGACCTGCCCCAGTCGCCGATCAGCGAGCTGCGCCGACAGCTCCACAGCGGCCTGGCGGCGCTGCAGACGCCGCACAAACTCGTGGTGTTCGGCTGCGACCACGGGGCCGATGTCCAGGCGCTGCGGGCCCCCGACGTGCTGGTCTTCAGCATGGTCTGCACCGGCGTTCTGCCGCCTTCTTTCGTGGAGTACGCCCTGCGGGATGGCGCCACGGGGGTGCTGGTGACGGGCTGCCGCGCCGGCAGCTGCGAATTCAGGCTGGGGCAGTTATGGACCTCAGAGCGACTCCAGGGTTTGCGCGAACCGCATCTGCGCGCCTCTGTACCGCGGCAGTGCATCGCCACCAGCTGGGCCGACCGGGGCGAAGAAGTCCTGCTGGCGCAGGCCCTGGACACACTGCGACAACTACCCACCCGGCCCGATGAGCCCGCACCCAAACGCTGAGACGATCCACATGGACACCGACAAGACCACGCTGAACCCCGGCCGGCTGCTGGCACAAGCCCTTTTCTTCGGGCTGTTCGGCCTGGTGATTGGGGTCTTTTCCCATTGGCCCGCCTACCAGGTCCTGGCGCCCGGGCGCGCCGTCGTCAAGGTGAGCTTCACCCACCATGGCAAACCGGTGTCCGAGTGCCGGCAGGTCAGCGTGGCCGAGCTGGCCAGGCTGCCGCCCAATATGCGGGCGCCGGTGCAATGCCCGCGCGAACGTTCACCCGTCAGGGTGGAGGTCGACGTGGATGGGCAGACGGTGTACCAGCACGTGGCCAGACCTTCGGGCCTGTCCAAGGACGGTGCCTCGTCGGTGTACCAGCGCCTCGAACTGGCTGCCGGCCCGCACGAGATCGCCGTGCGCATGAACGACGACGCGCGCCAGACGGGCTACACCCACACGCGTACCGGTTCCGTCGCACTCAGGCCGGCGCAGATACTGGTCATCGATTTCGATCCCGAGGCCGGGGGAGTCACCTTCAAATGAACACGACAACACAAGATACCGTGCATCGCACACCGGCCGTTGCAGAGCACGCGACGCTCAGAGGTTTCGACTACGTCCTGCCGGTTCCCACCGATGAACGCCAGCGCCTGGCCCGGGGCTGGCTGTGGCTGAGTCTGCTGGCCCTGATCGGCTCGGGGGTGTTCTCCATCCTGCTGGTCCTGGCGCGCACCCCCGGCGTCAACCGCCTGCTGCCCGGCGTGGACTTCTTCCGCATCGCCCTGGTCGTGCACGTCGACCTCTCGGTCCTCGTCTGGTTCGTGGCGGTGGCCGGCCTGCTGTGGAGCATCAATGGCGCGCGTGCGGGCCTGCGCTGGGGCTGGGGCGCCCTGGTGCTGGCCGGTGCTGGCACCACCCTGATGAGCCTGGCGGCCTTCATCGCGCCGGGTGAAGCCATCATGGCCAACTACATCCCCATGCTCGACAGCCCGCTGTTCATCACCGGCACGCTGGTGCTGGGCTCGGGCGTGCTGCTGCTGGTGCTGCGTGCCATGCTGGGCGCACCCAAGGTCGGGTTGCAGATCGATGGCGCTGGTGCCTTGCACTTCGGCATCAATGCCGCCGCCGTCGCCACCGCCGTGGCCCTGATGGCCTTCGTCTGGTCCTACGTGGTGCTGACGCAGGACCTGGTGGGCAAGGCGTATTACGAGATCCTGTTCTGGGGCGGCGGCCACGCCCTGCAGTTCACCTGGACCCTGCTGATGCTGGTCGGCTGGCTCTGGCTCGCCAGCATCTGCGGTGCCCGCCTGCCCATCTCGCCCCGCCTCACGGTGCTGATGTTCGTGCTGGCGCTGGCCAGCGTCTTCGTCACGCCCTACGCCTACCTGGCCTACGACGTGGCCACTGTCGAGCATCGCAACCTGCACACCTGGGCCATGCGCCTGGGCGGCGGCATCGCCATCGCGCCGATCGCGCTGGCCGTCGTCACGGGCCTGTGGTCCGCCCGCGGGGGCGACGCCAGCACCCGGCCGCTGCGGGCTGCGCTCGTCAGCTCGATGGCGCTGTTCGCCGCCGGCGGCCTGATCGGCGCCATGATCAATGGCAGCAACGTCAAGATCCCGGCGCATTACCACGGCTGCATCGTCGGCGTGACGCTGGCCTTCATGGGCCTGGTCTACCACCTGCTGCCGCGGCTGGGCTACGGCGCGGTGCGTGGCCGGATGGCGACGCTGCAGCCCTATCTCTACGGCGCCGGGCAATTGCTGCACATCATCGGCCTGGTCTGGTCCGGTGGGTATGGCGTGCAGCGCAAGGTGGCCGGCAGCGAGCAGGTGCTGCGCAGCACGGCCGAGGTCTTCGGCATGGGGCTCATGGGGCTGGGCGGGCTGGTGGCCATCATCGGTGGCCTGCTGTTCGTGCTCGTCGTCATCCGGGCCATGCGGCAGCCGGCCGGGGCCGCGGGGGTCGTGACCTCATGATCCGTCTGCTTCAAACCTCGCTGCAATGGCTGTTCCTGCGGCTGGAGGCGCTGTTCAATGCGGCCTTCGGCGTGGCGCTCAATCCGCTCTACCACCTCGGGGCCATCAGCTTCTTCCTGTTCTGGGTCATCGCAGCCACCGGCCTCTACCTCTACGCCTTCTTCGAGACCGGCGTGGCCGGTGCCTACGCCTCGGTCGAGTCCATCACGCATGGCCAGTGGTATCTGGGCGGCATCCTGCGCAGCACGCACCGCTACGCTTCCGACGCCTTCGTGGTGACCATGCTGTTGCACATGGTGCGTTACTTTGCTTTCGACCGTTACCGCAGCTTTCGCTGGTTCTCCTGGGTGACCGGGGTGGCGTTGATCTGGCTGGTTTATGTCTCGGGCATCAACGGCTACATGCTGCCCTGGGACAAGCTGGCGCAGTTCGTCATCGTGGCCACCTTCGAGTGGCTGGACTGGCTGCCCAGCTTCGGCGGCACCCTGATGCGCAACTTCATCTACCCCAGCAGCGTCAACGACCGCTTCTTCTCGCTGCTGGCTTTCATGCACATCGGCATCCCGCTGCTGGTGCTGCTGCTGATGTGGATCCACGTGCAACGCGTACCCAAGGCTGCGACGACGCCGCCGCGTCCCATGGTCATCGGCATCCTGCTGACCCTGGGGGTGATGTCGCTGGTCGCGCCCGTGTTCAGTCAGGGTGGCGCGACGGACCTGGGCGTGGCCGTGACGACGGTCAAGCTGGACTGGTTCTACCTGCCGCTGTTTCCCCTGCTGAACGAGCAGAACCTGGGCTGGATCTGGGGCGGCGTGCTGGGCTTGACGGGCTTGATCACGGTGTTGCCCTGGCTGCCCTCACGGCGCGAGCGCAAGACGGCGGGCGAATTCCACCTGACGATTGCCGGCGAGCCCAGGGTCGTCACCGTGCGCGCCGGTGAAACCCTGCTGGACGCGGGCCTGCGCGACGGCCTGTCACTGCCCTATGAATGCCGCAATGGCGGCTGTGGCGTGTGCCTCTGCACGGTGGTGCAGGGCAGCGTCGACCACGGCCTGTACCAGCGCGCGGCGCTGAGCGACGAGATGCGCCGCCAGGGCAAGACCCTGATGTGCTGCGCCACGCCCCTGTCCGACCTGGACATTGAGGTGGAGCAGATCGCAGTCCGTCCGGCGAGCGACGCGCGCGAGTATGTGGGACGCGTGGAGACGATCGAACGGCTCAGTCCGCAGGTGATCCGGCTGCGCCTGTCCTTGCCCGCGGGCGAGTCCATCGCCTTCACGGCAGGCCAGTACATCAACTTCGTGCTGGACGACGGCCAGCGCCGTGCGTTCTCGTTTGCCAATCCGCCGCAGGCGCAGGGCTTGATCGAGCTGCATGTGCGGCTCATCCCCGGTGGTCGTTTCACGACCCATGTGTTTCAGGAACTCAAGGTCGGCGACAGCCTGCGTTTTGAAGGGCCCCACGGCCGCTTCGTGCTGCAGCCCGGCAGCGCGCCCATCATCTTCGTGGCGGGGGCCACCGGCTTTGCGCCGATCAAGAGCATCGTCGAAGATGCGTTCCGGCGCGGCATCGAGCGCCCGATGTGGCTGTACTGGGGCGTGCGCGAGCCGGCGGATCTGTACATGAAGGAGCTGGCCGAGTCCTGGCAGCGGGCGCACCCGGACTTCCATTTCGTGCCGGTGCTGTCCGAGGCCTCACCGGGGGACGGCTGGTCCGGCCGGCGCGGCCTGGTGCACGAGGCCATCCTGCAGGACTTCCCCGATCTGGCCGGCCATGAGGTCTATGTCTGTGGCTCGGCCCGGATGGTGGAGTCGGCGATCCCGGCCTTCCTTGCCCAGGGGCTGAGCGACGACGCCTGTTTCTCGGACGCCTTCCTGCCCGCGCGCTGAATCCCGTCCCGCCTACTTCTGCGGCGTGTCCGGCGCGGGCCCGTCCAGTGCAAACACGGCTTCGATGTGCGCCAGCGCCACGCGCCGCAGTTCACGCAGCGTGCGGGTGTCCAGCAGGCGGATCTCTGCTTGTGCCCCCTGCGTGGCCAGCACCGCCTGCCGCCCGCCCGCCGCGAAGCTGACCGGCAGCCAGCGCCGGCCGGGTTCGCGCAGCGTTGTGATGACCCGCCAGTCGTCCTTGTCCACCAGCACCAGTGTGTCCGACGGCGCGGCCTCGGTGGCGTGCAGCCAGAGCTGTGGGGTGGCCGGGTGGCTGCGCATGGCGTCAACCCCGCGCAGCGCCGCCAGGCTTTCGAAGTGCAGCGTCCAGCCCCTGGTCTCGATCAGCACGACCCGGCCTTCGGGCCCGGTGGGCAAGGCCAGCCAGGGCTGCGTGCCCGAGGTGAAGGCTACGCCGCCCCAGGTCACCGGAGATCCCGCCAGCGCACGGGTGGTGATGCGCCGACGGATGTCCAGGTTGATGATTTCCAGCGTCGTGCCGGAGCGTGCATCCGGCCCTGGCGAATCCGGTGGCGCGATGGCCAGCAGATGGCGCAGGGGGGCATCGGCCAGCACCACGCGCAAAGGATGCGGCAGCGGCGTGCGCCGCATCCCCAGGAAACCCGCCGTGGCGATGGCCTCGCCCATGCGGTAGTCATGCACCAGCCCGTCATGGATCGGCTCGGCCGCCGGGTCGTAGGACAGCTCCCACAGTTCGGGCAAGGTGTCGAAAGCCACCACAAAACTCTTGCGCGCCTGCGCCAGCCAGACGCCCGAGACCGCGGACTCGGCGCCGCCCCTGAGGGCCGAGGTCCGGTAGCTGCGCACGACGTTCAAGCCCGCGTCCAGCAGCACCAGGCTGGGGGGCTGTGTGTGGCCGGCCAGCAGCCAGCGCCCATCGGCCGACAGGACCAGACCGCTCAGGGCGAGGCCCGTGCGTGTGCCGAGCAACGGGCCGAAATGTTGCAGGTCCAGCCGCAACACCCAGCCGCCGGCAGCGGCGGCATAGATGTAGCGCCCTTCGGGCGAGCGCAGGGGCGAGCCTTCCAGCGCGTATGGCAGCTGGCAGCGCCCCAGCACGGCCAGTGTGCTGCCGTCGAGCAGCAGCAGCTCGCGACCGGCGTCTCGTACAGCCAGGACCAGGTGGCTCGACGCCAGCTCGGTTGCGCTGGGGTCAGTGGCCGCGCAAGCCGGTGTCTCCAGGCGCGGATGCTGGCGATCGGTGTCGCGCCCTGCGTCCTGGGCGCTGGCGACCCCGGCAGAAGACAGAAGGACGGAAAACAAAAATGGAGCCCACCGCAGGGGGCTCCATCGTCTTCCTCGAAGGTGGCGGCAGTCCGCCGGATCGGTCACGACTTCAGGATGAACGCGATCGCTGCCGTCAGGTCAGCATCGTTGATCTTGTCGGGACCATTCGGTGCCATGGGGATGGGGCCAAAGTTTCCGGAGCCGCCCTTGCGGACCTTGTCCATCAACTTGGCCGTGACGTCCTGGCCCTTGTACTTGGCGGCAATGTCCTTGAAGGACGGACCGATCATTTTCTTGTCCTTGGCATGGCAGGCCATGCAGCCCGCCTTGTTCATGGCTTCTTCGGGGGTGGCGGCCTGCGCGCTGAAAGCAAGCGCGAGCGCCGGCAGGATAAAGAGGAATTTCATGTGCGTGACTCCTGAAACAGTGGTCTTCGACGTCTGCAGACACCGCCCGGTGTGGGCGGCATCTGCCGGTATCGTCAATAGATGTCGTGCTGGGTGTTGAACACGTTGAAGTGACCCGTGGGCGTGATCAGGCGCGGGTCCTTGATCACGGCCTTGAGCTTGAGCGTCTTGTCGTCCACCACGACCAGGGCGCTCTGCTTGTTCTTGGCCGACCAGACCGCGAACCAGACTTCATCACCCGCCTTGTTGTACTCGGGCTGCACGACGCGCTTGGCACCGTCATCCTTCAGGTCGGCCCACTCGGCGATCGGCAGCACCTTGTAACCCTTGTCGAGGTTGTTGATGTCGTACACCACGATCGATTGCGAGATCTTCGGGTCCGGGTTCAGCGGCGCATCCGACCAGAGGTTCTTGGACTTCGGGTGGCTCTTGATGAAGAGCGCACCGCCGCCGGGGCCAGCCACCTTGGCCACTTCCTTGAAGGCGTACTGCTTGTGTTTCACCGGATCGGTGCCGATCAGCGAGATCGTCTCGTCACCCAGGTGACCGGTCGCCCAGACGGGGCCGAATTTCGGGTGCACGAAGTTCGCGCCACGACCGGGGTGGGGAATCTTGCCCACGTCGATCAAGGCCTGCAGCTTGCCCTCTTTCATGTCCACCGCGGCAATCTTGTTGCTCTGGTTGGCGGCCACCATGAAGTAGCGCTTGGAAGCATCAAAGCCACCGTCGTGCAGGAAGCGTGCTGCGCCGATCTCGGTGATCTTGAGCGCCTCGATGTTGCGGTAGTCCACCAGCAGGATCTTGCCGGTCTCCTTGACGTTCACCACGAACTCGGGTTTGAAGTGCGAGGCCACGATCGCGGCCACGCGCGGCTCGGGGTGGTATTCCTGCTTGTCCACGGTCATGCCGCGGGTGCTCACGATCTTCAGCGGCTCCAGCGTGTCGCCCTTCATGATGGTGAACTGGGGCGGCCAGTAGGAGCCGGCGATCGCCAGCTTGTCCTCGTAGCCCTTGTACTTGGACGTGTCCACCGAACGGGCTTCGAGGCCGACGCGGATTTCGGCGACGTTGTCGGGTTTCTCCATCCACAGGTCGATCATGTTGATCTTGGCGTCACGTCCGATCACGAACAGATAACGTCCCGAAGCCGACAGGCGCGAGATGTGCACCGCATAACCGGTCTTGATGACGTTGATGATCTGCTTGGTGTCGCCGTCGATCAGCGCCACTTCGCCTGTATCACGCAGGGTGGTGGAGAAGATGTTGTCGATGTTGTACTTGTTCATCTTCTTCGTAGGGCGCTGGGCCGGCGGGATGATGACTTTCCAGCTCTGCTTCATCTGCTCCATACCCCATTCCGGAGGCTGCGGCGGCTCGTGCTGAATGTAGCGGGCCATCATGTCCACTTCTTTTTCAGTCATCTCGCCGGAGGTCTGCCAGTTGGGCATGCCTGCGGGGGAGCCGTAGGCGATGAAGATCTTGAGGTAGTCCGTGCCCTTGGAAACGGTCACGTCAGGGGTCAAGGGCTTGCCCGTGGCGCCCTTGCGCAAGACGCCGTGGCAGCCCGCGCAGCGCTCGAAGTAGACCTTGCGCGCCACGTCGAACTCCGCCTGCGTCATCGGCGGCGCCTTGGGATTGGTGCTTTGCACCATGGGTTCGTTCACCAGTGGCGAGGTGCCCGCCTGGTAGTTCATCTCGGGCGTGGTGACGCCCTTCTTGTCTTGTGCGAACGCAGAAACCGCCAGCGCGGCCAAGGCCAGCGCCGCCACCTGCGTGTACTTCTTGATTTTCATGGATTTACTCCTGGTCTTCTGCGGCTTCGATGGTCCGGGTGCCTGGCTCACGGTACCCGCCCGCCACATGCCACAGAACTGCTCATGCAACGGGTAGACAGGGGCATCGTGCGCCAAGCCCGGGGGCGCGACTTTGACTTAAGACAAAGATGGACAGAAAAGTCATCTTCATGACGCATCGGCTCTGATGTCTTGATATTGGTCAAACCCGGGCCGCAAGGCCCCTCATAGACTGCCCCGCATGACCCGAGGGATCTGCCTGAAATCTTGTCGTTCCATCCCTTGCGTCTCCAACCGATGTCCCATGAAAAGAGCCGCCATGCCTGCTGTCTTCAATCCTGCTCCCGGTGGATTCATCTGCAAGGGGGTGCTCGCGGCCATGGGGCTGCTGGCCTTGCTGCCAGCACAGGCACAACAGGATGGCGGTACGGCCACCCTGAAGGAAGTCGTGGTGAGCGGCTCGCGTGGTGAGCAGGCGCGTGAGGAGCTGGCGCTGGTCACCGACGTGGTGGATGCGGCGGCCCTGGAAGCCCGTCAGATCAACGACATCAAGGACCTCGCGGCCGACATGCCCAATGTCTCGGTCCGCCATGCGCCGGCCCGCTTCTCGGTGACCGGTGCGGGCAATCCGGTCGGGCGTGACGGCAACGTGGGTTTCACCATCCGCGGCCTGGGCGGCAACCGGGTGCTCATGCTGGTCGACGGTATTCGCCTGCCCCGCAGTTATGTCAATGGCAGCAATGCCTTCGGTCGCGACGCGCTGGCGCTGGACCTGATCAAGCAGGTGGAGCTGGTGCGGGGACCGAGCTCGGTGCTGTACGGTTCGGACGGCCTGGCCGGCCTGGTCAACTTCATCACCTACGAGCCCTCGGATTTCCTGACCAGCGCGAATGGCGAACCCAGGAACCTGGGGGGGCGCGTGGCGCTGGGCTGGAGTGGCGACGACGACACCTACAAGGCCACGGCCACCCTGGCCGGCCGTGCCAGCGACACCCTGCAATGGATGTTCACCGGCACCAGCTACACGGGCAAGGGCTTGAACAATATGGGCAGCAATGATGCGGCCAACACCGACCGCACGCGCCCCAACCCGCAGAACACCAGCGGGGACTCCGTGTTGATGAAACTGGTGGCCCGGCCTGACGGGCGCCAGAAGCACGTCCTCACGGCCGAGCACGTGGGCAAGCAGTCGGATGTGGAGCTGTTGTCCAGCCGGGCCAAGCCGCCGCTGGTGGCGTCGTCGGTCGTGGGCGAGAATGCGCGCCAGAACTTCGCCCGTGACCGCTTCACCTGGGACGCACGCTACAACCTGAGCGAGGCCTGGGCCGATCTGCTGCAGACGGTGCTGAGCTTCCAGAATGCCGATGCGCAGGATAACGGGCGCACCGTGCGCAACGACGGCGGTGTGCGCCGGCGTGACACGCGCTACAGCGAGCGTACCTGGCAGCTGGGCGTGCAGGCCGGCAAGACCACGCCCGTGTCGTCCGATTGGACGCAGCGGCTCACCTATGGCGTGGACTACGTCAGCAGCGACGTCACCAGCTGGTTCGGCGGTTATGACCCGGCGCCCCTGACCGCCTACGTGCCGAAGAGATATTTCCCCGACACACGCGACACCAGCGTCGGTGTGTATGCGCAGAGTGAACTGGCCAGCGAGCGCTGGCGCGTCACACCCGGTGTGCGCTTTGAAAGTTTTGCGCTGGACGTGATCAGCCAGGCCGGTTATGCCCCGCCGGCCAGTGCACCGGGCATCTCCCTCTCGGGCACGCACACCTCGCCCAAGCTCGGGGCCCTGTACCGCGTCGACAGCCAGTGGTCGGTCTTCGGCAACTACGCTACCGGCTTCAAGGCGCCCAATGCCTGGCAGCTCAACGGTTATTTCGATCCGCAGCCCGGTATCAATGCGCGGCTGCTGCCCAACCCCAACCTCAAGCCCGAGACCAGCCAGCACTACGAGCTTGGCCTGCGCACGAGTTCCGCGCGCCTGGCCACGGAGTTCGCCGTCTTCACCGGCAACTACAACCAGCTCATCGTGGACAAGAAGCTGCTCTCAGGCAGCGGCACCGCACCCGATCCCTATGTCTACCAGACGGTGAATATCGACAACGCCATCATCTGGGGCTTCGAGTTCCGCGGGCGCATGGACTGGGGGCGCGTGGGGCCGGGTCGCGTGACGACGCCCTTTGCGCTGGCCCATGCCCGCGGGCAGGACACCGGCACCGGACGTCCGCTGAACTCCATCGACCCCGCCATGCTCACCGCGGGCATGCACTACGACACCGCCCCCTGGACCCTGCGGCTGGACATGCAATACCGCTCGGCCAAGACGGCCGACGACATCGATCCCACGTCGGGGGTCCGGGTCGGCGGCGTCCAGGTCAGCGACGTGCCCGCGGTTGCCACGTTCGATCTTTCCGGCCAGTGGCGCATCCGCAAGGACCTGCGGCTCAATGCCGGCATCTACAACCTGACCGATCGCAAGTACTGGCTGTGGTCCGATCTGCAGGGCCTCACCACCACCAGCGCCACCACGCAGATGGACGCCTACACCCAGCCGGGCCGCTACGCCAAGCTGTCGGTAGTGATGGATTTCTAGGCCTTATTCGGCCTTGATGCCGCGCTCGGCAATGATCTTGCCCAGCGTGGCCGTGTCGGACTTGATGCGCAGGGCCAGCGCTTCCGAGGAGCCGCCCGCCACCTGCCAGCCCTGCTGGAACAGGCGCTGCCGCACCTCGGGGCTGCGCGCGATCTCGCTGAAGAGTGCCGAGAGCCGGGCGACGACGGGCTTGGGCATGGAAGCCGGGCCGGCCACCGCGTTCCAGATCTCGAGCTGGAAGTTCTTCACGCCGGCTTCGGCCAGGCTGGGAATTTCCGGTGTCAGTGTGCTGCGGCCGGCCGATGTGACGCCCAGCACGCGGACCTTGCCGGCGCGGGCCTGCGCCAGGGCCAGACCCGGCGGCAGCATGGAGAGCTGGATCTGGCCGCCCAGCATGGCCGTCACCACCTGCGGGTAACCGGGGTAGGGCACGTGCACGGGGTTCATGTCCACGCGTGCCTTGAGCAGCTCCATGCCGATATGGCCCACGGTGCCCACGCCGGGCGAGCCATAGCTCCACTTGTCGCCGCTGCTGCGTGCCGCGGCCAGGAATTCGGCGGTGGTCTTGCCGGGGGCGTCGACCGGTGCGGCCAGCACCAGCGGCGCGGTGCCGATCAGGCTGATGGGGGCCAGGTCCTTGGCCGGGTCATACGGCGTTTTCGCGTTCAGCAGCTTGGCGATGGTCAGGTTGCCGTTGATCATCACGCCGATGGTGTGGCCGTCGGTGGCCTTGGCCACCATGTCGGCCGCGATATTGCCGCCTGCACCCGGCTTGTTTTCCACGATGACCGGCTGGCCCAGCGCCTTGCTCAGGGGCTCGGCCAGCGTGCGCGCCACCAGATCGGGCGAGGTGCCGGCTGGAAAACCGACCATGATCTTCACCGGCTTGCTCGGCCAGGCGGCCTGCTGCTGCGCATGGGCGCCGGCGGCCAGCGTGAGCAGGCCCAGCGCCAGCAAGGCGCGACGCAAGGGGGAGGGGGTCAGTTGCATTCTTGTCTCCAGTGAAAAAGCCCCGGACTCTCTCGAATCCGGGGCCTCGTGGCTTGTGGCGAAAGTCAGGCGTATTCTGCCAGTGCGGCCTTCATCTTTTTCATGGCGGCCACTTCGATCTGGCGGATGCGCTCGGCGCTCACGCCGTACTCGGCGGCCAGTTCGTGCAGCGTCATGCCGCCCGAGCTGTCGTCGTTGACCTTGAGCCAGCGTTCTTCCACGATGCGGCGGCTGCGCGGGTCCAGCACGTCCAGCGCCGCGGCGATGCCGTCGCTGGCCAGCACGTCGCGCTGGTGCGCCTCGATCATGGCGGTGGGCTCATGGTTGGCGTCGGCCAGGTAGGCGATGGGGCCGAAGCTGTCTTCGCCATCGTCGCCCGGGCCCGGGTCCAGCATGACGTCACCGCCCGACAGGCGGGTTTCCATCTCGATGACCTCTTCGCGCTTGACGTTGAGCTCCTTGGCCATCAGGTCGATTTCCTGCTCGCTCAGCGTCTCGCGGTGGGTGGCGGCGTCCGCAGCGGCGGCGTCGGCCTTGTAACCCTGCTTCTTGGAACGCAGGTTGAAGAACAGCTTGCGCTGGGCCTTGGTCGTGGCGACCTTGACCATGCGCCAGTTCTTCAGGATGTATTCATGGATCTCGGCCTTGATCCAGTGCAGGGCGTAGCTCACCAGGCGCACGCCCTGGTCCGGGTCGAAGCGCTTGACGGCCTTCATCAGGCCCACATTGCCTTCCTGGATCAGGTCGCCGTGGGGCAGGCCGTAGCCCAGGTACTGGCGGGAAACCGAGACCACCAGGCGCAAGTGAGAGAGCACCAACTTACCGGCGGCCTCAAGATCGTTCGAGTCGCGGAATTTGCGCGCGAACTCCTGCTCTTGCTCCAGCGTGAGCATGGGCAGGCGGTTGGCGGCCGAAATATAGGCGTCGAGATTACCCAGCGGGGGCACGAGCGCCCAGGGATTCGCGACGGTCAGTGCAGAAGCGGAAACTCCAGTGACAGCGGTCATGGCAGAACTCCTTTCGAGGTCATGTTTCTATATTAGCACTCTCTGTGATTGAGTGCTAAACCCAAAGTTCCTGGGGTTTTACACAGTTCTGTGGGGATATCCGCGTCACGGGCAGGGGTGGCCAAAAACGTTTGGCAATTGTATTGAGAACCATTATCATTCGCATAACTAGCCGACCTACCCCCATCCGCCATGATTGTTTGCGTCTGCCACCGCGTTTCCGACAAGACCATCGAGCGTGCCGCCCGTGCCGGCGCCGACTTCGACGAGATCCAGCTCGAACTCGGCGTGGCCACCCAGTGCGGCAAGTGCGAAGGCTGCGCCCGCGCCCTCTGGTCCGAATGCCGGCCCAGCCACAAGATGGCGCACCTGGGCCAGGAGCTCGGCCAGGGCCGTTCCATTCAACTGGTCGCCGCCTGAATCTCTGCTGTCACCCCCATGAAAAAGGGCTACGCACTGCGTAGCCCTTTTTGTTGTTGCAGGGACCGGCTCAGGAGAGTTCGCCCATCTGGCTCTGCAGGTAGTTCTGCTGGCCCACCTTCTCCAGCAGTTCGATCTGGGTTTCCAGGAAATCGATGTGTTCCTCGGTGTCGTCCAGGATCTCCTGCAGCAGGTCGCGCGAGACGTAGTCACGCACCTTCTCGCAGTGGGCGATGCCGTCCTTGATGGTGGCCTGCGCCCCCGTCTCCAGCGCCAGGTCGCTGCGCAGGATCTCGGGCACGTCCTCGCCGATGTTGAGCTTGCCCAGGTCCTGCAGATTGGGCAGGCCGTCCAGCATGAAGATGCGGTCCATGAGCTTGTCGGCGTGTTTCATCTCGCCGATCGACTCCTCGTATTCCTTCTTGGCCAGCTTGTCCAGGCCCCAGTGCTTGAGCATCCGGTAGTGCACGAAGTACTGGTTGATGGCCGTCAACTCGTTCTTGAGCTGGGCCTGCAGGTGGGAGATGGCTTGGGGATCGCCTTTCATGGGCCTTCCTGTTCGGTATGGTGGCAGACACCTGCATTGTCATGCAAAGCGCGCGGCTTTCAAGCCCCCGGTCCTGCCGAACGGGATTGAAAACCAGACGCAGCAAGGCTTGCGGCATGGTACTGGTTTTAAAAACAGTATTGTGGCAAGATGCACCTGCAGCGCGCCCTGGCCGCCCATCAGACCCGACCGAAACCGATTCCCAAACGTGTAGCGCCCCCGCCATGCACATTCCCGCCCGCCGCCGCCTCGAGTTCGACGAGGCCCGCATGTATGCCTACCCCGAGCACCTGCGCGAGTGTGTGGAGGCCTTGCCGCATCTGCCCGGCGTCTACACCTTCCACGGCGAGCCAGGAGATGCGCTGCCGCTGTACATCGGCAAGAGCGTGAACCTGCGCGCACGCGTGCTCTCGCACCTGCGCAACCCCGATGAAGCGCGCCTGCTGCGCCAGACCCGCCTCATCACGCACCGCCGCACCGCGGGTGAGGTGGGCGCCCTGCTGCTCGAGGCCAGCCTCATCAAGCAGCAGCAACCGCTCTACAACCAGAAGCTGCGCCGCAGCCGCCAGCTCTGTGCGCTGCGCCTGGACGCCGCGGGTCGCCCCGAGGTGGTGGACGCACGCAGCCACAACTTCGCCACCACACCCGATCTGTTCGGCCTCTACGGCAGCCGCCACGCCGCGCTCGACGGCCTGCGCAACCTGGCCGACCTGCACAAGCTCTGCTACGGCGCGCTGGGGCTGGAGCGCCTGGCCCCGGGCCGCGCCTGCTTTCGCGCCGCGCTGCACCAGTGTGCGGGGGTGTGCCGTGGTGACGAAGCCCCGGCTGCGCATCAGGAGCGCCTGATCGCCGCACTCGAAACCCTGCGCGTGGCCTGCTGGCCGCATGTGGGCGCCATCGGCCTGCGCGAACGTGACGAAGAGGGTCTGGAGCAGATCCACGTCATCCGCAACTGGTGCTACCTCGGCAGCGCGGACAGCCTGGCCCAGGCGCGGGGGCTGGACCAGAGCGCCATCGGCTTCGATGCCGACGGCTACAAGATCCTCTGCCGCCCGCTGCTCTCGGGCACGGCCGATCTCATCGCGCTTTGAAGGTTCGCCATGTCCGCCGCGCTCCGCCTTGTGTTGCCCGCATGCTCGCCCGACGAGGTCGCGGGCGTCTGGCGCGCAGACCAGCTGCACCAGGCGCCACAGGCCGTGCTGAGCAGCGGCCATGCGGAACTCGATGCCGAGCTGCCCGGCGGCGGCTGGCCCCTGGGGCAATTGACCGAAGTGCTGCAGCTGCAGAGCGGCCTGTTTGAGTGGCGCCTGCTGCTGCCCGCGCTGAAACGCGCCGTGGCGCAGGGGCCGCTCGTGCTCATCGGCGCGCCACTGCTGCCGCACCTGCCCGCGCTCGCGGCTGCCGGCATTCCCGCCGCGCAGCTGCTGCGCATCGACGCACGCACGCCGGCCGAGCGCCTCTGGGCCGCCGAGCAGGTGCTGCGCTGTCGTGAACTCGGCGCGCTCATGGCCTGGCTGCCGCAAGCCCGGCCCGAGCAGCTGCGCCGCCTGCAGCTGGCCAGCACCCACACGCAGGCGCTGGTCTTCGCCTTCCGGCCCGAAGCGGCGCGCCACGAATCTTCGCCCGCGCCGCTGCGCCTCACGCTGCGCAGCGCACCCGACGCCTTGGGCCTGGGCATCGAGCTGCTCAAGCGCCGCGGCCCCGTCACCGATCACTCCCTCACCCTTGCCGCGCCCTTGCCCGTCATGGCCGCGCTGCGCAAGCGACGGCCTCTCCAGGACCTCGGCCATGTTGTGGATCGCCCTGCGCCCACACGCCCCGCCCGACGCCAGCTCCAGAGCGCATGAGCCCCCGCCGCCCCCGCCTGAACAACAAGCCCTCGCCTGGTGGGGTTTGCAGTTCAGCCCCCGGGTCTGCGTGCTGGAAGAGGCGGTGCTGCTGGAGGCCGGGGCCAGCCTGCGCCTCTTCGGCGGTCAGCGCGCATTGCTGCAGCGCCTGCGTGACGAGTTACCGCTCGCCGGCGGCACGGGCCTCGCCGTGGCCCCCACGGCCCTGGCCGCGCTGGCCCTGCTGCGTACGCTGCCACTGGCGGATGAGACCACGTCTGCGCCCGCCATGTCCTGCACCACGCGCCGCCTCAGCGCCACGCTCGACGCACTACCGCTTCTGCACCTGAGCGCCGCGCGTGCGCATGAGGGCGTGCTCGCGCGCCTGGGCTGCCGCACGCTGGGGGATGTGCGCGCGCTCCCGCGCGGCGGCCTCTCACGCCGTTTCGGCGCCGCGCTGCTGGAGGCGCTGGACCGCACCTACGCGCAGCGGCCCGAGGCCTTTGAGTGGATCGAATTGCCCGAGACTTTCAGCGCGCGGCTCGAGTTCCATGGCCGCATCGAAGTGGCCGAGGGCATGGTCTTCGGCGCGCGTCGCCTGCTGCAGCAACTGGCCAGCTGGTTGTTGGCACGCCAGCGCGGCGTGCTCGCCATCACCCTGCACTGGGAGCACGACCTCGTGCGCCGTGGTGAGCTGAGCCATGGCCAATTGCCCGTGCGCACCGCCGAAGCCACGCGCGACATCACCCACCTGGCCCGCCTGCTGGGCGAACACCTGGCGCGTCTCACCCTGCCCGCGCCCGTGCTGGCCATCCGCCTGGACGCCACCGAGACCGAAGCCCTGGAAACCACGAGTGCCAGCCTTCTGCCCGAAGAGGTGCGAGAGGGCGAGCCGATGCAACAGCTCATCGAACGCCTGTCCGTGCGCCTGGGCGCAGAGCGTGTCTTGCGTGGCCAGCTGCTGGCCGACCACCGGCCTCAGCACATGCAGGCCTGGGCACCGGCCGGCGAGGGCGCGGTGAGTGCCAAGGCTCCCGTATTACCCAAGCACCTGCAACTGCACCCGCCCTGGATCCTGCGTCAACCGTTGCGCCTGGCCATGCAGGGCGAGCGCCCGCTCTACCAGGGTCCGCTCCTCATGCTGGCCGGCCCCGAGCGCCTGGAGTCCGGCTGGTGGAGTCTGTTGTCAGCCGCAGAGACGGAAGGCGAGGAACTGGCCCAACGCGACTATTTTGTGGCCCGCAGCCCGCAGGCGGGGCTGCTCTGGGTGTACCGGCGGCGCAGTGCGGGGGAGCCAGCCTGGTTTCTGCAGGGCATGTATGGCTGAAGCACCGATCATCGGTTCCAGTTTGCCGGCCTACGCCGAGCTGCATGCCTTGAGCAACTTCAGCTTCCAGCGCGGCGCATCGAGCCCGGAGGAGCTGGTGACGCGGGCGCATGCGCTGGGCTACAGCGCGCTGGCCATCACGGACGAATGTTCCATGGCCGGGGTGGTGCGCGCCCATGGGGCGGCCAAGGAACTGGGGCTGCCGCTGCTGATCGGCACCGAGCTGGGCGTGGAGGCCGAGGGCGTGGAGGCGTGCTTCACCCTGTTGCTGCTGGCGCGCAGCCGCGCAGCTTATGGTGAATTGTGCGAACTCATCACGACGTTGCGCGCGAAGCCGGACAAGAAGAGCGGGCGCCGCTACCGCGTGCATGCGCAAGACTGGGACGCGCTGGGTCTGGACAGCCGCGAGCTGCTGGCCCTGCTGGTGCCGAACCGCGAAGCGCCGCGCCCCGAAGACGCGGCCTTTGCGCCCGCCCTCGCCGCGCGTCTGACCTGGCTGCAGCAACGGTTTGCAGCGTGCTGGCTGGTGGTGGAGTTGCTGCACCGGCTTGATGACGCGCTGTGGCTGGAGTGTCTGACCACGGCGGCGCACAGCGCGGGCGTGCCGCTCGTGGCCGCGGGCGGCGTGCACATGCATGTACGTTCGCGCAAGCCGCTGCAGGATGTGATGACGGCCATCCGCCTGGGTCGGCCCGTGGCCGATTGCGGTTTTGCCTTGTCACCCAATGCCGAGGCGCACCTGCGTTCACGCCAGCGCCTGGCCGCGCTCTACCCTGCGGAGCTGCTGGCCGAGACCGTGCGCGTGGCGCAACTCTGCCGCTTCAGCCTGGACGAACTCAAGTACGAGTACCCGGAAGAGGTGGTGCCCGCGGGCGAGACGCCGGCCTCTTACCTGCGCCGTGCCACGTTGGAAGGCGCGCAAGTGCGTTACCCGCAGGGCGTGCCGGCGGCGGTGCAGCAGCAGGTGGAACATGAGCTGGTGCTCATCAGCGAGCTGCACTACGAGAAATACTTCCTCACGGTCTACGACATCGTGCGTTTTGCGCGCAGCCGACACATCCTTTGCCAGGGCCGCGGCTCGGCGGCCAATTCGGCCGTGTGCTACTGCCTGGGCGTGACCGAGGTGGACCCGGCGCGCACCAGCGTGCTCTTCGAGCGCTTCATCAGCCGCGAGCGCGCGGAGCCGCCGGACATTGACGTGGACTTCGAGCACCAGCGACGCGAAGAGGTGATCCAGTACCTCTATGCCAAATACGGGCGTGATCGCGCCGCGCTCACCGCCGCCGTGCACACCTACCACGCACGCGGTGCGATACGCGACGTGGGCAAGGCGCTGGGCATGGACGAGGCGCTGCTCGACGCGCTGGCTCGCGCCCACCAGTGGTGGGACGGGCGCGAGGTGAACCACGAGCGCCTGCAGGAACTGGGACTGGATGCGCAGAGCCGGCAGATCCGCCTGCTGATCGAGCTCACGCGGCCGCTGCTGGGGTTTCCGCGCCATCTCTCGCAGCACAGCGGCGGTTTCGTGCTCACGGGGAACAAGCTCACGCGTACGGTGCCCGTCATCCCCGCGGCCATGGAGGGGCGCACCACCATCGAGTGGGACAAGGACGACATCGACGCGCTGGGCCTGCTGAAGGTGGACGTGCTGGCCCTGGGCATGCTCAGCGCTATCCGCCGCGCGCTGGAGTTCGTGAGCCAGCGGCGCGGGCAGGCCTTCCGCCTGCAGGACATCCCGCCCGAAGATCCGGCCACCTACGAGATGATCTGCCGCGCCGACACGGTGGGGGTGTTCCAGATCGAGAGCCGCGCGCAGATGAGCATGCTGCCGCGCCTGCAGCCGCGCTGTTTCTACGACCTGGTGATCGAGGTGGCCATCGTGCGGCCCGGGCCCATCCAGGGCGGCATGGTGCATCCCTTCCTGGCGCAGCGCGAGCGCCAGCGCCGCGGCGAGACCTTCACCCTGCCCAAGGAGGCGCTGCGCCCCGCGCTGCAGCGCACGCTGGGTGTGCCCATCTTCCAGGAACAGGTGATGCAGATCGCCATCATTGCCGCGGGTTTCACGCCGGGCGAAGCGGACCAGCTGCGCCGTGCCATGGCGGCGTGGAAGCGCCGCGGCGGGGTGGACAAGTTCCAGCGCCGCCTGATCGAGGGCATGACGGCGCGCGGTTACGAGCAGGAATTTGCCGAGGCTATCTTCCGGCAGATCGAAGGTTTCGGCGAATACGGTTTCCCCGAAAGCCACGCGGCCAGCTTTGCGCTGCTGGTCTACGACAGCGCCTGGCTCAAGCGGCATGAGCCCGCGGCCTTTCTGGCCGGGCTGCTCAACTCATTGCCCATGGGGTTCTATGGTCCCGCGCAACTGGTGCAGGACGCGCAGCGCCATGGCGTCACGGTGCGGCCGGCGGACGTGCAGCACAGCGCCTGGGATTGCACGCTGGAGTCGGATGACGGCGGCCAGCCTGCGGTGCGCCTGGGCTTGCGCCTGGTGGCCGGGCTCAAGGAGGTTCGTGCGCAACACATCGTCGAGGCCCGTGCCCTGGGGCCCTACCGCAGCACCGAAGACCTGGCCCTGCGCGCCGGGCTGGACGCGCTGGACCTGAAGGCCCTGGCCAGCGCCGATGCGCTCATGAGCCTCAGCGGCCACCGTCGCCAGCAGGTTTGGGACGCGGCGGGGCTGCAGGCCGCGCCGGCCCTGCTCAAAGGCGCGCCGGTGCATGAAGCCGCACTGGCGCTGGAGGCCGCGCCCGAGGGCGAGGAGATCGTCTTCGACTACGCGGCCACCGGTCTGACATTGCGCCGCCACCCGCTGGCCCTGCTGCGTGAGCGCTTGCGCGCGCAACGTTTGCTGACTTCGGAGGAACTGCAGCAACTGCCCGATGGCCGGCCCGCGCGCGCCTGCGGCCTGGTGGTGGCGCGCCAGCAGCCGGGCACGGCCAAGGGGGTGGTTTTCGTGACGCTGGAAGACGAGACGGGCTCGGTGCAGGTGATCGTATGGAAGGCGCTGCGCGACAAGCAGCGCGAGACCCTGCTGTCAGCGCGTCTGCTGGCCGTCTTCGGCACCTGGCAGCGCCAGGGCCCGGTGTGCCACCTGATCGCGGGGCATCTGGAAGACCTGACGCCGCTGCTGGGGCGCCTGGCGACGCAGAGCCGGGACTTTCACTGAGTCACATGGATGGGGCCTTGAAATGGGGAGAGCCGCCACTATCTCGCCCGCCAAGGAGACCCTGTATGAACGCATCGGATGTGAAAGCCGTGGCCCAGGCCATGGCAGTGGACGAGGTGGACAGCCTGGACCCGGAAGACAAGTTCAAGCTCAGCCTGCAGGAAAAATTTGCGGTGCATCGTGTCATGCACGGCGAAGCCATCGCTGGCGCCCACCCGGAGTTTTATATGGCTGTGGCCAAGGCGCGCCGCCGCCTCGTGGTGCACGTGGAGAACAGAGGCGAGCGCCTTCTGGTCGACGTCGAACAGCTGTATGAGAACGCCCGGCGCCTGGGCACCCTCGACGCCGCGTTCCGGCACGCTTTTGAGACGCGTTGCGCCGGCCACGTGGTGGAAGGGCCGTTCCGCTGCAACTTCGCGTACGCGCACTGGGCCGAAGGCCCGATGGACTGAGGCGGGCTCAGCCGGGCTGCCACTGGCCGCCGCTGCAGCGCTCGATGCCGGCCAGGTCGCGGCGCGATTGCACTTCGCGGAAGCCCGCCTGCGCCAGCAGGGCGCGCACCGCCGCCGCCTGGTCCCAGCCATGTTCCAGCAGCAGCCAGCCACCGGGTTGCAGCCGGGCCGGCGCCTGTTTCACGATGGTGCGGATGGCGTCCAGGCCGTCGGGGCCGGAGGTGAGGGCCAGGCGCGGTTCGTGGCCGAGGTGTTCAAGGTGCGGATCGTCCTCGGTGATGTAGGGCGGGTTGGAGACGATCAGGTCGAACCTCCCCTGCAGGCCTTCGAGCCAGTGGCCGAGGTGGAAGGCGACATCGAGCGCGAGGCGCTGCGCGTTGGCCTGGGCCACGGCCAGGGCTTCGGGGCTGGTGTCCACGGCCTCGACGCGGGCGCCGGGCCGCTGGCTCTTGAGCGCTAGGGCGATGGCGCCGCTGCCGGTGCCCAGGTCCACCACCGAGCCCTGCGGCGCCAGGTGTTCGAGCGCCCAGTCGACCAGGGTTTCGGTGTCGGGGCGCGGGTCGAGCACACGGGCATCGACCTGCAGCGTCAGGCCGTAGAACTCGCGCTGGCCCGTCAGGTAGGCCAGGGGCGTGCCGGCAGCGCGGCGGCGGGTGAGGTTGATGTAGCGCATCTCCGCATCGGGGCTGAGCGGGTCGCTGTCGTGGGCGACCAGCCAGGCGCGGTCGTTCTGCGGGCGGCCCAGGGCGTGCAGCAGCAGCAACTGCGCATCCAGCCGCTCCAGCCCAAGGGCGGAGCAGGCGGCGGCGAGGGCTTGCTGGATCTGCATGGTGCTACTGAAAATGTAGCTGCATTGTAGGACTGCAAGCCCATTCCGGGGGGATTCAGGTGCTCAGTTGTTGCCTACTTCCAACTCGGCCAGCTGTTCGGCCTCGCGCGCATGGCGCAGGGCGTTCACCACGTCGTCCAGCTCGCCTTCCATGATGCGGTCGAGCTTGTAGAGCGTGAGGTTGATGCGGTGGTCGGTCAGGCGGCCCTGCGGGAAGTTGTAGGTGCGGATGCGGTCGCTTCGGTCCCCGCTGCCGATCAGGCCTTTGCGCATCGCGGCGTCCTTGGCGGCGCGCTCACTGCGGTCCTTTTCCTGGATGCGGGCCGAGAGCACCTGCAGGGCCTTGGCCTTGTTGCGGTGCTGGCTGCGGTCGTCCTGGCACTCGGCCACGATGCCGGTGGGAATGTGGGTGATGCGCACCGCCGAGTCGGTCTTGTTGATGTGCTGGCCGCCGGCGCCACTGGCACGGTAGGTGTCGATGCGCAGGTCGGCCGGGTTGATCTGCACGGCCTGGGTCTCGTCCGGCTCGGGCAGCACGGCCACGGTGCAGGCGCTGGTGTGGATGCGGCCCTGGGTCTCGGTGGCGGGCACGCGCTGCACACGGTGGCCACCGGATTCGAAACGCAGGTCGCCGTAGACGTGGTCACCCGCGATGCGCAGCACTACTTCCTTGTAGCCGCCCAGTTCACTGGGCGACTCGCTGATGAGCTCGGTCTTCCAGCCGCGACGCTCGCAGTAGCGCGTGTACATGCGCAGCAGGTCGCCGGCGAACAGGGCCGACTCGTCGCCGCCAGTGCCAGCACGGATTTCCATGAAGGCGTTGCGCGCGTCGTCCGGGTCCTTGGGCAGCAGCAGGCGCTGCAGCTCTTCTTCGAGCTGGGTCAGCTCGGCCGTGGCCGCTGTGATCTCTTCCTGCGCCATCTCGGCCATGTCCGGGTCGGCCAGCATGCCCTGCGCACCGGCGAGGTCGGCCTCGCGCTGTTGGTAGCGGGTATAGCGGCCGGCCATCTGCGTGACTTCGCTGTGCTCGCGCGAGAGCGCGAGGAACTGGCCCATGTCGGCCATGATGTCCTCGCGCGAGAGCAGGAAGTTGAGTTCTTCCAGGCGCTGGGCGTAGCGTTCGAGTTGCTGGCGCAGAAACGGTTTCATGCAGGTGTTCCAGATCCGGTGGGGTGGCCGACGTGCGGGGCGCGTGGGCGGATGAGAGCAAACCCTCGCCACGGCGGACGAGGTGCGGGGACAGTCGCCGCTAACGCTCTTTGCGCAGGAAGAAGTGCTGGATGGCGGTGCTGGCGCGCTCACGCGCGGCGGCGTCGCCGGCATGCAGCTCGGCCAGGGCGCCGTGCAGCATCTTCTGTGTCAGTCCCCTGGACAGGGTCTGGAGCACCGCGTCCACGTCTTCGCCGCGGGCCAGGGCCTTGCGCGCGCGCGCGATCTCGGCGGCGCGCCACTCGTCGGCCTGGGCATTGAGCTGCTGGATCAGCGGCACGGTGCTGCGCTGGTCCATCCAGTGCATGAAGCTCTGCACACCGGCGTCGATGATGACTTCGGCCTGGGCCACGGCGGCCTGGCGGTTGGCCTGGCCGGTCTGCACCACGGCGGCCAGGTCGTCCACGGTGTAGAGGTAGACGTCGGACAGGCCCTTGACTTCGGGTTCGATGTCACGCGGCACGGCCAGGTCCACCATGAACATGGGGCGGTGCTTGCGCTGCTTGAGGGCGCGCTCCACCGCACCCAGGCCGATCAGCGGCAGGGTGCTGGCGGTGCAGCTGATGACGGCGTCGAATTCGTGCAGGCGCTCGGGCAGTTCGGCCAGGCGCATGGTTTCAGCGCCGAAGCGGCCGGCCAGCTTTTCGCCGCGGTCCAGCGTGCGGTTGGCGATGACCATGGCCTTGGGATTTCTGGCGGCGAAGTGGGTAGCCGCCAGTTCGATCATCTCGCCGGCACCGACGAAGAGGATGCGCACCTGCTGCAGGTCTTCGAACAGGTTGCCGGCCAGGCGTACGGCAGCGGCCGCCATGCTGATGGAGTGCGCGCCGATCTCGGTGGAGGTGCGCACTTCCTTGGCCACGGCAAAGGAGCGCTGGAACAGCTGGTTGAGTGTGGTGCCCAGGGCGCCGGCTTCTTCGGCCACGCGCACGGCGTCTTTCATCTGGCCCAGGATCTGCGGCTCGCCCAACACCATGGAATCCAGGCCGCTGGCCACGCGGAAGGCATGACGGGCGGCTTCATTGCCCTGCAGCGTGTAGGTGTGCGAACGCAGCTCCTCGGCCGAAACCCCGCCGCTTTTGGCCAGCCAGTCCAGCGTGGGCGCCAGCTCCAGCTGCTCGCTGGCGCAATAGATCTCGGTGCGGTTGCAGGTGGAGAGGATGGCAGCCTCGGGTGGGCGGGGGAGCGCACCGCGCAAGCCGTGTAAGGTGGGGGGGAGTTGGTCGAGCGCAAAGGCAAACCGGCCGCGCAAATCGAGCGGCGCGGTCGTGTGATTGATGCCCAAAGCCCAGACTGCCATGGCGAGATTATAAAATTTATAGATACATCAATGGTTTGCGCCATTTTTTACCGGCGCCGGCCTGTTCCATGAACCTCCAAGACATCCTCTTACACCTGCTCAACTTCGTTGCCCCGGCCTTCGCGCTGGCCGTGCTGCTGCCCCTGCTGGCCTGGCCTCTTTTCAGGAAGCGGACCGCCATGCCCTGGTGGGGGCAGGTACTGGTGAACTTTGCGGTGGGGGTGGGTGTGCTGCTGGCCAGCCTGTGGTGGCTGGGGCGCGACGGCAAGATGATGGCCTACGCCCTGCTGGTGCTGGCCGTGGCCAGTTCGCAGTGGCTGCTGGCGCGGGGCTGGCGGCGCTGAACCAGCGCCTGAGAAGCCGGGCCCAGCCCGGCTTTTTTGTGCCCTGCGCTCAGAAGTTGTAGATGACGCCGACGGACAGGCGTGTCAGGTCGGCCTTGCTGTTGGAAGACGGGATCTTGACCCGGCCCAGGCTCTCGTACTGCACACGCATGCTGAACTCGCGGTCGAACCGGATCTGGCCACCAAAGCCGTAGATCAGGTCGTCGGGCAGGCCGTTGATGCCGCCGTCGTGCACGCCCACGCCGGCCTTGCCGAACAGATGGACCTGGCTGTTGAGCGGCACCTTGCCCACGGCCACGGCGCTCACGATGTTCTGGTTGATGCTCACGCGCCCGGGGCCGGGCACATCGGCCGTGGCGCTGCCGATCATCGTCAGGCCCGCTTCCAGGTCCAGGTTGTCGAGGTAGTGGTAGCCGCCGGAGAGCGTCAGCGCGCCGGGGCTGGAGTAGGAACCTGGTCCGCTCAGGCTGACGATGCCGTAGTCGGCGGCGGCGTAGTAACGCGCGTTCTGGGCCAGGGCGGGGGTGATAGCGGCGCTGCAGAGCAAGGCCGTGGCAAGGATCTTTTTCATGGCGTGAACCTGTCGTTGCAATGGAGGGCCCGCCGGGGGGCGGGGACGCGGACGGAATTATGGGAAGGCCGCGGCCACGCCTTGTAACGAGGTGTTATGTCCCTCTTCGCTTTGGGCGTAAAAAAAACCGGGCAGGGCCCGGCTTTTTTGGAGAGCGGTGCAACTTCAGAAGTTGAGCACGCCGCCGATGGACACACGGCTGATGTCGGCACCCGGATCGCTGGGGCTGCTCTTGGACTTGCCCAGGGCTTCGTACTGCAGGCGCAGGCCGAAGCGGGAGTTGATGTTGAACTGGCCGCCGAAACCGAGGATCACATTGGTGGTGGTTTCCTTGCTGTAGGTGCCGGAATAGGCACCGGTGCCCGTGACCTTGGCGGTGTGGAAACCGATGCCGGCCTTGCCGAAGAGGTCGAAGCTCTGCGACAGCGGCAAGATGCCGACCGCCAGGAAGCGGGCGTCGGCCTGCTCGGCGGTGGTGGTGCCGTTGTTGTAGACCAGGGTGGAGTCGCCGTAGCCGGTCAGGCCACCTTCAAGTGCGAAGTTGCGGTTGAAGCGGTAACCGCCCGAGACGGTGAGGGAGCCCGGGTTGGCGTAATTGGTGTTCTGCATTTTCAGCGTACCAGCATCCAGCGCGAGATACCAGTGGCTCTCCTTTTGTGCCAGGGCGGGCGTGGCAACGGCTGCGCAAAGCAGGGCGGCGGCGATGATCTTTTTCATGGGACTCCCGGAAAAGTTAAGGCAAAAAACGGTGCGCTCCCGCGAGGGAGCACGGTGCGATTCTAGGTGCCTCTTCTAACGTCAGGGGCTGCGTGCGGGTTGACGGCCACGCGGTCGGGCTGCGCGGGATCGAAGAAATCCACGCGGTCGGTGATCAGGCCGTCGAGGCCCAGCGCCAGCAGATCTTGCGCAGCGCTGGCGTCGTTCACCGTGTAGCACAGGCCGCGCAGGCCGGCTGCGCGCGTGCGCGCCACCAGGGCGGCATCCCACAGCGTGTACTTGCAGACCACGGCCACGCAGTCCAGTCTGCGCGCGGCGTCCAGCCAGCCCTCCCACAAGTTGTCCAGCAGCAGGGCGCGCGGCAGCGCCGGGGCCGCAGCCTGCGCGCCCGCCAGGGATTCGGGCTGGAAGGAACTGAGCAAGGGCGGCACCGCTGCTCCTTGCCACAGCTGCGCCGCGGCCTGTGCCACGACCTCGCCGGTCTGGCGCTCGGTGCCGGGGGTGGGTTTGATTTCGACATTGAGCAGGCTGTCGTGGTCCAGGCAGAAGCGCGCAATAGTCTGCAGGGTCGGGATGGGCTCGCCGGCATAAGCGGGGGCCAGCCAGCTGCCCGCGTCCAGGCCAGCCAGCTGGGCCCAAGGCAAGGCGCCCGCCGTGCCCTGGCCGTTGCTGGTGCGTTCCAGGGTGGCGTCGTGCAGCAGGAAGGGCACGCCGTCGGCGCTGAGCTTCACATCGCATTCGAACATGCGCCAGCCGTGGGCGTGCCCGAGCTTGAAGGCGACCAGGGTGTTCTCGGGGGCCAGCTTGCCGGCGCCGCGGTGGGCGACCCAGCGCGGATAGGGCCAGGGCGGCGAGCCGGGCACCTGGCTCACAGGCGTTTCCCCGTGGCCTCGTCGAAACGGTGCAGGCGATCGGGCTGCGGGACGAGGTGCAGGGTGCTGCCGATGGTGGGCACCACGGCCTGGCCTTCGCTGACGCGCACGATGATCTGCTCGCTGTCCACGCGCGTGTAGAGCAGGCGTTCGGCGCCCAGCATCTCGATGGCCTCGACCTGCACGCTCCAGCCCTGGGCAGCGGGCTGCGGTACCACGTCGAGATGTTCGGGGCGGATGCCCAGGATGGTGCCGGGTTCCACGTGCGGGGCACTGGTGAGCAGGTTCATGGGCGGCGCGCCGATGAAGCTGGCCACGAAGGTGGAGGCCGGGCGGTGGTAGACCTCCTCGGGTGTGCCGAACTGTTCCATCCGGCCGGCATTCATGACGATCATGCGCTGCGCCAGCGTCATGGCCTCGACCTGGTCGTGCGTGACGAAGAGCGAGGTGATACCGAGTTCGCGGTGCAGCTTCTGGATCTCCAGGCGGGTCTGCGCGCGCAGCTTGGCGTCCAGGTTGGAGAGCGGTTCGTCGAACAGGAAAACCTGGGGCTGGCGCACGATGGCGCGGCCCATGGCCACCCGCTGGCGCTGGCCGCCGGAGAGTTCACGCGGCTTGCGTTCCAGGAAGGGGCCCAGTTCCAGGATGCGCGCGGCCTTGTCCACGCGCGCACGGATCTCGTCCTTGGGCACCTTGGCGATCTTCAGGCCGTAGGCCATGTTGTCGAACACGCTCATGTGTGGGTAGAGCGCGTAGTTCTGGAACACCATGGCGATGTCGCGTTCGGCCGGTTCCAGGTCGTTGACCACACGCGGGCCGATGCGGATCTCGCCCCCGCTGATCTCTTCCAGTCCGGCCACCATGCGCAGCAGGGTGGATTTGCCGCAGCCCGAGGGGCCGACGATGACAACGAACTCGCCATCGGCGACTTCGGCGTTGACACCATGGATGACCTGGTTGGCCTTCGGGCCGTGGCCGTAGCGCTTGATGACGTTGGAGAGGGTCAGGGAAGCCATAAATCGGTCTCTTATTTTTCCGTGTCCACCAGGCCCTTGACGAACCATTTCTGCATGAGCATCACCACCAGGGCCGGGGGGATCATGGCCAGGACGGCGGTGGCCATGACCACGTTCCATTCGGTCTGCGCGTCGCCAGCGGTGATCATCTGCTTGATGCCGATCACCACCGGGTACATGTTTTCCTGGGTGGTGACGAGTAGCGGCCAGAGGTACTGGTTCCAGCCGTAGATGAACTGGATGACGAACAGAGCTGCCATGGGCGTGACCGACAGCGGCAGCAGCACGTCCTTGAAGAAACGCAGCGGTCCGGCACCGTCCACACGCGCGGCTTCGGTCAGTTCCTCGGGCACGGTCAGGAAGAACTGGCGGAACAGGAAGGTTGCGGTGGCCGAGGCGATCAGCGGAACCGTCAGGCCAGCATAGCTGTTGAGCATGCCGAGGTCGGAGATCACCTGGTAGGTCGGCAGGATGCGCACCTCCACCGGCAGCATCAGGGTGATGAAGATCGCCCAGAAGAACAGCTTGCGAAAGGGAAAGCGGAAGTAGACGATGGCAAAGGCCGAAAGCAGGGAGATGGCGATCTTGCCCAGCGCGATCACCAGGGCCGAGATCAGGCTCACCATCATCATGCGGCCGACGGCGGCGTGGGTGCCACTCCCGCTGCGCTCGCCCATGAGCGCCGCCTGGTAGTTTTGCACCATCTGGTCGCCCGGCAGCAGTGGCATGGGCGGATGGGTCACGGTCTCCATGCTGTGGGTGGAGGCGATGACGGTGACGTACACCGGGAAGGCCACCACCAGCACGCCCAGGAGCAGCACGGCGTGCGAGAGCAGATCCAGCCAGCGTTTGCGTTCGACCATGGGACAGGGATCTCAGTAGGTTACTTTTTTCTCAACGAAGCGGAACTGCACCACGGTCAGCCCGATGACGATGGCCATCAGCACCACCGATTGCGCGGCCGAGCTGCCCAGGTCCAGGGCCTTGAAGCCGTCGAAGTAGACCTTGTAGACCAGGATGGCGGTGTCCTTGCCCGGGCCACCCTTGGTGGCTGCATCGACGATAGCGAAGGTGTCGAAGAAGGCGTAGACGATGTTGATGACCAGCAGGAAGAAGGTGGTGGGCGAGAGCAGGGGCAGCTGGATGCTCCAGAAGCGGCGCCAGGCACCGGCGCCATCGATGGCGGCGGCCTCGATCAGCGACTTCGGGATGCTCTGCAGTCCGGCCAGGAAAAACAGCAGGTTGTAGGACAGCTGCTTCCAGACGGCCGCCATGACGATGAGGGTCATGGCGTGCTCGCTGTTGAGCAGCGGGTTCCAGTCCACCCCGGCGACCTGCAGGGCGTGCGACAGCACGCCGATGCTGGGGGAGAACAGGAAGAGCCAGACCACGCCGGCCACGGCGGGCGCCACGGCGTAGGGCCAGATCAGCAGGGTGCGGTAGACCATGGCGCCGCGCACCACCCGGTCGGCAAAGACCGCGAGCAGCAGCGACAGGGTCAGGCCCAGCACGGCCACCAGCGCCGAGAAGACGGCGGTGGTCTTGAACGAGGCGAGGTAGGTCTCGTCGTTCCAGAGGTTGCGGAAATTCTCCAGCCCGACCCACTGCACCGAGGTGCCGAAGGCGTCCGACTGCATGAGCGACTGCAGCAGTGCCTGGCCGGCTGGCCAGAAGAAAAACACTGCAATGATCACGCCCTGCGGCGCCAGCAGCAGCCAGGGCAGCCAGCGCGAGCGGAAGACGACGCGTTTTTCCATGGTCCTGCTTTATATCGCGGTGGCCCTCCCCGCCGGGCAGGGAGGGTTGGGGAGGGGTGCCGTCATGACAGCCGGGGCTAATAAAAGTCCGTCAGGACTTATTAGCTTTCTCGAAGCGTTCCAGCAGGTCGTTGCCGCGCTTGACCACGGCGTCGAGGGCTTCCTTGGCAGTTTTCTTGCCGGCCCAGACCTGTTCGAGTTCCTCGTCTTCCACGGCGCGGATCTGTACGTAGTTGCCCAGGCGGATACCGCGCGACTTGTCAGTGGTCTTGCGGATCATCTGGTTGACGGCCGTGTCGGTGCCTGGATTCTGCTTGTAGAAGCCGGATTGCTCGGTCAGCTTGTACGCCGCCGTGGTGATGGGCAGGTAGCCGGTGCGCTTGTGGCTGGCCGACTGCACTTCGGCGTTGGAGAGGAAGTTCAGGAAGGTGGCCACGCCCTTGTACTCGGCGGGCTTCTTGCCGGACATGACCCAGAGGCTGGCGCCGCCGATCACGGTGTTCTGCGGGGCGCCGGCCACGTCCGGGTAGTAGGGCAGGGTGGCCAGGGCGTAGGCGAACTTGGCGTTCTTGGCCACGTTGCCGTAGAAGCCCGATGAGGTGGTGATCATGGCGCATTCGCCGGAGACGAAGCTGGCCTCGGGCACGTTGCCACGGCCCTTGTAGACGAACAGGCCCTGCTTGGCCATATTGCCCAGGTTCTCGATGTGGCGCACGTGCAGCGGCGAGTTGGCGACCATCCGTGCATCCATGCCGCCCAGGCCGTTGCGCTTGGTGGCCAGTTCCACGTTGTGCCAGGTGGAAAAGCTCTCCAGCTGGGTCCATCCCTGCCAGGCGGTGGTGAAGGGGCATTTATGACCGGAGGCCTTGAGCTTGGCGGCGGCCAATGCCACCTCGGGCCAGGTGGTCGGCGGCTTGTCGGCGTCCAGGCCGGCCGCCTTGAAGGCATCCTTGTTGACATAGAACACCGTGGTCGAGCTGTTGAAGGGGAAGCTCAGCATCTGGCCATTGGGGGCGGTGTAGTAGCCGGCCACGGCGGGAATGTAGACGGCGGGATCGAACTTGTAGCCGGCATCCTGCATGACCTGGCCCACCGGTACGACGGCGCCCTTGCTGGCCATCATGGTGGCGGTGCCCACTTCAAAGACCTGCAGGATGTGCGGGGCATTGCCGGCACGGAAGGCGGCGATGGCCGCCGTCATGGATTCGTCATAACTGCCCTTGAAGACCGGCGTGATCTTGTAGTCCTTCTGGCGGTTGTTGAAGTCCTTGGCCAGGTCGTTGACCCATTCGTTGTTGACGGCCGTCATCGAGTGCCACCACTGGATTTCGGTCTGGGCCTGGACGGGGGCGAGCAGCAGGGCCGACAGGGCGGCGACGCTCAGTTTCACGGTAAGTTTCATGCGGGGCTCCTTATGGACAAGCTCGCCAGCCTAGGCCGGAAATGTGACAAACACATTAAGCCTCGGTTACGGTCATCTCAGGATGCGGGGTTTCCATGATGCGGGCAGGGCTCCAATGCGCTTGTCCGTGGGGCTATGTTGCACTGCGGTAACATCTCGCCTCAGCCGGTGGCTCCGTTCTGGCTGAAATTCCGGATCTCCCATGAACGCACCGACTCCGCTAGATCAATTCGTGGATGCAGCCGGCCCTGCGCCGCACGGCCACGAGCGCATCCGCGAAATTCCCTACAACTACACCTCCTTCTCCGACCGCGAGATCGTCATCCGCCTGTTGGGGCCCCGTGCCTGGGAGGTGCTCAACCAGCTGCGCGAGGAGCGCCGCACCGGCCGCTCGGCCCGCATGCTCTACGAGGTGCTGGGTGACATCTGGGTGGTGCAGCGCAACCCCTATCTGCAGGACGACCTGCTGGACAACCCCAAGCGCCGGGTGCTGCTGGTCGAGGCCCTGCACCACCGCCTGGGCGAAGTGCAGAAGCGCCGCACGCCGCAGGCCGACCCGCAGCGCGATGCGCTGGTGGGCGAGTTGCTGGAGGCTGCCAGCCGTGCCGTCGAGGCCTTTGATGCCTCTTTCCAGAAGATTGCCGCCCTGCGCCGCAAGGCCCAGCGCGCGCTCAGCCGACTGACCGCCAAGGACAACGTCAAGTTCGACGGCCTGTCGCGCGTCTCGCACGTGACCGACGCCACCGACTGGCGCGTCGAGTATCCCTTTGTGGTGCTCACTCCGGACACCGAGGCCGAGATGGCGCGCCTGGTCAAGGGCTGCATCGAACTGGGCCTGACCATCATCCCGCGCGGCGGCGGCACCGGTTACACCGGCGGCGCCGTGCCGCTGTCGTGGAAGAGCGCGGTGATCAACACTGAGAAGCTCGAGGCCATGACCGAAGTCGAGATGCTGCAGCTGCCCGGCCTGGACAAGGCTGTGCCCACCATCTGGACCGAGGCCGGCGTGGTCACCCAACGGGTGGCCGATGCGGCCGAGCGAGCCGGTTTTGTGTTTGCCGTGGACCCGACCTCGGCCGAGGCTTCCTGCGTGGGCGGCAACATCGCCATGAATGCCGGCGGCAAGAAAGCCGTGCTCTGGGGTACGGCGCTGGACAACCTGGCCAGCTGGCGCATGGTCACGCCCGACGCGGGCTGGCTGGAAGTCACGCGCCTGAACCACAACCTGGGCAAGATCCACGACGCCGACGTCGCCAGCTTCGAACTCAAGTACTTCGAGGCCGACGGCAAGAAGCTGGTGAATACCGAACGCCTGGACATCCCGGGCCCGAGTTTCCGCAAGGAAGGCCTGGGCAAGGACGTGACGGACAAGTTCCTCTCCGGCCTGCCTGGCGTGCAGAAGGAGGGCTGCGACGGTCTGATCACCAGCGCGCGCTGGGTGGTGCACCGCATGCCGGCGCACACCCGCACGGTCTGCCTGGAATTCTTCGGCCATGCGCGCGACGCGGTGCCCAGCATCGTCGAGATCAAGGACTTCATGTTTGCCGAGCAGAAGCGCAGCGGCGTGCTGTTGGCCGGCCTGGAGCATCTGGACGACCGTTACCTGAAGGCGGTGGGCTACGCCACCAAGAGCAAACGCGGCGGCCTGCCCAAGATGGTGCTGATCGGCGACATCGTGGGCGACGACACCGACGCCGTGGCGCGCGCCACCAGCGAGGTGGTGCGCATCGCCAACTCGCGCAGCGGCGAAGGCTTCATCGCCATCAGCGCCGAGGCGCGCAAGAAATTCTGGCTGGACCGCAAGCGCACCGCGGCGATCAGCAAGCACACGAACGCCTTCAAGATCAATGAAGACGTGGTGATCCCGCTGCCGCGCATGGCCGAGTACACCGACGGCATCGAGCGCATCAACATCGAGCTCTCGCTGCGCAACAAGATCAAGCTGGCCGACGAACTGGAGCTTTTCTTCGGCGAGGGCAGCCTCACCCATCTGCTCACGATCGGCAAGTCCGATGATGCGAACGAGGCGCCGTCCGCCGAACTGATGGAAGAGCGTGTGGTGCAGGCCCGCGAGCTGGTGCGTACGGTGCGCGCCCAGTGGCAGGACTGGCTGGACCGGGTGGACGAATTGTTCCCCCAGCTGCAGGACCATTCCCTGCGCGCCAGCTGGAAGACCCAGATCCGCGCGCCGCTGGAGGACATCTTCACGGGCCGTGCTTTCGAGCCCATGCTGGCCGAATGCAATGCCATCCAGCAGCGCGTGCTCAAGGGCCGGGTCTGGGTGGCCCTGCACATGCACGCCGGCGACGGCAATGTGCACACCAACATTCCCGTCAACAGCGATGACTACGAGATGCTGCAGGCCGCGCACGGCGCGGTCAAGCGCATCATGGCGCTGGCGCGTTCGCTCGACGGCGTGATCTCGGGCGAACACGGCATCGGCATCACCAAGCTGGAGTTCCTGAGTGACGCCGAACTCCAGCCTTTTGCCGACTACAAGCAGCGCATCGACCCCGAGGGTCGCTTCAACCGCGGCAAGCTGCTGCGCGAGAGCGCCCATCCGGCCGACCTGACCAACGCCTACACGCCCAGCTTCGGCCTCATGGGCCACGAGTCGCTGATCATGCAGCAGAGCGACATCGGCGCCATTGCCGACAGCGTCAAGGACTGCCTGCGCTGCGGCAAGTGCAAACCCGTGTGCTCGACCCATGTGCCGCGCGCCAACCTGCTCTACAGCCCACGCAACAAGATCCTGGCGACCTCGCTGCTGGTCGAGGCCTTCCTCTACGAGGAACAGACCCGCCGTGGCGTGAGCATCAAGCATTGGCAGGAGTTCGAGGACGTGGCCGACCACTGCACGGTATGCCACAAGTGCCTCTCGCCCTGCCCGGTGAAGATCGACTTCGGCGACGTGTCGATGAACATGCGCAACCTGCTGCGCAAGATGGGGCAGAAGACCTGGCGCCCGGGCAATGCGGCGGCCATGTTCTTCCTCAATGCGACCAACCCCGAGACCATCAAGCTGATGCGTACGGCCATGGTCGGCGTGGGCTTCAAGGCCCAGCGTCTGGCCAACCAGCTGCTGCGTGTGGTGGCGAAGAAGCAGACCGCCCGGCCGCCGGCCACGGTGGGCCCCGCGCCCATCAAGGAACAGATCATCCACTTCATCAACAAGAAGATGCCCGGTGGCCTGCCCAAGAAGACGGCGCGTGCCCTGCTGGATATCGAGGACGCCGACTACGTTCCGATCATCCGCGATCCCCAGGCCACCACGGCCGAGACCGAGGCGGTGTTCTATTTCCCGGGCTGCGGCTCGGAGCGCCTGTTCAGTCAGGTCGGCCTGGCCACCCAGGCCATGCTCTGGCACGCGGGCGTGCAGACCGTGCTGCCGCCGGGTTATCTGTGCTGCGGCTACCCGCAGCGCGGCAGCGGCCAGTTCGACAAGGCCGAGAAGATGATCACCGACAACCGGGTGCTCTTCCACCGCGTGGCCAACACGCTGAACTACCTGGACATCAAGACCGTGGTGGTGAGCTGCGGCACCTGCTACGACCAGCTGCAGGGCTACAAGTTCGAGGAGATCTTCCCGGGCTGCCGCATCATCGACATCCACGAGTTCCTGCTGGAAAAGGGTATCAAGCTCAGCGGCGCCCAGGGCGGCTACCTGTACCACGAGCCCTGCCACAACCCGATGAAGCTGGGCGACTCGATGAAGACGGTGCGCACGCTGCTGGCCGGGGACTCGAAGGACAACGTGCTCAAGAGCGACCGCTGCTGCGGCGAATCCGGCACCCTGGGTGTGACCCGGCCCGATGTCTCCACCCAGGTGCGCTTCCGCAAGGAAGAGGAGATCCGCAAGGGTGAAACTGAGCTGCGCGAGGCCGGCCTGGTGGGGGCGAAGGACAACGTCAAGATCCTGACCAGTTGCCCGAGCTGCCTGCAGGGCCTGACCCGCTACGGCAACGACCTGCAGAACGGCCTGCTGGAGGCCGACTACATCGTGGTCGAGATGGCGCGCCAGATCCTGGGCGAGGACTGGCTGCCCGCTTACGTGGCCTCGGCCAACGCTGGCGGCATTGAACGCGTGCTGGTATGACCCTGCTGGCGGCTGTGCCGCCAGTCTGGGGATAATCCGCTGATAACAGACGAGGTGAGTTCCATGGCAGGTTTGCAAACCGGCGCGCCGACGCCGCAGGATCTGACGGTGCATAGCAAGTCGCGGGTGCTGGAAATAGCCTTCTCCGACGGCAAGACCTTCCGCATCCCCTTCGAGCTGATGCGCGTGTACTCGCCCTCGGCCGAGGTGCAGGGTCACGGCCCGGGCCAGGAGGTGCTGCAGACCGGCAAACGCGAAGTGGAACTGGCGGGGCTGGAGCCGGTGGGCAACTACGCTGTGCAGCCCGCGTTCTCGGACGGCCACGACAGCGGCATCTTTTCCTGGGATTACCTCTATTTCCTGGGCTCGCAGCAGGACCAGCTCTGGGCCGACTATGAAGCCCGCCTGAAAGCCGCCGGCGTGGACCGCGACGCGCCCATGCCCGAGAAAGCCGGCCACGCCTGCGGCAGCCACTGACCATGAGCAGCACCCATTTCGGATTCGAGACGGTCGACGAGGCCGAAAAGGCCCGCCGCGTGCGCGGCGTGTTCGATTCGGTGGCGTCGAAATACGACGTCATGAACGACCTCATGTCCGCCGGCCTGCACCGCGTCTGGAAGGCCTACACCGTCACGGTGGCCAACCTCAAGGAAGGCGACCGCGCGCTGGACATTGCCGGCGGTACCGGTGACCTGGCCCTGGCTTTTGCCAGGAAGGTCGGCAAGACGGGCCAGGTGGTGCACACCGACATCAACGAAGCCATGCTGCGCGTGGGGCGTGATCGCCTGATCGACGCTGGCGTGGTGTTGCCCACCGTGGTCTGCGACGCCGAGAAACTGCCCTTCCCGGACCGCCACTTCGACCTGGTCACCGTGGCCTTCGGCCTGCGCAACATGACGCACAAGGACGTGGCCCTGGCCGAGATGTGCCGTGTGCTCAAGCCCGGCGGCAAGCTGCTGGTGCTCGAATTCTCGAAAGTGGCGCCGCCCCTGGCCAAGGCCTACGACTGGTATTCCTTCAAGATCCTGCCCCAGCTGGGCAAGCTGGTGGCCGGCGACGCCGACAGCTACCGCTATCTGGCGGAGTCCATCCGCATGCATCCGGGCCAGGAAGAACTCAAGGCCATGATGAAAAAAGCCGGATTCGGGCATGTGGATTTTCACAACATGAGCGGCGGTGTGGTGGCACTTCATGTTGGAATCAAGTGCTGACGTACCGGATTTGAGTTAAGTTCGGCATACGCGGGTACGTATAGTATTTTTGGAGCAAGCATGAAACTTTGGTCTTTGGCCCTTTCCCTGGTCCTGGCGCTGGGTGCCGTGGACGTCGAGGCCAAGCGTCTTGGCGGCGGCAAATCGGTCGGCAAGCAGTCCAGCAATGTGACGCAGCGTGAAGCCGCGCCTGCCGCCCCCGCGGCCCCGACACAGAACGCGGCAGCGACCAAACCCGCAGCGCCGGCCGCGGCACCTGCCGCTGCTCCGAAGAAGCCCTGGGGCGCCATGCTGGGCGGCCTGGCGGCCGGTCTGGGCCTGGCCTGGCTGGCCAGCTCGCTGGGCCTGGGCGAGGCCTTCGGCCAGTTCATCCTGATTGCCCTGGTGGTGCTGCTGGCCATGATGGCTTTCGGCTGGTTCATGCGCAGCCGGCGTCCGGGCGCCACGGACCGCAGCCCCTACGCTTTCCAGGGGGCTGGTGCCGGTGAAGTTCCGATCGCCAAACCGGCCTATCGCCCGGAAAACGTGGGCAACGACGCCTCGGCCCGCCCCTGGGAGCGCAGCCAGACGGCCTTTGACGGCTCCAGCGGCACCTCCGGCATCGTGATCGGCTCCGGCCTGTCCAGCAGCTGGAGCGTTCCCGCCGGTTTTGACGCCGACGGCTTCCTCAAGGCGGCCAAGAGCAATTTCATCCTGCTGCAGGCTGCCTGGGACCAGGCCGACATGACCACCCTGCGCTCCATGATGACGGACGACATGCTGACCGAGATCAGCGCCCAGCTGGCTGAGCGCGAGGCCCACACGGGTGGCGCCGTGAACCTGACCGAGGTGCAGATGCTGCAGGCCCAGTTGCTGGGCATCGAGGAACTGGGCGACGGTTACATGGCCAGCGTCGAGTTCTCCGGCATGATCCGCGAGACGCCGCAGGCCGGCCCCAGCCCCTTCCGCGAGGTCTGGAACATGGTCAAGCCCAGGGATGGCAGCCGCGGCTGGCTGGTGGCAGGGGTGCAAGCCCTGCAGTAAGAAGCCAAGAGCAGCGCTCTTTTCAATCAATAATCGGGGACTATGGCAACACAGTCCCCTTTTTCATTGCTGGAAGACGTTTTCCAGAAACTCGGCACAACCCTGCAGCCACCCGAGTGGGCCGTGCAGGAAGTGCAGCGGCGTATCGTGCTGCTGCTCAACCATGTGCTGATGCAGGAGCCGGAGGCCATGAGCCGGCTGGTGCGGCAAAAGGGCCGGGTGGTGCTGTTCCATTGGCGCGAGTTCCAGTTCAAGCTGCAGCTCACGCCGGCCGGTCTGCTGGACCTGGCCGCGGCCGATACCCGCTCCGACCTGACGCTCTCCGTGACCGAGGCGTCCCCGGTGGCCCTGATGCAGGCTGCACTGGCGGGTGACAAGCCGGCCGTGCGCATCGAGGGCGACGTGCAACTGGCGGCCGAGATCAACTGGCTGGTCGACCATGTGCGCTGGGACATTGAGGAAGACCTGGCGCGCATCATCGGCGATGCCCCGGCACATGGCCTGGCCCAGGCCGCGCGGCGTGCCCTGGACACCTTGCGCCAGTGGCTGACGCCCAAGCGTGGGGGCCAGGCATGACCCGACTGCTGCGCGGCACCTACATCGTCTGGATCGTGCTGCGTTATGGCCTGGACGGGCTAGTCCTGACCAGTTTCCAGAAACCCTGGCTGCGTGTGATCGCACGCATCGTCTCGATCGGCCGCAACCTGGACGCCCCGCGTGGCCAGCGCCTGCGTGAGGCGCTGGAACGCCTGGGGCCGATCTTCGTCAAGTTCGGCCAGGTGCTCTCGACCCGGCGTGACCTGCTGCCGCCTGACATGGCCGATGAGCTGGCCAAGCTGCAGGACCGCGTGCCGCCTTTCCCCTCCGAGGTGGCGGTGGCCACGATCGAGCGGGCCTTTCGCAAGCCGGTGGCGCAGATCTTCAGCGAATTCGAGCGTGAGCCGGTGGCCAGCGCCTCCATTGCGCAGGTGCATTTCGCCAAGCTGATCGATCGCGAAGGCCGTGAGCGCGAGGTGGCTGTCAAGGTGTTGCGCCCCGGCATGCTGCCGGCGATCGAGAAGGACCTGAGCCTGATGCGCCTGATGGCGGGCTGGGTCGAGGGCCTGTCGTCCGACGGCAAGCGCCTCAAGCCGCGCGAGGTGGTGGCCGAGTTCGACAAGTACCTGCACGACGAACTCGACCTGGTGCGTGAGGCCGCCAGTGCCGCCCAGTTGCGCCGCAACATGGAAGGCCTGGACCTGGTGCTGATCCCCGAGATGTTCTGGGACTACTGCCACAACGACGTCATCGTGATGGAGCGCATGAAGGGCATCCCCATCAGCCAGACCGCACGCCTGCGCGAGGCCGGCGTGGACATGAAGAAGCTGGCGCGCGACGGTGTCACCATCTTCTTCACCCAGGTGTTCCGCGACGGCTTCTTCCATGCCGACATGCACCCGGGCAATATCTTCATCAGCACCGACCCGGCCACCTTCGGGCGCTACATCTCGCTGGACTTCGGCATCGTGGGCACGCTGACCGAGTACGACAAGGAATATCTGGCGCAGAACTTCACGGCCTTCTTCCGCCGTGACTACAAACGCGTGGCCGAGCTGCACATCGAGTCCGGCTGGGTGCCGCCGCGCACCCGCGTGGATGAGCTCGAATCCGCCATCCGCTCCGTGTGCGAACCGTATTTCGATCGCCCGCTCAAGGAGATCTCGCTGGGCATGGTGCTGATGCGCCTGTTCCAGACCTCGCGCCGTTTCCAGGTCGAGATCCAGCCGCAACTGGTACTGCTGCAGAAGACCCTGCTCAACATCGAGGGCCTGGGCCGCGAGCTCGACCCTGAACTGGATCTCTGGAGCACGGCCAAGCCATTCCTGGAGAAGTGGATGGCCGACCAGATCGGCCCGCGCAGGCTGCTGGAGGAGTTGAAGAACCAGGCCCCGCGCTACGCCAAGATGCTGCCGGACCTGCCGCGCCTGCTGCACGATTACCTGAAGCACAACGCCGCCGGGAACCGGCGCGAGCTGGATGAGTTGCTGGCCGAACAGCGGCGCACCAACCGGCTGCTGCAGGCCCTGATCTACGCAGGCATCGGTTTTGCTTTGGGATTGATCGTCGTCCAGATGGTGATCCGCTTCCAGCTGTTTTAGGGATAATCCCGAGCCAATTTCCTAGGAGACCAAGGTGCTGCTGACCCTCGTCATTGTTTACCTGCTGGTGACCATTGCCATCGGCCTGTGGGCTGCCAAGCGGGTCAAGAACTCGGCGGACTTCGCCATCGCCGGGCGCCGCCTGCCCCTGGTCATGATCGTCACCACGACCTTCGCCACCTGGTTCGGTTCGGAGGTGGTGCTGGGCATTCCGGCCAAGTTTGTCGGTGGCGGTCTGGGCAGCGTGGTGGAAGACCCCTTCGGCGCCGGCACCTGCCTGATCCTGGTCGGCATCTTCTTCGCCGCCAAGCTCTACCGCATGACCCTGCTGACCATCAGCGACTTTTTCCGTGAGCGTTATGGCCGCAGCGTGGAGATCGTCTGCTCGCTCATCATCATGCTGAGTTACCTGGGCTGGGTGTCGGCCCAGGTCACGGCCCTGGGCCTGGTGTTCAACCTGCTGTCGGGCGGCGCCATCAGCATTCCCGTGGGCATGGTGATCGGCGTGGTTTCCGTGCTGGCCTACACACTTTTCGGCGGCATGTGGTCGGTGGCGCTGACCGACTTCATCCAGATGATCATCCTGGTCGTGGGCCTGAGCGTGCTGGCCGTGTTTGCCGGCGGCCTGGCCGGTGGGGCCGACAAGGTGGTGGCGCTGGCCGTGAGCCGTGACATGTTCAACTTCCTGCCCGAGCCGAGTTTCAAGGATGTGGTGTTTTTCATCGCTGCCGCCATCACCATGATGCTGGGCTCCATCCCCCAGCAGGACGTGTTCCAGCGCGTGATGTCCGCTGACAGCGAGAAGTCGGCCTCGCGCGGCGCCATCATCGGCGGCGCGCTCTATATCCTCTTCGCCTTCGTGCCCATGTTCCTGGTGGTCAGTGCCCTGATCATCATGCCGGAGCAGGCCGACGCCCTGATCAAGGAGGACCCGCAGAAGGTGCTGCCCACCCTGGTCATGGAGAAGATGCCCTTCATCATGCAGGTGCTCTTTTTTGGCGCGCTGCTCTCGGCCATCAAATCCTGCGCCTCCGCCACCCTGCTCGCGCCCAGCGTGACCTTCGTGGAGAACATCTGGCGCCAGTTCAATCCGCACATGAGCGACAAGCAGGAGTTGAAGACCATGCGCGTCACCGTGCTGCTCTTCAGCGCCCTGGTGCTGCTGTATGCGATCAAGATGCAGGGCACCTCGATCTATGAAATGGTGTCCGGTGCCTACCAGGTGACCCTGGTGGGCGCTTTTGTGCCGCTGACCTTTGGCCTGTACTGGAAGCGGGCCACGACCCAGGGCGCGCTGTTTTCCATCGTGCTGGGCCTGCTGACCTGGGGGCTTTTCCTGGCCACCCCGGCGGGCCAGGATTTCCCGGCCCAGCTCGCCGGTGTGCTGGCTGCGCTGACGGGCATGCTGCTGGGCTCGCTCGGGCCCCAGACCATCATCAACCGGCATGCCGGCCACCACAAGCTGGCGGGACTGGAGTAAGCGGCCGGCACCCCGGCACCCCGGCCCCCCGGGCCGGGCATCGGCCTTGATTTCGGGGTGGCCGCCTATAATTGAGAGTTTCCTGCTGCGTCTCCTGTCACGGGACGGGGTACGTGCAGGGCATTCTCCTGATTTGACCTCTTCCACCTCCTTCGAGCCATGCCAATTTACGCCTACAAATGTGAATCCTGCGGTGCCGCCAAGGATGTGCTGCAGAAGATCTCCGACCCGACCCTGAGCGATTGCCCGGCCTGCGGCCAGCCCACGTTCCGCAAGCAGGTGACGGCCGCCGGCTTCCAGCTCAAGGGCAGTGGCTGGTACGCCACCGATTTCCGCGGGGGCGCCACCCCTGCGGCCGCTGCCACTTCCACGGCCGCTGCAGCCTCGACCAGCGAAGCCCCGGCGGCGGCCGCGCCGGCCAGCCACAGCTGTGGCACGGGCTGCGGTTGCGCTTGATGCCCATGGCCAAATTCCGCAAATGGCTGTTCGCGGGCCTGCTGGTGCTGGCCCCGCTGGGTATCACCGTCTGGGTGCTGGAATGGGTGGTGTCCACCCTGGACCAGACCCTGCGCATCCTGCCCGCCTCCTGGCAGCCCGACCGTTGGCTGGGCCTGCACATCCCCGGCCTGGGGGTGATCTTCGCCCTGGTCGTGGTGCTGGCCATCGGCGCCCTGGCCTCCAACATCATCGGCAACCAGCTGGTCGGCTGGTGGCACGCGCTGCTGCACCGCATCCCGGTGGTGCGTTCCATCTATTCAGGCGTCAAGCAGGTCTCGGACACCCTGTTCTCCGAGAAGGGCAACGCCTTTCGCCAGGCCGTGCTGGTGCAGTGGCCGCGTGAGGGCATGTGGACTATCGGTTTCGTGACCGGTACGCCCGGTGGCGACCTGGTCAACCATCTGCCAGGCGATTACCTGAGCGTCTACGTGCCGACCACGCCCAACCCGACGGGCGGCTATTTCGTGATGGCCAAGAAGAGCGACTGCATTGTGCTGGACATGAATGTCGACGAGGCACTGACCTACGTGATTTCCATGGGGGTGATCGTTCCTGGCGCTGCCAAGCACCCCCCACTGCAGCCGGCCGAAACCGGCCAGCAACCCCATCCCTGAGTTCCTGAAAGAGTAAGCCAAATGGCCATGCGTTCCCACTATTGCGGTCTCGTGACCGAGGCCCTGCTGGGCCAAACCGTCACCCTGTGCGGCTGGGTCAACCGTCGGCGCGACCACGGTGGCGTGATCTTCGTCGACCTGCGTGACCGCGAAGGTTATGTGCAGGTGGTCTGCGATCCCGACCGTGCGGAGATGTTCAAGACGGCCGAGGGCCTGCGCAACGAGTTCTGCATCCAGGTCAAGGGCCTGGTGCGCGCGCGCCCCGAAGGCACCACCAACGACAGCCTCAAGAGCGGCAAGATCGAAGTGCTGTGCCACGAGCTGAACGTGCTCAACCCCTCGGTCACGCCGCCCTTCCAGCTCGACGAGGACAACCTGTCCGAGACCACGCGCCTCACGCACCGCGTGCTGGACCTGCGCCGCCCTTACATGCAGAACAACCTGATGCTGCGCTACAAGGTGGCCATGGAGGTGCGCAAGTTCCTCGACGCCAACGGCTTCGTGGACATCGAGACCCCCATGCTCACCAAGAGCACCCCGGAAGGCGCGCGCGACTACCTGGTGCCCAGCCGCGTGCACGATGGCCAGTTCTTCGCTCTGCCGCAGTCGCCCCAGCTCTTCAAGCAGCTGCTGATGGTGGCCGGCTTCGACCGTTATTACCAGATCACCAAGTGCTTCCGTGACGAGGACCTGCGCGCCGACCGCCAGCCCGAGTTCACGCAGATCGATATCGAGACCAGCTTCCTGAGCGAGCAGGACATCCGTGACATGTTCCAGGGCATGATCACCACGGTGTTCAAGAACACCATCGGCGTGGACCTGGGCGAGTTCCCGGTCATGACCTACCAGGACGCCATGCACCTGTACGGCTCGGACAAGCCCGACCTGCGCGTGAAGCTGCAGTTCACCGAGCTCACCGATGTGATGAAGGACGTGGACTTCAAGGTCTTCTCGGGCGCCGCCAATATGGTGGGTGGTCGTGTGGTCGCCTTGCGTGTACCGGGCGGTTCGGTTGAGGGCGGCGGCATCAGCCGCGGCGAGATCGACGCCTATACCGAGTTCGTCAAGATCTACGGCGCCAAGGGCCTGGCCTACATCCGTGTCAACGAAGTGGCCAAGGGGCGAGACGGCCTGCAGTCGCCCATCGTCAAGAACCTCCATGACGCTGCACTGGCTGAAGTCCTCAAGCGCACGGGCGCCCAGGATGGTGACCTGATCTTCTTCGGTGCCGACAAGGCCAAGATCGTCAACGACGCCATCGGTGCACTTCGCATCAAGGTCGGTCACAGCGAATTCGGCAAGAAAAACGGCCTGTTCGAGAACCGCTGGGCGCCGATGTGGGTGGTGGATTTCCCCATGTTCGAGTTCGACGAGGAAAACCAGCGCTACACCGCCGTGCACCACCCCTTCACTGCGCCCAAGGCCGGCCATGAAGACTGGATGGTCACCGCGCCCGAGAAGTGCATCTCCCAAGGCTACGACATGGTGCTCAACGGCTGGGAAATGGGGGGCGGCTCGGTCCGTATCCACCGCGCCGACGTGCAGCAGAAGGTGTTCGACGCCCTCAAGATCACGCCTGAAGAGGCCCAGATGAAGTTCGGTTTCCTGCTGGACGCGCTGCAGTATGGCGCGCCGCCGCACGGCGGCCTGGCCTTCGGCCTGGACCGCATCGTCACGCTGATGACCGGCGCCGAGTCCATCCGAGATGTGATCGCCTTCCCGAAGACCCAGCGCGCCCAGTGCCTGCTGACCCAGGCTCCGAGCCCGGTGGACGAGAAGCAGTTGCGCGAACTGCACATCCGCCTGCGCAACCCGGACGGCGTCAAGGCGGCCTGAGGGGCCTTGGTGCAGAATCAAAGGGCGCTCTGGCAGCGCCCTTTTTTCATCCATGGCCCTGATCTACAAAATCCCTCAGTCCGTGCTGGTGGTGATCCACACGCCCGACCTCGAAGTGCTGCTCATCAAGCGCGCCGATACCGAGGACTACTGGCAGTCGGTCACCGGCGCCAAGGATCACCTCGACGAATCCTTCGAGACCACGGCCATGCGCGAGGTGGCCGAGGAGACCGGCATCGATGCCCGCGCGAGTGGCCATGTGCTGCTGGACTGGGGACTGGAAAACGTCTACGAGATCTATCCGCGCTGGCGCCACCGTTACGCGCCGGGGGTGATACGCAACACTGAGCATCTGTTCGGCCTGCGGGTGCCGGCGGCCACGGCCGTGACCTTGAGTCCGCGCGAGCACACCGACTACCAATGGCTGCCCTGGCGCGATGCGGCCGAAGCCTGCGCGTCGCCCAGCAATGCCGAGGCCTGCCTGATGCTGCCGCGTTTTGCCAGGGCATCGTCCGTCCTGCCAGAATGATGACCATGAAGACCCTGCGCGTTGCCACCTACAACATCCACAAAGGTGTGCAAGGCATGGGGCCGAGCCGGCGCCTGGAGATCCACAACCTGGGACTGGCGGTGGAGCAGCTCGACGCCGACATCGTCTGCCTGCAGGAAGTGCGCAAGGTGCACCGGCGCGAGGAGCAGTACTTCAGCCGCTGGCCCGAGATGCCGCAGGCCGAGTTCCTGGCGCCCGAAGGCTACGAGGCGGTCTACCGCACCAATGCCTATACCCGGCATGGCGAGCATGGCAACGCCATGCTGTCACGCTGGCCGGTGGTGTCGCACCAGCATGAGGACATCTCGGACCATCGCTTCGAGCAGCGCGGCCTGCTGCACAGCGAGGTCATGGTGAACGAGCGGCCGGTGCATGTGGTCGTGGTGCACCTGGGCCTGATCCGTGCCAGCCGCGTGCGCCAGGTGGATCAGCTGAGTCGTTACATCGAGCGTGAGGTACCGGCGGGTGCCCCGCTGATCGTGGCGGGCGACTTCAACGACTGGGGGGACCGCGTGCGCCTCATGCTCGAAGGCATGCAGATGCAGACCTGGCACCCGGGCCGCAACCCCACCTTTCCGGCCCGCCTGCCCCTGGTGCAGCTGGACTACGTCTATGCGCGCGGCCTGCAACCGCTGCACGTGGATGTGCCGCGCGGGCGCGCCTGGTGGCGCATGTCCGACCATCTGCCGCTGATCGCGGAATTCAGTCTGCCGGCATGACGGACCGTCACCTTCCCACCTTGCGTGCTGCGCATCACGTGCAACTGCTGCAGGGCGGGCAGGAACTGTTTCCCGCCATGGTGCGGGCGATCGACCGGGCGCTGCACGAAGTGCGCATCGAGACCTACATCTTCCATCCGGATGCCGCTGGCGAGCAGGTGGCTGCAGCCTTGGTGCGGGCGGCGCAGCGCGGGGTGGAGGTGTACCTGGTGATGGATGGCGTGGGCACGCCCTCGCTGCCGGCAGAATGGTCCGGTCGCTTCGACGCGGCCGGTGTGCAGTGGCGGATCTTTCTCCCCCTGGGGCGGCTTGGCCTGCTGATCCCCAGCCGCTGGCGCCGGCTGCATAGAAAGCTGTGCGTGGTCGATGGCCGGGTCGCTTTCTGCGGTGGTATCAATGTCCTGGATGACAGGAACGATCCCAACCATGGCCCTCTTGAGGCGCCGCGCTTCGATTTTGCGGTGCGTGTCACGGGGCCTCTGGTGCGTGCCGTGCACGAGGTGACGGTCCAGTTCTGGTGGCGTGTGCAGGCGGGCAGCAAGGTCCGGGAGGTGGATCTGCCGGCGGCCTGGCATCACGTGGAGGAAGCCGTCCGGCAGGCGCTGCAGAAAGGGGCGGCCGACAGTGCCGAGCTGGACGAGGTGCATCGCGGCGGGGCAGGAACCCGCGCAGCCTTGCTGCTGCGCGACAACTTGCGGCACCGCAGCCGCATCGAGCGAGCCTATCGCAAGGCGATCGCCGAAGCGCGCGAAGAAATCATCATTGCCAATGCCTACTTTGCGCCGGGGCGCAAACTGCGCCAGGCGCTGATACATGCCAGCCAGCGCGGTGTGCGGGTGCGTCTGCTGCTGCAGGGGCGCTACGAGTATTTCATGCAATTTCACGCCGTGCGCATGGTCTATGGTGTCCTGCTGGGCGCCGGCATGGAGATCCATGAATACTCGCCCAGCTTCCTGCATGCCAAGGTGGCGGTGATCGATGGCCACTGGGCCACCGTCGGCTCTTCCAACCTCGATCCCCTGAGCCTCCTGCTGGCACGGGAGGCCAATGTGGTGGTGGACGATGCCGGTTTTGCGCGGGATCTGCGCGCTCGCCTGGTCCGTGCCATGGAGCACGAAGGGCGCCGCGTGGACCCGACCCGCTATGCCGAGCGGCCCTGGCATCAGCGACTGCTGGATCGCATGGCCTTCAGCCTGATGCGGGTGGGCGTGTTTCTGAGTGGCAACCGCTACTGAATTAATAGCTGTGTTTGTTGCTCCCAAAGGCTTTTTCGCAGATAACCCTGATCGTGAATCGCTGTTACCATAACGGCATGCTGAAGAAAAGTCAGAGCCTTATGAATCCGACAGACGCTGCCGACGAGGGCACCCCGGTGTCCGTGAAGATTCGCGAACGCCTGCTGGCGGCGCGCAAGCGCTTCTACGCGAACGACAACATCGCCCCTTATATTGAGCCTGGTGAGCTGGAGCAGCTGCTCGACGAGGTCGAGCACAAGATGCAGCATGTGCTCGACAGCCTGGTGATCGATACCGAGAACGATCACAACACCGACAACACGGCCAGGCGCGTCGCCAAGATGTACCTCAACGAGGTGTTTCGCGGTCGTTATGTGCATGCACCGACCATCACCGAATTCCCCAATGCCGAGCACCTCAACGAGCTGATGATCGTCGGTCCGATCACGGTGCGCAGCGCCTGTTCGCACCATTTCTGCCCTGTCATCGGCAAGATCTGGATCGGTGTCATGCCCAACGAGCACACCAATGTCATCGGCCTGTCCAAGTACGCGCGTCTGGCCGAGTGGATCATGGGCCGGCCGCAGATCCAGGAAGAGGCTGTGGTGCAGCTGGCCGACCTGATCCAGGAAAAGACCCAGCCCGATGGCCTGGCCATCGTCATGGAAGCCAGCCACTACTGCATGGCCTGGCGCGGGGTGAAGGACATGGACAGCAAGATGATCAACTCGGTCATGCGCGGCGTGTTCCTGAAGGATCCCAACCTGCGCCGTGAATTCCTGTCACTGATTCCCCGGAGGAACTGAACATGCTGGTTCGCCTGCTTTATGCCAGCCGTGCCATCGATACGAGCCCGGAAGCCATCGAGAATATCCTCGCGCACTCGCGCCAGTACAACCCGAGCTGCGGCGTCACCGGCATCCTGTGTTACGGCGCCGGCATCTTCCTGCAAGCTATCGAGGGTGGCCGCAATGCGGTCAGCGACCTGTATGGCCATATCCAGCGCGATGTGCGCCACAAGGACGTGGTGCTGTTGCACTACGAGGAAATCACCGAGCGGCGCTTTGGCGGCTGGACCATGGGGCAGGTCAACCTCTCGCGCATCAACACCTCGATCCTGCTGAAGTATTCCGAGAAACCGGAGCTGGATCCTTACTCGGTTTCAGGTCGCGTTTCGCTGGCTCTGCTCGAAGAGTTGATGGCAACGGCCTCCATCATCGGCCGCAGCTAAAAACTGGCAAATAAATCTACTGCGCAACCCGATCGCGGCGTTGGGCGGTGCTCGAAATCCTCACGTACTTGAAGTACGTTCCGGTTCCTGCGCTCCGTCCGCCTTGCGCTCGGGCTGCTCGCTACGATTTCTTCGCCAGTTTTGGCGTAGCAAGGCGTGAGCCTCAGCTGTTCTTGGGGATGACGGTGTCTTCGATCTTGCCGGCCAGCTGGACCAGGGCCAAACCCGCGGGGCAGCCCGGGGTGACCTGCATGAGCAACTGGCGGCGCATGATGGCCTGGCGTACCGAGGGGTCGACCGGGATGTCACCCAGGTGCACCAGCTTGATCGGTTTGCCCGGCTCGCCAGGCACGAAGCGGTCCACCACCTGTTGTAGCTGGACCGTGATGGCCCGGCCGTCACCCGGACGGGCGGTCTGATTGACGATCATGCGGATGGTCTGGCGCTTCTGCTGGCCGACCAGCACCTTGATGGTGGCGTAGGCATCGGTCAGCGAGGTCGGCTCGGGGGTGACCACCAGCAGCACTTCGGAGGCCAGGGAGACGGCGAACAGCACCACGTCGGAGATACCGGCGCCGGTGTCGAGCAGCACCACGTCAAAACGCGGCACCAGGCTTTCCATCACGCGCAGGAATTCGTCGCGCACCTCGGGGGTCAGGCGCGAGTACTCGACCATGCCGGAGCCCGCCAGCAGCACCGAAAAGCCGCCCGGTGCCTTGATGATGGCTTCATCGAGTTTGGCCTTGCCGGTGAAGACGTCGTGCAGCGTGGTCTTGGGGTAGAGGTTGAGCACCACGTCCAGGTTGGCCAGGCCGAGGTCGGCGTCCAGCACCAGGACACGCAGGCCGCGCCGCGCCAGCGCGGCGGCCAGGTTGGCCGAGACGAAGGTCTTGCCCACGCCGCCCTTGCCGCTGGTGATGGCCAGCACCTTGCCCAGGGGTTTGAGGGGCACGGGCGGAGCCGGCTTGTCCTTGTCGGTATTCACTTCATCGCTCATCAGCTGAACCTCTGGGTGCTGCTGTCGGTCAGGTCACCCCAGGCGGAGTCGGCCAGGGCCAGGTTGCCGAACAGCAGGCTTTTCTCTTCCGGACTGACGGAAATGACTTGTTGGTGATCGATGCACACCCGGTTGCGCCCTTGGGCCTTGGCCAGGTAGAGCTGGGTGTCGGCGCGCTCGATCCACAGGTCGGCAGTGGAGCGCACCCAGACCGGGGCGAAGGCGCCGCCCACGCTGGTGGTGATCTCCAGATTGATCATGGGACTGACCGGTACGGACAGGGCGGCGACCGACTGGCGCACGCGCTCGGCGACGGACTCGCCGTAGGCAGCCTGGCAGTCGGGCATGACGATGGCAAATTCCTCGCCACCGTAGCGGGCCACGGTGTCTTGCGGGCGCACGCAGCCGGCAATGCAGCGCGCCACGGCCTGCAAGACCTTGTCACCGGCCGGGTGGCCATGGGAGTCGTTGATTTTCTTGAAGTGGTCGATGTCCAGCATCAGCAGCAGGGCCGAGTTGCCGGAGCGGGCCACGATTTCTATCTCACGCGAGAGCACCGCCCTGAAATGGCGCCGGTTGGACAGGCCTGTCAGCGGGTCGCGCAGGGAGAGCTCGCACAGCCCGTCGATGATGCGCTGCAGGTAGGCGGCCGGACCGTCCCCCGGGGCCGGCAGCTCGGTGCCATCGTGCTCGAGCAGCGCGCGCGCGTCGTCCAGACGCAGCGCATTCACGTCAAGCGGGGGAGTGGGAGCCGAACTCACAGGGGATGTCCATCATTTACCATCAAAGTCTAACAGGAGCCCTGCGACGCAAGAGGTCAAATTTGGCAGGTTTCGTCCTTTAAGTCCGGACCTGGATGGATCAGAGGCAGAAACAAGGAAAAACAAGGTGAAGGAACTTCAGCCGGGCCGCCGGGCGGCGTCGCACATGGGCCGTCTGGTCTGCGGCTTGTTTGTGCTGTGCCTGGTACTTCCCCTGGCTGCACACGGCGCGAAGTCGAACTGGTCCGGTACGGTGACCCATGTCAGCGATGGCGACACGCTGTGGGTACGGCCGCAGCGCGGTGGCGCGCCCCGTGCGGTACGCATCGACGGGATCGATGCCCCCGAAATCTGCCAGACCCATGGCGAGACGGCGCGGGCCGCCCTGGTGGGCCGGGCGTTGGGGCAGGCGGTGCAGGTCAGCGTGCGCGGGCGTGACGATTACGGCCGGGCCCTGGCGCGGGTCAGTCTGCGCGGGCAGGACCTGGGGGCCTGGCTGGTCAGCCAGGGCCACGCCTGGTCCTATCGCTACCGGGGGCACAGCGGGCCGTATGCGCAGCAGGAAGGCCAGGCGCGGGCGCGCCGGCTGGGGCTGTTCCGCCAGGGGCGTGCCGAATTGCCACGTGAGTTTCGCCGCCGCCACGGTCCCTGCTATTGAGGCGGGCTGGTTTCAGTGGGCGGCCTGGCCGCACACCGGGCAGGCCGGGTTGCGCGGTATCTGGATCTCGCTGAAGGCCATGTGCCGGCCGTCCAGCATGAGCAGGCGACCGGCCAGCGGCGTGCCGGCACCGCTGAGCAGCTTGAGGGCCTCGGCGGCCTGCAGGGTGCCGATGATGCCCACCAGTGGCGCGAACACGCCCAGGGTGGCACAGCGGGTTTCCTCGAAATCGTCCTGCGGGGGGAACACGCAGGCGTAGCAGGGGGAGTCGGCCGTGCGCGGGTCATAGACCGCGAGCTGACCATCAAAACGGATGGCCGCGCCCGAGACCAGGGGTTTGCGCAGGCGTACGCAGGCCGCGTTGACGGCCTGGCGGGTGGCGAAGTTGTCACTGCAGTCCAGCACGACATCGGCACGGGCCACCAACTCGTCGAGGAGGGCGGCATCCGCGCGCTGCGCGACGGTGTGGACCTGCACGTCGGGATTCAGGGCGGCCACGGCCTGGCGGATGGAGTCGACCTTCGGCGCGCCCACCCGCGCCATGCTGTGGGCGATCTGGCGCTGCAGGTTGGTGACGTCGACCGAGTCGTGGTCGACCACGGTGAGCTGGCCGACCCCGGCCGAGCCGAGGTAGAGCGCAACCGGTGAGCCCAGGCCGCCGGCACCGATGATCAGGGCGTGGCTGTCGAGCAGGCGCTGCTGGCCTTCGATGCCGATTTCCTCGAGCAGGATATGGCGCGAATAACGCAGCAGCTGATCGTCGGTCATCGTCTGCTCAGAGAGGGCGGGCGTCTCGACGGACGCCGCCGCCCAACTCAGTTTTCCTTGGGTTCTTCCTTGCGCTCGGTCTGGGTCTTGCTGACCAGAACGGGCAGGCCCTTGAGCTGGTTGATCGCCTGCATCAGCTGGAAGTCCTTGTCGGTGCCGAATTCAGGCAGCTTGCGCTCCGCTGCCGGCTTCTTGGACTCGTCTTCCAGCTTCTTGAGGGCGGCATCACGTGCCTTCTCGCGAGCCTCGTCCTTCTTCTCGGCGCCCTGGCCGTTGCTCAGGTGCTTGTCGAGGTCGGCTTCGCGCGTGCGCAGCACCGAGAAGACATTGCCTTCGGCGGTTTCGTCCACCATGACGTCGGGCAGGATGCCCTTGGCCTGGATCGAACGGCCCGAAGGCGTGTAGTAGCGTGCCGTGGTGATCTTCAGGCCGGTGTCGGGGCCGAGCGGACGCACGGTCTGCACCGAGCCCTTGCCGAAGGTCTGGCTGCCCATGATGGTGGCGCGCTTGTGGTCCTGCAGGGCGCCGGCCACGATCTCGCTGGCCGAGGCCGAGCCTTCGTTGACCAGGACGACGAGCGGCACCTTCTTGAGGCTGGCGGGCAGGCGTTTGAGCGGGTCGCTGTTGCCGCGGCGCTGGTAGAACTCGGGCGAGGCCTTGAAGGTGAACTTGCTTTCGGCGAGCTGGCCGTTGGTCGAGACCACGGTCACGTTTTCCGGCAGGAAAGCAGCCGAGATGGCCACGGCGGCGTCGAGCAGGCCGCCCGGATCGTTGCGCAGGTCCAGCACCAGGCCCTTGAGCCCGGACTCCTGCTTGTAGATTTCTTCGACCTTGCGGGCGAAGTCTTCCACCGTGCGTTCCTGGAACTGGCTCAGGCGGACCCAGGCGTAACCGGGCTCGATCACCTTGGCCTTGACCGACTGGGTCTTGATTTCCTCGCGCGTGATGGTGACGGGGAAGGAGCGGTTCTCGTCCTTGCGGAAGATGGTCAGCATGACCTTGGTATTGGGTTCGCCGCGCATGCGCTTGACGGCTTCATTGAGCGTCAGGCCCTTGACGGCGGTGTCGTCAATGCGGGTGATCAGGTCATTGGTCTTGAGACCGGCGCGGTGCGCGGGCGAGCCCTCGATGGGCGAGACCACCTTGACCAGGCCGTCCTCCTGCGTGATCTCGATGCCCACGCCGACGAAACGTCCGGCCGTGCCCTCGCGGAATTCCTTGTAGGACTTCTTGTCGAAGTACTGCGAATGCGGGTCCAGGCTGGAGACCATCCCGGAGATGGCGTCGGTGATGAGTTTTTTCTCATCGACCGGTTCGACATAGTCGGTCTTGATCATGCCGAAGACGGCGGCGAGCTGCTGCAACTCCTCCAGCGGCAGCGGCGCTACGGCATTGCGTGCCACGGTTTGCAGGGAAACAGTGGTGAGCGCGCCGGCAAGCACGCCCAGCGAAACCCAGCCGGCGATTTTCAATTTCTGACCCATGGATAGACCCTCGTCGCTTCAATATACACGGTTGGAAGCGAAATTGCCGCCGGGGTTCCGGCGGCTGGTGACAAATTGTTGGGCCGTTCCCGGCCCATGTGTGCTAAGGCAGTTGGGGGTGGAACCGCCAGGGGCAAGGGCTGGGCGCTCAGGCCTTGCCCTGGGTGGCGACGGCGGCGGCGGCCCGGGCGGCGGCCTCGGCGTCGCCCAGGTAATAGTGGCGGATGGGCTTGAGGCTGGCGTCGAGCTCGTAGACCAGGGGGATGCCGTTGGGGATGTTCAGGCCCACGATGTCCTGGTCGGAGATGCCGTCCAGGTACTTGACCAGGGCGCGGATCGAGTTGCCATGGGCGGCAACCACCACCCGCTTTCCGGACCGGATGGCCGGGGCCAGGGATTCGTTCCAGAAGGGCAGCACGCGTGCCACGGTGTCCTTCAGGCACTCTGTCAGCGGCACCTGATCGGCGGGCAGGCCGGCATAACGGCGGTCGGCGCGCTCGCTGCGCGGGTCGGTCGGCTCCAGGGCGGGCGGCGGGGTGTCGTAGCTGCGGCGCCAGACCAGCACCTGCTGCTCGCCGTATTGCTTGGCCATGTCGGCCTTGTTCAGGCCCTGCAGGGCGCCATAGTGGCGCTCGTTCAGGCGCCAGCTCTTGACCACCGGCAGCCAGGTGCGGTCCATCTCGTCCAGGCAGTACCACAGGGTGTGGATGGCGCGCTTGAGCACGCTGGTGTAGGCCACGTCGAAATCGTAGCCCTCGGCCTTGAGCAGCTTGCCGGCCGACATGGCCTGGGAAACGCCGGTAGGGGTGAGGTCGACGTCGGTCCAGCCGGTGAAGCGGTTTTCCAGGTTCCAGGTCGATTCGCCGTGGCGGATGAGCACGAGTTTGTACATGGTGGTGGGGCGGTTACGGAACGGTTACGGGGGCAGGGCAGGGGCAAACCGCCTGGATTCTGCAGCAATCAAGCCGTCATTTTAAAATCAGGCTTTTGCACTTACCGTCTCCAACAAGGAATATTGTGAAATTCATCCTCGACAACTGGTCGCTGATCCTGGTTTGCCTGACCTCCGGCGTCTTGCTGGCCTGGCCGGCCATCAAGGGCGCCGCCGGCGGGTCCCTGACGCCGGTCGCCGCCGTGCAGCTGATCAACCGTGAAAAAGCCGTGGTGATCGACGTTTGCGAGGCCAGCGAATATGCCGCCGGCCACGTCGCCGGCGCCAAGCACATCCCCCTGTCCCAGCTGGCCAACCAGCTGCCGGCCGTGGTGAAGAACAAGGAACTGCCCGTGATCTTCGTCTGCCAGAGCGGGGCGCGCTCCAGCAGCGCCGCCCGCGTCGCCAAGGGCCTGGGCTACACCCAGTCCCTGTCCCTGGGCGGCGGGCTTTCCAGCTGGCGTGCCGCCAGCATGCCGGTCGAGAAAGGTTGAACCCATGCAAGAAGTGAAGATGTACACCACGGCCGTTTGCCCCTACTGCATGCGTGCCAAGCAGCTGCTCAAGTCCAAGGGCGTGGAGCAGATCGAGGAAATCCGCATCGACACCGATCCCCAGGCGCGCGAGCACATGATGAGCATCACCGGCCGGCGCACCGTGCCGCAGATCTTCATCGGCAGTACCCATGTGGGCGGCTGTGACGACCTGATGGCGCTGGATGCCCAGGGGGGGCTGGTTTCCCTGCTCCAGTCGGCCTGAGATAATCGGCGCCAACCCGATCGTGAGCCCGCTCGGTTTCTGCCGGGCGGGCTCTTATTTTTTTGACCCCTGTCCATCTCACAAGGCAAGTCCATGGCCGACCAGCAAGAACCCGTTTTCCAGATCCAGCGCGTCTACCTCAAGGAGGCCTCGCTGGAGCAGCCCAATTCCCCCGGCATCCTGCTGCAGGGCGAGCAGCCTTCGGTCGACATCCAGATCGGCGTCGAGGCCCAGCCGGTGGCTGAGGGTGTCTACGAGGTGTGTGTGACGGCCACCGTGCACACCCAGATCGCCGACAAGACCGTGTTCCTGGTCGAGGCCAAGCAGGCCGGCATCTTCGAAATCCGCAACCTGGCGGAAGACCAGATGGGCCCCATCGTCGGTGTGGTCTGCCCGCAGATCGTCTTCCCCTACCTGCGTGGCAACGTGGCCGACATCGTGCAGCGTGCCGGCTTCCCGCCCGTGCACCTGGCGGAGATCAATTTCCAGGCCACGTACGAGCAACAGCAACAGGGCAACGGGCTCAAGGTCCAGTAAGGCCGGGGCTATTTCCACTTACCGCGGTCATCCCGGAACATGAAAATCCTCGTGCTTGGAGCCGGTGCCTGGGGTACGGCGCTGGCCATGAGCGCCAGCCAGAACCCGCAGACACGCCACGACGTCACCTTGTGGGCGCGGGACGGTGTGCAGGCGCAGGCCATGCGGGTCGCGCGCGTCAACGCGCGTTACCTGCCCGGGCTGGCTTTGCCCGAATCGCTGCAGGTGATCGACGGGCCGGCTGACGCGCTGGCCGGCCTGCTGCCGGGCCAGGACCTGGTGGTGATCGGCACCCCGATGTCCGGTTTGCGCGGCGTGCTGCGGAAGATCCAGGCTTGCGATCAGCCCGTGGCCTGGCTGTGCAAGGGCTTCGAGCCCGCCGAACCGGGTGCCCAGGGCCTGTTGGCACACGAAATCCAGGCCCAGGTGGCGCCCGGCCTGCGGGCCGGCGTGCTCAGCGGCCCGAGCTTTGCGCTGGAGGTGGCCAGGGGCCAGCCCACCGCCCTGGTGGCGGCCAGCCGCCATGCGGTCGTGCGCGAGCGTTTGGTCCAGGCTTTCCACAGCCCGACACTGCGCATCTATGACAACGAGGACATCGTGGGTGTCGAGGTGGGCGGGGCCGTCAAGAACGTGCTGGCTATCGCCACGGGCCTGTGCGACGGCCTGAACCTGGGCCTGAACGCCCGGGCGGCGCTCATCACCCGCGGCCTGGCCGAGATGACGCGTCTGGGGCTGGCCCTGGGCGCGCGGGCCGAGACCTTCATGGGCCTGTCGGGGCTGGGCGACCTGGTGCTGACCGCCACCGGCGACCTCAGCCGCAACCGCAAGGTGGGCCTGCTGCTGGCCCAGGGGCAGACGCTGGCGCAGGCGGTGGCCTCGCTGGGCCATGTGGCCGAGGGGGTCTACTGCGCCCGCACCGTGGTGCAGCGGGCGCAAAGCCTGGGCGTGGACATGCCCATCGCGCAGTGCGTGGTGGCCCTGCTGGATGGCCGCATGCAGCCGGCCCAGGCCGTGGCGGCCCTGATGGGCCGCACGCCCGGTTCCGAAGCGAAATAAGACCGGGGCTGGACCAGCCGCCCTCAGGCGCCGTCGCGGGCGATGCGCGCGCTGATGTGGGCGATGGCTTCTTCCACCTGGTCCACCAGGATCAGGCACAGGTCTCCCTCACCCAGCTTGTCCATGGCCGTGTCGATGGCCAGGAACTCGCCGCGGATCTCGTGCACGTCACGAGCGCGCTTGGCCTCGGCCAGGCCTGAGCGCAGCAGCGCCAGCACCTCGCCGTCGGCACGGCCGCGCTGGCAGGCGTCTTCGAACAGTACGATCTGGTCGAAGGCATCGCCCAGGATGCGGGTCTGTTCGCGGATGTCCTCGTCGCGCCGGTCACCCGCACCGCTGATGACCACCGAGCGGCGCTGGGCCGGCATGGCCCCCACGGCCTGCACCAGGGCCAGCATGGCGTCCGGGTTGTGGCCGTAGTCGGCGATGACGGTGGCACCCTTGTAGCGGAAGAGGTTGAAGCGGCCCTGCGCGTTGTTGCTGTCGTTGTCGAAGGTGGCCAGGCCCTGGCGGATCAACTCCCAGTCCAGTCCGAGTGCCCAGGCGGCACCCACGGAGGCCATGACGTTCTCGACCTGGAAGCCGATGGCGCCGCCCAGGGTGAGCGGTACCCCAGCCAGCGGCAGCCGGTGCTGGAACTTGCCCTCGGCAGCGACCAGATGACCATCTTCCACATAGACGGCCCGTTTGCCCTGGGCCAGGTGCGTGGCCATGACCGGGTTGTGGCGGTCGGCGGCGAAGTAGGTGACCAGGCCGCTGCGGCATTGGCTGGCCATGGCGGCGACGATGGGGTCGGTCGCGTTCAGCACGGCGGTGCCCTTGTCGGAGATGTTCTGCACGATCACGCGCTTGAGCACCGCCAGGTCTTCCACCGTGGTGATGAAGTTCAGGCCCAGGTGGTCACCAGCCCCGACGTTGGTGACCACCGCCACGTCGCAGCGGTCGAAGGCCAGGCCTTCGCGCAGCATGCCGCCGCGTGCGGTTTCCAGCACGGCGGCGTCCACATCGGGGTGCTGCAGCACATTGCGCGCGCTCTTGGGGCCGCTGCAGTCGCCGGTGTCGATGCGCTCGCCGGCGATGTAGACGCCGTCGGTGCTGGTCATGCCTACGCGCAGCTTGTTCTGCGTGAGCAGGTGGGCGATCAGGCGCACGGTGGTGGTCTTGCCGTTGGTGCCGGTCACGGCCACCAGCGGGATGCGGCCATTCTCATGTTCCGCGAACATGGTGGAGATGATGGCCTCGCCCACCGCACGTCCCTTGCCATAGGAGGGCGAGAGGTGCATGCGCAGGCCGGGTGCGGCGTTGACTTCGACCACGCCGCCACCGGTTTCCTCCAGCGGCTGCAGGATGTTGTCGCAGACCATGTCCACACCGCAGATGTCCAGCCCGACCATCTTGGCAGCAATGATGGCGCGGTGTGCCACCTCGGGGTGCACGTCGTCGGTCACGTCGGTGGCGCTGCCGCCGGTCGAAAGATTGGCGTTGTGGCGCAGCGCGACGCGCCGGCCGCGCGCCGGCACCGAATCGGCGTTCAGCCCCTGGCCGGCCAGGCAGGCCAGCGCGATATCGTCAAAGCGGATCTTGGTCAGCGAGGTCGAATGGCCGGTGCCGCGGCGCGGGTCCAGGTTGACCTGGTCGACCAGCTGGCGCACGCTGTGCTCGCCGTCGCCCACCACGGTCGGCGGGTCGCGGCGCGCGGCGGCGACCAGCTTGTTGCCCACCACCAGCAGGCGGAAATCGTTGCCCGGCAGGAAGCGCTCGACCAGGATCTCGTTGTCGAACTCGGAGGCGGCCGCGTAGGCCTTGAGCAACTGCTCGCGCGTGGTGATGTTGACGGTGACGCCCTTGCCCTGGTTGCCGTTCTTGGGTTTGATCACCACGGGCAGGCCGATCTCGCCGGCGGCGGCCCAGGCCTCTTCGGCCGACGTGATCTCACGCCCCAGCGGCACCGGCACGCCGGCGCTGGCCAGCAGCTTCTTGGTCAGTTCCTTGTCCTGGGCGATCGATTCGGAGATCGCGCTGGTCACGTCCATCTCGGCGGCCTGGATGCGGCGCTGCTTGCTGCCCCAGCCGAACTGGATCATGCTGCCCGAGGTCATGCGGCGGTAGGGGATGCCGCGGGCCGTCGCCGCGTCGGCGATGCAGCCCGTGCTCGGGCCCAGGCGCACGTCCTCGTCGAGTTCGCGCAGCTGGCCCAGCGCGGCGGCGAGGTCAAACGGGGTGTCTTCCAGGGCCGCGCGGCACAGGTTCTGCGCCATTTCCAGGGCCATGCGGCCGACAGCCTCTTCGGAATATTCGACCACCACCTGGTACACGCCGGGTTCGACCGTGGGCGTGGTGCGGCTGAAAGTGACCGGGCAGCCGGCTTGGGCCTGCAGGCCCAGCGTGGCCAGTTCCAGCACATGGGCCAGGGGCACCGTGTCGTCATGGCCGGTCGGGTTCAGCGGCAGGATCTGCGGGAAGCGCGTGCGCAGGCGCAGACCGAAGTTCTGGCGCGCGCTGAGTTCGCACTCCGCCGGCGTGCAGTGCACGACGGCCTCGATGGCGGTGTGGTGGCTCCACAGATTGGGGCCGCGCAGGGCGCGTATGCGTTTGACTTCCATATCAGTGGTCGTTGGTGAGGTTGGCCTTGAAGGTGCGCAGGCCGGCGCCGATCAGTTCGGGGCGGACGTCCAGCGCCCAGGCGGTGGCGACGGCGGCCATCACCATGTCGGGTTTGGCAGCCTTGGTCGGGTTGAGCGAGTCCAGCGGCACTTCGCTGACCTCGTCCATGCCCTGGGCCAGCACGATGTGGCGGTCGCGCAGGAATACGGTGCGCTCGCCCTGCTGGCGATGCTGGGCGATGGCTGGCAGCTGGGCGTCGGAGCCGTAGAAGATGACCTTGCCGTCGCACAGCGCGGCCATCTCGACCACGCGCGGATCGGCGGCGTTGAGCACCGCCGTGCCGCTGGGCAGGATCACGTCGACCTGGGTGCGCACCACGTTGTAGAGCTTGTCGGCGTCGTCGATGTAGAACTCGGCCAGGTCCTCCAGGCCGTCCAGATCGGTGACCACGCCCACCGTGCAGCGGTCATAGGCCAGGCCCTCGGACAGGATGGCGCGATGGGTGTGCTCGAACACGGCCGCTTCCAGCGAGCGGTTGATCAGCAGGCGCTGGCCGGTTTCCCAGTCCGAACCGTCACGGGCCTCGACCTGGCGCGGGCCGAGGAAGAAGCCGTCGCGGCAGGCCAGGCCGACCTGGGTACCGTTGATGTGCAGCAGCCAGTTCACCATGCGCGCGATGCGGGTGGTGTTGCGCGTGCCGGTGATGCCGACGATGGGGATGCGGCCCTGGTCTTCGCCGGGGAAGAGGTGGGCCACGATGGCCTGGCCGACGTTGCGCGGCTGGCCTTCGGCGGGCTTGAGGTGCATGAGCAGGCCGGGGCCGGCGTTGACCTCGATGATGGCGCCGCCCTGCTCGGCCAGGGGCCTGGAGATGTCGGGTGTGACCAAGTCGATGCCGGCGATGTCCAGTCCGACCACCCGTGCGGCCAGCGCGGCGGCGGCGGCCACCTGGGGATGCACCTGGTCGGTCACGTCGTAGGCCAGGTCGCCGTGGCGACGGATCAGAACCACCTGGCCGGGCGGTGGCACGGAGGCGCCGTTGTAGCCCTGGCGCGAGAGTTCGAGCTGGGCGATCGGCTCCTTGTCCAGGATCAGCGGCTCCAGGGGGAATTGTTCTTCCTCGCCGCAGCGCGGGTCGCTGTTGATCTGGCTGTCGATCAGCTGCAGGATGGTGGAGCGGCCGTCGCCGGTGACGACCTGCTTCTTGCCGCGCGTGGCGGCCACCACCTGCCGGCCCACGACCAGCAGGCGATGGGCCTCGCCCTCGATGTACTTTTCCACCAGCACGCCGCTGCCCTCGGCATCGGCGGCATACCAGGCTTTCTCGACGTCCTCGCGCGTGTGCAGGTCGGTGAACACGCCGCGGCCGTGGTTGGCGTCGGTCGGCTTGACGGTGATCGGCACGCCGATATCCTGGGCCACGCTCCAGGCCTGCTCGGGGCTGTCGACCTCTTCGCCTTCGGGGACCGGCACGCCGCAGGACTGCAGCAGCTCCTTGGTGAGCTGCTTGTCGCTGGCAATGCTCTCGGCGATGGCGCTGGTCTGGTCGGTCTCGGCGGTCCAGATGCGGTGCTGGCGCGCGCCATAGCCCAGCTGCACCAGGTTGCCGTCGTTCAGGCGGATGTGCGGAATGCGGCGATCGGTGGCGGCTTCGACGATGTGCGCCGTGCTCGGGCCCAGGAAGAGCCGGTCGCACAGCTCGCGCAGGCGGGCGATGGTGGCGGACACGTCATAGGGCCGGTCCTCGATGGCGGCCAGCAGCAGTTCGCGCCCGGCCTCCAGCGCGGCCCGGCCGACTTCTACCTGCCGGGTCCGGAAGGCCATCTTGTAGACGCCATGCTTGGAGGTCATGCGGGTCTTGCCAAAGCCGGTCTGCATGCCGGCCTGGGTTTGCAACTCCAGCACCACGTGTTCCAGGATGTGCCCGGCCCAGGTGCCGTCGCGCAGCCGCTCCAGGAAGCCACCGGGTTCGCCCACCCCGCAACGATGCTGGGCCAGGCCGGGAAGCATGCCGGTCAAACGCTCGTAAAATCCGGGGATGACATTGGAAGGCCGGTCTTCCAGGTCCCCCAGGTCCAGCCAGGTCTCGATGACCGGGCGATAAGTCCAGATGTTGGGACCGCGCAGATGGCTGACCCGCAGAATTTGAAGGTTTTTTTGAGTCATGAAGCTAGGCAGGGTGAACTATCGGTCCCTGCGGTGGTCTTGCTCGCTGGCAGTGCCAGATCGGGCGATGGCTGCGGTATGTCTCCAAGGTGCCGTGCATAAAACGGGGACAATCGACATCAGCAAATCCTTACCCAGGTACCGGACTCCATGACTCGCTCTACCCCGCCAGCAGCTCTATTATCTTTCAGCGACGTTCCGGCGGAATGGCTGGCTGAAATACGCACACAACTGCACCCTGATGAGAACGTCCAGGCGGTGCTGGAGGTTGACCTCGACACCCGCCTGCAGTTCGGCCGCGGCCTGCTGGTGGCCACCGACCAACGCCTGCTGGCCCGGGCGCCGGGCCAGTCTGAATGGCAGGCCTGGGCCTACCACCCCGCCCTGAAACTGAACCAGCACGACCACGCCGGTGTCGGCCATCTGGAGCTGCTGGACGGCCAGGGCCGGCTGGCGCACTGGTGTTACACCTTGGGACAAAATCTGCAGGCCGTGCGTCTGGCCGAGCAGGTGGGTCGCCAGCTGCGCAGCCTGAGCACCGGCCAGCCGGTGCCCGTCCCCGTCGGCCACGACTGCCCGATCTGCAAGGCGCCCCTCGATCCCGGCCAGGACGAGTGCCCGATCTGCGCCAAGGTCATCCACACCCCGCCCTCGACCTGGACCCTGCTGCGCCTGTGGCGCTTCGCCAAACCCTACAAGGGCCAGTTGCTGCTGGGGTTCGTGCTCACGTTGCTGGGCACCGCCGCCAGCCTGGTGCCGCCCTACCTGACCATGCCACTGATGGACGAGGTGCTGGTGCCGCTGGAGGCCGGCAAGCAGGTCGACCCCATGCTGGTCGTGCTCTACCTCAGTGGCCTGCTGGGGGCCGCTGTGGTGGCCTGGGGCCTGACCTGGGCCAAGACCTATATCCTGGCCCTGGTGTCCGAGCGCATCGGCGCCGACCTGCGCACCACCACCTATGACCACCTGATGCGCCTGTCGCTCGAATACTTCGGCGGCAAGCGCACCGGTGACCTGATGGCGCGTATTGGCAGCGAGACCGACCGCATCTGCGTCTTCCTCTCGCTGCATCTGCTGGATTTCTTCACCGATCTCATCATGCTGCTGATGACGGCGGCCATCCTCTTCTCCATCAACCCCTGGCTGGCGCTGGCCACGCTGATCCCGCTGCCCATCATCATGTGGATGATCCATGCGGTGCGCCACCGCCTCAAGACCGGTTTCGAGAAGATCGACCGCGTCTGGTCCGAAGTCACCAGCGTGCTGGCCGACACCATTCCCGGCATCCGCGTGGTCAAGGCCTTTGCCCAGGAAAAGCGCGAATCGGCCCGTTTCCACGAGGCCAACCGCCAGAACCTGCTGGTCAACGACCGCATCAACAAGATCTGGTCCCTGTTCGCGCCCAGCATCTCCTTCCTAACCGAGGTCGGTCTGCTGGTGGTCTGGGGCGTGGGCGTCTGGCTGATCGCCAAAGGCGAGACCTCGGTGGGCGTGCTCACCGCCTTCATCGCCTACATCAGCCGTTTCTACGGGCGCCTGGATTCCATGAGCCGCATCGTCTCCTGGACCGAGCACTCGGCCTCGGCCACCAAGCGCATCTTCGACATCCTGGACCACGTCTCCAGCGTGCCCGAGCCGGCGCAACCGGTGCACCTGACGCAGGTGCAGGGCCGCATCGAGGTGCGCGACGTCGGTTTCCGCTACGGTAACCGCGAGGTCAACCGCGGCATCAACATCACCATCGAACCCGGCCAGATGGTGGGCCTGGTCGGCCACAGCGGATCGGGCAAGAGCACCCTGGTCAACCTGATCTGCCGCTTCTACGACGTGACCGAGGGTTCGATCCGCATCGACGGCATCGACATCCGTTCCCTGCCGGTGGCCGAGTACCGCCGCAACATCGGCCTGGTGCTGCAGGAACCCTTCCTCTTCTTCGGCACCATTGCCGAGAACATCGCCTACGGCAAACCTGACGCCACGCGCGAGCAGGTCATGGCGGCTGCGCGCGCCGCGCACGCGCACGAGTTCATCCTGCGCCTGCCTCAGGGTTACGACTCCATCGTCGGTGAGCGCGGCCAGGGCCTGTCGGGCGGCGAGCGTCAGCGTATCTCGATCGCGCGAGCGCTCCTCATCGACCCGCGCATCCTGATCCTGGACGAAGCCACGGCCTCGGTGGACTCCGAGACCGAGAAGGAGATCCAGAAGGCGCTGGACAATCTGGTGCAGGGCCGCACCACCATCGCGATTGCCCACCGCCTCTCCACGCTGCAACGCGCCGACCGCCTGATCGTGCTGGACCGCGGCCAGGTGGTGGAGGAGGGCACGCACGATGAGCTCATGGCACGCCAGGGCGCCTACTACAACCTCTACCAGGCGCAGGCGCGCAACGTGGATACCGACATGGATGACGCCGAGGCGGAAGTGAACCCCGAACGCAAGGACGACGCCAAATGAACTCGCGCCCCATCCTGAACCAGATGCAGGTTGCCGCGGCCCTGTCGCGCAATGCCTATGGCAAGCTGGCGCTGACCCTGGCCGATGGCCAGATCCGTACCGGCGTGGTGCCGGTGCGCGCCTTTCCCATCCAGGCGCCCGAGCGCGACATCTCCCTGCTGGATGCCGACGGCCACGAGGTGGCCTGGATCGAGGAGCTGGCCCGCGTGCCCGAGCCGGCCCAGGCCCTGATCCGCGCGGCGCTGGCCGAGCGCGAGTTCATGCCCGAGATTCAGGCGATCCTCGGCGTCAGCAGCTTCTCCACGCCCAGCACCTGGCAGGTGCGCACTGACCGTGGCGACACCTCCTTTGTGCTCAAGGGCGATGAGGACATCCGCCGTCTGGCGGGCAACACCCTGCTGGTGACCGACTCGCACGGCATCCAGTTCCTGATCCGCGACATGACGGCGCTCGACCGCGAGAGCCGCCGCCTGCTCGACCGCTTCAAGTGAACCCGGCTGCGCCGGGCTGATTCGCCAATGAACTCTGTCTCTGACTATTCCGAAGCCTTCCTGCAGCAGCTGGCGCAGGCCGATGTGGCCCGTGCCTTGCAGGAAGACGTGGGCAGCGGCGACCTGACCGCCGGGCTGATCGATCCGGCGCGTCAGGCCCATGCGCGCATCCTGGCCCGCGAGAGTGCCGTGATCTGCGGCGCCGCCTGGGTGCAGGCCACCTTGCAGCAGGTGGTGCCTCAGGCCAGCCTCACATGGCACGTGCGTGACGGCCAGCGCTGCGAGGCCGACCAGGTGGTGCTGGAAATGACCGGGCCGGCGCGCGGCCTGCTGACGGCCGAACGCACCATGCTCAACTTCCTGCAACTGCTCAGCGCTGTGGCCACGCACACCGCGGCCTATGTGCAGGTGGTGCAAGGCGTGCCGGGCAACCGCGCGCAGATCGTGGACACGCGCAAGACCCTGCCCGGCCTGCGCCTGGCGCAGAAGTACGCGGTGCACTGTGGCGGGGGGACCAACCACCGCATCGGCCTGTACGACGCCGTGCTGATCAAGGAAAACCATATCGCTGCCGCTGGCGGCGTGACGGCCGTACTGCAACGCGCCGCCGCCGTGGCGCCCACGGCCGAATTCGTCGAAATCGAAGTCGAGACATTGGCCCAGCTCCGAGAAGCCCTACAGGCCGGTGCCACCATGGTGCTGCTCGACAATATGGACCTGCCGACCTTGCGCGAGGCCGTGCGCCTGAATGCCGGGCGCGCCATCCTGGAGGTTTCGGGCGGGGTGAACATGGGCACGGTGCGCGAGATTGCCGCCACAGGTGTGGACCGCATCTCGATCGGGGCCCTGACCAAGGATGTGAAGGCCGTTGATTTCTCCATGCGGTTTACGGAGTTGTGATGAACACGACCAGTCAGGTGATCGACGTCGAATACGAGCAGCCCGAGGGTGCCGCCTGTTCCACCCACCACGCCTGGGCGCGCGTGCCGGTGGAGCCCGGCCCGGCCGAGCGTGCTGCGCTCAAGGACAAGATCCGTCGCCTGCTCAAGGAAAAGAACGCGGTGATGGTGTCGCACTACTATGTGCACCCGGACCTGCAGGACCTGGCCGAGGAAACCGGCGGCATCGTCAGCGATTCGCTCGAGATGGCGCGTTTCGGTCGCGACCACGCAGCCCAGACCCTGGTGGTCTCGGGCGTGCGCTTCATGGGCGAAACCTCCAAGATCCTCTCGCCGCACAAGCGCGTGCTCATGCCCGACCTGGACGCGACCTGTTCGCTGGACCTGGGTTGCCCCATCGAAGAGTTCTCGGCCTTCTGTGACGCGCATCCCGACCGTACCGTCGTGGTCTATGCCAACACCAGCGCGGCCGTGAAGGCGCGCGCCGACTGGCTGGTCACCTCCAGTTGCGCGCTGGACATCGTGCGCGCGCTCAAGGATCAGGGCCACAAGATCCTGTGGGCGCCGGACCGCCACCTGGGCGGCTACATCCAGCGCGAGACCGGGGCCGATATGCTGATGTGGAACGGCTCCTGCATCGTGCACGACGAGTTCAAGAGTTTCGAGCTGGAAGAGCTCAAGAAGGAGCACCCCAAGGCCAAGGTGCTGGTGCACCCGGAGTCGCCCGCCGCCGTGGTGGCCCTGGCCGACGCGGTGGGCTCCACCTCGGGCATCCTCAAGGCCGCGCAGGAGATGGATGCGCCCGAGTTCATCGTGGCCACCGACAAGGGCATGATGCACAAGCTGCGCACGCTCAACCCCGGCAAGACCTTCATCGAGGCGCCTACCGCCGGCAACAGTGCCACCTGCAAGAGCTGTGCGCATTGCCCCTGGATGGCCATGAATGGCCTGGCGGGCGTGGCGCGGGTGCTGGAGAGCGGCGCCAACGAGATTCACGTGGACCCGGCATTGATCCCGCGCGCCCGTGTGCCGATCGACCGCATGCTGGCCTTCACGGCGGCGCTCAAGTCCGGCCAACCGGTCGCCGGCCTGGTGCCCAATATCGGCGCAGCTTGAGTCCGGCGGCATAATCGGCGCGAACAAGGAGTTGGTCCATGTCCCGCAACGTGCTCGCCGTCTATCCCGGTACCTTCGACCCCATGACCCTGGGCCATTCCGACGTGATACGCCGGGCGGCCCAGCTGTTCGACCGCGTCCTCGTGGGTGTTGCGGCGGCCCATCACAAGAAGACCATGTTCACGCTGGAGGAGCGCATGGGCATGGTGCGCGAGGTCATGCACGACCAGCCCAATGTGGTGGTCGAGAGTTTCTCTGGCCTGTTGCGTGATTTTGTCGTGGGACGCGGTGCCAAGGTGGTCATTCGCGGCCTGCGCGCCGTGACCGACTTCGACTACGAGTTCCAGCTGGCCGGCATGAACCGCAGCCTCATGCCCGACGTCGAGACGGTTTTCCTCACGCCCAGCACGAGCTACCAGTTCATCTCCAGCACCCTGGTGCGCGAGATTGCCATCCTGGGCGGTGAGGCCGAGAAGTTTGTCGACCCCGTGGTGGCGCAGCGCCTGGCTGAAAAGGTGCGCAGCCTGGGTCGCGAGTAGGGCGTTGCTGCTGTCGGCCGGGGCGCTGCCCCCGGTGACGGCACCTGCAGGAGGGCCTTGTGTTGCCAGGTGCAACCGCCACGCTGCCGTCATGCGTGCGCCGCATAATTGCCATATGACCGAACTCATCCTGATTCGCCACGGCGAAACCGACTGGAACCGCGAACTGCGTTTCCAGGGCCAGCTGGATGTGCCGCTCAATGCCGCCGGTCTGGAGCAGGCACGTCGCGTTGCAGAACGTCTGGCCCAGGAGTCCATGCACCACCTGGTCAGCAGCGATCTGCAGCGTGCCTTGCAGACGGCCCAGGCCGTCGCCGGAAAAACTCCCGCGCCACTGGAGCCGGTGCTGGAGGCTGCGCTGCGCGAACAGCATTTCGGTGTGGCCGAGGGCCTGTGCGTGCCCGACATCCAGCAGCGCTACCCGCAGGCCTGGGAGCAGTGGGTGCGTTTCGATGCGCACTATGCTTTCGAGGGGGGCGAATGCACCCGTGATTTCCATGCCCGTGTCCTGGCGGCCTTGCGTGCCCTGGCGCAGCGCCATGCAGGCCAGACGGTGGCGGTGGTCACGCACGGTGGTGTGCTGGACATGGTCTACCGCAGCGCGCTGGGCCTGTCCTTGTCCGGCCCGCGTGTCAGCGAGATTCCCAACGCCGGCATCAACCGGGTGCGCTTGTCGGGCGAGGTCATCGAGATCGTCGATTGGGCCGACACCCGCCACCTGGCCGATCTGCCGCCGCAGCCGGTCTATGACCAGCAGCGCCTGGCCCGTGAACGCGCTGCCGCCAACGCCCAAGCCGGCCCGGCCTGAGGGGTCTCTCGCCCCAGGGTTTTGGGTGAGCGGGGATAATCGGGCTCACCATGGCCCTGATGATCACCGACGAATGCATCAACTGTGATGTCTGCGAGCCCGAGTGCCCCAACCAGGCCATCTATCTCGGGATCGAGATCTACGAGATTGATCCGACCCGCTGCACCGAGTGCGTCGGCCATTTCGACCAGCCCCAGTGCGTGCAGGTCTGCCCGGTAGCCTGCATTCCAGTGAACCCGGATTGCGTGGAAGACCGCGAGACCTTGTGGCAGAAATACCGGCGCCTGCAGGCTGAGGCCACCGCGGCTGTCGCCAGCAAACCGCCTTCCGCCTGAGATACCGGCCTTACTTGGGCGTGGCAGGCACGCGGTAGGCCGGCAGTTTTTCCTTGGTGCTCTTCTTGGCGGCGGCCTTCTCCGCTGCCTTGTCGGCATCGCGCTGGGCCTTGTCGGCTTTTTCTGCGGCGCGTTGTGCGGCCGTTTCTTCCTTCAGCCGGGTCCTCTCCAGCGTGTCGCCGGCACGCTTTTCATGTTTCACGCTGGCCTCGTGGGCCTTGCGCTGCTCGGCCGTGCGGCTGTCCGTGGCGTCCACGGGGCCGCCGCCGGGACAAGGCGTCTGGCTGTAGCTGCTGCCGCAGCGGTAGACGGTCTGCGCCGACAGTCCGGTGCACAGCGACATGGTAGCGATCGCGAGTATGAGGGACACGCTCTTCATGCAGGCTCTCCTTCCTTGGGGGGCAGATCGGCCGGGCGCGGCGGCTTGGGCCGGGGCGGTTTGCTGGTGTGGATCAGCATGGTGGCCTTTTCCATCTCGCCGGCCAGCAGCTCGGGCAGGGCCTTGATCGATCGTGCGATGCAGTCCTCGATGGCGGTGCGGTGATCGGGCGAGGGTTTCTTGAGCACCCAGTTCACCACTTCGGCTTTCACACCCGGGTGGCCGACACCGATGCGCAGGCGCCAGTAGTCATCCGTGCCCAGCCTGGCATGGATGTCGCGCAGGCCGTTGTGGCCGGCATGGCTGCCGCCGAACTTGAGCTTGACCTGGCCCGGCACGATGTCGAGTTCGTCGTGTGCGACGAGGATTTCCTCAGGCTGGATCTTGAAGAAGCGCGCCAGCGCTGCCACCGATTTGCCCGATTCGTTCATCCAGGTCTGGGGCTCCAGCAGCCAGACCGTCTGGCCCTTGAGGGTGGTGCGTGCCATGAGGCCGTGGTAGCTCCTGTCCATGCTCAGGCCGAGTTTGAGTTCGCGCGCCACGGCGTCGATCCACCAGAAACCGGCGTTGTGCCGCGTGGCCTCGTATTCGGGGCCGGGGTTGCCCAGGCCGACAAACAGTTTGATCATGCGCGGATTATCAGTGCATCGCGGGGGGAGTCCGTCGGGGTGGACTCCAAAAAAAACGGCCCACCGAAGTGGGCCGTTTTCTGCAAGCCGGGAGGCTTATTTCTTGGCGGCGGGTGCCTTGGCAGCCGGAGCGGCGGCCTTGCCGGCAGCCGGGGCGGCAGCGGGAGCAGCGCCTTCGGCGGCGGGAGCAGCCTCGGCCGCATCCGCACCAGCGACCATCACCACGGACACCACGACCGGGTTGGTCTTGCCGTGGGTCACGGCGGTCACGCCCTTGGGCAGCTTGATGTCGGACAGGTGCAGGGAAGCACCCTTCTTCAGGCCGCTCAGGTCCACGGCGATGAACTCGGGCAGGTCGGCCGGCAGGCAGAGCACTTCGATTTCGGTCAGCACGTGGTTGGCGATGCAGCCGTCGTTCTTCACGGCCGGCGAATTCTCGTCACCGCTGAAGTGGAAAGGCACCTTCATGTGCAGCTTGGTGTTGGCGTCCACGCGCTGGAAGTCGATGTGCAGCACCAGGGGCTTGAAGGGGTGCATCTGCACGTCGCGCAGCAGCACCTTGTTGCTCTTGCCGTTCACTTCCATCTCAAGGATGGACGAGTGGAAGGCTTCCTTCTTCAGGGCATGCCACAGCGCGTTGTGGTCGAGTTCGACCAGCTGCGGCTCAACCGTGCCACCGTAGACGATGCCGGGCGTGCGGCCCGTATTGCGGAGACGGCGGCTCGCACCCGTGCCCTGCTTGGCGCGCTCAAAAGCGACGAATTTCATAGTTCACTCCATAAAGAGTCCACCGCGACCAGTGAGACTCCGTTTCAACAAAGGCCTGCGGCTGTAAGCGTGCAGGCCGGCTTTTTGCCCGGGTCAGAACAGATCGTCCTGGTCCGAGAACAAACTCATGACCGACTCGCCCTTGGCGATGCGGTGGATGGTTTCCGCAATCAGCGGTGCCACATTCACCTGCCGGATCTTGGCGCAGCCGGTGGCGGCGGGGCTCAGCGGGATGGTGTTGGTCACCACCACCTCGTCCAGGGCCGTGCCCTTGGACAGGCGCTCGATCGCCGGACCCGAGAAGATCGGGTGCGTGCAATAGGCGTAGACCTTCTTGGCACCGCGTTCTTTCAGCACCTCGGCCGCCTTCACCAGCGTACCGGCGGTGTCGATCATGTCGTCCATGATCACGCAGTTGCGGCCTTCGATCTCACCGATCACGTGCATCACTTCGCTCACATTGGCACGCGGGCGACGCTTGTCGATGATGGCCAGGTCGCAGCCCAGCTGCTTGGCCAGCGCGCGGGCGCGCACCACGCCACCCACGTCAGGCGAGACCACGATCAGGTCTTCGTATTTTTTCAGGCGCAGGTCACCCAGCAGCACCGGCGAGGCGTAGATGTTGTCCACCGGGATGTCGAAGAAGCCCTGGATCTGGTCGGCATGCAGGTCCATGGTCAGCACGCGGGCCACGCCCACGGTCTGCAGCATGTTGGCGACGACCTTGGCCGTGATCGGCACACGCGTGGAACGCGGGCGGCGGTCCTGGCGGGCGTAGCCGAAATAGGGGATGACGGCACTAATGCGCTCGGCCGAGGCGCGCTTGAGCGCATCGACCATGATGAGCAGCTCCATCAGCGAGTCGTTGGTCGGCGCGCAGGTGGACTGCACGACGAAGACGTCGCGGGCGCGCACGTTCTGGTTGATCTCGACGGTCACCTCGCCGTCGGAGAAACGACCGACCGTGGCAGCACCCAGCGAGATGCCGAGGTGCTTGGCGATGTCGGCGGCCAATGCCGGATTGGCATTGCCCGTGAAGAGCATGAAATCGGGGGGCGGAGCGACCTGCATGAACGATCCAGCGATGAGTGACTATTGACCCAGAAAAATTTGGCAGGGGAGAAAGGATTCGAACCTTTGCATGCTGGAATCAAAATCCAGTGCCTTAACCAACTTGGCGACTCCCCTACACAGGTCAACAGCTGAGTACAGCTGCCCACCGACTAACTCTTTTCGCTGGCCGCCCAACCGCTAAGCGGGTGCGCCTCCAGGCTGCAACACAACCGGGCCTGCAAGGTCTCCGGCGCCTTCGGAACACGCAGGTCGGGCGGTGCCCACGCAAACACGGCACTTCCCGAGCCTGTCATTCGTCCCGCGAGCCCCAGAGTGGCGAGCCATTCCAGCGCTTGCGTGACACCCGGGCAGAGCCGCTGGGCGACAGGCTGCAGGTCGTTGCGAGCTTTCATCAGAAAAGCTGGCGGGTCTGCAGCAAAGCCTGAAATTGTAGCAGGAATACTGTCGCGCTTCAAAGCCGGGTCCGAAAAAATCGCTCGTGTCTCCAGCCCGGCCTGCGGTTTGACCACCAGCACGTGGCGGCGCGGTAGTCCGACCGGCGTGATGGACTCGCCGATGCCCTCGACCCAGGCGTTGTGTCCGCGCAGGAAGAAGGGCACGTCGGCGCCCAGCTGCAGGCCGATGGCGCACAGCTGCTCCAGGCTGAGCCCGAGCTGCCACAGGCGGTTGAGTGCCAGCAACGTCGAGGCGGCGTCCGAGGAGCCGCCGCCCAGGCCGGCCTGGGCCGGCAGGCGTTTCTCGATGGCGATGTGTGCGCCATGGGGGGTGCCGGTGGCGGCCTGCAAGGACCGCGCGGCCCGCAGGATCAGGTCATCGGCCGGCAGGGGCGCCAGCAGGTCCTCGCGGCTCAGCCCGGCGGCGCGCTTTTCGAAATGCAGGGTGTCGGCCCAGTCGATCAGCATGAAGACCGACTGCAGCAGGTGATAGCCGTCGGCGCGCCGGCCCGTGATGTGCAAGAAGAGATTGAGCTTGGCCGGGGCCGGTATGTCGTGGAGCGACTGCATGCCCGGGATTATGGTTCGATGATGAGCCGCAACTCGGCGGCCGGTGCAGGCTGGCTGCGCCGGGCCACCAGGCGGCCGGCCTCCAGTTGCGACAGGTCAGCCAACCAGCCGTCGGCCGCCGCAGGGCGCCCCTGCAGCCACTCGAACAGCGCTGCGATCGGGATGGCCGTGCCGGTGGCTTCGGTGGCCAGATCGTCCAGCGTGTCAAAGGCGCGGGTCTGGCCGTTGTTGCGCAGCAGGGCCTGCTGCGGATTCCAGCGCAGCTGGGCCAGCGTGGTGCCCAGGGGGGAGGACAGCATCAGTTCGCCCGCACGGGGCTGGCCGCTGAGTTCGAAGCTGGCGAAAAAGGACGTCGGCTCCGGGCTGTTGTCGACTTTGAGTGCCAGGCGGCCGCGCCAGTAGGTCTGGGCCTGGCCCTCGGGGATGGGCGGGCGCAGGTCGGGCTGGGCGCAGCCGGCCAGCAGGGCGGCCAGGGCGCAGAGCAGACCGGCCGCGAGGATGCGCAGCGCGGACTTCACGGCTTGACGCGCAGGCGCTTGAGCGTCTCGACCAGCGTGTCGTTCTCTGCGTTGAGCTGCAGACCCTCGCGCCAGACGCTCAGGGCCTGTTCGCGCTGGCCCATGCTCCAGAGCACCTCGCCCAGGTGGGCGGCGATCTCGGCGTCGGGGCGCGCGCGGTAGGCCTTCTGCAGCACGCGCAGAGCCTCGGCCTTGTTGCCTTCGCGAAACTCGACCCAGCCCAGGCTGTCGCTGATGAAGGGATCGTCGGGTGCGAATTCGAGCGCCTTGAGGATGAGCTGGCGCGCCTCGCCCAGGCGCACGCTGCGATCGGCAAAGGAATACCCCAGCGCGTTGTAGGCGTGGTGGTACTGGGGCTTTTCGGCAATGATCCGGCGCAGCAGGCGCTCCATCTCATCGGGCCGTCCCAGTTTCTCGGCCAGCGTGGCCTGGTCGTAGACCAGGTCGTAGTCTGTCGGATCGCGTTGCGTGGCCTCGGCCAGCAGTGCGTAGGCCTGCGCATAGAGCCTGTTGTCGCGCAACAGCTGGATCTCGCTGGAGAGCTTGACGCGTGCGTCGGCCGGTGAGCGCTCGGGCAGGTTGCGGATCAGTTCGCGCGCCTCGTCGATCTTGCCCTGGCGCGCCAGGATGCCGGCGCGCCGGCTCTGCGAGCGCACCAGGTCTTCCGGGCTGCTGATCCTGGCCAGCCAGGCCTCGGCTTGTTTGTAGTCCTTGCGCTGTTCGGCGATCTGGGCCAGCGAAAGGTAGGCCTGGGCCAGCGCACGGCTGGGCTCATCCACGCCGTTGCCGCGGCGCGTCTGCATCAGCTCCAGGAACTGCTTGAGCGAGCGCTCGGCGGGGTCGAGCCGGCTGTCCTGCAGCTCCAGCGTGCCGCGGATCAGCCAGGCCTCGGCGTAATCCGGTTTTTCGCCGGTGACGATCTGGACCTGGGTGCCGGCTTCGGCGTAGCGCTGGGCATCGAGCAGTGCGCGCGCATACGCCAGGCGCACTTCCACGAGGGGGCGGCCCTCCAGGTATTTGCGCACGACGGCTTCCGCCCCGGGTTGCTGGGGCGACATCAGTGCCAGGGCGAGCAGCACGGGCCCTTCGGCGCGTGCATCCTGTGACTGGCCGCGCCGTGCGGCCTCCAGCGCGCCCGCGTTGTCCCCGTTTTCCAGGCGCATGCGGCCCACGGCACTCCAGGCGGCAGCTCCTGTGCTGCTGTTGCCCAGGTGCTCGGCCAGAGCCTGTTCCAGCATCTCGGTGGCGAGCTTCTTGTCGCTGCTGCGTGCGAAGTAACGCGGCAGGGTGAGGATGGTGAGGGCGCGCTCCTTGGCCTCGGCCAAGGCGATTTCGCGCTTGAGCGGCTCCACCGTCTCGTTCAGGCGGTTCAGTCCGATCAGGATCTGCAGCACATAGCGGTTGGCATCGCGCGAAGTGGGCTGGGCCTGCTTCCAGGCGCGTGCGGCCTGCAGTGCCGAATCGCCGGCGCGCGCCTGCAGCGAGATATCGATGGCGCGCTGGTACAGCCGCGCGTCGTTGGTCTTGCGCGCGGCATCCAGGATCAGGGAGTAGCCGACGCCGGCTTCGCCGCGTTGCGTGCTGAACTCGCCCACCAGCAACTGGTAGAAAAGCTCACCGTCGAGTGCCGAATTGGCAGGCGGTTCGGTGGGGGCCGGGCCCGGCTGTTGCGCGTGGACCGTCAGGGCGGCCGTCAACAGCAGGGGGAGGAGACGTAGGCGTGGGAACATCGAACCATAATAATCCAAGCCAGCTATCCCCCTGCCTGCCCACTGCCATGCCTGAATTGCCCGAAGTCGAAGCCACGCGCCTGAGTTTTGCCGACCGCATCACCGGGGCCAGCATCGTCTCGGCCTGGTGTGGCAAGCCCCTGCGCTGGCCACTCGGATTGCCCGTGGCCGGGCTCGCCGGGCGCCGCGTGCGGGGGGTGCGCCGGCGCGGCAAGTATTTGCTGATCGATCTGGACGCCGGCCTGCTGCTCCTGCACCTGGGCATGTCGGGCAGTCTGAGTTTTGGCGCCAGCCTGCCGCCCCGCGGTGCGCACGACCACTTCGAACTCGCCACCACCCATGGCACCCTTCGCCTGAACGACCCGCGCCGCTTCGGTGCCGTGGTCTGGGCGCCGGACCAGGACGCACCGCTGGCGCACAAGCTGCTCGGAGGCCTGGGCGTGGAGCCGTTGTCGGAGGAATTTGATGCCGCGGATTTCCATGCTGCCCTCAAGACGCGCAAGGCCGCGATCAAGCAGGTGCTGCTGGCCGGTGACGTGGTGGTCGGCGTGGGCAATATCTATGCGTCCGAGGCCCTGTTCCTGGCCGGCATCCGCCCCACCCTGAGTGCAGCCCGTCTGAGCCGGCCGCGCGCGCAAAAGCTGCATGCCGCCGTTCGCGATGTGCTGGGGCGGGCCCTGGCGGCGGGGGGCACCACGCTGAGGAACTACTCCAACGCGGTGGGGGAGCGCGGCAATTTCCAGTTCGAGGCCATGGTCTATGGCCGCGAGGGCCAGCCCTGCAGGGTATGCGGTACGCCGGTCAAAGCCATGCGGCAGGGACAACGCGCGACATTTTTCTGCCCAAGCTGCCAGAAAACATGAAAAAACGCCGCTAACTCAGTGTTATATTGGAAAATCTGGCCTGAATACTAATAAGGCGAGGGGGATACCTTGGCGACGTCTTTCAACGAACAATTCGATCAGCACGGCACGTGGCGGCGTGAGTTCGCCCTGCGCCTGAAGCTGCTGGGCGAATGGATGAAAGACCATGACCTGCTCGACGCCGCCGTCGAGGAGCGTCTGCATCGGCTGGAAATGCAGGTCCGTGCGGACAAGGTCATGGTGGCCTTCGTCGCCGAGTTCTCGCGTGGCAAGTCCGAGCTGATCAACGCCATCTTCTTCGCCGGCTACGGTCGGCGCATCATGCCGGCCAGCGCCGGGCGCACCACCATGTGCCCGACCGAGATGGGTTACGACGCCGAGGTGCCGCCCTGCCTGCGCCTGCTGCCCATCGAAACCCGCCTGCAACCCCAGTCCCTGATGGAATGGCGCATGGTCCCCGAGAAGTGGACCCGCGTCGACCTCGACGTCAACGACCCGCAGCAGCTGGCCATGGCGCTGGAGAAAGTCTCCGAGACCCGCCGCGTGACGCTGGAAGAGGCGCGCGCCCTGGGCTTCTGGAGCAGCCAGTCCCCGAACGACACCCCGCTCATGGACGCCCAGGGCAAGGTTGAGGTGCCCAAGTGGCGCCACGCCCTCATCAACATCGCCCACCCCCTGCTCAAGCAGGGCCTGGTCATCCTTGACACCCCGGGCCTCAACGCCATCGGTGCCGAACCCGAGCTGACGGTCAGCCTGGTGCCGCAGGCGCATGCCGTGGTCTTCATCCTGGGGGCCGATACCGGCGTCACCAAGTCCGACCTCGAGATCTGGCGCGAACACCTGATCACCGAGTCCGCGGTCGGGACCGACACCCGACTGGTCGTGCTCAACAAGATCGACTCGCTCTGGGACGCGCTGAGTTCGCCGGCTCAGATCCAGATGCAGATCGACCGCCAGCGCGCCACCACGGCCGAAATCCTCGGCCTGTCGCGCGAGCAGGTGCTGCCCGTCTCGGCCCAGAAGGGCCTGGTCGCCAAGGTCACCGAGGACGCCAAGCTGCTGCAGGCCAGCTGCCTGCCCGCGCTGGAAGAAGCGCTGGCACAGCGCATCATGGGCCAGCGCCAGCGCATCCTGGGCGCGGCCGTGGCGGTCGGCATCTCCGACCTGCAGCTCGAAGTGGGCCGGGTGCTCAACATCCGCCGCCGCGACCTCAACGAGCAGATGCTCGAACTCAAGGGCCTGCAGGGCAAGAACGCCGCCGTCATCAAGCACATGCGCCTGCGCATCTCGCAGGAGCAGGCCGAGTTCGACCGCGCCGGCGCCAAGATCCATGCCGTGCGCTCGGTACATCTCAAGCTGTTGCGCGACGTGTTCGCGCTGCTGAGCACCAAGAGCCTGCGCGCCGAGATGAACCAGCTGATGCAGTCGCTGCTGCAGACCGGTCTCAAGCTGGGCGTCAAGAAATCCTACGGCGACACCTTCGATCGCCTGCGCGAAAACCTGCGCCGGGTGCAGTCGCTGATGGGCGAGATCCAGATCATGCTGGCCACCTCCTTCAAGCAGCTCAATGCCGAACAGGGCTTCTCGCTGCAGCCGCCGGCCGAGCCTTCGCTGCAGTCCTATATCGACAACCTCGACCAGGTTGAGCGTGGCCATCTGCAGTACCTGGGTCTGGGTAATGCCTTCCGCCTGGCCCAGCCCGAGTTTGCCGACCGTCTGGTGCGCGCCCTGGCCACGCGCCTGCGCAGCGTCTACCAGTCGGCCCTCGGTGACGTGGAGCTGTGGAGCAAGTCGGCCGCGGCCCAGCTTGATGCCCAGCTGCGCGAGCGCCGTCGCAACTTCAGCCGCCGGCTCGAGGCGATCGACCGCATCCAGCAGGCCGCGGGCGGTCTGGACGAGCGCATCGCTGAAATCAACGAGCAATTCCGTGCACTGGCCCAGCTCGATGCCAAGCTGCTTGAGCTCACGGCCTACCTGATCCGGGCGCAGGACGTCACCAAGCCCAAGGACACGCTGGCCGCCGAACTGCTGGCTTCGTGAGCCGGCCGCCGCGTTCCTCGCCTCCCCCTCCTGTGGGCATGCCGGCTGACTGGGCCAGCCGTGTGCTGCGCTGGCAGTCCGTGCACGGCCGCAAGGACCTGCCCTGGCAGGGCACACAGGATCCCTACCGGGTCTGGCTCTCCGAGATCATGCTGCAGCAGACCCAGGTGGTCACCGTGCGCGACTACTACGCACGTTTCCTGCAGCGTTTCCCCGATGTCAGGTCCCTGGCAGCCGCCAGACTCGACGAGGTGCTGGCCCTGTGGAGCGGCCTGGGCTACTACAGCCGTGCGCGCAATCTGCACGGCTGCGCCGTCCAGGTGCTACAGGTCCACGGGGGTGAATTCCCACGTACCGCCTTGGCGTTGCAGACCCTGCCGGGCATCGGCCCGTCTACAGCTGCGGCCATCGCTTCCATCTGCTTCGGCGAGCGTGTGGCCATCCTCGACGGCAACGTCAAGCGCGTGCTCACGCGCGCCCTGGGCTTTGGCGCCGACCTGGCCGTGGGGGCCAACGAACGCGCCCTCTGGGCCCTGGCCACGGAACTGCTGCCGCAGCGCGACCTGGCGCGTGCCATGCCGCGCTACACCCAGGCCGTGATGGACCTGGGCGCCACCGTCTGCCTGGCGCGCAAACCCTTGTGCGCCGCCTGCCCCTTGACGGAGGTCTGTGTGGCGCGGCGCGAAGGCCGGCCCGAAAGTTATCCGGTCAAGACACGCAAGCTCAAGCGCAGCGCGCAATCGCTCTGGCTCCTGTGGGCACAGACACGCGACGGCGCGGTATGGTTGAGGCAGCGGCCCACGCCCGGCGTCTGGGCCGGCCTGTACTGCCTGGAGCTGTTCGACAGCTACGAGGAGTTGAGTGTTGCCATCCCGCAGGCCTACCGGGACCGCCTGCAGGAACTGCAGGCCTTCACCCATGTGCTCACGCACAAGGACCTGCATCTGCATCCGGTGCGCGTGTTATTGCCGGCCAAGGTGAAACCGTCGGCGCAGGGGGGGTGGCAGGCGGCCGCCGCCTGGCCGGGCCTTGGGCTGCCGGCGCCGGTGCGCAAGCTGCTCCAGCAGGGCTGACCAGCTCAGCCGCCGATTTCGCGGTGGCGCCGCAGCGTGTTCCAGCGCGTGGCGAAACGACGCGCCAGTTCTTCCACCAGATAGACCGAGCGGTGCTGGCCACCGGTGCAGCCTATGGCCACGGTCACGTAGCTGCGGTGGTTCTGCGACATGGCGTCCAGCCAGTGCGTGAGAAAAGCCTCGATGTGCTCCAGCATGCGGCCGGCCTCGGGCTGGGCGCGCAGGAAGGTCGCCACCGGCTCGTCGCGGCCGGTCAAGGGACGCAACTCGGGCTCGTAATGCGGGTTGGGCAGCATGCGCACGTCGAACACATAGTCGGCGTCGACCGGGATGCCGCGTTTGTAGGCGAAGGACTCGAACACCAGCGTGAGCTGGCTGCCCGGCAGTTGGATCACTTCCTTGATGTAACCCTGCAGCTGCGAAGGCCGGATCAGGCTGGTGTCGATCACGTGGGCCTGCTCGCGCAGGGCTCCCATCAACTCGCGTTCAAGCTCGATGGCTTCCACCAGCACGCGGTTGAGGTCGACGTCTTCGCGCATGGCCTGCGACAGCGGGTGCTTGCGCCGGGTCTCAGAGTAACGACGCACCAGGGTATCGGTGGAGGCGTCTAGGAACAGCGGCTTGATTGCGATGCCCTGCTGGCGCAGCGTGGCGAGCAGCGGCGGCACTTGCGGCAGCGAGGTGGCGCTGCGCACGTCCATGGCAATGGCCACACGGCTGGCCTGGTGCTGCTGCTCCAGCGTCACGAAAGGCAGCAGCAGTTCGGGGGGCAGGTTGTCCACGCAGTAGTAACCGGCATCTTCCAGCGCGTTGAGCGCCACCGACTTGCCGGAACCGGACATGCCGGTGATGAGGACGATTTCCATGGCCATGGTCTTGCGCCCGGTTCGCTCAGCTGCCGGACTGCAGCATTTCCTTGGCGTGGGCCAGCGTGGTGCTGGACAGGCGCTCGCCGCCCAGCATGCGCGCGATCTCGGCCACACGCGCCTCGCCCTGCACCGGGGTCACCGTGCTCAGCGTGACCTGGCCCTGGCGCTGCTTGGCCACCACCAGGTGGTGGTCGGCGCAGGCCGCCACCTGCGGCAGGTGCGTGACGGCCATGACCTGGCGGTCGCGGCCCAGCTGTTTCATGAGGCGGCCTACGGTCTCGGCCACGGCGCCGCCCACGCCGGCATCCACCTCGTCGAAGATCAAGGTTTGCGCCGTGCCGAGCTGGCTGGTGGTGACGGCAATGGCCAGCGCGATGCGCGAGAGTTCCCCGCCCGAAGCCACCTTGCCCACCGGGCGCGGCGTGCTGCCCGCGTGCCCGGCCACCAGGAAGTTCACCTCTTCCAGGCCGCTTTGCATGGGGTGTTCGGCTTTCTGCAGCGTCACCTCGAAGCGCCCGCCCTGCATGCCCAGGCCCTGCATGGCCTGGGTGATGGCCTGGGCCAGCTTGGGTGCGGCCACGGCGCGGACCTTGGAGACAGCCTGCGCCTGTTTCATATAGGCGGCCTGGGCCTGCTGCTCGGCGCTTTCCAGGGCGGCCAGATCGGCGGCCGCGTCGAGTTTGGCGAGTTCGTCCTTCCAGCCGGCCAGGGTGGCGGCCAGTTCCTCCGGCGGGCGCTTGTAGCGGCGCGCCAGCGACATCCAGGAGGTCATGCGCGCGTCCAGCTCGGCCAGGCGCTCCGGGTCCAGGTCGGTGCGGCGCAGGTAGGCGCGCAGCGTATGCACGCTGTCTTCCACCTGCGCCAGGCTGGAGTTCAAGACCTCCGCCAGCGATTTGAATTCAGGCTCCAGATGCTCCTGATTTTGTAGCGTCTGGCGGGCACTGCCCAAGGCGTGTGCGGCACCGCCGTCCTCTCCCTCGAGCGCATCCAGCGCGCCCTGGGCGGCATCGAGCAAAGCCTGGGCATGGGCCAGGCGGCTGTGGTCGGTATTGAGCGTTTCCCATTCGCCGGCCTGGGGTGCGAGTTTTTCGATCTCGCCGATCTGCCAGCCCAGGCGCTCACGTTCGCGCTGCAGGCTGTCCTGGGCCTTGCGGGCTTCGTCCAGCGTGGTCTGGGCCTCGCGCCATAGCCCCCAGGTGTGGCTCAGGGCGCTGGTGTCGAGCTGGGCGTAGGCGTCGAGGAGGCCGCGCACGGCCTCGGTGCGCGTCAGGCTCTGCCAGGCATGCTGGCCGTGGATGTCGAAGAGGCGCTCGCCCAACTCACGCAGCTGGGTCGCGGTGGCCGGGCTGCCGTTGATCCAGGCGCGGCTTTTGCCTTGCGTGTCCACGGTGCGGCGCAACAGCAGGGTGAAACCGGGGTCGAAGCCCGGGTCGAAACCGGCTTCTTCCAGCCAGCCCAGCAGGGCGGTGCATTCGCCGAACTCGGCGCTCACGTCGGTGCGGCTGGCGCCTTCGCGGATCAGACCGGTGTCGGAGCGGGCCCCGGTGACGAGCTGCAGGGCGTCGATCAGGATAGACTTGCCGGCACCGGTCTCGCCGGTCAGCACGCTGAAACCGCTCTCGAGATCGAGCTCGAGTTCGCTGATGATGACGAAATCCCGCAGGACGATGCGCTTGAGGCTCATGAGCTCGTGATCCCTTCGTTCCAGTGCAGCTTCTGCCGCAGGGTGTCGAAATAGCTCCAGCCGCGCGGGTGCAGGAATCGCACACTGTGCTCCGAGCGGCGCACGATGATGCGGTCGCCGTGGTGCAGCGCGGACAGGGACTGCATGTCGAAGTTGGCAATGGCTTCGCGGTCCGAGGCGATCTCGATGGCGACCTCGGACTGGCTGGACAGCACGATGGGGCGGTTGGACAGGGTATGCGGCGCGATCGGCGCCAGCACCCAGCCGGCGATGGCCGGGTGCAGGATGGGGCCGCCGGCCGACAGGGAGTAGGCCGTGGAGCCCGTCGGGGTGGCGATGATCAGGCCGTCGGCACGCTGGTTGGCCACGAAGTGGCCGTCCACCTCGACGCGCAGTTCCACCATGCCCGAGGAGTTGCCGCGGTGCACCACCACGTCGTTCATGGCCAGGGTATCGAACACGCAGTTGCCCTGGCGCAGCACGCGGGCGTGCATGAGCTGGCGCTTTTCCTCTTCGTACTCGCCGCGCAGCATGGGCGGCAGCACGGTCTCAAAGCTGCCGAAAGGAATGTCGGTCATGAAACCCAGCCGGCCGTGGTTGATGCCGATCACCGGCACGCCTGAGCTGGCCAGCTGCCGGCCAATGCCCAGCATGGTGCCGTCACCGCCCACCACCAGGACCAGATCGCATTGCTGGCTGATGGCAGCCAGATCCAGCACCGGGTGGCCCTCCAGCCCGGCGTTGGTCGCGGTCTGTTCTTCCACCACCACGGCACAACCCTGGGACTGCAGGAAGGCAGCAATGTCAGCCAGCGCCGGGCGCGCGCGGCTGCCCTGGCTGCCGCCGGCGACGGTCTGGTATTTGCCGATCAGGGCTACCTGGCGGAATCTGGAGTTCATTCGCAAATTACATCATTAAA
>JACPOI010000029.1 GCA_016185015.1 Burkholderiales bacterium
CTACTTTGAGCTTGGCAAGGGCTCCCATTGGCCTGTGTTTGTGTTCACCCATGGGGTGAGTGTGCCAAATCCGCGCAAACCTGCGCCCGTGCTTGGTCAGACAGCCATTACGGAGAGTGAACTGCCGTTTCTAGGTTCAAAAACGGCACCTGGGAAAGTTTTGACGGCGAAGCCACGGTCCACGGCATCCTGGCCGGTGTGGCCAGCGTGGAAGAGCTGCGCATCCCCGCACGCAACTTCAGCGGCACGGGTCTGCGGCTGCTGGATGTGGAACAAAAACTCTGGGCCGACTACTGGGTCAACAGCAAGAGCGGCGTGCTGACACCGCCACCGGCCATGGGCAGCTTTGTCAACGGCGTGGGCACCTGGGATTCGCAGGATGAAGACCACGACAAGAAACCCATCACCGTGCGCGGCGTATGGGACCGCATCACCCCCAGCAGTTGCCGCTGGTACCAGGCCGTGTCGCGCGACGCTGGCAAGACCTGGCAGGAGAACTGGCTGATGGATTGGACGCGGGTCTAGCTGTGTTGCCCCCACGTTCGCCCACTGCGTGTGGCTCTCTGCCCCCGGGGGCGTGTTTGGCAAAACCCCAAGTCCACACCTTGGGGCGGCCCGGCAGTGAAACATCGACTCACGCTGGCCGCTCACCGGCCAGCAGTGGAGCCTGCTGAGCCAGTTCCTGCAGCAAGGTCTGATAAATAGACTGGATGCGGGCCGTGTGCCGCAGGTCCGGGTGGGTCAGCAGCCAAAGCTCCGAGGCCAGCGTCGGTTCGGGCGCTTGCATGCGCCGCAAGCGGGCCGTGCTGTCGCCCAGAAAGCAGGGGAGCATGGCCAAGCCCAGGCCATCCGCGCAGGCCTGGGCCATACCGGCAAAGCCGTCGATGCGGCAACCCACTTCGTCCAGCGGCTTGATCTTTTGCAGCCACTGCACGGTGGCATGGCGCTCCTGTGCTTCGCCCAGCGCAATCCATTCATGCGCCTCCAGGGCCTTGCCTGTGTTGGCCGCCAGGTAATGCTGTGAGCCATAGACCGCGAAGGCCAGCGGCGCGATGCGCTTGCCCAGCAGGTGCTCGGGGGGCCGTAGCGACGGGCGCACCGCGATGTCGGCGTCGCGCTTGGCCAGGTCGAGCATCACGTTGTCGATGACGATCTGCAGCGTGATCTGCGGGTAGCGTTGGCGGCACAGCGCCACGATGGGGTTGAGCAGGGCCTTGGCCACGCTGTCGGTGCTGGTGATGCGCACCACGCCGCTGGGCCGCAGGTCGCGCCCCGCTACCTTGAGCAGCGATTGCTCCGCCACGGCCAGCATGGCGGCGCCGGCCGCGGCCAGTTCTTCGCCGGCGGGCGTGGCCACATAGCGGCCGGAGCTGCGCTCGAACAGGCGCACGCCCAGCTCCTTCTCCAACTGGATGACGCGCCGGAACACCGTGGCATGGTTGACCCCCAGCGCCCGTGCCGCGCCCGACAGGGAGCCCGTTTGGTGCACGGCGGCAACGGTGCGCAGGTCGTTTAAATCGGTAGCATTGTGCATATTTGCAAATCTGGTTTGCAATTTTTTTGAATTTCTTTGCGTAGGTGTAGATATTAAGCTGCAAGCCTTGCTCAACCACAGGAGAAATTGCATGGCAAAACAGACAACATCCACTGCCCGCGCCGCGGCGCTGCTCATCGCTTTGGCCGGCGCGGGGCTGGCGGGCCAGGGCGCAGCCCAGGCGGGCGAACCCATCTGGGATGGCAACACGGTCCAGATGCACCGCGAAAAGCTGGCCGATGGCGTGTTCGCCTTCTACGCCGACAATGCGCGCACGCTCAACGCCCAGGGCGGCGCGGCAGCCACCAGCGGCGGCCTGATCGTGGGCAGCAAGGGAGCCGTGCTGGTAGACACCATGCTGAACCAGCGCCTGAACCGGCAGGTGCAGGACCTGGGCCGCAAGCTGGGTGGCAAGCCCCTGATTTACGCGGTCAACACCAGCGCGCATGGCGACCACTCCTACGGCAATATGTTCCTGCCCGCCAGCACCCGTGTCGTGCAGCATGCCAACACCCGCACCTATGTAGACCAGCACCTGGGCGACGACAAGGCCTTCATGATCAAGAACTTCGGCACCGGCCGGGGTATCGAGCAGATCAAGGCCCGCACCGGAGACATCCTGGTGGCGCCCATGGCCACGGTGACGTTGGACCTGGGCGGCAAGGCCGTCGACATCATCGACTTCGGTTTTGCGCAGACGGGTGGCGACCTGTGGGTGTGGGAGCCCCAGTCCAAGGTGCTATGGGCCGGCAACCCGGTGATCGCATCCAAGCCGGCCTTGCCCTGGTTGCTGGACGGCCATCTGGTCGCCACGTTGGAGACGCTCAAACGTGTCTACGCCTTCCTGCCCGCCGACGCCCGCATCGTCCCCGGCCATGGAGTGCCCATGGTGCGCGAAGATTTGAAGTGGCACATTGACTACCTGAGCGCGGTCAAGGACAAGGTGCAGGCCGCGATTGATCAGGGCCTGACGCTGGAGCAAACGGTGGCACAAACCGCGATGCCGGAGTTTGGTGGTTATGCGCTGTTTGGCTGGGTCCACCCCGGCCTGAATGTGCCCGCCGCTTACCGCGACCTGGGCAAAAAATAGATCCCGCTGCGCAGCCTGGTAAAGGGCCGCATTAGCGGGCCATGCCGATGGCGGCCAGCCGATTGCCCGAGGGCAGGCGGAACACCGAAACCGCATGTACCTGGTCGCTGGCCAAGGCCTTCAAACTGCTGGGCGCGGCAGCCATCTGCTCCACCAGCGCGGCGTTTTGTTGGGTGACCTGGTCCATTTGCATGACCGCCTCGCCGACCTGGCTGACCCCGCTGGCCTGCTCGTTGCTGGCCGCGCTGATCTCACCCATGATGTCGGTCACACGACGGATAGAGCTGACCACTTCGGTCATCGTCACCCCGGCCTTGTCCACCAGCACCGTGCCTTGCTCGACCCGTTCCACACTGGCGTTGATCAACTGCTTGATCTCCTTGGCGGCCTCGGCGCTGCGCCCGGCCAAGGAACGTACCTCGCTGGCCACGACTGCAAAGCCACGGCCCTGCTCGCCGGCCCGTGCCGCATCCACCGCAGCGTTCAGCGCCAGGATATTGGTCTGAAAGGCAATGCCGTCGATGACGCTGATGATGTCCGATATCTTGCGGCTGGATTCGTTGATGCCCTTCATGGTTTCCACCACCTGGCCCACCACGTTGCCGCCCTGGATCGCCACGGTCGATGCACTCTGGGCCAGTTGGTTGGCCTGGCGGGCCGAGTCGGCGTTTTGCTTGACGGTGGAGCTGAGTTCTTCCATGGACGCGGCGGTCTCTTCCAGCGCACTGGCCTGCTGCTCGGTGCGCATGGACAGGTCGTTGTTGCCCTGCGCAATCTCTGCGCTGGCACCGGCCACGCTGCGCGCGATGTCCACGACCTGGTTCAAGGGCACGGTGATCGCCTTGATCAGTGTCCAGGCGATGGCACTGCCCACGGCAATGGCCAGGGCCACGACGACACTGAACAGCACGATGGTTTGCTGGTATTGCAGGGCGGCCCGGTCGTTCTCGGTCTTGGCCTCCTTGAGCTGGATGTCGACCAGCTTGTCGACCGCGGCGCTCAGCGGGTCCACCGCTTCGTACAGCGGTTTGATCATGCTGCTGACCTTGTCCTTGTCGCCCGACTCCATGGCCGCACGCACCTGGGCGATGACGGGTTGCACCTTGGTCATCAGGTCCGCCGTCTGGGCCACGCCGCGCTTTTCTTCCTCGGTCAATGAGGCGCCGGTATAGGCCTTCCATTGGTCGGCGGCCTGGGTGAGGGCCTCACTGACCAGCTTGACGCCGGCCTTGGCATCCACGACACCGGCAGACACCTTGTTGGTGGCGTTCACCATGCCAACCGCATAGGCATCGGCCACGCCCTTGAGCAGCTTGAGCGGCAAGACCCGGTCGTCGTAAATCGTGGAGATGGATTGGTTGGTGCTTTTGACCTTGAGGAAACCAAAACCGGCCATCAGCGTCACCATGGCCACCAAAATGGCAAAGCCAATGGCCAGACGCGACGCAATCTTCATGTTCCGCAGATCCATGACGACGACGCCTTTGTCTTGTTATGTGAAAAACTTTGTAGCGCCACCGCAGACTAGCACTGCGGCGCGGCCCTGCCTAGTGGGCCGCCCCGATCTATGCAAATCTGCCGCAGGCATGCCGCCGACGTTGCGCGTCTGCCGCACAATCGGTGTCCATGAAAACCATTCGACTACGCGCCGGCAAGGAGCGCTCCCTGCAACGCCGCCATCCCTGGATCTTTGAATCCGCCATTGCCAAGGGCGGTGGCGACCCCGGTGAGACCGTGCGGGTGGAGTCCGACAGCGGCGCCTTCCTGGGCTGGGCGGCGTTCAGCCCGAAGTCCAAAATCCGCGCCAGGGTCTGGAGTTTTGACGAGACGCAGCGCATAGACGCTCCGTTTTTTGTAGCTGCTGTCGCACAATCCACGAGGGCTAGAGGCCGATTTGACATCAACAGTGATGGCTGCCGGCTGATCCACGGCGAGTCCGATGGCCTGCCCGGCCTGATCGTGGACCGCTATGGCGACACGTTGGTGGCGCAGTTCACCAGCGCCGGTGTCGAGCGCTGGAAGGATGTGATTGCCGATGCACTGCTGGCGGCCACCGGGCTAACCAGACTCTACGAGCGATCCGACGCCAGCAGCCGCGCGCTGGAAGGCTTGAGCGAGGCCACCGGCTGGCTGCGCGGCGAAGGCGCCACCGATCTGGTGCTGCGTGAGCACGACTGGAAGCTGGCCCTGTCCATCGCCGACGGCCACAAGACCGGCTTCTACCTGGACCAGCGCGACAGTCGCAAGAAGTTTTCCGACTACGCCCGCCGCCTGGGCTTCCGGCGCGTGCTCAATTGCTACTGCTACACCGGCGGCTTCACCGTGGCGGCGCTGGCCGGGCTGCGTGCCGGGGGCTTCACCGGCTCCGAAGTGATGTCCATCGATTCGTCCGCGCTGGCGCTGGAGCAGGCGCGGGCCAATCTGGCGTTGAACGGCTTTGACCCCGACCAGGCGCAGTTTCTGGATGCGGATGTGAATGCCTCGCTGCGCCGTTTTCTGGACCAGGGCCGGACCTTCGATGCCATCGTGCTCGATCCGCCCAAATTTGCACCCACGATGGCCCATGCCGAGCGGGCCTCGCGCGCCTACAAGGACATCAACCGCCTGGCACTCAAGCTGCTGGAGCCGGGCGGCGTGCTGTTCACCTATTCCTGTTCGGGCGGCATCAGTGCCGACCTGTTCCACAAGATCGTGGCCGGAGCCGGCTCGGATGCTGGCGTGGATGGCTACATCACGGAACGTATGGGCGGTGCCCCGGACCATCCGATGACGATTGCCTTCCCGGAAGGCGAATACCTCAAGGGGCTGGTGGTCATGCGCAAATAGTCCGAAATAGGCGCAAGATAGCTGTAAGCCAGATGGCTTGAATTGACCAGTACACTCCCCACCTGCTGAATTTTGGATTCCCCATGAGTTTGATTCCCGCGACCATCCTGACCGGCTTTCTCGGTTCGGGCAAAACCACGCTGTTGAAGCGCGTGCTGGCCGAGGCGCACGGCCAGAAAATCGCCGTCATCGAAAACGAGTTCGGCGAAGAGAACATCGACAGCGATATCCTGGTCAGCGACACCCAGGAGCAGATCATCCAGATGAGCAATGGCTGCATCTGCTGCACCATCCGCGAAGACCTGCGCGCCACGCTGCAGATGCTGGCGGCCAAGAAGCGCAAGGGTCTGCTGGAGTTTGAGCGCGTGGTCATCGAGACCACCGGCGTGGCCGACCCCGGCCCGGTGGCCCAGACCTTTTTCATGGATGACGAGATCGCCGAGTCCTTCCTGCTGGACTCGATCCTGACCCTGGTTGACGCCAAGCACGCCGAAGCGCAGCTCAACGACCGCCAGGAGGCGCGCCGCCAGGTCGGTTTTGCCGACCAGATCTTCATCAGCAAGTCGGATCTGGTCAGCCCGGAACAGCTCGACGACCTGATGCACCGGCTCAAGCACATGAACCCGCGCGCGCCGCAGAAGGCGGTGCACTTTGGCGAGGTGGCCCTGAGCGAGGTGTTCGACCTGCGCGGCTTCAACCTGAATGCCAAGCTCGACATCGACCCCGACTTCCTCAAGGAAGACGACCACGATCACCACCACGGGCACGACCATGATGACCACACCGGCCATGACCATGCGCCGGGCGAGGCCTGCAACCACCCCTCGCATGGCCACGGGCACCACCACCATCACGATGACGACGTCAAGAGCTTTGTCTTCAAGTCGGAGCGGCCGTTCGATCCGGCCAAGCTGGAAGACTTTCTGAGCGCCATCGTCAACATCTATGGCCCGCGCATGCTGCGCTATAAAGGGGTCTTGTACATGAAGGGCACGGACCGGAAAGTGATCTTTCAGGGCGTGCACCAGTTGATGGGTAGCGATCTCGGTCCACAATGGGCCGAGGGCGAGGCCCGGGGTAGCAAAATGGTGTTCATCGGCATTGATCTGCCCAAGGACATCCTGTTGCAAGGCATGGAGCAGTCACTGGTATAGGCAGGTTTTGAGCTGCGGCGTTGGCTGGTCGCACACGTGTCAGCGTTGAAGATTTTTTTTGCGGATTGAAAGCCAAATGATTGTCTCGATTTTGCAACTGATGGGTTTTCCGATGGGTAAGCCTGTACACTCGCGCGCCGGAGAAGCCCCGCCGGACAAATCTTCCAAGAGCCGCAGCGGGACTGCGGGCACCACCGACCATGTGCAGAAGCCATCTGCCAGGAGACAAGAAGTGAAAGCGAAACCGGGAAAAAGCAGCAAGGCCACCGCGGCCCCCACCAAAGCGCCAGCAGGCAGCAAACCCAAGGCCAAGCCGGCAGCCAAGCCCGTCGCTTCAGCGAGTAAGCCCGTAGCCAAGAAGGTCGCCAAGCCGGCACCCAAGGCGGCGGCATCGGCCAAGCCAGTTGCCACGGCTGCTCCGAAGTCCTTGCCCAAACCCACTGCCAAGCCCACCCTCAAGGCACCGGCCAAACCCGCCGCCAAGCCCGTCGTCAAGAGCGCGCCCGCAAAGGTTTCCAAACCTGTTGTCAAGCCAACCGCCAAGGTCGCTGCTCCAGCCAAGAAGGCTGCCGTAAAACCGGTTGCCAAAGCGGCCGCGGTTGCGTCCAAGCCCCAGGCGGCGCCTGCGTCCAAGCCAAAGGTCGCTGCCATTCCTGTTTCCAAGCCCGCTGCCAAAGCGAGCGCCAAGCCAATGCCGACAACCGTTTCACCCAAGACCAAGACCCCAGTGGCTGCCACGCCACCCGTAGAAAAAATGACTCCTGTTCCCGTTGCACCCGCCGCCGCTCCCGCCAAGGCTGGTCGTCCGTCCTCCAGACTGGCACAATTGACGGTGCCGTCCATGGCGCAGTCCGTGGCCTCCACCGCCGCCAAGGCCAGCTATACCCAGTCCACACCCTCTCCACTCATCGTGCCTGCGCTGCCTTCGTCCATCAAGAAAGACGCCAAATTGGCGAACAACTGGAAAACCACGCCCGCTGGTGAGCTGACGGATGCGGAGTTGATGGCCATGCCCGATTCCGAGTACATGAATACCGTCCAGTTGGCGGCATTCCGCCTGAAGCTGGCCAAGCTCAAGCTCGACATCCTGAACAGCGCTGGCGAGACCACCGAGCATTTGCGTGAAGATACCTCGGTCGTGCCCGACCCGGCGGACCGGGCGACGATTGAAGAAGAGCACGCCCTGGAACTGCGCACGCGTGACCGCGAGCGCAAGCTGCTGAAGAAGATCGAACAGTCCATTGCCCGCATCGATGCTGGCGACTATGGCTACTGCGACGAAACCGGTGAACCGATTGGCGTAGGCCGCCTGCTGGCGCGCCCCACGGCCACCCTTTCGCTGGAAGCGCAACAGCGCCGCGAACTCAAGCAAAAGATGTTCGGGGATTGATTGTCGGGGATGTGAAATCCGCTACGTTCGGTAAACTGAGCTTATGGCCACCAAAGACGATCGCCCCGGACTGCTGTCCAAGATGGCGATGTTCGTTCGCAATCCGACCAAGGACTGGTCGGAATTGGAACGTCCCCAGGTGGACCAGGACAGTGGCTACGACAAGCAGGTGCTCAAGCAGATGATTGAGCGCAAGCGCCAGAACGATTTCATTCGGAAACGGGAATTTGACCAGTTGCGCAAGCTACGCAGCCGCGGCGTGTCGGCCGTGGCCGGGATGGGCCGGCCTTCGGTGTTCCAGTCCAGCATGGCAACCGATCCGGACGGCCGGGCCGTCACGCTGAAGAAGATCGACGAGATCGAAGCCCAGATGTCCAAGCAGTGGTGGAAGGGCAAGCAGGACGCCGCCTCGGCCCCAGGTGTCGGGCTTGCGGCAGCGCAGACCCCTCCCAGGGAGGACGCGGAGCCATCGGCGCCCGCCATGGCTGGTGGCGAACCCACCGTTCCCGCCCCCATTGGCCTGCGCAACCAGTTTGGCGCCGCTGAACCTTCCGAGTTGCCCAGTGGTGTCCCCACGTCCGACGGGGCAGACTTCCTGGCCACCGAAATGGGCGATGGCATGGAGCCGCCGCCAGTACCCGCCAAGGCCAAGGCACGGGCGGCCTCCCAAAGCAGTCCGATGATGGGAGTCCTGGTCCAGAGCTACGATGGCGCCGAGGTGGGCTTTTCCACGTCCAAACTGTTTGCCATCGATGTCGAGGACATGGCTACCGACCCCGAACTGGAAGAAGCGGCGATCCGCTTTGCCAATGGTGACGATAGCGGTGCCGAGAGCGGTTTGCTGGAGGCCTTGCGTGCCGGTGCGGTGTCCCATGAGGTCGCCAGTTCCTGGGCGGCCGCCTTGCTGGATCTGTACCGCGCCACACGGGATCGGGCACGTTTTGACCAGGCGGTCACGGAGTTCGCCTACTGCTTTGAAACCATGGTTCCGCAGTGGTGCGCCATTGGCGATGAGCCGGAACCCCTGATCGCCACACCCGCTTCGGATGCCGGTTTCGGCCGTGGTGGGGATGCCCGTGACTACTCCGTCGGCGCCATCTGGCGCAGCCCGCCCGAACTCAATGCGCAGGCCATGGAAGAGCTGCGCGAGGCCATGGCCTCCAATCCGACACCGTGGCATCTGGACTGGTCGCGTCTGGTGCGCATTGACGAAGATGCGATGCCGCTCATGGCGGGTCTGTTCAGCAGCCTGTGCAACGAGCCGGTGCCCTTGCGCTTCAGCGGAGCCGCCCGCCTGGTGGAAACCTTGCGCACCATGATGCCGTCCGGTGACCAGAGTGTGAGTCCCGACTGGTGGGCGATGCGGCTCAATGCCTTGCGCACGCTTCAGTTGCTGGATGATTTTGAGCTGGCGGCGCTGGATTACTGTGTTACCTACGAAGTCTCACCGCCGGCATGGCAGGAAGCACGCTGCCAGTACGAGAATGTCGAAGACCAGCAGCAGGATGCTGCTGCGCAGACCAACCAGGTGCGCGTCGAAGCCGCCAGTGGCTGGGGCTCGGGCTTCAGCCAGATGGCGACGGCGCCCATCGGGCTGGATGGATCGACGGCGATCACGCTGGAACTCAAGGGCGATGTGCTCGGTGATGCGACCCAGGCGCTGGAGGGGCTGGACGCGGCGAAGCACGCAGGCGAGGGCATCGTGGTGTCCTGTCGCGGGCTGGTTCGGGTCGATTTTTCTGCTGCGGGCAGCATACTGAACTGGGTTGCCCTGCGCCAGGCGGAGGGCTGCCATATCCAGTTTCGGGATGTGCACCGACTGGTGGCCGCTTTCTTCAACGTCATCGGCATCAATGAACACGCCCGGGTCGTTCCGCGTCCCATCTGAGGCTTGTTTTGGGGCGTTCGCCCCCTATCTAGGAAACCATGGAAGCATTTCACGGCACCACCATCATCAGTGTGCGGCGCAAGACGCCCCAAGGCGACTCGGTGGCCATAGGCGGCGACGGACAGGTCACGCTGGGGAATATCGTCATCAAGGGCACGGCGCGCAAGGTACGCAAGCTCTACCACGGCAAGGTGCTGGCCGGTTTTGCCGGTGCCACGGCCGACGCCTTCACGCTGTTTGAGCGCTTTGAAGCCAAGTTGGAAAAGCACCAGGGTCATCTGGCACGCGCAGCCATCGAGCTGACCAAGGACTGGCGCACCGATCGCGTGTTGCGCCGCCTGGAGGCCATGCTGGCCGTGGCCGACAAGGAATCGTCGTTGATCATCACCGGCAATGGCGATGTGCTGGAGCCGGAAAACGGCATCGTGACCATTGGTTCGGGCGGCGCCTATGCGCAGGCCGCTGCCGTCGCGCTGCTGAACCACACGGAATTATCGGCCGCCGACATCGTCAAGCGTTCGCTGGAAATTGCCGGTGAGCTGTGCATCTACACCAACATGCAGCACACCATCGAAGTGCTTGGGGAGCCGGCATGAATCCCCAAGAAATCGTTTCCGAACTTGACAAGCACATCGTCGGCCAGGCGCAGGCCAAGCGGGCCGTCGCCATTGCCCTGCGCAACCGCTGGCGGCGCCAGCAGGTCGAAGGGGATCTGCGTCGCGAAATCACGCCCAAGAATATTTTGATGATTGGCCCCACGGGTGTCGGCAAGACCGAGATCGCCCGCCGTCTGGCGCGGCTGGCCGATGCACCCTTCATCAAGGTCGAGGCCACCAAGTTCACCGAGGTCGGCTATGTCGGCAAGGATGTGGACTCCATCATCCGGGATCTGGCCGACATCGCCGTCAAGCAGACCCGTGAAGCGGAAAAACGCAAGGTCCGCGCACGTGCCGAGGACGCGGCGGAAGAGCGGATCCTGGACATTCTGATACCGCCGGCACGTGGCGAGTTCGGCGTGACGTCTGCCAGCGACCAGCCCGAGAACACCGCCCGTCAGGTGTTTCGCAAGAAGCTGCGTGAAGGCCAGTTGGCCGAGCGCGAGATTGAACTGGATGTGGCGGTGGCTAGCCCCCAACTGGAAGTCATGGGGCCGCCGGGCATGGAAGAAATGACCGAGCAACTGCGCGGCATGTTCGGGCAGTTGGGGCAGACCAAACGCCAGACCCGCAAGCTCAAGATCAGCGAGGCCCACAAGCTGCTGGCCGATGAGGAAGCGGCCAAGCTCGTCAACGAGGACGACATCAAGTCCCAGGCGGTGCACATGCTGGAACAAAACGGCATTGTCTTCATTGACGAAATCGACAAGGTGACCTCGCGCAGCGAGGGCAGTGGTGCCGAGGTCTCCCGCCAGGGTGTGCAGCGCGATCTGCTGCCCTTGGTGGAGGGGACGACCGTGTCCACCAAGTACGGTGTCGTAAAGACCGACCACATCCTGTTCGTCGCCTCCGGTGCCTTCCACCTGAGCAAGCCCAGCGACCTGATTCCCGAGTTGCAGGGGCGCTTCCCCATTCGCGTGGAATTGAAGTCGCTGTCGGTCAAGGACTTCGAGGCTATTCTGATGCAGACCCATGCGTCGCTGGTCAAGCAATACCAGGCGCTGCTTGCCACCGAGCAGGTCACTTTGGAGTTCACGGCCGAAGGCATTACACGTCTGGCGCAGATTGCCTTTGATGTGAATGAGCGCACCGAAAACATTGGTGCCCGCCGCCTTGCCACCGTGATGGAGCGGCTGCTGGACGACGTCAGTTTTGATGCCCCGACGATGGCCGGGCAGACAGTGCGTATTGATGCACCCTATGTGGATGCCCGGTTGAGCGAACTCAGCCAAAACGAAGACCTCTCGCGTTACATCCTGTGACACCGACTCTCAAGCGTTACTTTCATTGCCTGCGCTAAGTCCTTCATTTAGAACGATTTTTGCCACGTTTGCGGCTTCAAAAACGGCTCTAAGTCCTTGATTTCATTGGAAAAAATTCTGGTAAGCCCCCTTGCAAGATGGACTTTTGCTGCTAAAGTGCAAAAAAGTGCAATTTAGTGGTGAAAAGTGCCTTAGGTAAGGTCTTTTTGCCCAGGCGTGCAAAAAAGGTGGTTTGCGGTGTTTCAAGGGGCTTCGTCTCTCAGTCTGGATGCTAAAGGTCGGTTGTCTGTGCCGACCCGGCATCGTGACGTCTTGAGCGCCATCGCCGCTGGCCAATTGACGATTACCAAGCACCCGCACGGTTGCCTCATGGTGTTTCCGCGCCCCGAATGGGAAAAGTTCCGTGAACGCATTGCCGCCCTGCCGATGTCGGCCCAGTGGTGGAAGCGCATCTTCCTGGGCAATGCCATGGATGTGGAACTGGATGGCACCGGTCGCGTCCTGGTGTCCCCGGAATTGCGCGAAGCCGCAGGCATCAGCAAGGATGCGATCCTGCTAGGCATGGGCAATCACTTTGAGTTGTGGGACAAGGCAAGCTACGACGCCCAGGAGGCCCAGGCCATGCAGGGGGAGATGCCGGATGTCTTCAAGGACTTTTCCTTTTAAGGCCCGGCGGTGGATACTCCATGGACCCACGCCACCGTGTTGTTGAACGAGGCAGTGGATGCGTTGTTTGGCAATGACTCGGACCCCACCTCTGCCCTGGCGGACGGCACCTATGTGGACGCCACCTTCGGGCGTGGTGGACATTCCCGCCTGATTCTGTCCCGTCTGTCGCCTCTAGGGCGGTTGATCGCCTTTGACCGAGACCCGGACGCGGTGGCACAGGCCAACGCGATTGCGGACGAACGATTTTCCATTCGCCATGAAGCCTTTTCGCATCTGGCCGATCTGGCCGGCGGCAGCGTCGCCGGGGTCCTGATGGACCTGGGCGTGAGCTCGCCCCAGATCGACAACCCGATGCGGGGATTCAGCTTCCGTTTCGACGGGCCGCTGGACATGCGCATGGACACCACGCGTGGAGAGAGTGTGGCCCAGTGGCTGGAAACGGCCGAAACCAATCAGATCGCGGAGGTGATACGTGAATATGGTGAAGAACGGTTTGCTGGCCCCATTGCAAAGGCGATTGTTGCTCGCCGACAGGAACGGGGCCCAATTTCAACCACCACCGAACTGGCCCAACTCGTGGCTGACACGGTCAAAACCCGCGAGCCGGGCCAGAACCCTGCAACGCGCACATTTCAGGCTCTTCGGATTTTCATCAACGCCGAGCTTGAGGAGCTGCAACAAGCGCTAGAAGCCTGTCTGCATGTGCTGCAGCCGGGCGGTCGCCTGGCCGTCATCAGCTTCCATTCGCTGGAAGACCGCATCGTCAAGCAGTTCATTGCCGAGCACTCACGCGACACCTATGACCGCCGCGCACCGTTTGCGGCACCCAAGATCATGAAGCTCAAGGCCCTGGGACGCATCAAGCCGACCGACGCCGAGGTTCGGGGTAACCCGCGTGCCCGCAGTGCCATCATGCGCGTGGCGCAGAGGACTGCAGCATGATGCGCCTCAACCTGGTGTTGTTGCTGGCGGTGCTGGCCAGTGCCATGTACCTGGTCGGCGTGCAATACGACTCGCGCCGTCTGTTCACCGATCTGGACAAGGCCCGCACCGAGGCCCACCGCCTCGAACTGGAGAATGAACGGCTGCAGGTGGAAAAGCGTGCCCAGACCACGCCGGCCCGCGTGGAGCGCCTGGCCCGCGAGAAGCTGCAGATGCGCCAGGCCAAGCCCGGCATCACGACTTATGTCACCTATTCGGAAGCGGCAACATCCGAGGGGGTTGCACGATGAGCAGCCGCAGCATCCAGTACACCTCCAGCCCGCTGCTGGCCAGCCGCACGCCGGTATGGCGCAGCAAGCTGGTCGTGGGTGCGATTGCGCTGGCCTTTTGCGGACTGGCGGCGCGCGCCGCCTACATCCAGGTGGTGGCCAATGACTTTTTCCAGCACCAGGGTGAAGTCCGTTTTGCACGAACCCTGGACCTTCCCGCCAACCGTGGACGCATCTTGGACCGCAATGGCCTGATCCTGGCATCCAGCGTACCCAGTCCCAGTATCTGGGCCATTCCGGAAGATGTGGAGATTGACAAGACCAAGCTGCAGCGGCTGGCCAAGCTGCTGGAAATGCCCGTGTCTGAACTCTCCAAGAAACTGGAAGACGAGGACAAGACCTTTGTCTGGATCAAGCGCCAGGTGGACGAGAACGTGGCGCGCGAGATTGCCGCGCTGAACATCAAGGGTCTGTATCAGCGCAAGGAGTACAAGCGCCAGTACCCGGAGGGCGAGTCTGCCGTGCACGTGGTGGGTTTCACCAACGTCGAGGACAAGGGCCAAGAGGGCGTGGAGCTCACGTTCAACAAGGAACTGGCCGGGCGCAACGGTTCCCGTCGCGTCATCAAGGACCGCCTGGGCCAGGTCGTCGAGGATGTGGGCAACCAGATTCCGCCCGTGGACGGCAAGGACCTGCAGCTCAGCATTGACAGCAAGGTCCAGTTCTTCGCCTACCAGAAGCTGCGTGAAGCCGTGCTCGAACACAAGGCCAAGGCCGGCAGCGTCGTGGTGCTGGACGCCATCACCGGAGAAGTGCTGGCGCTGGCCAACTACCCCAGCTACAGCCCGGACAAACGGCGCAACCTCACCGGTGAGCAGCTGCGCAACCGCGCGCTGACTGACACCTTCGAGCCCGGTTCGGTGATGAAGCCCTTCACCATCGGTCTGGGGCTGGAGACCGGCCGTGTGACGCCGCAGACCATCATCGACACCTCGCCGGGGCGCATCACGATCACCGGCTCCACGATCTCCGACTCCCACCCCAATGGCGTGTTGACGGTGGAGGGGGTGATCCAGAAGTCCAGCAACGTCGGCACCACCAAGATCGCCATGCAGATGCAGCCCCATGAAATGTGGGACCTGTTCACCCAGGCCGGGTTTGGCCAAAAGCCGCAGATCGCCTTCCCCGGTGCCGTGTCCGGGCGTCTGCGCCCCTACAAGACCTGGCGGCCGATTGAGCAGGCCACGATGTCCTACGGCTATGGCCTGTCCGCCTCCTTGTTCCAGATGGCACGGTCCTACACCGTGTTTTCGCACGACGGCCAGATCATCCCGGCGACGTTGACCAAGAGCAGTGAGCCCGCCGTTGGCGTTCAGGTGCTCTCCGCACGCACGGCTGGGCAGGTTCGCAAGATGCTGCAACTGGCCGCTGGCCCCGGTGGCACCGGCCAAAAGGCGCAAACCATCGGCTACTCGGTGGGCGGCAAGTCGGGCACGGCCTACAAGCTGATCGGCAAGAGTTACGGCAGTGACAAGAACCGCAAGTACCGCGGCTGGTTTGTCGGCATGGCGCCGATTGACAGTCCGCGCATCGTAGTGGCAGTCATGATTGACGAACCCAGCAACGGCAAATACTTTGGTGGTGATGTGGCGGCCCCCGTGTTCAGTGAGACGGTGCAGCAGACCCTGCGCATCATGGGCATCCAGCCCGATCTGGCGGTTCGGCCGCAGATCGTCGCGCAGGCCGCGGAGGAGAGCTTCTGATGCTGGAACTCCGCACACCCTCGGAAGCTGCGCAGTGGTTGCGCCAGCATGTCACCGGTACCTTGTGTCCGGACAGCCGCAAGTTGCGAGCCGGTGACGGTTTCATTGCCTGGCCGGGTGCCGCCGTCGATGCGCGCCAATTTGTGCAGGGTGCCCTGCAGCAAGGCGCGGCCGCCTGCATGGTGGAGCGTGAGGGCCTGGAGGCATTCGGTCTCGATGGCGAACGCATCGCCTGCTATCCCGGGCTCAAGAGCGATACCGGCGCCATCGCAGCGGAGTTCTTTGGTGCGCCCTCCGCTGCGCTCAAGGTGGTCGCGGTGACCGGAACCAACGGCAAGACCTCGTCAACTTGGTGGCTGGCGCAGGCCTTGTCGGCCCTGCCGGGTCACCAGCATCTGCCGTGCGGTGTGATTGGTACGCTGGGGGTCGGGCGCCCGGGTGCTTCCGTGTTGGCAACCGGTCTGACGACACCGGACCCGGTGCTGTTGCAGCAGACCCTGCGCCAGTTCGCCGACAGTGGCTTGAAGGCCTGTGCCATGGAGGCATCGTCGATCGGTATCGAAGAGCACCGCATGGACGGCACGCACATCCAGGTGGCTGTCTTCACCAATCTCACGCAGGACCACCTCGACTACCACGGCAGCATGGAGGCCTACTGGCAGTCCAAGCTGCGCCTGTTTGCCTGGCCGGGATTGGCCGCGGCCGTCATCAATGTGGACGATGCCTATGGTCTCGAGCTGGCGCAGACCCTGTCTGCCTCGGCGTTGGATGTGTGGACGGTGTCCTGCCAGCAACCCGATGCCCGCCTGCTGGCGCGTGCCATTGCCTACGATGCAATGGGCCTGCGTTTTGAGGTGGTGGAAGGCAGCGAAGTCTGTGTGCTGCAAACGCGCACGATTGGCACCTACAACGTCTCCAACCTGTTGGGCGTGCTCGGCGCACTGCGAGCCCTGGGAGTGCCATTGCAAGCAGCGGTTCAGGCCTGCGGCACGCTGGAGCCGGTGCCCGGTCGCATGGAGTGCCTGGGTGGCCCGAGTGAGCCGCTGGTGGTCGTGGACTATGCCCATACCCCCGATGCATTGAGCCAGGCGCTGACGGCGCTGCGCCCCTTGGCCGAACAACGTGGCGGGCGTCTGTGGTGCATCTTCGGCTGCGGCGGTGACCGCGATGCTTCCAAGCGCCCCCTGATGGGCGCCATCGCCTCGCAGAAGGCGGATCAGGTCGTGGTGACCAGCGACAACCCGCGGCGCGAGAAACCCGAAGCCATCATTGCCCACATCCTGCTGGGCCTGACCCAGAACAAGACCGTGGACGTGCAGGGCGACCGTGCCCTGGCTATTGCCGATGCGGTGGCACGGGCCGATGCCAACGATGTGGTGTTGGTGGCCGGCAAGGGCCATGAAGACTACCAGGACGTTGGCGGCGTGAAGCTCCCCTTTTCTGACCGCGAGCATGCGGGGCGGGCCCTGCGACACCGCGGGCCACCGCCCCAGGAGGAGCGCACATGACCGCCATGATGATGACTGCCGCACAGGTCGCCCAATGGCTGCCCGGCTCCCATCTGGAGGGCCAGGGTGCCGCCGCTATCCTGCGCGTGCATACCGACACCCGCAGCGTCGAGGCTGGTGACCTGTTTGTGGCACTCAAGGGGGAGCGCTACAACGCCAACGACTTTCTGTTGGAAGCCGAGCAACGCGGCGCCGTCGCCGCCATCTGCCATCCCGACGCCGACCGCAGCGCGCTCAAGACCCTGGCCTGCATCGTGGTGCCCGACACCCGTGTGGCCCTGGGCACGCTGGCCCATGCCTGGCGTATGCAATTTCAGATTCCGGTGATCGCCGTCACTGGCAGCAACGGCAAGACCACGGTGACGCAGATGGTGGCTGCCATCCTGGCGGCCTCGCAGCCCGACGGTGGTTCGCTGGCCACGCGCGGCAACCTGAACAACGACATTGGCGTACCCATGACGCTGCTGCGCCTGCGCGCGCAGCACCGCATCGCCGTGATCGAGATGGGCATGAACCATCCCGGCGAGATTGCCACGCTGGCCGCCATGGTGCGGCCCACCGTGGCCTTGGTGAACAATGCCCAGCGCGAGCACCTGGAATTCATGCACACCGTGCGTGCCGTGGCGCTGGAGAATGGCTCCGTCATCACACTAGTGGGACCGCAGGGCGCGGTGGTGATCCCCCGCGACGACGAGTTCACGCCACTGTGGCAGACCCTGGCCGGCGTGCGCCGCCAGGTCACCTTTGCGTTGGACACCCACGGCGGACCGAACGCACTGGCCTGCCTGCAAGCCGACTGGGGTGGCGGTGCCTGGCAGGTGCACGCCAGCGGCATGGGGCAGGACCTGCGTTACCAACTGGCCATTGCCGGGCGCCACAACGTCAAGAATTCACTGGCTGCGGCCGCCGCCGCCCTGGCGGCCGGGGTCAGCGCGCAGGCCGTGGTGGCGGGATTGCAGGCGTTCTCGCCGGTCAAGGGGCGCTCGCGGGCGCTGGCGCTGGCGGTGCAAGGGCGTGCGGTCACGCTGGTTGACGACAGCTATAACGCCAACCCCGATTCCGTGCGCGCCGCCATCGATGTGCTGGCCGATCTGCCCGGCCCGCATCTGCTGGTACTGGGCGACATGGGCGAGGTCGGCCACCAGGGCCCGCAGTTCCATGCCGAAGCCGGCCGCTATGCCCAGGCACGGGGCATCGAGCACCTGTGCACGCTGGGAGAACTGGCTGCAGTTGCCGCTAACGCCTGCGACGGTGCGCAGCACCAGAGCAGCATGGACGATCTGATCCGTGTGGTGCAAGACACCCTGCCCCAGGTGCGCAGTGTGCTGGTCAAGGGCTCGCGCTTCATGCGCATGGAGCGGGTGGTGGATGCGCTGGCGCCGCTGGTTGCCAGCACCCCGGTTCACCAGGAGCGCCGCCATGCAGAGTAAGTGTTATTGGGGAGTGCATCCATGTTGTTGAGTTTGGCCCAATGGTTGCAGACCCTGTCGCCGGAGTTCGGTTTCTTCCGGGTTTTCCAGTACCTGACCTTCCGTGCCGTGATGGCGGCGCTGACGGCGTTGCTGATTGGTCTGGCGGCCGGTCCCTACGTCATCGTTCGCTTGCGTGAACTGAAGATCGGCCAGCCGGTGCGCGGCTACGGCATGGAGACGCATTTGCAAAAGAGTGGCACGCCGACCATGGGCGGCGTGTTGATCCTGCTGGCCATTGCGGCATCGACTTTGCTCTGGGTGGACCTGAGCAACCGCTTTGTCTGGATTGTGTTGCTGGTCACGCTGGCGTTCGGTGCCATTGGCTGGGTTGATGACTGGCGCAAGGTGGTCTACAAGGACCCCGAAGGCATGCGTTCGCGGGAAAAGTATTTCTGGCAGTCCGTGATTGGGTTGCTGGCGGCCTTGTACCTGGTGTTCAGCATTTCCGAGAACTCCAACCTGCGGGTGCTGGAGCTGTTCTTCAACTGGGTGCGTTCCGGGTTTGACGTGAACCTGCCGCCCAAGGCCGGGCTGCTGCTGCCCTTCATCAAGGAAGTCAGCTACCCCCTGGGGGTTTTGGGCTTTGTGGTGCTGACCTATTTGGTGATCGTGGGATCCAGCAATGCGGTGAACCTGACCGATGGCCTGGATGGCCTGGCCATCATGCCGGTCGTGCTGGTGGGCTCGGCGCTGGGTGTCTTTGCCTACGTCACCGGCAGTGCCGTCTACTCCAAGTATCTGTTCTTTCCCCACATTCCCGGTTCCGGTGAGCTGATGGTGTTCTGTGCCGCGATGGCCGGTGCCGGCCTGGCCTTTCTGTGGTTCAACACCCATCCGGCCCAGGTCTTCATGGGCGACGTCGGTGCGCTGGCGCTGGGGGCCTCGCTGGGCACCATTGCCGTCATCGTGCGCCAGGAAATTGTGCTGGCCATCATGGGCGGCATTTTTGTCGTCGAGGCCCTGTCCGTGATGCTGCAGGTGAGCTATTTCAAATTCACGAAGAAGAAATTCGGAGAAGGGCGCCGTCTGTTGAAGATGGCGCCGCTGCACCACCATTTTGAAAAGAGCGGATGGAAAGAGACCCAGGTGGTCGTCCGCTTCTGGATCATCACCATGCTGCTGTGCCTGGTGGGTCTGAGTACCTTGAAACTGCGATGAATCCTGACGATCTGAACGACGCTGGCGCAAGCCCCCAACCGTCTCCGGTGGACGGCGGGGCGGACCTGCGCGTGCCAGATGCGCAGTTCGTGGTTCCGTTGGAGCACGTGGAGCCAGTGGAGCCAGTGGAGCCAGTGGAGCAGGTAGAACCGATTGAGCCTACGGTTGCGGCCCGGCCGGAAGCCTCGGCGCGGGGTTTGCCCACGACGCTGACCGCGGCTCGGGATGCCGCTGCATTTGTCGCCCAGATCTTTGCCGAGACGCAGGCAGAAAAGGCACCGGCAGCCCCCGTCGAAACGGTGCCGAGCGAGTCTGCGGAAGCCGCACCGCAGGAGTCTGCAATGGTGGAAGAAGACACAGCTCCGCTGCAACCCCTGGCAGGGCAGAACGTGCTGATCCTCGGGCTCGGTGCTTCGGGTCTGGCGATGGCGCGCTGGTGTGCCCGTACCGGCGCGGCCAGCATCACCGTGGCCGACACCCGCGAGGCCCCGCCCCAGTTGGCAAGCCTGCAACAGGAGCTGCCGCACGTGCGCTTTGTGCCGGGCGCATTCCAGGCCGCGCTGGTGGAAGGGCAGGGCTTGCATGCGGTCTACCGCTCGCCGGGCTTGAGCCCCGCGGACGTTGCACCGGTGGTCGACGCCGCGCGCGCCGTTGGCATCCACGTGGGTGGTGAATTGAGCCTGTTCGCGATGGCGTTGCAAGCCTTGCGCAGCGCCCGCGCCTATGCGCCGGCGGTCCTGGGGATCACCGGCACCAATGGCAAGACCACGGTGACGTCGCTGACCGGCCAGTTGGTGGCCCATGCCGGAAAGAGCGTGGCGGTAGCCGGCAACATCGGCCCGACGTTGCTGGGTACGTTGACGTCTCACCTGGACGCCGGGACCTTGCCCGAGGTCTGGGTGCTGGAGCTCTCCAGTTTCCAACTGGACGGCGTGGCCGGCTTTGAGCCCACTGCCGCCGCCGTCCTCAATGTCACGCAAGACCATCTGGACTGGCATGGCAGCATGCAGGATTACGCGGCTGCCAAGGCGCGCATCTTTGGCCAGCGCGGCCTGATGGTGCTGAATCGGGACGATGCGGCCGTCATGGCCATGCTGCCCGCGCCGCTGCGTGCCAAGCTGCAGCGCCCCGTGGAGCGCGCCCACGTCACCTTTGGCAGCGACATGCCGCAGCGCCCCGGTGACTTTGGCATGGAAGACCTCAATGGCATGGTCTGGCTGGTGCGTGCGCTGGAGGCCGACGAGACGCGCAAGAAGCGCAAGGGCGATGAGGAAGAGTTGCACTTCCAGCGCCTGATGCCGGCCGACGCGCTGCGTATCCGCGGGCGCCACAACGCCAGCAACGCGCTGGCGGCGCTGGCGCTGAGTGCGGCCGCCGGTTGTGCATTGGGCCCGATTCTCTTTGGTTTGCGCGAATACCGGGGCGAGCCGCACCGCGTGGAGCCGGTGGGCATCATCAACGACGTTGAATTTTTTGACGACAGCAAGGGCACCAATGTGGGTGCTACCGTGGCCGCGCTGCAGGGACTGGGCGCCGACCGCAAGGTGGTGGTGATCCTGGGCGGCGAAGGCAAGGGGCAGGACTTTGCGCCGCTGGCCGCACCGGTATCCCGCTTTGCCCGCGCAGTCGTGCTGATCGGGCGCGATGCGCCGCTGATCCGCGAGGCCCTGGCCGGCACCGAGGTGCCGCTGATAGACGCCGATTCCATGCAGGCTGGCGTGCAGCTAGCCAACCAACGCGCCCATGCGGGCGACGCGGTTCTGATGTCACCCGCCTGCGCCAGTTTTGACATGTTTGATAACTACGAGCACCGCGCCCAGGTCTTCTGCGCGGCGGTGCGCGACCTGGCCCAGGCCAACGGCATGGACCTGGAGGGCGCACTGTGAGCGCTCTGGGCCAAACCCTGTCGGGCTGGTTCGCTGGCCGCTCGGCCAAGGCCGGCGGCGCGCTGCCGGTGCGCCTGGGCGGCCACGGTTCGTTTGCCGCCACCAACGCGGTGCCGGAAGTGCGCGGCTTTGACCAGCCGCTGGCGTGGGTCGTTGTGGCCCTGCTGCTGTGGGGGCTGGTGATGGTGTATTCGGCGTCGATCGCGATGCCGGACAACCCGCGCTTTGCCAAGTACACCCACGCCTACTTCCTGGTGCGCCATGCCATGTGGCTGGTCATCGCCTTTGTCGGCGCGTTGATGGCCTTCCAGGTGCCGATTGCCACGTGGGAGAAATACGCGCCCTGGTTGTTCGTGATCTCGCTGGTGTTGCTGATCGCGGTGCTGATCCCCGGCGTGGGCAAGGTGGTGTACGGCGCGCGGCGCTGGATTTCGCTGGGGCCGCTGAGTTTTCAGCCGTCGGAGCTGGCCAAGTTTGCCGTGCTGCTGTATGCCGCGGACTACATGGTGCGCAAGATGGAGGTGAAGGAGCGCTTCTTTCGCGCCGTCATGCCGATGGCGGGGGCCGTGGCGGTGATCGGCCTGCTGCTGCTGGCCGAACCGGACATGGGCGGCTTCATGGTGATCGCGGTGATTGCCATGGGCATTCTGTTCCTGGGTGGCGTCAATGCCCGCATGTTCTTCCTGATCGCCGCCGTGCTGCTGATCGCATTCGGTCTGATGATTGCGCTCTCCGAGTGGCGGCGTGAGCGTATCTTTGCCTACCTCAATCCCTGGGACGAAAAATACGCACTGGGCAAGGGCTACCAGCTGTCGCACTCGCTGATCGCCATCGGGCGCGGTGAGATTTTTGGTGTCGGACTGGGCGGCAGCGTCGAGAAGTTGCACTGGCTGCCCGAGGCGCATACCGACTTCCTGCTGGCCGTGATCGGCGAGGAGTTCGGCCTGGTCGGCGTGGTCGTGGTGATTGGCCTGTTCCTGTGGCTGACCCGGCGCATCATGCACATCGGCCGCCAGGCGATTGCGCTGGACCGCGTCTTTGCCGGCCTGGTGGCGCAGGGCGTGGGCATCTGGATGGGCTTCCAGTCCTTCATCAACATGGGTGTGAACCTGGGTGCCCTGCCGACCAAGGGCCTGACGTTGCCGCTGATGAGCTACGGCGGCTCGGCCATCCTGATCAACCTGATGGCGATTGCTGTGGTGCTGCGGATCGACTACGAGAACAGACAGTTGATGCATGGGGGGCGGGTATGAGCCAACAGCCCAAATGTGCATTGATCATGGCCGGCGGCACCGGCGGCCATATCTTCCCGGGTCTGGCCGTGGCCCAGGCGCTGCGTGACAAGGGCTGGCGCGTGCACTGGCTGGGCGCGCCCAACAGCATGGAAAGCCGCCTCGTGCCACCCAAGGGCTTTGCGCTGGAGACGGTGGACTTCTCCGGCGTGCGCGGCAAGGGCCTGCGCACCCTGCTGGCGCTGCCGCTGCGCCTGGGCCGCGCGCTGCTGCAAAGCCGCCAGGTGCTGCGCCGCGTGCGCCCCGACGTGCTGGTGGGCCTGGGCGGCTACATCACGCTGCCGGGGGGCGTCATGGGCGCGCTGATGGGCAAGCCGCTGGTGCTGCACGAGCAGAACTCCGTGGCCGGCATGGCCAACCGCGTGCTGGCCAAACTGGCGCGCCGCGTCTTCACCGCCTTCCCGCGGGTGTTGGCCAAGGGCCAGTGGGTCGGCAACCCGTTGCGCGCCGAGTTCCTGCAACAGGCCTCGCCCGAGCAGCGCTTTGCCGGCCGCAGCGGCCCCCTGCGCCTGCTGGTCGTGGGTGGCAGCCTGGGTGCCCGCGCGCTGAACACCATCGTGCCGCAGGCGCTGGCGCTGAGTCCCTCCGACCAACGGCCCGTGGTCACACACCAGAGTGGCGAGAAACAAATCGACGAGTTGCGCGCCAACTATGCGGCCGCCGGAATCGCGGTGAACTTGAGCGTCGCCGGGCCGTCCCAAGACGCGAAGGCCCCCTCGGGGGGCAGCGCAGTACGCGAAGCGACAAGCGTGGGGGTCACTGTCACGCCATTCATCGACAACACGGCCCAGGCCTTTGCCGAGGCTGACCTGGTGGTCTGCCGCGCCGGTGCCAGCACCGTGACCGAGATCGCCGCCGTCGGCGCGCCGGCGCTGTTCGTGCCCTTCCCGTCGGCGGTGGACGACCACCAGACCCACAACGCCCGCTTCCTGGTCGACCAGGGTGGCGGCTGGCTCGTGCCCCAGGCCGAGCTGACACCCGGCCATTTGGCTGAAATGCTACAAAAAACGGAGCGCTCTACGCTGCTGGCACGAGGGCTGGCGGCCCAAAAGCTGAGGCAAGCTCAGGCCACCGAGGCCGTGGTGGCCGCCTGCGAGGAGCTGTGCGCATGAAACACGCAATCCACACATTCCCTTCGTCGTGCATCAGGAATGCCGCCGAAATGAAAGCTGCATCATGAAGCACGCCATCAAACACATTCATTTCGTCGGCGTGGGCGGTTCCGGCATGTCCGGCATCGCCGAGGTGCTGTGCAACCTGGGCTACACCATCTCGGGTTCCGACCTGGCCGATAGCGCCACGCTCAAGCGCCTGGCCTCGCTGGGCATCCGCACCCATGTGGGCCATGGACCCGAGCACGTGGCTGGCGCCGATGCGGTGGTCACATCCACCGCCGTGCACGCCGACAACCCCGAGGTCGTCAAGGCGCGGGAGATGAAGATCCCCATCGTGCCGCGCGCGCTGATGCTGGCCGAGCTGATGCGCCTGAAGCAGGGCATCGCCATTGCCGGCACGCACGGCAAGACCACCACCACCAGCCTGGTGGCCAGCGTGCTGGCGGAAGGCCAACTGGACCCGACCTTCGTCATCGGCGGTCGGCTGAACAGCGCCGGCGCCAACGCCCGATTGGGTGGCGGCGACTACATCGTGGTCGAGGCCGACGAGTCCGACGCCTCGTTCCTGAACCTGCTGCCGGTGATGGCCGTGGTGACCAACATCGACGCCGACCACATGGAGACCTACGGCCAGGACTTCGGCCGCCTGAAGAAGGCGTTTGTCGATTTCCTGCACCGCATGCCGTTCTATGGCGTGGCCATCCTGTGCACCGACGACGCGGCGGTGCGCGAGATCGTCGACCAGGTGACGTGCCCGGTGACCAGCTACGGCCTGAACGAACAGGCCCAGGTGCGCGCCATCAACGTGCGCGCCGTCGGCGGCCAGATGCACTTCACGGTGCAGCGACGCAACGGCGTGGTGCTGCCCGACCTGGACGTGGTGCTCAACCTGGCCGGCCTGCACAACGTGCTGAATGCGCTGTCGGCCATCGCCGTGGCGGTGGAGCTGAACGTTCCCGACGCGGCGGTGCAAAAGGCCCTGGCCGAGTTCAAGGGCGTGGGCCGGCGCTTCCAGCACTATGGCGACCTGCCGCTGCCACAGGGCGGCACGGTGACGGTGATTGACGACTACGGCCACCACCCGGTGGAAATGGCCGCCACGCTGGCTGCCGCGCGCGGCGCCTTTCCGGGGCGGCGTCTGGTGCTGGCCTTCCAGCCACACCGCTACACGCGCACCCGCGACTGCTTCGAGGACTTCGTCAAGGTCATGGGCCATGCCGACTCGGTGCTGCTGGGCGAGGTCTACGCCGCGGGCGAGCCGCCCATCGTGGCCGCCGACGGCCGCGCACTGGCCCGTGCCGTGCGCATCGCCGGCAAGGTGGAGCCAATTTTTGTGGACGAGATTGCGGCCATGCCGCAGGCGATTGTGGACAACGCACAGCCCGGCGACGTGGTCATGTGCATGGGCGCCGGCTCGATCGGAGCGGTACCCGCCAAGGTGGTTGACTTGCTACAAAATAGTGAGCGCGCTACGCAAGAAGGGCGAGGGCTATGACGGATAAATTGAGTGCCGCCGGGCCGTCCCAAGGCGCGAAGGCCCCCTTGGGGGGCAGCGCAGTACACGCAGTGACAAGCGTGGGGGCGACATTTGGCAAAGTTGCGGTGCTGATGGGCGGAACCTCGGCCGAGCGCGAGGTGTCGCTCATGTCCGGCGGCGGCGTGCTCAAGGCGCTGCTGTCCAAGGGTGTGGACGCCCATGCCTTCGACCCGGCCGAGCGCGCGATGGACGAGCTCAAGCGCGACGGCTTTGCCCGCTGCTTCATCGCGCTGCACGGCCGCCATGGCGAGGACGGCACGGTGCAGGGTGCGCTGGAGCTGCTGGGCATTCCCTACACCGGCTCCGGCGTCATGGCGTCCGCCATTTCGATGGACAAGGTCATGACCAAGCGCATCTGGCTGCATGAGGGCATCCCCACGCCGCGCTACCAGCTGCTGCGCCGCGGCGCGTTCGACCGCCAGCAGGTCATCCAGGTGCCCGATGTACTGGGCCTGCCCATCATCGTCAAGCCGGCCTGCGAGGGCTCCTCCATTGGCGTGACCAAGGTGACCGGTTACTCCGGCATGGTGGCCGCGGTGGAGGCCGCCAGCCAGATGCCCGACGACATCCTGTGCGAGGCCTGCATCGAGGGCGACGAGGTGACCTGCCCGGTGCTGGGCGAGGGCGACAGTGCCCACGCGCTGCCGCTGATCCGCATCGTGGCGCCGGAAGGCAACTACGACTACCAGAACAAGTACTTCACGGATGTGACCCAGTACATCGTGCCGGCCGGCCTGCCCGCCGGCGAGGAAGAGGCCATCCAGGCCCTGGTGGTCAAGGCCTACCGCGTGCTGGGTTGCCGCGGCTGGGGCCGCGTGGACGTGATGATAGACCGCATCACCCGCTTGCCCTACCTGCTGGAGATCAACACCTCGCCCGGCATGACCGGGCACTCGCTGGTGCCCATGTCGGCCAAGGCCGCCGGCATCAGCTACGAAGACCTGTGCGTGCGCCTGCTGGAAGACGCCGCGCTGGATGGAGGACGCTGAGGATGAACATGAACGCCGCCGGGCCGTCCCAAGGCGTGAGGGCCCCCTCGGGGGGCAGCGCAGCATACGCAGTAGCAAGCGTGGGGGCTCTATGAACACCGTGGCCGCGCCGCTGGACGTCAAGCTGATGAACATGACCGCAACGGTCCTGTTCGTGGGCCTGCTCGTCTATGGCGCCGTGGCCACGACGCGCTGGGTGGTGCGCCTGCCGGCGTTTGACATCAAGGGCATTGTCGTGAGCGGCGATGTGGCCCACAACAACGCGCTGACGCTGCGCGCCAACGTGGCGCCGCGCCTGGCGGGCACCTTCTTCAGCATCGACCTGGCGCGCGTGCGGGCCGCCTTTGAGTCCGTGCCCTGGGTGCGCCAGGCCGTGGTGCGCCGGGAATTCCCGAACCGTCTGCAGGTGGCATTGCAGGAGCACCAGGCCGTCGCCTACTGGGGCAAGGAGGGTGAGTACCGCCTGATCAACAGATTTGGCGAAGTGTTCGAGGCCAATGTCGATGAGGTGGATCAGGATGCGCTGCCCAGCCTGAACGGACCCGAAGGGCAGGGCGCCGAGGTGCTGGCGATGTTCCGCGTGCTGCAGCCGCTGTTTGCACAGATGGAGCTGCCGGTCGATGCGCTGGTCTTGTCCAGCGGCGGCAGCTGGCAGTTGCGCCTGGACACCGGCGCCGAGATTGAACTGGGGCGTGGCAGCACGCCCGACATCGTGGCCCGTGTGCAGCGGTTCCTGAAGACCCTGACGCAGGTCACGTCCCGTTATGCACGGCGCCCGAATGCCGTGGAGTCGGCGGACCTGCGTCATGACAACGGTTACGCCATCCGGTTGCGCGGCGTCAGTACCACCGCGCCCACCGCCGTGACGGCCAAGAAATAAGCGAAAGACGAAAGCAGCAGGTAAACCATATGGCAAAAGAATACAAGGACCTGGTCGTGGGACTGGACATCGGAACCGCCAAGGTCATGGTGGTGGTGGCCGAGGTGTTGCCTGGCGGCGAGCTGAAGCTGGCCGGCCTGGGTGTGGCGCCGAGCAACGGCATCAAGCGCGGCGTGGTCGTGAACATTGACGCCACGGTGGCCAGCATCCAGCAGGCGCTGCGCGAGGCCGAGCTGATGGCCGACTGCAAGATCACCCGGGTCTACACCGGCATCACCGGCAGCCACATACGCGGCATCAATTCCAGCGGCATGGTGGCGGTGAAGGACCGCGAGGTGACCGCCACCGACGTGGCCCGTGTCGTCGAGACGGCCAAGGCCATCAACATCTCCACCGACCAGCGCCTGTTGCTGGTGGAGCCGCAGGAATTCATCATCGACGGCCAGGATGTGCGCCAACCGATTGGCATGAGCGGCATCCGCCTGGAGGCCAAGGTGCACATCGTGACCGGCGCCCAGAGCGCGGCGGAAAACATTCTCAAGTGCGTGCGCCGCTGTGGCCTGGAGGTGGAGCACCTGATGCTGAACCCGCTGGCCAGCAGCCTGTCGGTGCTGACCGAGGACGAGCGCGAACTGGGTGTGGCCCTGGTCGACATTGGGGCCGGCACCACCGACATCGCCATCTTCACCAACGGCGCCATCCGCCACACGGCGGTGATCCCGATTGCCGGCGACCTGATCACCAGCGATATCGCCATGGCGCTGCGCACACCGACCAAGGACGCCGAGGACATCAAGGTCGAAAGCGGCCACGCCAAGCAATTGCTGGTGGACCCTGAAACGCAAGTGGAAGTGCCAGGACTGGGCGACCGCGGCCCGCGCATGCTGAGCCGCCAGGCGCTGGCCGGCGTCATCGAGCCGCGCATCGAAGAGATTTTCAGCCTGGTCAACCAGGTCATGCGCGAGTCGGGCTACGAGGAGGTGCTGTCCTCCGGCATCGTGCTCACCGGTGGCAGCTGCATCATGCCCGGCATGGTGGAGCTGGGCGAGGACATCTTCCTCAAACCCGTGCGCCGCGGCATACCCAAGTATTCCAGTGCGCTGGCCGACATGGTCGCCCAGCCGCGCGCGGCCACCGTCATGGGGCTCTTGGAAGAGGCGCGCATGGCACGCCTGCGGGGCTACAAGGTGTCGCAGAAGAACGGTTCGATGAAGACCGCCTTCAGCTCCGTCAAAGACTGGTTTATCGGGAACTTCTGATCATGCGGACCAACACCACAATGAGCGCCGCCGGGCCGTCCCAAGGCGCGAAGGCCCCCTCGGGGGGCAGCGCAGCACGCGCAGCGGCAAGCGTGGGGGCGCGTGCCAGCCCCCATTGGCGATGGCGATGTATCGACCCGCCGTCACGGGTGGGTCCTTAAATAAGAACTATCGGCAACTGCATTTGAAATATCGTATTGAAAACAAGGAGAACCACATGGCCATCGAAATGATTGAAGAAGAGGCGTTTAACCAAGGCACACAGATCAAGGTGATTGGCGTGGGCGGTGGCGGCGGCAATGCCGTGGAGCACATGATTTGTTCCGCCGTCGGTGGGGTGGAATTCATTACCGCCAACACGGACTCCCAGGCGCTGTCGCGCAGCACGGCGCACAAGACCATCCAACTGGGCATCGGCGGCCTGGGTGCTGGCAGCAAGCCCGACAAGGGGCGTGAGGCCGCGTTGCTGGCCGAAGCCGACATCCGCACCGCCATCGAAGGCGCGCACATGCTGTTCATCACCGCCGGCATGGGCGGTGGCACCGGCACTGGCGCTGCCCCGGTGATCGCCCGTGTCGCCAAGGAAATGGGCATCCTGACGGTGGGCGTGGTGACCAAGCCATTCGACTTCGAAGGCGGCCGCCGCATGAGCAATGCCGACGCTGGCCTGACCGAGCTGGAAGCCAATGTCGATTCGCTGATCGTCGTGCTCAACGAGAAACTGCTCGAAGTGCTGGGCGACGATGTGTCGCAGGACGAAGCCTTTGCCCATGCCAATGACGTGCTGAAGAACGCCGTCGGCGGGATTGCCGAAATCATCAATGTGCCCGGCCATGTGAACGTCGACTTCGAAGACGTGCGCACCGTCATGGGTGAGCCCGGCAAGGCCATGATGGGTACCGCGCTGGCCAACGGCCCGGACCGTGCCCGCATCGCCGCAGAGCAGGCCGTGGCCTGCCCGCTGCTGGAAGGCATCGACCTGTCCGGTGCCAAGGGCGTGCTGGTGCTGATCACGGCGGCCAAGGGTTCGCTGAAACTGAGCGAGTCCAAGCTGGCCATGAACACCATCCGCGCCTACGCCTCGCCCGACGCGCATGTCATCTACGGCACCGCCTACGACGACGCACTGGGTGACGACATTCGGGTGACCGTGGTCGCCACCGGCTTGTCCCGCCACGGCGTGCGCCGCACGGCGCCTCCGCTGCAGGTCCTGCGCACGGGGACCGACAACGTGCCATTCCAGGTGCCCACGCTGAACAACGCCGTGGGTGGCCCGGCCATGGCCAGTGCCGCTCCCGTGGGCATTGCACAGCCCGATTACGCCGGCATGGGTACACCGGCCGTCTGGCGCGGCCGTACCTCGGCCGCGGCCAAGGTCGATGCGCTGTCCAACGGCGGCATGGATGACTACGAAATCCCTGCGTTCCTCCGAAAGCAGGCGGATTGATGTTGCCCCCACGGTCGCCCATTGCATGTGGCTCCCTGCCCCCCACGGGGGCCGCAGTCGCCTTGGGGCGGCCCGGCGGCGACTAAAATAATCGAGTGCTCAAACAACGAACGCTCAAATCCCTGACCCGCGCCGTGGGTGTGGGGCTGCACAGCGGGCAGCGCGTGGAACTCACGCTGCGGCCCGCGCAGCCGGATACCGGCATCGTGTTCCGGCGCGTGGACCTGCCGGTGCCGGTGGACATTCCGGTGTCGGCGCCGTCGGTGACCGACACGCGCATGGCCTCCACGCTGTCCAGTGGCGATGCCAAGGTGCAGACCGTTGAGCACCTGATGTCGGCCTGTGCCGGCCTGGGGCTGGACAATCTGTACGTGGACATCACGGCGGAAGAGATTCCGATTCTGGACGGCTCGGCCGCCTCCTTCGTGTTCCTGCTGCAGAGCGCCGGCATCGAGCTGCAAAACGCACCCAAGCGCTTCATCCGGATCAAGCGCCCGGTGGAGGTGCGCGAAGGCGAAGGCCCCAACCTGAAGTGGGCGCGCCTGGAGCCCTACAACGGTTACAAGCTCAGTTTTGAAATCGTGTTCGACCACCCGGCGGTGGATTCCACCGGCCAGCGGGTGGAGTTCGACATGGGCAAGGATTCCTACTCGCGTGACATTGCGCGCGCCCGCACCTTCGGCTTTACCAAGGATGTGGAAATGATGCGCACCAACGGGCTGGCCCTGGGCGGTGGTCTGGACAATGCCATCGTCATGGACGACTACCGGGTTCTCAATGCCGAAGGCCTGCGCTACGACGACGAGTTCGTCAAGCACAAGCTGCTGGATGCGATTGGTGACCTGTACTGCGTTGGCAAGCCCCTGCTGGCCAGCTACAGCGCCTTCCGCTCCGGCCACGCGCTAAACAACAAGCTGTTGCGCGAACTGCTGGCCCACGCGGACGCCTGGGATGTCGTCACTTTCGACGACGAGAGCCAGGCGCCCAGTGGCTTTGCGCAACTGGCGCGCGCCTGGTAGTCCACGTCCGGGTCACGGCAAGCATGCCATTCCTGCGCTGGCTGATCCTGCTACTACTGCTTAGTGCGGCGGTGTCGTTTGCCTGCTTTGCCGTGACGGGGCAGGTGCGATTCAAACGATACGGTCTCACGGTCCTGAAGTGGACCATGGCCGGTGCGTTTGTATTCTTCGGCGTGCTGATCCTGGAGCGCATCGTCTAGCGCTTGGATCCGGGTCAGCGACTCCGCCCCGCCCGGTAATTCCCGCCAACTTTTCCGCCCAGCCCGCCGGCCTTGGCCAGGCGCGCCATCGCGGTACCTGCATGCGCGTGGGTGATGGCCAGCCCCAGCGCGTCGGCCGCGTCCGTGCCGGGCAGACCCGGCAGGCTCAAGAGGCGCTGCACCATGGACTGGATCTGCGCTTTGTCGGCCCGTCCATGGCCGGTGACCGCCTGCTTCATCTGCAGGGCCGTGTACTCGGCCACCGGCAGATCGCCGGTCACCAGGGCCGTGATGCATGCGCCGCGGGCCTGGCCCAGCAGCAGCGTGGACTGCGGGTTGACGTTGACGAACACGATTTCGACACAGGCGCAATCGGGTTCATAGCGGCGCACCACCTCGCCAATGCTGTCAAACAGCACCTTCAGCCGCTGCGGCAGTGCACCGGTGTCCAGGTGCTGGGTGCTGATGGTGCCGCTGGCCACATAGCGCAGGGCCGCTCCCTCGACGTCGATCACGCCAAAGCCGGTCGTGCGCAGGCCGGGATCAATGCCGAGGATTCGCATGCTAGACGCCGAAGTACCACCTGGCGGAGTGGAAGAACACCGGGGCCGCAAAGCACAGCCCGTCCACGCGGTCCAGCAGACCGCCGGCACCGGTGACCGACTCGCCTTGGCTGCCCCAGCTGGGAATGCCGCGATCCCGCTTCAGTGCCTTCATGACCAGATGCCCCAACGAGCCTGCCATGCAGGCCACAAAGGCCGCGGCAAAGGCCGTGCCCGGCACCCAGGGGGTGATGCCGGCCAGCAGTGCGCCCATCAGGCTGCCGGCCAGCACGCCCAGGCCCCAGCTATCCCAGTTGAAACTCTGGCTGATGGCCGGCGCCACCGGCGGGCGCGGCCGACGCCGCGATGCAAAATGCTGGGTCAGCATGCAGACCTGCACCACCAGCACCAGGAAGAACACCAGAAAGGCGTTACGGTTGTCGTAGCCAGGGAACTTGAGCAGCAACAACGCTGGTACATGGCTCATGCCGTAGATGCAGACCATGATGCCCCACTGCAGCTTGGCGTTGCGCTCCAGAAAGCGCACCGGGTCATTGGCCAGCGCGCTGGCCAGTGGCAGGGCCAGGAACACGTAGACCGGTATGAAAACGGTGAACAGGTCGAAGTGACCATTGCCTATGAGGCCATACTGCGTGGGCAGGACCACAAAAAAAGCCAGCACCAGGCTGCGGTGGTCGCCCAGGCGGGTGGGTGACAGCGTCAGAAACTCGCGCAGGCAGAAGAACGATACGAATCCGAACAGCGTCAGCGCCACCCAGTCGCCGGCCACCCAGCCAATCCAGAACACCAGCAGCATCAGCCAGCTGGTGCGGATGATGGCGTCCACCCAGCGGTGCTCCTTGTGCTGCCGTTCGGCGTCAGGGCCATCGCCGCGTTCCCGCACGGAGTACAGAAAGGACACCACGCTGGCCAGCAGCAGCAGGCCGAACACGATGATGAACAGCGTGCCGATCTGCTGGGTCGGGGTCAGGTTTTTGAGGTAGTAGTACATCTGAAACATGGCCAGGTCTTAGACGTCGCGCAGCGCCACCACGGCGGCGCGGGCGCGTTCCAGAAAGACCTTGCGGTCTTCACCGTCGCCGAGTTGCAGGGGCGCACCAAACGTCACCGAGCACAGCACCGGCACAGGCACCACCTCGCCCTTGGGCAATACGTGCTGCACATTGTTGATCCAGGCCGGCACCAACACGACATTCGGAAACTTGAGCGCCAGGTTGTACAGACCGGCCTTGAACGGCTGCGGCTCACCGGTGAAGCCGCGCGTGCCTTCGGGGAACAGGATGATGGAGTCGCCGTTTTGCAGCGCCTCGAACAGCGGCTCCAGCGGGTCCTCGTCGGAGCTGCGGTCGCGCGAGACGTAGATCACGTTGAACACCGCCGTGGTCAGCCATTGCTTGAAGGGTGTCTTGGTCCAGTAGTCCTTGGCGGCAATGGCCCGCGTCACGCTGCGCAGTTCCTGGGGCAGCGCCGCCCAGATCATCACCAGGTCGGCGTGGCTCTGGTGGTTGGCAAAGTAGATGCGTTGCTCGGCCTTGGGCGGGCAGCCATGCCAGCGCGCCTGTGAGCCGGTCAGCACGCGGATCAGCCCAAGCAGAAACAGACTCATGATCTTGGCAAGCATGGCTGCGATGATACAGAGCTACATGACGTTTTCTTTGTGGGTGCTTATGCGCTCGGGGTCTGCCGGTTTGCGCTGGATGCGGAGGCTGGGTGCTCTACTGCGCTCATGTCCCCCGGCCGCAAGCGGCCTCCTCTTTTACTTCGCTCCGCAGAGCACCCAGCCCCCGCATCCGGGACGGCGGGTGCTCAGAGGTATTTCCAAGTGCGTGGGGGCTTGAGCGTGAACGCCTACGACCGTAGCAGAAGGCCAAGGGCGTATGCCAGAGCGAGGTAAAGGAGGAGGCCGAAGGCCGGGGGACACGAGCGCCGGCATGCGCCCTTGGCCTTGTGCGGACCGAGGCAACCAACCCCGTCAAGGCAGCTGCGCACTCCCCATCCGCCCCACAATCACGTCCGCCCGGCTGGCCAGATAGCCCGAGTTGGGCAGCTTCTCGTAATAGCGGGGACGCGGCAACATCACCGCCAGCCGTGCTGCTTCAAAAGAGCCGAGTTGTGAGGCCGGCTTGTGGAAGTAATGCTGGGCCGCTGCCTCGGCGCCGAACACGCCTTCACCCCACTCCACGCTGTTGAGATAAATCTCCAGAATGCGCTGCTTGGTCAGCAGGTGCTCCAGCATCAGCGTCAGCACAAATTCCTGGCCCTTGCGCACCAGCGTGCGCTCGCCGGACAGGAACAGGTTCTTGGCCAGTTGCTGGGTGATCGTCGAGCCGCCAACGATCTTGGGCGGCTTGGGCGCGGGTTTGCCGGGTTTGACGGGCAGCTTTTGCGCAGCCGCCTTTTGCTCGGCCTTGGCGTTTTTCTCCCAGGCCTTCTCCAGCGCGTCCCAGTCCACGCCCTCGTGGTTGGTGAAGCCGTCATCCTCGGAGGCGATCACCGCGCGCTTGAGGTGGTCCGAAATCTGGCTGTACGGCACCCACTGCTGGCGCCAGCGCAGATTGCCCTTTTCATTGGCAATGCGCCAGGCCTCGGAGCGCTGGAAACTGGTGGATTGCGGTGCCACCACGGCCATCATGGCGATGCGCGCCACGAAGAACAACTGCAGCGCCACCAGCGCCATGGCCAGCAGGGCCAGCCAGCGGAGCAGCGCCTTCATGGGCGGGCGGAAACGGCTGCCTCCAGCGTTTCGTCGCGGGTGAACTTGAAGCGGGAGACGACGACGATCTGGTCGGCCTGGCGCCGCATGGCCGAGCTGAAGTGGCCGAAGGGCCCGGCCGACTTGGCAATCGTGGCGGCCTGGCGATCCAGCGTGTGGTTGCCCGAGCTTTCCACCACCTCGGTGTCAATGACGCGGCCGTTGTGGTTGACGGTGACGATCATCGTCAGCTCGCCATACAGCTTCTTGCCGGCCGCATGCGGGAAGTTCTCGGTGCCCTTGTCCTCGATGGCGCGGCGCAGCGCGTCGTAGTACACGGCGTACACCTCTTCGCGCGCCGACGGGCTGACGTAGCGTTTCTTGGGCTTGGCGTTCTGCTGGTTGATGCGGCGCTCGATCTCGGCCAGCACCTTGATCAACTGGCGCCGCTTTTCCTCGCGCTCCTGCTGCTCGGCCTTGGTGGCGGTGTGGTTGGGGTCGGGCGGGGGCAGGGCGGCGAGCTGGTTCTTGACCTGGGCCAGCAGCAGCGCTTGCTGCTCGTGCAGGGTTTGCACCTTGCGTGCGGCTTCTTCTTCGGAGGCATCGCCGAATTCGGTCAGTGCCGAAGGCGGCAGCGGGCTGGTGGCGCGGCCTTTTTCGGCATCGCCGCCACCGGCCAGCGAGAACTGGGCGATGGCCTTGGCCTTGTCGGGCTTTTCATTGGTCCGGGCGTTGACGAGGATGACCTCCATCGGCGTGTCCTCGAACACGCGGTTGAAGGCTTCGGGGTCGACAAAGCGCACCGTCAGCAGCGCCGCATGCACCGCAACGGATACAAACAGCGCGATCTGGAGGGTGCTGAAATGCCGCAGTTTCACGAGGCAGGATTATCGTTGGTCGCGTCCACCGGTTCGTTGACGTCCACGGCGATGGCAATCGGGCCGGCGACTTCGTCATCCTCCACGTCCTCTTCTTCGGCATCCGCCACCGTCGGGTCCGCGGTTGGCGTGTCCAGGCGCTCGACCACGGTGCCGGTGATGTCCAGCGTGATCAGGTCCATCTCGCCTAAGCGGACGCGCACCCGTGCGCCGCGCGGCAGGTTTTGCCAGCCCATGACCGGCAGCACCAGCGGCAGCGTGTCGGCGCGCACCATGTTGTCCTTGAAGAGGGTGGCCTCCAGCTCGGTGATGGCGTTCTGCTGCAAATACTTCAGCGTCCAGAAGCGCTCCATCGCGCCCTGGTAGCCGTTGTAGGCGCTGTAGGCTTCGTCGAAGCTGGAGATGATGGCAAACAGGCTGGCGTCCTTGGGCTTGAACGGCGCCACCAGCGCGGCGGTCTTGCCATGGCGCACGCAGGCGATGATCTGCCACTGGTTGACCAGGTCCACGTAGCGGCGCAGCGGTGAGCTGCTCCAGGCATAGCTCTTGACGCCAATGCCGGCATGCGGCTGCGCCTTGGTGCCCATGCGCACCTTGATGCCCGGCGCAAGAGAAGCCTGGCTGCGGTAGATGCCGGGCACGCCCAGCTCGGCCAGCCATCCGCCCCAGGTGCTGTTGGCCAGGATCATGGCCTCGGCCACGATCAGGTCCAGCGGCGCGCCGCGCTGGCGGGTGCTGATCTGTACCGTCTCAGAACCTTGCGGCTCGTTGCCGTCATTGCCGACCAGGCGGAAGTTGTAGTCCGGGCGGTTGAAGGTCTCGGGCCTGCCGCGCACAATCTCGCGCTTGGCCTTCAGGTCTTTTGCCAGGCGGTATAAAAATGATAGCTGCTCACGCAGCATCGACGAGGGCTGGAGCGGGTTTTCTTCGGTGACCGTTGTGCCGGACAGCCAGGCCTCGGTGACCACGCTGTCGAGCTGGTCGTGGCGCAGGTTGTGGGCGATCGGCACGCGCTCGATCTTGGACTCGTGGCCCTGGATTTCCAGCGTGGCCGCATCCAGCGTCACATACAAGGAGAGCGCCGGGCAATCGCGCCCGGCCTGCAGCGTGTAGGTCTGCACCAGCGTGTCGGGCAGCATCGTGACCTTGTAGCCAGGCATGTAGACGGTGGACAGGCGGTTGCGCCCGACCTGGTCCACGGCGTCACCGGGTTGGATGGCCAGGCCCGGCGCGGCGATGTGGATGCCCACGGTGATGGTGCCGCTGCCCAGGCCCTGCACGGACAAGGCGTCGTCGATCTCGGTGGTCTGCGAATCGTCGACGGAAAAGGCCTGCACGCCGGCCAGCGGCAGCGCGGATTCGTCAATGGCTGGTGCCGCCAGCGCGGCCGGAAAGCCGGTTCCCTTGGGGAAGTTCTCCAGCAGGAAGCGCTTCCAGTGGAACAGGTAGGGCGAGGCGATGGCGCCGGCTTTCTGCAACAGCGCCAGCGGTGCGGTGTGGGTGGTGCGTGCCGCCTCGACCACTGCCTTGTACTCGGGCGCGTTCTTGTCGGGCTTGAACAGGATCTTGTACAACTGCTCGCGAATCGGCTCCGGGCACTGGCCGTTTGCCAGCTCCGTGGCCCACTGCGTGATTTGCTGGGCAATGAGCTTTTTCTTCTCGATGGCGGCCAGCGCCTGGGCGATCACGTCGGCAGATGCCTTGCGAAAACGGCCCTTGCCGGCGCGGCGGAAGTAGTGCGGTGACTCGAACAGCCGGAACAGCATGGCAGCCTGCTCGGACAGCGGGGCCTGGGCCGAGAAGTATTCGCGCGCCAGGTCGGCAAAGCCAAACTCCTCCTCCGGCGCAAACTCCCAGGCCATGTCCAGCTCGATGTGCTGGCTGCCCGCCTGGGCCGCCGCCAGGAATTCGGCGGGCGCCGGTTTTTCGAACCGCAACAGCATGTTGGCGGCTTTCACCTTGACCCGCTTGCCGCTGTCCAGTTCCACCTGGGCCGAGCTTTCGGCCTCCGACAATATCCGGCCGGCCATGAATTTTCCGGCTTCATCAAACAATACAAACATAGTCCGGCATTGTCCCATGCCGCTCCCCCCTGTTTATGGGAGGTTGCGGCAGGCCAGTTGCCGATATGCTCGGGGGGTTACAGAACCAGCGGCGGCATGGCGCTGGAAAAATGAAAATACACGGGGAGACCAGCATGTGGCGAGTATTGATTGTTGAGGATGATCCACAGATGCGTGAATTCTTCGCGGCCAGCGTGCTGCGTTCACCGGAGTTGCGTCTGGAGTCCTGCGCGGCCAGTGTGGGCGAGGCCAAGGCCTGCCTGGACCATGCCGGCAACGGTGTCGACGTGCTGCTGACCGACCTGGGCCTGCCCGATGGCAGCGGCCTGGAGGTGATCCGCTACGCCCGCCAGCGCCACCCGGCCTGCGAGGCGCTGGTGATCTCCATGTTTGGCGACGAGGACAATGTGCTGGCAAGCATCGAGGCCGGTGCTCTAGGCTACATCCACAAGGACGCCGCGCCGGACGACATCGCCAATACCATCCTGGAGATGAAGGCCGGGGCCTCGCCGATCTCGCCGATGATCGCCCGGCGGGTGCTCTCCAAATACCGTTCCATGCAGGGAAATAGCGCGCCAGCCCCCTTGTATGCAACGCCGGCAGCTATCAAAAACGAAGCTTTTGAACCCGAAAAAGGCCTGCTGTCGCGGCGCGAGCAGGAGGTGCTGGAGCTGATTGCGCGGGGTTTTTCCTACTCCGAGATTGCCGACCTCAAAAATCTGAGTGTGCACACCGTACAGACCCACGTCAGGAGCCTGTATGGCAAGCTGGAGGTGCATTCCAAGATGGAGGCGGTGATGGAGGCCACCCGCATGTGCCTGCTGCCGCAGCAGGCGCCGGCAGCCGTGCCCAGATGACACTGCGGCGCGGTCAGTCCTGGATGGGTGGCGGCGCGGGGTGGCTGGTGCTGCTGGTCTGGCTGCTGGGGTGCGCCAACGCTGTTGCTGCGACCAACACGCTGACCCTGACGCAGGCGCGGGCCACGGTCATCGCGGACGGCGAAACCCTGCGCCAAAATGTGAACCTGCCTTACCACTGGGACAGCGCCAATCCCGGCCATCGCGGTGAGGCCATTTTCGATTTCGAGTTTGCGCTGCCAGAAGCGCCCGACGATGTCTGGGGCGTCTACCTGCCCAGTGTGGGCAATGCCTATGCGGTCTGGCTCAATGGCACGCTGTTGCAGCGCAATGGCGCGTTGGTGCGCGAGCTTGGCGACGCCCAGCTCTACAACGGCTCGGACTCGACACGGGTGCCACGCTACATTTCGGTGGACGCCGGCCACCTGCGGCAAAACAACCAGATTCGTGTGCACGTCCGGGCCGACATCGGGCGCCATGGCGGCCTGGGACCGCTGCTGATCGGGCCGCAGGATGCGGTCTACCCGGAATACGCGCGCAGCTACCGCTGGCGCGCCACCGGGTCGGTCGGTCTGGTGGCGTTCAGCCTGGTGGTCGGCCTGACGGCTCTCGCGCTGTGGAGTTCCGGGTCTGGCGGGCACACGATCGGGCGCCCGGGCCGCGACCCGCTGTACCTGTTTGCCGCCGTCGCCCAGCTGTTCTGGGCGGTCTACGTCGGCGACGCCCTGGTGGATGACCCTCCACTTGCCTGGCCCTGGTGGGGCATGCTGCAGGTGTTTTCGCTGGGTGTTTGGGGCACCAGCATGTCGTTGGCCTGCATGGAACTGGCGGATTGGCGCCAGCAGCGCTGGGCGCAGCGTTTCCGTTGGTGGCTGTTGGCGCTGATGGTCGTCTGTCCGGGCTTTGCCTGGCTGTCCATGGGGGCTGGCAAGCCGCCGGCCCTGACGCTTTGGGATGGCGTCTTTGCGCTAAGCGTGCTGGCGTTTGTGCTGGCATTCCTGTGGAGCGCGTTGCACCAGTCACGACCGGAGCCGCGCATCGTGGCCTTGGCCGCCCTGGTCAACATCGTGGTGGGCCTGCGCGATCTCTATGTGTCGCGCATCGATCCGGTCTTCGGCGCCAACGCCTGGTTGCGCTACTCGTCGGTGCTGTTCGGATTGGCCATGGGCTATGTGATCCTGTTGCGGTTCCGGGCGACGAGCATGCAACTGAACGAGTTGCTGTCCACGCTGGAGGCCCGGGTGGCGAACAAGGAGCAGGCCCTGCGCGACAGCTATGACCGGCTGGAGGCGCTGGCCCGCCATCAGGAGCGCAGCGCCGAGCGCAGCCGTATCCTGCGCAATATGCATGACGGAGTAGGTGCACACATTAGCTCTGCGATGCGTCAACTTGACGGGGTGACCGAAGGCGCCCCGGTGCCGGTGCGCGACGAAGTGCTGCGCACGCTGCGCGATGCGATGGACCAGCTCAAGCTGTCGATCGACGCCATCCACCTGGTGCCGGGCGACGTCACGGCGCTGTTGGCCAATCTTCGTTACCGCCTGGGGCCGCGTTTCAAGGCCATGGGCATTGAACTGCAATGGGACGTCGACCTGCTGCCGCCGTGTCCGCGGCTGGACGCCGCCGCCATGAGCGAGCTGCAGTTCATGCTGTTTGAGGCCCTGTCCAACGTGCTGCAGCACGCGCAGACGCATCTGCTGCGGATCGAGGGCCATGTGCAGGATGGCGAGCGGATTTTTATCCGGGTCATCGACGATGGTCGTGGCTTTGACACCCAGGCCGCAGAAAAGAAGGGCCTGGCCAGCCTGCGCGAGCGCGCCAAGGCCATTGGCGCGCAACTGCAGATCAGCAGCCAGCCCGGCAGGACCGTGGTCGAGATCCAGCTCCCGGTTTGACCGGCCACCCGCGCCGGGTCGGCCGGGCTGGGATAATTGCGTTCCTGTATGGCATCCGTTTTCGATAAACCCCCCGTTTGGCGGCGCATTGCGCCCTGGTTGCAAGGCTTTGACGGTCCGCTGGCCTTTGCCGTGTTCCTGCTGGCCTGCGCCGGTCTGCTGACCATGTATTCGTCGGGCTTTGACCACGGCACGCGCTTCGAGGACCATGCCCGCAACATGCTGATTGCCGCCAGCATCATGTTCGTCGTGGCCCAGGTGCCGCCACAGCGGCTGATGGCGCTGGCCGTGCCGCTGTACATGGCCGGTGTCGCGCTGCTGGTGGCGGTGGCGGTGTTTGGCATCACCAAGAAGGGGGCCCGGCGCTGGATCAACATCGGCATCACCATCCAGCCCAGTGAAATCCTGAAGATCGCCATGCCGTTGATGTTGGCCTGGTGGTTCCAGAAGCGCGAGGGCCAGTTGCGACCACTGGACTTTGGCGTCGCCGCCCTGCTGCTGGGCGCACCGGTGGCGCTGATCATGAAGCAGCCGGATCTGGGCACGGCGCTGTTGATCCTGGCTGCCGGCCTGTCGGTGATCTTTTACGCCGGCATGAGCTGGAAGCTGGTGATTCCGCCGCTGGCGCTGGGGGTGGTCGGTGTTGGGTTGATTGTCGCGTTTGAGCCGGCCCTGTGTGCCGACGGTGTGCGTTGGCCTGTTCTGCACGACTACCAGCAGCAGCGCATCTGCACGCTGCTGGACCCGACGCGTGACCCACTGGGCAAGGGCTTTCACATCATCCAGGGCATGATCGCCATTGGGTCCGGCGGGGTCACCGGCATGGGCTTCATGAAGGGCACTCAGACCCACCTGGAATTCATCCCCGAGCGCACCACCGACTTCATCTTTGCCGCGTTTTCCGAGGAGTTCGGCCTGTTGGGCAATCTTTGCCTGATCGCAGCCTTCGTGTTCCTGATCCTGCGCGGCCTGGCCATCGCGCTGGAGGCGCCGACGCTGTTCTCGCGCCTCTTGGCCGGCAGCGTGACCATGATTTTCTTCACCTACGCCTTTGTCAACATGGGCATGGTCAGCGGCATCCTGCCGGTGGTGGGCGTGCCCTTGCCCTTCATCAGCTACGGTGGCACCGCGATGGTGACCCTGGGGCTGGCGGTGGGCATCCTGATGGCGATCGCCAATTCCAAGCGGCTGGTGCAATCTTGACTTGGAGTCAGCATCATCGGCGTCGGCAATATGGGCGGCGCCATGGCCGAGCGCCTGGCCGCGCTGGGCTGGGCGCCGTGGGTGCATGACCTGGAACCCGCCAAGGTCCAACGCCTATTGCCTTTTGGGGCTGTGGCCCTCGTCGATTGTGCCTAGGAGTCTGCGCGGCAGAAATGAGGTCATCGCCAAACTGGGCACAGGCGTTGATGGCAAATGCCAATCAGTTACCAGCCCTATCTGCCTGACCAGGATTTTCTGTTGCCGCACTCCATGCGCGAGTGGCTACCTGA
>JACPOI010000030.1 GCA_016185015.1 Burkholderiales bacterium
AGGAAAACCTCCCGCCGGGTCTTCTTCCTCTTGCCTGCGTATTCGGCATCGGCGAAACTGATCTGGTCCATCGGTATTACTCCTTTGCCACGATCAACGATTCAGCGGCTTGATCGGTGGACTTGTTCAGACCTTCCCTAGCGGCATTCCAGCACCGCAGAGTAGCCAGGTCCGTGGTGTACGCCCACGAGCAGGAGGCGCCGGCCGAGCTTTCACCGGACGAGCTACGGGAGTTCAAGCGCAACAAGCAGGCCTGGCGCTTCTTCGAGAACAGTCCGCCGGGCCACAAGAAGGTTGTGCTCCACTGGATTTGCGGAGCGAAGAAGCCCGAGACGCGTTACCGGAGGTTCACCAAGCTGTTGGAGTCCTGTGCCGCTGGCCAGCGGCTGCGGTGAGCCCGCGTTGCTTCAGGCCTTCAGCAAGCCGCGCGTCTCGATGAACTTCACCACCTCGTCCACGCCCGCCAGGGTCTTGAGGTTGGTCATCACGAAGGGTTTGAGGCCTTGCGCGTTGGTGCGCATGCGCTCGGTGTCGGCCTTCATCACGTCCAGGTTGGCTCCCACATAAGGCGCCAGGTCGGTCTTGTTGATCACGAAGAGGTCACTCTTGGTGATGCCGGGGCCGCCTTTGCGCGGGATCTTTTCGCCGGCGGCCACGTCGATCACGTAGATCGTCAGGTCGCTGAGCTCGGGGCTGAACGTGGCGGCCAGGTTGTCGCCGCCGGATTCGACAAACACCACGTCGGCGTTGGGGAAGTCCACCAGCATGCGGTCGATGGCTTCCAGGTTGATCGAACAGTCCTCGCGGATGGCCGTGTGCGGGCAACCGCCCGTTTCCACACCCATGATGCGTTCGGCCGGCAGCGCGCCGCTGACCGTCAAGATGCGCTGGTCTTCCTTGGTGTAGATATCGTTGGTGATCGCCACCAGGTCGTATTTCTGGTGCATAGCCTTGCAGAGCATTTCGAGCAAGGTGGTCTTGCCCGAGCCGACCGGGCCGCCGATGCCCACGCGCAGGGGCGGCAGGGGTTTGCTGCGGTTCTTGATGTGGTGCAGGGAAGGTGCGTTCATGGTGTTCAGGAGCGGAAGAGCCGCGAGTATTGAGTTTCGTGCCGGCTGGAGAGGATGGCCAGCATGGGACTGAAGGCCTGGCGGTCTTCGTCGTGCAGGGCCAGGGCGTGCTCGACGGCGAGGGGGATCTCAGTGGACAGGCGTGCCAGGATGCGCTGACCAGACGTCTGGCCCAGGGGCACGGCCTTGAGCGCGGCCTGCATCATGTTTTCGGCCCAGCCGAAGGCGTAGCTCAGCAGCACGTCGCGTTCGCCGGCGCCGCTGCCGGCGGCCGTCAGCGCGAACAATACGGGGTAACTCGGCTCCAGCGCGGCGGCAAAGTCCAGGGTGGCGGGGCTGGCCAGGGGCAGGTTGCGCAGCCACTCGCGCAGGGAACGACCCATCTGCTCGGTCTGCAATCTCAATTCGGCGGTTTCGCGCGTCTGCAGCAGCCAGGCGTTGAGGGCGCGTACGCGCGCGTGGTCGCCAGCACGCCAGGCGATCAGGGCCTGGGCGATCACGGGCAGGTCGGCGCGCGCCAGCGTCAGGTGCAGTTGCTGAACCAGCCACTCGGCGGCTGTGGTTTCGTTGCTGACCAGGCCGGCATCGACCGCGGCTTCCATGCCTTCGGAGTAGGAGAAACCGCCCACGGGCAGGGCCGGCGAAGCCAGCCAGATCAGCTGCAGCAGGCTGGAGGGCGACAGCGGTTCAGTGAGCGTGTTTGTGCGCATGTCCATGGGAGTCTCCATGGTCGTGGTCGCAATCGGGACCATGTTCATGGTCGTGCGGATGCTCGTGGGCATGTTCGTGCGCATGACCGTGATCGTGTGCATGCGCGTGGCGATGATCGTGACCATGTCCGCCCGCGCTGTAGGCGCCGCCCTCGGGTTCGAAGGCCTCCTGCGCCTCGACCACGGTCAGGTGCATGGCGCGCAGCATGTCGGCCAGCACGTGGTCGGGTTCGATCTTCAGGTGGTCGGGCTTGAGTTCGATGGGCACGTGGCGGTTGCCCAGGTGGTAGGCCGCGCGTGTCAGGTCGAAAGGTGAACCATGCTGGGCGCAGGCCGTGATGCGCAGTACCGCTTGCGGCGCGGCGATTACCCGGATCAGCGAGCCGTCTTCCGCCACCAGCACATCGCCGCCGCGCACCAGGGTGCCGCGCGGCAGGAAGACGCCGAGCTCACGGCCCAGGGAGTCGGTGGCGGCGAAACGGCTTTTCTGGCGCACATCCCAGTCGAGTTCGACGGTGGACGCGCGGCGGACCAACGGGGCAGCCAGGCCCTGGCCTTGGGGGAGCAGTTTGGAAACGGTGATCATGCCGAAATTAGAACAGGAAGTAGCGCTGTGCCATCGGCAGCCGGGTCGCGGGCTCGCAGGTCAGCAACTGGCCGTCGGCGCGCACCTGGTAGGTCTGGGCGTCCACTTCCATGGTCGGCACGTAGTGGTTGTGGATCATGTGGCGCTTGCTCACGCCGCGGATGTTCTTCACGGCCGCAAGTTGTTTGCCCAGGCCGTAGCGCCGGCCCACGTCGGCGGCCAGGGCCGCCTGCGAGACGAAGGTCAGCGAGGTCTGGCGCAACGCGCCACCGTAGGCACCGAACATGGGCCGGTAGTGCACGGGCTGGGGCGTGGGGATGCTGGCATTGGGGTCGCCCATGGCGGCGAAGGCGATGAAACCACCCTTGAGGATGAGCGCGGGCTTCACGCCGAAGAAGGCCGGTTTCCAGATCACCAGGTCGGCCCACTTGCCCGGTGCGATGCTGCCCACCTCGTGGCTGATGCCGTGGGCGATGGCCGGGTTGATGGTGTACTTGGCGATGTAGCGCTTGACGCGGAAATTGTCGTTGCGCACGCCGTCCTCTTCCAGTCGGCCTCGCTGGGCCTTCATCTTGTGCGCGGTCTGCCAGGTGCGGATGATGACCTCGCCCACACGGCCCATGGCCTGGCTGTCGCTGCTCATCATGCTGATGGCGCCCAGGTCGTGCAGGATGTCCTCGGCCGCGATGGTTTCCTTGCGGATGCGGCTTTCGGCAAAGGCCAGGTCTTCGGCGATGGCCGGGTCCAGGTGGTGGCAGACCATGAGCATGTCCACGTGCTCGTCCAGCGTGTTCACCGTGTAAGGCATCGTGGGGTTGGTCGAGCTTGGCAGGAAGTTGGCCTGGCCCACCACCTTCAGGATATCGGGCGCGTGGCCGCCGCCCGCGCCTTCGGTGTGGAAGGCGCAGATGCCGCGGCCCTTCACGGCCGCGATGGTGTTCTCGACAAAACCTGATTCATTGAGCGTGTCGGAGTGGATGGCCACCTGTGTGTCCGTGGCCTCGGCTACGTTGAGGCAGTTGTCGATGGCCGAGGGTGTGGTGCCCCAGTCTTCGTGCAGCTTCAGGCCGATCACGCCGGCGTCGATCTGCTCGTGCAGCGCGCCTGGCAGGCTGGCGTTGCCCTTGCCCAGGAAACCCAGGTTCATGGGAAACGCGTCGGCCGCCTGCAGCATGCGTTCGATGTTCCAGGGGCCGGGGGTGCAGGTGGTGGCCAGGGTGCCGGTGGCCGGGCCGGTGCCGCCGCCCAACATGGTGGTCACGCCCGAGCACAGCGCTTCCTCGATCTGTTGCGGGGCGATGAAGTGGATGTGGCTGTCGATGCCGCCGGCCGTGACGATATTGCCTTCGCAGCTGATGATCTCCGTGCCGGGGCCGATGATGACGTCCACGCCCGGTTGCGTGTCGGGGTTGCCGGCCTTGCCGATGGCGGCAATCCGCCCGTCTTTCAAACCGATGTCGGCCTTGACGATGCCCCAGTGGTCGATGATGAGCGCATTGGTCAGCACGGTATCCATGGCACCTTCGGCGCGCGTGCGCTGGCTTTGCGCCATGCCGTCACGGATGGTCTTGCCGCCGCCGAACTTCACTTCCTCGCCGTAGCCGCCGGCGCGCAGGGTGTAGTCCTGCTCGACTTCGATGATGAGGTCGGTGTCGGCCAGGCGCACGCGGTCGCCTGCGGTGGGGCCGAACATCTCGGCGTAGGCGCGTTTGGTGATCATGTTCATAACTGGACTCCCGCCGGGCCGCCCCAAGGGAGGCTGCGGCCCCCTCGGGGGGCAGTGAATACACGAAGTGATGAACGTGGGGGCTTCATAGCTTCCCCTGCACCAGGGCGCGGAAGCCGTAGACCTTGCGCTCGCCCGCGTAGTCCACCAGCTCCACCGTGCGCTGCTGGCCGGGCTCGAAGCGCACCGCCGTGCCGCTGGCGATGTTCAGGCGCATGCCGTGCGCGGCCTTGCGGTCGAAGTCCAGCGCACCGTTGGTCTCGGCAAAGTGGTAGTGCGAGCCGACCTGGATGGGCCGGTCGGCGGTGTTTTTCACCACCAGGGTCAGCGTGCGCCGGTCCGGGTTGAGCGTATGTGCGCCGTCGTCGATCAGCAGTTCGCCGGGGATCAGGGCGGGGGCCATGGGGGTTGCCTTATTTGCGCAGGTGCCAGATCACCATCACGGCCAGCGCGCCGAAGACGACAAAGCCCCAGAGGTCGGTGGCGTGCCAGTGCGCGCTGGTGGCGCCGTGGCCGTCGTGGGCCAGTGCGGCGCCGCTGATGAAAACAGAGGTGAGGGCGGTGCAGAGCGTGCGCATGGGGTTTCCTTAAGCAATGGGTTGGTGCACGGTGACGAGCTTGGTGCCGTCGGGGAAGGTGGCTTCGACCTGGATGTCGGGGATCATCTCGGCGATGCCTTCCATCACGTCGCCGCGCTTGAGCAGGGTGCGGCCCTCGCTCATGAGCTGGGCCACGCTCTTGCCGTCGCGCGCGCCTTCCATCACCGCGGCACTGATGTAGGCCACGGCTTCAGGGTAGTTGAGCTTGAGCCCGCGCGCCATACGCCGTTCGGCTAACAGCGCGGCGGTGAAGATCAGCAGCTTGTCTTTTTCGCGGGGAGTCAGTTCCATATCGCTTCGCTCAAATGTCAGATCTCGCGGCCGCAAAGGCGGGCCGAATGCGGAGAGTGAGTTCCAGGGTGGTGCTGTCTTGTGTCTTGAATTGCTTATGACCATGCAATAGCCGTGCCGCGTCGGTCGTCCGGCCGGCCGCCCTGGATCGTGCATCCGGCCCCAGCCATCGCCTGTTCATGGTGCAAAACAGGTCGAAATAGCACCAGTCATGGGCTATCTTGGGTTCTAGATGCATGAAAAGCGTGCGTGCAAGGCGGACAGCTGGCGTGGCAGTTGGTCGGGCGTTTCGGCGATCCGGTAGTTCCCGGCACCAAAAATCCGGCGCGCATAAGCGGCTGCGCCGGCGTCCACGGCCAGGCCGCAGACCGGCAGGCCCAGGCGGGCCGCGTCCTGTACGGCGGCCCGCGCATCCTCGACCAGGTAGCGCGCGTCGTGCACGTCCACATCGGCCGGCGCGCCATCGGTCAGCACCAGCAGGGCACGCCGTTCGGCCGGCTCGGCGGCCAGCAGCGCGCAGGCGTGACGCAAGGCCGTGCCCAGGCGGGTGGACCAGGCGGCCTGTTGTGCCTGCAGCCGGGCTGCGGCCTGCGCGTCCAGCGGTTCGCCGAAGTCGAGCAGGCGGTGGTAACGCACCTGCGCGCGCGTGTCCGAGCAGAAGCCGTGCAGGGCAATGCGTTCGCCGGCGCCCTGCGCCGAGCGCGCCAGCAGCAGGGCGGCTTCCTGTTCCACTTCCAGCAGGCTGCGCACCTGCCCGGCGGCGCGTTCACCGGTGGACTGCGAAAGATCCAGCAAGACCAGCAGGCTCAGTGGCCGCGCCTGCGGGCCCGGGCGCTGGAAGATGCGGCCCGTGGGGGCGCGCTGCAGGCGGCGTTCCACCGCGGCCTCGATGGCGGCGTCCAGGTCCAGCGTGTCGCCTTCCCACTGGCGGCGCAGGCGACGGCCGTGCTGGGGGCGGACCCGTTGCAGCGGGAGCAGCGGCCGGTGTGCCGGCGGCGGTGCCGTCTGCACTGCGGCCCCGGGGCGCAGCTCGTACAGCTGGCACCAGTCGGGGCGCAGCACGCCGCTGCGGTAATCCCACTCGGGGTAGGCCAGCGCGGGCATCGTGGTCTCGGTGGCTGGCACCGTGCTGCCGGCCGGCGGTGCCTGCAGCGTGATGGGCGAGGGCAGGGGCTGGGCCTCGGTTTCGCGCGTGGCGCCGTGCTGCCAGAGGTAGCTGTTGTCGTCACGGTAGGGCGCGGGCACGGCGTACAGGCGCGGGTCGAAGCGCACACGCATCTGGCCCAGGTCGTTGGCCAGCACCGAGGCCAGGCGGCGAAAGGCCGTGTCGTCTTCCAGCCCGTTTTCGCGGCGCGCAGCGGCAAAGAGCGTGCGCGCCTTGTCCACCCAGTGGTTGCCGTCGGCGTAGTGCTCGTCGTGCAGCGCAAGCGCCAGGCGCGAGAACAGGGCTTGCACGCTCAGGCCCTCGGGTTCCAGCACCTGGCGCAGCGGCGCGTCGAACCAGGTCCGCACGCCGGGCAGGACATGTGCCAACAGCAGCTCCACGCGTGCGTCCTCCACCGCGCCGACCACGGCCAGGCCCAGGGGCTTGAGCGTGGCCGAGGGCTGGGCCGGGCGCGAGTACAGCAGGTGGGCTGCGGCATGGGCCACGGCGGCGCGTTGCATGGCTATGTCCAGCGCCGGCAGCAGCAGGTGCGTGGCGTCCACGATGGGACGCGCGGCGGCAGCATCGGGCGCCGCGGGTGCTTGCATCGCCACCTGCAGGCCACGGCCAGCCAGCGCCTGCAGCAGCAGCGCCGGCGCAGCCAGGAGCTCAGGGGAAACTGGCATCGACCAGGTCGCGCAAGGCCGCGGCCATGTCGGGGTCGTCGGTCAGGGCGCGGGTCATGGTCATGTCGCAGCTGTCGCGCGGGTCCACGCCGTCGCGGATCAGCGTGCCGGCGTAGATCAGCATGCGGGTGGAGGCGCCCTCGTCCAGGCCGCGTTCGCGCAGCGCGCGCGAGCGCCGGGCAATGCCCACCAGGCGCGCGGCCAGCTCCGGCGCGATACCGGCCTCGTGCGCGACGATCTCGGTCTCCACCGCCTCGGGCGGGTAGTCGAACTCCAGTGCCGCGAAGCGCTGACGTGTGGACGGTTTCATGTCCTTGGCACGGCTCTGGTAACCGGGGTTGTAGGACACCACGAGCTGGAAGTCCGGGTGGGCGTGCACGAGCTCGCCCTTGCGGTCCAGCGGCAGCATGCGCCGCGCATCCGTCAACGGGTGGATCACCACCGTGGTGTCCTGGCGCGCCTCCACCACCTCGTCCAGGTAGCAGATGCCGCCATGGCGCACGGCCAGCGTCAACGGGCCGTCGTGCCAGGTGGTGCCGCGTTCGTCCAGCAGCCAGCGACCCACCAGATCGGAGGCGCTCATGTCCTCGTTGCAGGCCAGCGTGACCAGCGGGCGCCCGAGCTTCCAGGCCATGTACTCGACGAAGCGCGTCTTGCCGCAGCCCGTCGGCCCCTTGAGCATGAGGGGCAGGCGGTGCGCGTAGGCGTGCTCGTAGAGCGCCACCTCGCGCGCCGCCGGCCGGTAATACGGCGGTGTGCGCACGCGGTAGTCGGCCAGCGGATCGGTGGCGTCCAGGTCGCGCTGCACGGTGGCCGGCCTCAGCGGTGCGTGGCCGGCGTGTTGGGGATGCCCTCGATCGGGCACTCCGGCGTGCCCACGGTGGAACGCGTGAAGGCTTCCACCTTCTTGCGCGTGCCCTCGGGGTCACGGATCCACTCGCCGTAGAACTCGTAGGGGCAGGCTGCCACACCGGTATCGCCTTCGCCCGAGTTGATCTTGCCGGTGTAGCCGCGGTGCACCAGCTTGAAGAGGTGGTTCTCGCTCTGCCCGTTCTTGCGGAAGTCGCGGATCAGGCTCTTGGACAGCGCCGCGTACTGCACGCCGTACTCCTCTTCGCCGCATTCGCCCAGCGTGCGGCCGTCGAAACCGACGATGGCCGAATGGCCGAAGTAGCTGTAGACACCGTCCCAGCCCGCCGCGTTGGCCACGGCCACATAGGTGTTGTTGGCCCAGGCCATGGCCTTGGCCATGAGCACCTGCTGGTCCTTGGCCGGGTACATATACCCCTGGCAGCGCACGATGAGCTCGGCGCCCTTCATCGCGCAGTCACGCCAGATCTCGGGGTAGTTGCCGTCGTCGCAGATGATGAGGCTGACCTTCAGGCCTTTCGGACCATCGGAGACATAGGTGCAGTTGCCCGGGTACCAGCCTTCGATCGGCACCCAGGGCATGATCTTGCGGTACTTCTGCACGATCTCGCCCTGGTCGTTCATGAGGATCAGCGTGTTGTAAGGCGCCTTGTTGGGGTGCTCCTCGTGGCGCTCGCCGGTCAGCGAGAACACGCCCCAGACCTTGGCCTTGCGGCAGGCCTCGGAGAAGATGGCCGTCTCTTCACCGGGCACGGCAGCGGCGGTCTCGTACATCTCCTTGGCGTCGTACATGATGCCGTGGGTGCTGTACTCGGGAAAGATCACCAGGTCCATGCCGGGCAGGCCCTGCTTCATGCCCACCAGCATGTCGGCGATCTTGCGAGCGTTGGCCAGCACTTCGGCTTTGGTGTGGAGGCGGGGCATCTTGTAGTTGACGACGGCTACGCCGACGGTGTCGTTGCTACTTGATATATCTCCGTGGATCATTTCTTTACTCCTGTTAGGTCTTGGATTCGTTGACTTTTTTTAGGTGAGGTGTATGAGGTTGTTGCTTTTCCACCCCCTATCCCCCCCCGCCCCTTCCCACCCTCGCCAGGGCGGGAAGGGGGAGCCGATTTGGTGGTTGGCGGGTGGATGCGCTTCTACGAGAGTGGCGCCACCACCGCGTTTGGATGGCCTGCATTTCAGGCTGGCGGTCGTAGAGACCGCGAAGGGATGTGTGCTCGCCTGGCTGACAGCTGCGCGCCAGCGATCGAGCCCTTTACTACGACCGTAGCCCTCTACTCTCGGCGAGAAGAAGCAGGCCGCGACAGTGGCGCCGTAGAAGCGTAGCCGGCGTGACGAAACAAAATCGGGCTCCCCTTCCCGCCCTGGCGAGGGTGGGAAGGGGCGGGGGGGATAGGGGGTGGAAGAAGAGACGTACATAACAAGTACGGCAAAAAAAGAAAATCAGTGACTGATCATCCAAGGCCTCTTCCCCGCAAACGACTTGCTCCCATCCGCCGCCGTCACGGTAGAACCACGCTTGCCACTGGTAGAACAACAGCCACACCCCGCCGGATGCTTGAGCCGCCCATACGACCCATCCCGCGACGACCGCGGTGCATGAGAGGCACGTTCGTTGGTTTCATATGCCTTGCGCGTCTCGCCACTCAGACAGGCCAGGCGCGGTGCGGCCACGAAGACGCGGGTGCTCACGGTGCCGCAGTCCGGGCAGCTGCAGGGCTCATTGCGCTGCGCCAGGCTGCGCAGGGCTTCGAAGCCCCCGCAGTCCGGGCAGTCGTAGTCGTAGGTAGGCATGCGGGGCTCCTGCTTACTTGACGTCTTGCGAGATCGGCATCTGGATGCTGCCGTCGATCATCTTCACCGGGCCGGCGGCCGTGGGGTTGATGTCGAAGTCGAAGATCTCGGTCGGCAGCCACAGGGTGGCGCAGGCGTTGGGCACGTCCACCACGCCGCTGATGTGGCCTTGCACCGGGGCTGTGCCCAGGATGGAATAGGCTTGGGCGCCGCTGTAGCCGAACTTCTTCAGGTACTCGATGGCGTTCAGGCAGGCCTGGCGGTAGGCCACGTTGACGTCCAGGTAGTGCTGCTTGCCGGCTTCGTCCACCGAGATGCCTTCGAAGATCAGGTAGTCCTTGTAGTTGGGCGTGATGGGGCTGGGCTTGAAGATCGGGTTCTTGATGCCGTACTTGGCCATGCCGCCCTTGATCAGGTTCACGCGCATGTGCACCCAGCCGGCCATCTCGATGGCGCCGCAGAAGGTGATCTCGCCATCGCCCTGGCTGAAGTGCAGGTCGCCCACGCTCAGACCGGCACCGTCCACGTAGACCGGGAAAAACACCTTGGAGCCGCGTGACAGGTCCTTGATGTCGCAGTTGCCGCCGTGCTCGCGCGGGGGCACGGTGCGCGCGCCCTCGGCGGCCACCTTCTTGGCGGCATCCCCCGTGAGCTTGCCCAGGTGGGCGGTGGCGGCAAACGGCGGGTTGGCCAGGCCGGGCACACGGGTGGGGTTGGTGTCGATCAGTTCCTGCTCGCGTGCGTTCCAGGCATCGAGCATCTTCTGGTCGGGCAGGCAGCCGATCAGGCCGGGGTGGATCAGGCCGGCGTATTCAACGCCCGGCACGTGGCGGCTCTTGGTGAACATGCCATTGAAGTCCCAGATGGACTTCTGCGCCAGCGGAAAGTGGTCGGTCAGGAAACCGCCGCCGTTCTTCTTGCTGAAGAAGCCGTTGAAGCCCCAGGGGCTCTCGTCCTTGGCGCCGATGTCCAGCAGGTCCACCACCAGCAGGTCGCCGGGTTCAGCGCCCTTGACGCCCACGGGGCCGGTCAGGAAGTGGACGATGGACAGGTCGATGTCACGCACGTCGTCGGCGCTGTCGTTGTTCTTGATGAACCCGCCGGTCCAGTCGTAGGTCTCGAGGATGAAGTCCTCGCCGGGGTTGACCCAGGCCGCCATGGGGATGTCCGGGTGCCAGCGGTTGTGCACCTGCGGGTTGCTGTAGGCGGATTGCTTGAGGTCGACTTTGATGAGGGCTTCAGCCATGGTGCTACTCCTAAAGGTCAGGGTGAAAAAAATGGGGGAGGGGTCAGACGGACAGGTAGGACTTGATGCGCCTCACATCGGTCTGGTCGCGCGCGGTCTCGTGCACCAGGCGGCCACCTTCGATGACAAACAGGCGGTCGGCCACGTCCATGGCGAAAGACAGCACCTGCTCGGAGACCACGATGGTGATCTCGCGCAGCTTGCGGATCTCGTTGAGCGCCTTGGCGATGTCCTTGATGATCGAAGGCTGGATGCCTTCGGTCGGCTCGTCCAGCAGCAGCACCTTGGGGTCGGTCACCAGCGCACGGGCAATCGCCAGCTGCTGCTGTTGCCCGCCCGAGAGGTTGCCGCCCTTGCGCCGGCGCATGTCCCAGAGCACGGGGAAGAGCGCGTAGATCTCTTCCGGGATCTGCTTGGTCTTCGAGTTCTCCAGGCCAGTCTGGATGTTCTCCTCGACGGTGAGCGTCGGGAAGATCATGCGGCCCTGGGGCACGTAGGCAATGCCCTTGGCCACACGCCGGTAGCTCTCGTCCTTCGAGACATCCTGGCCCGCCACTTCGATCTGCCCGGACTTGAGCGGCAGCACACCCATCAGGCTCTTGAACAGCGTGGTCTTGCCCATGCCGTTGCGACCCATGATGGCGACCGTCTCGTTCTTGTTGCCTTCGAAGGAGATCCCGTGCAGGGCCTCGCTCTGGCCGTAGGCCACGTACATATTGCTGACTTTGAGCATGGTGCTTCTCCTTTGAAATCAGTGGCCGAGGTAGACGTCGATCACCTTGGGGTCGGCCTGCACCGTGGCCATGGAGCCCTCGGCCAGGATCTTTCCCTGGTGCATCACGGTGACCTTGTGCGCGATCTGCTTGACGAACTCCATGTCGTGCTCGATCACGATCACCGAGCGGTTCTTGCAGATGCGTTTGAGCAGGTCCGCGGTGAGCTCGCGCTCGCGTGCGCTCATGCCGGCGATGGGTTCGTCCAGCATCAGCAGCTCGGGGTCCTGCATCAGCAGCATGCCGATCTCCAGCCACTGCTTCTGCCCGTGCGAGAGCAGGCCGGCCTCTTTCTCCAGCGTGTCGGCCAGGCCGATCTCCTCGGCCACCACCTGCACGCGGGCTTTCACCTCGTCGGTGCACTTGAAACCCAGCGCGCCGAAGACCGAGCGACCCGTGGGATAGGACACCTCCAGGTTCTGGAAGACGGAAAGGTTTTCGTAGATGGACGGCGTCTGGAACTTGCGGCCGATGCCGCGGCGCACACGGATGTGTTCGTCGAGCTGGGTCAGTTCCTCGTTCTTGAACTTGATGCTGCCGCCGCTGGCCTTGGTCTTGCCGCAGATCAGGTCCAGCAGCGTGGTCTTGCCCGCGCCGTTAGGGCCGATGATCACGCGCAGCTCGTTCTTGTCGATGTACAGCGTCAGGTTGTCGATGGCCTTGAAACCGTCGAAGGAGACCGTGAGGTCTTCCACGGCCAGGGCGAAGTCGGTGTTGCTCATGGTGGGGCTCCTGCGTGTTCGGGGTTCAGGCGCTCTGGCCGCTGACGGAACCGGTCAGCGCGGGCTTGCGGCCCGGGTTGCCGGTCTGCGTGACGGGCGCATCGGAAGCGGCGTCGGCTTCCACCGCCTTGCGGATCGCCAGGCGCTCGGCCTGTTTGCGCTGCCACCAGGGCTTGACCTTCGTTTCCCAGACACCGGCCAGGCCGTCGGGGAAGGCCATGGTCACGCCGATGAAGAGCGCGGCCATCAGGAAGAGCCACAGGTCGGGCAGGCTTTCGGAGAAGTAGGTCTTGCCGAAGTTCACCAGCAGGGTGCCGTAGACCGCACCCACCAGGCTCATGCGCCCGCCTACCGCGGCGTAGATCACCATCTCGATCGAGGGCACGATGCCCACGAAGGACGGCGACATGAAACCCACCTGCAGCGTGAACAGCGCGCCGCCGATGCCCGAGAGGGCCGCGGCCAGACAGAACACGAAGACCTTGAACATGGCCACGTCGTAGCCCGAGAAGCGCACGCGGTCTTCCTTGTCGCGCATGGCCAGCAGCAGGGTGCCCAGCTTGCTCTTCTGCACCCACAGGCACAGCGCGATGCTGCCCAGCAGCAGGAAGGTGCAGAGGTAGTAGAGGAGGTACTTGGCGCTGTCGGTGCGGGTGTCCCAGCCCAGCACGGTCTTCAGGTCGGTCATGCCGTTGACGCCGCCGGTGTAACCCTGCTGGCCGATGATGAGCACCGTGAGGATCAGCGCCACCGCCTGCGTGATGATGGCGAAGTACACGCCGCCCACGCGCCGCTTGAACATGGCGTAGCCGATGATGAAGGCCAGCAGCGTGGGCACCGCCACCACCGCGAACAGCGCGAAGGACAGGTGCTCGAAGGGCTGCCACCACAGCGGCAGGGCCGTGAGCTGGTTCCAGTCCATGAAGTCCGGGATGCCGGGGGTGGACTGGATCTTGGTGGTGATCGGGTCCGAGGCTTCGAGCTTGAGGAACATGGCCATGGCGTAGCCGCCCAGGCCGAAGAACACGCCCTGGCCCAGGCTGAGCACGCCGCCGTAACCCCAGAGCATGACCAGGCCCAGCGCCACGAAGCCGTAGCTCAGGTACTTGCCCACCAGGTTGAGGCGGAAGATGTCGAAGACGAGCGGAAAGACGACAGCCAGCAGCACGGCCAGGACGAGCACGCTGCCCAGCCCCTTGCTGGCGATCCAGGTTTTGAATTGATTCATGGTGTGACTCCGGAAGTAGGAAGCGGGATCAGCGGCGCACCTTGCTGGCGAACAGGCCTTGCGGGCGGATCATCAGGATCACGACGATGAGCGAGAGCGTCAGCACCTTGGCCATGGAGCCGGTGATGAAGAATTCGCTGATCGACTGGGTCTGCGCGATGCCGAAGGCCGAGGCCACCGTGCCCAGCAGGCTGGCCGCGCCGCCGAAGGTCACCACCAGGAAGGAGTCGACGATGTAGAGCGAGCCGCTGGTCGGGCCGGTGGAGCCGATGGTGGTGAAGGCCGCACCGGCCACGCCGGCGATGCCGCAGCCGATGGCGAAGGTCAGGCGGTCGGTCTTGCTGGTGTTGATGCCGATGGCGTTGGCCATGGTGCGGTTGCTTACCGTGGCGCGCACCCGCAGGCCCCAGCGGCTCTTGTAGAGCGCCAGCAGCACGCCGCAGGTCACGAAGGTGGTCAGGCCCAGCACGAAGAGGCCGTTGATCGGGATGTCCAGGCCCTCGTGCGGTGCCCAGGAACCCATCAGCCAGTCGGGCAGGGTGGGGCTCACTTCCTTGGGGCCGATGGCGGTGCGAAAGACCTGCTGGATGGCCAGGCTCAGGCCCCAGGTGGCCAGGAGCGTGTCCAGCGGACGCTTGTAGAGAAAACGGATCAGGCCCCACTCCACCAGCCAGCCCGCGATGAAGGCCAGGCAGAAGGCCACCGCGATAGCGACCAGAAAGTAGTAGGGCATCAGATTGGGGGCGTACTTTTCCACCAGCGTGGAGAAGAGGAAGACCGTGTAGGCGCCGATGGTCATGAACTCGCCATGCGCCATATTGATCACGCCCATCTGGCCGAAGATGATGGCCAGGCCCAGGCCCATGAGCAGAAGGACCGAGAACAGGCTCAGTCCGGCGAAGCCCTGCATGAGGGTGATGTCGACGATTTCCTTGAATTCCATGGCGTCACCTGCTTGTCTGTTTGCGTATCGCGGGTGGCGGCCCCCGGCTCACCGGTGGGCCGCCACCTTCCTTCCCTGAGCGAACTAAGGGCTTACTGGTAACCCTTCGGGAAGGGATCGGGTTCGATCAGCTTGGGCGACTCGGCCACCACCTTGAAGGTGCCGTCCTTGTTGCCGATGGCGATGCGCGACTTGCTCCACAGGTGATGGTTCTCGTGCAGCTTCACGTAGCCTTCGGGCGCGGTCTTGAGCTCGATGCCGGGCGATGCGGCCACGACCTTGTCCACGTCGAAGCTGCCGGCCTTCTCGACGGCGGCCTTCCACAGCCAGGGACCCAGGTAACCAGCCTGCGTCACGTCGCCGATCACGGCGTCCTTGCCGTACTTGGCCTTGAAGGCAGCGACGAACTTCTTGTTGTTCTCGTTGTCCAGCGACTGGAAGTACTTCATCGAGCTGTAGAAGCCCGTGAAGTTCTCGCCGCCCACACCGGTCATCTCGTCCTCGGTCACCGACAGCGTCAGCAGGAACTGCTTGTCACCGGTGATGCCGGCGGCCTTGAGCTGCTTGTAGAAGGCCACGTTGGAGCCACCCACCACGGCCGCGAAGATGCAGTCCGGCTTGGCCACCTTGATCTTGTTGATCAGGGAGTTGAAGTTGGTGTTGCCCAGCGGGTAGTACTCCTCGCCGACCACCTTGCCCAGCTTGCCCACGGACTCGATGTGCTTGCGCGCGATCTTCATCGAGGTGCGCGGCCAGATGTAGTCCGAACCCACCAGGAAGAAGGTCTTGGCCTTCTTCTCCTTCGAACCCCAGTCCAGGCCGTAGATGATCTGCTGCGTGGCTTCCTGGCCCGTGTAGATCACGTTCTTGCTCTGCTCCAGGCCTTCGTAGAAGGTGGGGTAGTAGAGCAGGCCGTTTTCCTTCTCGAACACCGGCAGCACGGCCTTGCGCGAGGCGCTGGTCCAGCAGCCGAAGACGGCGGCCACGTGGTCGTTGACCAGCAGCTTCTTGGACTTCTCGGCGAAGGTCGGCCAGTCGGAGGCGCCGTCTTCCTTGATCACCTTGATCTTGCGGCCCAGGATGCCGCCCATGGCGTTGATCTGGTCGATGGCCAGCTGCTCGGCCTGGATCGAGCCGGTCTCGGAGATGGCCATGGTGCCGGAAGAAGAGTGCAGCTGGCCCACGATGACCTCGGTGTCGGTCACGGCCAGCTTGGTCGTGTTGACCTTGGCGGTCGGGAACTGCTGGGCCAGGGCCAGGCCGGGCACGCCGGCCACGGACAGGGCGCCCATGGCCTGCAGGACCTGGCGGCGCTGCAGACCGGTGGCTAGCGGGTGGGAGGGGGCGGACGGTTTCTTCATGAGGCACTCCAGTTAGAGGAAGAGGGAACCAGGAAACACCTGCGGGAGGTGCGGGCAACACCTTGTCACCACGGCCTTGAGATTAGGGAGAGGGGCTGGTTCGGCCCATACGTCAATCAACGTATCGCCCGTTTTCGGTGCGGTGAGAACAGTTCTTGCATGTGCACCTGTATGGGTCCAGGGCACACCAGAAAGAGGCGCCGACGCCCGCACGCACCGATATGACGAACGCACCGCAAAAAATCTTCCGCATCCGCCGCGACTACAACTCCTGGGTGGCCAACGAGACCCTGGAGGACTACGCGCTGCGCTACACGCCCCACAGCGCGCGCAAGTGGAGCGAATGGCGCGTGGCCAACACCGCCTTCGGCGGCATGTCCTTCCTGGCGCTGGAGGCCATCGGCGGCGCCATCGCGCTCAACTACGGCTTCGACAACGCGCTGTGGGCCATCCTGGTCATGGGGCTCATCACCTTCCTCACCGGCCTGCCCATCGCCGTCTACGCCGCGCGTTATGGCCTGGACATGGACCTGCTCACACGCGGCGCGGGTTTCGGTTACCTGGGTTCCACCGTCACCTCGCTGATCTACGCCAGCTTCACCTTCATCTTCTTTGCGCTGGAGGCGGCCATCATGGCGCTGGGCCTGCAGCTCGTGCTGGACTGGCCGCTGGTGTGGTGCTACGTGCTGTCCTCGCTGGTCATCATCCCGCTGGTGCTCTATGGCATCACCTTCATCTCGCGCCTGCAGACCTGGACGCAGCCCCTGTGGGCGCTGCTGCTGCTGTGGCCCTTTTTCTGGTTCGCCGTGGCCCAGCCCGAGCTGTACCGCGAATTCACCGGCCTCTCGGGCCTGACTTCGGGCAGCAGTGGCTTCGAACCGCTGATGTTCGGCGCGGCGGCGGCGGTGGCCTTCTCGCTGGTGGTGCAGATCGGCGAGCAGGTGGACTACCTGCGGTTCATGCCCGCGCGCACCGTCGCCAACCGCTGGCGCTGGTGGGCCTGCGTGCTCAGCGCCGGGCCGGGCTGGATCGTGCTGGGCATGCTCAAGATGTTGGGCGGCGCCTTCCTGGCCTTCGTCGCGCTGCAGTACGGTGCGCTGCCCGGCCACGCAGCCGAGCCCACGCAGATGTACCTGGTGGGCTTCAACCTCTCGCTGGGCAACCCGATGCTGGCCCTGTGGCTGACCGTGCTCTTCGTGGTGATCTCGCAGGTCAAGATCAACGTCACCAACGCCTACGCCGGCTCGCTGGCCTGGAGCAATTTCTTTGCGCGGCTCACGCGCAGTCACCCCGGGCGCGTGGTCTGGCTGGTTTTCAACGTCATCATCGCCATGCTGCTCATGACCCTGGGCGTCTTCGGCGCGCTGGAGAAAGTGCTGGGCCTGTACGGCAACGTGGCCATCGCCTGGGTTGGCGCGCTGGTGGCCGACCTGGTCATCAGCAAGCCGCTGGGCCTGAGCCCGAAGGGCGTGGAGTTCCGCCGCGCCTACCTGTACGACCTCAACCCCGTGGGTCTGGGCGCCATGCTGCTGGCCGTGGTGCTGGCCGGCGTGGCCTACACCGGCGTGCTGGGCGACTACGCGGCCGCTTTCTCGCCTTTTATCGCGTTGTTCACCGCCATGCTGGCCGCACCGCTGCTGGCCTGGGCCACGAAGGGGCGTTATTACCTGGCGCGCCACGACGCCTCACCCTGGAAACCGGGCGAGGTGGTGCGCTGCAGCGTCTGCGAGAACCAGTTCGAGAGCGCCGACATGGCCAGCTGCCCGGCCTACGGCGCGCCCATCTGCTCCTTGTGCTGTTCGCTCGAATCGCGTTGCCACGACCGCTGCAAGACCCAGTCGCGCGCAGCCGACCAGGTGCGCGATGCCCTGGCCGCCTTCCTGCCGGCCGGGCTGAACAACCGTTTCAACTTCCGCGTGGCGCAGTACTTCACGGTCTTCCTGGGCCTGTCCGCGCTGCTGGCCTTCCTGCTGGGCGTGGTCTATATGCAGGAGAGCCTGCACGCCCCGGCCGACGCGCTGCGCATGCCCTTCATCAAGGCCTTCTCGCTGCTGGCCGTGCTGGCCGCCGTGTGCGCCTGGTGGGTGGTGCTGGCCAACGAGAGCCGGCGCATGGCGCACGACGAGTCCGAGCGCCAGACCCAGTTGCTGCAAAAGGAGATCGACGCGCACCAGCGCACCGACGAGGCCCTGCAGGGCGCCAAGGAGGTGGCGGAGTCCGCCAGCCAGGCCAAGACACGCTACGTGGCCGGCATGACACACGAACTGCGCACCCCGCTCAACAGCATCCTGGGTTACGCGCAGATCCTGCTGCGCGGCAACGAGTTGCAGGGCAGCGCGCGCGAGATGGTCACCACCGTCCAGCAAAGCGGCCAGCACATGCACGCGCTGATCGACGGCCTGCTGGACCTGGCCCGCATCGAAGCCGGCCGCCTGCGCCTGGACCCGGCACCCTTGCCCTTCCCGGAGTTCCTGTCGGAACTCGCACGCATGGTGCAGCCCCAGGCCGAAGGCAAGGGCCTGGCCTTCCGCCTGGAAACCCAGGGCCGTGTGCCGGCCTGGGTGCAGGCCGACGCCAAGCGCCTGCGCCAGATCCTCATCAACCTGCTGGCCAATGCCGTGCGTTTCACCGACCGCGGCGGCATCGTCTTTCGCGTGGATTGCCGGCACGAGGTGCTGCGCTTCGAAGTGGAAGACACCGGCATCGGCATCGCCCCGCAAGACCAGGAACGCATCTTCCAGCCCTTCGAGCGCGGCAGCGCGGGCCGGCGCACCAGCGAGTCGGGCACCGGCCTGGGCCTGACCATCACGCACCTGCTCACCGAACTCATGGGCGGCGAGCTCACTCTGCGCAGCGCCGTGGGCGAGGGCAGCACCTTCAGCGCGCGCCTCTATCTGCGCGAGATTGATCCCCCCGCCGTGCCCGCCGTGCGGCACCTGCGGCCCATCGTGGGTTACCTCGCGCCGCGCCGCACCCTGCTGGTGGTGGACGACCAGCCCATCCAGCGCCAGCTGCTGGCCAGTCTGTTGCTGCCCCTGGGGTTCATCGTGCGCGAAGCCGCCAGCGGCCGCGAGGCGCTGGAGATCCTGCAGCAGCACCCGCCCGACGCCGTGCTGCTCGACATCAATATGGACGACCTCAACGGCTGGCAGACCGCGCAACTCATCCGCAATACCGGCACCGCGAGCCTGCCCGTCATCTTCGTCTCGGCCGACCCCTTCGAGAATCGCCCCGAGCTGCTGGCCGCTGTCGGCGCGCAAGGCTTCGTGAGCAAGCCCGTGATCGAGTCCGAGCTGCTGGACCTGCTGGCGCGCGTGCTGCAGCTGGAGTGGGTGCACGAAACCCAGCGCCTGGCCGCGTCCCCCACCGCGCCCGACGGCGCCACCGCGCTGCCGCTGCCCGCCGAGCTGCGCCAGAGCCTCATCGCCATGGCGCGCCTGGGCAATGCCAGCGGCCTGCGTACCCTGCTGCGCAACAGCGCTCAGGAGGCCCCTGCCATCGCCGACGTGCTGCAGGCCCTGGTGGTGCATGTGGACCGTTTCGACTTCACCGCCCTGATCGCCCGCCTGAAAGAGACCGAAGATGAATCCGCCTGATGCTCCGCACGCCCCCGCCGTCTCCAGCGTGGTGCTGGTGGTGGACGACGCGCCTGAGACCCTGCGCATGCTGTGCGACGCGCTGGCCATCGAGGGCTACACCGTGCTGGTGGCACGCGACGCCATCGAGGCGCTGGAGCGTTTCGAGATGGCCGTGCCCGACGCCGTGCTGCTCGACGCCATCATGCCCGGCGACGACGGCTTCACCCTCTGCCGCCGCCTCAAGGGCGAGCCCTCCTGGGCCCACGTGCCCGTGATCTTCATGACCGGCCTGGCCGAGACCGAGCAGATCGTCGAAGGCTTCGCCAGCGGCGGGGTGGACTACGTCGTCAAGCCGCTCAAGATTCCCGAGGTGCTGGCCCGCCTGGCCACGCACCTGCGCAACGCCCACGTGAGCCGCCTGGCACGCGAGGCGGTGGACGTGGCCGGCCTGGGCGTGGTGCTGCTGGACACGCAGGGCCGCATGGCCTGGCGCTCGCCGCAGGCCATGCGCTGGCTGCAGCAGGCCCTGGGCCCGGAGCAGGACGAGGCGGCGCTGCGGCAGTGGCTGCAGCGCGTGGTCACCGAAGGCGAGACCCTGGCCGCGCTGCCCGACGGCAGCCAGCTGCAGGCGCGTTACCTGGGCCAGGGCGGCCCCGGGGAAGTCATGGTGCTGCTGCGCCGTGTCGCGCTGGCGCTCGACCCGGCGCAGCGCCGGCTTTCCGTGGCGGCGCTCACCCCGCGCGAGACCGAGGTGCTCTCCTGGCTGGCCAAGGGCAAGACCAACCGCGACATCGGCGACATCCTGGGCATGAGCCCGCGCACGGTCAACAAGCATCTGGAGCACATCTTCGAGAAGCTGGGGGTGGAGACGCGCACCGCAGCGGCGGCGATTGCGAGCAGCCTGTTGCAGGAAGGGTAGACTGGTGTTTCGCAGCGCACGCTAACAAGACCCGCGCCGCCCGGAGCCACCCCATGATTCCACCTGCCGATCTGCTGATGTTTGCCGGTGCCGCACTTCTGATGGTGCTTACGCCCGGCCCCAATATGGTCTACCTGATCTCGCGTTCCATCTGCCAGGGGCGCAAGGCCGGGGTGATTTCGCTGTTCGGTGTGGTCGCGGGTTTCCTGATCCACATGCTGGCCGCGGCCGCCGGCCTGACGGCCCTGTTCATGGCGGTGCCGCTGGCGTATGAGCTGCTGAAGTGGTTCGGCGCGGCCTACCTGCTCTACCTCGCCTGGCAGGCGGTCCGGCCCGGCGCCCGTTCGCCTTTCGAGGCCCGGCAACTGCCCGAGGACCCACCGCGCAAGCTCTTCCTGATGGGTTTCCTGACAAACCTGCTGAACCCGAAGATCGCGGTGTTCTACCTGTCCATCTTTCCGCAGTTCGTCTCCGCCGAACATGGCTCGGTGTTCACGCAAAGCATCGTCCTGGGCCTGACGCAGATCACCATCAGCTTCAGCGTCAATCTCTGCATTGCCCTCTTCGCCGCCAGGATGGCCGCGTGGTTTGTCGGCAATCCGCGCTGGCTGGCGGCGCAGCGTTACTTCATGGGCTGTGTGCTGGCGACGTTGGCGGTGCGTCTGGCGGCCGAACAACGCCGTACGGCCTGAGGCCGGGTTGACTCAGGCGCGACAGGGCCTGGGCATGCCGAGGAATGGCTGATATATAACAGCCACCTAGACCACATCACGGAGGAGTCATGAACTTTGTGATGCCGACAGATTTGCGGCCTATATCAAGTTTGACGCCATGATGATTGTTCGCTGCGTGCTCTTGTCTCTTGCGCTTATCTCTAGTGCAGTAGTTGCAAAGGATCAAAACTTTGTCGGCTGGCTTATCTATCCAACTCAGGCGGGGAGCCCAAGCATTGAGTTGCCTACTGAAAGAGGACCGTGGAGACTGTTGCGTCCTGATGGGTCACTCATAGTCGAAATGACACAACCACGATTGAAGCCAGGTTACACCTTCAATTTTGGTGAGTGCCGCATTGGTGGTGTTATCCGCCATGACCTGGTCGCAATGGTTCGCCACGTAAATGCACGCGAATGGTCGAAGGAAGTCGAGGCCGTATGGATCGCAGATCCAGAGGCGAGACACTTCATTGCCCAATTTGGAAAAAACATTGAGTGCAGAAATGAGGGCTATGGTGTCTAACCTTTCGGTCAAGCGCTCGCGCGGAAGCGCGCGGCTGAGCCGAGACGCTTGGCGTCCAAACGGAGGCAAACATGACACGAGTGCGCGTTGAAGGTTTCACCATTTCGCTCGACGGCTACGGCGCCGGCCCGGATCAGGACCTCAACCATCCGCTGGGCATCGGCGGGACGGATCTGCACCAGTGGTTGTTTCCGACACGCACGCTGCAGCGCGCCTTGTTCGGCAAGGACGGTACGACCGGGGTCGACGATGATTTCGTCGCCCGTGGCTTTCAGAATGTCGGGGCCTGGATACTGGGGCGGAACATGTTCGGGCCGGTACGCGGCGCTTGGCCCGACAACAACTGGAAAGGCTGGTGGGGCGACAGCCCGCCTTATCACGTTCCCACGTTCATCCTGACCCATCACGCGCGCGAGTCCATCGTGATGGAAGGCGGCACGACCTTCCACTTCGTCACGGGCGGCATCCACGAGGCGCTGGACCGGGCGCGCGAGGCCGCCCAGGGCAAGGATGTGCGCATCGGCGGCGGGGCCCACACCATCCAGCAATATCTGCGTGCGGGCCTCATCGATGAGCTGCACATCGCCATCTCGCCGGTTCTGCTGGGCGGGGGAGAGCGCTTGTTCGAGGGGCTGGACATGCGCGCTCAGGGCTACGAATGCGTGCAGTTCGTCGCGTCGGAGAAGGCCACGCACGTTGTCCTTCGGCGCCAGGGGCGCACAGGCGCCTGACCAGCGCTTGCAGCGGGCGGCGCTGTCGCTGAACCGGAGCGTCAGCCGCCTAAGAGAAGTGCCGTAGCGCCGGTGTGGAGAAACGGGAATTTCTGTCGCAAAGGAGAAGTGACATGCTGACACCAGCAAAGAACAGGATCTGCCTTTGGTACAACGGCGGCGCCGAAGAAGCGGCACGGTTCTACGCCCGTACATTCCCCGACTCCTCCGTCGGCGCCGTGTACCGCGCGCCGGGAGACTTTCCGTCGGGGAAGCAAGGCGATGTGCTGACCGTGGAGTTCACGGTCATGGGGATCCCCTGTCTCGGGCTCAACGGAGGGCCTGCCTTCACGCACAGCGAGGCGTTTTCTTTCCAGGTGGCGACCACGGATCAGGCCGAAACGGATCGTTACTGGAACGCGATCGTGGGCCATGGCGGCCAGGAAAGCGCTTGCGGCTGGTGCAAGGACAAGTGGGGGTTGTCGTGGCAGATCACACCGGTGGTTCTGACCCGAGCCATCGCTGACCCCGACCCGGCTGCTGCCAAGCGCGCCTTCGATGCGATGATGGAGATGACAAAAATCGACATCAGTGCCATCGAGGCGGCGCTACGCGGCTGAGCGGCGGCTGCCATACGCCGCAGGGTGGCGCCCCTGAGAGGCCACGCCCCCAGCTTTAACACCAGGCAGTTTCCGCCCCAGCCCGGGGCATGGCACGGAATCTGCACTCTCCCGGGGCATGGACGCCCCGGCCCGCCCTTCCGCTGACCTTGCTGCGCCGCCGCATGCGCCGGCGGCTGTGCAGTCCATCGTCAAGATCCGGCGCGACTACAACAGCTGGGTGGCGCGCGAGACCATGGAGGATTACGCGCTGCGCTACACGCCGCAGCGCTTTCGCAAGTGGAGCGAATGGCGGGTGGCCAACACGGCTTTCGGCGCGGCCTCCTTCCTGATCCTGGAGGCTGTGGGCGCCACGCTGCTGGTGCAGTACGGCTGGGCCAATGCCTTCTGGGCCATCCTGGCCACGGGGCTCATCATCTTCCTGGCGGGCTGGCCCATCAGCGTCTATGCCGCGCGCTACGGCGTGGACATGGACCTGCTCACGCGCGGCGCGGGTTTCGGCTACATCGGCTCCACCATCACCTCGCTGATCTACGCGAGTTTCACCTTCATCTTCTTCGCGCTGGAGGCCGCCGTCATGGCCTATGCGCTGGAGCTGGCCTTGGGCATCCCGCCCAGCTGGGGTTACCTCATCTGCGCGCTGGTGGTCATCCCCCTGGTCACGCACGGGGTCTCGGCCATCAGCCGCTTGCAGGTCTGGACGCAGCCGCTGTGGCTGCTCATGCTGGTCGTGCCTTTTGCCTTTGTGCTGGCGCTGGACCCCGCTGCGTTTTCGGGCATCGTGCACTACAAGGGGGAGAAGGGTCAGAGTTCGGAGTTCGTCCTGCCCCTGTTTGGTGCCGCCCTTACGGTGGGCATCGCCCTCATCACCCAGATGGGCGAGCAGGCCGACTACCTGCGTTTCATGCCGGCCCAGACCGCCGCCAACCGCAAGCGCTGGTGGTTCGGTGTCATGGCGGGCGGCCCGGGCTGGGTGCTGCTGGGCGTGGTCAAGATGCTGGGCGGGGCGCTACTGGCCTATCTGGCCATCACGCATGCCGTGCCCATCGAACGCGCGGTGGACCCGAACCAGATGTACCTGGCCGCCTACGAATACGTGTTCCCGAATTACGGCTGGGCGGTGGCGGCCACAGCCTTGTTCGTGGTGATCTCGCAGCTCAAGATCAACGTCACCAACGCTTACGCGGGGTCGCTGGCCTGGAGCAACTTCTTCTCGCGCCTCACGCACAGCCACCCGGGGCGAGTGGTGTGGGTGGTTTTCAACACCCTCATCGCCTTCATGCTCATGGAGATGAACGTCTTCCAGGCCCTGGGCGACGTGCTGGGCCTGTACAGCAACATCGCCATCGCCTGGATGATGGCCGTGGTGGCGGACCTGGTCATCAACAAGCCCCTGGGCCTGTCGCCCAAGGGCATCGAGTTCAAGCGCGCGCACCTCTATGACATCAACCCCGTGGGCGTGGGCGCCATGGTGCTGGCCTCCATCCTCTCGGTCACGGCACACCTGGGCCTCTTCGGTCCGCTGGCCCAGGCCTTCTCGGCGCTGATCGCGCTGGGCACGGCCTTTGTGGCCGCACCGCTGATCGCCTGGGCCACCCGCGGGCGTTATTACATCGCGCGGCAGAGTGAGCTGGTGGCGGACACCCAGGCCAACGAAGGCCCCTATGCCCGCTACGGCGTGCGCCGCTGCGTGATCTGCGAGGGCGAGTACGAAGGGCCGGACATGGCCCATTGCCCGGCCTACCAGGGCCCCATCTGCTCCCTGTGCTGCACGCTGGACGCACGCTGTGGCGACCTGTGCAAACCGCACGCCAGCCTCTCGGCCCAGTGGTCGGGGGTGCTGCAGCGCCTGCTGCCCAAGAGCCTGCGGCCCTACCTGGACACGGGCCTCGCGCATTTCCTGCTGCTCATGCTCATCATCGTGCCATTGCTGGCCGGCGTGTTCAGCCTCTTCTACCAGCAGGAGCTGCAGGGCCTGGCGCTGGTCTACGCCGACAGCGAATTGCCCGCTTTTGTGCAGGCCGCTCTGCGCGGCGGCTTTCTGAAGACATATATGGCCCTGCTGCTCCTCGCTGGCATGGTGGCCTGGTGGGTGGTGCTGGCGCACAAGAGCCGCCAGGTGGCGCAGGAAGAATCGAATCGCCAGACGGCCCTGCTAATGCGTGAGATCGAACTGCACCAGCAGACCGACGCCGCCCTGCAGGACGCGCGCCGCACGGCCGAGCGCGCCCAGCACCAGGCCGAACAGGCCAACCAGGCCAAGAGTCGTTACATCAGCGCCATCAGCCACGAGCTGCGCACGCCGCTCAACAGCATCCTGGGTTATGCGCAGCTCATGGGTGAAGACCCGCAGGTGCCGGCGCACCGCAAGCACGCGGTGCAGGTGATACGCCGCGGCGGCGAGCATCTGCTGACGCTGATCGAAGGCACGCTGGATCTGGCGCGCATCGAATCGGGCAAGCTCACGCTGGAGCTCAAGCCCATGGACTTCGCCGCCTGCGTGCACGAGCTGGCCGCCATGTTCGAGCTGCAGGCCGCGGCCAAGGGCCTGGCCTTCAACTTCACGCCGCTCTCCGTGCTGCCCGAGCGCGTGCGCGCCGACGAGAAGCGCGTCCGCCAGATCCTCATCAACCTGCTGGGCAATGCCATCAAGTTCACCGCGCAGGGCGAGGTGACCTTCAGCGTGCGCTACGCGCGCGAGATGGCACACATCGACATCCGCGACACCGGCCCCGGCATGACCCTGCAGGAGACCGAGCGCCTGTTCGAGCCCTTCACGCGCGCTGCTTCCTCACAGGGCACCCCCGGCGCCGGCCTGGGCCTGACCATCGCCAAGATGCTCACCGACCTCATGGGCGGCGAGCTCACCGTGCAAAGCACGCAGGGCCTGGGCTCGGTCTTCCACGTCAAGCTCTTCCTGCCCGAGGTGCATGCCGCGCAGCCTTCGGCCAAACCCGTGGCCGCCAAGCCACCGCGCCGCGGTTACGCGGGCGCACGCCGCCATGTGCTGGTGGTGGACAACGAAGAGCCCGACCGCGAGATGCTCACCCAGCTGCTCGTGCCCCTGGGCTTCGTGCTGCGCACCGCCGCCAGCGGCCACGATGCGCTGGACCTGCTGGCCGCGGGCTACCGCCCCGATGTGGTCTTCATGGACCTGGCCATGCCCGGCATCGACGGCTGGGAAACCATACGCCGCCTGCGTCGCTTGAACGGCCTGGCCAAGCTGCCCGTGGCCGTGGTCTCGGCCAACGCCTTCGACCAGGGCCTGGAGAACGACGCCGGCATCACCCCCACCGACTTCATCACCAAACCAATACGCCACAGCGAGCTGCTCGACTGGCTGGAGCGCCGCCTGCAACTGCAGTGGACCGTGCGGCCCGAGCCGGTGGTCGCGCCCGCGCCGCCGCCCGGGCCCGTGCTGCCGCCGCGCAGCGAGCGCCTGGCCGAGCTGCGCGAACTGGTGGTGCTGGGCTATTACCGCGGCATCGTGCGCCTGCTCGACGAGATCGAGGCGCAAGGCCCCGAGCACCACGCCTGGGTCGAGCAGGTGCGTGTGCTCACACGCGCCTACCGCTTCGACGCCATCCTTCCCTTGCTGGAACCGAACGCCGAGACGCCATGAACGACACCCTGGACCAGGCCCTGAACCGCGCGCACAGCGACGTGGTGCTGATCGTGGACGACGTGCCCGACAACCTCTCGCTGCTGCACGACGCGCTGGACGAATCGGGTTGCACCGTGCTGGTGGCGCTGGACGGCGCCTCGGCCCTGCAGCGCGCCGCGCAGGCGCGCCCCGACATCGTGCTGCTCGACGCCATGATGCCGGGCATGGACGGCTTCGAAGTCGCGCGCCGCCTCAAGGCCAATGCTGCCACCGCCCACATCCCCATCATCTTCATGACCGGCCTGACCGAGACCGAGCACCTGGTGGCTGCGCTCGAAGCCGGCGGCACCGACTACGTGACCAAACCCATCCGACCGAAGGAAGTGCTCGCCCGCATGCAGGTGCACCTGCAGGGCGCCCGCGAACGCCGCCAGGCCCGCAACGCGCTCGACGCCTTCGGGTACGCCAGCATCACCGTGCGCCTGGGCGACGGCCGCCTCATGTGGCAGACCCCGCTGGCGCGTGAGCTGCTGCAGCGCTACTACGGCGCCAGCGGCCCCAACGTGCCCGAGCCCGTGCTGGCCTGGCTGCACCGCAGCGTGGCCCATCTGGCCGAGGTGCAGGCCCGCGGCGAGTCCCTGGCCGAGCCGCCGCGCCTGTCGCTGGAGCACGGCCCCAAGCGCCTGACCTTCCGCCTGCACCAGCGCAACGACGACACCGGCGCACCCGACACCGGCGGCGACTGGCTGCTCATCATGCAGGAAGCCTCAGACGAGTCCGTCATCGAAGCCATCTCCCTGAGCTTCCGCCTCACGGCCAAGGAGGCCGAGGTGCTCTACTGGGTCATCAAGGGCAAGATCAACCGCGACATCGGCGACATCCTGGGCAGCAGCCCCATGACGGTCAAGAAACACCTTGAGCGGGTCTACGCCAAGCTGGGGGTGGAGACGCGCACGGCGGCGGCGGCGCTGGCCTTGGGGCGGATACGGCAGTTGCATCCGCAGTTTGAGGGTTGAAGGCTGTGGTGGGGGGACCCTTTTGGGGGATAGGCAGTGGGTGTGATGTTGGCTAGGATGTGGCGCAACATGACGTTCGATGCTCACCTATGACGTTTATTCGAAATCTTTCAGTGGCTACGGCGCTATGCATGCTGGCTGGCTACTCCGGCGCCAGTAACGACATTGATGTGCGCATTCAAGACCGGCGCAAGAAGTGTGAAGGGGCTGGCAAATCTGATTGCTGGAAAAAACTTGAGCGTGAGGCCATTCGAGTGGTCAAGGATGAAGTGCGGCGTCAGGGTGTTGTTCTTACGATCCAAACAAGAGATCGTCAAATCGTTTTTCGATCTATCCCTGATTCATCGCCAGAGCCAACCAGCTACTACTACATTGGTGACTACGCTGAGATTGGATATCACCTGGTTGAACGTTGGAAGTACTTCGAAGATCTGAGTTACTTGCTGATCTCTAAGACCACAGGGAAAACTACGGTCTTGCCAGAGATTCCGCATGTGTCACCTTCATCAAGGCATGTCGTTGTGGTGCATGGGTCGGAGGGTGCCGGTGGTTCGCCCAGTCAAATAGCGATCTGGAGTGTCGATCCTGACCGCTTAACCGAACAGTATCGTTATCTGCCCAAGGAGTATTTCCTTCCTTCTTTTAAGAGTTGGGAAATTGACGATGAAGTCACTCTTTCCGCGTATACCTATAGCTGGGCGGGACGGCAATGCAAGTCGCTGGGGCTGGTGTGGTACCAATTAAGGAAAAGTGGCGCTAGCTGGAATCTGACTATCGACCCGAACAAGGCGTTGCCAGAGTGCAAGTAGTTGAATCAATCTCAACGTGAGATGACATATATTCCTTTGCGCTGGAATTTCTTCCTATGAAAACCCAGTACTACACCGCCACCAGCCTCGATGGCTACATCGCCACCGAAGACAACTCCCTGGAGTGGTTGTTCCCTTTGGGCGACGTGAACGACACCAGCTACCCGACCTTTATCACCGAAGTCGGCGCCCTGGCCATGGGCTCGTCTACCTACGAATGGATGTTGCGCCATGCGCAGACCGTCACGGCCGAGACCGGTTCGCCCTGGCCCTATACCCAACCCGCCTGGATCTTCTCCAGCCGCAAGCTGCCAGCCATCCCCGGTGCGAACCTGCATTTCGTGCAGGGTGATGTGCGCCCCGTGCACGCGGCCATGTTGCAGGCATCCGGCGGCAAGAACCTCTGGGTGGTGGGCGGGGGCGATCTGGCGGGGCAGTTTTATGACGCGGGTTTGTTGGACGAGATGATCGTCCAGGTCGGCTCAGTCACGCTGGGCCAAGGCAAGCCCTTGTTCCCGCGCCGGCTCACCAGCCCGCCGCTGAAGCTGGCGTCCGTGCGCCAGGTCGGCACCGGTTTTGCCGAGCTGCGCTACACGGTGCCCAAGCCTGCTGCCTGAGCCGGGCCGTGCGGCACCGGGTGTCATGCGACCGAGGCACAATGTTTCCGTATGCACCACCTCCCGCCCCTGATCGCCCCGCAAGAGTTCACCGACGCGGCCGCCGCCCTGGCCCATGTGCGCCGCATCTATGACAGCAGCATCGCTCACCTGCGCGCGGGCATGCAGCGTTTTGTGGCCGGGGACGACAGCGCCGGCCCGGTGCGCGCCTTCTACCCTCTGGTGCGCATCCGGACCGAGACCGTGCTGCGCCAGGCGGCCGGTGCACAGGAGCGACTGAGCTACGGCTTCGTGGCGGGGCCGGGCGTGTTCGAGACCACGCTCACGCGGCCCGACCTCTTCAACAACTATTACCTGGAGCAGTTCCGCCTGCTGCTGCTCAACCACGGCGTGACGCTGGAGGTGACCACCAGCAAGCAGCCCATCCCCGTGCATTTCTCCTTTGCCGAGAACGAGCACATCGAAGGCAACCTGGCCACCGAGCGCCGCCAGATGATGCGCGACTGGTTCGACCTGCCTGACCTGGGCGCCATGGACGACGGCATTGCCAACGGCACCTACGAGCCGCAGCCCGGCCGGCCCTGGCCCCTGTCGCTGTTCACGGCGCAGCGCATGGACTATTCCCTGCACCGCCTGCGCCACTACACGGGCACGGTGCCCGAGCACTTCCAGAACTTCGTGCTCTTCACCAACTACCAGTTCTACATCGACGAGTTCATCCGCCTGGGCCACGAGCTCATGCAGGACGCCAAGAGCGAGTACGCCGCTTTCATCGAGCCCGGCAATGTGGTGACCCGCCGCGTGGGCGATGCCGCGCAGGCCGGTGATGCGTTGGGCAAGGCCCCGCCCAGATTGCCGCAGATGCCGGCCTACCATCTGGTGCGTCCAGACGGCAACGGCATCACCATGGTCAATATCGGCGTGGGCCCGGCCAACGCCAAGAACATCACCGACCACATTGCCGTGCTGCGCCCGCACGCCTGGCTCATGCTGGGCCACTGCGCCGGTCTGCGCAACGGCCAGCAGCTGGGCGACTACGTGCTGGCCCACGCCTATGTGCGGGAAGACCATGTGCTGGACGAAGAGCTGCCCCTTTGGGTGCCCATCCCCGCGCTGGCCGAGGTGCAGGTGGCGCTGGAGCAGGCCGTGGCCGATGTGACGCAGATGCGCGGCGCCGCGCTCAAGCAGATCATGCGCACCGGCACGGTGGCCACCACCGACAACCGCAACTGGGAGCTGCTGCCCGACAACCAGCCCCAGCGCCGTTTCAGCCAGAGCCGCGCCGTGGCGCTGGACATGGAGAGTGCGACGATTGCCGCCAACGGCTTCCGCTTCCGCGTGCCTTATGGCACCCTGCTGTGCGTGAGCGATAAACCCCTGCACGGCGAGATCAAGCTGCCCGGCATGGCCAACCATTTCTACCGCGAGCGTGTGGACCAGCACCTGCGCATCGGCATCCGCGCGCTGGAGCTGCTAAGACTGGCCGGCATGAACCAGCTGCACAGCCGCAAGCTACGGAGTTTTGCGGAAGTGGCGTTTCAGTAAGTGTGTGTTGATGACCCTTTGGGGGGATAGGCGTGCGCTGTGATGGTCGCTAGGATGTGACGGTCTAAGTGACATCGGCGGTGCAATGACACATATTTGGTTTTCTGTACGTTTTCTTTTTTGCGTTATCGCCACCTTGCTTGTTGCCCTTGCCTGCGCTGCACTGGCTGTCGAGGCCTACTACCAGTGGGTGATGTGGGAAGGTGGAATTTCCGATCGGAGTGAACTTTCCGAGGCGTACGGAAATGCTTTTTTTGGGCTTCTCTATGGCGCAGTAACGTTTTTCATTTCGTTGCCCATTGCGGGGTGGGGGCTGTGGCGCTTGTTGAAGCTCAGCGGCCCAAATTCGATGGATGGTTAGCAGATCGGTTAAGCGCTATCTCTGAGCTCTAGCCAACATAGTCCACATATCGCCATATGTACGCATGCCCGTCTTGCCAAGCAATGAGTATCAGCTTCTTCCGCAAGTGGCTGTCCTCCCCTGTGCTCCCCGCCAGCTGTTCCGCGTGTGGACGCTACTCCTATGCGCATCGTTCCTCTGGCGGGGTAGGCGTGGTCGTTGCCGCATTCGGAATCACGGCCAGTGGTTTTGCGGCCTCGGCGTTGCAGGCGTTTTGGCCCCTTCTGTGCGGCGTTGTTGCGGCGATGGTCTTTTACGTTTGGCATTGGCACCGGACCCGGCTGGAGACGCTGGCACCAGAGTTGGTATCGCGGGCTCGAAAGACGGAGGCCATGGGTGCCTTGGCCGTGCTGATCGCTTTCTTCCTGAACTGACATCGCTTGCCGCATGCGTGCGTGAGCGCCTTCCCCCTGTCTTCCTGATTGCATCTGCCCGCCTTGTTCTTGTTTTCATACAAGACGAACGGCAAAACCATCTGCGTTCATTGGCATACATGTTGCATTGCTACATGTATACAAGACCGAATGCAGCAAGATGGTGCAACCCACAAACCCAGTTCCCGGTGCTCAAGAGCAGGCCCAGCCCGTTGGCGCGGCCCAGGCCTGGATCTCCCGGTATGAGACGGCACTGCCGGGTGGGGCAGGGCCGCTGAGCGGTCTGCGCTTTGCCGTCAAGGACAACATCGACGCGGCCGGTCTGCCCACCACGGCGGCCTGCCAGGCCTTTGCGTTCCAGCCCGCCGCGCATGCGGCCGTGGTGCACAGGCTGCTCGCCGCTGGTGCATCGCTGCTGGGCAAGACCAACCTGGACCAGTTCGCCTGCGGCCTGAACGGCACGCGTTCGCCCTGGGGGCCGGTGCCCAATGCATTTAACGCCTTATATGTCTCCGGCGGTTCCAGTTCCGGTTCGGCCTATGTGGTGGCCACGGGGCAGGCCGATTTCTCGCTGGGCACGGACACGGCGGGTTCGGGCCGCGTGCCGGCGGGCCTGAACAACATCGTCGGGCTCAAACCCTCCAAGGGCCTCATCAGCACACGCGGTGTGCTGCCCGCGGCGCAGAGTGTGGACTGTGTCTCCATCTTCGCGCGCAGCGTGGGCCTGGCGGCGCAGGTGCTGGAGGTAGCACGCGGCTACGACCCCCTGGACCCGTACTCGCGCGAACTCGACATGGCCTCGCAGCCTTTCCCGGCGGCCTTCCGTTTCGGTGTGCCGGACCAGCTGGCGTTTTACGGCGACGCACTGGCCGAGGCGGCGTACAAGGAAGCGCTGGCACAACTGCGTGCGCTCGGCGGCGTGGAGGTGCGCATCGACTTCTCGCCGTTTTCACAGGCCGCCACGCTGCTCTATGAAAGCGCGCTGGTGGCCGAACGTTACGCGGCCATCCGCACCTTCTTCGACGCGCACGAAGGCGAGGTCATGGAGCCGGTGCGCAGCATCATCGGCAAGGGCAAGGCCTACAGCGCGGCTGATCTGTACGAAGCGCAGACGCAATTGCGCGCCCTGGGCCAGCGGGCTGCCGAGGTCTGGAAGGGCATGGACCTGATGTGCGTGCCCACCGCCCCCACGCACTACACCATCGCGCAGATGCAGGCCGACCCGGTGGTGCTCAACCGCAACCTCGGTGCCTATACCAACTTCGTCAACCTGCTGGACTACGCGGCGCTGTCGGTGCCCAGCTGCATCCGCAAGGACGGGCTGCCCTTCGGCATCACGCTGATCGGCCCCTGCGGCAGCGACTGGCAGCTGGCCGAACTGGGCCAGCGTGTCCACTCCGCCACCGGTATCACGCAGGGCGCCATCGGAGAGCGGCTGCCAGCACCCGTCGCCATCCCCGGCATCCGCCCGCGCGCCACGGTGAAAGTGGCCGTGGTGGGTGCGCACCTTTCGGGCATGCCGCTCAACAGCCAGCTCACCGAGCGCGGCGCGCGCCTGCTCGCGGCCACCGAGACCGCGCCCGACTACCGTTTCTACGCCCTGGCCGGCACCCTGCCACCCAAACCCGGCCTGCTGCGGGTGGCGCCGGGGCAGGGTGCACGCATCCAGCTCGAACTCTGGGAGATGCCCGTCGAGCACTACGGTTCTTTCGTCGCCCTGGTGCCCGCGCCGCTGGGCATCGGCACGCTGGCGCTGGCCGACGGCAGCAGCGTGCAGGGTTTCCTGTGCGAGGCGCAGGCCCTGCAGGGCGCGCTGGACATCACGCATTTCGGCGGCTGGCGCGCCTACCTGGCTTCGCTCCAGGTGGCCCAGGCCCCTCACACCCATCCCTTCCCTTAACCCCTAGCAGGAGCGCTCCATGAAAGACCAGTCCCTCACTTCCCTGTCCGCCACCCCGACGCGCCGCAAGCTCATGCAGGTGGGCGGCGCCGGCCTCGCGCTGGCCGCGCTGGGCGCACCGGCCCTGGTGCGCGCGCAGGGCGGCCCCAAGATCCGCATCGGCTACTGGCCCATCGCGGCCGGCCTGCCGTTTTATGCCGCCATCGAACTCGGCTACTTTAAGGATGCGGGCCTGAACGTGGAGCCCCTGCGTTTCGCCGCGGCCCAGCAGGTGATGGAAGCCGTGCTGGCCGACCGCTCGGATGGCACCGCCAATGGCACGGGCTCGGCCAATATCGCCATCGGAGAACTGGCCGCGCCCGGCACCTTCAAGATCTTCTGCGCCAACCCCAGCAACGTGAAAGACGTGCTGGACGAGATGATCGTCCCGGTGGCCAGCACGGCCAAGACCATGGCCGACCTCAAGGGCAAACGCATCGGTTGCGGCCCCGGCATCCAGAACGTCACCCTGGCCAAGACCATCCTGGAGCGCGGCGGCGCCACCGGCACCACCGTGGTGGAACTGCCGCTGGGCCAGCATGTGGCCGCACTCGCCGCGGGCCAGCTCGACGGTTGTTACACCCTGGAGCCGGTGGGCACCATCGGCCGCCTCAATGGCACCACGCGTGTGCTCGAAGCCGGCGTGATCTCGAAGTATGTGCTGGGTGACCCGATGGCACCCTGGTTCGGCGGCTCGGCCTCGCTGTCCTCGACCTTCATCAAGAAGCACCCCGAAGAGGCGAAGAAGTTCATCGCGGCGTATGCCAAGGGCGTGGCCTATGTGCGGGCCAAGAACGTCGAGGCGCGCCAGTACCTCAAGGGTTACACCGCGATCGAAGGCGCGCTGACCGCCGAGGTGCCGCTGGCCGCCTACACCATGTACAACGAGTTCAAGCCGGCCGACATCGCCCACTTCCAGAAGTTCTTCGACCTGTTCTCGGAAAAGGGCATCTTCTCCTCGCGTCTCATGGTCGACACCATGATCTACAAGGGCTGATGGCATGAGCGAGCCTACCTCCGTCACAGCCACGGCATCGGCCGTGCCCTGGGCCCCCCCGGTCGCCGTGGCCAGCGTGCCGCGCAAGAGCAGCTGGGGCCGCGCCCTGCCTTTCATCGGGCCGGTGCTGCTCTTCATTGTCTGGGACCTGGCGGTGCGCCTGGGCTTCATCAAGGCCCTGCTGCTGCCGCCCCCGGCCGAGACCGTGACCCCCCTGATCAACGGCCTGGCCGGCGGCCCGCTGCTCAAGGACTTTGCCGTCACGCTGTGGCGCACCGCGCAGGCCTTCCTGATCGCGGCCGTGGTGGGCGTGCCCCTGGGGGTGGTGCTGGGCAGCGCGGAGAAAGCCTACCGCAGCGTGGAGTTCCTGATCGACTTCTTCCGCTCCACGCCATCCTCGGCGCTGATCCCGCTGTTCCTCATGATCTTCGGTGTGTCGGATATCAACAAGGTGGCCATCGCGGCCTTTGGTGCGCTGCTCATCGTGGTGTTCAACAGCGCCTACGGCGTGATCAACGCGCGCAAGCAGCGCGTGATGGCGGCCAAGGTCATGGGCGCTTCGCGCTGGCAGATCTTCAAGGACGTGCTCGTGTGGGAGAGCCTGCAGCCCAGCTTCGTGGGCCTGCGCTCGGCGGTGTCCATGGCCTTGGTGATCGTCATCGTGGCCGAGATGTTCATCGGCTCGGACAGTGGTTTGGGTAATCGCATCATCAACTCGCAGCAGGTGATGAATGTGCGCGACATGTACGCGTCCATCCTGGCCGCGGGTGTGCTGGGTTACGCGCTGAATATCTTGTTCCTGGTCGCTGAACGCCGCATTGTTCATTGGAGCGGAAGATGAGTGCAGTCCTGAACGCCCCCGTGGTGGCCGACATCCCGGTGCCGCCCTTCAAGCCCGGCCCGGCCGGCACCCACATCACCATCCGCGGCCTGACCAAGTATTTCGCGGGCTGGCCCCTGTACGAGAACTTCGACCTCGACATCCCCAAGGGCAAGATCGTGTCGGTCTTCGGGCCCAACGGCTGCGGCAAGTCCACGCTGATCAACATGATCGCGGGGCTGGTGCCCATCGACAGCGGCGAGATCCTGTTCGACGGCAAGTCGCTGAAAGACACCAAGATCGGCTACGTTTTCCAGAACTACCGTGAGGCCATGTTCCCCTGGATGCGCACCATCGACAACATCGCCTATCCGCTCAAGCTCGAAGGCAAGAGCAAGGCCGAGGTGGACCGTCGCATGGCCGAGCTGGTGGCGAGCTTCGACGTCAAGTTCGACCTGAACCGCTACCCCTACGAACTCTCGGGTGGCCAGCAACAGACGGCCTCGATCATGCGCGCCCTGGCGCCCAAACCCGAGGTGCTGTTCCTGGACGAGCCTTTCTCGGCGCTGGACTTCGAGATGACGCTCTTCATCCGAGAGAAGCTGCAGGAGGTCTTCATGCAGACGGGCACCACCATGCTGCTGGTCTCGCACGATCTGGAAGAGGCGGTGTACCTGGCCGACCAGGTGCTGCTGCTGACCAAGCGGCCCACCAAGGTGGCGGAGATCCTGCCCTACAACGATCCGCGGCCGCGCACCGTGGAAACGCTCTCCGAGCCCAGCTTCATCCGCACCAAGAAGCTGAGCCTGGAAATCTTCCAGCGCGAAGTGAGGCGCTGATGTCCGTCGCCCGTTCAGTCGTCGGGACTGAGGTAAGCCTCGACCATGGCGCGGGTGAGTTTCAGGTGCGCGCGTTGCCAGCTCGGTTTCTGCAGATCCTTGTTGAAGATGCGCGTGAGGGTAAAGGCATGGGCACGGCCGTAGTAGGACAGGCTGACCATGGCCACGTAGAGCTGCAGGGCGTCCACGCCCTGGCGCACTTCGCCCGTGGCCGCGCCGCGCGCCAGCAACTTGCGGATCAGGTTCAACACCGGCGTGGCCATCTCCGGTATCCGGTCCGAGCGCGCCAGGTGCCGCGCTTCGTTGAGGTTCTCGAAGGCCAGCAGCTTGCGCAGCTGCGGGTGGGCGGCAAAGTGGCCGGCCACGAAATCGAAGATACGCAAGAGCCCTTCCATCGGGGGCAGGGCCGTGGTGTCGAGTTGCAGTTCGTCGTGCCGCAGATCGGCCAGCACCGTCTCCAGCACCACGACGTAGAGATCGTCCTTGCCGCCGAAGTAGTGGTAAAGCATGCGGATGTTGGTGCCGGCCTGCTGCGCAATGCGCTCGGTGCGCGCGCCGCTGTAGCCGTGCGCCGAAAACTCGTCCACGGCGGCCTGCAGCAGGCGCGCGCGTGCGGCCAACGGGTCCCGCCTGGCGGGCGTTTCCTTGCGGGCCGGCGTGCGGCCAGGTGAACACGATGTCACAACCATCACTCCTTTGTGGGCGAGAGCGCCAGGGCCAGGTTCAGCAGGCGCTCGTCCTGCCCGGGGCCGGCGATGAAGGAGAGACCCACGGGCAGGCCATGCACCTGCAGCAGCGGCAGCACGATCTGCGGCAGGCCCGCGTGGCCCGCCAGGGCGCCCAGGGCCAGGGCGCGTTCATAAAAGGCACCACGCTGTTCGCCGCTGGCCTCCAGCGGCAGGGCCAGACCGGGTGCGGCGGGCAGCAGCCAGGCTTCGTCGGGCCCCAGCTTCGCCACGAGTTCGCGCCGCATCTCTTCACGCCAGCGGCGCCAAGTTGCGTCCAACGTGGGGTCGAGCGCCAGCGCGCCGGCGAAGCGCGGTGCGATGGCAGGCCCGAAGGTCGGCCGCCGTTCGCGGATCCAGGGACCCAGGGCCGCACAAATCTCGAGCCCCTGCAAGACCGAATAAGCCTCCTGCACTTCGCGCCAGGGCCGCACAAAAGCCTGGCGTTTTTCCGTGATGCCGTTCGCCTGCGCCCAGGCACGCAGGGCCTGCGCCACCGCGGGTTCGGCCAGGGCCAGGGCGTCTTCGGCCATGCACAGGCGCAGGGGTTGGGCATCGGCATGGCGTCGCGTGCCGAGCAGCACGTGGCCGGCGGCGCGCAAGAGCGTCGCATCCCGCGCGAACCAGCCCACGGTGTCGTAGCTCTCGGCGAAAGGCAGCACGCCCGTCAAAGAGATACGACCATGGGTAGGGCGCATGGCATGTACGCCGCAGAAGGAAGCGGGCACACGCACCGAGCCACCGGTGTCGGTGCCCAGGGCGAGATCGGCTTCGTGCCCGGCCACGGCCACGGCGGAACCGCTGGAAGAGCCACCGGGCAGACGCTCGGGTGCCGCCGGGTTACGTGGGGTGCCGTGGAAGGCGTTCTCACCTTCCAGGCTGAAAGCCAGTTCGTCGGTGACCGTCTTGCCGACGATACGTGCGCCCGCGGCACGCAACATCGCCACGCAGGCAGCGTCTTGCGTGGGCACCGCATGGCTGGCCGCCCAGTCGGGGTTGCCGCAGGTGCTGGCCGAGCCGGCCACATCGATCAGGTCCTTGACCGCGACACGCAAGCCGTCCAGCACCCCCGTGCCCGTGGGCTCGCGCAAGGCGCGCGGCCCGGGCACGAAGGCACCGGAGAGAGATGACGATGCGTTCATCACTTGGGCAGCGCCTGCAGCACCTGCGTGGAGTTGGTCACGAAGCCGAAGCACTTCTTCACGTTCCAGACGGTCGCCTCGGCGCAGAAGGCCGGCGAGCTGGTGGCGCAGCAGTCTTCCAGCATGACGCAGCCGTAGCCCAGGAAGTTCGCATCGGTCAGCGTGTGCAGCACGCATTGGTCGGTGTTGCAGCCCGCGAACAGGATGCTCTTGATGCCCAGGTTCTTGAGCATGCTGTCCAGCGGCGTGTCCCAGAAGCCGCTGATGCGGTGCTTGTCCACGCGGTAGTCGCCATCGACCGGTTTGAGCTCGTCGATCACGGCCGCAGCCCAGGAATCTTTCTCCAGCACATTGCCGCCGCCACCGGGCAGCGGGTAACCCAGGCCCACGCCGGCACCGCCGTTGTCGTAGAGATGGATCTGGTTGGGCGGCATATTGGCCAGGTCGGGCCGGTTGCCCCAGTTGACCCAGATCACCGGCACGCCGGCCGTGCGCAGCGCGGGCAGCAGCTTCTGCAAGGGCTCGATGGGCGTGCGGTCGGCCGTGTAGTCCAGGCCCAGCGAATCGACCCAGCCGCCCTTGGCGCAGAAGTCGTTCTGCAGATCGATGATGACGATGGCCGTGCGCCGCAGATCCAGCACCACATTCTGCGGCTGCGCCGCGATGCGCGCGGGCACCGGTGCGGGCGGAGCGATCGACATGTCCACTTCATGCGCGTTGGCAACCCAGTAGTACTGGTGTCCGAGTCCGAGCGCCCCTGGGGGCCGGGGGTCGGGCAGGTAAGGGTGACGTTTCATGAGGACTCCTGTTGTGTGCGTTACAAGGGCATGCACTGCTGCATGCTGGTGCGCACGCACCGTTTGCGCGCGCGCAGGCGGCAAAAAACGGCTGTGGCACTGGCATCTTTATTGCAGGACATGGTCGTAAGTAATCAGTTATTTACTTCCCTCCACCACTAAGGAAGGTCTGAACAAGTCCACCGATCAAGCCGCTGAATCGTTGATCGTGGCAAAGGAGTAATACCGATGGACCAGATCAGTTTCGCCGATGCCGAATACGCAGGCAAGAGGAAGAAGACCCGGCGGGAGGTTTTCCT
>JACPOI010000021.1 GCA_016185015.1 Burkholderiales bacterium
CACCCTTTGAATCACCGCATAACGTCCAGCCTCTTTGACACTCATCCATGCCCCTTTCCCGTCCATCTATGCCCCCTGTTTAAAAATAAGGGGACATTTCTAACTTGGATAAAGGTGACATTACCAACTTGGGCTCACAGGGGCGCCAGCGCGCATTCGCTGCGCCTCCACGGGTAAACCCGAATCCGCTTTCTTGATCTTTGCTAGTTGACGTTCGTCAAAATAGTATGCATACTTATCATTATTGAATTTGGCAGCTCGGATTGGATCTGCCGCACGCCAGCCGACCCGTCGGCGCTGTTATTCAGTCTTTGGAGATAAAGATGCAGTTTTACAAGAATGGCTTCAGGGGTGGCAACCCCGACGTCAAGCAAGCCGCGCCGAACCGGCGTAACCGGGGCATCAATGAGCCGCTGCCGGAAAAGGTGGACGTGCTGATTGCCGGCACCGGCCCGGCGGGCCTGTGCCTGGCGGCGCAGTTGTCGCAGTTCCCGGAGATCGAGACGATGATTGTGGAGCGCATGCCCAGCAACATCATCAAGGGCAAGGCCGACGGCATCAACACGCGCTCTATGGAGATGTTCCAGGCCTTCGGCTTTGCCGACAAGGTCAAGCGCGAGACCTACTGGGTCAACCAGACCAATTTCTGGATGCCGGACCCCAAGAACCCCGCCCACATCAAGCGCGCCGGCCGGGTGCAAGACGTGGCCGACGACAGCTCGGAAATGCCGCACATCCTGATCAACCAGGCGCGGCTGCACGAGCTGTTCCTGGAGGTCATGAAGAACTCGCCCTCGCGGCTGGAGCCGGACTACAGCTGGGAAATCCAGGGCCTGACGGTGGACACCACGACCGACGACCACCCCGTGACCGTGACCCTGAAAGACGCCAGCGGCCTGAACTGGGGGGGCACCCGCACCGTGCGGGCCAACTACGTGGTGGGCTGCGACGGGGCGCATTCGGCCGTGCGCAAGGCGATCGGCGGTGAGCTGAAGGGCGATGCCGCGCACCAGGCCTGGGGCGTGATGGACATCCTGGCCAACACCGATTTCCCGGACGTGCGGCAGAAGTGCCTGATCTCTTCCGCCAACGAAGGCAATCTGCTGATCCTGCCGCGAGAAGGCGGCTACCTGTTCCGCATGTATGTGGAGATGGACAAGCTGCGCCCCGACGAGAAGGCCGCGCAGCGCAAGCTCACGCAGGTCGACATGATTGCGGCGGCGAACCGCATCATCAAGCCCTACAGCATCGACGTGAAGGACGTGGTCTGGTGGTCCATCTACGACATCGGGCATGCCATCACCGACAAGTTCGACGACGTGCCCGCGGGCGTGGACCGCAACCCGCGCGTGTTCACCGCGGGGGATGCCTGCCATACCCATTCGCCCAAGGCGGGGCAGGGCATGAACGTCTCGATGCAGGACACCTTCAACCTGGGCTGGAAGCTGGTGCACGTGCTCCAGGGCCGGGCCGATGCCAGCCTGCTGCGCAGCTATTCCAAAGAGCGGCTGACCGAGGCCAAACGCCTGGTGGAGACGGACCACCATTGGGCGCGCGTCATGTCGGCCCCCACCACCCAGGCCGAACGGGAAGGGCTGGAGGAGCCGCGCATCATCCACCACTTCAAGCAGAACCTGGAGTTCACGGGCGGCCTGGCCGTCCACTACGACCCGTCCGCGCTGATCGGCCCGGCGACCTGGCAGGCGCTGGCGACGGGCCAGACCATCGGCCGGCGCTTTCACTCCGCGCCCGTGGTGCGGGTCTCGGATGCCATGCAGATGCAGCTGGGCCATGTGGCCGAGGCCGATGCGCGCTGGCGCATCTATGCCTTCGCGGGCAAGGCGGACGGCACCGACGCGGCCTCGGCCATCCACAAGCTCGCGGACTGGCTGGAAACCGACGCGAACTCCCCGGTCGTCAAGCACACACGCAAGGGCGAAGACATCGACGCGGTGATCGACTTCCGCGCGGTGTTCCAGCAGACCTTCGAGCAGCTGGCCTACGAGAAGATGCCGTCCCTGCTCAAGCCCAGGACCGGCCAACTGAGCCTGCAAGACCATGAGAAGGCCTTCTGTGTGGACCACAAGGGCGTGGGCGATATTTTCGACATGCGTGGCATCAACCGCGACAAGGGTTGTTTGGTGGTGGTGCGCCCCGACCAGTACGTGGCCCACGTGCTGCCGCTGGACGCACGCCAGGAGCTGGCGGCCTTCTTCGCGGGCGTTCTGCTGCCGGCCTGAGGCGGCCGGGGCAGCGGGGCGGGGCTAGTCCCGCGCCCAGAGGATGCGCTGTGCCCAGGCGGGCAGGGGCTGCACCAGTTCCTGTGTCCAGGCTTTCTTGCACAGGGCCACGGCGGTGTGCGTGCCGGGCGTGACGTCCTGGCTGTCGTAGAGCACGGCGGCGTCGGCCGTGCGCACGGCCTGCACCAGGTGGCTGAGCGTGCGCGGGTAGCGCGCCAGGATGCGCGTGGGCGGCACGGCGTGGCCGCCTTCGCGCACGCGCTGGGCCACGCGCTCCAGCAGGCGCTCGGGTTCGTCCAGCGCCACCACCAGCAGCATGACAAAAAAGCCCTGGGCCTGCGCGTCGGCGATCAGGGCCAGCTTGGACTCGTGCGAGAAAACGGTTTCGCTGACAAATGATTTGCCGCCTTGCAGCAGCTCGGCACGCCGGGCCTCGGCCCAGCGCTGCGCTTCTTTGGAGCGCGCCTGTGCATCGCTGATGTGTTGCAGGTGGGCGGCTTCGTACTGGTCGGCGTTGACGAACTCGGCCTCGGCGGGGATGACACCGGCCAGCACCAGCGCGTGGTACAGGGTGGTCTTGCCGGAGCCGTTGGGGCCGGCCAGCAGGTAGAAAACGGGTTTGTTCTTACTGCGCCGCGGGCCGCTGGCGCGGGCCGTTGCCATGTCAGGCGGTGGCCTTGCGGGGTTTGTCGGCCTTGCGGCGGTTGTTGGCCACCACCTCACGCACGCGCTGCGCCAGGCTGCCGTCGTCTTCGGCGCTCATGAACTGGGCGAGCAGGGCGTTGGCCTGGGAGGTGGCGGGTTGGCTGCGGGCGCGCTGTGCGGCGGCTTCGTAGTTGGCGATGGCGGTTTGCGCTTCTTGCGCGGTGAGCCCGCTGTGCTCCACGATGCGGCCCAGCGTGGCCCAGTACTCCACTTGGCCCGCCACGGAGCGGCGCAGCGGCTGCGCGGCTTCACGCGCCTGGTCGACCAGGGCGGCGGGGAGCTTGACGGAGGCAAAACCGGTGGTGGGGGTGGGCATGGTGCTACTCCTGATTGGCGCATTATGCGCCATAATGGCTCTGAACACTTGAAGTCGCAATTTGCGATTTCAAGTGATGTCAGTTGCGCCAGGATGGGTTCACCAACTTGACATCACAAACTGTGACATCAAGTCTTGGCAGTCGATCGGGGAAGGGGCTCTGAGAACAGGCCGCCACAGTGCAGGCGCGCCAGGGCGGTATGATCCGCCACCCACTTTTCTTCTCGTCAGCCCGTAGCTCAGTTGGATAGAGCAACAGCCTTCTAAGCTGTGGGTCGGGGGTTCGATCCCCTCCGGGCTGACCAATCCCAAATACAGATCTGAGCCGGCAGGCTGCCGGCCGGTGCGTGCTCAGCTGCGCTGCAGCACCAGGCGCGTGGGAGAGACTTGCAGTTTCTCGGCGTCCACCGAGCTGCCCAGTTCCTGCAGGTAGACCTGCAGCACGCTGCGGCTGATGACGACGTGGCCCACGGTGTAGTCACGGCCCTGGTAGCCAACGTGTGAGCCAGGGCGGTACAGGGGCAGATGGACGACGATGGGTTCGGCGGCGGCCGGCGCCACAGGGTGGCCGGCTGGCTGGTCCTGCGTGGCATGCAGGTAGTCGGACTCGTTTTTCACTTGGGGTGGCTCTTACACGGGAAACGGGCGGGCCGCCGTGCAAGTGTCAGGGCGCCACCGCCTCGGTACTTACCAGGAGATACGGGGGAAGCCTGCAAGATACCACAGGACCAGGATCGAGATGAGAACGGGCAGGCCGATGCCGATGAAAGTCAGCAAAGTCAGGAAAAAAGTCCAGAGCTGGGAGAGCCATTCCCTGAAGACTTCCCGTAGGTCGACGTTCCAAAAATGCTCTTGCCGTTTCATGTCTCTACCGTCGTGTGGTCGTGTGCTGTGTGACGAAGTTCACACTTTGCGCATGCTGTGAGCGAATGTACCCCCAATTCCGGGCTTCTGAAAGCTGGAATAGCGGGGAGATGTAAGGGTATATGTCGCCGCCGGCCAGGAAGGGGCGGGGCGCGGCAGGGCGGCTAGACCAGGTCGACGTCGTGCACCTGGTAGTGGCCGGCCTTGCGGTCGGCAAAGTAGCGCTCCAGCGTTTCCTTGACGGTGCGAAAGGCGATCTCGTCCCAGGGGATCTCGTGCTCGGCGTAGAGCTGGGCTTCCATGGTCTCGGTGCCGGGGGCGAACTGGTCGCTCAGCAGTTTGGCGCGGTAGAACAGGTGCACCTGGCCCACGCGTGCCACGCTGATGATGGTGAACAGGCCTTCCATCTCGATCTGGGCGCCGGCTTCTTCATCCGTCTCGCGCGCCGCGCCCTGGGCCGTGCTTTCGCCCAGCTCCAGGAAGCCGGCCGGCAGCGTCCACTTGCCCTTGCGCGGCTCGATATTGCGCTTGCACAGCAGTACCTTGTCGCCCCAGTGGGGCACGGTGCCCACCACGTTGAGCGGGTTTTCGTAGTGGACGGTGCTGCAGGCGGGGCAGATGGCGCGCTCGCGCGTGTCGCCGTCGTCGGGGATGCGGTAGACCACGGCCACGCCGCAGTTCTTGCAGTGTTTGATGGGGCTGTGCAGCATGAAGGCGAGTGTAGGGGAAACCGACAGTCGGGCGCGCCGCCTGGGGTCATATCATCCGGCCATCATGGACACCCTGCAGCTCTGGTCATGGCTGGCCGACGCGGTGCTCACCCTGCATTTCGCGGTGGTGCTGTTTGTGCTGGGCGGGGCGCTGGTGGTGCTGCTGGGTGGGCCGGCGGGCTGGGCCTGGGTGCGGGCGCCGCTGCTGCGCTGGGCGCACCTGGGGGCCATCAGCTTCGTGGTGCTGCAGACTTGGCTGGGCGCCGATTGCCCGCTGACGGTGCTGGAGATCTGGCTGCGGCGGCAGGCGCGTAATGCGGGTTACGAGAAGAGTTTCATCGAACACTGGGTGCAGCGCCTGCTGTATTACGACGCGCCGCCCTGGGTCTTCGGGCTGGCCTACACCTTGTTCGGCCTGGTGGTGCTGTGGCTGTGGCGGCGCTGGCCGCCGCGGCCCTGGCGCCGGCCCGGCAGGCGCAAGCCTTGATTTAGATCATTTTGCGGGCCGGGGAGGGTGGCTGAACGTCAGTTTGCCGCAAGATCGATGCTCATAATTATGAATTCAGTTCCAAGACAGATAACCCGAGGAGAGCCTGGATGAGCCGTTATGCCGAGTTTCACCGCCGTTCGATCACCGACCGTGAGGCCTTCTGGTCCGAACAGGCCCAGCTGATCGACTGGCAGCAGGCTCCGAAGCAGATCTGCGACTACAGCAATCCGCCCTTTGCGCGCTGGTATGTGGGCGGCACCACCAACCTGTGCCACAACGCGGTGGACCGGCACCTGAAAGACCGCGCCGACCAGGCCGCGCTGATCTACGTCAGCACCGAAACCGACCAGGAAAAGACCTACAGCTTCCGTGAACTGCACGCCGAAGTGCAGCGCATGGCGGCCAGCCTGCTGGAACTGGGTGTGAAAAAGGGCGACCGCGTATTGATCTACATGCCCATGATCGCCGAGGCGGCTTTTGCCATGCTGGCCTGCGCGCGCATCGGGGCCATCCACTCGGTGGTGTTCGGCGGTTTTGCCTCGGGTTCGCTGGCCTCGCGCATCGAGGACGCCGAGCCCAAGGTGGTGGTCAGCGCCGACGCCGGCTCGCGCGGTGGCAAGGTGGTGGCCTACAAGCCGCTGCTGGACGAGGCCATTCGCCTATCGAAACACAAACCCTCGGCCGTGCTGCTGGTGGACCGCGGGCTGTCGCCCATGGAGCTGACCGCCGGGCGCGACCACCTGTGGGGCCCGCTGCGCGAAAAACACCTGAACACCCAAGTGCCTTGCGAGTGGGTGGACGCCACCCACATCAGCTACACGCTCTATACGAGCGGCACCACGGGGAAGCCGAAGGGCGTGCAGCGCGACACCGGCGGTTACGCCGTGGCGCTGGCGGCCAGCATGAAGTACATCTTTGAAGGCCAGCCGGGCGAGACCTATTTCTCCACCAGCGACATCGGCTGGGTGGTGGGACACAGCTACATCATCTACGGTCCGCTGATCGCGGGTATGGCGACCATCATGTACGAGGGCCTGCCGGTGCGGCCGGACGCCGGCATCTGGTGGCAGCTGGTCGAGAAGTACAAGGTCTCGCGCATGTTCTCGGCGCCCACGGCGGTGCGCGTGCTGAAAAAACAGGACCCGGCCTTCCTCAAGAAATACGACCTCTCCAGCCTCAAGGCCCTGTACTTGGCAGGCGAGCCGCTGGACGAGCCCACGGCGCAGTGGATCAGCCAGGGCCTGGGCGTGCCCATCATCGACAACTACTGGCAGACCGAGACCGGCTGGCCCATCCTGACCATTGCCAACGGTGTGGAAAAGGCGCCCAGCAAGTTCGGCAGCCCGGGCGTGCCCATGTATGGCTTCGATGTGAAGCTCATCAGCGAGAGCACGGGCGAGGAACTCACCGGGCCCGACCAGAAGGGCGTGGTGGCCATCGAAGGCCCGCTGCCGCCGGGCTGCATGCAGACCGTGTGGCGCGACGACGCGCGTTTTGTGAACACCTACTGGAAGAGCATCCCGGGCAAGCTGGTCTACAGCACCTTCGACTGGGGCATCCGCGACAAGGACGGTTATTTCTTCATCCTGGGCCGTACCGACGACGTGATCAACGTGGCCGGCCACCGCCTGGGTACGCGCGAGATCGAGGAATGCATCTCCGGCCACCCGAATGTGGCCGAGGTGGCCGTGGTGGGCGTGGCCGACCAGCTCAAGGGCCAGGTGGCCATGGCCTTTGCCGTGGCCAAGGACGCCAGCGGGCTGACCAGCGACGCGGCCCGCCTGAAGCTGGAGGGCGAGGTGATGAAGCTGGTGGACAGCCAGCTGGGCGCCGTGGCGCGGCCTTCGCGCGTGTTTTTCGTGAACCTCCTGCCCAAGACGCGCAGCGGCAAGCTGCTGCGCCGCGCGCTGCAGGCCGTGGCCGAGGGCCGCGACCCGGGTGACCTGACCACCATGGACGACCCGGCGGCCCTGCTGCAGGTGCGCGAGCTGGTGGCCGGCGCGGCCAAACCATAAGAAAAGGCGCTTGTATTCATAAGTTGCTTGGTGCCGCCGGTCATTCGGTGGCACAATCGCCCCTGTACTAAGGCCCTTCCTGCCACAGTCGCATCCGCCAACCGGTCCAGCCGTGCCGCGGAAGGTTTTTCCAACCAGTCAAAGTTTCCTTCAGGGAAACGGAGGTCAGCGCATATGAGCGAATCCCAATCTCAGGGTTCCAAGTCCGCGTCCGTCTATCAGACGTACAGCGACAACACCTATCTGTTCGGAGGCAATGCTCCGTACGTCGAAGAGATGTACGAGAACTACCTCGCCAACCCCGGCAGCGTTCCCGACAACTGGCGCGATTACTTCGACGCCCTGCAGCACGTGCCCGCCGTCGACGGCACGAACGCCAAAGACATTCCCCACCTGCCGGTCATCAACGCTTTTGCCGAGCGTGCCAAGCAGGGTGTGACCCAGGTGGTCATGGCCACCGGCGCCGACTCCGAGATGGGCCGCAAGCGCGTGGCCACCCAGCAGCTGATTGCCGCCTACCGCAACGTGGGCCAGCGCTGGGCCGACCTGGACCCGCTCAAGCGCACCGAGCGCCCCTCCATCCCCGAGCTGGAGCCCTCCTTCTACGGCTTCAGCGACGCCGACCAGGAAACGGTGTTCAACATCAGCAACACCTTCTTCGGCAAGGACAGCATGTCCCTGCGCGAGCTGCTCAACGCGCTGCGCGAGACCTACTGCGGCACCCTGGGCGCCGAGTTCATGCACACCACCGACCAGGCGCAGAAGCGCTGGTGGCAGCAGAAGCTGGAGAGCATCCGCAGCAAGCCCAACTACGGCGCTGAAAAGAAAAAGCAGATCCTGGACCGCCTGACCGCGGCCGAGGGCCTGGAGCGCTTCCTGCACACCAAATACGTCGGCCAGAAGCGTTTCTCGCTTGAAGGCGGCGAGAGCTTCATTGCCGCCATGGACGAGCTGATCCAGCTCGCCGGCGCCAAGGGCGTGCAGGAGATCGTGATCGGCATGGCCCACCGCGGCCGCCTGAACGTGCTGGTGAACTCCCTGGGCAAGATGCCCGCGGACCTGTTCGCCGAGTTCGACCACACCGCGCCGGAAGACCTGCCGGCCGGTGACGTGAAATACCACCAGGGTTTCAGCTCCGATGTGTCCACCGCAGGTGGCCCGGTGCACCTCTCCCTGGCGTTCAACCCCTCGCATCTGGAAATCGTGAACCCGGTGGTCGAAGGCTCGGTGCGTGCCCGCATGGACCGCCGCGGCGACCCGCACGGCAAGCAGGTGCTGCCGGTGCTGGTGCACGGTGACGCCGCCTTCGGCGGCCAGGGCGTGAACCAGGAAACCCTGGCGCTGGCCCAGACCCGTGGTTACTCCACGGGCGGCACGGTGCACATCATCATCAACAACCAGATCGGTTTCACCACCTCCGACCCGCGCGACATGCGCTCCACCGTGTATTGCACCGACATCGTCAAGATGGTCGAGGCGCCGGTGCTGCACGTCAACGGCGACGACCCGGAAGCCGTGGTGCTGGCCACGCAACTGGCGCTGGAGTTCCGCATGGAGTTCCGCCAGGACGTGGTGGTGGACATCACCTGCTTCCGCAAGCTGGGCCACAACGAGCAGGACACCCCCAGCCTGACCCAGCCGCTGATGTACAAGAAGATCGCGGCCCACCCCGGCACGCGCAAGCTCTACGGCGACAAGCTGGTCACCCAGGGCGTGCTGACGGGCGAGGGCCCGGACGAGATGGTCAAGGCCTACCGCGCCGCCATGGACGCCGGCCGCCACACGGTGGACCCAGTGCTGACGAACTTCAAGAGCAAGTTCGCGGTGGACTGGTCGCCCTACCTGAGCAAGAAGTGGACGGACGCCGCCGAGACCGCCATTCCGCTGACCGAGTGGAAGCGTCTGGCCGACAAGATCACCACCATTCCCGCGACGGTCACGCCGCACCAGCTGGTGAAGAAGGTCTACGACGACCGCGCTGCCATGGGCCGCGGCGAGATTCCGGTGGACTGGGGCATGGGCGAGCACATGGCCTTCGCCTCGCTGGTGGCCAGCGGCTACCCGGTGCGCCTGTCGGGTGAGGACTGCGGCCGCGGTACCTTCACCCACCGCCACTCGGTCATCCATGACCAGAACCGCGAGAAGTGGGACGTGGGCACCTATGTGCCGCTGGAGAACGTGAGCGAGGGCCAGGCGCCCTTCGTCGTGATCGACTCCATCCTCTCTGAAGAGGCGGTGCTGGGCTTCGAGTACGGCTACGCCTCCAACGACCCCAACACCCTGGTGGTCTGGGAAGCCCAGTTCGGCGACTTCGCCAACGGCGCCCAGGTGGTGATCGACCAGTTCATCGCTTCCGGTGAAGTGAAGTGGGGCCGTGTGAACGGCATCACGCTGATGCTGCCGCACGGCTACGAAGGCCAGGGCCCCGAGCACAGCTCGGCCCGCCTGGAGCGTTTCATGCAGCTGGCCGCCGACACCAACATGCAGATCGTGCAGCCGACCACGGCCAGCCAGATCTTCCACGTGCTGCGTCGCCAGATGATCCGCAACCTGCGCAAGCCGCTGATCATCATGACGCCCAAGTCCCTGCTGCGTAACAAGGATGCGACTTCGCCGCTGTCCGAGTTCACCAAGGGCGGTTTCCAGACCATCATCCCCGAGCAGAAGGTCATCAAGGACGAGAAGAACGTCAAGCGCGTGATCGCCTGCTCCGGCAAGGTCTATTACGACCTGGTCAAGAAGCGCGAAGAGAAGGGCCTGGACGACGTGGCCATCCTGCGCGTCGAGCAGCTCTATCCCTTCCCGCACAAGGTCTTTGCTGCCGAGCTCAAGAAGTACCCGAACGCCACCGACATCGTGTGGTGCCAGGACGAGCCGCAGAACCAGGGCGCCTGGTTCTTCGTGCAGCACTACATCCACGAAAACATGCTCGATGGCCAGAAGCTGGGTTACGCCGGTCGTGCGGCCTCGGCCTCGCCGGCGGTGGGTTATGCCCACTTGCACCAGGAGCAGCAGAAGGCGCTGGTCGAAGCGGCCTTCGCCAAGCTCAAGGGCTTCGTGCTGACCAAATAAGGGCAGAACGGTTTTTCACGGACTGCGGGGCGCCGCTGAAGGCGCGCCCCGCAACACTCAAAAAGATACGGAAAGAATCAAATGGCTATCGTAGAAGTCAAGGTCCCGCAGCTGTCCGAATCGGTGGCAGAAGCCACCATGCTGCAATGGAAGAAAAAGGCCGGCGACGCTGTCGCCGCCGACGAGATCCTGATCGATATCGAGACCGACAAGGTCGTGCTGGAAGTGCCGGCCCCGTCGGCTGGCGTGCTGGCCGAGATCGTGGTGGCTGACGGTGGCACCGTGGTGGCCGGCCAGGTCATCGCCCGCATCGACACCGAAGGCAAGGCCGGTGCCGCGGCGCCCGCCGCTGCTGCCGCGCCCGCAGCCGCTGCGGCTGCAGCACCTGTCGTGGCCACGGCCTCGGTTTCTGCCTCCAAGGCTGGCGTGGCCATGCCCGCTGCCGCCAAGCTGATGGCTGACAACAGCCTGGCTGCCGGCTCCGTGCCCGGCACGGGCAAGGACGGCCGCGTGACCAAGGGTGACGTGCTGGCCGCCGTGGCCGGTGGCGGTGCCAAGCCTGCTGCCATTCCCACCGGTGCGCCGACCTCGACCCTGCCGCAGGTCTCGGCCCCCCGTCCGCAGAACCTGGGCGAGCGCCCCGAGCAGCGCGTGCCCATGACGCGCCTGCGCGCCCGTGTGGCCGAGCGTCTGCTGCAGTCGCAGTCCACCAACGCCATCCTGACCACCTTCAACGAGGTCAACATGGCCCCGGTGATGGAGATGCGCAAGCGCTTCCAGGAGAAGTTCGAGAAGGAACACGGCGTCAAGATCGGCTTCATGTCCTTCTTCGTGAAGGCAGCCGTGCACGCCCTGAAGAAGTACCCGGTGCTCAACGCCTCGGTGGACGGCAACGACATCGTCTACCACGGCTACTTCGACATCGGCATCGCCGTCGGTTCGCCGCGCGGCCTGGTGGTGCCCATCCTGCGCAACGCCGACCAGATGAGCTTTGCCGACATCGAGAAGAAGATTGCCGAGTACGGCGCCAAGGCGCGTGACGGCAAGCTGGGCATCGAAGAGATGACCGGCGGCACCTTCTCCATCTCCAACGGCGGTGTGTTTGGCTCCATGCTGTCCACCCCCATCATCAACCCGCCGCAGTCGGCCATCCTGGGCGTGCACGCCACCAAGGACCGCGCCGTGGTGGAGAACGGGCAGATCGTGATCCGCCCGATCAACTACCTGGCCATGAGCTATGACCACCGCATCATCGACGGCCGCGAAGCCGTGCTGGGCCTGGTGGCCATGAAGGAAGCGCTCGAAGATCCCGCTCGTCTGCTGTTCGACATCTAAGGAGAACACTTCATGAGCAAACAATTCGACGTGGTCGTCATCGGTGGCGGCCCCGGCGGCTACATTGCCGCCATCCGCGCTGCCCAGCTGGGCATGAACGTGGCCTGCATCGACGAGTGGAAGAACGAGAAGGGCGGCCCGGCCCCGGGCGGCACCTGTACCAACGTGGGCTGCATCCCGTCCAAGGCGCTGCTGCAGTCGTCCGAGCATTTCGAGCACGCCAACAAGCACTTTGCCGAGCACGGCATCACGGCCAGCGACGTCAAGATGGACGTGGCCAAGATGATCGGCCGCAAGGACACCGTGGTGAAGCAGAACAACGACGGCATCCTCTACCTGTTCAAGAAGAACAAGGTCACCTTCTTCCACGGCCGTGGCTCCTTCGTGAAAGCGGTGGACGGCGGCTACGAGATCAAGGTGGCGGGCGCGGCCGAGGAAAGCCTGGTGGCCAAGCAGGTCATCGTGGCAACCGGCTCCAACGCCCGTGCGCTGCCGGGCACGCCCTTCGACGAGGTCAACGTCCTGTCCAACGACGGCGCCCTGCGCCTGGGCGCCACCCCGAAGAAGCTGGGCCTGATCGGCTCGGGCGTGATCGGCCTGGAGATGGGTTCGGTCTGGCGCCGCCTGGGCGCCGAGGTCACCATCCTCGAAGGTCTGCCGACTTTCCTGGGCGCGGTGGACGAACAGATCGCCAAGGAAGCCAAGAAGGCCTTCGACAAGCAGGGCCTGAAGATCGAGCTGGGTGTGAAGGTCGGCGAGATCAAGAACGGCAAGAAGGGCGTGAGCATCGCCTATACCAATGCCAAGGGCGAGGCCCAGACGCTGGAGGTGGACAAGCTCATCGTCTCCATCGGCCGCGTGCCCAACACCATCGGCCTGAACGCCGAGGCCGTGGGCCTGAAACTGGACGAGCGCGGCGCCATCGTGGTCGATGGCGATTGCAAGACCAGCCTGCCGGGTGTGTGGGCCGTGGGTGACGTGGTGCGCGGCCCCATGCTGGCGCACAAGGCGGAAGAAGAGGGCGTGGCCGTGGCCGAGCGCATTGCCGGCCAGCACGGGCACGTGAACTTCAACACCATCCCCTGGGTCATCTACACCAGCCCTGAAATTGCCTGGGTGGGCCGCACCGAGCAGCAGCTCAAGGCGGATGGTGTGGCCTACAAGGCCGGCACCTTCCCCTTCCTGGCCAACGGCCGCGCACGCGCGCTGGGCGACACGACCGGTATGGTGAAGTTCCTGGCCGACGCCAAGACCGACGAGATCCTGGGTGTGCACATCGTGGGCCCCATGGCTTCCGAACTGATCTCCGAGGCCGTGGTGGCGATGGAGTTCAAGGCCAGCGCCGAGGACATCGCCCGCATCTGCCACGCGCACCCCAGCCTGAGCGAGGCGACCAAGGAAGCCGCGCTGGCGGTGGACAAGCGCACGCTGAACTTCTAAGTCCGCAGGGTCCGGGTTTTGGCGTCCGTCCGCGAAGCCTACGAAGCTGAGCTCAAGACGCGGGGTTACGCGAGTGACCCCGCGCAGCTGCGCGCCGTCGAGGCGCTGGAGCGCTGCGCCACCGAGTGGTCCCACTACAAGGAAAAACGCTCCAACGCGCTGAAGAAGCTCATCAACCATCCCGATATTCCCCGGGGCGTGTACATGCACGGCGGGGTGGGGCGGGGCAAGAGCTTCCTGATGGACTGCTTCTTCAATGCCGTGCCGCTCAAGCGCAAGACGCGCCTGCACTTCCACGAGTTCATGCGCGAGGTGCACCGCGAGCTGGCCGAACTGCAGGGCACGGTCAACCCGCTGGACGCGCTGGCCGAGCGCATGGCCGACAAGTTCAAGCTGATCTGCTTCGACGAGTTTCACGTCGCGGACATCACCGACGCCATGATCCTGCACCGCCTGCTGGCGGCGCTGTTCCGGAACGGCGTGGGTCTGGTGGCGACCTCCAATTTCAAGCCCGACGACCTGTATCCCAACGGCTTGCACCGCGATCGCATCCTGCCGGCCATCGCCTTGCTGAACCAGACCATGGAGCTGGTCAACGTCGACAACGGCACCGACTATCGCCGCCGCACCATGGAGCAGGTGCAGCTCTACCATACGCCGCTGGGCCCGCAGGCCGATGCCGCCATGTCGCAGGCCTTCGACCGCCTGGCCGAGGCGCATGACGAGGACCCGGTGCTGCACATCGAAGCGCGCCAGATCCAGGCCCGGCGCAAGGCCGGTGGTGTGGTGTGGTTCGACTTTCGCACCTTGTGTGGCGGCCCGCGTTCGCAGAACGACTACCTGGAAATCGCCACCCAGTTCCATACCGTGTTCCTGAGCGACGTGCCGCACATGCCGGTGCGCATGGCTTCCGAGGCACGGCGTTTCACTTGGCTGGTGGACGTGCTGTACGACCGGCGCGTGAAGCTCATCCTGTCGGCTGCCGTGCCGCCGGAGCAGCTCTACACCGAGGGGCCCCTGGTGCACGAATTTCCGCGTACAGTGTCACGACTGAACGAAATGCAGTCACGCGAGTTCCTCGAATCGGAACGTCGTGTGGTCGATACCAGCCTCACATGAACCGTTTTCTGATCCTGTTGGCCGGCCTGGGCACCCTGGTGCTGGCCGCAGCGCAAGAGCCTGCCGCCTATGACCCGGAGCGCGAGCGCGCCCGCATCAACGCCGAGCGCCGCCAGGCGCTGGAGCGTTATGGCCAGGAAGAGGCTGACTGTTACCAGCGTTTTGCCGTGAACGACTGCCTGACCGAGATGCGCAGGCGCCGCCGGGTTGCGCTGGAGGAGCTGCGTCGCCAGGAAATCATCCTCGATGACGAGCGCCGTGCCGCCGCCGCAGCCGAGAAGATCCGCCGCACCGAGGCGCAGGCCGCCGAACGCAACAACGTGCTGGCGCAGGAGCAGCGCGAAGCCGCCCAGAAGGCCGACCAGGAACGTCAGCAGCGTGCACGCCAGAAGCAGGCGACGCAGACCGTGCCAGGGCCGGCTGCGGCCGCCTCGGCGCCGACCCGGCCGGCTGCTGCTGCCGGTGCCGCCGCCGCCGAGGCGGCCCAGCGTGCCGCCATGCAGCGGGCTTACGAGGAAAGACAACGCGAGGCCGAGGAACGCCGCAAGGAGCGCGAGCGCGCCCAGTCCGGGAAGGCGCCGAGCACCAGCCGGCCCTTGCCCGTGCCTCCCTGAGAGACCCCGAACAGGCGCTGAGGCTCAGCGTTTGTCGTTGAGCGGTTCGAGCTTGACGATCACCAGCGACAGGTTGTCGCCGCCGCCATTGGCACGTGTGCGGGCCTTCTCGATCAGGAACTCGGAGGCTTCGCGCGCCGAGAGGCTGGAGAGCACCGAACCCAGTTCGTCGTTGTTGAAGTAGTGCCAGACGCCGTCGCTGCAGGCCATGAGCGTGTCGCCCGGGCGCAGCTGCGGGATGAAGTGGGTTTCCTGGGGCGGATCGCTCTCGGTGCCCAGGCAGCCCATCAGGATGTTGGACTGCGGATGCACGGCGGCTTCCTCTTCGGTCAGCTCCCCGCGGTTGACCAGGGACTGCACATAGGAGTGGTCCAGCGTGCGGCGCACCATCTGGTTGGCGTGGAAGTGGTAGATGCGCGAGTCGCCGGCATGGATCCAGTGGCAGTCCCCGCCCGGATTGATCAGGAAGGCAGCCAGGGTGCTGTGCGGCTCCTGCTCGGCAGAGATCGCGGTCAGCTTGATGACGATGTGTGCTTCCTGCACCATCTGCGACAGCATGGCAGAGGCGTCGTCGGTCTCGGGGGCATAGCGCTCGAAGAGCTGCTGGGCGGTGAGCATGACCTGGTCGGAGGCCTTGCGCCCGCCGCTGCGCCCGCCCATGCCGTCTGCCACCACAGCCAGCATGCAGCCGATGTGGCGCGGGTGGGTGAAGACAGCCACTTGGTCCTGCTGGTATTCGCGATCGCCCTTGTGGATGCCGGTCGCTGCGGTGAGTCGGTAGCCTTTGCTCATTGATTTGTATCCGCTGTGTCCCCTGGATCCGGCCCGTGAAGGCTGGATGAAAGTCGTATTATCAAACCATTCCTGAAAGCATAGCTGACAAGTATTCCCGCTTTGGCTGTTTTCCCACCGGGCCTGATTTTTGGATTCCAACCTGCATTCGCCGCAGCGCCGCCTGATCGAGCTGCGCATGGAGCACGCCGACCTCGACGCCCTGATCGACCGCACGAGCCACGAGGTCGTGCTCGACGAGCTGATGATGCGCCGGCTGAAGAAGCGCCGGCTGGTCCTGCGCGACGAGATCGCCCGCCTCGAACACGAACTCACGCCCGATGAACCTGCATGACGCCGTGCGCGCGGCTTTTGCGCCCGAGGGGGTGCTGGCGCGCACCGTGGACGAATTCCACCCTCGCAGCGGGCAGACCGACATGGCGCTGGCCGTGGCCGAGGCCATCGAGCAGCGCAGCGTGCTGGTGGCCGAGGCCGGTACCGGCGTGGGCAAAACCTACGCCTACCTGGTGCCGGCCCTGCTCAGCGGCGAGCGCGTGCTGCTGTCCACCGCCACCAAGACCCTGCAGGACCAGCTTTTCGGCCGCGACCTGCCGCGCCTGATCGAGGCGCTGGGCCTGCCGCTGCGCGCGGCCCTGCTCAAGGGGCGCGGCAGCTACCTCTGCCTGCACCGTATGGAGCTGGCCCGGCAGGAGGGTGCGATGGCCGCGCCGCAGGCTGCGTTTGCCCTGGCCCGCGTGGAGCGCTGGGCCCAGCAGACCCGCAGCGGCGACCTGTCCGAACTGCCGGGGCTGGACGAACGCTCACCGGTGATACCTTTGGTCACATCCACGCGCGACAACTGCCTGGGCAGCAACTGCCCGCGTTACCGCGAATGCCACGTGAACCTGGCGCGGCGCGAGGCGCTGGCGGCCGACGTGGTGGTCATCAACCACCACCTGTTTTTCGCCGACCTAGCGGTGCGCGAATCGGGCATGGCCGAGCTGCTGCCCAGCGTGAGCACGGTGATCTTCGACGAGGCGCACACGCTCAACGAGACGGGTGTGCAGTTCCTGGGACGCCAGCTGTCGACCGCGCAGGTGCTGGACTTCTGCCGCGACCTGCTGGCCTGTGGCCTGCAGCAGGCGCGCGGCCTGGCCGACTGGCAGCAGCTGACCGCCGATGTGGAGCGCGCCGCGCGCGACCTGCGCCTGTGTGCCGGGCGGGCGCCGGCCGGCGGCAGCCGCCACGCCTGGGATGGCGCCGCGCCTGAACATGTCGCCGCCGACAGCTGGGTGCTGGCCCTGGGCGCGCTGCAGCGTGCCTGCGGCGAGGCACGCGCCGCGCTGGAGCACATGGACGAGCTGGGGCCGGACTTTGCGCGCCTGGCCGAGCGTGCCCGCGCCCTGGCGGCGCTGGCGGACTTCTTCCTGGCCGAACGCGCGCCCGAGGCGGTGCGCTGGCTGGAGGTGTCGCAGCAGCTGCGCCTGGTGGAGTCGCCACTGGACATCGCCGACGCGGTGCAGACGCGGCTGCTGGCGCCGCGCGAGGGCGAGGCCTCCTCACGCAGCTGGATCTTCACCTCGGCCACGCTGGGCGACGACGAGCGCCTGAGCTGGTTCACCGAGCCCTGCGGCCTGGGCGATGCGCGGGTGCTGCGCGTGGACAGCCCCTTCGACTACGCGCGCCAGGCCGCCGTCTACGTGCCGCGCCAGCTCTCCAAGCCCAACGACCCACGGCACAGCGATGAGGTGGCGGCCCTGGTGGCGCGCCTGGCCCAGGTGCTGGGCGGTCGTACCCTGGTGCTGACGACGACCTTGCGCGCGTTGCGCAGCATCAGCGCCGGCTTGCCGCAGCTGCTGCCACCTGACTGCGGCTTGCAGGTGTTGAGCCAGGGGCAATTGCCCAAGCGCGAACTGCTCGACCGTTTCCGCGAGGGCGTGTTGCCCGGCCAGCCCGGTTGTGTGCTGGTGGCCTCGGCCTCCTTCTGGGAGGGGGTGGACATCCCGGGTGAGGCGCTGCAGCTGGTGGTGATCGACAAGCTGCCTTTTCCGCCGCCGGGCGACCCGCTGGTGCAGGCGCGCAGCCGCCGGCTTGAAGCGGCCGGGCGCAGCCCCTTCAACGACTATCACGTGCCCGAGGCGGCGGTGGCGCTCAAGCAGGGGGCGGGGCGTTTGATCCGCCGGGTTTCGGACCAGGGCGTGCTGGTGATCTGCGATACGCGCCTGGCCAGCATGGGGTATGGTCGCCGCCTGCTGGCGGCCTTGCCGCCGATGCGGCGGCTGGCCAATGAGGCCGAGCTCGATCAGCGCTTGATGGCGCTCACCACAGCTTCCACCACGGACCCTGTCTGACCGTGGTGGTGGGGGCTTCGCTGCCGCTGCCACCGATGTAGCGGCTTTGCGGGACGTTGGTCTGCAGCACGCGGCGCGCGTCGTCGCGCAGCTGGGGCAGTTGCAGGGCGTCGTAGGACTGCACCAGGATGTAGAGGGCTTCTTCGAGCGCCGGGGCATCGCGGTAGTCGGCGATGGCCTGCTGGGCGCGGTTGATGGCCGCCAGGTGGGCGCCGCGGCTGAGGTAATAACGCGCCACGTGCACTTCGTACTGGGCCAGCGAGTTGACGATGTGGGTCATGCGCGCGCGCGCGTCGGGCGCGTAGCGGGAGTCGGGGAAACGCGTGACCAGTTCCTTGAAGGAGGCGAAGGACTCCTTGGCGGCCTGCTGGTCGCGCTCGGCCAGGTCCTGACGCGTCAGCGAAGAGAACAGGCCCAGATTTTCGTTGAAGTTGACCACGCCCTTGAAGTAGAGCGCGTAGTCCAGGGCCGGGCTGGCCGGGTGCAGGCGGATGAAGCGGTCCAGCGTGGCGATGGCCTGGGCCGGTTCCTCGTTCTTGTAGTGGGCATGGGCCTTTTCGAGCTGGGCCTGCTGTGCCAGCGGCGTGCCGGCGGCGCGGCCTTCGAGTTTTTCGAACAGTCCGATGGCCTTGCTGTACTGCAGGTTGTAGACCTCCTCGCGTGCTTCCGCGAGGATTTCTTCCGGCGTCATCTTGGCGGTTAGATCGACCGGTTTGGTGGAGCAGCCGGCCAGCAGCGCCGCGGCGGCCAGAAGCAGGGCGAAGACGACCGATAATTTGGCGCTGGGCATCAGAGGCGTACTCGTTGAAACATCAAGCATCAATTATATCGACCGACCCCGTGAACGAGGACTTTGACGAGGCGGCCGAGGGCGTTTCCGAGGTCGAGTTGCGGCCCTGGACCATCGGCACGGACCAGCACGGCCTACGCCTGGACCGCGCCCTGAGCGCGCTGGTGCCCGAGTTTTCGCGCAGCTATCTGCAGCAGCTGATCGAGGCGGGCGCCGTGACCCAGGGTGAGCTGACCCTGCGCAAACCGGCGCACAAGGTGCGGGCCGGCGAGCAGGGTTTGATCGAATTGCGCCCCACGCCACAGAGCCAGGCCTTCCTGCCCGAGGCCATGGCGTTGGACATCGTGCACGAGGACGAGCACCTGCTGGTGCTCAACAAACCCGCCGGCCTGGTGGTGCACCCGGCCCCGGGCAACTGGCGCGGCACCCTGCTCAACGGCCTGCTGGCGCACGACGCCAAGGCGGCGCAGCTGCCGCGGGCGGGCATCGTGCACCGCCTGGACAAGGACACCAGCGGCCTGATGGTGGTGGCCCGTACGCGCACCACCATGGATGCGCTGGTCAAGCTGATCGCGGCGCGCGAGGTCAGCCGCCAGTACCTGGCGCTGGCTCAGCAACCCTGGAGTGGCCCGGCGCGGCGCGAGGTGGAGGCCGCCATCGGGCGCGACCCGCGCAACCGCCTGCGCATGGCCGTGGTGGACCTGTTGCGCCAGCCGGGCAAACCGGCGAAAACCACCTTCGAGCTGCTGTACAACGCTGCCCAGGGCTGCTGGCTGCGCTGCACCCTGCACACGGGGCGCACCCACCAGATCCGCGTGCACGCGGCCTCCATCGGCCATCCGCTGCTGGCCGACACCCTGTACGGCGGCGCGCCGGGGGCCGGCATGTCGCGCCAGGCCCTGCATGCCTGGCGCCTGGCCTTCACCCATCCTGTGAGCGGCAAGGAACTGGTGTTCAAGGCCGCCCTGCCGCAGGACATGCGCGAGGCCCTGGCCGACTTGTCAACCCAAATTAGAAATGTCCCCTGATGTCCAAATTAGAGATGTCCCCTGTGCAAGATCACGATGGACATGAGGATGCAGCTGCGGGCACAGGCTGCGAAGGGCGTAGCCCGTAGCGGCCTGTGCCCGCGCGCGGCG
>JACPOI010000035.1 GCA_016185015.1 Burkholderiales bacterium
AGGAGAATTTCAAGAATGTTACCTATGTGCTCTATAACACGACAGGAGCATGGAGCAGGGTATCTACTGATTACCATTATGCTTTTGAATTGGGGAGATATGTAAGAGTCATTAATAACTCTAATTTGGCTTTGTCTGCAGATAGTTCTGACATTGCTTACAACGATGCTACAGGAACTTTATTTGTTGTTCATAATACGGTGGGAAGCGAAAGCATTCAAGAGATTTATCCTTAGGCAACGTACACGCGCTGAACCGCTACACGACGCGCCTGCGCCAGTACCTGGACGCCGTACATGCCGAGGCGGCCCTGGGGAATAACCCGACCCTGATGGCCCTGGCGCAAAAACTGCGCATCGAGCACATCCTGCACGATCTGCCATCGCTGATGGACGGCACCATTGAAGGGGCTCAGCGCACCGCCAGCATCGTGGACGGACTCAAGCGCTTCTCGGCGGCGGACGGTGGGATGCGGGAGACGGTGGATATCAACGCCATCATTGAACGGGCCATTCACTGGGTACGCACCGGGATGAAGCTCGAATTCGACGTGGAACTGCTGCCTTGCCCGGGGAGCGTGGTGCCCGGCAATGCGGGGCAATTGCTGCAGGTGCTGATGAACCTGATCCAGAACGCTTACGATGCGGCCAGCGCACAAGCCGGCATATTGCCCATGCTCAGGATCCGCGTCACGCGCGAGTCCGATGCGATGGTGATCGCCTTGCACGACAACGGACCCGGCATTGCGCCCGAGGCCCTATCCAGCATTTTTGAGCCATTTTTCACCACCAAACCCGTGGGCAAGGGGACCGGCCTGGGCCTGTCCATCAGCTATGGCATCATCGAACGCCACGGTGGCACACTGATGGCACACAACCATCCGCAAGGCGGGGCCGAATTTGTATTGCGATTGCCCGTCGCTGCGTCCAGCACCTGAACCATGCCGACTCGGGTGTACGATCCGATGCCATGAAAGTCGATCCAGCCGTCGTCAAGATTTTTGCCGAGAACGTGCGCGCGGACATCATCCAGCGCCCGGCCGGCCTGAACCTGGACGCGGCCATCGTGCAGAAGATCGCCGCCAAGGTGAAGGTGTTCCAGGGCATGACGCACGACTGCCTGATGAGCACGCTGGCCATGGCCGAGCACATGCCGCACAAGGCCGGCGCCGTGGTGTTCAACGAGGGCGACATCGGCAGCTCGTTCCACGTGCTGATTGCCGGCGAGGTCGTGGTGGAGAAGAAACGCGGCGACCGCGTGGTGACACTGGCCAAGCTGACCGCCGGTGAATGCTTTGGCGAGATGGCGCTGGTCGGCAACCACCTGCGCACGGCCTCGGTGCGCGCCCTGCGCGACAGCGTGACGATGCGCTTTGACCGGGAACGCGTGGACGCCTACCCGGACAGCGCCCACATCATCTACCGCAATATTGCCCGCATCCTGGCCGCGCGGCTGGATGTGTCCAGCGAGATGCTGGCCGACCTGGTGCTGCGCACCGGCGAAACCGGTTCGGCGTCGCTGGACTGACGTTTACTGTTGCTGGTTTTGCAGAGCGGCAATGCGCTCTTCAATCGGCGGGTGGGTGGAGAACAACTGACCGATGCCCCCGGTGATGCCAAACGCCGCCACGCTCTTGGGCAGCTCGCCAGGTGCCATGCCGCCCAGACGAGCCAGGGCGTTGATCATGGGCTGCTTGCGGCCCAGCAACTGGGCCGAGCCGGCATCAGCGCGGAATTCACGCTGGCGCGAGAACCAGGCCACGACGATGGCGGCGGCAAAGCCGAGCACGATGTCCAGCACGATGGTGGTGATCATGTAACCGATGCCGGGGCCGCTGTCGCGGTCGTCGCCCTTGCGCAGGAAGCTGTCCACCGCGTAGCCGATGACACGGCTCAGGAACACGACAAAGGTGTTCATCACGCCCTGGATCAGCGTCATCGTGACCATGTCGCCGTTGGCGACGTGGGCGATTTCGTGGCCGATCACGGCCTCGATCTCGTCCTGCGTCATGCCGCGCAGCAGGCCGGTGGAGACGGCCACCAGGGCCGAGTTCTTGAAGGCGCCGGTGGCGAAGGCATTCGGGTCGCCCTCGAAGATGCCGACTTCGGGCATGCCGATGCCGGCTTTTTCGGACAGCTTGCGCACGGTCTCGATGATCCAGGCCTCATCGGCGTTCTGCGGCTGCTCGATGACGCGCACGCCGGATGTCCACTTGGCCATGGGCTTGCTGATCAGCAGCGAGATGATGGCGCCGCCAAAGCCCATGACCAGCGCATAGCCCAGCAGGGCACTCAGGTTGAGTCCGCTGCCGGTCAGGTAGCGGTTGACGCCCAGCAGGCTGGCCACGATGCCCAGCACGGCGACGACCAGGATGTTGGTCAGGACAAACAAAATGATGCGTTTCATGGTTTCCTCACAATGGCAAAGCCGCCCCCAACGGGCGTGTCGGGGCCAATGGTAAGGTCGAAATGCGGCAATTCAATGGCGCCGGCCCGTAAAAAACCCAGGACACCTGGGGACTTGGCGCTCAGACCGTGGATGCCATGGGCGCCGGGCGCGGCGCGCGGAACACGCTGGCGTCGGCGTAGAAGGCAGGGTCGGCATTGCCCGGCCACCAGCCGGGAACACCCAGCACTGGCAAGTGGGCAAAGGGCTTAGCCGCCAGACGCTCGGCGCTCAGATCGGCGGCCATCCAGGCATCCAGATCCGCTATCGAATGCGTAGCAGCCTGCGCAGGGTACACGTGGGCTGTGATCGGTTTTCTCGGGTGAACCAGCTTCTCCAGCAAGGCGTGGCCAAACAACACCAGTTGCACCTGCGCCCATTGCTCGCGCAGGTCCACGAACAGGCGCCGCCAGTCCTTGGTGACCAGGGCATTCCACAACGCATCCGGCCCGTGAAAAAAGGCGGCATTCTCGTCGAACAGTGTCAGGCCATCACGCGCCGGCCCGCGCACCGGCTGGATGCCAGTCTGCGCGATCTGCGCCACATGCAGGTGGTTGAGGCGGCGTTTGGTCTGCGGGAAGGCCAGCCAAGCCAGTCCATTGAAAAAGTCGTGCAAGCCCTCGCGGGTTGGGCATTGATTGCTATTGAAAATATAGCTTTCGTAGGCCATGCCGGGTGGCATTTCGCCCTGCGGCACAAAGCGCACCGGTGTGGGCTGCGGCGCCCAGGCGGCGTTCAACGCCTCGGCGCACGAGCGCCCGGCCAGCACCTGCTCAGCAATGGCCTGCCCCGGCTGCACATAGGGCGCCAGCCAGGGGGCGGACCAGTCGATCTGCGCTAGACCATCCGCCACGGCACGGACTCGCCAGCGCCCAGCGGCTTGAGTTGCGCCTCGCCAAAGACAAAGCCCTCCGGCACGGTCCAGCTTTCGCGACGCAGTGTGATGGTGCCGGTATTGCGCGGCAAGCCGTAAAAATCCGCGCCGTGGAAGCTGGCAAAGCCTTCCAGCTTGTCCAGCGCGCCGGCGGCGTCAAAGGCCTGGGCATACAGCTCCATGGCGTTGAAGGCGGTGTAGCAGCCGGCGCAACCCGTGGCGTGTTCCTTGAGGTGCACGGCGTGCGGCGCGCTGTCGGTGCCCAGGAAGAACTTGGCTGACCCGCTGGTGGCAGCCTGCACCAGCGCCTGGCGGTGGGTTTCGCGCTTCAACACCGGCAGGCAGTAGTAGTGCGGACGGATGCCGCCGGTGAAGATGGCGTTGCGGTTGTACAGCAGGTGGTGGGCGGTGATGGTGGCGCCGACGAAGCGGTCCGCCGCCTGCACGTATTGCGCGGCTTCCTTGGTCGTGATGTGCTCGAACACGATCTTCAGCTCCGGGAAGTCGCGGCGCAGCGGGATGAGTTGCGTGTCGATGAACACCGCCTCGCGGTCGAACAGGTCGATGTCGCTGGACGTCACCTCGCCGTGCACCAGCAGCAAGAGGCCGGCCTTTTGCATGGCTTCCAGCGTCTGGTAGGTCTTGCGCAGATCGGTGACGCCGGCGTCGCTGTTGGTGGTGGCACCGGCCGGGTACAGCTTGCAGGCGACGACGCCGGCATCCTTGGCGCGGGCGATTTCATCGGCCGGCAGGTTGTCGGTCAGGTACAGCGTCATCAGCGGCTCAAAGGTCACGCCGGCCGGCACAGCGGCCTGGATGCGTGCCTTGTAATCACAAGCCTGCGCGGCCGTCGTCACCGGCGGCTTGAGGTTGGGCATGATGATGGCGCGGCCAAACTGGGCGGCGGTGTGCGGCACCACGGTGCGCAGGGCATCGCCGTCGCGCACATGCAGGTGCCAGTCGTCGGGGCGGGTCAGGGTCAGTTCATTCATAGGTACAAAATTTCGCGTTGGTCTATTTGCGTGTGGATTGGGTCAGCAGGTAGTCCCACAGCGCCTGGGCGCTGCTCTTGGGTGCGGCCGCACCGCGCCCAATGCCGGCGCCGCCGCGCGGCAATTCCTTCTGGACCGGTTTTTCGCGGTAGACGCGCACGTCCATCGTGATCTCCAGCCCCTTGGTATTCGGCGGCAGGGCGCTGACCAGCCGCTTGGCCCGCAACTCCTTCTTCACCGCGCTGTGCGGCAGGAAGGCGATGCCGTGGCCCTCCAGCGCCATGGCCTTCAGGCCCTCGGCCATGTCGGTCTCGTAGACGCGGTCGAAGTGGATGGCGGTGCTGGACTGTTTGAGGATCAGCTCCACCATCTGGCCCAGATACGCACCGGGCGCGTAGCCCAGATACGGCAGTGGGTGGCCGACCCGACCGGGCAGCTGGAACAGGGGCGCGCCGTTGCTGTCGGGCTTGACATAGGGCGACACGACCTCCTCGCCCAGGCTGACCATCTCGTAGCGGTCCGTGTCAAACTGGAACGGCTGGGACGGGTGGTAGTAGGCGATCAGCAGATCGCAACTGCCCTCCACCATGCGCATCACCGCGTCGTGCACATTCAGCGCAATCAGCCGGCTCTTGATCGGGCCGAAGGTCTCGCGCAACGACGACACCCAGGCCGGAAAGAAGGTGAAGGCCAGCGTGTGCGGCACCGCGAATTCGATAACGTCCTGCGCCGCCGAGGTGTGGCCGCGTAGCATGGCGCGCGTGCTCTGCAGGGCCTGCAACACCTCCATGGACTGGTCGTACAGCGTCTCGCCCGCCGGCGTCAGCCGCGTGGGGTAGCTGCTGCGGTCCACCAGGTCGGTGCCGGCCCAGGCCTCCAGCGACTGGATGCGCCGCGAGAAGGCGGGCTGGGTCACGTGGCGCAACTGCGCGGACCTGCTGAAGCTGCGGGTTTCAGCCAGGGACACAAAATCTTCAAGCCATTTGGTTTCCATGACCAAGATTATGCGCGGATTGCATGAGCATCAGACCTCGGTCTTGCCAAGCCATGCCAACGCACCGCAGACGACCGCCAAGGTCAGCAGGGAACTGGCTGCCATGGCCAGCGCCGACGGCGGCGCCGGTGCGACGGTCATGCCGACCGCCGTGAGCGCAAGAATGCCCAAATTGAGTGCCACCAGACCGATGGCCCGGCCCCGCGCAAGCTTGCTGCCGCGCACAAAGGCGAACAACCCCACCAGAACGATCACAGCCTCGATCACCAGCGCGACCGGCATGTGGCCCCACAGCGCCAACCCGACTTGCGGCGTGGCGCCACCGGCCAGTGGCAGCTCGGCCCGGTGGACCAGCGCGTCCAGCAACCAATGCGAAAAGACAGCCACGAGAATCAGCCAACCTGCCCTGGCGCGCGGGTACACGAAACGCACGACCAAGCCCGCCGCCACCGACCAGAACAACGCTGCCAGCAGGCTGTGCGAATAGGGAAACACGAATTCTGGCTGGTGCGTGGTGAGGAAGTCAGCGGGAATCCGCACCGACTCCCAGCCCAGCAGGATGAACAGCCACAGCATCACATCCAGCAGCAGCGCCGCAGCCACGAACACCGCGACATTGACCCGGCGCTCCCAGCGCCCGATCGCCAGACCTACGCCAATATGACCTGCAAGCATGCGGCCCCTCCGTTTGCTATCGGTTTAATAGCCATTCATGCAATATCCACGAGGGCTACTGCGTGATTTCATCCTCAACCCTCTCTCCACTTTGCTGCTGCAGCGCCCACATCTCGGCGTAACGGCCACGCGCTGCCAGCAGCGCCGCGTGGTTGCCACGCTCAACGATGCGCCCGGCGTCCATGACCAGAATCTCGTGCGCGTCCACCACGGTGGAGAGGCGGTGCGCAATCACCAGCGTGGTCTTGTTGCGGGCCACGTTTTGCAGTTCGGCCTGGATGGCGCGCTCGTTGGCCGAATCCAGCGCCGAGGTGGCCTCGTCGAAGATCAGGATGGGCGGGTTCTTCAGCAGGGTGCGGGCGATGGCCACGCGCTGCTTCTCGCCACCCGAGAGCTTGAGCCCGCGCTCGCCGACCATTGTGGCGTAGCCCTTGGGCGTGGCGGCAATGAAGCTGTGGATGTGGGCCGAGGCGGCGGCCTCCTCCACCTCGGCGCGGCTGGCGCCGGGCTTACCGTAGGCGATGTTGTATTCCACCGTGTCGTTGAACAGCACCGTGTCCTGTGGCACGATGCCAACGCACGAGCGCACGCTGGATTGGGTGACCTGCTTGATGTCCTGGCCGTTGATCAGGATGCGACCACCCTCCTGCGGGTTGCTGACGTCGTAGAAGCGAAACAGCAGCCGCGCCAGCGTGGACTTGCCGGCGCCGGAGGGGCCGACCACGGCCACCGTCTTGCCGGCCGGCACCTCGAAGCTCAGGTGGTGCAGGATGGGGCGGCTGGGATCGTAGGCAAAGCTCACATTCTCGAAGGCGAGCGAAGTCTGCTCACCCCGTTGCAGCGGCTGGGCGCCGGGCACGTCGGCGATCTCGCGCTCGCGCTCCATCAGCGTGAACATCTTCTCCAGGTCGGTCAGGCTCTGCTTGATTTCGCGGTAGATCACGCCCAGGAAATTCAGCGGAATGTAGAGCTGGATCATGAAGGCGTTGACCATGACCAGGTCACCCAGGGTCATGCGAGCCTCCACCACCCCCTGCGTGGCCCGCCACAGCATGGCCACCAGGCCGACGGCGATGATGAGTTGCTGGCCGGCATTGAGCAGCGACAGCGTGGTCTGCGCCTTCAGGCGCGCCTTGCGCAGGCGCTCCAGGCTGTGGTCGTAGCGCGTGGCCTCGAAGGCCTCGTTGTTGAAGTACTTGACGGTCTCGTAGTTCAGCAGGGAGTCGATGGCGCGGGTGTGCGCGGCCGAGTCGAACTCGTTGGCCTGGCGGCGGAACTGGGTGCGCCATTCGGTGATCAGCACCGTGAAGATGATGTACAGCACCAATGCGCCCAGCGTGATCCAGGCAAACCAGGCGTCAAACTGGTAGCCCAGGATGCTCAGCACCATGACGACCTCGATCAGCGTGGGCAGGATGCTGAACAGCGAGAACGAGATCAGCGACTCGATGCCACGCACGCCGCGCTCGATGTCGCGCGTCATGCCGCCAGTCTGGCGCTCTAGGTGGAAGCGCAGGCTCAGGGCGTGCAGGTGCTCGAAGGTCTGCAACGCAATGCTGCGCGCCGCGCCCTGCGTGGCCTTGGAGAACACCAGCTCGCGCAGCTCGGTGAACAGCGTCGTGGACAGGCGCAGCGCCCCGTAGGCGAGCAACAAGGCCACCGGCACCACCAGCAGGGCCTGGGGATCGCCCGGCTGGAAGCTCATGCTGTCCACCAGTTTCTTCAGCAGCAGGGGCACACCCACGTTGGTGAGCTTGGCCGCAATCATGAAGGCCAGCGCGGCCATGACGCGCCACTTGTAGGCCCACAGGTAGGGGAACAGGCGCTTGAGCGTCTTCCAGTCGGACTTGGGCGCGGCGGCGGTGGAAGCGGCACCAACGGCAGGCGGCGCAGGTGATCGAAGCTCGTGGGAGCGCATGGGTGGCAGTCCTTCCGGGGAAAGGGGTGTGGCCGCGCCACGGGCGGGGCGGTCCACAAACTAGTAGGATTGTGCCCATGTCTACCAATTCAAGCCCCTTGGGCATTCAATTACCCACCGACCAGGAGCTGGTGCTCAAGGTTATCCCCATGCCCGCCGACTGCAATGCCAACGGCGACATCTTCGGCGGCTGGGTCATGGCCCAGGTCGACCTGGCCGGCTCGGTGATCCCGGCGCGCTATACACAGGGCCGCATGGCCACGGTGGCGGTCAACGAGTTCGTGTTCAAACAGCCCGTTCGCGTGGGTGACATCCTGAGCTTCTTCTCCAAGGTCAGCCGCATCGGGCGCACCTCGATCACCGTGACGGTCGAGGTCTATGCCGAGCATGTGCGCACGCAGCGCCAGTACATCAAGGTGACCGAGGCCACACTGACCTATGTGGCCATTGACGAGGCTGGACAGCCGCGGGAAATTCCCAAGCAGTGATTGGGGCGGCCGCGCCGCATCCACATTAGCTACATATTTAGTAGCGCCTCATGCAATATCCAAGAGGGCTAGCGCCAGATTTTCTAAAACTTTCCGTGGCGACCGGCGCCACCGGCAAAGCGGGCCGCCCCCTCAAGACCGGCTGCAATACAGGCCTTGCCACGCTGCCACTCCTGGTGCAGCGCGTGGGGCATATCCAAGTCCCACTGCGCGTAGGCGCTGGCGCGGTCGGCCAGCATAGTCTGCTGGGGAAAGCCGGCCAACTGCTCAGCCAGGGCGATGGCCGCGTCCAACGCCGTGCCAGTGGGCACCACGCGGTTGCACAGCCCCATCTGCAGGGCCTCCATGGCCTCGACCTTGCGTCCAGTGAGTATCAAGTCCATCGCATGGCCCATGCCGATCAAACGCGGCAAACGCACCGTGCCGCCATCGATCAGCGGTACGCCAAAGCGGCGGCAGAACACGCCCACATAGGCATCGGCCTCCATCACGCGCATGTCGCACCACAAGGCCAACTCCATGCCGCCGGCCACGGCGGCGCCACTGATGGCGGCGATCACCGGCTTGGACAGCACCAGGCGTGATGGCCCCATCGGACCGGCCGGACCACTTTCATCTGCGGCGTAATCGCCAGGGGAAAACTCCAGCGCCGCAAACGGATCAACGCCTTGCTGCAGGTAGTGCGCCATGCGTGCGCCGGCCTGCAAGTCCCATCCAGCACAGAAGTGGCCGTGGGCACCGTGGAACACCGCAACCCGCGCTTCGGTATCCGCGTCAAACGCCAGAAAAGCGTCATACAGCTTGCGCGCGGTGTCGGCATCCACGGCGTTGCGCACCTCGGCGCGCTGCAGTGTGACCACGGTGACCGGACCGTGCTTGCGGGTTTCTACGGAGTCTTGCATGGACCCATTACACAGTCGCACGCGAGACATCAGCATCAGTGACAACCCTATCGGTGAATTAGAGTCCACCGGCTATAACCGGGAAGCAAAAAACAAGGACAGGAGACAACGTGCTGTTTCTTCAACTGGTGATCAGCGGGATCGCACAGGGGTGCATCTATGGACTGATCGCTCTGGGCTTCGTGCTGATCTACAAGGCCACCGAGACCGTCAGCTTCGCCCAGGGTGAGCTGATGATGCTTGGCGCGTTTGGCGGACTGGTGGGTATGACCATGCTGGGTTTTCCCTATTGGCTGGCCATCATCAGCGCCATTGCATCCATGGCCGTGTTCGGCGTGGTGCTGGAGCGCGCGGTGATTCGTCCCATCCTGGGGCAACCCGCGTTTTCGGTCGTGATGCTGACCATAGGCATCGGCTACGTGGCCCGCGGCGCCATCACCATGGTGCCCGGCATCGGCACCGACACACAGGCCTTGCCCGTTCCCTACAAGGACGAGATCTGGAACCTTGGCGGCGTGGTGCTCAATGTGGAGCACATGGTGGTCATCGGCGCCACGGCCGTGCTGTGTGGTCTGCTGTTTGCGCTGTTCCGTTACAGCAAGCTGGGCATTGCGATGCAAGCCGCATCGCAGAACCAGTTGGCCGCGTATTACATGGGCATACCGGTGCAGCGGCTCAACGGCATTGCCTGGGGCCTGGCCGCGGCTGTTGCCGCCATCGCCGGCCTGCTGCTGGCACCCATCACCTTTGTGCACGCCAACATGGGCTTCATCGGGCTCAAGGCCTTTCCCGCTGCCGTGGTCGGCGGCTTTGGCAGTCTGCCCGGCGCGATTGTGGGCGGGCTGGTGATTGGCATTGTGGAGTCGCTGTCGGGCTTCTACCTGCCCGACGGCTTCAAGGACACGGCCGCCTATGTGGTGGTGCTGGTGATGCTGATGGTCAAGCCCAATGGTCTGTTCGGTGAGAAGCTAAGGAAGAAAGTATGACCCCCACGCTTGTCACTTCGTGTACTGCGCTGCCCCCCGAGGGGGCTAACTCCCCTTGGGGCGGCCCTGCGGGGAGTTGCGTCTAATGCGTTTTATCTTCAAGACCGACTACGCGCAAGACATCAAACTTGCCAAGCATGGCGGCCATGTGTTCTGGTACAGCGCGCTGATGCTGTTGCTGCTGGCCGCGCCCTGGGTGTTTGCCGAGTACTGGCTGGCACAACTCACGCTGGTACTGATCTACTCCACGGCCGGGCTGGGTCTGATGCTGCTGGCAGGGTTCACCGGCCTGTTCTCCATGGGTCATGCGGCCTTCCTCGGCGTGGGGGCCTACACGCATGCGGTGCTGACGAATATGGGGGTGCCCTTTCCCATTGCCATCGTCTGCGCCGCCGGACTGTCGGCCGCGGTCGGCCTGGTGGTGGGCCTGCCGGCGCTGCGGGTGAAGGGCATCTACCTGGGGATTGCCACGCTGTCCTTTGGTTTCATCGTCGAAGAGGTACTGGCGCGCTGGGAATTAGTCACCGGCGGCAATGCCGGCATCCACATCAAGAAGCCCAACATCTTTGGCTGGGTGCTCGATAGCGGCGAGCAGTTCTACTTCCTGTGTCTGGTCATCACCGTGGCAGCCACGCTGGGCATACTGAACCTGCTGCGCTCACCGACGGGGCGTGCCTTTGTCGCCATCCGTGACTCCGAAATCTCGGCGCAAAGCATGGGTATCCACCTGGCGTACTACAAGACGCTGTCGTTTGCGATCTCCGCCGCGCTGGCTGGCGTGGCCGGTGCGCTGTATGCGCACAACCTGCAGTTCATCTCGCCCGACCAGTTCAACATCCTGCAGTCGATTGACCTGTTGCTGATGATTGTGATTGGCGGCGTGGGCTCGGTGCATGGCGCGTTCTTGGGCGCCATCTTCCTGATCGCCATGCCGCAGGTCATCGCCCAGATCAAGGACTTTCTGCCGGCCACCATCGGCCAGGCGCCGGGCCTGCAAGGTCTGGTCTACGGCCTGGTGCTGATCGCCTTTGTGCTGTTCGAGCCCATGGGCCTGTACGGCCGCTGGCTGAAGATCCGCACCTATTTGCAGATGTTCCCGTTCTACCGCAAGGGCATGTTCAAGCGGCAGAAATCGTTCCAGAAATCGGATCGTTTGAAATGACCCCCACGCTTGTCACTTCGTGTACTACGCTTCCCCCAGAGGGGGCCTTCACGCCTTGGGGCGGCCCTGCGGCGTTCAATCTATGACCGAAACACTTCTTTCTGCAAAGAACCTGAGCGTGCGCTTTGGTGGCGTGCTGGCGGTCAACAGTGTGTCGTTTGATGTCAAACAGGGCGAGGTCTTCACGCTGATCGGCCCCAATGGCGCGGGCAAGACGACCGTGTTCAACCTGATCAGCCGCATCTACACGCCCACCACCGGCGACATCGCCTACCTGGGTCCCAAGGGTATGCTCAAACTCACCGAACAGCCACCGCAGAACGTGGCCTCGCTGGGCATTGCGCGCACCTTCCAGAACATCGAACTGTTTGAGCATGCATCCGTCCTGCACAACCTGCTGATCGGGCGCCACACGCACCGCGCCACCCACCTGTGGCAGGACCTGTTCTTCACCGCCAAGGTGCGCGAGACCGAACTTAAGGCCCGCGAGAAGGCCGAAGAGGTCATCGACTTCCTGAACCTGCAGCATTACCGCGATTCCTTTGTTGCCGGCCTGCCCTACGGCGTGCGCAAGGTCGTGGAAATGGCCCGCGCGCTGTGCACCGAACCCAAGCTGCTGCTGCTGGACGAACCCTCCAGTGGCCTGAACGTGGAGGAAACCGATGACATGGCGTTCTGGATCCAGGACATCAAGCACGAGCTGGGCATCACCGTGCTGATGGTGGAGCACGACATGACGCTGGTGTCCAAGGTGTCGGACCGCGTGCTGGCCATGAACCAGGGCGAAATGCTGGCCATGGGAACGCCACGCGAGGTGCAGACCGACCCCGGCGTCATCGAGGCATACCTGGGCTCCATCGACGATGTGTCATCGCTGCGTCGCAAGGTCAGTGGCGACGCGGACCAGAAGCCCGCCCGCATGGAAGGCGGTCCCGTATGAGCACCATGCCGCCGCCCATCAGCGACCAGCCGGTGCTCAAGCTCCTCAACGTGGAGAGCGCCTACGGCCCCATCAAGGCGATCCGCGGCGTCAGCCTGCAGGTGCACCGCAGCGAGATTGCCACCGTGCTGGGCTCCAACGGCGCCGGCAAGACCACGATCCTGAAGACCATCTCGGGCATCATCGACCCGCGCAAGGGCTCCATCGAATTCAAGGGCGAGGACATCACCGCGCAGGACCCCGCCCGCATCGTGCAGCAAGGTCTCTCCCACGTGCCCGAGGGGCGCGAGGTGTTTCCCCTGCTCTCCGTGCGCGACAACCTGCTGATGGGCGCCTACACCCGCACCGACCGCGATGGTGTGGCGCGCGACCTGGAAGCCGTGTACCGCTACTTCCCCATCCTGGGTGAGCGCACCCACCAGGATGCCGGCCTGCTTTCCGGCGGGCAACAGCAGATGCTGGCCATCAGCCGTGCCCTGATGGCCAACCCCGACCTGATCCTGCTCGACGAACCCAGCCTGGGCCTGTCGCCCAAGCTCACCAAGGAAATCTTCGAGATCGTCGTGCGCATCAACCGCGAGCGCGGCACGACCATCCTGCTGGTCGAGCAAAACGCCAACATGGCGCTGAATGCGTCGGACTACGGCTATGTGCTGGAAAACGGCCGCATCGTCATGGAAGACACCTGCGCCCACCTGCGCGAGAAGGACGATATCAAGGAGTTCTACCTCGGCATGAAGGAACACGGTGTGCGCGGTGAGCGGCGCTGGAAAAAGAAAAAAAACTGGCGGTAATACATGAGCGGACTCTGGGACACCTCTTCGATTCAACCCTGCCATGACATCGTCATGGAGGGAGAAACCATCCCGGCGATGTTCTGGAACGCTGCCGCCCAGCGCGGCACCCAGGTCTGGATGCGCCAGAAGCACCTGGGCCTGTGGCGCAGCTGGACCTGGGCCCAGACCGCCCAAGCCGTGCGCGAAATTGGCAACGGCCTGCTGAGTCTGGGCTTTGCCAGGGGCGAATGCGCCTCCATCCTGTCCAACACGGTCGTCGAGTGGGTCCTGGCCGATCTGGCGGTGCTGTCGGCCGGCGGCGTCTCCAACGGCATCTACCCCACGGACGCACCGTCCCAGGTGCAGTACCTGTGCGAGGACTCGCGTACGACGGTCCTGTTCGTCGAAGACGATGAACAACTGGACAAGGCGCTGGAAGTGCGCGCCCAGTTGCCCGGCCTGCACAAGGTCGTGGTGTTCGACATGGAAGGCCTGCGCGAGCTGAACGACCCCGGTGTCATCAGCCTGGACGGTCTGCGCGCGCTGGGCCGTGCGTATGGCGAGCAGCATCCCGTTCTGCTGGAGCAGCGCGTGGCGGCCTGCCGGCCCGAGGATCTGGCGATCCTGGTCTACACCTCCGGAACCACCGGCAAACCCAAGGGCGCCATGCACCTGCACCAGGGACTGGTGTTCACGGTGCGCGGCTACAACACGCTGGTGGCACAGGACGCGCGCGATGAGCGCATGTGTTTCCTGCCGCTGTGCCACATCGCCGAACGCATGGGCGGCGAGTACTTTGCGCTGTACACCGGCGCCCGGCTCAACTTTGTCGAGAACCCCGAGACCATTCCCGAGAATGTGCGCGAGATTGCGCCCACCGTGTTCACCGCCGTGCCGCGGGTCTGGGAAAAGTTCTACTCCGGCGTGATGATTGCACTCAAGGAGGCCGGGCGTGTGCAGCAGGCCGCCTATGCCTGGGGCATAGGCGTGGGCACCACCATTGCCGACCGCATTCTGGCGGGTCAACCCGTGGGCAACTGGCTCAAGCTGCAGTTCACGCTGGCCCAGTGGCTGGTGCTGAACAATGTGCGCAAGCTGATTGGCATCCACCGCGCACGCTTTCTGGTGACCGGTGCCGCGCCCATCTCACCGGATCTGGTGCGTTGGTACATGGCCCTGGGCGTGCCGATGCTGGAGGTCTGGGGTATGACCGAGACCTGCGGCGCCGCGACCGGCGTGCCGGCCGAAAAAATGAAGCCAGGCTCGATAGGCCCGGCCGCCGCCTACAACGAAGTCAAACTGGACCCAGCCACCGGCGAAATTCTGGTGCGCGGCAAGAACGTGTTTGCCGGCTACCTGAATCTGCCCGAGAAGACCGCCGAGACCATCGACAAAGACGGCTGGCTGCACACCGGCGACGTCGGTATGGTGGACGCCGATGGCTACTACCGCATCACCGACCGCATGAAGGACATCATCATCACCGCCGGCGGCAAGAACGTCACGCCCAGCGAACTGGAAAACGACCTCAAATTCTCGCCCTACATCACCGATGCGGTGGTCATCGGCGACAAGCGTCCGTATCTCACTGTCATCATCATGATCGACCAGGAGAACGTCGAAAAATTTGCCCAGGACGCCGACGTCCCCTTCAGCAACTACGCATCCCTGACCCGCACGCCCGAGGTGCAGGCCCTTATCCAATCCGAGCTCGACCGGGTCAACCAAAAGTTTGCCCGGGTTGAACAACTCAAAAAGTTCTTTCTACTGGAAACCCAGTTGACCGCCGAGGACGAAGAGCTCACCCCCACCATGAAACTCAAACGCAAACTGGTGGAGAAGAAGTACGCGGCCCAGATCGAGGCCATGTACCACTGACCCACCGTGCCTACCTGTTCAACCCCTTCCATGACACTCAGAACCCTATTCGCGTTCGCCACCCTGGCGAGCGCCGCCACGCTGTGCGCGGCCCAACAACTGCCGCAAGGCATCAGCAAGAACGAAATCCTCGTCGGCACCATCCAGGACCTCTCCGGCCCGCTCTCCGGCTACGGCAAGCAAGCTAGAGCCGGCATGCAGATGGCCATTGAGGAAATCAACGAAACCGGCGGCATCCACGGCCGCAAGATCAAGCTGCTGGTCGAAGACTCCGGCTACGACCCGAAGAAGGCGACGCTGGCCGCACAGAAGCTGGTCAACCAGGACAAGATCTTCATGATGCTGGGCCACATCGGCACCGCGCAGAACGAGGCTGCCATGCCCATCCAGTTCGAGAAGGACGTCATCAACTTTTTCCCACTGACGGCGGCGCGTTCCATGTACGAGCCCTTCCACCGGCTCAAGTTCTCCACGCTGCCCACCTACTACGAGCAGATCCACAGCTCGCTGCCCAAGCTGGTGCGCCAGAAGAACGTGACCAAGGTCTGCGCCATCTACCAGGATGACGACTTTGGTCTGGAAGTGCTGCAGGGCGCAGAAGACGGACTCAAGGGCCGCCAGATGGCGCTGACCGACAAGGCATCTTTCAAGCGCGGCGCGACCGACTTCGCTTCCCAGGTCGCCAAGATGCAGGCCAGTGGCTGCGAGATGGTGGTGCTGGGCACCATCATCCGCGAGACCGTGGGCACCATCGCCACCGCCCGCAAAATGGGCTTCAACCCGGTCTTCCTGGGGTCCAGCGCCGCCTACACCGAACTGGTTCCTAAGCTGGGCGGCAAGCCCATGGAGGGTTTCTACGCCACGATGACGGCACAAATCCCCTACCCGGATGACCCCTCCCAAGCCGTGCGCCGCTGGGTCAGCAAGTACAAGACCCAGTTCAATGAAGACCCCTCCACGATCTCCGTGTTTGGCTACACCACGATCAACGTGTTTGCCAATGCCATGCGCGATGCTGGCGAACGCCCCAGCACCAGCAAGTTCATCCGCGCCATGGAGGTCATGAAGATTCCGAGCGACATGTTTGGCTCGCCAGCGCTCAAGTTCTCACCGACCCGCCGCCTGGGTAGTGACGACTCGCGCATGGCCCAGATCCAGGATGGACGCTGGAAGGTGGTGAGCGAGTACGCAAGCCAGTAAAAAGGAGTATTGTTCGCGCAAACACCCCGGTCCACCGGATTTCAACTAGGAGACAAAACCATGAGATTGAAGACTGCCCTGACCCTCACCACGCTGGCACTGGCCACTACGGTTGCGCTTGCCCAGCAAGGTGTGAGCAAGGATGAAATTGTGCTCGGCTCCATCCAGGATCTGTCCGGGCCGATTGCCGGTTTTGGCAAGCAGGCCCGCCTGGGCATGCTGCTGGCGGTGGACGAGATCAACGAGCAGGGCGGCGTCAACGGCCGCAAGCTCAAGCTGCTGGTGGAGGACTCGGCCTACGACCCCAAGAAGGCGGTACTGGCCGCGCAAAAGCTGGTCAACCAGGACAAGATCTTCATGATGGTGGGCCACATCGGCACGGCGCAGAACATGGCCGCCATGCCGGTGCAGTTCGAGAAGAACGTCATCAACTTCTTCCCCATCACCGCCGCGCGCGAGATGTACGAGCCCTTCCACAAGCTCAAGTACTCCTACGCTGCCACCTACTATGACCAGATGCGCAACGCCGTGCCCAAGCTGGTCAAGGAAAAGGGGGCCAAGAAGGTCTGCACCATGTACCAGGATGACGACTTCGGACTGGGAGTGCTCCGCGGCGGTGAGGCCGGCCTGAAGACCCTGAACATGGAATTTGTGGAGAAGACCTCGTACAAGCGCGGTGCCACCGACTTCTCGTCTCAGGTGTCCAAGATGCAGGCCAGTGGCTGCGACATGATCGTGCTGGGCACCATCATCCGCGAGACCATTGGTGCCATCGGAACGGCCCGCAAGCTGGGCTACAACCCGGTCTTCCTGGGCTCCAGCGCCTCCTATACCGACCTGATCCACAAACTGGGCGGAAAGGCCATGGACGGGCTGTACGCCACGATGACGGTGCAAAACCCGTACCTGGATGAGGCCTCGCAGCCCATCCGTTTCTGGGCCAGCAAGTACAAGACCAAGTTCAATGACGATCCCACCGTGTTCTCGGTCTACGGCTATACCATCATCACCAGCTTTGCCACAGCGGCCGGTCGCGCCGGCAAGAACCTGACGACGGACAGCTTCATCAAGGTCATGGACAATATGACGATCGAGCCCGACTTCTTCGGCGGCGCGGTGCAGACCTTCACCGCCACCAAACGCCTGGGCAGCGATGCCTCGCGCCTGTCGCAGATCCAGGACGGCAAGTGGAAGACGGTGTCGGATTACTTTGGCAGCACGGCCACGCCGGTAGCCAAGAAATAGGCCCCGACGGCCCAAAAACGACAAAGCCACCTCGCGGTGGCTTTTGTCTTTTGCGTGCTGGTTGGCGCAGCAGGTGGCGCCCTTACTCTTTCTTCTTGGCGCGGGTGTAGGTCAGCTTCTTCTTGCCGCCTTCGCAGCTACCGACGACCTTGGCGTCACCCGCGTAGTCCGCGGCGACGATCTCCAGCGTATAGCCCTTGACACCCTTGCCATCGAGCTTGGTGGCGACCTTGGTCTTGAGTTCTTCGCAGGACTGGACGGCCTGGGCCTGGCCGATGCAGGCCAGCAGTGCAATGAGTAGTGCGGTGGATTTCATGTGGGGCTCCCTCAACAAATAACGCTCACCAATGTAAGCGAAACATCGCTTCACCAACACGCTGTGGCGCACAACCCACAGGCCAAGCCGAACTGTCAAGAAACGATGTAGGCCGCCGAGCCCGCGGACAGCAGCTTGCCATCCGCCCCCAGGAACTCCATGCGCGTGGAGGCCACACGCGAGCCCAGGCGCATGACCTCGGCACGCAGCTCGAACTGCTCGCCGATGCCGGGGCGCAGATAGTCGATGCGCAGGTCGATGGTGCCCAGCTTGGCAAAGCGGTGCAGGCGCTGCGCGGGCGGCTCGTCCATGTGGCGCGCGCCAATGGCGGCCATGACGGCCAGCCCGCCCAGCGCGTCCAGGCTGGCGCTGATGACGCCGCCATGCAGACGGTTGTAGCTGAAGTGGCCCACCAGTTCCGGCTTCATCGTGATCTGGCCACGCACCTGCTCGGGCAGCACCTGGGTGATGCGCAGGCCCAGCACCTGGTTGAAAACGATCATTTCCTCGAAGATCTTTTTCAGGGCCAGCACGAATTCTGGCTCGAATTCGCGCACGGGTGCGTGGGACTTGTCGTCGTTCTTGGCTTTGGCGTTCATGCGCACATTCTCACAGACCGAGCTGACGGGAGGCCAACTCCTTCATGATCTCCTCGGCGCCACCGCCAATCATCATCACCTTGACCTCGCGGTAGATGCGCTCACAGGCCGTGCCGCGCATGAACCCCATGCCGCCCAGGATCTGCACACCCTGGTCGGCGCAGAACTGCATGGTCTGCGTGGCGTGGTTCTTCAGCAGACAGACCTGTGCCACAGTGGATGGCCCCCACGCTCCGCCGCTACGCGGGTCGCTGCCCCCCGAGGGGGCTAATTCCCCTTGGGGCGGCCCGGCGGGGAATTCCGCACCCTTGGCGAACTTGTCCTCCGCATCGGCACATGCCGTGACGGCATCGAGCCAGGCACGGGTGGATTCGATGCGCATCTTCATGTCCATCAGCTTGTGGCGTATCACCTGGTGGTCCACCAGCGCCGTGCCGAACGTCTTGCGCTGGCGTGCCCAGGCCAGGGCCTCGTCATAGCAGCACTCGGCAAAACCCAGCGCCATCGCCGACATGGCCAGGCGCTCACCATTGAAATTAGTCAGGATGATCTTGAAGCCGGAGCCTTCTTCTCCGACCAGATTGCTGGCCGGCACCCGCACGCCGTCAAAGCGCAAATGGGCCGTGTCCGAACACAACCACCCCATCTTCTTCAACGGGCTGCGCGACAGGCCCAACGCATCCCCGGGAACCATCAGCATGGAAATGCCCATGGGTCCCTTGTTCTTCAGATCGGTACGCACCGCCACCGTCAACCAGTCGGCGCGCGTGCCGGAGGTGATGAAGACCTTTTCCCCATCCACCACATACTCATTGCCTTCCAACCGAGCAGTGGTCTTCAACGCCGACACGTCGGTGCCACCACCGGGCTCCGTGATGCACAGGGCCGACACCTTGCGCCCGGCCAGCACATCGGGAATCACCTGTTGCTGCAAGGCCGCGCTGCCATGGCGTAAGAGGGGCGGCAGGCCGATGTTGTGGCTGAACAGGCTGGCCATCAGGCCGCCGCTGCCACCCGCTCGCGCCAGTGCAATGGTCATGGCATTGCGCAGCGCCCACGGGGTGGGTGTGCCACCCAATGCTTCCGGGTAGCCCATGCCCAGCCAGCCCAGCTCGGCCGCGCGCTGGTACAGGCTGCGCGGAAACTGGCCGGCCTCTTCCCACTGTTCCAGATGCGGTTTGACCTCGGTCTGCACAAAACGCAGCACCGCGTCTTCGACCGCTGCAATGTCTTCCTGAAGCGTGGGGGTCATATTTTTCGCTTGGCCACACCCATGGTCTTGGCGATGATGCCCATCATCACCTCGTCGGCACCACCACCGATGGAGCCCAGGCGGCTGTCGCGGAACATGCGGGCCACCTTGTTCTCCCAGGTGTAGCCCATGCCGCCCCAGAATTGCAGGCAGCCATCGGGCACCAGGCGCCCCAGCCGACCGGCCTTGAGCTTGGCCATGGAGGCCAGCTCCAGCACATCCTTGCCGGACACATACAACTCGCAGGTCCGGTAGGTCAGCGCGCGCAGGGACTCGACTTCGGTCTTCATCTCGGCCAGCTTGAACTGCACCCACTGCTGGTCGGCCAGCGTGGCGCCAAACATCTTGCGCTCCTGCGCCCACTCGACCGTCCAGTCAATGCAGTTGTTCAATGCCTGGACGGCGCTGGCGGCACACCACAGGCGCTCTTCTTGGAACTGCTGCATCTGGTAGATAAAACCCGCGCCCTCCTGGCCAACCCGATTGCGCTGCGGCACCCGCACCTCGTCGAAGTAAATCAGACCCGTGTCGCTGGAAGCCATGCCGATCTTGCGGATCTTGCGGGCCACCTCGGTCCCGGGGCGCAGCTTGCCACCATCGCGCAGCGGCACGATGACCAGGCTCTTGTTCTTGTGTGCCGGACCGTCGCCAGTATTGACCAGCATGCACATCCAGTCGGCCTGCAGGCTGTTGGTGATCCACATCTTCTGCCCGGTGATGACGTAGTCGTCACCATCCTTGCGCGCCGTGGTCTTGATGGCCGACACGTCACTGCCCGCGCCCGGCTCGCTGACGCCAATGCAGCCCACGGTGTCGCCCGCGATAGCCGGCACCAGGAATTCGCGCTTCAGCTCTTCGCTGCCAAAGCGGGCCAGCGCCGGCGTGCACATATCGGTCTGCACGCCAATGGCCATGGGAATGCCGCCGCAGTCGACATGGCCCAGCGTCTCGGCCATGGCCATGCCGTAGCTGTAGTCCAGCCCCGCACCGCCATAGGCCTCGGGCTTGGTCAGGCCCAACAGGCCCAGGTCGCCCAGCTTCTTGAAGACTTCGTGGGCCGGGAACATCTCGGCCTCTTCCCACTCTTCCACATGGGGGTTGATCTCGGCGTCAATAAAACGCTTGAGGGTTTTCTGGATTTCCTGGTGTTCGTGGGTGAATTGCATGGTGATGCCTCAGACTTGAAAAACTTTGGGTGAAATCATTGGGAAAACACCTTCGGTGTTTGGGCCCTGTGAAAACCATTGAACGGTTTGACGGCATCGCGTGCCTGCACGGCCGCATCGGGCACGCGCATCGGCCAGCCCAGGCGGGCCTGTGGGCGCGCACCGTCGATGCGCAGCGTGGTGCCGCTGATGAAGGACGCCGCGGGACTGAGCAGGAACACGATACCGGCCGCGGTTTCTGCCTCGGTGCCAAAGCGTCCGGTCGGCACGGTCTTGGCCATCTCGCGCAGCATCGGACCGGCCTCCGGTGGATAGTTGTCCATGCCGCTGGAGGCGATGTAACCCGGTGCCACGGCGTTCACGCGCACACCCTTGGCCGCCCACTCCAGCGCGGCCGTCTCGGTAAAGCTGACCATGCCGGCCCGCGCCGCACCGCTGTGACCCATGCCGGGCATGGAGCCCCACATGTCGGCGACGATGTTGACCATCGCCCCACCGGTCTTGGCCATGGCCTGCAGGTAGCACTCGCGCGCCATCAGAAAGCCGCCGGTCAGGTTGGTGTTGACCACCGCCTCCCAGCCCTTGGCGCTGATGGCCTCCAGCGGCGTCATGAACTGGCCACCGGCGTTGTTTACCAGCCCATCGATGCGGCCGTGCGCAGCCAAGATAGCGGCCACGGTTTGCTTGACGGCCTCTTCCTGGCGGATGTCGCAGACCTGGTAGCTGACGCGGCCGCCATCCTCGGTGATTTCGGTAGCAACCGTTTGCAGTTTCTCCAGCTTGCGCCCGACCAGCGCCACATGGGCGCCCAGGGCCGCCAGCTCGTGCGCCACGCAGCGCCCGATGCCGGAGCCGCCACCGGTGACGATGATGGCCTTGCCCGCGAACAGACCGGGGGCGAATACAGAACCGTAAGACATCAGGATTCCTTCAGGAACAAAGCCATGGCGGCGTCGGTCAGCTCTTGCAGCGACGCGCCCTTCTTGGGATCAAACCATTGCACCGACCAGTTCAGTGCGCCCAGGATCAGCAGCCGCGCCAGGCGCACCGGGGCGCGCAGTTCGCCGCGTTCGTGCAAGGCGATGAGCACCGGCAACCACAGGGATTCGTACTCCGCAATCAGCAGGCCCAGCGCCTTGTGCTGGCGCGGCGGCAGCGAACGCGACTCGTACAGCATGACGGGCACGAAGTCGCTACCCGGTCCCAGCAGCACCTCAAAGTGCACACCGACCAGACGGCGCAACTGTTCGGCCGGCGCCAGGTCGGCGTAGCCGGGTTCTTGGGCCGCGGCGCGCTGGCGCGCCAGCGCCGAGCGCATGCCCTCCTCCATGACGGCAAACAGCAGGGCATCCTTGCTCTTGAAATGGTAGAACGGCGAGCCGCTTTGCATGTCGGCGGCGGCGGCGATGTCGCGCGTCGTTGTGGCGGCAAAGCCCTTGCGGCGAAACAGGTGGGCGGCGGCGGCGAGCAGCGCCTGGCGGCGGTTGCCGTCATCGCGCTCATCCATGGTCTTGCGGGGGCGCCCCCGCGTGCGCTTGGGGGCTGTCTCGGGTTCGGTCGGAGCGATGTCGGCTTGCATGCGCCGACGATACCAAATCCATCAATTTTCAGCAAGCGTTTGCTTGGTGAAAATATGATTTTATGTAAAACTGGGCGATAGCCCTCGTGGAATCTGCGTAAGACGCTACTAAATCAGTAGCATCTGACGCTCCATCGTTTACTTGGTAGCGGCTGCCGCGTCCAGCGTGCCGGCCTTGATCAGCACCATGGCTTCGGGCTTGAGGTACTTCTTGATCGCGGCGTTGACCTGCTCATTGCTCAGTGCATTGATCCTGATCGGGAACTCATCCAGCCAGCCCACGTCATAGCCGCGGTTGACCGCACCCAGCAGGGCGCCGGCCATGCCGCCGGTGGTGGCCAGGTTGACCTTGAATTCACCAATCAGGTTGCTCTTGCGGGCGCTGATCTCGGCCGGCGTGGCACCGGCGTCATACCAGAGCTTGAGCTGGCGCTGGGTGGAGGCAATGCCCTTGTCCAGCAGGCCGGGCGCAAACGTGGCGGAGATGCGCCAGTCGCCATCGTTGAACATGTCGTTGCCCAGGTTGGCTCCCACGCCATAGGTCAGGCCTTCCTTGTCACGCACATTGGCCATCAGGCGTCCGGTGAAGCCGCTGCCCAGGATGGCGGTTGCCAGGCGCAGGGCCTGGTAGTCCGGGTCCTGGTAGCGCAGGCCGCTGGCCTGGCCCAGCACCACGGAGACGCTGGTCTTGCCCGGCACGACGATGTCTTGCTTGCCGGCGGCGGTGGCGCCAGCAGGCTGGCCTGCGCGCACCACGTCGTTGCCACCGGTCCAGCCGCCAAAGGCACGCTCGATCTCGGTTTGCAAGGCGCCCTGGTCCAGATCACCGACCAGCACCAGCTTCATGCCGGCCGGGCCGTAGTTGGCCTGGTGGAAGGCCAATACCTCTTCCAGCGTGGCCGACTCGATGGCAGCCAGCATGTCGTCAGGTGCCACGGCGCGGTTGGGGTGACCCTGGGGATAGACCGCACGGCTGAAGGCGTCGGCGGCGCGGAAGTCGGTGTTCTCCAGGCTGCGCTTGATGCCACCGGCCATCTGCTTCTTGGCCTTGGCAAACTCCTCGGCCGAGAAGGCCGGGGTGCGCAACTGCTCGGCAATCAGGCCCAGCACCATGGGTGCGTCCTTCTTCAGCGAGCGGGCGCTGATGTCCAGCACATCGGTACCCACGCGGAAGCTGATGGCCGCGCCGACGGATTCCAGTTTCTCGGCAATGGCGAACTTGTCCTGGGTCTTCGTGCCCTGGTCCAGCAGCATGCCGGTCAGTGTGGGAATGGCCGGGTTGCCCTTGGCCCCCAGCGCGCGACCGGCGGGCAGCGAGGCGCGCAGCGTCACCACGTCCTTCACGCCCATGGGGTAGGCAATCACGTCGATGCCGGCGGTTCTGCTGCGCTTGGCATGGGGCGCCATCTTGCTGCCGCCATCCACGCCGGCGCCGCCGGACGCCTCCTTGGCTGCTGCCAATGTGGGCTGCATGCCGGCGTTCAGACGGGGATCGCGGTAGTAGTAGGGGCCATCGGACAGCGTGTCCTTGAAGCCGGTCTTGCCCGCCGCACCGGGCGCTGCAGCGCCGGCAGCGGTTGGCACAAACCAGCCGGTGGTGCTGGCGTCTTCCAGCAAGTACTTCTGCGCCACGCGCTGGATGTCCGCCACGGTGACCTTCTTGGCGGCCTCGTCCAGAGAATAGAACAGCGCCCAGTCGCCAGCGGCAATGTACTCATTGATGTTGCCGGCAATGCCAAACGAGCCATCGAGCTTGAAGGCGGCATCGGCGGCCACCTTGGCGGCGGCGGCCTTCAGTTCGGTCTCGGTCACGCCGTCCTTCTTCAGACGCTCGATCTCCTGATGGATGATGGCTTCCACCTCGTCATGCTTGGCGCCGGGCGCCAAGGGGGCAAACACAATATGCATGCTGGGGTCGTGAAAAATGCCCAGTTCGCCTTCCACCCCGGTGGACAGGTTCTTGTTGGTGATCGCCTTGTACAGCCGGCTGTTCTTGCCATCGGTCAGGATGGCGCTCATCAGTTGCACGGCGGCAAAGTCCGCGTGCGTGGCGGCCGGCACCTTGTGCGCCACGGCCACCACACCCAACTGACCGGGGCGCTTGACGATGGTGCGCCGCGCACCGTTCTGCTCGGGCTCTTCGGTGTACATGGCCGGAATCGGCTTGGGCGAGCGCGGGTAGACGCCAAACGACTTCTTCACCAGCTCCAGCGCCTTGGCCGGCTCAAAGTCACCAATGATGGTGATGGTGGCGTTGTTGGGCCAGTAGAAGGTGTCGTAGAAGGCGCGCAGCTTTTCGATCGACACCTTTTCAATATCACTGCGGTGGCCAATGGTGCTGTGGTGGTAGGGGTGGGCGACGAAGGCGGTCTGGTAGATCTCCTTGTACAGGGCCTGGATCGGCGAGTTCTCGCCGCGCTCGAACTCGTTGCGCACCACGGTCATCTCGGGTTGGCGGTCCTCCTCGCGCAGCAGCAGGTTGCGCATGCGATCGGCTTCCATGCCAACGGCCGTGGCCAGGTGCTCGCTGCCCATGTTCTCGTAGTAGTTGGTGCGGTCCAGCCAGGTGGTGGCGTTGTAGCGCGCGCCGGTGCGCTCCAGCAACTGGTCGACGTTGTTGCCCTTCTCACGGGTGTGGTTCTTGGAGCCCTTGAACATCAGGTGCTCCAGCAGGTGCGTGGCGCCGGTGGTACCGGTGACCTCGTTGCGCGAGCCCACGCGGTAGGTGACCATGAAGGTCAACGTGGGGTTGGAGTGCTCCGGCATCAGCAGCACCTGCAGACCATTGGACTGCAACGTGTATTCGTCGATGGTGCCCACGGTCTTGACATGGGCGTAGCCTTTGACCGTGACCGGCGCCGCTTGTAGCAGCACCGACGAGAGCAACAGGCCCGCGGTGAGAAGAAGTCGTTTCATGGTTTCCTGGGAGTCAAAAAAGACAAGCCGCAGACCTTAGCACAGGCCTGTCAGGCTGTGCATAGTGGTAACCATTGACCCTGCGCCCCGTTTGGGGCGGGGCTTATTCAGTCTTCAAAGTACCAGTAGCCGGCGTTGACCCACTGGGTCAGTGCCTCGACAAATGCTGGCAGTTGCAAGCCGCCGCGCAGTTGGCGTGCGCTGATGGTGTCGTGGTCGCACAGCGCCTTGACGCTGGCCTGGGCCTTGGCTCCAAACACGTGGCGCTCGCCGTCCACATAGCACACGCCCTTGCGCACCGTGGCGTCCAGGTAGAAGCAGCGCAGACCGCCGGTGCGCACCAGCGGCTGGCGTGCCAGCTCGGCCAGCAGGGCGTCGGCGACCAACGGTTCGTCCAACGCCTGCAAGTCCAGCGCGCACTTGGTCTTGGACAAAAAGCTGCCGGCAAAGTCGGCCATCAGCACGTCGTTGTCCAGCACCGCCTGCATCTGGGCGCGGATGCGTGCCATGTCGGCGCCATCGATGTGGCCCTGGTGCTGGTGGATGGGGCGCTTCGGGTCGGTCAGCAGCTCGTTGCCCAGGTCCTGGTCGATCAGGTAATCGGCCAGGCCGCTGAGCATGTGGCAGGCCGACTTGGCGCGAAAACCGACCGAGAAGCTCATCGACGGCTCCAGCGACACGCCATCGTGCGGGAAGCCGGGCGGGATGTAGAGGATGTCACCGGGCAGCAGTTCCACGTCCAGAATGGGCTCAAACGGATCCACGTGCAACAGCGCAGCATGGGCAGCAAACTCGCGGTGCCCGCCCAGCGCACCCACGCGCCAGCGCCGGCGCCCCGAGCCCTGGCAGATGAACACGTCGTAGCGGTCGATGTGCGGACCGACACCGCCCTCGGGGCGCGAGTAGCTGATCATCACGTCGTCCAGCCGCCACTTGGGGATGAAGGCAAAGGGCTTGACCAGCTCCGCCACTTCCGGCGACCAGTGGTTGACCGCCTGCACGATCAGCGTCCAACCCTTCTTGCCCAAGTGGTCGTAGCTCTCGAACGGCCCGCTCTCGGCCTGCCACTTGCCGCGCTTCTTGAACACCCGGCGCGACTCCACCTCCTGCTCGCACGCCAGCCCGGCCAACTCCTCGGGGCTGATCGGATCCTGCCAGCCGGGAAAGCCCTGACGGATGACCACCGGCTTTTGCTGCCAATAGTGCTGCATGAAGTGTTCGAGCGAGAAGTCGGAAAGCGTTAGTGTGAACATGGTGGGCGCGCCAAAGAAAACGGCCCATGACGGGCCTAGGTGTGCATGGTACGGGGAAGCGGCGGAGCCTGCTGGTGAATCTGGCCATGTGTTGATGTGGCTCATGAGTATTCGCCGGCCAACTCAAAAGACCACGAAAGAGACTATCCACCATCACAAAAACAGAACACGCTATGTTGATGCTAGTCGGATTTACCTGACCACTTCACGACTGCGCTACCCATGCGCTGAACATTTTCTCAGCCTTCCACTGGGGAACCATCGCATCTTCAAGTTCTGGATGCGTACCGCGCAAATCGTTCAAAGCCTGATCGGCAGAAATTTCTAACAGCTTAGAGGACTGCGACCAAATATGTTTCGCAGCGCAAAGGAAAACGTAACCATCAGCAACTCTGTTTAACTTGCACAACGTCTCGCCAACCCAAAGACGAAGCCACCCAGAGTTGTGAAAATCACTAGGCCGTGCAGCCATTTCCTTTCCACTTCTTTTGTAAAAACGCAATGCAGTCTCAAACTCCTTTCGAAGCTGCAGGCAACGCCCTATGTTGCCAAAGAACTCCGCGTTTTTCCCGTGCTTCTCTTCCAGCGCTTCTTCAAGGTCCATTCCTTCCAAAAGGTTGACCAAAGCAGCCTCAACGTTGCCGCTATCTCGCTCTATTAGAGCTAGAGTGTGGATCGGATTCGATGGCAACGAGACATCAATTTTCTTTGAAAGCTCAACGGCTTCTCTTGCGTCGTCCAATGCAACGGAATAGTCCTTTCGTAACCATGCATCAAAGGCTCGAATTTCGAGCATATTTAATTTATCCGCACCACGCGTACCGACCGCATTTGAATAGTGTTTAGCCCAGCGTTGAACCTCATCATGCTCACCACGTTGCGATAACTCGTGACACACACCGTTAATGAGCTTTCTAAAGTCTTTTGCCTCGTCAATGGCAACAAGCCAGTCAACACCAGTGAATATTTTCGGCTCTGTTGAATTTCAAGTGGGTTGCCCAGCATGAGGGTTGATCACGCTGAAGTCGAGTTTGCCGGCGATCAAGAAGATCACCGTTCTGATCGTGTCGATACGCGTGAAGCCCCGAGCGTGCCGCTTGGCGGCTTGAAACAGTCCGTTGATGGCCTCCAGGAATCCATTGGTCTGGCGTGTCTGGGCCCAGGCCACGATACCCTCCAGATGAGAGTGGATCATCCTGGCCACCTCCTTCATCGGATCGACCTTGGAGCGC
>JACPOI010000036.1 GCA_016185015.1 Burkholderiales bacterium
CACACCCGACTGCTCAAACCGATTGGGGGTATCCCTCCGGCAGAAGCTGAGGCAAACTACTGGCGGCAACTCGCCAGTGAGACCGCCGACGTGGTCTCAACTTAAACTAACTGGCCTCCACGAAACCCGGGGCGGTTCAAGCCATTCGTAGTGCACGGTGCGATTGAACCGCTCCACATAGGCATTTTGCTGAGGCTTGCCCGGTTGGATGCATTCAAACCGGATGTCCCACTGCTGCGCCCAGCGCTGGATGGTCGCATTGATGTTTTCCGGTCCGTTGTCGCAACGAATCACCTGCGGCTTGCCGCGCCAGGCAATGATCTGTTTCAAGGACCGTATGACTCGCGCCGAGGGCAAGGAGAAGTCGATCTCGATGCCCAGCGCTTCGCGCACCATCGCTGGCTGAGTAAGTTGGCGGGTCGGCTGCAGACTTTCCCGGGGGAAAGTGTCGCCAGGTGTTTAACGGCCTGTCGCTATGCGTCGTGTTTTTCTCTCCGCAAGAGTGCTGAACTTTCCCCGGGGAAAGATTTTTCCTTATTCGCGTCTGTGCGGCGGCTTCTGCATTGCCGTCACAAGATGAAAACTTTCTCCAGAGAAAGTCCGCGTCTTCGTGTTGGCTGATTGGTCGATGGGGGTGGGGACGGCGCCTGACAGAAGCCTTTGCGCAGGACTAAACGCCTGCGCCTTTTGGTTGAAGAATCGAAACCACTTTTCCAGTGGCCATGCCTTTGAGTAAGGCCAATTCGTTATCAACACCTCAGAGTCAGATGGTTTGTCTGAACCCGCGGCTGTGTCTCTGCTTTCATCTCTTGTGAACAATATAATTCAGCATAAAGCATGGATGCAGCTACTGTTACGCGCGGCCCACGCACAGCTACCTGGGCCTGTCGCCGGGGCTGGATTTCGAGCGCGTGATCATCGCCAAGCGCGGTCTGGCCGAACTGTTGCGGCAGGAACTTTCGGCCCGGGCCTACCAGCCCAGCATGATCGTCATCGGTTCGGTCACGGATGCCTACCAGCCGGTGGAGCGCGAGCTGAAGATCACGCGCTCGCTGATCGAAGTGCTGCGCGACACGCGCCACCCCTTCTCGCTGGTCACCAAGTCCAGCGGTGTGGAGCGTGATCTGGACCTGATCGCACCCATGGCGCAAGACCGCTTGGCCGCGGTCTACGTGACCATCACCACGCTGGATGGCGAACTCGCGCGCCAGCTGGAGCCGCGCGCCGCCTCGCCGCAGCGCCGCCTGCGCACCATCCGCGCCCTGGCCGAGGCCGGCGTGCCGGTGGGCGTGAGCGTGGCGCCGCAGATCCCCTTCATCAACGAGGACATGGAGCAGGTGCTGGAGGCGGCCGCAGCGGCGGGCGCGCGAAGTGCCTTCTACACCGTGTTGCGCCTGCCCTGGGAACTCAACGAGGTGTTCCAGCAGTGGCTCAGCCTTCACTACCCGCAGCGCGCGGCGCGTGTGATGGCGCGCATCCAGGAGATGCGCGGCGGCAAGGACTACGACAGCAACTACGCCACGCGCATGAAAGGCAGCGGCCTGTGGGCCGACCTGATACGCCAGCGCTTCCACAAGGCCTGCGCCCGCCACGGCCTGAACCGCGGGCGCGTGGAACTCGACCTCTCCCTGTTCCGCCCCGGTCTGGCGCGCGGGCAGGGTTGCCTGTTCTAGGGGCCTGCCTTGCGCCGTACGCCTTACTTCTGTACCGGCTCGATGGTCAGCACCGTGTAGGCGCCTTTGATCTGGTCGGCGGTGAAGCGCACGTTGTCGCCGGGCTTGACCTTGTCCAGCAAGGCAGGGTCCTGGACCTGGAACACCATGGTCATCGGTCCCATGTCGAGGTTGGGGATCTCGCCGTGCCGCAGGGTGATCTTCTTCGCGGATTTGTCCACGGTGCGCACGACGGCTTCGACCAGGGGTTTGGCAGCCTTGCTGCTGGCAGCGGCATCGTGGCCGTGTGCACTACCGGTTTCGTGGGCCAGTGCGGGGCCGGCAACAGACAGCAGCAGGGAGAGGGTCAGGGTGGAGAGCTTGTTCATGATGGGTCTCATCGTCAGGTGGAGCATCGATTATCGGTAGGACTGGAACACACGGGCCGTGCCGCCGCGCTGCACCAGCAGCACGTCGTAAGGGTCCTTAAGACCGCCGTACTCGGGGCCGTCCATGCCGGGTGAACCCACGGGCATGCCCGGAACGGCCAGGCCCACGGCGACGGGCTGGTCTTTGAGCAGGCGCTGGATCTCGCGCGCCGGCACATGGCCTTCGAGCACATAACCGTTCACCAGGGCGGTGTGGCAGGAGCCGAACTTCTCGGCCAGGCCCAGGCGCTGGCGGACCTCGTTCTTGCGGTCATTGCTCACGTCATTCGTCTTCACGTCGAAGCCGCTGGCCTGCAGGTGCTTGATCCAGTCCTTGCAGCAGCCGCAGTTGGCGGTTTTCCAGACCTCGACCATGGGGCGCGGGGGCTGGGCGGCCAGGCCCAGGCCGCCCAGCGTTGCGGCCGCCAGGGCGACCGAGGTCTGCAAAAGCTTGCGTCGATTCATGGTTGACTCCTTGTGACGTTGATCCGGCCTTTCATGCCGGCCTGGAAGTGCCCGGCGATCAGGCACGCGAATTCGAACTGGCCGGCGCGGTTGAAGGTCCAGATGAGCTCGCCGCGCTGGCCGGGCTGGACGTGGGCCATATAGGGCTCGTCATGTTCCATGCCCGGATGCTTGAGCATCTGCTCGGCGTGGGCGGCGAGCTCCGCGGGGGTGCCGATGACCAGTTCGTGCAGCAGCTGCCCCTTGTTCTGGATGCGCAGGCGCACGGTCTCGCCCTGCTTGACCTCGATGCGGTCGGGCGTGAAGCGCATGTTGTCGGTCATGACCAGGGTGATGGTGCGCCTGACGTCTTTGGCGTCGCCGGCGATGCCCCAGTCCTTCTGCTCCTTGACCACGGGGGCATGGGCGTCGGCTTTGTCGCCATGGGCCCAGGCCGGGCTGGCGCCCAGCAGGATGGCGCCCAGGATGTAAACAATGTGTTTCATGGTGTCCTCAGTGATGCGTGTCGTGTGATGTGGGCTTGACCGCCTTGACTTCGACGGCGCCCTGGCCGCTGTCCGGTGCGGCAGCGCGGGGCGCCGCGGGGGGCTCGCCGTTCCACTCGTAGGCCTGTGTGCCGGCGGGCTGCTGGAACCAGCCCGGGTCGCTGTAGTCGCCGGCCTTCTGGGTGCGGCGGACCTTGAGCATCGAGAACATGCCACCCATTTCCACCGGGCCATAGGGGCCGGTGCCCGTCATCATGGGCAGGGTGTTCTCGGGCAGTGGCATCTCCATCTCGCCCATGTCGGCCATGCCGCGCTCGCCCATGACCATGTAGTCGGGCACCAGTTTCTGCAGCTTCTGCACCAGGCCGCGGTGGTCCACGCCGATCATGGTGGGCACGGCGTGACCCATGGGGTTCATGGTGTGGTGACTCTTGTGGCAGTGGAAGGCCCAGTCGCCCTCTTCGTCGGCGACGAACTCCACCTGCCGCATCTGGCCCACGGCCACGTCGGTGGTCACCTCCGGTGCGCGCGCCGCCAGCGGCCAGGGGCCGCCATCGCTGCCGGTCACCACGAACTCGTGGCCGTGCAGGTGGATGGGGTGGTTGGTCATGGTCAGGTTGCCCACGCGGATGCGCACCTTGTCGCCCAGGCGCACGTTGAGCGTGTCGATGCCGGGGAAGGCGCGGCTGTTCCAGGTCCAGAGGTTGAAGTCCAGCATGGTGTTGATCTTCGGCGTAGCGCTGCCGGGCTCGATGTCGAAGGCATTGAGCAGGAAGCAGAAGTCGCGCTGCACCTCGCTGATCAGCGGATGTTTCGCCTTCGGGTGCGTGACCCAGAAGCCCATCATGCCCATGGCCATCTGCGTCATCTCGTCGGCGTGCGGGTGGTACATGAAGGTGCCGGGGCGGCGCGCCACGAACTCGTAGACAAAGGTCTTGCCCACGGGGATCTGCGGCTGGTTCAGCCCGCCCACGCCGTCCATGCCGTTGGGTAATCGCTGGCCATGCCAGTGGATGGTGGTGTGCTCGGGCAGCCGGTTGGTGACGAAGATGCGCACGCGGTCGCCTTCCACCACCTCGATGGTCGGGCCCGGGCTCTGGCCGTTGTAGCCCCACAGGTGGGCCTTCATGCCCGGCGCGATCTCGCGCACCACGGGCTCGGCCACCAGGTGGAATTCCTTGACGCCATTGTTCATGCGCCATGGGCAGGTCCAGCCGTTGAGCGTGACGACCGGGTTGTAGGGGCGGCCACTTGTCGGCTGCAGCGGGGGTGCGGTGTCTGGCGTCTCGCGTGACACCGGTTCGGGCAGCGCGGCCATGGCCACCTTGCTGACCGAGGCCGCCGCCACGGCCGTGAGGGCGGCTCCGCTGAAGAAGTTACGTCGGTTCATGTTCAATGTCCTCTTGCGGCCGGGGCCACAGCGGCGTTGCCGCGCAGTTGGGTGAGCGCGCCAGGCGAGGTCGCGGTCAGGGTGAGTTGCAGGTCGGCGTCGGCCAGCCAGAAGTCGCGCTGGGCTTCCAGCGCCTGGTTCACGCTCAGGCTTTGCTGGCGGATCTCGCCCAGCAGGTCCCAGACGCTGGAGAGCATGCCGTTGTAGCGCAGCAGCATCTCGTCACCGATGAAGCGCCGCAGCGGCACCACTTCCTCGCGGTAGTGGCGTGCCAGGTCATAGGCGGTGCGCCAGCCGAAGTAGGCTTCGCGCGCCTCGCTGCGCGCCAGCACGGCCACGTTGCGCACGCGCACGGCCGACTGCAGGTAGAGCGCCTCGGCCCGCGCATTGCGTGCGCTGCCCCAGTCGAAGATCGGCAGCGGCAGCTCCAGCTCCCAGCCGTGCTTCTGTTCGCGCTCGCCGGCGCCGTCCACGGTGCTGGTGTGCTTGTAGGCCAGCGTCATGCCGTCCAGATACCCCGCGGCCTTCACCAGGCCCAGGGAGTCGGCGACCCAGCCGGTCTCGGTGACGGCCAGGCGCACGTCCAGGCGCTCGCGCAGCGCGCGGGCTTCCACGTCGTTCTGCGCCGGCGGCCTGGCGGGCAGCTCGGGCAGGCGGGGGCTGAGGGTGAACTGGGCCTGCGCGCCCCACAGGCCGAGCAGGCGCGTGAGCTTCTCGCGCTCGCCATGGGCGCGCTGCTGTGCGCGTGCCACCTGGGCCGCAGCGTCGGCTACCAGCACCTGTTCGCGCGCCTGTTGCAGTTTGCTGAAGTTGCCCACGCGGGTCATGCGCCGCGCCAGCTCGGCGCCGGCTTCGGCAGCGTCCTGGACGTCGCGCAGATAACGCAGGCTCTGCTCGGCTGCGACGGCGTTGATCCAGGCCTTGCGCACTTCGGTGGCCAGGCGCGCGATGTCCTGGGCGGCCTGCAGCTTGGCCAGTTCGTGCTGGCGGCTCTGCCACTGGCTCTTCCAGGGCAGGAAGAGCAGGCCCACCAGATCAAAGCGCAGCGCGCGTTCGATCTCGCGCTTGTCGCCTTCGGCCAGCTCGGCGATGGAGAAGTGTGGGTTGGGCACACGGCCGGCCTGCACGCGCAGCGCGTCGCTGAGGTCCAGCGTGACCAGCGCCTGCTGCACGGCCGGGCTGTTGAGCAGTGCGATGCGCACGGCGTTTTCGGCGCTGAGCGGCTGCCTGAGCAGTTCGTCCACCGCGGCGTCGGGGTCCCGGCCGGGGCGTTGCAGCTCCACCGCCACACCGGCGGTGCGACCCTCGGTAAGCTGCTGCACGTCGGCCAGGTTCTTTTCGGGCGCCAGCGTGGCGCAGCCGGACAGCAGCAAGGCGGCCAGGGCCAGGCTGCTGTGGCGTAAATGGCGGCGTTTCATCGCGGTGCCTCCGGCGTCGGCGTCGCTGCGGCAGGGGCCTGCGCCTTTTCCCACTTGACGATGTCCCTGTGGCCGCGCGGGTACTGGCCGACCGCCGCATTGGCGGCCTTCCAGTCCTGCAGCTCCTGGACCAGCGCGCTGGCGCCCACGGGCTCCAGGGGCTGGTAGGCGACAGCCGGCACTGGCACATCCGCCGTGGCGGCCGCGGCCGCCTGCTGCGGCAGGGTCTGGGACGGGCCCAGCACCGGCCAGCCCAGCACCGCCAACAGCATCCATTTCTTCTTCATGAAAGACTCCTCGACAACCTGAAAAACAGGGTTCGCGTATGCAGCGCTGCGACCATCGGCCGGCTGCGGACGCACCTCGGGTAGGAGGGTCAGGAAATGGGCGGTTTGAAGCCGGGGACGGGTTCGGCGCTGGCGTACAGGCGTGCCTGCGATGGCGGCAGGGCCGTAGGCAACGCGGCGGTACTGGCTGGCACGGGGGCGCTGGCCAGGACGACCGAATGGCAGATCTGGCAGACCGTGCAGCCGGAGCAGTCGGCCTGGGCATGGCCGCTGGCCTGCCCGGCAGGGTGGCTCATGTGCTCGTGCGCAGTGTCATGGCCGTGGTGTGCCTGCGCCTCATGGCATTCGCTGTGAACGGCCGCTGCCGCCGGGGCGGTCGGGAGGGCCTGCCCCAGCCGCTCCATGGCCATGACGTCACCGACCCAGCCGCGCAGGGGCAGCAGGGCGATCATCAGGGCCAGGAAGAGGACGCGCATGGCGGTAGGGGGGCGGGCCATCCCTGAATGATACGGGCTCAGGGAAGAAAGTTCCGATCGTGAAAAAATGGACAGCGCGACCGTCAGCCTTGGGACATACTTGAATACCCATGACGCAGACACAGATTTCCAAGGCACGCATCCTGGTGGTGGACGACACCCCCGAGATCCGCCTGCTGGTGACGACCATCCTGGAGCACGCCGGCTACCAGACCCTGCAGGCGCCTGGCGGGGAGCGCGCGCTGGAGATGGTGCGGCAGGAGCCGCCCGACCTCATCCTGCTGGACGTGATGATGCCCGGCCTGGACGGCTACGAGGTCTGCGCCCGGCTCAAGTCGGACGAAACCACCCGCGCCATCCCCGTCATTTTCCTCAGCGCCCTGGACGATAGCGAGGCGCAGACCCGCGGCTTCGAGGCCGGAGCGGCCGATTTCGTGACCAAGCCCATCAGCGTCCCCGTGTTGCTGGCGCGGGTGAACACCCACCTGGCCCTTTACGCGCAACGGCGTAGCCTGGAAGGCAAGTTCCGCGACGTGATCGAATTTGCACCGGATGCCATCATCCTGGCCGATCAGGAGGGGAGCATCGTGCAGGCCAACGCCCGCACCCTGGAGCTGTTCGGTTATGCCCGCGAGGACTTGCTGGGTCATCCGGCGGCGATGCTGTTGACCCCGCCAGAGCGCGCTGCGCATCACGAGCGCCGCGCGTGGATGCTCGGGCAACCCCGGGGTTTGCGCATCGAATCGCAAACCCGTTGTATCCGCAAGGATGGCAGCGAGTTCGTGGCGGACGTCAGCGTCAGCGCCTTGCATGCCAGCCGCGGGCCCCTGCTGCTGGCCATGGTGCGCGACGCCACGAACCGGATCGCGCAGCAGGAGAAGTTGCGCGAGGCGGCGCGTTATGCGCGCAGCCTGATCGAGACCAGCATGGACCCGATGGTCCTGATCGACCTGACCGGCAAGGTGCAGGATGCCAACGATGCGGCCTGCCAGATCACGGGTCTCGCGCGCGAGGCGCTGATCGGCAGCGATGCGCCCAGCCGGTTCACGCAGCCCGAGAAGCTTCATGAAGGCTACAAGCAGGTCATGGCCGAGGGGCAGGCGCTCAATTACCAGCTCACCATCAAGCACGCCAGCGGCCGGACTTACGACGTGCTGTGCAATGCCAAGGCCTTTCGCAATGAGCAAGGCGAGGTGGTTGGCCTGTTTGCCACGGCGCACGACATTACCGAGAGTCGCCGCATCCAGCAGGAAATCAGCATGTCACGCCAGCGCCTGCGCGAGATGGCGGCTCAGGGCGAGGCCATGCGCGAATACGAGCGCAAGAACATCGCGCGGGAGGTCCACGACGAACTGGGCCAGGTGCTGACGGCGCTGCGCATGGACCTGACCTTCACGGAGATGCGTCACGGCAGTGTGTCGCCCGAGCTGACGGACAAGCTGCGGGAAATGCGTGGCCTGGTGGACCGCGCCATCCAGGGCGTGCGCAATGTGGCGGCCAATCTGCGGCCCGCCGCGCTGGACATGGGGCTGGTGCCGGCCATCGAGTGGTTGTGCAGCGAGCTGACCCGGCATGCCGCCATTCCCTGCGATTTTCGCGGCGCCCCGCTGTCGGTCGAACTGCCCGAAGACCGGGCCATCGGCCTGTTTCGCATCGTGCAGGAATCGCTGACCAACATCACGCGCTACGCGCGAGCCAGCCGGGTGCTGGTGACGCTGCAGGAGCAGGGCGCTGACCTGGTGCTGGAGGTGGTCGACGACGGCCAGGGCTTCGACCCGGTGCAGGTCCGCACGCGCCGCTCCTTCGGCCTGCTGGGCATGGAAGAGCGGGCGCTGGCCCTGGGCGGCCGCGTCGACATCAGCAGTGCGCCGGACCAGGGCGCGCGCGTGCGCGTGGTGGTGCCCCTGCGCCAGGCCAGCCAGTGGCGGGGGGACGCATGATCAAGCTGATGCTCGCCGACGATCACGCCATTGTGCGCAGTGGCCTGAAGCAGCTCTTCACGCTGGCCCCGGATATCGAGGTCGTGGCCGAGGCAGTCGATGGCGCCACGGTGCTGGACGCGCTGCGCCGCCAGCAGCCCGACCTGCTCCTGCTGGACCTCAACATGCCGGGCCTGAGCGGCCCCGACCTCATCGTCCGCATCCGCTCGCACTGGGGCGACCTGCCCATCCTGGTGCTGAGCATGCACAACGAGCCGCAAGTGGCCGCCCGGGTGCTCAAGGCCGGCGCCAGCGGTTATGTCACCAAGGACAGCGAGATGGAGGTTCTGCTGGGCGCGATCCGCAAAGTGGCCGGAGGCGGCAAGTACATCGTGCCGGAACTGGCCGAGAAACTGGTGTTCGACGTCTCCCTGGGCAGCGACAAGCTGCCACACCAGTCCCTCTCGGACCGGGAGCTCGAGGTGCTGCGCCTGCTGGTGGCGGGCAAGGGCGTGAACGAGATTGCCGACCAGCTCTGCATCAGCAACAAGACAGTGAGCACGCACAAGACGCGCCTGCTGGAGAAGATGAACCTCAGCGGCACCGCCGAACTGGTGCGCTACGCGATGCAGCACGGGCTGCTGGACTGAGGTTTCGATGGCCGGCGGGTAGGAATCGCCCTACACCGACCAGCCGATTCCGACACCCGAACCGGGCGCGTCCGATGGCGGCGCCGGCCTTGCGCCGGCACCATCTCGGACATGAAAGTGCTGGTCGTTGACGACTCCGAACTCATCCGCTCCCGTCTGGTCGGGCTGATCGAACGCATTCCGGGCATCCAGCCGGTGGCGATCGCAGGCAGCCTGCACCAGGCCTTGTACGAGGGTTCCTACTTCCAGCCCGACCTGATCGTGCTGGACCTGAACCTCCCGGACGGCAACGCCGTGCGCATCATCCCGCTGCTCAAGCGCATGCGCGAGGGCCTGCGCATCGCCGTGCTGACCAACGACGCCAATGACTACAACCGGCAGCGCTGCGCCCAGGCGGGCGCCGACTGGTTCTTCGACAAGTCCACCGAATTCGAGCCCCTGTTGGCGCTGCTCCATGAGCAGGCGGCAGCCACCCACTGAACCCTTCATCCTCAACCTTCAGGAGATTGCCATGAGCATCGAACTGACCTCTGCGACGCGCGAGTTTCTCGCCTTCAAGCTGGGCCGCGAAGAGTACGGCGTGGACATTCTGCGCGTGCAGGAAATCCGCTCCTTCGAGCAGCCCACCCGCATGGCGAATGCGCCGGCCTTCATCCTGGGGGTGGTGAACCTGCGCGGCGTGATCGTGCCCATCATCGACATGCGCATCAAGTTCGGCATGGCAGAGGTGAAGTACGACAGCTTCACCGTGGTGATCGTGCTCAACATCGGCAAGCAGGTGATCGGCATGGTGGTCGACGGCGTGTCCGACGTGATGACACTCACGCCCGAGCAGCTGCGCCCGGTACCCGAGTTCTCCGGGGTGATCGACAACAACCATGTGCTGGCCATCGGTTCGGTGGGCGACCGCATGCTGATCCTGCTGGACATCGAACGCGTCATGAGCAGCGCCGAGCTGGGCCTCGTTTCGCAGGCCAGCACCGCAAGCGCCGGCTGATCAACAGCTTAGACAAGGAATCACGTCATGAAACTCACCATCGCCAAACGCCTGTACCTCGCGGCCGGGTCCGTCGTCGTCCTGCTGATCATCAGCTCTGCCTTCGTGTGGCAACTGGGCCAGGTCAGCGACCAGCGCCTCCAGGAAGGCCGCATCAGCACCTTGCAGACCGCATCGCTGGCCGATGCGCAGAGCCATCTCTGGGCCCTGCGCTGGGGCGTGGCCCAGATGACGGCCCTGAGCGACCCCGAGGCACGGGCCAAGGTCGCGGCGACCGGCCCCAAGCTGCGTGAGGAGGCCGAGAAGGCATTGGTCGATTTCGAAAGCCGCGTGAGCGCCGACGATCAGCGCCAGGCGATCAAAGCCCTGCGTGAAACCTTCGGTAACTACGCCTCCTGGCGGGAGAAGTGGGCAACGGCCCTGGCCGCGGGCCAAATGGAAGAAGCCGCCAAGATCCGCGCGGAACACACGACCCCGCTGGGCGCTGCGACCGTCAAGGGCTTTGCCGATCTGATTGCCATGCAGCGCAAGGCCGCCGCCGACAGTGCACAAGCGGCGATCACGTCCGTGGACAATCTGCGCGTCACGATCGTGAGCTTCATGCTGATTGCCGCGCTGGTGGCCAGCGTCATGGTGGTGCTGAGCGTGCGCGCCATCGTCACGCCCCTCAAGGAGGCCTCTCGCATGGCCGAAGCCGTGGCCGGCGGTGACCTGACGGTGCAGATCGTAGCCAAGGGCGGCGATGAGGTGTCCGAGGTGCTGCTGGGCCTGCAGCACATGCAGGCCAGCCTGTCCAAGGTGGTGTCCAACGTGCGCCAGTCTTCCGAAAGCCTGGCCACGGCCAGTGCGGAGATTGCCCAGGGCAACCAGGACCTGAGTGCGCGCACCGAAACCCAGGCCAGTGCCCTGGAAGAGACTGCGGCCTCGATGGAAGAGCTGGGCTCTACCGTCAAGCAGAACGCCGACAACGCCAAACAAGCCAACCAGCTGGCGCAGAACGCCAGCACCGTGGCCGTCCAGGGCGGCGAGGTGGTGGCCCAGGTGGTGGACACCATGAAGGGCATCAATGATTCGAGCAAGAAGATCGCCGACATCATCAGCGTGATCGACGGCATCGCCTTCCAGACCAACATCCTGGCGTTGAACGCGGCCGTGGAAGCGGCACGCGCGGGCGAGCAGGGCCGCGGCTTCGCAGTGGTAGCGGGCGAGGTGCGCAACCTGGCCAGCCGCTCGGCCGAAGCGGCCAAGGAAATCAAGACCCTGATCACGGAGAGCGTGGAGCGTGTCGGCCACGGCACCACCCTGGTGGACCAGGCCGGCGCCACCATGAGCGAAGTGGTGGCCAGCATCCGCCGCGTGACGGACATCATGGGCGAGATCAGTGCCGCCAGCGCCGAGCAGAGTTCCGGTGTGTCCCAGGTGGGCGAAGCCGTGACGCAGATGGACCACGCCACGCAGCAGAACGCTGCGCTGGTGGAGGAGATGGCGGCAGCGGCCGGCAGCCTCAAGGGCCAGGCCCAGGAGCTGGTGCAGGCGGTGGCCGTGTTCAAGCTGGCCCAAGGCGCCGGTGCCGTGTCCCAGCCGTCAGACAGCCGCCCGAAGATGCCGCTGAAGGCGACGACGCAAACCAGGCCCCAGGCCGGCAAGCCCGCCCTCGCGCCCAGGCTGAATGCACCTGCCGTGTCCAAGCCCACCACTGCCAAGGCCGGGCCGGCCGATGGCGATTGGGAAAACTTCTGACGCCAGGCGCGCAGAAGCTCCCTGAGCCCCTCCTCCATTGTTTAAAAAATTTTCGGGAATCGTATGAACGAAATGAAACTATCGACCCGTCTCGGGCTGGGTTTTGGCGCGCTGATCGTCTTGCTGGTGATCGTCATCGGCTTGACGCTGGTGCGCATGAGCGGCATCAATGCAGAGGTCGACACGCTGGTGAACAACCGTGGCCCCAAGGTCGAAAAACTCAACGACATCGCCTTCCGGGCCATGGACAACGCACGGATCGTGCGCAATGTCATCCTGCTGACCGACGAAAAAGGCATGGCGTCCAACAAGGAGGCCTACGAGCGCAATGCTGCTGCCGTAACCGAGCATGTGGCCTATCTGGAGAAAACCATTGCGTCCCAGAGCGACAAGGAAAGCCTGCAAGCATTCAAGGCCGCACGGGTGGTCTATACCGGCTATACCGGGGAAGTGCTGAAGTTGGCGTTGCAGAATCACAATGAAGAAGCCACCCGGGTGCTGTATGGCCCTGGCTACGCCACGCAGGCTAGCTATTTCGGGGCGATCTCCAAGCTGCGCGACAGCCAAGTGGCCAAGATGGCCGCGGCTGGCCTGGACGCCGAAGCAAGCTACAGCAGCACGCGCAACATCATCGTTGCCGCCGGCGCCCTGGCCATCCTGCTGGGGCTGGTGCTGGCGATCCTGATCACGCGCAGCGTCGGCAGGCAGCTCGGTGGCGAGCCTTCGGTCGCAGCGGCGGTGGCACAGGCCGTGGCGCAAGGTGACTTGAGCCAGCGCATCGACGTGCGCGCCGGTGACACCACCAGCCTGCTGGCGCAGCTCAAGACCATGCAGGAAAGCCTGGCCAAGGTCGTGACCAATGTACGCCAGGGCAGCGAGTCGGTCTCCACCGCCAGCGCCGAAATTGCCCAGGGCAACCAGGACCTGTCGGCCCGTACCGAAAGCCAGGCCAGTGCGCTGGAAGAAACCGCCGCCTCGATGGAGGAGTTGGGCTCCACCGTCAAGCAGAACGCCGACAACGCCAAACAAGCCAACCAGCTGGCGCAGAACGCCAGCACCGTGGCCGTCCAGGGCGGTGAGGTGGTGGCCCAGGTGGTCGACACCATGAAGGGCATCAACGACAGTTCCAGGAAGATCGCGGACATCATCAGCGTGATCGACGGCATCGCCTTCCAGACCAACATCCTGGCGCTCAATGCCGCGGTGGAAGCGGCGCGGGCCGGTGAGCAGGGCCGCGGCTTTGCCGTGGTGGCCTCCGAGGTGCGATCGCTGGCCGGACGCAGTGCTGACGCCGCCAAGGAGATCAAGACCCTGATCACGGACAGTGTCGCCCGCGTGGAACAGGGCACGGTGCTGGTCGATCAGGCCGGTACCACCATGAATGAAGTGGTGGCCAGCATCCGCCGCGTGACCGACATCATGGGCGAGATCAGCGCAGCCAGCGCCGAGCAGAGCGCCGGCGTGGCCCAGGTGGGCGAGGCCGTGGTGCAGATGGACCAGGCCACACAGCAGAACGCGGCGCTGGTGGAAGAGATGGCCGCGGCGGCCTCCAGCCTCAATGGCCAGTCCCAGGAACTGGTGCAGGCTGTGGCCGTTTTCAAGCTGGCGCAAGGCACGGGCGCTGCAGTGCGCGCGTCGGTGCCACGCGCTCCTGCCGTCAGCCCGTCCAGGACGCTGGCCGCGCCGCGCGCACCGGCGAAGGCTGGGGCGCTTGCCACCATCCCGGCCCCCGTGAAGGCCAGTGATGCCGGCAAGGAGTGGGAGAGTTTCTAAGGGTTTTCGCAGGGTCTGATTGTGAGCCGGCCAGGTCAGCCGTGCGCGGGCAGAACTTGACTTGGGTCATGTATCTCGGAGCCAGGCCGCCCTGGTGTGGATTAGTGCATTGACGGCCTGCTGCCGGTGCCTTAGGCTGGGAACACTGAGTCGATACGGGCCCACCCGTGCACGCCAGTGCTCTCAGGGAGAGCTCATCCAGTTGGAGTTTCCATTTCTCATGAACCATACAGAATCAAGCTCGTTCACGAGTCCCTCAGGCAGTTCGGCGCAAGGCCTGCTGGGCGACAAGATCATGCTGGCGGCCATCGCCCTGAGCGCTTTGGCGGCCATCATCCTGGGGTTCAGCTTTGTCGAATCGGGCGTGGCCTGGGGCGCATCGGCCCTGCTGGTGGTGCTGGCCGGCCTGGTCTACGTGACAAGCAAGGGCACTCTGACCTCGCGGCTGGCGCTGGCCGTGATCCAGTCCCTTTTTGTGGCCTTGCACATCGACCTGGCGCGCGGCATGACCGAACTCCACTTCGGTGTGTTTGTCACGCTGGCGCTGCTGCTGGTCTACCTGGACTGGCGGCCCATCGTGCTGTCGGCGGTGACCTTTGCCGTGCACCACGTTCTGTTCGATCGCCTGCAGGCCGCCGGTTTTGGCCTGTACTGCCTGACCCAGCCCAATTTCGGTGTCGTCGTGATCCATGCGGTGTATGTGGTGATCCAGACCGCGCTGGAGGTGGTGTTGGCCGTGAGCATGGGCCGCACGGCGCGCCAGGGGCTTGAACTCGGGCAACTGGTCGCAGCGGTGGATCGCACGGACGGGATCGCTCTGGACAGCGTGCATCAGGTGCCGGTCAGCACCCCCGTGGCCCAGACGCTCAAGACGACACTCCAGCGCATGGAGTCCGCGGTGGCGTCCGTTCGGACCTCGGCCAGCAGCATGGACGTGGCCTGTGCCGAGATTGCCTCCGGCAACCAGGACCTCAGTGCGCGCACCGAGAACCAGGCCAGTGCGCTGGAGGAAACAGCCGCGTCCATGGAAGAGCTTTCTTCCACGGTGAAGCAGAACGCCGACAACGCCCGTCAGGCCAACCAGTTGGCGCAGAGTGCGTCCACGGTGGCCGTCCAGGGCGGCGAAGTGGTGGCCCAGGTGGTGGACACCATGAAGGGCATCAATGATTCGAGCAAGAAGATTGCCGACATCATCAGCGTGATCGACGGCATCGCCTTCCAGACCAATATCCTGGCGCTCAATGCCGCGGTGGAAGCGGCGCGAGCCGGTGAGCAGGGCCGGGGTTTCGCCGTGGTGGCCTCCGAGGTGCGCAGCCTGGCCGGACGCAGTGCTGACGCCGCCAAGGAGATCAAGACTCTGATCACCGACAGCGTGGGCCGGGTGGAGCAGGGCAGCGCCCTGGTGGACCAGGCGGGCAGCACCATGAGCGAAGTGGTGGCCAGCATCCGGCGCGTGACCGACATCATGGGCGAGATCAGCGCGGCCAGCAGCGAGCAGAACAAGGGCGTGTCGCAAGTGGGTGAAGCCGTCACGCAGATCGACCAGGCCACGCAGCAGAATGCCGCGCTGGTGGAAGAGATGGCGGCAGCGGCCAGCAGCCTCAAGAGCCAGGCCCAGGAGCTGGTGCAGGCGGTCAGCGTGTTCAAGGTGTCCCAGGGCCAGTCCGCCGCCGTTGCCCCGGCCTCGGCGCCGCGCTACAGCCCGCCCGCAGCCCGTGCGGTTGCGGCGCCGCGCCGCGTGGCCGCAGCACCGGCACCGGTCGCCCGGCCGGCGCTGGCCCCGGCCGCCAAGCCAGCGGCCACACCGGCGGGTGGCGACGACTGGGAGACTTTCTAAGTCGCTGTCCGCAGCAGGCGCTCGATGTCCTGGGCAGGGAGCGGCTGCGAGTACAGGTAACCCTGGGCGGCATCGCAGCCGAAGGCCTGCAGGCGGCGGCGGATGTCGTCGGTCTCCACGCCTTCGGCGATGGTCTTGAGGTTCAGGCTGCGCGCCATCTGGATGACGGCGCGCACGATGGCCTCGTCGTCCGGATCGGTGGCCAGGTCGCGCACGAAACTCTGATCGATCTTGAGCTTGTCGATGTCCAGGCGCTTGAGGTAGGACAGGCTGGAGTAGCCGGTGCCGAAATCGTCGATCGCCAGCTTCACCCCCAGCTGCTTGAGCTGACGCACGCTCGTGAGCACGCTCTCCACGTTCTGCAGCAGGATGGACTCGGTCAGTTCGAGCTCCAGCAGCTGTGGCGCCAGGCCGGATTCGGCCAGCGCGCGTGACACGGACTGTTCGACATTGCCACGCTTGAACTGGATGGCCGAGAGGTTGACCGACATGGTCAGCGCCGGCAGGCCGGCCTGCTGCCACAACATGGCCTGCCCGCAGGCCTGGCGCAGCACCCAGTCGCCGATGGGCACGATCAGGCCGCTTTCTTCGGCCACGCCGATGAAGCGGCCGGGTGCCACCAGGCCGAGCTCGGGGTGCAACCAGCGGATCAGCGCTTCCACGCCTATCAGGCGCCCGCTGGCCAGGTCGTATTGGGGTTGGTAGTACAGGACGAACTCCTGCCGCTCCAGCGCACGGCGCAGGCCGTTGCGCATGAGCAGGTGCTCGCCGGCTTCGGCATCCATGGTGGGATCGAAGAAATGGTAGGTGTTGCGGCCGGACTCCTTGGAGCGGTACATCGCGAGATCGGCCTTCTTGCGCAGGGTCTCGAAGTCGCGGCCGTCGTCCGGTGCGAGGGCCACGCCCAGGGAGGCGGAGGAGGCCAGGTCCTGGTTGTCGATCCGCAGGGGTTCCTGCAGCCGTTCCATGATCTTCATGACGATGGCCAGGACGACTTCGCTGTCGGGCAGGTCGCGCAGGACCAGCAGGAATTCGTCGCCACCCTGGCGGCTGATGGTGTCGCTGTCGCGCACGCAGCTGCGCAGGCGGCGCGCCACCTCCTTGAGGAACTCGTCGCCTGCCGCGTGGCCCAGGGTGTCGTTGATGGACTTGAAGTTGTCCAGGTCCAGGTAGACCAGGGCCACTTTGCTGTGGCTGCGTTCGGCCTGGGCCATGGCCTGCTCGAAGCGGTCCTGCACCAGCAGGCGGTTGGGCAGGCCGGTCAGGGTGTCGTGGTAGGCCAGGTACTCGATGCGCTGCTCTGCACTCTGGCGGTCGGTGATGTCCGAGCCGATGCCGCGGTAGCCGGTGAAGACGCCCTGTGCGTCGAACATGGGTACGCCGCTGACGGAGAAGGTCCGCAGCTCGCCATTCATGGCGCGGACCTGGTAGATGAAGTTGCGGAAGGGTTCGTGGCGGTCGAGCATGGCGCGATGCTCTGCCCATTGCGCATCGCTGACACCGACGATGGGCATTTCCCAGCGTGTCCAGCCCAGGTAGGTGTCCACCCCGGTCTTGTCCAAGCCCCGTGACATGAGGCTGAAGCGGTAGCGGGTGTCCTGCTCCCAGTACCAGTCGGTCGACATTTCCGCCAGGCTGCGAAAGCGTGTCTCGCTTTCCTGCAGGTGCTGGCGCTGCTCGTCCTGCGCCCGGACCATGGTGTTGAAGGTCTGGACCAGGGCGCCGATTTCGCCGCTGGCGGGCAGCCGGAGCTGACGGGCCTCGCCCTGCTTGTGATGCAGCTCACGCACATGCTGTGTCAGTGCGCCCAGCGGGGCCAGGACCGTGCGCATGACCAGCCAGATCAGCACCACGACCACCACCGTGCCCGCGGCAATGGCCAGCAGCAGGAAGTCGCGTGCCTGCTGCAGCGGTTCAGTGGCCTCGTGGACGGGCAGGTTCATGCTGAGGATCCAGGGCACGGTGCTCAGGTGCTTGAAGCTGCTCACCACCTCTTCGCCGCGCGAGGTCACGGTCGTGTCGCTGCCCTCAAAACCTGCGACAGCGCGATCGACCAGCGGGTTGAGTCCCGGCAGGACGATGGGCTGGAGGATGCGCTGGGGATTGCGATTGGAGATGAAGATCCGGTCCTTGGTGAACAGCGAAACGTAGCCGGTCTGGCCCAGCTTGAAGTCATTGAGGTCGGAGAGGAAGTTGCGCCCCAGCAGCTCGATGCTGCCATGCAGGCGGCCGACCATCTCGCCCTGGGTGTTGAACAGGGGCAGCGCCATGGTGATGACCGGCCGTCCCATGGCCCGCACCGAGGCAAAGGGTTTGGAAATATAGGGCTGGCGGGTTTCGCTCACCACCTTGAAGACTTCCAGGCTGGACACATCCCGCCCGCGCCGACCGGGCAGGTAGGGGGATTCGGCCACGATGCGGCCCCGCGCATCGATGATCAGGATGCCATTGGTGAAGAACGTCTTCAGGTTGCTCTTCTGGTCCAGGAAATCCTGTGCCAGCTGCGAGTTTTGCAGGGCCTGTGGCGGCACTTGCGCCGCCACCTGGGTCAACAAGGTCTGGCTCTGGCGTATCTTGTCGTCGATGTTGTCGGCCAGGGTGGTCGCCAGGACGAACTGCTCGTGGTACAGGTTCTCGCGAAAACTCTGGTCGAAATGGCGCAGGATCAGCCAGGTCAGCAGGCTGGCAAAGCCCACGAAGAGCAGCGCAACGGCCAGCACCACGCGGGTCTTGAGGCTGGACTGTCGAAACCGGTTCAGAGGCATGGCCTATATATACCCCGATTCCGGGGCTCGGCGCTCAGGGCCTGACGCCAGGGGCCTCCAAAGGCATGCCGCGGGCGCGAACTCCGAGGAAAAGTTCCAGCTCCACCAGTTCGGTGGCGCCCAGCGGCCAGGCCTGGGCGCGCACGCCGCTCAGGCAGTTGCGCAGGCGGCGCTGCAGCGAACCCAGGCCCTGCCATTCGAGCCGGTACTGCGGGTAGCTGGTGGGATGTCCCTGCGGGATGGTGGTGCCGCCCAGGCGCTGGCCCCAGCGCTGGTCATGGCACTGCGCACAGGACAGGTCGAGCTGGCCCAGGCGTTGCGCATACAGCTGGCGGCCGCGCTCGATGTGGGGCAACAGCCGTGGGTCTGCCGGCGGCGCAACAGGCAGGCCGCGCGATTGCAGGGCCACCAGGCTTTCCAGGGCCAGCAGCTCCTCGCTTTCCAGCTTCCAGGGCGTGGCCTGCTGCTGCGACTGCCGGCAGCGGTTGATGCGCTGGGCCAAATTGATGGGCCCCTGCGTGGGCGGGTCGAAGGCCGGGTAGCGGGTCGCAGCGCCGCGCAGGCTGGCCACCTCGCCGTGGCAGCTGGCGCAGGACTTGTTGCTGGTGCCCGCGCCTTGTTGCCACAGGCTCGCACCCTGCTGGACCCAGAGCATGGCCGGGTTGCGCGCGTCGTCGCGCTGCATGGCCTGCACGGCCGGCCCCATGAACTCGAAGTCGGAGCGGCGCTGCGCCTCGGGGATCTGCGCGTGCAGGGTGGGGGCCAGCAGCAGCGCCAACAGCAGGGCGCCGTACCGCTTCATGCGACGCTGATCGCCACGCTCTCGCTGTGACGCAGGCCCTGGTCACCTTCCCAGGTGAAGCGCAGCGTGCCGCTGGCCGTGGCTACGGTGTGAAAGGCGATCAGCGGGTTGGCCGCGATGGCGGCGGACAGCTCGGCGCTGAACACCAGTTCCTCGTTGTAGTGGCAGCTGAAGCGCTCGATGATGTTGCGCGGCAGGCGCTGGCCGTCGGCGCCGGGGCGAAAGCCGCTCTCCATCGGGTGGCCGATGATGGTGCTGATCTCGATCACCTCGCCGCGGCGTGCGGTCTTGGGAACCTTGATGAGGGTGCGCACGCTCATTCGATCTCCTCCAGGCAGGCCGCCAGCGTGACGATCACCTCGATCGTGTGCTGCCAGTAGCTGCCATCATTCATGCGCGCCACGGCACTGAGCTTTTGCGTGGTGGCCAGCCGCATGCGCGTGGACACGCTGGCACGGCCGGCGCGCGGGCCCAGCGTGAAACGCACCACGTCGGGTTGCGGGTTCTTCTGGTTGAAGACGGCGATGGCCACCACGTGGTCGCTCGCCGTCATGGGGCTGTCCACCTGCACGGCCAGCGGCACGGTGTTGCCGTTGTCCACCAGGGGGGCGATGTCCAGCTTCACGCGTCCGGTCTGCACCGCAGCGCCGCCGGTCCAGGCACGGATGGCTTCTTCGAGCTGATCGCCCGCGTGGGCCGGGCGCAGCAGCAGCCAGCCGCCCAGGCCGCAGCCGGTGTGCAGCAACTGGCGACGTGTGGTGACAGGGCGCATGTCAATCCTTCAGCGTGGTGAGATAGGCCACCACGTCCTCGACCTGCTGGGCGTTCAGGAGGGGCCGGCCTTCCCAGGCGCGGCCCACGCGTGTGAATCCATCGGTCCGGTAGTAGGCCGGCATGATGCTGTCCGGGTTGAGGCGGCGCGGATCGACCAGGCGCAGCCGCAGTTGCGCTGCGGTCCAGCGCTGGCCGGCGCCAGCCAGATCGGGCGCCAGATTGCCCTGGAAGCGTTCCTCCGGAATCGGTCCCGCATGGCACAGCAGGCACAGACCGGCCTGGCGGCTGGCGACGATGGCCCGGCCACGCGCGGCATCACCCACGGCGCCTTCCAGCGCTGCCGGAATGCCGTCGCCCACCACGGTCACGGCACCCGCCCCCAGGGGCAGGGCCAGGGCCGTGGCGGCCGCGAGCCGGCGCAGCATCATGCGCGCCGCAAGTCCTGGCTCTTGATCGGCAGGTCGCGGATACGTTTGCCGGTCGCGGCAAAGATGGCGTTGAGCACGGCCGGTGCTGCCACCGCGATGGTGGGCTCGCCCACACCGCCCCAGAAGCCGCCCGAGGGCAGCACGATGGTTTCCACCGGCGGCATCTCGGCCAGGCGCATCACGGGGTAGCTGTCGAAGTTCTTCTGCTCGACGGCGCCGTCCTTGACGGTGATCTCCCCATACAGGGCGGCCGACAGGCCATAGACGAAGGAGCCTTCCACCTGCGCCTCGATCTGCTGCGGGTTGACGGCGTGGCCCGGGTCGGTGGCTGCCACGATGCGGTGGACCTTGAGCTTGCCTTCGGCGCTGACCGAGACCTCGGCGCAGGCCGCCACATAGCTGCCGAAGCCCATGGTCTGCGCCAGGCCGCGGAACACGCCGGCCGGGGCCGGTTTGTCCCAGCCCACGCGTTCGGCCACGGCGTTGAGCACGGCCAGGTGCTTGGGGTGCTTGTCCATGAGCTTGCGGCGCAGGGCCAGCGGGTCCTGGCCGGTGGCGTGCGCGATCTCGTCGATGAAGCACTCGAGGTAGATCGTGTTCTGGTTCAGGTTCACGCCGCGCCAGAAGCCGGCCGGCACATGCGGGTTGCGCATGGCGTGGTCGATCAGCAGGTTGGGGAAGCTGTAGCCGATCGAGGCTTCGGGGCCGGAGGGCGCCAGCCCCTGGTAGACCACCATGTCCTTGCCGTCGCGCATGGACTGCGGCGCCACCGTGGCCAGGATGGACTGGCCCGAGATGCGCATGTGCAGGCCGCTGATGTTGCCCTGGGCATCCAGACCGGCGGTCAGCTTGGCGCTGGTGATCGGGTGGTAGAAGCAGTGCTGCATGTCCTCTTCGCGCGACCAGATCAGCTTGATCGGCGTGCCTGGCATGGCCTTGGCCAGCTGCACGGCCTGCGTAACGAAGTCGCTGCGCCCGCGTCGCCCGAAGCCGCCGCCGAGGTAGAGCTTGTAGACCTCGCATTGCGCCGGCGGCAGGCCCGCGGCCTCGGCCGCGGCGGCCAGGGCCGCTTCGCCGTTCTGCGTGGGCACCCAGACATCGCAGCGCTCCGGCGTCCAGCGCGCCGTGGCGTTCATGGGCTCCATGGTTGCGTGGTTCTGGTGGGGGTAGCTGTAGATCGCCTCGATCCGGCGCGGCGCGGCGCTGATGGCCGCGGCGGCGTCGCCATTGCTGTTGCCCACCGAGGTCGCCGGTACCGACAGATCCAGTCCGCCCTTGACCATGGCCGCGATGTCGGCCTGCGAGATGGCCGCGTTGGGGCCGTAGTCCCACTCGATCGTCAGTGCGTCCAGCGCGGTCTTGGCCGCCCACCAGGTGGTGGCCACCACGGCCACGGCGCTTTCGCCAACCTTCACCACCTTCTTCACGCCGGCGCGTCGCATGACAGGAGCGGCATTGAAGCTCTTGACCTTGCCGCCGAAGACCGGGCAGTCCCGGATGGCGGCGTTGAGCATGCCGGGCAGGCGCAGGTCGATGCCGTAGTCCTGTGCACCCGTGGTCTTCTTGAAGGTATCGAGCCGCGCCATGCGCTGGCCGGCGATCTTCCAGGTCGATGGGTCCTTGAGCGGCACGCTGGCCGGATCGGGCGGCGTGAGCTGCCCGGCCGCCGCGGCCACCCGGCCGTAGATGGTCTTGCGGCCCGTGGGCGTGTGGGTGATCACGCCGGCGGCGACGCTGCATTCGGCGACCGGCACGCCCCAGGCGTTGGCCGCGGCCTGCACCAGCATCACGCGCGCGATGGCGCCGCCCTTGCGCACGTAGTCATGCGATTCGCGGATGCCGCGGCTACCGCCGGTGGAGAAGTTGCCCCAGATGCGCTTGCGCGCCAGGTTCTGGCCCGGCGTGGGGTATTCGGTGGTCACGCGCGACCAGCTGCATTCCAGTTCCTCGGCCACCAGCTGCGCCAGGCCCGTCAGCGTGCCCTGGCCCATTTCGGAACGCGCGATGCGGATGACCACGGTGTCGTCGGGCTTGATCACCACCCAGGCGTTGATCTCGGGTACGTCGGCACGCATCGCACTGGTCTGGGCCTGCGCCAGCGGCACGTGGAAGCCCACCATCAGGCCGCCGGCGGCAGCACCCGCGCTGGCCAGGAAACCACGGCGCGAGAGTTCGGGGTTCGGCAAAGCGGTGCTCATGTTGCGCTCCCTTCGGGATGCTGGATGTTCAGCTCGGCCTTGCGGGCGCCGCCGCCGCGCGCCGCGGTGTGGATGGCGGCGCGCACCCGGTTGTAGGTGCCGCAGCGGCAGATGTTGGTGACGGCCGCATCGATGTCGGCGTCCGTGGGCTGGGGATTGGTCTTGAGCAGGGCGGAGACAGCCATGATCATGCCGCTCTGGCAGAAGCCGCACTGCGGCACGTCCAGCGTCTGCCAGGCGCGCTGCACCGGGTGCGTGCCATTGCGCGACAGGCCCTCGATGGTCACCACCGTCTGGGTGGCCTTGACGGCGCGCAGCGGCATCACGCAGCTGCGTACCGCGTTGCCGTCGATGTGCACGGTGCAGGCGCCACACTGCGCGATGCCGCAACCGTATTTGGTGCCCGTGAGGTTGAGCTGCTCGCGCAGCACCCACAGCAGGGGGGTGTCGGGGGCCGCGTCGAATTCGCGGTCCTTGCCGTTGACGTTGAGTTTCGCCATCGTATGTCTCCTCGAAGGTGTGGCGTGCTGGGCCGGGTGATGCCGGACCATGCTGTTTTATATGCCATTTCGCGCCAGCGTGCAGCGCGACGAGGAAGACAAGATGAGATTCAGGCGGCCTTGATGGCCAGTGTGCGACGGCGGGACTTGCTGGCTACGGGTTTACCCGGAAGCAGATCGGCCAGGGTGTGCGCATCCAGATGCGCCATGAAGCCCTGGAGCGCGCCGCGCATCACGGTCGTGAGCCGGCACCCGCGTGTGATGGTGCATTCGTTGCCGGGGCCGAAGCACTCGACCAGCTTGAAGTCGCTTTCCATGCTGCGCACCACCTTGCCCACGTTGATGGTCTCGGGCGGTGCGGCCAGGCGCATGCCCCCGCCCTTGCCGCGCACGGTCTCGATCCAACCGGCCAGGGCCAGCTGGTGCGTGATTTTCATCAGATGCGCTTCGGAGATGCCGTGCACCGTGGCGATTTCCGCAATGGTGCACAGGCGGTCGGGCTGCTGCGCCAGGTACATCAGCAGGCGCAGCGCGTAATCGGTCATGCTGGTCAGGCGCATGGAACACAGTCTTTCTCGTTGTCAGCACGTTCGTCGAACGATTTCATTCTAGTCGTCCCATCCGTCGTTATTGGGCGGATGCGGGTTTCGGTGACGCCATGGCTCATGTCCGCTGGCCCAGCGTGACCGTGGCCACCTGCGGTTTGTGGTCCGGCCGCGGGCGGATCATCCACGGAAAGAAGCGCCAGAGATAGAGCGCGAGGGCCGCGATCCAGCACAGGGCTGCGCCCTGCAAGAGCAGCAGCACGGGGCCCGACGGGAACAGGCCGGCCAGACGCAGCGCCACAGCGATGACCATCAGCCAGTAGCTGGCCACCATGCTGCGGTCCGTCGCCAGCGGCCGGCCCAGGTGGCCCAGCGCCGTGCGCGTGACCATGCCGATGATCATCAGCGAGAAGCCGCCCATGGCGATCACGTGCACATGCACCGCATTGCGCAGCGGTGCACCGGCGGCCTGGGCCGCGGCCACCAGCAGGCCGGCGCCCAGGCCCGCATACCCGGCGTACAGGATCCACAGCAGCGGCCGGCTGCGCACCGCCAGGGGTTTCCAGCCCAACAACTGCCACAGTGGAATGGCACCACACACCAGCAAGGCCAGCGCCAGTGGCCACCGCCACTGCAGCAGCACGAACAACACGGCCAGCGCGCCGGCACCCAGCTGCACCAGACCGCTGCGTTCGTGCATGGGGATCGTCAGGCCCGGCACGGCACGCATGGCAAAGAAGGGGATGACACGCCGCCCCACCAGCAGGGCGACGACGGCCATGCACAGCAGGCCGGCGTTGAAGCGCTGCATCAGCAGGGTGTGATCGCCGCCCAGCGCGGCCAGCAGGTACAGCACGTCGGTGATGCCCAGGGCCAGCAGCAGCAGCGGCACGGCGTAGTTGCGCCGGTTGCGGGTGCCGTAGATCGCGCGTGCCATGGCGGCGGCCGACAGCAGGAAGAACGCCCCCTCGGCGCCGAAGCCAAGCCAGAACAAGGCGTGGCTGGGGAAGAGCAGACCGATGCGCGCCAGCAGCCAAAGGGCGCAGACGGCCAGCAGCGTGCCCGGTGGCGTGGGGTTCACGCCGGTCCAGTTGGCGCCGGCCGTCATCAGGAAGCCCACCGCGATGGTGGCGACGAAGCCCCACATCATCTCGTGCGCGTGCCAGGCCACCCCACCCAGCGGCCCGTGCAGCCACTGCGGTGCAAAGATCCACAGCGCCACCGCCAGCAGGGCCCAGGTTGTGCCAGCCAGATAGAGCGGGCGAAAGCCCATTTCCAGGAAAGCCCGCAGCGAAGGCCGGGGGCGGGCCGATGCGGCCGGTTCGTCGATCTGCAGCAGCGTGCTCATGGGGTCAGCTCCTGCAGTCCCGTGGTCGTCTCGGGGGCCGGGTTGGCCAGCTGGTAGCCGTACCACAGGCTGCCGGCGATGCGGTGCGCCAGATGGCTCACCCGTTCCCGCAGGGCTGTGTTGGGCAGCGTGGCGGCCGTTTCATCAAAGAGCTGCAACCAGTGCTGGAACAGCGCCGCCGTCAGTCCGGGCAGGGCCGCATGCAAGGGCATGGGCGTGCCGTGAAAACGTCGTGTGCCGCGCAGCGCCGACGACCAGAAATCGCACAGCTTGGCCTCATGCGCGGGCCAGTCATGGATGCGGGCGCTGAAGATGGGGCCCAGCTGCGCATCGCGGCGCACGCGCGCATAAAAACGCTGCACTAGCGTGGCGATCTCTTCTTCGCTGCACAGTTGCGGGTCGGGCATGGCGATCTCTTTAAGATGTAATATATATATATCTTAACGAGAAAGTCTTCCCCCGTCGAACCCTGACGGGCACAGGGTCATGTGGGGGCGCTGGCGCGCAGCTGTTGCGCGGCCTTGTCCAGCCAGAGCTGCAGGCTGTCGAGCAGACCGGCCTGGCTGAACGAGCAGCTTTCCTCGGCGAACAGCGCACTCGACTCCAGGCGGTCGAGCAGGTCCAGCAGCACCTCGGTGTAGCGCGGCGGCAGGGCATCCAGCAGGGCCTGCTGGGCGCGGGCCTGGCGGCTGAAGTCGGCCGGGCGGATGCTGCTGCGGCGCAGCGCGTCGAGTCCGTCCTGCAGGGGGGCGAGCAGGGCGTGGGTCATCGCTTGTAGCGGACCATGGTCCGGTTCAGGCCGGTGCGGGCGCATTCGTACTGCCCGGCTTCGCAGGGCGCCCGGTAGTTCAGGCGGCCGGCGTGCAGCAGCCAGTGGGTGCCGAGCGTGCAGGCCAAGCCCAGCAGGGCGACGGCCAGCGCCTCGCCGGGCCGTCGCGTGAACAGGGCATAGGGCGCGCACAGGGCCAGGCTGAGGACCGCGGCGGCAATGGCCAGGGAACCCATGTCCGGGTTGCTGAAGTGTTTCCACTCGGCGAACAGCAGGTAGGCAGCATCCACCGCCGCGACCAGCACGATCAGGATGGTCAGGCCCAATTGCCAGATGGCGCCCGGCGCAGCGGCTCGGCCCTGGGGGGCGCTCTTCTTCTTGTCTTTGCTCAACTTGTCCTCGGCAGGGGGGCGTCAGGTGGTGCGGGTCGGTGGCTGCGGGCGGAAGTCTTCAGTCCAGCCGGGCGCCGGATTTTTGCACGGCGGCGGCCCAGCGCGGCATCTCGGCGCCCAGGAACCTGGCGAAGTCATCGGCGCCCAGGAAGGCCGGGTCGGCGCCCTGGCTGATCATGCGGCTGCGCAGCTCAGGCTGGGTCATCACCTGGCGGAAAGCCTCACTGAGTTTGGCCACCACGTCCTTGGGGGTGCCGGCGGGCGCCAGAAAGCCGTAGAAGCCCACCACCTCGAAACCCTTGAGGCCGCTTTCGATGACGGTCGGGATGTCGGGCAGGGCTGGGTTGCGCTCGCGGCTGGTCACGGCCAGCGCGCGCACCTTGCCCTGCTTGTGGTACGCCGCAGCCTGCGGAATGCTCTCGGCCATGAACTGCACCTGGCCGCCCATCAGGTCGGTGAAGGCCGGGGCGCTGCCGCGGTAGGGGATGTGCACCATGAAGAGCCCGGTGGCGTTCTTGAACATCTCCGGCACCAGGTGGCTGATGCCGCCATTGCCTGCCGAGCCGTAGTTGACCTGGCCCGGGCGGGCGCGCGCGTAGTCCATGAACTCGCGCAGGCTGTTCACTGGCACCTTGGGGTTGACCAGCAGGGCCAGGGGCTGCATGGCGGTGCGCGCCACCGGCACGAAGTCCCGCAGCGTGGCATAGGGCAGCTTGCTGTACAGCGCAGGGTTGATGACCATCACGCCGGTGTTGGCCAGCATCAGGGTGTGGCCGTCGGGCGCTGCCTTCATGACCTCCTGCGCGCCCACGGTGCCGCCGGCACCGGCCTTGTAGTCGATCAGGACAGGCTGGCCCAGCACGGCCTGCAGCCGGTCGCTGAGCAGGCGCGCGTGCTGGTCCAGCGGGCCGCCGGCCGGGAAGCCGATCACGATGCGCACAGGCTTGCTGGGAAAGGTCTGGGCTGTGGCCGCCAGTGAAAGCAACAGGCCTGCGAGCAGCAGGCCGAGGGTCTTGCGCATGGTGAACTCCGTCAGTGATGAAGGGCCCGGGCGGGCAGGGGCGAGGTTCGCACGGAAGTGCATGGCCCTATCGTAACGGCCCGATCCGCGCCGCGACATCCGGGTAAGTCTTGAGGGCATGGGGTCGCGTGCGCGACCTGGTATCGGGTGCGACCCGGATGCCGGATCAATGGGCCCGCGTTAGGCTGCCAGCCTGGAGGTAGAGATTCCCATGCGTTCCCACTACAAATTCTGGCCCCACCGTCTGCCGCATTCGATCACGCCGCCGGCCACCTCGCTGTGGGACAACCTGGCCGTGAGCGCGCGGCGTTACCCGGACAAACCGGCCCTCGTGTTCTTCGGTCGCACCTGGTCCTACGCCGAGGTGCTGCACAAGGCGGAACGCCTGGCGGCCAGGCTGCATGAGATGGGCGTCCGCAAGGGCGACCGTGTGGTGCTGAACCTGCAGAACTGCCCGCAGCTGGTCATTGCGCACTTCGCCATCCTGCGCGCCAATGCCGTGGTGGTGCCGGTCAACCCGATGAACCGCAGCGAGGAGCTCAAGCACTACATCAGCGATCCGCAGGCGAAGGTGGCCATCACCAGCGCAGACCTGGCCGCGGGCCTGACGCGCGCCAGCGACGAGCTGCCGCCGGGCCAGGGCCTGGCGCATCTGGTGGTGACACACCTCACGGAGGCCTTCGACCCGGCGCGCTCCGGCAAGGAGGCGCCACCCGAGGCCTGGCGCGACTGGCTGCTCACGCAACACCCGCTGCCCGCGCTCCAGGGCGGGCAGGTGCATGCCTGGGCGCAGGCCCTGGCGTCGCCGGCGCCGTTGCCGGAGCTGCAGGTGGGGCCGGCGGACCTGGCCCTGCTGCCCTACACCAGCGGCACCACGGGCCTGCCCAAGGGCTGCATGCACACGCACGCCAGCATCATGCACAACGCGGTGGCCAGTGGCCTCTGGGGCAATGGCACGGCCGAGAACGTGACGCTGGCCGTGGTGCCCATGTTCCACATCACCGGCATGGTCAGCGTGATGCACGCGAGCATCTACGTCGGCGCCACATTGGTCGTGATGCCGCGCTGGGACCGTGACCTTGCAGGGCGGCTGATCTCTGCGCGCCGCGTGACGCACTGGACCAACATCCCGACCATGGTGATCGACCTGCTGGGCAGTCCGAGTTTCGAGCAGTACGACCTCTCCAGCCTGGTCAACATCGGTGGCGGCGGCGCGGCCATGCCGCAGGCGGTGGCGCAGCGCCTGTACGAACAGTTCGGCCTGCGTTACGTGGAAGGCTACGGCCTGACCGAGACGGCGGCGCCCTCGCACACCAACCCGCCGGACGCGCCGAAGCAGCAGTGCCTGGGCATCCCCTTCATGAGCACCGATGCGCGCGTGATCGACCCGCTGACGCTGGCCGAAATGCCCCAGGGCGAGCAGGGCGAGATCATCATCCACGGCCCCGAGGTTTTCCAGGGCTACTGGCGCCAGCCCGAGGCCACGGCGCGGGCCTTCATCGAACTGGACGGCAAGCGTTTCTTTCGCAGCGGCGACATGGGCCGCATCGACGAGGACGGCTACTTCTTCATGACCGACCGCCTCAAGCGCATGATCAACGCCTCGGGCTTCAAGGTCTGGCCGGCCGAGGTGGAGGCATTGATGTTCAGGCACCCGGCCATCCAGGAGGCCTGCATCATCGCCACCAAAGACAGCTACCGGGGCGAATCGGTCAAGGCTGTGGTGGTGGTGCGCGCCAGTCACAAGGGGCAGGTCAGCGGGGAGGACGTCATGGCCTGGTGCCGCGAAAACATGGCCGTGTACAAGGTGCCGCGCGTGGTGCAGTTCGTCGAAGCGCTGCCCAAGAGCGGCACCGGAAAGGTGATGTGGCGCGCGTTGCAGGAGGCCGAACAGGCACAATTGCCCCCATCGTCCTGAGCCGGTCCGACATCCATGAGCACTGACACCCCTGCTGCCAGCAGCACGCATGAAAACGACGCAGGGCGTCCCCAGACCGGCTGGCGTCTCAGTCTTTACACCGTCATCTTCGAGTCCGACACCCGGGCCGGGCGCCTGTTCGACATCTGGCTCATCGTCTTCATCCTGGCCAGCGTGCTGGCCGTGGTGCTGGGCAGCCTGCCGGGCCTGCCCGCCGGGCAGCGCAACATCCTCGACCGCCTCGAATGGCTGTTCACCGCGCTCTTTACCCTGGAATACCTGGCGCGCCTGGCCTGCGTGCGCCAGCCGCTGCGTTATGCGCTGAGCTTCTACGGCATCATCGACCTGCTGGCCCTGCTGCCCACCTGGCTGGCCCTTCTGGTGCCCGAGGTGCACGCGCTGATCGACGTGCGTGTGCTGCGCCTGCTGCGGGTGTTCCGCATCTTCAAGCTCACCGCCTACCTGGCCGAGTTCCAGGCCCTGGGCGCCGCGCTGCGCGCCAGCCGGCGCAAGGTGATGGTCTTCATCTCGGCCGTGCTGATGATCGTGGTGGTGATGGGTACGCTCATGTACGTGGTGGAGGGGCCGGCCAACGGTTTCACCAGCATCCCCACCGCGGTCTACTGGGCCATCACCACCATGACCACGGTGGGTTTTGGCGACATCACGCCCAAGACCGATCTGGGCCGTTTCATCGCCTCTTTCATGATGCTGCTGGGCTGGGGCACGCTGGCCGTGCCCACCGGCATCGTCACCGCCGAGATGACGGCGCGCCGCCTGGGCAGCCAGCCGGTTTCGCGCACCTGCCCCGAGTGCCTGAAAGAGGGCCATGCCCCCGAGGCGCACTACTGCCTGCACTGCGGCACGGCCCTGCCGCAGCTGGCGCGGGACGGGGAGGGTGTCAAATAAGTCACGCCGCTGGCCGCTTTTTTGCTATCAAATTTGTACCTGCCGGCCGGACTGGGGCACAATCCGGTCATCTTCCCCAGGAATACGGAGTTCCCATGAAAAAGCTGCAAAAAGGTTTCACGCTGATCGAACTGGTCATCGTCATCACCATCATCGCCATCCTGGCGGCCATTGCGTTGCCGCGTTATATCCAGCTGCAATCGGACGCGCGCCTCGCCAAGGTTCAGTCCATTTCGGGTACGCTGAAGTCGGCCGCCGCCTTGGCCAAAGCCCAGTGCTTGACTCAACAGGCGACCGGGCAGACCACATTTGCCAGCGCCACCTGCAATACAGCCGCTGGTACTGTGACCATGGATGGTACGGCGGTCAACGTTGCCTTCGCCTACCCGACCGCCGCTGCCACAGGCATTCAGGCCGCATCCCAGATTCTGGCGACGGACTTCACGGTAACTACGGCGGGTAACACGATTACCTTCCAGGCCATCGGCGCGTCCAACGCAGCCAATTGCCAGGTGGCCTACACTTGGGCACCTGTTGCCAATGGCGCACCGACGGTCACCGTCACTGCTTCTACGACGAACGGCTGCTGATCGCAGACCCCCGGTTTCCGTCAGGGGCTGGTCACGGCAGGCACAATGCCTGTCATGACCAGCCCCTTGTTTTTGCCCCCCGTCATTTCGCCCGGCGCTCTGGACGCCACCTTGCAGCGCCAGGGCCATGCCGTGCTCGACGCGGCCGGCGTCTGCGCCCTGAGCGCCTGCCGGCTGGATGACTTGCTGGCCCTGCGCCCCCATTGGGATGACCTGCCCCCGGACAACTTCCTGAAGGACGGCGGGCGTTACCGCCGCCGTCGCCATTCCTGTTTCGTGCTCGACGGTGACAAGCTCACGCAGGTGCCGCACCGCGCCCACTGGCAGCCGCTGGAATACAACGCCCTGCATGGTGGCATGCAGCGCCTGTTCGAGCCCATGGCGCCGGCCATGCTGCAAGAGCCGGCCTGGGCGCAGCTGCTGCGCTGGCTGGGGCGCGTGGCCTCGGCGCTCAAGGGGCAGCAGCCCTGGTACATCGAGGCACACCCCTTTCGCATTGACACCACCGATGGCATCGGACGGCCCACGCCCGAGGGCGCGCACCGCGACGGCGTGGACCTGGTGGCGGTGTTCCTGGTGGAGCGGCGCGGTGTGAAAGGCGGCGAGACCCGGGTGTTCGAGGCCGTCGGCCCCAACGGCCAGCGCTTCACGCTGAGCGAACCCTGGTCGCTGCTGCTGCTGGACGATGCCCGGGTGGTCCACGAGACCACGCCCATCCAGCCGGTGGCGCAGCCGGCCTACCGTGATACGCTGGTGATCACGCTGCGCGCCGGCGCCTTCCAGGGCGAAGACGCCGCCAGCTGACACACCACAAGGAGTCGCCATGTTCAAGCACATCCTGGTTCCCGTCGATGGTTCGCCCACGGCACAGAAAGCGGTGGAGAAGGCCGCGGGCCTGGCCAAGGCCTTCGGCAGTCAGGTCACGGCCATCTACGTGATCGATCCCTATCCTTTCACCGGCCTGGGCAGCGACTTCGCCTACGGCCAGGCTGAATACCTGAGCGCGGCCACGGCCGAGGCCAGGGAGGCCACCGAGGCGGCGCAGGCCACCCTGGTCCAGGCCGGCGTGCCGGTCACCACGCAGGTGATCGAGGCGCATGCGCCCTGGCGCGGCATCCTGGACACGGCCAAGGCCGTGGGGGCCGACCTCATCGTCATGGGCTCGCATGGCCGACGCGGGCTGGAGAAGGTGGTGCTGGGCAGCGTGGCCCAGCGTGTGCTCTCGCACGCCCACCTCTCGGTGTTCGTCGTGCGCGACTGAGCACAGCGTTCCCTCTCCCCTGCTGGTCGTAAGCATGCATAACATGCATGCTTATGGTTTGCAAGGTTGTGCATGCGCTGAGGGGTATGAGGTGTCGCATCGGCACATCGACACTCCCCGGGCGCGCTGTCCACCGGCGGCACTAGTTGTCGACTCCTGAGAATATTTGAGCGGGCGCCGCGCAGGCCGCTTCATTGCATACCAGGCGCGCCGATAATTTTCCCGGTGTTGTCGCCCTGGGCGATTCCCATAACAATCGAACCAAAATCAGAGGAGTTGCCTGGATGAGCAACAGTGTCATGTCGGCCGTGCGCCCCATGCCGACGAACGCGCGCGTCGGTCAAGAGGGATTCTTCACCTTTCACGGCTTCTGGGCCCCGGGTGTGCGGCTGTTCCGCCAGATGCGTTTCATGTCCAAGGCCCTGGTGATCTCGCTGGCCTTTGTGCTGCCCCTGCTGCTCATGCTGGGTTTCCAGGTCAACAACCAGTACCTCAAGACCATGCGTGATCGCGAGGCCGCGACGCGCCAGCACGTCGAGATCGCGCACGGGCTGCTGGTCTGGGCGCAGGCCCAGGAGCAGGCTGGAAAGCTCAGCCGCGAACAGGCCCAGGAACAGGCGCGCGAATCGATCAGCCGGCTGCGCTACGAGCGCGAGGAATACTTCTGGATCAACGACATGCACCCGCGTGTCGTCATGCACCCGATCAAGCCCGAACTCAACGGCCAGGACGTCTCGGACCTCAAGGACCCCAACGGCCTCAAGCTGTTCCAGGCCTTCGTCGCCAAGGTGCGGGCCGAGGGCAAGGGGTTTGTCACCTACCAGTGGCCCAAGCCGGGCGAGAGCCGGCCCGTGGACAAGCTCTCCTATGTGATGGGCTTCGAGCCCTGGGGCTGGGTGATCGGCTCCGGCATCTACGTCAACGATGTGCAGAACGAACTCAGGCAGCAGGTGCTGCTCGACGCAGGCATCACCCTGTGTGCCCTGCTGTTCGCCGGCTACCTCTTCTTCTGCTTCTACCGGGTGATGGATGGCGGCCTGCGTGAAACACGCCGCCACCTGCGTGCCATGACCAGCGGTGACCTGACCACAACCCCCTCGCCCTGGGGTCGCGACGAGGCGGCGCAGCTGATGATCGAGCTGCGCTACATGCAGGATTCGCTGCGCGACATGGTGGTGCAGGTGCGCCACGCCAGCGACGAGATCGTGCGCTCCAGCTCCGAGTCGGCCCATGGCGCCACCGACCTGTCCGCGCGCACCGAGCAGGCCGCCGCCAGCCTGGAGGAGTCGGCCGCGTCGATGGAGCAGATCTCGGCCACCGTCAAGACCACGCAGTCGCACACCGAAGAGGCCTCGGGCGAGGCCCGGCGCAACGCCGAGTCTGCCGCCCAGGGCGGACGCATCATGCAGGAGGTGGTGAGCACCATGGAGCGCATCCGCCAGTCCTCGGCCGAGATTGCCGAGATCATCGGCACCATCGACGGCATCGCTTTCCAGACCAACATTCTGGCGCTCAACGCCGCGGTGGAAGCGGCACGTGCCGGCGAGCAGGGCAAGGGGTTTGCCGTGGTGGCCGGCGAGGTGCGCATGCTGGCGCAGCGCAGCGCCGAGGCCGCGCGCGAGATCAAGACGCTGATCGGCGGTAGCGTCGAGCAGGTGGCCATTGGCGCTGGCGTGGTGCAGCGCGCCGGAACCACCATCGAGGAGATCGTGGTGTCGGCCCGGCGCGTCAGCGAACTGCTGGCCTCGATCGCGATCAGCGCGCGCGAGGAACGGGTGGGCATCGGCCAGGTGGGCGAGGCCATCCAGGAGCTGGACCGCATGACCCAGCAGAACGCTGCCCTCGTGGAGGAGACGGTGGGCACGGCCCACACCCTGAACGAACAGGCGCGGCACCTGGCAGACCAGGTGGCAAGGTTCCGCCTGCCGGCCTGAAGCGCTTCAGGTCCGGCGCCGGGCCTGCATTTCGGCGCCCATGGCGCCCAGCGTGGCCGCGCTCATGGCTGCGTGTGCCGCGGGAAACACCTGGCCTTCCTCGGCCTGGATATGGCCTGCATAGAGGCCGCGAAAGCGGGCGATGGTTTCCCGGGTGTCGGCGCTGATTTGTTCCTGACAGTCGGGTTCGGACCAGCGCAGCAGCGCCTCGCGGGCATCGGCCCACAGGGCCTCCATCTGCCGGTGGTCCGCCTGCAGGCGCTGCACCGTGGCGCGCAGCGAAACATCGCCTTGCGTCAGCAGCAGCGGGAAGACGTGTTGCTCTTCGTCCTGGTGGTGCAGCGGTGCGGCGAGGTCGAAATAGCGCAGCACATCGGCTGCGGCCGAGCGCGTCTGGGCATCGTGGCCCTGCTTACCGATGTAGTCGACCAGCCGGCCCAGCAGGTCCAGGCTGCGCTGCACCCGCTCGTGGCAGGCGGCCAGCATCTCGTAGGGCGCTTCGAAACCCACGGCCGGGGCGTCGAAGCCGGGCAGGGCGGTGCCCATGGGCTCAGCCGGCGGGCTTGGCTGTGAGGTCGGCCAGCTGCTTGCGCAGGGCCTTTTCGTCGTTGAAACGCTTGGTGGCGTCACGTGCCACAGCCATGGAGCCCAGCATCTCGCCGGCTTCGTCGCGCACCATCTCGAAGCTCATGTCCACGTAGATGAACTCTTCGCTCTTGTGCAGCGAGCGTGTGATCATGGAGGTGCGGCCCGGCTTGACGCCGCCGCGCTCCAGTGCCTGGTTGAAACCGTCCCAGTGCGCCTTGCGCATGCGCTCGGGAATGATGAGGTCCAGGCTGTGGCCCACGGCCTCGGCCGCGCTCCAGCCGAAGACCTTCTCGGCGCCGCCGTTCCAGACGCGGATGATGCCTTCGAGATCGCAGAAGATCAGGGCCTCGGGCATGCAACGCAGGATATGCGCGGCCGAGGATTCAAGGGTGGGGGTTGAGGTCATGGCTGTACTAAAGAAATATCTGAGGAATATCTTAAAGACGGCTATAGCGTAGCCCAAGCCACGCCAACAGCCAATACTCCGGGAGAACTATGCTCCCGGCCAGGGCTATTGGCGCCGGCTGTGCCGGTCGGGGCCGGCTTCAGCGGCAGGCGTAGCTGGCCGCTTCCCGGGTCGGGCCCGTGCCGTTCCAGATGATCTTTTTCGGGTAAACGCAGGCCGGGTAGCTGGTGCTCTTGTCGCGCGACTGGAGGACGATGCTCTCGGGCGCGGCGCCGCGCTCCACCCAGTCCACCAGGGCGCTGAACAGCGTGTCCTGCTCGCGGGTGGGGTTCTGGTTGCTGTTGCCCGGCAGCATGGGCATGGGCACGGTGTTGTTGACGTTGCCAACGGTCCAGGCGCGGCCTTGCGAGCTGTGCGCCATGCCGGGCAGGTTGTACATGCGCAGGAACTGCTGTACCTGCGCCTCACCACCGGCCACGGCCTTGACGCGCTCGTAGTAGTGGACGGCGCCCTGGGCGGGGATCACGTCCTCGGCCAGGCCGTTCCACAGGATCATCTTGCGCTGCAGGCTGGCGAACTTCGTCGCCGCGGCGGCGTTGTCGGTCTGGTAGTCGCGCAGCAGGGGCTGGTCCAGGCCCTGCGTGAGGGCCTGCGCGTAGCTCGCATAACTGAGTTCCTGCCAGCGGTTGCGCATCGGGGTGGAGGTGTTGCGCGTCGCCATGCCTGAGACCACGGCTGCGTCGGCCGCATAGCGCACGTCGCGTTGGGCCAGCGTCAGCATGTCGGTGCTGGCACGTGTGATCTGCCCGCCAAAATTGGAGCCACGCGTCAGGCTCCACCACAGCTGCTTGCTGCCACGCACCTGGCCGCTGCGGCCGGCGTCGGTCTGCTGCGGGTCGTAGCTGCCGTCGGTGGTCGGGCCGTACCAGATCTTGTTGAGGGCCACGGCTTCCCTGGCGTTCATGCAGGTCGCGGCGTCGGCATTGCTGCCTGTCACACCTTGCCCTGCCACACCGGTGCACAGCGCGGCCGCGTCACGCAGCGGGTCGTAGCTGCAGGCAAAGGGGTCGAGCAGGAAGCCGAGCTTTTCCTTGTCGCAAGCGGCTACGGCACGGGCGTTGACCGCGGCCACCTTGCGAGCGAAGGCGGCGGCCGCGTCCTTGTCCAGCGCGGTGAAACCCAGCTCGCTTTTCATCACCACCTGGGGATAGAGGCTGGTCAGGCCGAAGCTCGGTGCGTTGATCGCTGGCTGGCCGATCAGGTAGCCGTCGTAGAGCTCGGGGTGTTTTTGTGCCATCTGCAGGCCCTGGCGGCCGCCCTGCGAGTGACCGTCGTAATAGCTGTAGCGCGGCGCGCGGCCGTAGTACAGGTCCACCAGCGCGCGCGTCTTCAGCGCCTGCTGCAGAATGGAGCGGTAGCTCATGTCGTTCAGACTGGGCTCGTTGACCTGGCCGTTGGACAGGAAGGTGAAGGACGGGTCCTGGTAGGCCGGCTGGCCGCCGTCGTGGGTGCCCGTGGCGTAACCCATATTGGCGTTGACGATGGCGGGCAGCTTGCTGCCGATCTTCTGCGGGTCGTGATGGCCACCACCCACCCAGCCGCCGCCGCCGTAGTTGCGGATGCGTTCGTTCCAGCTGGCGTGCGCGGGGAGCCAGATCTCCATGCCTATGCCCTCGGTGTAGGACGGCGCGCTGCGGTCCTTTTCCACTTCGGTTGAACCCGGACCGACCAGCAGCTTGACCAGGCACATGTCCACCGCAGTCGTGACCGCTTGCGGTGAATCCACGGCCACGAGGGCCGTGCCCTTGGGGATGGCGCGCACCGATACGACGCGGGTCTGGGTATCGGGCTGGAAGGCGGTCTTGAGGCTGTCGTCACAGGCCAGGGGTCGGGGCGTGGGGCTGAGGCTGGCGCAGCCGGCCAGGAGAGCGGCCACGGTCAGGCCGCCCAGGGTCATGGGCATGGTTCTCATCTCGTCTCCTCCTTGTTGTGGTTGAAAGCGTGGACGCTTCAGCGCGCGCGCAGCCTGAGCTGGTTGGGCAGGGGCAGCGAGCGGCGCAGGATGTCGTCGGCCAGCCAGAGCGCCGACTTGCGGGCGCGCTCGGCCACCATGGGCAGGGGCATCTGCACGAAGTCGTCGTTGAAGACCTCGAAGCTGTAGTCACCGGCATAACCGAGACTGTCGAGCTTCTGCACCAGGTCGATCAGTTCCGCGGTGTGCACACCTTCGCGCGGAAACACGCGGTAGGTGCGCGCCGTGGCCATGCGTTCCTCGAAGGTGGGCGTTTCGCGCCACATGAAGTCGGAGAGCTGGACCAGGAAGATCTTGGACGGGTCCAGATCCTGAATGGCATCCAGCGGGGTCTTGGCCGCCAGGATGTGGTACGAGTCGATGCAGACGCCCAGGTTGGGCGCGTCGGCGCGGTTGACCACGTCCCAGGCCGTGGTGTATTCGTTGATGGTGCGGCCCCAGGACAGGCCTTCGTAGGCGATGCGGATGCCGTGGGGAACTGCCAGCATGGCCAGCTTGCGCAGGTCGCGCGCGATGTGGTCCAGGTCCTGCGAGGCGTGGGCCGAGGTGGAGGAGCAGGCCAGCAGCACGTCGCAGCCGAGCTCGGCGCACATCTCCAGCATGGTCTTGGCGATGTCGACCTTGTACTCGTGCAGGTGGCCGCTCAGGCCTTCGAAGTCGCGCAGCACCTGGAAGCCCGTGCCGCGCAACCCGCTCTCGCGCACTTCCTGCGCGGCGGCCTTCCAGCCGCCGGGGTGGCCGACCAGGTCGTTGGCCTTGAGCATGACCTGGCTGAAGCCGGCGTCCTTCATGGCCTGGAGCTTGGCCTGCAAGGGGCCGGCCAGGGTGATGGTGTCCATCCCGAAACCGCGGATGGCCTCTTCCATGCTGCGCCGGTCGTTCATGTCGGCTCCGCTGCGGAGTGCACGAGCTCGAACACCACGCTGCCCAAATAGGTCTTGCTGATCGCGCCGCGTTTCCCGCTGTGGGTGGCGGGGCTCTCGACGAACTCGACCCCCCGGGCGCGCAGGGCCTGCACCGCAGCCAGCACGTCCGGCACGCCCAGGCCGATGCGCTGCAACTGCTCGCGCGGATCGGGGGCGTCCACCGCCGGCTCGACCAGCTGGATCATGAAGGACTGGCCGGTGTGCAGGGCCGGCGTGCGCATGAGCTTGCCCGAGGGCATGATGCCGAAGCGCTGCTCGTCGGGGATCAGGGTGGCACCCAGCAGGGTCTGGTAGAACTCGATCCAGTCGTAGCTGCGGCCGATGCCGATGTACTGGACGATGCCGAAGAAGTTCAGTCCCGCCAGCACAGGCGGCTGGGCCACCGCGCCGGGAATCGGGATGAAGTCGACGTCGTAGATCGAGAAGTCCTGGTAACGGTCGATCAGGTAGATGCGGCTGCCGCCCACGCCATGGATGGCGGGGATGTTGAGTTCCATCGCGTCCGGGTGGCTGGGCACTTCCCAGCCGCCGCGCTCCAGCACGTAGTCGCGCGCGGCACGCGCACTGCGCACCCGCAGCGCGATGGCGCTGATGCTGGGGTGGTCGGCACCGTGGCTGGCGCCCAGGGCGTCCAGCGGGTGGGCGTTGACCACGATGTTCAGCGGGCCCTGGCGGTAGAGCGTGACTTCACGCGAGCGGTGGCGCGCCACGGGCCGAAAGCCCATCATCTCCAGCACCTGGCCCAGAGCCTGGGGCTTGAGCGTGGCGTATTCGATGAACTCGATGCCGTCCAGCCCGATGGGGTTGGACGCATCGCTGAAAGAATCCTGCAGCGGTTCGCGTGCATGTTCGGGGTTCAGCAACAGGTCGCTCATGGGCTTCTCCGGCAGGGGTGTGGGGGGCGGTCAGTTGTGCAAGCGGGCCACGGTGCGCAGCTGGTCGGCCGTCGCGGTCGGGTAGCCGAAAAATTCCAGATAGGCCGGGATCATCTCGAACAGCATGTCCGAACCGATCTGGACGCGGCAGCCGCGCGCCTGCGCGGCGGCCAGAAAGGCAGTCATCTCGGTGCGCATGACGACTTCGCCGACGAAGGTCTGGGGCGACAGGCGCTCGACATCCACTGGCAGCGGATCACCGGGGTTCATGCCCAGAGGTGTGCCGTTGACGACCAGGTCGAAGCCGGCGGGGTCCTTGCTGCCGGTCGTGACCTTGAGCTGCGGGTATTCGGTGCGCAGGCGCTGGGCCAGGGCCAGGGCGGAAGCGTCCTGCACATCGAAGAGCGCGAGCTCGGTCACATCGGCCGCGGCCAGCGAGGCCGCAATGGCCGAACCCACGCCGCCGCAACCGACCACCAGGGCCCGCGCGCCGGCCAGCACCAGGCCCTTGCGGCGCACGCCGCGCACGAAACCTTCGCCGTCGAACATGTCACCGACCAGGCGGCCATCCGGCAGGCGCTTGACGGCATTGCAGGCGCCGGCCACGCGCGCGGTGCGCGTGACTTCGTCCAGCAGGCCCACGGTGCTCACCTTGTGCGGCATCGTGATCAGCGCGCCCCGGATGTTCTCCAGGCGGAACAGGTTGCGCAGCACCTCGGCGAACGCATCGGGCTTGCAGCCCATGGGCACCACCACCGCATTGACCCCGACCGACTCGAAGTAGGGGTTGTAGATCAGCGGTGCCTTGAAGGCGTGCGTGGGGAAACCCAGATGGGCGATCAGCTCCGTATCGCCGTTGATCAGGGTGCCCTGGAAAGCTCGTGCGTTCATCGCGGTGCTGCGTTTCTCTTTACTTGCGGATGCGGGCGAGCTCGGCCATCATCGCGTTGACGGTCGCTTCACCCACGGTGGCCGAATGCTTGGCGATCACGGGCTTCATCTTCTCGCGCAGCTTGGCCACTTCGGCCGCCGGCAGTTCGGTGACCTGCATGCCGTTCTGCTTGAGCGTGGCCAGCAGGCTTCCGGCCAGGGCGCGCGATTGCTCGCGCTGGAACTTGATGGACTCGTTGACGGCGTCCTGGACGATCTTCTTCTCGCCGGCCGACAGACCGTCCCAGAACTTCTTGCTGACCACGATGGACTGCGGGTTGTACTGGTGGTTGCTCAGGACCAGGTGCTTCTGCACTTCATAGAGCTTGGCGCCGTTGATGGTGGCGACCGGATTTTCCTGGCCGTCCACGGCCTTCTGCTCCAGTGCGGCGTACAGCTCGGGGAAGGGCAGCGGGGTGGGGTTGGCGCCCAGGGCGGAGACCCAGTCCACATTGATCGGGTTGGGGATCACGCGCAGCTTCAGGCCGGCAATGTCTTCCACCTTGTTGATCGGGCGCTTGCTGTTGCTGATGTGGCGGAAGCCCAGCTCGTAATAACCCAGGCCGACCAGGCCCTTCTCTTCGAGCTTGGCGTGCAGGCTCTTGCCGAAGGAACCGTCGACCACGGCGTCGGCTTCTGCCGGGTTGGCGAACAGGAAGGGGAAGTCGTAGATCGCGAAGTCCTTCACCAGGCTGGCGAAGATGCCGGAGTTCATGGACGCCATCTCCAGCGTGCCGCCTTGCAGGGCCGACACATTGGCCTGGTCGCTGCCCAGGGCGCCGCCGGGATAGACGGTGACCTTGAGCTTGCCGCCGGACTTGGCTTCGATGATCTCGGCAAACTTGTCCATGCCCAGCACGATGGGGTGGCCCTTGGCGTTCTGGTTGACGAACTTGAGGGTCTTGGTCTGGGCCTGGGCCAGGCCAAAGGCCGTGACACAGATGGCGGCTACCAGGGTCTTGAGGACGAGTCGTTTCATGGTTTGTCTCCGTGGATATCTGCGGGACGCCCTTGTAAGGAACGACTGCGGTGGCGTGCCCTTGAGCCGCAGTCGTGTGAAAACATCAGTAGAACCAGCGGGCCGGCACCATCACCAGGGACGGGAACAACACCAGCAGGAACATCAGTGCGAACTGCGCCAGCATGAAGGGCCACACCCCCTTGGTGACCTCGTCCATGCTGATCTTGCCCACGCCGGCCACCGTGCTCAGCACGGTGCCCACCGGAGGGGTGATCAGCCCGATCGCGTTGTTGATCATGAAGAGCACGCCGAAGTACACCGGGTCGATGCCCGCAGCCTTGATCAGCGGCATGAACACCGGCGTGAGGATCACGATGGTGGGCGTCATGTCCATGGCCGTGCCCACCAGCATGGTGATCAGCATGATCACGATCAGCAGCAGTGTGGGCTGGTCCAGCAGGGGTTTGAGCAGCGCGATCAGTTCACCCGGCAGGTTGGCCACGGTGATCAGCCAGGCCGAGACCATGGCAGCGGCCACCAGGAACATGATCACGGCCGTGGTCTGGGCGGCGGCCAGGAACAGGCCAAAGAGCTGGTTGAGCTTGAGTTCCTTGTAGACCAGGGTGGAAATCAGCAGGGCGTAGACGGCGGCGACCACGGCCGCTTCGGTCGGCGTGAAGACGCCGAACTTCAGCCCCACGATCACGATGACCGGCAGCCCCAGGGCCAGGGTGGCGTCCTTCAGGGCGCTGAGCACCTGCGCGCGGCTGGCGCGCGGCGTGATCGTGGCGTCGCTCTTGCGCGAGAGCCACCACCAGGTCAGGGCCAGGGCGACACCCAGCATGAGACCCGGCGCGATGCCGGCGAGGAAGAGCTTGGAGATCGAGACATTGGCCGTCACCCCGAAGATGACGAAGCCGATGCTGGGCGGGATGATGGGCGCAATGATGCTGCCCGCGGCGATCAGGCCGGCCGAGCGGGCCTTGTCATACCCGGCGCGGTTCATCACGGGCAATAGCAAGGCGGCCAGGGCGGCGGCGTCGGCCACTGCCGAGCCAGAGAGCGCGCCCATGATGACGGCCGCCATGATGCCCACGTAGCCCAGGCCGCCGCGCAGGTGGCCCACCAGGGAGGTGGCGAAGGTCACGATGCGCTTGGACAGGCCGCCGGCGTTCATGATCTCGCCGGCCAGCATGAAGAAGGGCACGGCCAGCAGGGGGAAGCTGTTGGCGCCCTCGATCATGTTCTGCGCCAGGATCTGGGCGTCGAACATGTTCAGGTGCCACATCAGGGCCGCACCGGTGACCAGCAGCGAGAAGGCGATGGGCACACCCAAGGCCATGGCGCCCAGCAGGGCAGCGAGGAAAATGGCGATGGTCATGTGCGCTCCTTGGCTTGTGCGGCGTCCGTGCCCGGGGCGACCGGGCTCAGGCCATGCGGCATGTCATCGGAGCCGACGATGCCGATCAGCTCCGCGTCCGGCAGCTGACCGGTGAAGAACTTCCAAAGTTCATGGACGATGACCAGGGCGGCCAGCACGGAGAACAGCAGGCCCGAGCCATAGAGCCAGGCCATCGAGACTTCCATGACGGCGCTGGTGGACTGCAGGTTGATGATGGTCTGCTGGCGGGCGCCGTCGAACATGAACCAGCACATGGCCAGCATCAGCCCGTGCGCCAGCACGAAGCAGACCTTGCGGCCCACCGCCGGCAGGCGCGAGACCAGGGCGTCGGTGCCCAGATGGGCGTGCTGGATCAGGCCGACCACGGCGCCCAGGAAAGTCATCCAGACGAAGAGCCAGCGCGACAGCTCTTCCGACATGGTGATGCTGGAGTTGAAGCCGTAGCGCAGCACCACATTGCCGAAGACCATGAGCACCATCAGGCCCAGGCAGACGACCATCAGCAGACCGAAGGCGCGGCCGATGAGGTTGATGAAGGTTTGAATCACGAAGGTGTCTCCTTGTCTGTATTTTGTACGAACTGGTTAGTTTTTATTTAAGGGAAAACCCTGATCCCTGCGCCGTCGGGGATGCGCCGAACTCAGATCTTGCGCACGAAACGCACGATCATTTCCACCACGTTCTCGCGCCGCTGGGCGATGTAGGCGCGCGAAGTCATGTCCAGCTTGAAGATGATGCCGAAGGTGTGCCGGTTGGACACATTGAAGAAGCTCAAGGCCGAGATCGAGGCATGGATATCGACGGCATCCAGGCCCTTGCGGAACTGGCCGGCCTTGACGCCGCGTTCGTAGAGGTTGCGGATGGCGGCGATGGCCGGCACGTTGAGTTCCTGGATGCGCTGGCTCTGCGCCAGGTACTGGCCGCGGTGGATGTTCTCGGACATCACCAGGCGGATGTAGCTCTCGTGGTGCAGGTGGTGGTCGAAGGTGAAGGCCACCAGGCGGCGCAGGCCCTCCTCGGGTTCCAGGTCCTGCAGCTTGAGTTCGGACTCGACGTCGCGCACCCGGCGGTAGGCTTCCTCCAGCACGGCCAGGTACAGGCCTTCCTTGCTGCCGAAGTAGTAATAGATCATGCGCTTGCTGGTGCGCGTGGCCTCGGCGATCTCGTCGATGCGCGCACCCGCCAGGCCCTTTTCGCCGAACTCGGTTTCGGCCACCTGCAGGATGTTGGCCTTGGTGCGCTCGGGGTCGTTGGTGCGGCTGGTGGCTTTGCGGGCCGGTGCCGCGGCGCGGGTTGTTCGTGTCCGGGCCTTTTGTACTGGTTCGTTCATTCGCGAAGTATAGGCCGGCCCCAGGCCCGGCGGCAATGTCGCGCGCCGGCCATGGCCTCATGGACATGGCTGACCCGTTTCAGGCGCGTGGCGCCTGTGCTTCACGGACCAGCTCGACCAGCGCCCGCAAGGCCGCCGTGTACGAACGCCAGCCCAGTCCCTGCACCGTGGCCTTGACGGCCGGGCTGATGATGGAGTGCTGCGCCAGGCCTCGCGTGCGGCGATATTGCTCATGTGTACCTCGACCACCGGGAAAGGCATGGCCTTGATCGCGTCGTGCAGGCTCACGCCGTGCTGCGTGAGCCCGGCGGGGTTGATCAGCGCACCGGCCGCGCTGTCGATGACCTCGTGCAGCCTGTCGACCAGGGCCCCTTCATGGTTGGACTGGAAGGTCACGAGCTGCACGCCCAGCTCGGCCGCCAGCGTGTCCAGGTAGGCATTGATTTGGGCCAGCGTGGTCGTACCGTAGATGTGCGGCTCGCGGCGGCCGAAGAGGTTCAGGTTGGGGCCATGCAGCACCAGGAAGGTCGGCTGTGCGCTCATTTGCTCACCCGGGCCAGTTCGTCGCGGTACAGCTTCACGATGGCGGGGTCGTAGCTGGCCGCAAATTTCTCGGCCACGGGCGCTGCGACGGTGCGCATGCGTGCCTGCTCGGCGGGGCTGAGCTCGTTGTACAGCATGCCCTTGGCCTGCAGCTCGGCCACGGCCTTCTGTGCCGCGGCGCGGCTGACCTGGCGCTGGTAGGCGCGCGATTCGTTGGCCGCGTCGTTCATGATCTTCTGCTCGACCGGCGAAAGGCGGTCCCAGAAACGCTTGCTCACCAGCATGATGTTGGCCGCGTAGACGTGGTTGGTCGCGCTGACGTACTTGTTCACTTCATAGAACTTGTTGGAGAGGATCACGGCAAACGGGTTCTCCTGGCCGTCTACCGCCTTGGCCTCCAGCGCACCGTATAGCTCGGCAAAGGGCATGGGCACGGGGTTGGCCTTGAAGGCCTTGAAGGTGTCCAGGAACACCGGGTTGGGGATCACGCGCAGCTTCAGGCCGTCCAGGTCTTCGGGTTTGGTGATGGGGCGCTTGCTGTTGGTCACGTTGCGGAAACCCAGGTCCCAGTAGCCCAGGGCCACCAGGCCCTTTTCCGGCAGCCGGGCCAGCAGGGCCTGGCCGAAGGGGCCGTCGAGCAGAGCGTCGGCCTGGGCAAAGTTGCTGACGGCAAAGGGAAAGTCGACCAGGCCGAACTCCTTGACGATGCCCGCCAGCGAGGTGGTGGCCGGGGCCGACATCTCCTGCACGCCGCCTTGCAGGGCGGACTGCTGCTGCATCTCGTTGCCCAGCTGCGAGGCGGGGAACTCCTGCACCTTGAGCTTGCCGCCGCTCTTGGCCGCCAGCAGTTCGGCGAAGCGCTTGACGCCCAGGCTGACCGGGTGATCGGCATTGTTCAGGTGGCCGAACTTGATCACGCGGTCCTGGATGTCCTGTGCCAAGGTGGCGCTTGCCGCCAGCGCGAGCGCGACGCCGATCAGGCCGGTCATGAGTTTCTGTTTCACGTGTGTCTCCTGTAGGAATGGGGCCACCCGTCGATGCGGGTGTGTCGCCATGGTAGAAAGCCGTTTTGAATCCCGTTCCAGACAGGAATCCCGTTTCACCATGTCAAATGACACCGGGCGCTTGGCCGTCGGCGCGGTCGACCGCGCGCTGCTCATCCTCGAAACCCTGGCTGCCCAGCCCGAGGGCCTGGCCCTGGCCGCGCTGGCCGACGACCTGGCCCTGCCGCGCAGCGCCTGCCACCGCCTGTTGCAGGAACTGGTGCGCTGCGGTTATGTGCGGCAGTTGCGCGAGCAGGGTGAGTACGCGCTGACGACCAAGCTGCCAGCCCTGGGGCTGAGCTTTCTGGGCAGCTCGGGCATCGTCGACCTGGCCCAGCCCGTGATCGACCGGCTGGCCGCCACCTCGGGTGAACTGGTGCGCCTGGCCCTGGTGGACGGCGACCGGCTCACCTTCGTGGCCAAGGCGCAGGGCGCCCGTGCGGGCCTGCGTTACGACCCGGACATGGGCATGGCCGTGCCCCTGTCCTGCAGTGCGGGCGGGCACGCCTGGCTGATGACCCAAAGCGAGGAGCGCGCCACGGCGCTGGTGGCGGCACAGGGCTTCGCCAACCCGAAGCAATACGGTCCGAAGGCCCCCACGACCTACAAGGCCCTGATGAAGATCCTCGACGAGGATCGGCGGCGCGGCTACAGCCTGATCGTCGAGTCTTACGCGCCGGGCATGACGGCCATGGCCGCGCCCATCCTGCGCCGAGGCGCGCAGACCGTGGGGGTGATCACCATTGCCGGGCCGTTGCAGCGGCTCACCTTGCAGCGCATGCAGGAACTCGGCCCGGCGTTGCAGCAGGCCGCGGCCGACCTGGCGCTGGTCAGCGCGTCCTCGCCCTTGTTTGCGCGTAGCGGCCGATTGAGCTGATCAGCCGCACTGCCCCACGTAGCCGCAGGCGGTGCAGAAGTCGCAGCCGTCCTTCTTGATCACCGTGGGGTTGCCGCACTCGGGGCAGGGGCGTCCGGCCATGGCGGCGGGCTCCTCGCCTTCGGCGTGTTCGCCCGGGCTCTCCAGCACGCCCATCTCGCGCAGCGGGAAACCCTCTTCGTCCAGCACGCCCAGCATGGCGTAGCGGTGGATGATGAGGCGTGCCATGTAGGCGACGGTGGAGGGCCAGGTCTGCTGGCGACGTTCGCCGTGCGGCAGGCCGGGCACGAAGGCCATGAACTGGCCCAGGGGCTCGGCGTAGTTGAGCAGCTTGCGCAGCTTCATGCCGATCCAGGCCGGGTCCACCACGCGCATGTCCAGCGAGAGGATGCGCGCCAATCCGTCGAGCGCACGCGGGTAGTTGCCCGAGAAGCCCACCGCGCACGGCCGCGTGACGCTGCCGCCTTCAGGCGCGGGCAGCGTGACTTCCTTGAGCGTGAGCGTGAAGACCTCGCCCGTGGCCGGGTTGTCGATGTCCACCGCCCAGGCCAGCGTACCCGAGGGGCCGGTCAGCGGTTCCTCGCGGCTGAACATGGCGTCCAGCACCGGCGTGGCCGCTGCCTGCGCGCGTTCGCGCCACACGCCTAGCTGTTCGCAGCGCCAGCGGATCACCGCGGCGGTTGCGGCCACCACGCCGGGGAAGAGGCGGCGTTCGCCGTGCGGTGGGAAGGGCATCTCGAAGGAGCGCTCTTCGGCCACCGTGGCCAGCGCATCGAGCTTGAGGCGCAGCCAGGCCGGGTCGTTGGAGCGCAGGTCCATGGACAGGGTCTTGGCCAGCGCGCCCAGGCCACGCGGCTGCTCGGCGCCGTTGACCCAGACCTCGAAGGGCTGCGGCGGCCCGCCTTCCTCGCCCGGCAGCTCACCCACGAACAGCGCGAACTCACCGTAGGGGTGGTGCACCATGAAACTCCAGGCCAGGTTGCCGCCGGGCAGCTCGGGCCGGCCCGGCCAGCGCAGCGAGGACAGCACGGGCGCGGGCAGGCGCTCCAGCGCCAGGCGCTGGTTGGCGTCGTCCAGCTGCAGCGGCGCAGCGGGCGTGGGCGTCACGCTGAGCACCGAGCCCAGCACGCTGTTGGGTCGGTAGGTGGCCAGGCCCTTGAGGCCGGATTGCCAGGCCTGCAGGTAGAGGTCCTGGAAATCGGCGTAGGGGTAGTCGGCCGGCACGTTGACGGTCTTGGAGATGGCCGTGTCGATATAGGGCGCCACCGCCGCCACCATGCTTGCGTGGGCCTGCGCGCTCATCTCCAGCGCGGTCACAAAAGCGGGGGTCAGCGGCGCGGCCGCGCCCTTGAGGTGACGGTACAGGCGCCACGCGTGGTCTTCCACCGCGTATTCCTTGAAGCCGCCGTCGGGCATGCGCTTCTTGCGTGTGTAGTGCCAGCTGAAGGCCGGCTCGATGCCGTTGCTCGCGTTGTCGGCAAAGGCCAGGCTGATGGTGCCTGTGGGGGCGATGGACAGCAGGTGCGAATTGCGCAGGCCGTGCGCACGGATCTTGTCTTTCAGCGCCGCAGGCAGGCGCGAGGCGAAGCGCGGGCTGCTCAGGTACATATCGGCGTTGAAGAGGGGAAACGCGCCGCGCTCGCGCGCCAGTTCGCACGAGGCATCGTAGGACGCATCGCGCAGCGCTTCCGAAATTTTGCGCGCCATCTCGCGCGCTTCCGCGGTGTCGTAGCGCAGGTTCAGCATCACCAGCGCGTCACCCAGGCCGGTGTAACCCAGGCCCACACGGCGCTTGCTGCGCATCTCCTGCTCCTGCTGCGGCAGCGGCCAGACGGTAGCGTCCAGCACGTTGTCGAGCATGCGCACCGCGGTGCGGCACAACTCGGCGAAACCGGCGAAGTCGAAGTGTGTTTTCTCCTCGAACGGTTCGCGCACAAAGCGCGTGAGGTCGATGGAGCCCAGGCAGCAGCAGCCGTAGGGCGGCAGGGGCTGCTCGGCGCAATTGTGGACGTACAGGCCGTTGGCATCAAAGGCATGCAGGTCGGCGATCGTGACGTCATAGACGGGCTCAGTGCCGTCGTCCTCCAGGGACTCGATGGTGGCGACAAACCGCTCGCGGTTCAGCTGGCGCTTGTAGCTGCCCAGCAGAGAAGCCAGCTTCTCGGCCTTGGCCGTATCAGCAAAGCCGACGCGCTCGGCATACACGGTCAGGTTGTCAGCGCTGATCACGAGCTCGTGCGAAGCCTGTTGCGGGTACTCACGCTGACCGCCCCTGCCGTCGGGCATGAGCGTGCTGCCGGCCGGGCGACGTTCACGGTAGAGCGTGCTGGCGATGCCCAGCCGCAGCAGCATGCGCTGGGCAGTTTCGAGCAGGGCCAGGTCAGATTGCGACAGGCGCACGCTCACGCCCTTGTCCTGCGTGCCTTGTACCGAGCCGTCGGCATCGAAGAGGCCGCGCAACAAGGCCGCACAAAAGTCGGAGGAGCCCGCTTCCATCTGCGACGTGATGGTCTTGTGCTCGGGCGTGGCGCCCATGGAAAAAGCCAGATCGCGCAGTGCAGCCGAGGCCATGCGACATTCACCCCGGCCCTCGATCGGCCTTTGCCAGCCACGGAAATCGGCACGGTGGGGCAGAGTGCTGATCGCCTCAGCCGCCGCCGCCATGATGCCGCTGGCGCTGTGGTTACCCACGCGTGTGTCGCTGCCCACGACCTTGAGTTCCGGGGCCCAGACCGAAAGCACGGCCTTGGTCGCACCCAGGCGGCCATCACCGATCAGCAAGCCCAGCAGATAGCCTTCCTGGCTCGTCCCCTGGCCTTCCCAGCCTTCGAGCGAGCGGTGGTTGTTCAGGACGATTTCATCGCCTGGCTTGAGCTCGCCGGCAGCGCACCAGTCGCTGTGCGTCTGGTAGCGTGTGCGTTGCGTCACCTTGCGCACCGGGTGGTCTGCCGTCAGGCGCAAGGCATGGCCTTCCTGCGTGCGCAGTTGCAAAACGGGCTTGGTGCCCGTGGCAAAGAAACCGGCGGATTCGGAGCGATAGGGCTTGCCATCGACGATGGCATCGAACGGCACACCGATGAGCCCACGCACCTGACGGGCACCGCCAGCTGTCATGACCCAGGCATCGGCCGTCACACAGGGGTTGGTGCTGGCGATGCTCTCGCAGTACGAGAGGTTGTTGTCGCGGTTGATCGTGTCCAGGAACAGCACGCCGGGTTCGGCGTGGTCGTAGGTGGAGCGCATGACCTGTTCCCACAGGTCGCGCGCGCGCAGCTTGCGGTAGACCCACAGGCCCGTGTCCTTGCTCAGGTAGGCGCCCTCGGATTTCTGGGTCGCGCCGGCTTCGGCGTGGTGCACCAGCTCGATCTCGCCATCGGCCACCACGGCTTTCATGAAGGCGTCCGTCACGCCGACCGAGATGTTGAAGTTGCGCAGGTCGCCGGAATCCTTGGCGTGGATGAACTCCTCGATGTCCGGGTGGTCGCAACGCAGCACGCCCATCTGCGCGCCGCGCCGGCTGCCGGCCGATTCCACCGTCTCGCAGGAGCGGTCGTACACGCGCATATAGCTCACCGGGCCCGAGGCGCTGCTCTGCGTGCTGCCCACCCAGGCGCCGCGTGGGCGGATGCGCGAGAAGTCGTAGCCCACGCCGCCGCCACGGCGCATGGTCTCGGCGGCTTCCATCAGCGCCACGTAGATGCCGGGGTGGCCCTCGTCGTCGTGCGCGATGGAGTCGCCCACCGGTTGCACGAAGCAGTTGATCAGGGTGGCGGTGAGATCGGTGCCCGCGGCGGACTGGATGCGCCCGGCCGGCAGGAAACCCTGCTGCAGCGCGTGCAGGAAACGGCCCTCCCAGTGCGTGCGCTGGTCGGGGGCTTCCTGGGCGGCCAGGGCGCGTTCCACGCGCTGGTTTACCTGCAGGATGCTCTGTTCATCGCCCTTGGCGTATTTCTCCAGCAGCACCTCCTCGCTGATGCTCTGCGGGGCCAGGGCCTGGAGGGCCGGTGTCGGGTGCGTTGTATCGCTCATGCATGACTCCACGTTGTTCTGAACGGGATGCTAGGGAAGTGCCGTTTAGAGGGTTTGCGGCAAATCAAACCCTGGCGCCATCCCCTTCGGGCGTTGTTTCGAGGGGAACGCACTTGCCAGTGTGGCACGGTCTTGAGGAAAATCAAGCCATGACCATTTCCACCTTTGATGACCTGCTGGCCACCGCGCGCCAGCAACGCGAGCCCCAGCGCCTGCTCTTTGTCTTTGCCGCTGCCGAACTGCCCGAGGGCAGCACGCCCGAGCAGGCTGCCCGTTTTGAGGCAGGTCAAGGCGGCGCACTGGTGCCGCAGATGTGCGTGGACAAGACGCCCGAAGAAATTGCCTCGTTCGCGGCCCTGGCCGGTGAAGCGCAACAGTTCGGCCAGGCCTGGAAGCTGGTCTTCGTGGCCGCGCTGGGCGGCCGTGACGGCCTCGCCCCCAGCAGCCAGGATGCCGATGCCCCCTTGCAGCGCATGGTGGAAGACATCAAACGCGGGGCGCTGGAAAACTACATTCCGTTCAACGCCCGGGGCGAGGCGGTGTCCCTGGGCTAGGGCCGGCGGGTGCTTCGCCACCTGATATAAAACGAAGTCCCGCAGACATCGGGACGGGGGTCCATCGGGCATCTACGACCATGCCATGTCGCGTTCCCGGGATCATCGTGACCGTTCAACCTCAGACGCAAGCTCATGCGGTTTCTTGAAACCAGAATCCCCGCTCCTTTTGTGGCCATCGCGATCGCCGCTGGCATGTGGTTGCTGCCCCGCGCGCAGGCCCTGCCCGATGCCATCGATGTGCTGCGCCTGGCCACCATCGACCTCAGCATGAACCTGAGTGCCGTCGTTGCGCTGGCCGCCTTTGCCAGTTTCTGGAAGGCCCGCACCACCATCAACCCGCTCCAGCCGGATCGCGCATCGGTGCTGGTCACGCACGGCATTTACCGCTTCACGCGCAATCCCATGTACCTCAGCCTGCTGCTGCTGCTCGTGGCCTATGCCGGTGAACTGGGCTCGTGGGTGGCCTTCGCCGGGCCTGCCGCGTACGTGGCCTACATCACCCGCTTCCAGATCGTGCCCGAGGAGCGGATCCTGGCCTCGAAATTCGGCGAAGAGTTTGTCGCCTACAAACGCCGTGTGCGCCGGTGGATCTGAGGCCCAGGCCAACCATCGAGAGCATCCCATGACACGCTACCTGCTCCCTGTTCTGCTGGCTGCCAGTCTGCTGCTTGCTGCCTGCGCCGGACCGGCGCCCGGCGCGGCTGGCACGCAAACCGTGCTGCCCCTGAACCGCGCCTGGGTCGATGGCCGGCCGGTGGAGTACGTGACCACCGACATCTCCGACGCCGGCATGGCGCGGGAGGCGGGTGCGAATTTCGTGCCGCGCCTGGCCCTGGCCATCCCGGCGCCGGGTCGGCCGTCCATCGTGGAGCGGGTCTACAAGTTCCCGGGCAAGGAGCAGATCAGCGTCTTCCAGTCGGCGCCGCTGCCCACGGGCGGGGCCAACGCCGACCGCAGCTACAGCCCGTTGTGGCGCATCGTCATGGTGCGCTGGCTCCAGCCCGCCGCCGTGCGCGAGTTGCGTTCCGAAGAAGAGGTGCTGGCCGCGCAGGAGCGTGGTGAGCTGGCGCTGCAGATCACCGACATCGTGGCCAACTGCCCCATCACCCGTTCGGTGGACGGGTTGACGCTCAAGGGCGTGCGCTGAGCCTGTCGAAACCGAACCGGCTCGTTCGTCGTACAGTCTGAGGAACTTCCTCGGATTTTGAAGAAGGGAACGACACATGAGTACCAACACCGTCCGCATCCACCGCGTGCTGCGCGCCCCGGCCGAGCGCGTCTACCGCGCCTTCCTGGACCCCGATGCCATGGCCAAGTGGCTGCCGCCGCACGGCTTCACGGGCAAGGTGCACCAGATGGACGCCAGGGTGGGCGGCAGCTTCCGGATGTCGTTCACCAACTTCGGCAACGGGCAGAGCCATTCTTTCGGTGGCAAGTACCTCGAGCTGGTGCCGGGTGAGCGCATCGTGCACACCGACAGCTTCGACGACCCGAATCTGCCCGGGGAGATGCGCGTGACCGTCACATTCAAGGCCGTCTTCTGCGGCACCGAGCTCAACGTGGTGCAGGAGGGCATCCCCGCCGTCATTCCCGCCGAAGCCTGTTACCTGGGCTGGCAGGAATCGCTGGTGCTGCTGGGCCAGCTGGTCGAGGCGGAGATCCCCGGCTGAGCCTGCGCGCCGGTTTCCCCTGCGTGGGCAAGTCCCACTGAGCATGAACAGGCCCTAGCCCACCCCACGCCTACAGGAGTTTTCATGAATCCCCACGAGTTCAACCAGCGTGCCGCGGCCATGCTGCCGGGCCACCTTGGCATCGTCATCACCCGCGTGGAGCCGGGTGAGGTGCACGCGGAGATGCGGGTGCGGCACGAGCTGATGGCACCCAACGGTTTCCTGCACGCGGGCAGCGTGGTGACGCTGGCCGACACCAGCGCGGGCTGCGGCGCGCTCGCCAGCCTGCCCGAGGGGGCCAACGGCTTCACCACCATCGAGCTCAAGTCCAACCACCTGGGTACCGTGCGCGACGGGGTGGTGCAAAGCGTGGCCAAGGCCGTGCACCTCGGTCGCACCACCCAGGTCTGGGACGCCACGGTGACGCACCGCGAAAGCGGCAAGACACTGGCGCTGTTCCGCTGCACGCAGATGGTGCTCTACCCCAAGGTCGTTGCTTGAGCCTGCCACGGTCCATCGCGGGTGTCGATGGATGCCCGGCGGGCTGGTATGCCGTGCATCTGCCTGCGGATGGCCAGGTGATCGAGGGCCGCGTGTTTGCGCGCTTTGCTGATTTGCTGCAGGCCTGCCCGGCGCCGGCCTGCATGGCGGTGGATATCCCGATCGGTCTGGGTGAGTCCGGCGAGCGCGCCTGTGACCAGGCCGCGCGTCGCCTGCTCGGGCCGCGCGCCAGCTCGGTGTTTGCGGCCCCGCTGCGCGGCGTCCTGGGTGCGACCAGCCACGCGCAGGCCTCGGCGCGCCGTCAGGCCATCGAGGGCAAGGGCATGTCCATCCAGGCCTACAACATCCTGCGCAAGGTCGAAGAGGTCGACGCTGCCTTGCGCGCCTCGGCCGCGCAGGCGCAGCGGGTCCATGAGGTCCATCCCGAGGTCTGCTTCATGCAGATGAACGAGGGCCAGCCGCTGGCCCATGGCAAGAAGAGCGCCGAAGGGCGCGCGTTGCGCATCAGCCTGCTGGCGCCGCATTTTCCGGATCAGGCGCAGCGATTGCTGGACGAGTTTCCCCGGCGGGAGGTGCAGGCCGACGACGTGCTGGACGCACTGGCCTGCCTGTGGACCGCGCGGCGCCTGGCGCTGGCGCGGGCGATCAGCCTGCCGGCTACGCAGCCCCATGATGCCTGCGGCCTGCGCATGGCCATCCACTACTGAGGCTTGGCGGGGCCCTGAAGCCAGTCGCGCAGCCGCAGGTAGAGCTGCCAGCCGCCCAGCAGGCGGGGCAGCCAGCGCAGGATGATGCGTGGGCGCCTGAACACCAGCAGCCCCAGCCCGGCCAGTGACCAGACCGGATGCCGGCGCAGCCAGTGCCCCCCGGCGCGCAGCTGATCGGCCAGCGCCAGCGGCGATTGCAGGGCCCCGGCCTGCTGGGCCAGCGTCTTGCGCAACGCGGCGCTGCGCAGCAGCAGTTGCTGCTGTCGCTGCAGGAGCAGCTGGTGTTGTCGCCGGTGCATGGTGCGGGCGCCGGGGCCGGGCCTATTCGCCCGTATCCAGACCGGCACGGTCGCGCCCGAGTTCGGCCACGCTGCTGTTGAACAGGCCACCGGGGCTTTGCAACCGGGTGCGGGCCATGAACAGCACGGCGATGCCGGCACCCAGGAACAGCAGCGTGAGCGTGCCCAGGGCCAGCAGGCGGTGGCTGTCCCAGAACAGCACGACGATGAAAGCGCAGAGCAGCAAGGCGCCCAGGCCCAGCAGCAGCAGGGCCAGCCCGGCCCAGAGCAGGCCGTCGAACAGCCGCAGTTTCTCCTGCTCGATCTCGTTGCTCAGCAGGGCCAGCCGCACCTGCAGGGCTTCCACTGCCGTGCCCAGCAACTGGCGCAGGGAGGCGAAAACCCCCGGTTCCTTGGCAGCTTCGCTCATGGCAGGCCCGCGCTCAGCGGCGTGCGACCAGCAGGCCGACCACCAGACCGATGGCGGCAGCGATGCCGATGGATTTCCAGGGGTTCTCGTGCACGAACTCGTCTGTGGCGTGGCCCACGGCCTTGAGCCGGGCGGCGGCTTCGTCCTGCAGGCTGGCCAGTTCGGCGCGCGCCGCCTGCAGCCGCTCCCGGATGCGGCTGCGCACTTCGGCGGTGCCGTTGCCGACCTGATCGGCCGTCATGCGCAGCAGCTCCTCGGCATCGGCGATGACCAGCTGGAGGTCGTGGAGCAACTTGTCCCGTTGGGGCGCGGTGGATTCAAACATGGCATCTCTCCCTTGTGGTCGACATGACCGAGAGACAGGATAGCCCTCTCACGGCGGAATGCAATCACTGCTTGCGCAGGGGGAAAGATCCCCAGGGGCGTGCCAGACGCGGCGGGCAGAGCGCCGCGCAAGGCTCAGAGTGTCACGACCCGGTTGCGCCCCAGCTGTTTGGCCGTGTACAGGGCCTTGTCGGCACGTGCCAACACCTCGGTGGCGGCCGCGTCGGTTGCGTGAGCGCAGCTCAGGCCCAGGCTGACGGTGATATGGTCCACCACCGGGAAGCGGGTGTCGGCCACGGCCCGCCTGATCTTCTCGGCCACGGCCAGGCCTTCGGCTTCGCTCTGGAGGTCGGGCAGCAGCACGACGAACTCCTCGCCACCGTAACGCGCCACGAAGTCGGTGATGCGCGTGCACTGGCCCAGCAGGCGGCCCAGCTGGCGCAGTACCTCGTCGCCGGCCTGGTGGCCGTGGCTGTCGTTGATCTGCTTGAAGTGATCGGCATCGATGAGGATCAGGCCGAAGCCGCGGCCGCTGCGTTTGAGCAGTTGCTGGCTTTCGAGCAGGCGGCTGTCGAAACGACGGCGGTTGTTCAGTCCGGTGAGGGCGTCGATGGTGGCCAGGCGCTCGAGTTCCTGGTTGGCCTGGGAGAGGGCTTCGGTGCGTTCTGCGACCTGTTGTTCCAGCGTGGCGTTGAGCGTTTCGAGCGCGTGTTCATGCTCCAGCAAGGTTTCGGTCATGGACTGGATGGAGCGACTCAGCTGCCCGATTTCCTGCACCGCATCACCCGCCGGATAGACCGGGGCTGCATCACGGCGCTCGACATGGCGCACCGCCTCGACCAATTGCTCGATGGGGCGACTGATGCGGGTGGCAAAGCGGTAGGCGATGGCGGCAAAGACCAGGGCCATCAGCAGGCCGAGCAGCAGCAGCCGGTTGCGCAGGGTCTCGATCGGTTGCAGGGCGGCTGCGAGCGGCTGGCGCAGGACGATCTGCCAGCCCAGGTCGGTGCTGGTTTCGGCCTGCACCCGCACGACGCTGGTGAGGTAGTCCTGGCCGTCGTTCCAGCGCAGGGTCTCGAACTGGGCTAGGCCCCCCGTTCGCGCCGGCAGCTGCAGCCGGCCGATCTGCTGGTAGGGGTAGAGGATGTTGCCGGCACGATCGGCGATCAGGACTTCGACCTTGGCCTGCGTGCTGCTCTGGCTGACCACGGAGTCGACCGTCTGCGTGATCCTGGACCAGTGCACATGCGCGCCCAGTACCCCGCGCAAGCGTCCCTGGTCGTCCAGTATCGGAGCGGCAAAGTCGATGAAGCGCGCGGGCTCGTCCGTGCGCTGCTGCGGCATGAGCTTGGCCAGCAGCAGGGCTTCGTGCACATCCCCCATGTGGGGACCGTTGCGCGCCGCCTGGAACCAGGGGCGCTGGCTCACGTCCATGCCCAGCAGCAGCCCGCCGGTGGCCTGCAGGACCCGGCCCTGGGGGTCGGTCACGCCGATCCAGGCGTATTCCCGACTGGCCTGCTGGCGCAGTTGCAGGGCGCGGCGCATGTCCGCGCCCTGGAGGTCGCCGCGCATGAAGAAGGGAGACTGACGCAGCAGCCGGATCTCGGTGTCGCGCTCGCGCAGGTTGGTGGCCAGCAGGTCGGCGGCGGAACGTGCGCTGCTGTAGAGCGACAGGCCGCCGAAGGTGGCCAGTTCCTGGGTTGCGATCTTGCCGACATAGATGCCGGCGCTCAGCAGCGTGAGCAGCGACAGCCCGCCGAACCAGAGGGTCAGCTGCCCGCGCAAACTGCTCAGGCTGCGGAAGAAACCTTGCGGGGTGGGCATGGGGTGGCGATCCAGAGGCATAAGCTGTCTGCCGGGCAGTGTATGTCGAAATGCGGGGGCACTGCGCATCACCCCTGTAGGACAATCTCCCCGGCGACCGGCGCCGTCCGTCAGGGGCGAGGCCGAATTTTCAAGAGAGGTTCAATCATGGCGACAGGCCTGTTTTCCGTGCTGCGACTGGTGCCCTGGGGCGAGGTGATCCGCAACGCCCCCAAGGTGGCTGAAGGGGCGAAGGGTCTCTGGGACAAGGTCTCGGGCCGGCCGGTGCCTGCGCCGCCGCCCGTGGACGACAAGGTGCAGGGCCAGCTGCAGGCCGAGGCCCACGCGATTGCGAAGCTGCGCTCGGAACTGCAGGCCACTGAAACCGCGGTGTCCGAACTGCAGGCGCAGATGCTGGCGGCCACCGAGCTGATCAACGACCTGGCCGACCAGAACGCCCAGCTGGTGCAGGGCGTGGAAGCCCTGCGCCGGCGCCTGCTCTGGCTGGCCGCTGTCACCGTGCTGCTGGGCGCAGCCGCCGTGGCCGCACTGCTGCTGCGCGGCTGAAACGGGCGTGCGCGGCCTCAGCCCGGCCGGCCGTCCGCCCGTGGCCGGCCGAACCAGCCGCCGTAGCGCAGGGCCCAGCCCGTGGTGGCGGCGGTCCAGGCCAGCACGGCCAGCAGCGTGAGGGCCGTGACGACGCTGGTTTGGGCGGTGGGCCACAGCGCGGCCAGCACGCGCAACAGCACGGCGACCTGCAGCAGCCAGTAGAGGGCCCAGGCCGTGTTGTCGGCCGCCAGCGGGCGGCCGCCGTGGCCGCTGCTCACGCGCGTGGCCATGGCGATCAGCGTGGCGCCCAGGTAACCCATGGTCAGCGCGTGCAGCGGCGCCAGGCCGAGGGAGAGTTCGTGGCCGCTCAAGGCCATGAGCGTGTGCGACGCTGCATTCAGGGCGTAGGCCAGGCCCAGCCAGAAGAAGCCGCCATGCAACATGGCCAGCAAGCGGATCTTCAGGCTCTGCACCAGGCCCCAGCGTACCGCCAGCCACAGCAGCAGAACGCTGGCGGGAATTTCCACCGCCACCTGCAGCCAGCGCACAGCGGCGGGCAGAGGCCACCACCAGGGCTCCACCAGGGCCGGCAGCAGTTCGAACCACAGCAGGCCCAGCAGCACCCACAGCAGCCAGGTGGGGCTCCAGGCGTCGAGCCGCGGCACGGCACTGGCGCCGAAGAAGGGGATCATGCGGTGCGAGACCGCGGCGAACACGGAGGCGGCAAAGCCCCACAGCGCAAGCTGGGTGGCCGAACGCAGCAGCGGCTCCAGGTCCAGCGCCAGCGCTGCAGTGGCCAGCCAGAGTGCGAGCGCGCCCACGCCACAGGCCACGGCCACCACGCCGGGGTGCAGGCGGTCGTCCATGCGGCTGCGGCGCACCAGGCCCATGAACATCCAGCTGATGTGGCTCCAGCCGATGGCCACCAGCGCCAGGCCGGTGGCGGCCAGCAGGCCGTGCAGGTGAAAGCCGGTGATGGCCAGGGCCCAGCCGAGCAGCATGAGCACCACGGGGCGCAGCAGGCGCTGTGCCTTCTGCTCGCCCAGGCCCAGCCACTTCGGGCCGGCGGTGAACAGGAAACCCGCCATGAACAGGGGCATGAAACCCTGGCTCATGAGCAGGGCGTGGGCGGCGGGCGGCGGCACGGCCCAGGCGGGTGAGAGGCCCCAGGCGCGCGCCAGCAGCACGGCGCACCACCAGAGCGCGCTCGTCGCCAGCATGAGAGCGGCCGCGAAGAAGCCGAGGCGGTGCGGTGCCGCCAGCAGCCAGGCGGCGCGCCAGGGTGTGGGGGGCTGCGGGCCGCGGGGGCGGCGCGGCGGTGGCCCGTCGGGCGGGCGGATCGGGATCGTTTTCACGATGCCGCGCGCATTCAGGCGGGGACCAGCGCCTCCTGGCGCGTCAGCAGGCGTTCCACCAGATCGCGCACGCTGCGGATCTGCGCGCCGAAGGGCAGGGCCCCCACGCCGCGGAAGAACAGGCCTTTTTTCACATCACCGCGCAGGGCGGCGGCGAGCTGGTTGTCGATGCAGAACTGGCCCCAGCCGGGCAGGCCGTCGCGCAGGCCGCACTGGGCCAGGCAGTCGAAGCTCTTGGTGCAGCGGTTCTTGTGGTGCACCACGGCCTGCAGCTTGTGCTCGATCTTCAGGTAGGCGCGCAGCCAGGGGGTGGCCACCGCGCGTGCGGGCAGGCCGGCGACGCTGGTGAACTCCAGCATCTCGTCTTCCTTGGCCTCGGCGAGGATGCGCTTGAACTCGGGGTGCGCGTCGCCTTCGCTGGTGACGGCAAAGGGCGTACCCAGCTGCACGCCCGCGGCGCCCAGGGCTTGCAGGCGCGCGATGTCGGCATGCGTGCGGATGCCGCCGGCGGCGATCAGCGGGATCTCCTGCTCGATGCCGGCGCTGCGCAGGAAGGAGAGCGACTGCGGAATCACGTTCTCGAAATCGAAGCGCGGGTCGTTGAGGTCGGCAATCTTGGCCGCGCCCAGGTGACCACCGGCCAGGCGCGGGTGCTCGATGACGATGGCGTCGGGCAGGCGCTTCTTCCGCTCCCACTTCTTCACGATGAGCTGTACACCGCGCGCGTCCGAGAGGATGGGGATGAGTGCGGCCTTGGGATGGTCCTGCGCCAGGTCGGGCAGGTCCAGCGGCAGGCCGGCGCCCACGACCACGGCGTCGATGCCGGCTTCCAGGGCGGTGGTGACGGAATGTGCGTATTCGCTCACGGCGCGCATGACGTTGATGGCCAGCAGGCCGCGGCCTTGCGAGAGCTCGCGCGCGGCCTGGATCTCGCGGCGCAGGGCGACCAGGTTGGCGGCGTCGATGGCGATCCGGGCGTCCTCGCCGGCTTCCAGGTGGCCGGTGGCGGCCATCAGGTCCGGGTGGTGGCGGCGCAGGTCCACGGAAGAGAGCGTGCCCACGCCACCGAGCGCAGCCACGCTGCCGGCCAGGCCGTGTGCCGAAACGCCGATGCCCATGCCGCCTTGCACCAGCGGCAGCAGGGTGCGCCCGCCCAGGGCCAGCGGGCGCAGGCCGCTGCGTGCCAGCCAGAGGGCACTTTCGGCGGGAATGTGGGGCAGGGGGAGGGGAGCGTTCATGACGGGCAGGCCGCCACGGCGGCCAGGAAAAAGACCAGCCGCCAGCTTAAGGACGATGCCCGTGTCGTGTTTTGCGCTGTGTCAAGAAATCAGCGCAGGCGCAGCGGCGCGCTGCCCAGGCGGTAGCCGCCCACGTTGCCGGCCAATTGGCGGGCCTGCTGCTCCAGGGCCTGGGCCGAGGCGGCCGAGCGGTCCAGCACGGCGGCGTTGTTGCTGACCATCTGCTCCAGCTGGGTGATGGCGTCCTGCAGCTGGCTGAAGCCCTGGTCCTGCGCCTGGCCGTCGCGTGTGATCTGCGCCATGGTCTCGGCCACCTGGCGCACCTGCCCCACCACCTCCTGCATGGTGCGGCCGGCCTGCTCGACCAGCTTGCCGCCTTCGGCCACGCTGCCGACCGAGGCATCGATGAGCTGCTTGATCTCCTTGGCCGCAGCGGCGCTGCGCCCGGCCAGGCTACGCACCTCACTGGCGACCACGGCGAAGCCGCGGCCCTGCTCACCGGCACGCGCGGCTTCGACGGCGGCGTTGAGCGCGAGGATGTTGGTCTGGAAGGCGATGCCGTCGATCACACCGATGATGTCGGCGATGCGGGCAGACGATTTGCGGATGTCCTGCATGGTGTCCACCACCTTGCCGACCACGGCGCCGCCGCGCTCGGCCACCTTGGCCGCTTCGGCTGCCAGCGCCTGGGCCTGGCGCCCGCTGTCATGGCTGTGTTTCAGGGTGCCGGCCAGGGCCTGCATGCTGCTCTGCGCCTGTTCCACGCGTGCCGCTTGCGGGCTGCGCCGGGACTCTTCCTGCTCAGGTGCCGCCAGCGCGCGGGTGCTGCTGGCTAATTCCTCGGCGTCCTGGTGCACCTGCGTGATCAGCTGCTGCACGCCCTGCTGGATGCGCAGCAGGGCGGCCTGTACCTGGCCGCTTTCGTCGTGTGTGCGCGCTTCGATCGGGGCGTCGAGCTCGCCTGCTGCCAGCTGTTGCGCCGCGCGCAGGTTCTCGCGCAGGCCGCGCGCGAGCGGCAGCAGCAGCCACAGGCCCCAGAGCGCTGCCAGCAGCACGGCGGCCGCGCCGCAGTAGAGCAGCAGGGTGCGCGCGGCGGCGATGCTGCCGCGCTCCACGCTCTTGCGCTGCAGGGCGGTCAGGGTCTGGATGGACTGCTGCAGCGCGTTGAGTGCGGGCAGGGTTTCGCCGATGAAGAGCAGCGAGGCTTCGGGCCGCAGGTTTTCCTCGACCAGCTTGACCACACGTTCGGCCGATTCCGCATGGGCGGAGCGGTGGCGCTTGAGATCGGTCAGCACCTGGGCGTCGCTGCGCGAACCCAGGCGCTCCAGCGTGGTCAGGGCCTGGTCGATCTGCCGGTTGGCGGCGGTCTGCTGCTCGCGGATCTGGCCGGTGGGGGCGGCGATGGGCGCGGTGATCTGCTGCTGGGTCAGGCGCGAGAGCTGATCGGTGCTGGTGGTGATCTGCAACGCAGCTTCGGTCTGGGCGCGGTCGCCGGCGCTCATGCGTTCGCTGGCAATGCCGACCTGCTGCAGCTGCTGCAAGGCTAGCAGGGTGAGGCCCGCCAGCAGCAGCAGGGGCAGGCCCAGGGCCAGCGTGAGGCGGGTCCGGATTTTCCAGTCAGCGATGCGCATGCGGGTTGTCTCCTTGCACGGCCGCGGCCCGGGGGGGCGGTGGCGGTGGTCGATGCCATGGAACAGCGTTTGGCCCATTGTGGCATCAGCCCGCGCGCCCGGTCCACCCCGCCCGGGGTGCCGGTTTCAACCGCGGGGAGAGGTCGGTGCGCCGGGCTGCCGGCGCATGAAGTCCAGCAGTTCGCGATCGTTGCGGCGGATGTGGATCGACAGCCAGTCGCGCAGCACGCTGGAGAGCTGCGCGGCCACCGCGATGCTGCCTTCCTGGTAGCGGCGCTGCAGCTTGCCCAGCTGGTCGATGAAGGCCTGGTGGCCGATCTTGTGGCGCTCCAGGTTGGGGAAGCCGGCCTCGGCCATCACAGCTTCTTCCTTGCGCAGATGCTCGTTCGTGTAGCGGATCAGATCGTCCAGGATGCGGCCCACCACTTCGCGGCCGCGGCCTTCGGTGGTCGCGTCGTGCAGTTCGTTGACCAGGCGCACGAGGTGTTTGTGGTCGTCATCGATCGGTCCATCGTCGATGACCATGTCCCGGGCCCATTCAAAATAAGCCATGGTGCTGCTGCCTCAGGCCGCCAGGGCCAGGATGGCTGGCGCCGGCAGGCGCGCCGGGCCCGGCCGATGGCCCTGGCCGAGGCGGAACACGCTGACCACCTGCACCAGACCCTGGGCCTGGTGTTCCAGGGATTGCGCGGCGGCGGCGGCTTCCTCCACCAGCGCGGCGTTCTGCTGCGTGACCTGGTCCATCTGGCCGATGGCCTGGTTGATCTGTTCGACACCGGTGGTCTGTTCGCGGCTGGCCGTGCGGATCTCGCCCATCAGGTCGGCCACGCGGCGCACGTGCACCACGATCTCGTCCATGGTGCTGCCGGCCTGTTCCACCAGCTTGCAGCCCTCGCTGACATTGCCCACCGACTCGTCGATCAGCTGCTTGATCTCCTTGGCGGCGGTGGCGCTGCGCCCGGCCAGGCTGCGCACCTCGCTGGCGACCACGGCAAAGCCGCGGCCCTGCTCGCCCGCGCGTGCCGCTTCGACGGCCGCGTTGAGCGCCAGGATGTTGGTCTGGAAGGCGATGCCGTCGATCAGGCCGATGATGTCGGAGATCTTGCGCGAGGAGGTGTTGATGGCTTCCATGGTGTGCACCACCTTGCCTACCACATCACCGCCCTTGACGGCCACCTGCGCGGCCGATTCGGCCAGCTCGTTGGCGTGGCGCCCGCTTTCGTAATTGTTCTTGATGGTGGCGGACAACTGCTCCATGGAGGCGGCGGTTTCCTCCAGCGCGCTGGCCTGCTCCTCGGTGCGCGAGGACAGGTCCAGGTTGCCGGCGGCGATCTGGCTGGTGGCGGTGGACATGCTCTCCGAGCCTTGGCGTACCTCCTGCACGATGCGCGCCAGGCTGTCGGTCATCTCCTGCAGGGCTTGCAGCAGCTGGCCGGTCTCGTCGCTGCTCTCGACGCGGATGTGACTGCCCAGGTCGCCGCTGGCCACGGTGCGAGCCACCTGCACGGCTTCATTGAGGGGGCGCGTGATGGAGCGTGTGATCCACCAGGCGAACAGCACGCCCAGCAGCAGGCCCAGCAGGCCCAGTGCCGTCATGAGGGTCCGGGCCGAGACGATGTCGCGCCGCACTTCATCGCTGCTGGCCACGACGATCTTCTTCTGCAGATCGGTCAGCTGGTTGATCGGTGCCTGCAGGGCGTCGAGCAGGGGCAGGGTCTCGGTGTTCATCACGCGCGTGGCTTCCTCCCGGTTGCCTTCCTCCATGAGCCTGGCCACCTTGCCGAAGGAGGCGACGTACTGGCTGCGTGTTTCCTTCAGGCGGGTCAGCAGCGCCTTGCCCTCGGGCAGGTAGATGAGCTGGTCCAGCGTCTCCAGCGCCACGTCGATGGTCTTCTTGTTCTCGGCGATGCGCTCCTTGATCCGGGCCAGCTGCGACACGTCGTCCACGATGATCAGTTCCATGGTGCGGCGCGCATTGGCCCGGGTGGTGGCGTTGATCACGTTGGCGGCCTCGGCCTTGACCCAGTCCTTCTCGATGATGCGGCTGTTGACCTCGCCGACCTGGCTGAAGCGCCACAGGGCCAGCAGGATGACAGCAAGCAGCATCACGATGAGCAGGCCGAAGCCCAGGCCCAGCCGGGTGCCGATTTTCAGGTTGGCGATGTTCATGGGGGTTCTCCGAAATAATCAGCTGGATTGGGGCTTGGCGTAACTGCCGTCGATTTCATTGAACAGGGGGCTGGCCATGGTGTCGTCCGTGTCTGCGTAGGGGCCGGTGCCGCTGTGCGTGGCGCTGGAGGCCGGCACGAACTGGCCGGTTTTCACGTCGAACACATGCACCTCGCCGTCTTCGATCACGTAGTGCCAGCCGTGCAGGGCCAGCTGACCGGCTTCCACGCGCTCGCGCACCATGGGGTAGCCCATCAGGCGCTCCAGTTGCAGGATCACGGCGCGCTGTTCGGTGCGGCGCAGCGCCTCGGCCGAGATCTGCACCGGCAACACGGCCTCGCGCCCGAGGTCCAGCCAGGCGGCCAGGTTGATGGCTTCCTTGGGCACGCCCTCGTAGAGTGCGCGGATGCCGCCGCAATGGCTGTGGCCGCAGACCACGATGCGCGAGACCTTGAGGCTGAGCACCGCGAACTCGATGGCCGCGGCCGTGCCGTGGTAACCCGTCCAGCGTCGCGCGGCAGCCAGGTAGACGCCTTCGGGGGACATGTCGCCCGAGGGGACGTTGAGCATGCCGTCGTGCGGCGGCACGAAGGCCGCCACATTGCGCACGATGAAGAGGTCACCCGGGCCCGTGCCGGTGAGCAGGTAGGGCACCAGCCGCGAGTCAGAGCAGCCGATGAAGAGGATGGTGGGGTGCTGGCCGCGCTCCACCAGATCCTGGAACTGGTCCTGGATGCCGGGAAAGGTCTGGTCGTGAAAGCGCCGCAGACGCTCCAGCAGTTCGTCGGGCATCGGCGCGCTCTCGCTTACTGGACCAGTGGGGTGTCGGCGGCGTCCAGTTCCACGCCTTCGAGCTCGGCCTGCCCGGCCAGCAGGGCCAGGTACTGGCGCAGCGCGGTCACATAGGTCTGCTGGCGCAGGGTCATGGCGACGGCGCCGTGCACGGATTCGAAGGATTGGTCGGCACCGGCTTCGCGCTGGCGCACATCCACCACGTGCAGGCCGAAACGGCTGTGCACCAGGCGCGGCAGCACGCCCACTTCGGACTGGCCGAAGATCTCGCGCGCGAACTCGGGGGCGCAGTCCTGCGCCGTGAGCCAGCCCAGTTCGCCGCCTTCGGCGCCGCTGGGGCAGTTGGAGAGCTTGCGGGCGGCTTCGACGAAGGGGTCGCCCGTGCCGTCGTGGCTGCGCACATCGAGCAGGGCGCCTTCGGCGCGCTTGCGCAGCGCCACGACGTCGACGCCCGGCGTCACGGCAAACAGGATGTGGCGCACATGCGCGCGCTCGCCGATGCGGTAACGCGCGGCGTGGGCCGCGTGGTGGCGACGGCAGGCTTCTTCCGACGGATCGGGGATCTTCAGGCTTTGTTCGAGCAGCTGCTCGATGGCCTCGACCGCCGCTTCGCTGGGCACGCCGTCGGCCGCGCTGTCGGCCGCGGCCAGCAGGCCGGCGCGCTGCGCCGCCTGGCGCAGCAGCTCGGTGCAGGCGCGTTGGCGCAGCTCGTCGTCGCTGAGCTTTTCATCGGAAAGGTGCAGGGCGACGCCGTTGACCCGCGCGATGGCGACGGGGGCGGCCACGGTCGCTTCGGCTTCGGCGCTGGCGCAGCCGCAGCTGGAGGAGCAGGGGGTTTTCATACACGGGCTCCCGGTTGGCGTGGCAGGTTGTGGCCGGTGGGCAGGTTGAGCCGGCGGCTACGCACGACCTGGTAAGGCCGCATCAGGTAGGTCACCGAGGCAAAACCGCTCCAGACGTGCACCAGGCGCGTGAAGGGGAAGATCAGGAAGATGCTCATGCCCAGGAACATGTGCGCCTTGAAGACCCAGCTGGCTTCGAGCAGCAGCTCGGGGGCACCACTGCGGAAGGTCACGATGCGCTGGGCCCATTCGGCCAGTTGCATCATCATGCCGCCGTCCAGGTGCTGGGCCGAGAGCGGGATGGTGCCCAGGCCCAGGGCGAACTGCAGCCACAGCAGGACCAGCAGCAGGATGTCGCTGGCCTTGCTGGTGGCGCGGATGCGCGGCTCGAACAGGCGGCGGTGCAGCAGCACCGTGACGCCGATGAAACCCAGCACCCCGAACAGGCCGCCCGAGACCATGGCCAGCAGCTGTTTGGCACCGGCCGTCATGAAGGGCTCGTAGAGGAAGTGCGGCGTCAGCATGCCCACGGTGTGGCCGAAGAACAGGAACAGCACACCGACGTGGAACAGGTTGCTGCCCCAGCGCAGCTGGCCGGCCTTGAGCAGCTGCGAGGAATCGCTTTTCCAGGTGTACTGGTCGCGGTCGAAGCGGATCAGGCTGCCCAGCAGGAAGACCGTGAGGCAGATGTAGGGATAGATCCCGAAGACGAACTGGTTGAGGTAGTTCATATTCATGCTCCTGGCGCAGCGGGCTGCGCAACATTCCTGACGATGCGGATGGGCTGGGGCTGGCCGGGTTTGGCCTGGCCCTGGGTCGAACAGCCGTCAAAGGCCATGGGCTCTTCCCAGGCCTGGTCCAGCGGCTCGTCTTCCACCACCTTCACGGCCTGGGCCCGTTCCCCGGCGATCTCCAGCAGGGCGCCCAGCACGCTGGCGTAGGGGCTCTCCCGTTTGACCAGGGCGCTGAAGATGGCATTGAGGATGTGGGCGATCTCGCCCAGGAAGGCTCGCGCCTCCTTGGCCGGCTGGGTGGAGACGAACTCCAGCACCACCGGCAGGTAGTCGGGCAACTCGCCCTCGGCCAGGTAGAGGCCGGCCTTCTCGTAGGTCTGGGCCAGGTCGATCATGGCCGGGCCGCGGTCGCGGCTGTCGCCGTGCACGTGCTCGAACAGATGCAGCGAGGTGGCGCGGCCGCGGTCGAACAGTTGCACGTAGTCGGCTTCCATGTCGATCGGGTCGCGCGTGCGCATGGACTTGAGCAGCGCGTCCAGCTCGCCCAGGCGGGTTGCGCCCAGGGCCTGTTCGCTGTGCAGCGCGGCACCCAGGTCGCCCAGGTGGCTGCGCAGTTCGGCGTCGGGGTAGCCCAGCAGACGGGCCAGCACGCGCAGGGTCAAAGTAGCGTTGTGGGTCATGGTCAGACTCCTGCCTTGATGGGGATGGTGCGGCGTTTGCCGCTGCCGAAGAGGCTGGCCTCGCTGGCGCCGTCGGAACAGCCGTTGCCAAACGAGAAGCCGCAGCCGCCGCGCATGTCGAAGGTGTTCTCGGCGTACTCGCGGTGCGAGCTCGGGATCACGAAGCGGTCCTCGTAGTTGGCAATCGCCATCACGTGGTACATGTCCTCCACCTCGGCCTGCGTCATCTGCACCTGCTCCAGGGCGCTGGTGTTGATGCGGCCTTCGACGTGCTTCTCGCGCTGGTAGGCGCGCATGGCGAGCATGCGTTCCAGGGCGCGTTCCACCGGCATGGTGTCGCCGGCGGTCAGCAGGTTGGCCAGGTACTTGACCGGGATGCGCAGCTGCTTGACGTCCGGGATCTCGCCGTTGATGCCGATGTCGCCGGCGTTCGCGGCCGCCGTGATGGGCGACAGCGGCGGCACGTACCAGACCATGGGCAGGGTGCGGTACTCGGGGTGCAGGGGCAGGGCCACCTTCCACTCCACCGCCATCTTGTAGACCGGGCTCCTGCGCGCGGCGTCCATCCAGGCGTCGGGGATGCCGTCGGCGCGCGCCTGCTCGATCACCTTCGGGTCGTTGGGGTCGAGGAAGATGTTGAGCTGGGCTTCGTACAGGTCGCGGTCGTGTTCCACGCTGGCCGCTTCCTGGATGCGGTCGGCGTCATACAGCAGAACGCCCAGGTAGCGGATGCGGCCCACGCAGGTCTCGGAGCAGACGGTGGGTTGACCGGCTTCGATGCGCGGGTAGCAGAAGATGCACTTCTCGGCCTTGCCCGATTCCCAGTTGTAGTAGATCTTCTTGTAGGGGCAGCCGCTCACGCACATGCGCCAGCCGCGGCACTTGTCCTGGTCGATCAGCACAATGCCGTCTTCCTCGCGCTTGTAGATCGAGCCCGAGGGGCACGATGCGACGCAGGCCGGGTTCAGGCAGTGTTCGCACAGCCGCGGCAGGTACATCATGAAGGTGTTCTCGAACTGCCCGTAGATGTCCTTCTGCACGTCGTCGAAGTTCTTGTCCTTCGAACGCTTGCTGAATTCACCACCCAGGATCTCCTCCCAGTTCGGGCCCCACTCGATCTTCTCCATGCGCTGACCGGTGATCAGGCTGCGCGGACGTGCCGTGGGCGTGGCCTTCATCTCGGGCGCCGACTGCAGGTGGTCGTAGTCGAAGGTGAAGGGCTCGTAGTAGTCGTCGATCTGCGGCAGGTTGGGGTTGGCGAAGATCTTCATCAAGAGCTTCCACTTCGCCCCCTGGCGCGGTTCGATGCTGCCGTTCGATTTACGGACCCAGCCGCCGTTCCACTTGTCCTGGTTCTCCCATTCCTTGGGGTAACCGATGCCGGGTTTGGTCTCGACGTTGTTGAACCAGGCGTACTCCATGCCTTTGCGGCTGGTCCAGACGTTCTTGCAGGTGACCGAACAGGTGTGGCAACCGATGCACTTGTCCAGATTGAGCACCATGCCGATTTGAGCGCGGATTTTCATGGTCGTTCTCCTTCAGGCGTGGGCGCCGGTAGCAGCTTGGGCGGCAGCCGGGGTGTCCAGCCAGTCCACCTTGTTCATCTTGCGCACCACGACGAACTCGTCGCGGTTGGTGCCGATGGTCCCGTAGTAGTTGAAGCCGTAGCTGAACTGCGCGTAACCGCCGATCATGTGCGTGGGCTTCAACACGATGCGCGTCACCGAGTTGTGGATGCCGCCGCGTGCGCCGGTGATCTCGGAGCCGGGGGTGTTGATGATCTTCTCCTGCGCGTGGTACATCATGACCATGCCGTTGTTCACCCGCTGGCTCACCACCGCGCGCGCCGCAATGGCGCCGTTGATGTTGAACAGCTCAACCCAGTCGTTGTCCACGATGCCGGCGCTCTTGGCGTCGTCCTCGCTGAGCCAGATCACCGGGCCGCCGCGGTTGAGCGTGAGCATCATCAGGTTGTCCGTGTAGGTGGAGTGGATACCCCACTTCTGGTGCGGCGTGATGAAGTTCAGCAGGATCTCGGCGTTGCCGTTGGGCTTGATGCCGTGGATGCCGGCCGTGGTCTTCAAGTCCACGGGCGGCTTGTAGCTGGACAGGTTTTCCCCGAAGGCGGTCATCCACGGGTGGTCCAGGTAGAACTGCTGACGGCCGGTGAGGGTGCGCCACGGTATCAGCTCATGCACGTTGGTGTAGCCGGCGTTGTAGGACACGGTCTCGCTCTCGATGCCGCTCCAGGTCGGGCTGGAGATGATCTTGCGCGGCTGAGCCTGGATGTCGCGGAAGCGGATCTTCTCGTCTTCGCGGTACAGGGCCAGGTGCTTGTGGTCGCGCCCAGTCTGCTTGGACAGCGCCTCCCAGGCCTTGACGGCGACGTGGCCGTTGGTTTCCGGGGCCAGCTGCAGCACCACTTCGCAGGCGTCGATGTCGGTCTCGATCTTGGGCATGCCACAGGTGGCGCCTTCGGCACGCACCACGCCGTTGAGCTCACCGAGCTGCTTGACTTCGGTCTGGGTGTTCCAGGCGATGCCCTTGCCGCCGTTGCCCACCTTGTTCATCAGCGGGCCCAAGGCCGTGAAGCGCTTGTAGAGGTTGGGGTAGTCGCGTTCGACCACGGCCATGTTGGGCGCGGTCTTGCCGGGGATGAGCTCGCACTCGCCCTTCTTCCATTCCTTGACGTCGAAGGGCTGGGCCAGTTCGGACGGGCTGTCGTGCATCAGCGGGGTGAGCACCATCTCGCGCTCCACACCCAGGTGGCCCACGCAGAGCTCGCTGAACTTCTTGGCGAAGCCCTTGTAGATGTCCCAGTCGCTCTTGCTCTGCCAGGCCGGGTCCACCGCGGTGGACAGCGGGTGGATGAAGGGGTGCATGTCGCTGGTGTTGAGGTCGTTCTTCTCGTACCAGGTGGCGGTGGGCAGCACGATGTCGGAGTACAGGCAGGTCGTGCTCATGCGGAAGTCCAGCGTGACCAGCAGGTCCAGCTTGCCCTCCGGGGCCTGGTCGTGCCAGACCACCTCGGTGGGCTTGGCCTCGTCCTTGCCGAGGTCCTTGCCCTGCACGCCGTGGCTGGTGCCCAGCAGGTGCTTGAGGAAGTACTCGTGGCCCTTGCCGCTGGAGCCCAGGATGTTGGAGCGCCAGACGAACATGTTGCGCGGCCAGTTGGCCGGGTGGTCCGGGTCCTCGCAGCTCATCTTGAGCGTGCCGTCCTTCAGGCCCTTGACCGTGTAGTCCTTGGGGTCCATGCCGGCGGCGGTCGCGTCCTTCACGATCTGCATCGGGTTGGTCTGCAGCTGCGGGGCGCTGGGCAACCAGCCCATGCGCTCGGCGCGCACGTTGTAGTCGATCATGCTGCCGCCGAAGATCTTCTTGTCGGCCAGCGGCGAGAGCACCTCGCCCATGGTCAGCTTCTCGTAGCGCCACTGGTCGGTGTGGGCGTAGAAGAAGCTGGTGGAGTTCATCTGGCGGGGCGGGCGGATCCAGTCCAGCGCGAAGGCCAGCGCGGTCCAGCCGGTCTGCGGCCGCAGTTTTTCCTGGCCCACGTAGTGCGCCCAGCCGCCGCCCGATTGGCCGATACAGCCGCACATCATCAGCATGTTGATGATGCCGCGGTAGTTCATGTCGCTGTGGTACCAGTGGTTCATGGCCGCGCCGATGATGACCATGGACTTGCCCTTGGTCTTGTCGGCGTTGTCGGCGAACTGGTGCGCCACGGTGATGAGCTGCTGGCGCGGCACGCCGGTGATCTTTTCCTGCCAGGCCGGGGTGTAGGGGGTGTCGTCGTCGAAGCTCTTCGCGGCGAGTTCACCCGGCAGGCCGCGGGCGATGCCGTAGTTGGCGGCCTGCAGGTCGAACACGGTGGCCACCAGGGCTTCGCGCTTGTCGCCTTCCTTGCCCAGCGAGATGCGCGTCACCGGCACGGTGCGCACCAGCACGTTGTTGGCTGCGGCGCCCGTGGTGTTGTTGGGGAAGTGCTCGCTTTCGATGCCGCCGAAGTAGGGGAAGCCGATCTTCGCGGTTTCGGTCTTGGCGCCGCCCTCCATCGCGGAGAGCTTGAGCTTCACGTCATTGCCGTGGCGCGCTTCCTTGGCTTCCAGGTTCCACTGGCCGGCGTCGGCGCGGCCGTCCGGTCCCCAGCGGAAGCCGATGGCGCCCTTGGGGCAGACCACCTTGCCGTCTTCGTTGATGGCCACGGTCTTCCATTCGGGGTTGTTGGCCTGGCCCAGCTTGCCGTTGAAGTCGCTGGCGCGCACATAGCGGTCGGGCACCAGGATCTTTTCGCCGCTCGGGCTGGTCTGCTCCTTGAGCATGACCAGCATGGGCAGGTCGGTGTAACGGCGCGCGTAGTCGTCGAAGTAGGCGCTGGGCTTGTCGAAGTAGAACTCCTTCATGATGACGTGGCCCATGGCCATGGCCATCGCCGCGTCGGTGCCCTGCTTGGGGTGCATCCAAATGTCGGCCAGCTTGGAGATCTCGGCGTAGTCGGGTGTCACCGCCACGGTCTTGGCGCCCTTGTAGCGCACCTCGGTGAAGAAGTGGGCGTCGGGGGTGCGCGTCTGCGGCACGTTGGAGCCCCAGGCGATGATGTAGGTGGAGTTGTACCAGTCGGCCGACTCGGGCACGTCGGTCTGCTCACCCCAGACCTGCGGGCTGGCGGGGGGGAGGTCGCAGTACCAGTCGTAGAAGCTCATGCACACGCCGCCCATCAGGCTGAGGTAGCGCGAGCCGGCAGCGTAGGAGACCATGGACATGGCCGGGATCGGCGAGAAGCCGATCACGCGGTCGGGACCGTGTTTCTTGACGGTGTAGATGTTCGCCGCGGCGATCATCTCGTTGACTTCATCCCAGCTGGAGCGCACGAAGCCGCCCAGGCCGCGCACGCTCTGGTATTCCTTGCGCTTGGCGTTGCTGTCGGCAATCGACGCCCAGGCCTCCACCGGCGCATGGACCAGCCGGGCTTCGCGCCAGAGCTTGAGCAGGCGCCCGCGCACCATGGGGTACTTCACGCGGTTGGCGGAATACAGGTACCAGCTGTAGCTGGCGCCACGCGCGCAGCCGCGCGGTTCGTGGTTGGGCATGTCCCAGCGGGTGCGGGGGTAGTCGGTCTGCTGGGTTTCCCAGGTGACGATGCCGCCCTTGACGTAGATTTTCCACGAGCAGGAGCCCGTGCAGTTCACGCCGTGGGTGGAGCGCACGATCTTGTCGTGGGCCCAGCGGTCGCGGTAGGCGTCTTCCCAGGTGCGGTCTTCACCGGTGGTGACGCCGTGGTCCTTGGAGAAGGGCTCTTTCGGTTGCGAGAAGTAGCTCAGTCGGTCGAGAAAATGGCTCATATCAGCCTCCTAGATAGTCGTTGTGACGCGCTTGCGGTGTGATCAGGGGTTCTTGACGTAGGCGTTCTTGCGCAGGTAGAACCACCAGTTGAGGATCAGGCACAGGGCGTAGAAGACCGCGAAGCCGTACATGGCGTACTGCGGTGTGCCAGCCTTGATCTGGGCGCCGATCACCACCGGGGCCACGAAGGCGCCGTAGGCGGCGATGGCCGAAGTCCAGCCCAGCACCGGGCCGGCCTGCTGGCGGTCGAAGATCACGGCGATGGTGCGGAAGGTCGAGCCGTTGCCGATGCCGGTGGCGGTGAACAGCACCACGAACAGCACCATGAAGGTCGTGAAGTACTGCTCGGGCGTGGCCGACTGGTAGGCCTGCAACATGATGTAGCCCACGGCACCCGAGGCGACCACCATCACGGCCGAGATGATCTGCGTGACGATGGAGCCGCCGACCTTGTCCGAGATCCAGCCACCGATGGGGCGCACGGCGGCGCCGACGAAGGGGCCGATCCAGGCGTAGGTCAGCGCGCTGGGGGCGTTGGGGTTCTTGGCATGGACCCAGGCGTTGGTGGCCACGTCGAAGATGTGCGTGCTGCCGAAGATCACCGTGATGGACAGGGGCAGCGCCATGGAGAAGCCGATGAAGCTGCCGAAGGTCACGATGTACAGCGCCGTCATGGACCAGGTGTGCTTGTCCTTGAAGATGGCGAACTGCTTGTCGATGTTTTCCTTCATGGTGCCGAAGGCCGTGAGCTTCATCACCAGCAGGGTGCTGACGATGATCAGCGGCATGGCCAGCCACATGTTCAGCACGCCCAGGCCGGTGGGCGCGGGCAGGTAGAGGTAGAGGCCCACACCGGCCGGCAGGAAGGACAGGGTGTAGAGCCAGACGATCTTGATGAAGGCGCTGATGGTGCTGCCGATGGAGTTGTCCACACCCGGTGTGACCGTCTTCAGGTTGTTCATGCCGAACCAGCACAGGATGGACAGCGGCACCAGCGAGAGCAGCCAGGCGAAGCCGGCGTTCTGGATGAAGGTGGGCGTGCCCGCGGCGATCTTGCCGAAGATCCAGCCGCTGTCCTTCACCAGCGTCATCGATTCACCACCGAAGGCGCCGAAGATGCTGACCGTCATCACCAGCGGAATGACGATCTGCATGGTCGTCACGCCGAAATTGCCCAGGCCGGCGTTCAGGCCCAGCGCCGTGCCCTGCAGGCGCTTGGGGAAGAAGGTGCCGATGTTGGACATGGAGCTGGCGAAATTGCCGCCGCCCACACCCGACCACAGGGCCATGAGCTGGAAGGCCCACAGCGGCCAGTCTTTATGTTGGAGTGCGATGCCGGTGCCGATGGCCGGGGCCAGCAGCATGGCGGTGGTCAGGAAGATAGTGTTGCGCCCGCCGGCCAGCCGGATCAGGAAGGACGCCGGGATGCGCATGGTGGCGCCGGCCAGGCCCGCGATGGCGGTCAGCGTGAAGAGCTCGGCCTGGGTGAAGGGGAATCCCAGGTTGAGCATCTGCACGGTGATGATGCCCCACATGCCCCAGATGGCGAAGCCGCACAGCAGGGCCGGCACCGAGATCCAGAGGTTGCGGTAAGCGATCTTCTTGCCGGTGCTCTCCCAGAACTTTTCGTCCTCGGGGCGCAAGTCGGTGATGGTGGCACCCGATTCCTTGGTGGTGGTGTTCATGTTGTTTCCTTGGAATGAGTAAGGGTCAGCCCTTGAGGCTGAAGGCGGTGGCCTGCGAGCCCATGACCTGGGCGCGGCGCACCTCGGTCCAGTACATCCAGATCAGCGAGACCCAGACCACGCCGTACATCAGCATGAAGGCGCTGGAGCGGATGCCGGTGAGGTCGAGCAGCACGCCGAACAGGATGGGCAGCACGAAACCGCCCAGGCCGCCGGCCAGGCCGACGATGCCGCTGATGGTGCCGATGTTGGTCGGGTAGTCGTCGCTGATGTACTTGAACACGCTGGCCTTGCCGAAGGCCCAGGCGATGCCCAGGATGAACATCAGGCCGGTGAAGGCATAGACGTTGAGGCCGAAGTGGAAGGTCTTGGGGCCGTTGATGGTGGTGATGGTGAAGTCGAACTGCGGGTAGCTCAGCAGGAACAGGCAGATCCAGCTCACCCACATGACCCACCAGGTCACGCTGTGGGCGCCGTACTTGTCAGACAGCCAGCCACCCACCGCGCGCAGCACGCCGCCGGGCAGAGAGAAGCAGGCGGCCAGCAGGGCGGCGGCGCGGATGTCCAGGCCGTACTCGCCCACGTAGTACTGCACCATCCACAGCGAGAGGGCCACGTAGCCGCCGAACACGATGCTGTAGTACTGGCAGTACTTGATGACCTTGGGGTCCTTCAGGGCCTTGAGCTGGTCGCTGAACTTGACGTTGCTCGGCACCAGGTGGGCCGGGTCGCTGTGGCTGAACAGCCAGAAGACGATGACCGTGCCCAGCATGATGGCCGCGTAGACCTGCGGCACCATGACCCAGCCGAAAGCCACGACCAGGGCCGGGGCGATGAACTTGTTGACCGCCGCGCCCGAGTTGCCGGCGCCGTACACGCCCATGGCGAAACCCTGGCGGTTCTTGGGGAACCAGCGTGCGACGTAAGGCGTGCCCACCGAGAAGGAGCCGCCGGCCAGGCCCACGAAGAGGCCGATGGTCAGGAAGTGCCAGTACTCGGTGGCGTAGGCCATCAGGTAGATCGCCGGCACGGTGCAGGCCATCAGGATGGTCATGACGATGCGCCCGCCGTAGCGGTCGGTCCAGATGCCCAGCGGCACGCGGATCAGCGAGCCGGTGAGCACCGGGGTGGCCGTGAGCAGGCCGAATTCGGTGGCGTTGAGGTTGAGCGCCTTCTTGATCGGGATGCCGATCACGCCGAACATCATCCACACCATGAAACACACGGTGAAGGCCAGCGTGCTGACGATCAGCACCGAGAGCGCTTGTCTGTTTCTATCCATGTCACATCTCCTTTGAGGATGGATGGACTGTAGAAATCAGCAGCTGGCCCCGCCATCCTTCATAGGTAGCGGCAGGAGGGGTGGGCATCCTCCGAAAGAACTAGTTGGACGGTTTAATCACCCGGCGCTTGATGTGGATCAAACGGTGAGGTCGGCCGGTGGAGCGTCGCGCGCCCCGCGTGATCCGCAGCCCAGTGCTAGGGCGCGGTCGTGATGCCGCGCCAGCCACGCGCCTTGCGCTGGAGGTGGTCCAGAAAGGCCGCGGCGATCGGGGACAGCCGTTTGGCGCGCAGATTCACCACATGCCAGCTGGAGCTGATCGGGAAACCCTGGACGTCGAGCACGGCGACCCCATGCTCCCGGTTCTGGCCGTGCAGCGCGTGCTGGGACAGCACCGAAATCCCCAGACCGCCGGCCACGGCCTCCTTGAGGGCCTCGTTGCTGCCCAGTTCGAGGCGCACCTGCGGTGTGAAACCCTTGGCCTTGAAGTGCTCGTCGACCGCCATGCGGGTGCCCGAGCCCTGCTCGCGCAGCAGGAAACGACGTTCCTGCAGATCCTGCAGGCGGATGCGGCGGCGCGCGATCAGGGGGTCGCGCACGGGGGCCACGACCACCAGGGGGTTGGACATGAAGACATGGTCGTCCAGATCCAGGTCCGCCGGCGGCCTGGACATGATGTACAGGTCGTCCATGTTCTCGCGCAGGCGCTGCACCACGCCGTCGCGGTTGAGCACTTCCAGCGCGATCTCCACATCCGGGTGGCGGCTGCAGAAGCCGCCCAGCAGACGCGGCACGAAATACTTGGCCGTGCTGACGACCGCGATGCGCAGCTTGCCGCGGGTCAGACCCTTCATCGCGTCCACCTGCTGGACGTAGTTGTCCCACTCGGTTGCCAGCGTGCGCGCCGTCTGCGCCAGTGCGATACCCGCCTCGGTGAGGTGGACCTTGCGGGCAATCACCTCGTACAGGGGCAGGCCGACGGACTCCGTGATCTCCTTGAGCTGCATCGAGGCGGTCGGCTGGGTCACATGCATGGTCCGTGCGGCCGCGCTGACGCTGCCCGTCTCGGCCAAGGCCAGGAAGAGGCGCAATTGGCGGAATGTCACGTTCATAGACTTTTCTCTATGTATTTGTATTTAAGAATCGATTTTACTTATTTGTCTGGATTCGTACCATGGGAGACACAGGAGTACCCATGCACAACTTGCTCGATCCCGCGATTCTCTTTTTTGTCTTTGGCGTGCTGGCGGGGACGCTCAAGTCCAACCTTGAAATCCCGCCGCCCATCGCGCGCTTTCTTTCGCTGTATCTGCTCATGGCGCTGGGGCTCAAGGGCGGTTTCGCCCTGGCGCACTCGGGCCTCACCACCAGCGTGGTGACCAGCTTGCTGGCGGCCGTCTCGCTGGCGATCCTCATCCCGATCCTGGGTTACCAGATCCTGAAACGGTTCCTGCCGGGTTTCGATGCGGCTGCGGTGGCTGCCACCTATGGCTCGGTCAGCGCCGTCACCTTTGTCACCGCCGTGCAGTTCCTGGAGCAGCAGCACATTGCCTACGGGGGGCACATGGCGGCAGCGCTGGCCCTGATGGAATCTCCAGCGATCATCCTCGCCGTTGTGCTGGCCAATACGCTGCGCCAGCGCCAGACCGCGGGCGGTCTGCAGGTCCTGGGCGATGGCACCGCCAGCCTGAACGGTCCGCCAGGACTGCGGCTGGGCAAGGTCCTGCATGAATCCTTCACCGATGGCGCCCAGCTGCTGCTGCTCGGGGCGATGGTCGTGGGCCTGCTGAGTGGCGATGCCGGCAAGACCGCGATGCAGCCCTTCTCCGGTGATCTGTTCAAGGGCATGCTGGCCTTCTTCCTGCTCGACATGGGACTCATGACCGCGCGCAACCTGCCGCAACTCAAGGGCATCTCGCCCCTGCTGCTGGCCTACGCAGTGGTGGCGCCGCTGGTGCATGCCGGCCTGGCGCTGGGGCTGGGCGTCCTGCTGGGCCTGCCGTTGGGCGACGTGATCCTGCTGATGGTGCTGTCCGCTAGCGCCTCGTACATCGCCGTGCCCGCCGTGCTCCGGTATGCCATCCCTGAAGCACGCCCGCCACTCTATTTCGGCCTGTCGCTGGGCCTGACCTTTCCGCTCAACATCATCCTGGGCATCCCGCTGTACAGCGCCGTGGCCCACGTCGTGATTTCTCCTTGAAAGGTGTTCCCCGGCCCCGGCAGTGCGCGCTCGTTCCTGCGTTTCGGGCTTGGACGTCCGACGGCCTCAGGGATGCCAGTTCGAAATGACCGGCGGTGTGTCGGCCGAGCGTTTGCCGGCGAGGGCGTAGGACAGTTCATTGGCGGCCCGGATCACGTTCTTCGCGTACTTGTCCAGCTTGGCCGTCGACAGTCGGGAGACCGGGCCCGAGATGCACATGGAGCCCAGCAGTCGCCAGTTCAGGCCGAAGACCGGGGCTGCCACGCTGGCCACCTCAGGTTCGCGCTCGCCCAGCGAGAGGTGGTAACCCCGCTTGCGTATGCCTTCGTAGGGTTCACCGCGTTCGCCGCTGAAAGCGAGGATGACTCGCCCGGGAGCACCCCGGTCCAGGGGCAGGCGCTCTCCGGTGCGAACGTGATGGCGAACCGCCTGCGAGCCTTCGACCCGGGCGATGCAGGCGCGGATCTTCCCTTCGCGCACATAGAACGTTGCACTCTCCCCCGTGAGCTGCGCGAGCTGGCGCAGCACGGGCTCCACCGCATTGTTGACGTCGAAGCCGGCCTGGTACCGGGCGCCCAGCCAGCCGGTCGCCGGCCCCAGGCGCCACTGGCCATCTTCCGCCTGCACCATGTAGTGGGACAAGGCCAGCGTGCGGGCCAGGCGCAGCACGGTGGTCTTGTGCATGCCTGTCCTGCGGCTGAGCTCTGCCAGCGAAAGCGTGGATTCGTCGACCTGGAAGGCTTCGAGCAGCGACAGCGCACGCGCGACGGCGATGACGCCCCCTTCCTTGTCTTTCGGCTCGTCCTGGGGGGGATTGCGTAGCATGGGCTATGTTTCACTGGTTGAAACGGCATTGTATCCAGCGCACCATGCATCTAGAGTGCGTACCCATGGCGAAAGTCATTCGCCTGACTACAGGAGATACGCACCATGAAATTTTCCCGACGTACCGTGATGGGCCTGGTCCTTGCGACCCTTGTCACTTCCATGGCTCATGCACAGGTCTGGCCCGGCAAGCCGATCCGTCTGGTGGTGCCCTTTCCTGCCGGCGGGGGCACCGACATCATCGGTCGCGAGCTGACCCAGAAGATCACCGAAGCCAGCAAGTGGACTTTTATCGTCGATAACAAGCCCGGCTCCGGCGGCAACATTGGCATCGACAACATCGCGAAGTCACCGGCGGACGGCTACAACCTCGTGCTGGGGCAGACCAGCAACCTGGCGATCAATCCCAGCCTCTACGCCAAGCTGCCCTATGACCCGGTCAAGGATCTGACACCCATTTCCATGGTGGCCAGTGCGCCCCTGGCGCTGGTGGTTTCGGTGAATTCGCCTTTTCAAACCCTGGCCGACCTGGTGACCGCGGCCAAGGCGCGCCCCGAGAAGATCAACTTCGCCACCTCCGGCAATGGCACCGTGGCCCACCTGGCCACGGAGCTCTTCAAGAAGGAGGCCGGCATCAAGCTCACGCATATTCCCTACAAGGGTGCGGCGCAGGGGCTCAACGACGTGATCGGGGGGCAGGTGGAGGTCTACGTCTCCTCCATCCCTACCCTGATCGGACACATCAAGAACGGCAAATTGCGCGCGCTGGCCGTCACCTCGCTCAAGCGGGTGGATGACCTGCCGCAGGTCCCCACCATTGCCGAGTCCGGCTACAAGGGCTTCGAGGCCGTCACCTGGTTCGGCGTCCTGGGCCCGGCCAATCTGCCCAAGGAGATCACGGCCCGGCTGAACGTCGAGATCAACAAGGCCCTGCGAACCCCCGAACTGAAGAAAAAACTGGGGGACCAGGGCGCCGACGTTGCCGGCAGCACGCCGGAGCAGTTCGGCAAGCTGGTTCGTGACGACATGGTCCGCTGGGGCGCCGTCGTCAGGGAATCCGGCGCAAAGATCGATTGAACCTTCACTGACCAGGAACCGATACCACCATGACACAAACCGACATCATTCGTGACTTTGCGCGCGTGCCGCCGCAGGTCGTAGCACAAGCCGCCGAATATCAGGCTGCCATCCTGGCCGATGTGGCCGGCCGGCGAGGCGCCCTGCATGGACGCATCCGCGCCCTGCATCCCCGCGTGAAAGTCGCGGGCACGGCCTTCACCGTGGAAGTCCGTCCGGGCGACAACCTGATGATCCACGCCGCCATGTCCCTGGCCAAGCCGGGTGATGTGCTGGTGATCGACGGCAAGGGCGACCAGACCGCCGCGCTGATGGGCACCATCATGATCACGGCCTGCCGCAAACTCGGCATTGCCGGGGTGGTGATCGACGGCGCCGTGCGGGATTCGACGGAGCTGGAGGAGATGGGCTACCCCGTGTTCAGCGTCGGCACCAATCCGAACGGTCCGACCAAGCTGGTGCCAGGGCACATCGGCCACCCGGTCACGGTGGGCGGCGTGACGGTCCATCCGGGCGACTTTGTCCTGGGCGATGCCGATGGCGTGGTGGTGGTCGAGCGCGACAAGATCGAGTCGCTGCTGCCCCTGGCGGCCAAGAAGGTGAAGGATGAGAACGAACGCATCGCGGGCATCCACAAGGGTGACGTCGCCGCCAAATGGCTCGATGCCGCCCTGCGCGCGGCCGGTGTGCTGAAGGAAGGGGAGCGCCTGTGAGCGTGAGCCCCAACGCCGGCAAGCCGGTGCTCCTGGTCACGGCGGCCGACCTGGCGCCGCAGGCGCTGGGCCTGCTGCAGGATTTCGAGGTGATCTACGCGGGCAAGACGCCGACCGAGGACGACATCGTGGCACTGTGCGGCCGGTACAACCCCGTGGCCATCATCGTGCGTTATGGATCGGTGGGCGCCAAGGCCATTGATGCCGCGCCCGCACTGCGCGTGATTTCCAAGCACGGCAGCGGGACCGACACCATCGACAAGGTGGCGGCAAAGGCGCGCAATGTGCAGGTGTGCGCCGCGGTCGGTGCCAATGCCGCGGCCGTGGCCGAGCAGGCGCTGGCACTGCTGCTGGCCTGCGCCAAGTCCGTGCCGAAACTGAACACGCGCATGCATGCCGGCCTCTGGGACAAGGCGACGCACAAGAGCCTGGAGCTGGGTGGCCGCACCATCGGGCTGATCGGTCTGGGGGCCATCGGCCTGCGCTTCGCCAGGATGGTCCAGGCCATGGACATGCGTGTCATCGGCTTCGATCCCTATGCGCGTCAATTCCCGCCAGGCGTGGAGCAGGTGGACCTGGAGACGCTGTGGCGGACGTCGGATGCCATTTCATTCCACTGCCCGCTGACCGGCGAGAACCGGAACATGTTGAACGAAAGCACCCTGGCCTTGTGCAAACCCGGAGTCATCGTGGTGAACACGGCGCGCGGGGGGCTGATCGACGAAGTCGCCCTGCTGGCTGCGCTGCGTTCCGGCCGGGTTGCCTCGGCGGGTCTGGACAGTTTTGCCGTGGAGCCCATGACTGCCGGGCACCCTTTCCAGGGCGAGGAGCGCATCGTGCTCAGCCCGCACATCGGAGGGGTCACCTCCGACGCCTACGTCAAGATGGGTGTGGCTTCTGCGGAGAACGTGCTGGCCGCGCTGCGCGGCTAGCTCACGCCCGCACTCGTCGCCAGCACCGCCGCCTGCACCCGCGTGCTCACCGCCAGCTTGCGCAGCACGTGCTGCACGTGGATCTTGACCGTGGTCTCGGCGATGCCGAGTTCGGTGCCGATCTCCTTGTTGCTGGCGCCGCGTGCGATGCCGCGCAGGATGTCGCGCTCGCGCGGCGAGAGTTGCCCCAGCAGGGTCTGGGCCGGGCTGAGGGCCGGCAGGGCGGCTGGCGCTGTGGCCCCGCCATTCTGGAAGGCGGAGACCAGCTTGCTGGTCATCTCTGGCGCGACCACGCTTTCGCCGCGCATGACACGGGCGATGGCCGTGGCCAGCGCGTCGCCCTCGATGGTCTTGAGCAGGTAGCCGGCCGCGCCGGCCTTCAGCGCCGTGCCCAGGTCCTGCTCGTCCTCGCTCACGGTGAGCATGAGCACGCGGGCCTTGGGCGCAGCTTCGCGCAGTGCGGGCAGGGCATCGACACCGCGCACGCCGGGCAGGTGGTTGTCCAGCAGGATCAGGTCGGGCTGCAGCTCCTGCGCGCGGCGCTGTGCCTCGCCGGCATCGGCGGCGTCGCCCACGATCTCGAAGTTGGGTTCGCGCGCCAGCAGGGCGATCAGGCCGCGGCGAAACAGGGTGTGGTCGTCGACGACCAGGATACGGATGCGCTCAGGCTGCATGTTCAAGGGGGCCGGTTGCCGGCAGGGTCGGGGCGGGCGCGCGGGCGGCGACCAGCTGGGCCGGCAGGGTCAGCACCATGGAGGTGCCGCTGCCCGGGGTGGAGATGAGTTCGACCCGCGCGCCGATGCGCTCGGCGCGCTCGCGCATGATGCGCAGGCCCACGTGGCTCTCGTCGATGCTGTCGTCGCGGGTGTCGAAGCCGCTGCCGTCGTCGCGCACCTCGAAGCGCCACTCGGGCTGCTGTTGCACATCGAGCCAGACCTGCGAGGCGCGTGCGTGCTTGCGCACGTTGGAGAGCGCTTCCTGCACGATGTGCAGCACCTGGATCTGCAGGTCGGGCGCCAGCGGCAGGCCCTGGCCCTGCATCTGCAGGTGGGCCTTCAGGCCGCTTTGCAGCTCGAACTTGTGCAGCGTGGTGGTGAGCGCGGTCTCGATGTCTTCGGTGTTGGTGCGGGTGCGGAAGTGCATCAGCAGCTCACGCACGTCGCCATAACTTTCGCGCACGCCGGCGTCGATTTCCTCCAGCACCTTGGCCATCTCCTGCGCGTCCCCTGCGGCCAGCGCGTCGCGCATGAGCTGCACCTGGATCTTCAGGAAGGCCAGGGATTGCGCGATGGAGTCGTGCAACTCGCGTGCCAGCAGGTGGCGCTCCTGGGACACCGCGGCTTCCATGTCCAGGGCGTTCAGGCGCAGGTTCTCCATGGCGCCGGCCAGGTGGCTGGCCAGGGCTTCGAGCAGGGAGCGCTCGGCGGCTGAGGGCTCGGTGCGGGCGTGGAAAAACAGGTCCACCTCGCCCATGAGGCGCTCGTGCAGGCGCACCGGGATGTTGACCAGCGACTCGAAGCCCGCCTGCCCGCACAGGCGGTCGCGCGTATCGCCCAGCGCGTGGATGGGGATGACGCGCAGCCCGGCGCTGGTGGCCGTGCTGGTGCCGCAGTCGCAATCGCCCTTGTGGATGCAGTGCTCGGCCTCCACCATCTCGGCGGGCAGGCCCTGGGCGGCCAGCATCAGGTAGCGCTGGTTGGACTGGTCGGACCAGCGCAAGGCCACGCCGTCGGCATGCGCGATGCGCTGGATGCTGCGCACGAAACCCTGGGCCAGCTCGTCCAGCGAGGTGCTGCGCGCCACCAGCGCGGTGATTTCGTAGAGGCTGGCCAGGCGCTCGCGCTTCTCTTCCAGCTCTGCGGTCTTCTCGGCCACCTTGGCTTCGAGGTTGCGGTACATGGACTGCAGGTGTGCGGCCATGTCGTTGAAGCCGTCGGCCAGGGTGCCGAACTCGTCGCTGCTGACCCGCTCGACGCGCGCGTCGAAGTCGCCGCCCTGGATCTTCTCGATGGCCCGCTTGAGCAGGCCCACGGGTTCGAGCACCAGCAGCTGGCCGACATAGAGCAGCACCACCGCCCCCAGGACGACCAGGGCCATCAGCGTGGTCTGCAACAGGTGCAGGATGGCCGTCCAGCGCGAGATATGGGTTTCGATGCCATGCACGAAAGCGTCGATGTGGGCAACGAAGGCGATGGTCAGTTCGCGCAGCTGCTGCGGCTGCGCGGGCGAGATCGGGCCGACCAGCAATTGGCGAAAACCGGACCAGTCCTGCTCGATCACGGCAAAGCGTGCCTGCACGGTCTCGTCCCAGGGTACGAAAAGCGGGCGCTCGGGATCGCCATGGCGCAGCACGGCCAGGCTGGCTTCGAATTCCTGCACCAGGGGCGGCACTTCAGCGGCCTGACCGGTGCTCAGCGTGAGCGACATGCGGTAGGCCTGCATGCGCATGCGCCCGGCCTCGTTGACGGCTGCAGCGCCGCCGTCGAGCTGCCAGGACACCCACAGCGTGGCCGCCGTGGCCAGCAGGGCCAGCAGCAGAAAGGGGGTGGCGGCCAGTGTGAGTTTGGCGGCCAGGCTGCGTTGCGTGGGGGGCGTCATGGTGGTCGCGTTGCGGGGTTCCAGTGTGCGGTCAAAGCGCTCGCGCGGGCGGACCTGAATCTTGATACGGATCAAGCCGGCGCGCAATAGCCGGTCTAAAGTGAGGCGGTACTCGCTTCGACCAGGAGGTTTCCATGTTCCAGCATATCCTGCTGCCCACCGATGGTTCCGATCCGGCCATGCGCGCGGTGGCGCGCGGCGTCGAGCTGGCCCAGCGCCTGGGGGCCCGGGTCACGGTGATGACCGCACTCGAACACTTTCCGGCCGGCATCATGGCCAGCGGTTACCGGCCCCATGACGAACCCCAGGAGGTGCCTGGCCTGCAGGCCGCCACCTACTGGCTGGAGCAGGCCGAGGCGGTGGCGCGCGCGGCCGGCGTGCCCTGCGAACGCCTGCTCATGCGCGAGCAAAAGATCGTCTACCGCGCCATCCTGGATGCGGCACAACAAAGCGGCGCCGATCTCATTGTCATGGGCACGCACGGCATGGGGCTGATGGAGCGCCTCTTCGTGGGCAGCCAGACGCAGCGCGTGCTGGCGCACACCACCATCCCCGTGCTGACGCTGCACTGAGCGTCTGATCTAGCCGCGGATATCCGCGACCGGCTCGCTGCCGAAATCGCTGCGGGCCAGGTAGGCCAGCACCTTGCGCGCCGCGGTCTCGGGGCTGTCGAGCTGGCCGTCGCTCTTGAGCTGCTCAAAACGTGCGCGGTCGGGGAAGGCCGCAGCGTCGGCGCCGCGCAGCTGCACCTGCATGTCGGTATCGATCACACCGGGCGCCAGTGCGCAGACCCTGGCGCCCCGGGGCTTGAGCGCTTCTTCCAGTGCCAGGCAGCGCGTGTAGTGGTCCATGCCCGCCTTGGCCGCGCAGTAGACGGCCTGCGAGGCCATGGGCCGGCGGCCCAGGCCCGAGGAGATGTTGAGCACCTTGCGCGGGACGCCCCAGCCTTCGGTGGCGGCGAGAAAGGCTGCGCTCAGCGCCATGGGTGCTTCCAGGTCCACGCGCAGGGCCTGGGCCAGGTCATCGGGTTCGATCTCCGAAAGTGGTGCAATGCGCGGGATCGTGCCGGCGTTGTTGATCAGCGTGGCGCCGGCGTGGCGCACACCGGGGCGGCCCAGCCACTGCCGCAGCATGGCCGCGGCCTCGCGGCTGTGCGAGAGGTCCAGTGGCCACTGTTCCAGCGCGCAGCCGGCCTGTGCCGCCTGCGCGGCCAGCGCCGCGTTTGCCTGGCGCGAGATGCATAGCAGGGTGTGGCCGGGTGCCAGCAGCTGCTGCGCCATGGCCAGACCCATGCCGCGCGAGGCGCCGGTGAGGATGTAGAGATGGGTATCGGCCATGAAGGGCTCCTTGGACATCAGAAGGGGGGCGGGCTGTGCCAGTGCAGGGCCTCACCCGTGACGGGGTGGGTTAGCGCCAGTTCGCTGGCGTGCAGTTGCAGGCGGGGACAACGCGCCTGGGTGTCGGCATCTGCATAAAGTGCGTCGCCCAGGATGGGGTGGCCGATGGCCTGCAGATGCACGCGCAGCTGGTGCGTGCGGCCCGTCACCGGTTCGAGTGCCAGCCGGGTCTGTGGCCGGCCCTCGGTGTCGTGCTCGTGTGCCAGCACGCGCCAGCGCGTCTGGCTGGGTTTGCCGCCGGCATCCACCTTCTGACGGGGCCGGTTGGGCCAGTCGCTCATGAGCGGCAGGTCGATCTCGCCCCACTCGGCGGGTGGCGGCGGCATGTGGCCGGCGACCAGCGCCACGTAGCGTTTGCGGACCGAGCGTGATTCGAAGGCCATGCTCAGCGTGCGCTGCATCGCGCTGCCGCGTGCCATCAGCAGCAGGCCCGAGGTGGCCATGTCCAGCCGGTGCACGATCAGCGCGTCCTGCCACAGCGCCTGGGCCTGGGCGCTCGCGCAGTCCTGCTTGTCGGGGCCGCGCCCGGGCACCGAGAGCAGGCCGGCGGGTTTGTCCAGCACCAGCAGCGCGTCGTCGGCGTGCAGGCAGGCCATACCGGCAGGTTCAGCGCTGGGGCTCACCCTGGATCAGGCGCTGTACGGTGTCGCACAGCTCCGAGACGTCGTTGGGCTTGTGGATCAGGGCACGGGCACCGGCTTCCAGCGCGCTGGCCTCGATCTCGGGTGTGATGTAGCCCGAGGCCAGTGCCATGGGCAGCTTGGGACGGATGCGGTGCGCATCCTTGAGCAGTTCGACGCCGCTGTAACCCGGCATGTTGTAGTCGGTCACCAGCAGGTCGTAGTCGTCGGGCTGCGCGCGCAAGGCAGCCAGCGCGGCCTGCGGGTCGGTGTAGACGCTGACCTTGAAACCGCGCCGCACCAGCACGCGCTCGACCAGGAAGGACAGGGCCTGGTCATCATCGACGTACATCACGTGGCGGCCGAAGCCCATGGCGGTCTGCAGGCGCGTGGGTTCGGCCGGCGCGGGAATGCTGTCGGTCTCGGCCTCGGCGGCAGGGAAATAGAGCGTGAATTCGCTGCCGTTGCCGGGCGAGCTGCTCACGTCCACCGTTCCCAAGTGGGTGCGCATCACGCCGTGCACCACGGCCAGGCCCAGGCCCGTGCCCTGGCCCACCGGCTTGGTGGTGAAAAAGGGCTCGAAGATGCGCTGCAGGGTCTCGGCCTCCATGCCGCTGCCGCTGTCACGCACGGCCAGGGTCACGTAGCGGCCCTCGGCCAGTCCCAGGCGCTGGCACTCCAGCATGTCGGGGTAGGTGCTGTCGAGTTCGATGCTGACCGTGCCGCGCACGCTGCCGATGGCGTGGATGGCGTTGGTGCACAGGTTGATCAGGGCCTGCTCGACCTGGGTTGCGTCGGCCAGCACGGGAGGCGTTTCGCGCAGGCGCACCTGCAGGTCCACCGTGGGCGGCAGGGTGACCTTCATGAGACGCACCGATTCCTGCACCACCTCGACCAGCTGGATCGGGTGGCGCTTGGGCGGTTCGTTGCGGCTGAAGGTCAGGATCTGGCGCACCAGGTCACGGCCGCGGCGGCCGGCCTTCTCGACTTCGGTCAGGCAGACCTGCACCGGCGAGTCGGCCCTGGCGTCCTGGCGGGCCAGCGTGACGTTGCCCAGGATGGCGCCCAGGATGTTGTTGAAGTCGTGCGCGATGCCGCCGGCCATGGTGCCGATGGCCTGCATCTTGTGCGCCTCGCGCAGCTGCGCTTCGAGGATGTTGCGCTGCACTTCCATCTCGCGGCGTGTCGTCAGGTCGCGCGCAAAGACGGTGGTGATGTCGCCGTCGCCTTCGGGCTGGCGTTCGCGCGAGACGCTCACCTCCAGCATCAGGGGGCGGCCTTCGACGGTGCGGCCGATCACTTCGCCCAGCGTGGCCTGGGTCGAGAGGCGGGTGGCGGCGATCGCGTCGATGGCTTCGGGCAGGAAGCGCCCCAGCGAGGTCTTGAGCGCCTGCTCGGGCGGGCAGTGGAAGAGCGCGGCGGCAGCCGGGTTGAAAACGGTGATGCGCTGTTCGCCGTCAACGCAGATGATGGCGTCCAGGGACGAGTTGATGATGGCGGCCAGGCGGTTCTCGCTCAGGCGCAGCTCCTCGTTGCGCTGCTGCAGGGCCAGCGCGCTTTCCTGCAGCGCGCGGCGGCGTTCCTGCAGCGCACGCCGCTCGGTCAGAAGCGGGCCCTGATCGATCACGGCGCAGATGAAATGGGTCAGGTCGCGGTCCTGCGAATACTGGATGCGCGCGATGTGCAGGTCGCCGGTGAAGCGCGCTTCCAGGCCGCTGGAGAACACCACCTCGTTGGTGTCGCTGTGGCCCTGGATCTTGGCCTCGTCCAGAGACTGCTGCACGCGCTCCACGTGGTCGGGCGTGACCAGGGGCAGCAGGAAGTTCAGCGGCGGGTCGGATTCCTTGGGCCGGAACAGCTTGAGCGCCATGGCGTTGCTCTGTTCCACCATGCCGAACTCGTCGACCACCATCAGTCCCAGTGGCACGTTGGAGAACAGCGATTCGAAACGTTCGGAAGCGCCCTCGGCGGCGATGCGGCTGAATTCGAGTGCGCTGTTCTGCGCTTCCAGCTCGGCCTGGTAGGCGCGCAGATCGTCGATCAGCTTGGGGAGGGCCCGGCGGGTCATGGCGAGGACTGGTCCACGCTGTTCAGTTGTTCTTGTTGGTGAACCAGAAGCTGACGATGGGGGCGGTCGGGTCATCGAAGGAGGCGCCCAGCGCCATTTCGCCCTTGTCCAGCAGCACGCATTCCTGGCGGCGCAGGGAGATCACGGCCGAGGAGCCGGCAAAACGCACCCAGGTGCCGTAGCTGCTGATGTCCGATAGCACGAAGAGCTCGCCGCGACGGTCCAGGCGGGCGTGCAGGCGCGAGACGCGCGGGTCGAGCACGGCAAACTGGGCGTCATTGCCGCGGCCCAGGAAGACCGGCATGTCCATGGCCTCGAACAGGATGTTGTGCTCGCGCCAGGTCAGCTCGATGGTGCTGGGCAGGCGGCTGCTGGGCGCGCCGACCGTCTCCAGGCCGGCCTGCATGGTCATGATCTCGGAGGTGCTCTCGCGCTGCCAGTCGATGCGGTAGACGGTGATGGGCTCGCTTTTGCCCCGGATGTCCATGGGCCCGAGGTTGCGGTAATTGATCTCGCCGTCGTTGTAGAGCGCTTCGATGACGCTTTCGGACGCGAAGATCTGCTCGGCACCCGACAGGTCGCTCAGGCGCGAGGCCATGTTGACGGCGTCGCCGAAGCAGTCGCCGTCCTGTTCCACCACCTCGCCGCGGGCCAGTCCCACCTTGACCTGCATCCTGCTCTGGCCCGGCAGGCTGCTGCTGCGTTCGCGCTGCATGCGCTGCATCTCGACCATGGACAGCACGGCAGCCTGGTTGTCGGAAAAGGAGGCCAGTACCCCGTCGCCCAGGTACTTGATGACACGCCCGCCGCGCGCCTGGAAGGACTTGCCTATCCAGTGGGTGGTGCGGGTCACCAATTCAGCCGCCCTGGCATTGCCCAATGCCTCGAACAAGCCGGTGCTTCCGGTCAGGTCGGCAAAGACGATGGTGAGGACGGCCATGCGATCGGAATGTTGGAGAGGATGAGTGTGCTTATTATGCCGGCCCCGCCACGGGGCGTGGACGCTGCCATGGAGGCCAAGCTGATGCGTGTCAAGTATACGGGTCGTCCGGTTTCAGGCCGGCCGTGCGGCGCCCGGCGCAGGCGCTGCCGGCTCAGCGGCGCGGGGCATGGGCGGCGCTGCCACCGTGCGCAAAATGCCACGCCGGGGCGTGCCGCTGTGTAAGATGTGCGGTGTAGCGCCAACAGGCGTTGCAGCACAGGGGACACAAGAACATGGGCATCAATCCTGCCATCGTCCAGAACATCGCCGAGCGGGTGCGGGCCGAGGTGTTGCCCCAGCGCGCGGCATCGGCGCTCAAGCTTGACCCGGCCATCATCCAGAAGATTGCCCAGAAGGTCCCGATCTTCGCCGGCATGAGCCAGCCCTGCCTGCTGGACACGCTGGCCACCGGCGAACACTTCACGGTCCAGGCCGGGGAAGCGGTGTTCCGCGAAGGCGACATGGGCAACTCCTTTTATGTCCTGATCGCCGGCGAAGTGGTGGTCGAGAAGATACGCGACGGCAAACCGGTCGAGCTGACACGCCTGGGCCCGGGAGAGTGCTTCGGCGAGATGGCCCTGGTCGGCAACGACGTGCGTTCGGCCACGGTGCGCGCCACCGGCCCGCTGGTAGCCATGCGCTTCTACCGCGAACTCATCGATGCCAACCCCGAAAGCGCGTCGGCCATCTACCGCAACATTGCCCGCATCCTGGCGGGCCGCCTGGGCGAGTCCAGCCTCATGCTGGCCGACCTGAAAAAGCGCGACAGCGCAGCCTGAGTTCCTCATGCGGACGGGGCCGGCGAGGGCTGGCCCGTACTCCACAGGGCCAGCAGACGGCCGATGTCTTCCAGCCGGGGCACCGGGGTCACGCCCTCGGGGGGGCGGCGTTGCAGCACCGGGTGGCTGCCACCGGCCCAGATTTCTATATCGGCCGGCAGCCGGCTGCGCAGATCCTGCAGGCCGCGCTGCAGCAGCTGCGCATTGAAGGCCGGGCTGAAGCTCAGGCCCACGATCTGTGCGCGGTTGGCTTGCGCCGCGCGCACGATCTCGGCCACGGGTGTCTGGGCCCCGAGCGAGACGCATTCGCAGCCTTCCAGAACCAGGGTGATCTCGGCCATCAGCAGGCCCAGCATGTGGGATTCCTGCGGAAAGGTCGCCAGCAGCACCCGCGGGCGGCCCGGGCGCGGCATGGAGGCCATGCTGCCCAGGGCGCTGCGCAGCACGGCGGTCACGCTCTCCGTATACATATGTTCTTCGAACACCTGGATCTCGCCGCGCACCCAGGCTTCGCCCACCTGGGCGTTCAGCGGCGCCAGCAGTTCGGTCAGGAAGCGGCCCAGGCCCAGGCGCAGCACGGCCTGGTTCAGGGTGCGGCGCAAGGCCATCACCTCGTGCTGGCGCACCAGGTCCAGGACCGCCTGCAGTTCGGGCGTGAGGGGGGGGTGTGTCGCGACCGGGGCCGAGTCCAGCAGCAGTTGCTGCAACTCGGCCAGCGACAGGGGCACCACGCGCCCGGGGCGCTGGCCGGCCCCCAGCAGGCGCGCGATCAGGCGCAGGCGCTCGACCTGCTCGGACGGGTAGAGGCGCTCGTCGAAGGCGTCGCGCACGGGCTGCGGGAAGCCGTAACGACGCTCCCAGACGCGCAGCGTGTCCTTGGAAAGACCCGTGTCGCGCTCCACCGCGGCGATGGGCAGGTCGGTGCCGGCCGTCGCGCCTGTCATGCCTGACTCATCTGTAAGGTCTTTCACTATAAATCTTTTTGTCTAGGACAAACGAAGATAATCTTCCAAAACAACGCGATATTAACTGTTTAATCTAAGTTTTGTCCATGTCAAAAATTCTTTCCAACTTCTCCCGCGGGTTTGGCAGCCCCGCCGTCCCGGGCTTCACCGGCCTGTGGAAGCGAGCCTGCGCATGAAGGTCGCCATCGTCGGCTCCGGCATCTCCGGCCTGGCCGTGGCCCACGCTTTGCAGGGCCATGCCGAGCTGACCCTGTTCGAGGCGGGGGACTATTTCGGCGGTCACACCCACACGGTGGACGTGACCCTGCCCACCAACCATGGGTCCGTCACCTGGGGTGTGGACACCGGTTTCCTGGTTTTCAACGAGCGCACCTACCCCAACCTGATCCGCCTGTTCGGCGAGCTGGATATCGCCACCGCCAAGACCGACATGTCCTTCTCGGTCCAGGCCGGTGTGGCTGGCCGGCGGCTGGAATGGAACGGCGCGAGCCTCAACAGCGTGTTTGCCCAGCGCAGCAATCTCCTGAACTGGCGCTTCCTGCGCATGCTGCGCGAGGTGTTGCGTTTCAACAAGCTGGCCACGACCCTGGCCGAGGCCGGGGCCGATGCGCAGCTGGCCCAGCCCCTAGGCGAGTGGCTGGACGCGCAGCGTTTCAGTACCGAATTCCGTGACTGGTACTTCCTGCCCATGATGGCCTGCATCTGGAGCTGTCCGACGGCGCAGATGCTCGAGTTCCCCGTGGCCACCATGATCCGTTTCTGCCACAACCATGGCCTGATCCAGGTGAATGACCGGCCGCAGTGGTGGACGGTGACGGGCGGCGCGCGCCGATACGTCGAGAAGATCGTGGCCCGCATCCCCGACAAGCGTCTCAACACCCCCGTGCGCGCCATCGAGCGCGACGACCACGGTGTGACGCTCACCACCGACCATGGCGCCCAGCGTTTCGACCAGGTCGTGCTGGCCACCCATTCCGACCAGGCCCTGGCCTTGCTGCGCCGGCCGTCGGCCGAAGAAGACCGGGTGCTGGGCGCCATCCGCTACCAGGCCAACCGCGCCGTGCTGCACACCGATGCCTCCGTGCTGCCCGAGCGTCGCCTGGCCTGGGCCGCCTGGAACTACGAACGCGCGCCCGCCAGCGGCCAGGAAAGCAGCCGCGTCTGCCTGCACTATCTGTTGAACCAGCTGCAGCCGCTGCCCTTCGAGCAGCCGGTGGTCGTCAGCCTCAACCCGCTGCGCGAGATCGCACCGGAGCATGTGCTGGGCGACTACGCGTACGCGCACCCGGTGTTCGACCTGGGGGCCATTGCCGCACAGAAGGAACTGCCCAGGTTGCAGGGCCGCCAGCGCACCTGGTACGCCGGCGCCTGGACCGGCTACGGTTTTCACGAAGACGGCCTCAAGTCCGGGCTGTCGGTGGCGCAGCAACTGCTGGCGCGCATGGCCTATCGGGAAGCCGCATGAGCCAGCCCGACGTGCCCCTGATCGGTCGCGGCCAGGTGCGCCACACGCGCCTGCGCCCGAAGCGGCACGCTTTTGCCTACCCCACCTTCTTTCTCATGTTGCCGCTGCGCAGCATGCGCCGCTATGGCAGCGGCGAACTCGCGCACAACCGTGCCGGCTGGCTCAGTTTCCATGACAGCGACCACGGCGACGGCCGCAGCGCTGCGCAGGGCGGAGCGCTGGGCTGGATGGATGAGTTGCTGCGGCGCGAAGGCATAGAGGATGCCGACGGCGAGATCTGGCTGCATTCCTACCCGCGGGTGCTGGGCTACGCCTTCAAGCCGGTGAGTTTCTGGTACTGCCACCGCGCCGACGGCACCTTGCGTGCCATCGTGGCCGAGGTCAACAACACGTTTGGCGAGCGCCACTGCTACCTGCTCGATGCGCCGCGTTACGGCCAGGAGCAGCGCGCCAGCAAGGTCTTCCACGTCTCGCCCTTCTGCCGCGTGGAAGGCGAGTACCGCTTCCGTTTCATGCGCACCGAGCGTGCCGGCATGGAGCGCACCGTCGCCTGCGTCGACCTCATGGATGCCCAGGGCCTGTTGCTGCAGACCAGTGTCAGCGGTGTGCTGCAGCCCTATACCGCGCTGAGCGCGCGCCGTGTGCTGTGGCGCCAGCCGGCCATGACGCTGGCGCTGATTGCCCATATCCATTGGCAGGCCGTGCGCCTGTGGCTCAAGCGCGTGCCCTTTTTCGCCAAGCCGGTGCCTCCCGCCGACTTCGTCACCCGTTCCATCCCTCCAGCCTCCACGCCATGAACACCACCACGGCTTCCCGCCTCGTGCTGCCGCGCAGCGCACCCGCCAGTGCCCGCTCCGTCCTGCGCCTGCTCGAACGACTGCAGCATGGCACGCTCTCACTGCAACTGCCCGATGGCACCCAGCTGCGCTACGGCAACGGCGAGCAGCCCGCCGCCAGCCTGGTGCTGCACGACTGGGCCGTGTTCGGCGCCACGATGAAGTCCGGCGATATCGGCTTCGCCGAAAGCTACATGGCCGGCCAGTGGACGACCTCCGACCTGGCCGCATTGCTGCGCCTGTTCATCCGCAACCGCCAGGCGCTGGAGGACGTGATCTACGGCAGCTGGCTGGGCAGCCTGTTCTACCGCCTGCGCCACCTCTTCCACCGCAACACCAAGACCAACAGCCGCAAGAACATCCACGCCCATTACGACCTGGGCAACGCCTTCTACCGCCTGTGGCTGGACGGCACCATGAACTACTCCTCGGCCTGGTTCGAGGGCAACCTGGCCGGCGACATGGTCGCCGCGCAGCAGGCCAAGGTGCGGCGCGCGCTGCGCCTGGCGGGCGTGCAGCCGGGCAACCGGGTGCTGGAGATCGGCTGTGGCTGGGGTGCGCTGGCCGAGATGGCCGTCACCGAATTCCAGGCCTCGCTCACCGGCGTCACGCTGAGCACCGAACAGCTGGGCTGGGGCCAGGAGCGCATGAGCAATCTGGGGGCCGAGGCGGCCGCGCGCGCCGACCTGCGCCTGCAGGACTACCGCGACATCAACGACGGCCCCTATGACGCGATCTGCTCCATCGAGATGGTCGAGGCCGTGGGCCAGGAATACTGGCCCACCTATTTCCAGAGCGTGGCGCGCCTGCTCAAGAGCGGCGGCCGCGCCTGCATCCAGAGCATCGTGATCGAGGACCGCCTGTTCGAGCGTTACCTCCACTCGACCGATTTCATCCAACAGTACATCTTCCCCGGCGGCTGCCTGCCGAGCCCGGCCGAATTCCGCCGCCAGGCGCAGGCGGCCGGCCTGAAGGTGGTGGATGAGCTGTCCTTCGGTCCCGACTACGCCGAAACCCTGCGTCGCTGGCGCCACCAGTTCCTGGCGGAGCGCAGCCGCATCCTGCAACTCGGATTTGACGAAAGGTTCATGCATCTATGGGAGTTCTACCTCGCCTATTGCGAAGCGGCCTTCGACGAAGCCAGTATCGACGTGATGCAGTTCACGCTACAAAAAGCGTAGCAACTGTCGTCGGATTCGTAATGCTGCTGGCTGCCGCGCCGGTGCTGGCCGAGATCGTGCCGCCGCCGGCGCGTGTCGCCTCGCCCCTGCTGGCGCAGCCGCGCCAGGTCGGCAGCGGCCTGTACAGCTGGTGGGGCTTCGACGTCTACCAGGCCAGCCTGTGGGCCGAGCCCGGTTTCGATGCCGCGGCCCTGCCGCGCCAGCGTTATGCGCTGGAGTTGCACTACCGACGCGACTTCAAGGGGCGCGACATCGCCCAGCGCTCCATCGACGAAATGCGTCGCGTCGGGTCTTTCAGCGACGCGCAGGCGCAAGCCTGGCTGCAGGCCATGGTGGCGGTCTTCCCGGACGTGTCCAACGGCGACCGCCTGACCGGCGTGAACCTGCCGGGCCGCGGCGCGCAGTTCTACGCCAACGGCAAACCCGCGGGCGAAATCGCCGACCCCGAGTTCGCCCGCCTGTTCTTCGGCATCTGGCTGTCGGAGCAGACCTCGGCACCCAAGTTGAGGCTGGCCCTGCTGGGCCAGTCCGCGAGCGCCCGCTGAGCGGCAGGCCTGCATGACGACCTCTTCCACGCTCTCGGTCGCGCAAGCCTGGCGTTATGGCCTCATGGGCCTGCCGCTGGCGTTCGTGGCGTTGCCGTTGTATGTGCTGCTGCCCAACCACTATGCGCGCGAGTTCGGCGTGCCGCTGGCCACGCTGGGCGCCTTGCTGCTGGCCACGCGCCTGGCCGATGCGCTGATCGATCCGCTGCTGGGCCGTCTGAGCGACCGGCTCTACCGCCGGTCCCCGGCCACGCTGCTGGCCTGGGCCGCGCTCGCGTGCGGGCTCGTGGGGGCAGGTTTTGCGTTGCTCTTCTTTCCTCCGCTGCGCAGCGGGGATGGCCTGCTGGTCGTCAGCGCCGTGCTGCTGATGCTGACCTACGCCAGCTTCAGCGCGGTGACCCTCTCGCACCAGGCCTGGGGTGCCTTGCTCGGGGGTGACGCCTTGCGCCAGAGCCGCCTGGTGGCCTGGCGCGAGGGCCTGGGCCTCGTTGGTGTGCTGCTGGCGTCGGTGGCGCCCGTGCTCTGGGGGCTGGACGTCATGGTCGGCCTGTTCTGGGGCACCTTGCTGCTGGGCTGGCTGGCCTGGCGTGCGGCGCCGCGTCCTGCGGCCGACGCCATCACGGGCACGGTGGCCGAGGCCGGCGATCTCTGGCAACCCTGGCAGCGCGCGCCCTTTCGCCGCCTGCTCGCGGTCTTCATGCTCAACGGCATCGCCAGCGCGGTGCCGGCCACGCTGGTGCTCTTTTTCGTGCAGGACCGGTTGCAGGCGTCGGCGTCCATGGAGCCGCTCTTTCTTGGCAGCTACTTCCTGAGTGCAGCCTTGTCCATGCCCCTTTGGCTTGCCGCCGTGCGCCGCCTCGGCCTGGCCCGCAGCTGGCTGGTCGGCATGGGGCTGGCGGTGGCCGTCTTCGTCTGGGCCAGCACCCTGGGCAGCGGGGATGCCTGGCTCTTCATCGCCATCTGCGTGCTCTCGGGCGCCGCTCTGGGTGCCGATCTCGTGATGCCTGGCGCCATGCTGGCCGGCCTGATTGCGCGCGCCGGCGATCTGGGTCGCACGCAAGGCGCCTACTACGGCTGGTGGAACTTCGCCACCAAACTCAACCTCGCCCTGGCCGCCGGCCTGGCCCTGCCCCTGCTGGGTTTCTACGGTTATGCGCCCGGCGCGCGCGAGCCCCAGGCCCTGCAGGCGCTCACCGTCGCCTACTGCCTGCTGCCCTGTGTGCTCAAGCTGGCGGCGGGGGCCCTGCTTTATTCATCGTTCATTCACCGCAAAGGCTCATCATGAAACGTCGTCTGCTGCTCACCGGCGCCGCCGCGCTTGGCGCCACCACCCTGGCCGGCTGTGCCTCACCCACCGTCGCCGACTACGCCCAGGAGAAACCCGAGCTCGACCTGCGCCGTTATTTCAACGGCACGGTGGATGCCTACGGTGTCTTCACCGATCGCTCGGGCAAGGTCGTCAAGCGTTTCACCGTGGTCATGAACTGCAGCTGGAGCGGCGAGAGCGGCCGCGAGGTCGGCGTGCTCGACGAAGATTTCACCTACTCCGATGGCACGACACAGAAGCGCATCTGGACGCTGCGTCGCCGCCCTGGGGTGGGCAAGCAGGGGCTCTATGTCGGCACCGCCGCCGACGTGGTGGGCGAGGCCAATGGCGAGGAACGCGGCAACGCCTTCTACTGGGCCTACAACCTGGACCTGCCGGTGGACGGGCGCAACATCGTCGTACATTTCGAGGACTGGATGTACCAGATGAACGACCGCGTCATGCTCAACCGCGCCACCATGAGCAAATGGGGTGTGCGCCTGGGTGAAGTCACCCTGTCCTTTAGCAAGCGCTGAACCATGTCCCTCAATCCTCCCCTGCGCCACTGGGCCGGCAAGACGGTCTGGCTGGTCGGTGCCTCTAGCGGCATCGGCCAGGCCTGCGCCGACCTGCTGCACGCGCAAGGCGCCACGGTGTTTGTGTCTGCCCGCAAGGCGGATCAGCTCGATGCCTGGGTGGCCGCGCATCCGGGCGCCGATGCCCAGGGCCGGCCGCGCGCCGTGGCCCTGGCGCTGGATGTCACGGACCGCCGCGCCCTGCAGCTGGCCAGCGACGCTGTCGCCGAGCGCGGTCCGCTGGACCTGGTGGTGTACTGCGCCGGTTATTACCTGCCCGTCGATGCCGTGGCCTACAGCCTGGAGGAAATGCTGCGTCACGAACAGGTCAACTACGTGGGCGCCCTCTACCTGCTGGAAGCCGTTTTGCCCCACCTGAAGCGGCAGGCCGCGGCGGGGCAGGGCGGGCACCTGAGCCTGGTCAGCAGCGTGGCGGGTTTCCGCGGCCTGCCCAAGAGCCTGGCCTACGGGCCGACCAAGGCTGCGCTCATCAACCTGGCCGAAGCCCTCTACCTGGACCTGGGGGCCCTGGGCCTGGGCGTGAGCGTGGTCAACCCCGGCTTCGTCGAGACGCCGCTGACCGCGCAGAACGATTTCAAGATGCCTGCGCTCATCACGCCGGACGTCGCGGCGCGCGAAATGCTGGCCGGCTGGGCGCGCGGCGACTTCGAATTGCACTTCCCCAAACGCTTCACGCGCTGGCTCAAGTTCATGCGTCTGTTGCCCTATCGTCTCTACTTTCCCCTGGTTAGAAAGGCCACCGGAGCATGAGCCATGCCGTCGAAAAGATCGCCGTTTTCTTTGAAACGCTGACGCCGCAGAGTGTCGAGCGTTTTCCCGAGTTCTATACCGAAGACGCGTATTTCAAGGACCCCTTCAACGAGGTGCGCGGCATCCTGCCCATCCAGCGCATCTTCCGCCACATGTACGTCAACCTGCACGAGCCACGGTTCGTCGTGACGGGCCGCGTGGTCGAGGGCGAGCAGGTCCTGCTGACCTGGGATTTCCATTTCCGCTTCCGCAAGTTCAGCCCCGAGCAGCCGCAACTCATCCGCGGCGCCACCCACCTGCGCCTAGCGCAGGACGGGCGCATCCGCTCGCACCGGGACTACTGGGACGCGGCCGAGGAGCTCTACGAGAAGCTGCCGCTGGTGGGCGGGCTGATGCGCTGGCTCAAACGCCGCGCCAATTCCTGAGTCAGAGAAACAGCGCCTCAAAGCCGCCCTCGGGCTGGAAGCGCTTGCTGCTGTAGCGCAGCCGCGTGGGGCCGGGCAGGGCGCGCTCGCGCACGCTGTGGCGCGGGTCACCGGGGTAACACAGCACGCGCACGCCGTTCTCGTCGTCATAGGGCTCGGGCTGCACCAGGGCCGGGCTCTTGCTGCGGGCCTCGGCCAGCACGCCGGCCACGCTGGTGTGGCGCGCGAGATGGGCCAGGCTCATGATCTGCGGCGGCGCCAGCTCGATGAGGCTGTCGCGGTACTGCTCCAGCGCAGCGCGTGGTGCCACCCACACGCTCTCGGTGGCTTCGTGGTTGTCATGGCGTGCCGTCTGCACCGCCGGCACGGCGGCCACGAAAAAGCGCGTGTCGAAACGCTTGGAACTCACCGAGGCCATTTTGGGTGTGACCCAGCGCGACCAGGGCAGCACGCTGCGGGTATCGAGCTTGAGACCCAGGCGCGTGAGCACCTCCGCAAATCCATGGCCCTCGCGCAGCAGCGCGGTGGCCTGCGCCACCTGATCGGCGCTGGCGCCATGCGCGTACAGCACACCCGATTCTTCGAACGCCTCACGCAGCGCCGCCACGTAACAGCTCGCGGCCAGCTCCGCCGCCGTGTCGGGCTCGCCCAGTGCGCCGTGCAGCGCGGCCAGGGGCTGGTCCAGCTGGGGGATCAGCGCGGCGTCTTGCGCGTCGATCTTGCCGCCGGGGAACACATAGGCCCCACCCAGCACGTCGGACAGGCCATGGCGCTTGAGCAGGAAGACCTCCAGCCCGGTGGGCGCGTCGCGCAGCATGACCACGGTGGCCGCGTCGCGCGGCGGGGTTTCGATGAGGGTGCGGTTCAGTTCCATGGTGTCGTGTGCAGGACTCGGCGGGTTTTGTTCGTCCATTAAGATTTGAGCATACGCTGACAAACACAGAGGAGACAGCATGATCGACTTCAAGGGCCGGGTGGCCATCGTGACCGGGGCCGGTGGTGGCCTGGGCCGCCAGCATGCGCTGGCCTTGGCCAAACGCGGTGCCAAGGTGGTGGTGAACGACCTGGGCGGTGCCCGTGACGGCTCGGGCGGTTCGGCCAGCGCCGCGCAACAGGTGGTGGACGAGATCCGCGCGGCGGGCGGTGAGGCCATGGCCAATGCGGCCTCCGTCACCGACTTCGAGGCCGTGCAGGCCATGGTGCAGCAGGCGGTTGACGCCTGGGGCCGCGTCGACATCCTGGTCAACAACGCCGGCATCCTGCGCGACAAGACCTTTGCCAAGATGGAGCTGGCCGACTTCCGCCTGGTGCTGGACGTGCACCTCATGGGCGCCGTGCATTGCTGCAAGGCCGTGTGGCCCCACATGACGGCGCAGAAATACGGCCGCATTGTCATGACCACGTCTTCCAGCGGCCTCTACGGCAACTTCGGCCAGTCCAACTACGGCGCGGCCAAGCTGGCCCTGGTGGGTCTCATGCAGACCCTGGCACTCGAAGGCGCCAAGAACGACATCCGCGTCAACTGCCTGGCCCCCACGGCTGCCACGCGCATGACCGAAGACCTGATGCCCGCCGACGTGCTGCGTGCCCTGCAGCCCGAGGCCGTGGTGCCTGCCATGCTGGTGCTGGCCAGTGCCGATGCGCCCACGCGCACGACCTTGTGCGCCGGCGCCGGTAGCGTGGAGGCCGCGCACATCACGATGACCCAGGGCGCGTGGATCGGCATCGACGACAACGCCGATGTACGCCTGCAGCAGCACCTGGCCGACGTGCTGGACCGCAGCCACGAGACGGTGCCCGGCAGCGGCAGCGCCCAGGGCCAGCACGAGGTGGGCCGGGCGATGGCCATGCTGGGCAAGGGCTGAGCGCGGCTTGCCCTAAGCCTGCTTCGCTGCGAGCTGCGCGCCGAGCGCTGCATCGATGGCCTTGGCGGCCAGGTAGGCCGGGCGCTGCGTGAGCCGGGCAGCGTAATCCTCGAATTCGGCGCGCTTGGTGATGGTGCCGAACTCCATGCCCCAGATCAGCTGGGAGCCCACGTAGACATCGGCGGCGCTGAAGGCCGGGCCGCCGAGCCAGGTCGTGCGCGCCAGCGCGCCGGCCAGCGTGTCCATGACCTTGTCGTAGTTGCCGTAGCCGACCATGCGCTCCTGCTTCTCCTCGATCTTCACGCCCAGGGTGCGGTCCACCACCGAGGCTTCCAGCGGGCCGGCGGCGAAGAACAGCCAGCGGTAGTAGGCAGCGCGCTGTGCCGGTGCCGGCACCAGGCCGACCGCCGGGAAGGCGTCGGCCAGGTAGGCGCAGATGGCGGCGCACTCGGTCACGACCTGCTGGCCGTGCACGACGGTTGGCACCTTGCCCATGGGGTTGAGCGCCAGGTAGTCCGGGGACTTCATGGTGGTACCGAAGTCGAGGATGACCTGGCGATAGGGGGCGCCGGTTTCCTCCAGCATCCAGCGCGCGATCTGGCCGCGGGACCAGGGATGTGTGTAGAGGGTGAGGTCGGCAGAGTGGTCGACGAGCGGCATGGTCTGGCTCCTGTTCAGAGGGGGCTTGTGGAATTCTAGGATGCCAGTTGCCAGCCCAAGCTCGTGAACAGCGCGCAATTCAGCAGCATCGTGAGCCAGAACAAGCGAAGAAAGCCGCCCTTGCTCGACTTGTGGCGCAGGTAATGCTGTGCGAGCAGAGCCCCGGGCCAGCCACCGAACAGGGCTAGCAGGTGCAAGGTGCGTTCGGGCACGCGCCGGCGCCGGCGCCGTGCGGCTGACTTGTCCAGCGCGTAAACGACATAGGTGGCGAGGCTCATGCAGCCATAAACCAGAGCGATGATGAGAAGGGCGTTCATGGGCCGTCCTGGCCCTGCAAGCGCCATTCCGCTTCTTCCTGCCAGTACGCTGCCGCCGCATAAAACCCCTCCCACACGCAGCCGTTGCAGCCGCGCCCGCAGCAGCCCGTGGGCAGGGGCGGCGGGCTGCGCAGGGTCACGCCGGCGACCTGGGCGCGCTGCAGCAGCGCGGCGACCCGGGCCTGGGTGTCGGCCAGCGGGCCTTGGGTGTGGAGGGTGCCGGGGTGGTCGCTCATTGGGGAAAAGGGACGGGTCTAGGCCCCGCGCAGCAGGGTTTATCCCGGCATGGTAACTTCCGGGTCCGATTACAAATAGAACAGTCGCAGGATCTTCCGCATGAGCAGCCCCGTCGCCCATCCTCTCCTGGCCTCCGAGCGCCTGCTGGGCATCCGGCGTGGCATCGAGAAGGAGAGTCTGCGCGCGCTGCCCGACGGCAAGCTGGCGCTCACCCCCCATCCCCTGGCGCTGGGCTCGGCGCTCACGCACCCGCACATCACCACCGACTATTCCGAGTCCCAGCTGGAACTCATCACCGGCGTGCATGCCGGCGTGCAGGCCTGCCTGGACGAGCTCGTCGAAACCCACCAGTACACCTACCGAACGCTGCAGGAAGCGGGGCAGGAGATGCTCTGGGTTTCCAGCATGCCCTGCGGCCTGCCCACCGACGAGACCATTCCCTTGGGGCGCTACGGCTCGTCCAACATCGGGCGCGCCAAGAGCGTCTATCGCATGGGCCTGGGCCACCGTTATGGCCGGCGCATGCAGACCATCTCGGGCATCCACTACAACTGGTCGTTGCCCGGTGTGAGCAACGCGGAGTACTTCGCGCTGATCCGCAACTTCCGCCGCCACGCCTTCCTGCTGCTCTATCTCTTCGGCGCCTCGCCCGCCCTGTGCCCCACCTTCGTCGAAGGCCGCCAGCACGAGCTGCAGTCGCTCAACGGTCAGGCGCTGTACATGCCGCACGGCACCTCGCTGCGCATGGGGCGCCTGGGTTACCAGAGCGACGCCCAGGCTTCGCTGGCCGTCAGCTACAACAGCCTGGAGGGTTACGCCGCCTCGCTGCACGACGCGCTCACGCGCCCCTGGCCGGCTTACGAGGCCCTGGGCGTGCTGAACCCCGGCGGCGACTACATCCAGCTCGCCACCAGTCTGCTGCAAATAGAGAACGAGTTCTACGGCACCATCCGCCCCAAGCGCACCATCTTCCAGGGCGAGCGCCCGCTGCACGCGCTGCGCGAACGCGGCGTGGAGTACGTGGAGGTGCGCCTCATGGACCTGGACCCCTTCGAGCCGGTGGGCATCAACGCGCGGACCATGCGTTTCCTGGACGTTTTCCTTCTGCATTGCCTGCAGAGCGAGAGCCCGCCCGACACGCCGCAGGAGATCACCGAGCTCGCACGCAACCAGCACCTCACGGCGGCACGCGGGCGCGAGCCGGGCCTGCAACTGCTGCGCGGCGGCCAGGCGGTCACGTTGAAGGACTGGGGCAGCGAACTGGTGCAGGCCTGCGAACCCATTGCGCGCGCGCTGGACGCCGCGCACGGGTGCACCGACTACAGCGCGGCCCTGGCCTCGGCCCGCACCGGCCTGGCCGATCCTTCGACCCTGCCTTCGGCGCGTGTGCTGGCCGAGATGGCCAACGGGCACGACAACTCTTTCCTGCGTTTTGTGCGCGCCCGTTCTCAGCAGACGCGCGAGCACCTGCTGGCGCGCCCGTGGACACCGCAGCAGCAGCTGCGTTACGAGCTGATGGCACGCAAGTCCCTCGAAGACCAGAAGGCCATCGAGGCGGCCGACACCATGCCCTTCGAGATCTTCCGCCAGCAGTACGTCTCGCCTTCGCGACTGGGATCACCGGCGCGCGCGGCGACGCAGGAAGTACTGGCCTAAAAAGGCCACGCCCAGCACCAGGGCAAACCAGCCCACGATCTGGCCACCGGTCAGCAGCTCCTGTACCGCTGGCGAACGGGCGAAGTACGGGCCCAGCAGGATGACTGCGCCGATCAGGGCGATGGCGATGCCTTTGAAGAGGAGTTCCTGGTCGGCTTTTTTGCGTTGAGCTTCTTGCTTGTCGGCGGGGGTGGTCATGGGGATGATTATCGTTGCCGGTTTGTTCTTCTGCGTCATGTTTTTGTTCACGTGGCATTGCCGGGATGTGCCCCCGGCAGGGCAGTAACTTTCTTTTGCTTCGCCAAAAGAAAGTCACCAAAGAAAAGGCGAGCCGGGTGCGTCGTCCCTGCGCTGCGCTACGGGCACGCTGCGTTGCTCGGCCAGTGCGGGAAGTGCGGGAAGTGCAGAAACTCGCTGCGCTCAGACATCTGCACTTCTTTTTCCGCCCTGGCCTGCGCTACTCGCCTCCGCACACGGCAGTGGAAACCGGAGAACAAAACCCAAGACCACACGGACGCGCCATGGCGTGTCCTTGTGGGGTTCGGTGGTTGGGCTCTGGCTGTCGGCTGTTGGTCCCCTATGCCGTGTGGCAGGGCTGAGCAGCGCAGCAGCGGGCGGATCAGGGCGGGCGTTGTTTGAGCGCAGCGAGTTTAGCCCGACCCCGCCCGGTGCGAGCAGCGCAAGGAACCCCGCAGGGGCCCTGACTTCGGCTCGCCTTTCTTTTGGGTACTTTGCTTTGGCGAAGCAAAGAAAAGTACCTCGCCCGCCGGGGCGAGACCCGGCCTGCCACGACAGCAGTTGGCTCTCTCGGCACCAGATGAGCTGCCAAGGAGACCTAAGCGAAGAACCCGCCCAACCCGTCTCGGCGACAATCTCCCCTTCATCCCCAACACGAACACAATTCCCCGCCATGGCCGTCCAGTGGTTCCCAGGTCACATGCACCTGACCAAGAAGACCATCGAGGAGCGCATCAAGCACATTGATGTGGTCATCGAGATGGTCGACGCGCGCCTGCCGGGCTCCAGCGCCAACCCCATGCTGGCCTCGCTGACCGCCAAGCGCCCCAGTCTCAAGGTCCTGAACAAGCAGGACCTGGCCGATCCGGCCTGCACCGCGCTCTGGCTGGCGCACTACAACGGCCGCGAGGGCACGCGCGCCATTGCCCTGGACACCACCGACGGCAACGCCGCCAAGCGGCTGATCGCGCCGTGCCGCGAACTGGCGCCGACCCGCGGCAACAGCATGGCGCGCCCGCTGCGCGTGATGATCTGCGGCATTCCCAACGTGGGCAAGTCCACGCTGATCAACCGGCTGGTGGGCAAGAGCGCAGCCAAGGCGGCCGACGAGGCCGGTGTCACGCGCAACGAACAGCGCATCGTGCTCGAAGACGGCTTCTACCTGTTCGACACGCCCGGCATGCTGTGGCCGCGCATCATCGTGGCGCAAAGCGGCTACAACCTTGCCGCCAGCGGTGCCGTGGGCCGCAACGCCTTCGACGACCAGGAGGTGGCGCTCGAATTGCTGGACTACCTCAAGCCCCACTACGCGGCCGAGCTGGCCGCGCGTTACGCGCTCAAGGACATCGCAGCCCAGGAAAGTGATGCCCTGCTCGAAGCCATCGGCCGCAACCGCGGCGCGCTGCAGGCTGGCAACAAGGTCAACCTGCAGAAGGCGGCCGAACTGCTGATCCACGACTTCCGCGTCGGCGCGCTGGGTCGCATCTCGCTGGAGACACCGCAGGAATACGCGCGCTGGCTGGCCGAAGGCAAACAGCTCGACGCCGAACGCCAGCTGCGCAAGGAAGAGCTTCAGAGCGCCGGCCATATCCGTAGCAAACCCGCCGTCAAGAAATCTGCGCCTCCCAAGGCAGCCCCCCGTCCCAGGAAACCCGCCCGATGAAAACCCTGCTGCCCCAGCAACTGCTGGTCCACCCCGACCGCCACGATCCCTCGCCGCTCATCCTCTACCACGCACGTTGTGCCGATGGTTTTGGTGCCGCGCTGGCGGCCTGGCTCTATTACGAAGGCAATGCCGAGTTCCGTCCCTGCGACCATGGCGATGTGAAGAGCGTGGACGACCTGCCGGCGCTCGAAGGCCGTGCGGTCTACATCCTCGATTTTTCCTTTGCGCCCGAGATCATGTCGGCCATCGAGCGGCGCGCGGCCAAGCTCGTCATGCTGGACCACCACAAGAGCGCGGCCGAGAAGCTCACGGGCTTTGCCTGCCGCTGCGGCGTGGTGCATTTCGACATGAGCAAGTCCGGCGCGCGCCTGGCCTGGGAGTTCTTCCAGTCCGACCGCGCGCTGCCCGCCCTGGTGCGCTACATCGAAGACCGTGACATCTGGGCCTGGAAATTTCCCGAGAGCGCGGGCTTTCTCGCCGCGCTCGACATGGAGGTCATGGACTTCGAGCGCTGGTCGCAGATCGCTTCCTATGACGAAGACGAACTGGCGAACTTCATGCTGCGCGGCCAGGCCATGGACGAGAAGTTCCGCAAGCTCTGCGAGGACATCGCCGCGGGCGCCGAGCCCGTGGTCTTCAACGGCCAGGCCGGCCTCATGGTCAATGCGCCCGGCATGTTCCACAGCCTGGTGGGCGAGATGCTGAGCAAGAAGAGCGGCACCTTTGCCTTGATGTGGAGCGCCAGCAAGGGCGGGCTCATCAAGGCCGGCCTGCGTTCGCAGCGCAGCTTCGACTGCATCCCCCTGGCCGAGAGCATGGGCGGCGGCGGCCATGCCCAGGCCTGCGGTTTCCGCATGGGAGCCGAGCGCCTGCCCGAATTACTGCGCGGCACGCTGAACGCCTGAACCTCAAGTTGTCGACCGGCCTGCCGATAAAGGGTGTGGAACCACCCGATATCGACCATGGACGGCATCAGCAACCAGATCATCGCCATCGCCGGCCAGTTGCAGTCGGCGCGGCTGGCGCAGAACGTGCAGGTCTACGTCTTGCGCCAGGCCATGGACATGCAGCAGAGCAGCATGCAGATCCTGCTGCAGCCGGCCACCGGTCCGCAGCCCCTGGCCATCTCGGGCAGCCTGGGCACGCGGCTCAACGTTCTGGCCTGAGGCCGCGCGGCGTTTTTCCTCAATAGCCCTCTTTGAGCACCACGTCCGAGCAGGGGTGGGCCACGCAGGGCAGCACATAACCCTCTTCCTTCTCTTCCTGGCTCAGGCCGGGCCAATCGATGTCGTAGCGCACCGTGCCGCTGACGAGCTGGCCGATGCAGGTGCGGCAATTGCCGTTGCGGCAGGAGCTGGGCCAGTCCACACCGCCTTGTTCCATGGAGAGCAGCAGGGGCCGGTCGGCCCAGGCGTCGAAGGTCTGGTCGAAAGCCTCGGTGCGGCCGGTGTAGAAGAGGGGGGTGTCGTTCGGGTTCATGTTTGGGGGACGGTGTTGCCTCCATTCTAGGCAGGACCCGATAGGCCCATTGCGGCACAGGGCAAGTTCTGTTTGCTATCAAAAACAGAGCGTTTGCGCCAGATCATGGAAGCTTGTAGGCTGTCGTGTCAGCATCGCGCGACCGCATCGCAGGAGCCTTCCATGAACAGCCGCCGCATCCTCATCCTCCAGGGCCATCCCGACGCCTCGGCGCCGCACCTCTGTCACGCCCTGGCCGCGGCCTATGCCGAGGGCGCACGCAGCGCCGGCCATGAGGTGCACATCGTCGAGATCGCGAAGCTGGACTTCCCCCTGCTGCGCAGCCAGCAGGAGTGGGAACACACGGCGCTGCCCGCCGGTCTGCAGGCCGCGCAGGACGAGATCGCCTGGGCCCAGCATCTGGTCATCCTCTTCCCGCTCTGGCTGGGCGATATGCCGGCCCTACTCAAGGGCTTCCTGGAGCAGGTGACCCGCCCGGGTTTTGCCTTCAAGGGCGACTCGGCCGAGCGCAGCAGCAACCCCTTCATGTTCAAAGGCCTCAAGGGGCGCAGCGCGCGCGTCGTCGTCACCATGGGAATGCCAGCCCTGGTCTATCGCTGGTATTTCCGCGCCCGCGGCGTGGGCCTGCTCAAGCGCAACATCCTGGGTTTCGTCGGCATCTCGCCGGTGCGCGACACGCTGGTCGGCATGGTGGATCGGCTGGGTGAGGCCGGTGTGCGCACGTGGCAGGACAAGTTGCGCGCGCTGGGTGCGCGCGCCGTCTGAGGCATCCGGATCAGGCGGGCGCGCCGAAGTGCTCTGCCACCAGTTCGCGCAAGGCCTTGGCGACGAAGCGGCTCAGGCGCGTGGCCGGGCGGGCGGTGGGCACGGCCAGCACCAGCTGGTTGCGCATGGCCGGCGTATGGATGGCCGCCACGTTCAGGGCTTGCGGGTAGGTCCAGGCCTTGGTGGCGCTCAGCGGCAGCACGGTGTCGGCCACGCCGCGCGCCACCAGGCTCAGCACCGTCTGCACCGAATCCACCTCGGCCACCAGTTGCAGCGGCAGGCCGCGCGGGCGGGTGTGCTGCTCGAGCAACTGCCGTAGCGCATTGGGTCCGCTGGGCATGACCAGCGGACGCAGCGCCACGTCGGCCAGGCGCATGCGTTTGGGGACGGGCTGCACGCTGATGAGCACCAGCGGTTCGCGCAGCAGGGTTTCCTGCTGCATCTGCGGTGAGGCCGGTGGGTCGAAGACCAGGGCCACGTCGATGCGGCCGGCCACCAGCCATTCGCGCAGGCGGATGCTCAGGCCCTCCACCACGGTCATGGTGGCTTCGGGAAACCGGGCGTGGAAGCGCTCGACCAGGTCGGCCGTCAGCACGTGGGCCAGGCGCGGCGGCAGGCCCACGGTCACGCGGCCGCGCGGGCTGGCCTGGCGCTCGCGCATGTCCACGCGGGCGCGCTCGGCCAGATCGAAGATGCCGCGCGCATGCGCCAGCAGGGCCGTGCCGGATTCGGTGGCCTGCACGCCGCGACCGGTGCGCTCGAACAGGCGCTGCCCCAGTTCCTCCTCCAGCAGCAGCACCTGGCGGCTCAGCGCGGGCTGCGACATGTGCAGGGTGGCGGCGGCACGGCTGAAGCTGCCGGCCTCGGACACAGCCACGAAGTACGCCAGGCGGGTCAGGTTCATGTCATGCATTCTACGGATATCTGGTATTGATAAATGGTTGATTTGAAGGCGAGCAGCTCGCACCACAATCAGCGACATGCCTGATCTCCAGACGCCCGTCCAGACCTACCAGACCCCGCCCACCCGGCCCACGCTGCAACTGCCCCCCGGCGCCTGCGATGCCCATGTGCACGTGTTCGGCCCGGCCGCGCGCTTTCCTTACGCGCCAGGCCGCAACTTCACGCCGGTGGATGCACCCAAGGAAACGCTGTTTGCCCTGCACCGGCAACTGGGCATCAGCCGCTGCGTGATCGTGCAGTCGGCCGTGCACGGTTTCGACAACCGCGTGGTCGAAGACGCGATCCAGGCCGGGCAGGGGCGCTACCTGGGCGTGGCCCTGGTGCCCGTCAACGTGGCCGACAGCGAACTGCAGCGCCTGGCTGCCGCGGGTTTTCGCGGCGTGCGTTTCAACTTCATGAAACACCTGAGCGCTGCGGCCAGCGTGGACGAGGTGGTGGCGCTTACCCCCCGCCTCAAGGCCGCCGGCCTGCACCTGCAGGTGCATTTCGAGAGCAGCCTGGTGCACAGTCTGGGGCCGGTGCTGGCGCGCAGCGCCGTGCCTGTGGTGATCGACCACATGGGCCGGGTCGATGCCACCCTCGGCGCCGACCATGCCGATTTCGCGGCCCTGCACGCGCTGCTGGCCAATCCGCTGTTCCATGTGAAGCTCAGCGGCATCGACCGCATCGATTCCAAACCCGCTGCAGCCCCCGCTTATGCGCACGGCGTGGCCCTGGCGCGTCTGCTGCTGGAGAGTTATCCCGAGCGCTGCCTTTGGGGCACGGACTGGCCGCACCCCAACCACACCCACGTGCCCGACGACGGCGCGCTGGTCGATGCGCTTGCACGCATCGCCCCCGACACCGCGCAGCGCGAGTTGCTGCTGGTGCGCAACCCGCAGAATTTCTACCGCTTCGAGCACTGAACGTATGAGCACTCCCTCCACATCCCCCCAGGGCCGCCTCGCCGGTAAGGTCGTTTTTGTCACCGGCGCCGGCTCGGTCGGCCCCGGCTGGGGCAATGGCCGCGCCATTGCCGTGCGTTTTGCCGAAGAGGGCGCCAGCATCTTCGGCCTGGACCGCGACCTCGAACGCATGGCCGAGACCGAGCGCCTGGTCAGCGCTGCGGGCGGGCGTTTCATCGGCGCCAGCTGCGACGTCACGCGCGGCGAGGCCATCGCCGAGGCCGTGGCACGTTGCATGAGCGCGTTCGGCCGTATCGACGTGCTGGTCAACAACGTGGGCGGCTCGGCCAAGGGCGGCCCCGTGGAGATGAGCGAAGAGGTCTGGGATGCGCAGATCGACCACAACCTCAAGAGCGTGTTCCTCACCTGCAAACACGTCATCCCGCACATGCTCGCGCAAGGTAGCGGCACCATCGTCAACATCTCGTCCACCTCGGGCCTGCGCTGGACGGGTGCCGCGCAGATCGCCTACGCGGCCACCAAGGCCGGCGTGATCCAGTTCTCGCGCGTGCTGGCCGTGCAGTACGCCAAGCAGGGCATTCGCGTGAACACCGTGGTGCCCGGGCAATTGCACACGCCTATGGTCGAGGTGCGGCTGGCCGGCCAGCGCGCCGGCGGCGACGTCGAGGCCCTGCTGCAGCAGCGCCAGTCGCGCATCCCGCTGCCCTTCATGGGCGACGGGCGCGACACGGCCAACGCCGCGCTTTTCCTGGCCTGTGATGAATCGCGTTTTGTCACCGGTACCGAAATCGTGGTCGACGGCGGCATGTCCGTGCGCTGCGACTGAAAGATATGAAACACCCCCTGAGTCGCTTCGCGCCTTCCCCCTTGAGGGGGACGACGCCAGTGGCCTGGCAAGGCCAGTTCCACGGCGTCCGCTGGAACGGCCGGCTGCGTGGCCTGAGATTTCACGCTGCCCATTGAAATATTGCTACACGAACACGTCATCACCATCCATAAAACGAGGAGACTTCCCATGAATTTCCATCGCTCCCTGCGCCGTGCCGGCCTGCTCTGCGCCATGCTGCTGCTGACGGGGGTCGCGCTGGCCCAGCAGGCCAAGATCACCCGCATCATCGTGGCCTTCCCGCCCGGCGGCCCGGTGGATTTCGTCGCGCGCACCCTGGGTGAACAGCTGGGCAAGGAGCTGGGCCACCAGGTCATCATCGAGAACAAGGCCGGCGCCAACGGCGCCATTGCAGCCGAATACGTGGCGCGTTCTTCTCCTGATGCCCAGACCCTGTGGCTGACCAGCGTGGGCGCGGTGGCCATCAATCCGGCGCTCTACGGCAAGCTTTCCTACGACCCGCAGCGCGACCTGAGCCCGGTGTCCCTGGTGGTCAACAACGTCGAGGTGCTGGTCGTGGGGGCCAACGCGCCCTACAACAGCGGTGCCGAATTCGTCGCCGCCACCCGCCAGAACCCGGGCCAGCCGCTGACCATGGCGTCCTCCGGCACCGGCAGCGTGCCGCACCTGGCCATGGAATTGCTCAACGATGCCGCGAAGATCAACCTCACGCACATCCCCTACAAGGGGGCCGCACCGGCCATCACCGATGTGATCGCTGGCCACGTCAACGGTTTCTTCGGCGACATTCCCGGCCTCATCTCGCACATCAAGTCGGGCCGTCTCAAGGCCATCGGCCTGGCCGCGACCAAGCGCCACCCGCTGCTGCCCGAGGTCAAGACCTTCGAGGAGATGGGCGTGCCCGGTGTGGATTCCGACAACTGGTACGCTCTGTTCGCCGCCAAGGGCACCCCTGCGGCCGAGATCGACCGCGTGAACCAGGCGGTGCGGCGCACACTGGGCCACGAGGCCGTGAAAGCCAGGCTGCAGGCCTCCGGCGCCGAAGTGGCGCCGTCCACACCGGCCGCATTGGCGGCGCTGCTGAAGAACGACACGGCCAAGTGGACCCGCGTGGTCAAGGCCAAGAACATCCAACCCGACTGAGATTCCACACCCCATGCGCATCACCCCCATCACGCCCGGCACCCGGCCCGAACTCGCCGCCCAGGAGGCGCAGATCCAGGCCGAGCGCGGCCGCATCTCGCCGCTGTACCAGGTGCTGCTCAACAGCCCGCCCATCGCCCACGGCTGGGAACAGATGCTCTCGGCCGTGCGCAACCGCAACAGCATCCCTGCCGGCCTGCGCGAGATGGTCATCCTGCGCGTCGCGGTGCTCAACCGCGCACCCTACGAGTTCGACGCCCATGTGCCGCACGCGCTGAAGGCCGGTGTCTCGCAGCTTGTCATCGACGGCTTGCGCGCCGTGCCGCTGGCGGCGGACCTGCCCCTGTCGCCGGCCGAGCGGGTGGCGCTGCGCCTGACCGATGCCATGACACGCGACATCGATGTCCCCGAAGCGCTGTATGACGAGGTCAAACAGCACTTCGATGCCCAGGGCCAGATCGACCTGGTGGCCACTGCGGCCGCCTACAACATGGTGTCGCGTTTCCTGGTGGCGCTGCAGATCGGGCACTGAGTATGGAACAGCCGACCGACTGTCTGCTGCTGCAGTTCAAGCTCGATCCAGCGTCCACCGAGCGTCTGGCCGCGGCTGCCGCCCAGCTGTGCACCGACAGTGGCTTGCAGCTGCAGCGCCTGGCCTGTACGGCGCAGGGGGAGGCCTACCTCTATGCGCGCCTGCCGCAGCGCACGCTGCTGGAGGTGGGGGCTCTGTCGCCCGTGGATGCTGCGCTGGCCCGGCGCATACCCTCTGCGCGCGACATCCGTGTCTCGCGCCTGCAGCAGGTCTATGCGGCGCCGGGGCAATCCCGTGACGCATCGCCCGTCTTCCACTACGTGGTCGAGACCGATCCGGAAACCGGCTGGCGCGAGGAACTGGAGCGCTGGTACGACACCGAGCACATGCCTGGCCTGGCTTCCGTGCCGGGCTGCATCCTGGCCCAGCGGTATTACAACCACGACCAGGGCCCGCTCTCGCTGGCCTGTTATGACCTGGTCTCCGAGCAGGTGCTGGGCTCGCCGCCCTGGCTGGCCGTGCGCGGCACGGCCTGGAGCGACATCGTGCGCCCGCACTTCACCAACACCAAACGCACCATGTTCCGCGCGCTGGTCTGAGGCGCTCCGGGTGCGGGCCGCGGCGGGCTGGCCGTGTGCGGCAGGGTGACACCTCCCACGTTCAGGGGATGACGACGCAGGCGCCAGCGGCTAAAGTCGCGCGATCATCCAACAGGGAGGCTTAATGAAGCGACTCGGTCCCATCCTGCAATTCCTCGGCTGCGAACAAGGCCAGTGGCGCATCAGCGCCCTGTGGGTGCAGGACAGCGCCGACGTTGCGCCGGTCCTCACGGTCGGTGGCCGCCCCGTGCAGGTGGCGCAGGCGAGTGTGCCTGGCAGCACCTGCACGGCCTGGCGTTTCGAGTTCGCGGTCGCGCAGACGGCCGCCGCGCAGGACGTGGCCTACAGCATCGGCGGCGAGCAGCACGGTTTCTGCGTGCCGGCGCGCGACACCCTGCCCTCGATGGCCTACGCCTCGTGCAACGGCTTTTCCGATCCGACCCTCATGAAGAAGGTCAAGGAGCCCAACGCGCTGTGGGCGCGCCTGGGTCGGCTGCACGCGGGCACCGACCGCGTCGACAGCCAGAGCTACGGGCCCCTGCACCTGCTGCTGCTGGGCGGCGACCAGGTCTACAGCGACGCCATGTGGGCCGTGATCCCCGAACTCAAGGCCTGGTGCGCGCTGCCGCGCGACAAGCGTTTCAGGGCCGCTTTCACCGCCACCTTGCGCCGCAAGGTCGAGGCCCATTTCAGCAGCATCTACCTGGACCGCTGGTCCCAGCCCGAGGTGGCAACCATGCTGGCCCGCCTGCCCACCGTGATGATGTGGGACGACCACGACATCATGGACGGCTGGGGCTCCTACCCGGCGGAGCAGCACCAGTGCCCCGTCTACCAGGGCATCTTCGAGGTGGCGCGCAATGCCTTTGCGCTGTTCCAGCGGCAGGCCATGGGCACGCGGCCGCCGGCCACGCTGCCGGGGCAGGACCAGCACAACAGCGCCTGGCGCATCGGCGAGCTGGGCCTGCTGGTGCTGGATATGCGTAGCGAGCGCCGCCCGCGCTCGGGCGACGCTCAGGCCACGGGCGGCGTGCTGCAAGCCGAGCAGGTGCTCAGCCCCAGGAGCTGGGCCGCCGTCTACCAGTGGCTGGCGGTACAGGAGGCTGCGGGTGGTTTGAAGCACCTCTTCGTCATGAGCAGCATTCCCGTGGTGCATCCGGGTCTTGATCTGATCGAGAAGGTGCTGGGCGTGCTGCCGGGCCAGCAGGAGATGGAGGACGACCTGCGTGACCACTGGGCCAGCACGCCACACAAGGCCGAACGCTTGCGCCTCATCCACCGCCTGCTGCAGGTGGCGGCCCGGGGCGTGCGCGTCACCATCCTCTCAGGTGACGTGCATGTGGCCGCGCTGGGTGTGATCGAGTCCACGCGCGAGGGCGGCAAGCCCTGTGTGATCAACCAGCTCACCAGCAGCGGCATCGTGCACCCGACCTCTTCGGCGACCGAGGTGTTCGTGCTGGAGCACGTGGCCCGGCATGAGGAACAGGTCGACCGCGGCATCACCACCCGCATGCTGGAGTTCCCCGCCACCGGCCGCTGCATCAAGGCCAGCCGCAACTTCCTCACCCTGCAGCCTGACGCTGCGGGTGGTGAAAACCGCTACTGGGCCAACTGGTGGGTCGAAGGCGAGCCCCACCCCTATACCAAGGTGGTCCACCCCGCCACCGCGCCGGCCTAGGGCAGCGCGGCGAGACTCAACGCCGGCCTATGTTCCCGGGGTTGTGGCCATGACCGTGGCCGTGGTGGCGAGGGGCGCCGTGCCGCGGGTAGCCACCGCCGAAGTACAGTTGCACCCCAGCCGACGGGTAACGGTAGTACGGGTAGGGATAGGCATAGGGATACGGGCGCGCGTAATAGACCGGTGGTGCGACGACCACGGGCGGCGCATACACCGGCGCGGCCACGATGGGTTCGGGCGGTGGTGCACCGGGTTCACCCAGGTACTCGGGAGCCACGCGCAGCGCGATGGTCTGGCCCGGGTCGTAGGGCAGCTGCACCGTGTATTCCTTGTCGGCGTAGATGTAGACCACGCGGTAGCCCACCGTGCGGTTTTCGTAGAAGGTCTGCACGCCGCAGCGTTGCACCTCCTGCAGTTCGGTGGGTGGAGCACCTTCGATGCGGTCGCCGATCACGGCGCCACCAATGGCGCCCAGCACCGTGGCCGCACCTGAGCCTTGCCCGGCCACGTTGCCGACGATGCCGCCCGCGACCGCGCCGATGGCCGCACCCGCGCCGCTGCGGGGCGGCTGCACCGCAAGCTGCTCGGTGCTGCACACCCGGCGCGGCACCGGCACTTGCTGCACCACCGGGGTGGAAGACAGCACCAGCCCCTGTTCCTGCGCGGCGCACAGGCCGGCGGCGAGCAGGGCGCCGGCCAGAACCAGCGTTCTTTTCATGGTCTTGCTCCTCGTCATGCCCTGTCTAACGCGGCTGGCCGGCACCCAGCCGACGGGTTGGCCCGTCTTTTACCTGTCGCTTGTGTAAAGACGGCCGGGTCGCGGCGGTGTAGAGTTTGCTGGTCCCGGTCCCACCACAACAACGAGGAGACATCATGATCCGCACACCTGCCGCCCGGCTTCGGGCCTTCCTGGCCTTCGCCTGCCTGTCCCTGGCCGCCTTGTCGGCCAGCGCACAGACCAAACCCCGCGTGCTCGACGCCGGCGTCGTCAACCCGGCCTCGGCCATCTACATCGGCAACAGCTTCTTCTATTACAACAACAGCCTGCACGGCCATGTGGGCCAGCTCATCGCGCAGGGCATGCCGGGCCACCGCCACCGCGCCAGCTCGGTCACCATCAGCGGCTCGGGCTTCGACTGGCACGACGTCGATTCCTACTTCCGCCCCAACGCCATCGGCGGTTATTCCTTCGGCCCGAACAACGTGGTCAGCTTCAACAAGCTCGACAAGCTGTTCGACGTGGCCATCATGATGGACTGCAGCCAGTGCCCGCTGCATCCGCAGCTCAAGACCGTATTCAAGGAGTATGCGAAGAAGCACAGCGACACCGTGCGCAAGCACGGCGCCAAGCCCGTGTTCTTCATGTCCTGGGCCTACCAGGACGCGCCCGAGATGACGGCCCAGCTGGCCGAGGCCTACACCCAGGCCGCCAACGAGAACGACGTCTTCGTCATTCCCGCCGGCCTGGCCTTCGCGCGTTCCATCGCGCAAAAGCCGGATCTGAACCTCTACGTCGCCGACAAGCGCCACCCCAGCCTGGCCGGCACCTACCTGGCAGCCTGCACGGTGTATGCGTCGCTGTTCAAGAAGTCACCCGTGGGCCTGGCCTACAACGCCGGCCTGAGCCCGGAGGTGGCGCGCCACCTGCAGACCGTGGCCTGGGAGACCGTGCAGGCCTATCACCAGCTCTGAGCTTGGACCTCAGGGGCGTCGTGCTTCGAGTGCCGCGTAAGGACCTTCGGCGTAGACGACTCGCCCGCCCACCAGGGTCAGCAGCGAGTGGATGTTGCCGATCTCGTCGACCGGCACGCTGAGGTAGTCCTTGCTCAGCACGGCCAGGTCGGCCAGCTTGCCCACGGCCAGCGTGCCACGGCGGGCCTCGTCATGTGCCAGCCAGGCGCTGCCGCTGGTGTACATGCGCAGGGCTTCCTGCCGGTTCGGTGTTTCCTCCGGGCCGCGCAGCGCCACGCCGCCGGCCGACTTGCCGTCCAGCATCCAGCGCAGGGCGATGAAGGGGCTGTAGTTCGCCACGCGATGGGCATCCGTGCCAGCGCCCACCATCACCCCGGCCTTGAGGGCGGTGCGCATGGGGGGCATGCTCTTCAGGGCGGCCTCGCCGCGGATCTTCAACTCGCGTTCGCCGTCGTAGTACATGGCGTCCTGCAACGCCCAGCCCACGCCCAGCTTCTTCATCCGGGCAAAGGTCGCTTCGGTGCCGTCGTTGAGGTGTGCCACCGACCAGCGCAGCGGTGCGATCGGGATCTCGCGGTTCACGCGCTCGTACACATCCAGCAGGTGGTGGATGGAGGCATTGCTGTGCCAGTGTTGCGTCACGGTCAGGCCGCGCTCGGCGGCCCACTTGAGGGCCTGGTAGTACTGTTCCTTGTCGGCGTCGCTGGGTTGGTCGTTGTTGTACATGCGGAAGGTCACACGCTCGCCGATGCCGTTGAAGCGCAGCAGCTCGTCGCCAAAGCCCATGGGCAGCAGTTGCGTGAGTTCCTTGAACTCTTCGAGTTCCTGGCCGCGCTTCTGTGAAAAGTAGGCGTAGTTCACGCGCACGGTCAGCGCCTTGTCGCGCCAGACCTGGAACAGCGGCGCATACTCGGCCGGCGTCATGTTGAAGCCGCCCGGGTCCACCACACCGGTCAGGCCCACGCGGTTGAGCTCGCGGAAGAACTTGCGCGTGCTTGCCACCTTCTGGTCGAAGCCCGGCGCCGGCAGCTTGTCGAACAGCTGCACGATGCCGCCGCCCACGGCCCCGGTGGGGTTGCCGCTGGCGTCGCGCACGAACTTGCCGCCACCGGGCAGGTCGGCTTCCGAGTTGATGTTGAGTGCCTGGTAGGCCAGCGGCGTCAGCATGGCCCAGCCGTACATCCACTGCACGTAGACCGGGTTGTTCGGTGCCGCGGCCACCAGCTCGGCCTGGGTCGGGCGGCGCCGCTCCTTGAATTGCTCGTCGGTCCAGCCGCCGGCGACGATCAGCCACTGGCCCGGTGGCGCGGCGCTGGCCGCGTCACGCAGCCGGCCCAGGGCCTGCTCGATCGAGGTGGTACCAAACCAGTGCACCTCGGTGCCATAACTCAGCGCGGCGCGGATCGCGTGCATGTGCGAGTCGATCAGGCCGGGGATCACCGTGCGTCCGCCCAGGTCCACGACACGGGTGCCCTTGCCGGCCAGGCGCTTGATGTCGCCCGATTTGCCGAGCGCCACGATGCGGTCGCCGGCGATGGCGAGCGCCTGGTGCACCGTGCCACGCTCGTCCGCGCTCAGCACCTTGCCGTTGAGCAGCACGGTGTCGATCTTTTCAGCGGTTGCGGCGGCACAGAGGCCGACTGAGAGTACGGCACATGCCAGCGTGCGGAAGAACATGGGAAGGCCTCCAGATGGATACCCCGAGGGGCAGGTGGGCCCATCATCCGGCAGCGGCTGCTTTTCCCACCTAGAGGTAATCCCTAGTGAGCCAGGTCGACAAGCGTGCGGGCGCGAAGCCGTCTAGACTGCGTCCAGTCACTCAGGAGGTCCTTCATGACTGTGCCCGCACACCGCGTTCTTCCCGTCCTGGTCGGCATCATCATCGGCCTGCTGGGCACCTTCAGTGGGGCGCAGACGACGCCCGCCACGGCCAGGCTGCGCGGCACCGTGGTGAGCGTGGCGCCGGCGTCCCTTGTGCTCAAGACGCGTGAGGGCGAAGTGATCGAGCTGCAGCTCAGCGACAGGCTGGTCGTCAACGAGGTCTACCCCATCACCCTGGCCGATGTGCAGCCCGGCAGCTTCATCGGCACGGCGGCGCTGCCGCAGGCCGACGGCAGCCTGCGCGCCATGGCCGTCACCGTGTTCCCCGATGCGGCCCGCGGCACGGGCGAAGGCCACCGGCCCTTCGACCTGCAGCCCCAGAGCACCATGACCAATGCCACCGTGGCCGAAGTCTCGTCCCTGGGCACGGGGCGCCGGTTGCAGCTGAAGTACAAGGACGGTGCGCAGACCATCGTCGTGCCACCCGAGGCGCCCATCGTCACCTTCCGGCCCGGCGACCGCAGCCTGCTGGTGCCCGGCGCCAGTGTCTCGCTCACGGCCCAGGCCATCAACGTCAAGCCCACGGCCCTGCGCATCAATGCCGGGCGCAACGGTTTCGTGTTGCCCTATTGAGGACCGACATCCGGTCCCTGCTGTCTTGCCTTCGCGACCGTTAAGATCGCCGGTCAGGGAGGAACATCAAGATGACCGACGTCATAGGCCGCTTTTTCAAATACCTGCTTCTGTTCGTGCTGGGCGCGGGTGGACTGGTGATGGCCCTCAGCCACGACCGTCTCCATGTCTACCAGAGTGCCTTGCGCGAGACCTCGCCGCAGATCACCATGCGCTACGAACAGCTGTCCGTGGACATGGACGAAGCCGCCGTGCGCCGGCACTTCGCGGGCGTCAACCTGGATTGTTTTGGCCAGCCCAGGGAAGCTAATGGGCTGGGCGATCGTGTCTGTTATGCCCCGATAGACGCGGTGGACGGCAATGCAGCACTGACGCTGGCACTCTTTTTCAACAAGGGCCGCCTCAGCGTGGCGGTGGTGCACGTGCCCTGGTGGCGGCATGTGGGCATGAAGAAGCGCCTGCTGGCCCGATATGGGGAACCCGGTTCCGGCGGGGTGACCGACAAGGACACCCCCATCCTGCGCTGGAAGCTGCCCAACGGCGACCTGGACTTTGTCCGAGACCGCGATCTCAATCCCTTGAACTGGAGCGGTGTGGTCTGGCTTGGCAAGGACCGCAGTCGCTGAGGCTGCCGGCGCGACTTACTTCTTCGCCGCGCGGTTGCGTTCGAGTTGCGCGTCCACCAGCGCCACCACCTCGTCCACAGCGGGATGGCGTTGGCCCTTTTGTGCCGCAACGGCTTGCACCAGGCGGTCCACGCGCTCGATGTTCGGCGCGCCGGCGTACAGCGCGCGTGCGGCTGACGACGGGCTGGCCAGCCCCTGTGCGGCCGCGGCGTATTTCTCGAAAGGCACCAGGTCTTCGTCCTTGGCGCCGAGCGACTTGCACAAGTCTCCGACCCAGTTGTAGACCGCGCGCGAAGTGGCCAGATCGCCGTGCACCGCTTCCTTGATGGGGCGCATGCCCTGTGGTGTCACGCAGCGGTAGTTGCCGGCCAGCAGCATGCTCCACTTGGCCAGCGGCACGAAGACCGAATCGTGCACCTTGAGCTTCACCGGCAGTTCGACGGGCTTGCCGTCCACCTCGAAGCGGATCGCCTCGATGTCGGCTTGCAGGCGGCGCAGCATGGCGGTGTGCGTGTCGGAGACGAAACGCGCCGCCTTGAAGTTGGTGGGCAGGCGCACCTGCAGCACGTTGACCTGCTCCTCCGGCGGGCGGAAGGCCTGCGGGTCGGGGCTGCACAGCGTCATGCTGGCCGGGTCAAAGCTGTCCCACACCGTGGGGTCGGTGTAGGCGCCGCGGCAGGCTTCGGTGGCCACGCCGGGCAGGCGTGCCAGATAGGGCAGAGGTGGCATGTTCATGATGGACATGCACGGCACTTTGGACCTGGCCACCGCGTCGAGCAGTTCGCGCACGCCGGGGCTGCGGTACTGCGGCTCCTGCATGGCCAGACCCACCAGGTCGTAGTCGGCCGGTTTCACGTCGGCCGGGCCGGCGGCTTTCAGCAGGCCGGGGTAACGACGCGAGTCGAGTTCCACCAGGCCTTCGCGCCCCTTGATGGGCAGGCGCACGCGGATGCCTTCGCGGTTGATCAGCTCCACCTCATTGGGCAGGCACACCAGGGTGACCTGGTGGCCGGCCATCACCAGCTTGATGCCCAGCAGCGAACCGTAGGACGCGCCGAGGATGAGGATCTTGCAGGGCTGGCTCATGATGTCTCCTGGTGGGTGTGACCCCGGTTGTCATACGTCCGCTGCGCTGGCGGACACCGGCTGGCCGGTCTTATTTGTTCTTTTCCTTGCCGCGCGGAATGACGGCGGTGACCGGCGGCATCGGGCGGTCGGAGGTCGATGTCTTGGGTGGCGAAGTGTCTTTCTTCGGTTTCTTTGCCATCTTGTTGCTGCGTTGTTCACCTTTGGCCATAAGTCCTCCATGGGTTGCGGTCCCGGAACGGCACCTGACCCGCATGGTAAGCCAGAAAACCGGCCGCATTACAAATCGACACGCACATCTCTTGGAGCGGCCGTGACGCGGTGCTAGCATGACCGTCCCGCAACCCTGCATCGGCCTGCGTCCATGAACAGAATCAGCAGAATCGTCCTGGCCTTCCTCGTCACCGCCGTGCTGGTCGGTTTCCTCGCCTGGCTGTTCTGGCCGCAGCCGGTGCCGCCCGCGCCCAAGCCGGTGCCCGTCACCCAGCCCGTGAGTGGCGGCGCGGAGCTCACGGTCTCGCCCGTGCCCTCCAACGACCCCATCCGCCATCCGGTGCAGGCCATCGAAACCGCCGAGGCGCCCCCGCGGCCGCTGCCCGCCCTGGGCGAGTCCGACGCGCGCCTGCAGCAGGACCTCAACGCCTTGGTGGGCCGCAAGAACGTGCAGACCTTCGTGTTGCTGGAGAGTTTCGTGCGCCGCGCCGTGGCCACGGTGGACAACCTGGGGCGCGAACACGCCGCGCCCAGCATGTGGCCCGTGCACCCGACCCCCGGGCGTTTCGCCACGCTCAAGCAGGGCGAGGGCGACATCATCAACCCCGACAACGGGCAGCGTTATGTGCCCCTGGTGCAGTTCATCGAATCGGTGGACAGCCGCAAGGCCGTGCAACTCTACGTCTCGCTCTACCCGCTGTTCCAGCAGGCCTATGTGGAGCTCGGCTACCCCAAGGCCTACTTCAACGACCGCCTGGTCGCCGTCATCGACCAGCTGCTCAGCACCCCGGTGATCGAAGGCCCGCTGGCCGTTACCCTGGTCGAGGTGAAGGGCCCCATCGCCTCCGAGCGCCCCTGGACCCGTTACGAGTTTTCCGACGACAAGCTGCAGTCGCTCAGTGCCGGGCAGAAGATGCTGCTGCGCACCGGCCCGGTCAACCACCGTCGCCTCAAGGCCAAGCTGCTCGACATCCGCAAGCTGCTGACCAAGGCCGAGCTGCCGGCCGGCGTCACGCCCTAGCCGGACTTCAGGGCGCCAGCATCAGCCCGACCCGCGGATCGCTGCGCCCGGCCAGCAGTTGCTGGTAGGCCGCGCTCACCGCCTCGGCCCCGCGGTCGGCGTGGATCACGAGCCAGGGTCGCACGGGGTCGTTCACCTTCTGCATGAACGCCGACCAGGCTTCCCCCAGGCGTTCTTCGAAACCCGCCGCTCCCCAACCTTCGGGCGGAGGTGCACTGCGTTTCTTCCCCTGGGCCGGGGCAAAGAACAGCTCGGGCCGCGGCCCGGGCAAGTCACCGGCACCGCCCAGCGCTTCCCAGTGGCTGCCGCCCACCGAACAGCTGTACTTCAAGGCGGCGCCGAAATGGCTGTGGATCGCTCGGCGCAGGCCGGCATCGCCGGCGAAGTCGATGTAGACCGTTGGCAGGCCCGGGTCCAGGCGTGTCACGTCCTCGTAACGCGTCAGGGCGCCATAACAGCCCAGCCCGCGTGTGAAGTCCAGGTTGCCGGCCGAGGTGAGCCCGTGCACCGTCGGGCCACCGGCGCGGCGCGCCAGGCAGAAGGCCGTGCCGTAGGCGGTCTTGCTCGATGCGCTGGACAGCAGCAGCTGGCGTGCGCCGAAGCAATCGTTCTCCGCCATGAAATCGTCGATCAGGAAGGAGGTCGTGAACAGCGGGCGCAGCACCGCCTGCTGGCCTTCGCGTGCGGGGTCGTAGGCCGGGTCGGCAGCGCAGAACACCAGCTGGTTGTAGATCGCGGCCAGCTCGCGCCGGTGCGCCGACGCGTCCACGAAACCACGCCGGTTCACGCGCGCGGCCTGCACCACCAGGTAGTGGCCCATGGGCAGGTAGCCATACACACGCTGGCCGGTGGCCACTTCCGCGTTGCACGACTCCACCACCTCGGCGAAACCCCAGACCGGAATGCAGCCCCAGCCCTCGGCCTCGCTGGGGAAGAACTGCCAGTACTTCATCTTGTCGCCAAAGGCGGCGTAGGTGATGTTGTTGGCCGTCAGCGCGAAGGACAACACCCGCAGGCGCACTTCGCCCTCGGCCAGGGCACGTGCGGTGGGCCCATCGGGATCGGGCAGCAGGCGGGTGGCGTGCAGGTCGGTGCGGCTGACGCAGAAGCGGGTCTCGGTGGCATCCATGGAGGTTCCTTCCCAATTTGGACAGAGCATGCCTGTGCCCGGCCCGCGCCGCTGTCACCCAGGTGATGGGCGCGGGCTCAGCCGCGTGCGCGCAGGCCCTGCACCAGCGCGCCCAGGGCGATGCCGCCCAGCGCCCACAGCAGGTCCCAGTTGCCCGTGCCCAGGCCGGCGATGGCCGGGCCGGGGCACACACCACACAGGCCCCAGCCCACACCGAACAGTGCGGCGCCGACAGCGGTGTCGCGGTTCCAGTTGCTGGGATGGGTGTGGAAGTAGCCGCCCAGCAGCGGGCGCTTGATCAAGCGGGGCAGTACCTTGTAGGCCAGCAGGGTCACCAGCACGGCGCCGCCCATCACCAGCATCAGGCCCCAGTCCTCAAAGCGCAGGAAGCTCAGCACCACCTCGGGCCTGACCATGGTGGAATAGGAAAGGCCGAAGCCGAACAGGGCACCGGCGGTCAGCGTGGCGAGTGCGCTCTTGAACGTGTTTTGCGTGCTCATGCCAGCCACCTCGCGGCCAGGTTCGCCGTCAGGAAGGCCGTGGCCATGAAGGTCAACACCGCGCCCAGCGAAGGCAACTGCAGCGAACCCAGGCCGCAGATGCCGTGGCCCGAAGTGCAGCCATTGCCCAGGCGTGCGCCGTAGCCCACGAAGAAGCCGCCCACCGCCAGCTGCCAGGCCGGCACCTGCGTGCCCTGCGCGGCGCCGCCGGCAAAACCCAGCCACCACACCAGCGCACCGACGATCAGCCCGGCCGCGTAGACCAGGCGCCAGCCGCGGCTGTCCACGAAACGCGGCTGCTGGAAAAACGGCCGGCGCACCAGGTACGACCAGCTGCTGGAAAACACCGTGCTCATGCCGCCAATGCGGCCGGTGAAGATGAAGAGCAGGGCCGTGCCCAGCCCGATCAGCAGGCCGCCCAGCAGGTAGTGCTGACAGCCCAGGGGGAAGAGGGTGGTGAGGAGGTTCATGGCACGGCATTATCCGCGCCTCGGCCCGTGTAGCCTGCCGCCTACCAGGCGGTGTCGATCGCGTCCTGCGAAGGGCGCACCGAAGGCGGCGAGGAGACGTTGCCGCCGTCCGAGCCCAGGGACAGGCGCTCGGCCTCGTTGAGCATGTCCAGCGGCACGGCCTCGCCCGGCTGCTCCAGCGTGACGATGCCCATGCCCAGCTGCGGCGTGTAGTCGTGCCGGCTCTGGTCGCGGCCCACCACCATCAGCTGGCGGCCCACCGTGACCCGCAGCCGCGCGATCGTCTCGTTGACGAATTCGTGGCGCGAGTCGGTGGAGATCACCACCACGAAGCAGCGCGGGTGGTACAGGCCCACCACGCAGCGAAAGCCCGCCGCGCGGCGGATGCGCGCAGCCATCGCCGCCAGGATCTGGTGTTCCACGCCGTGGCCGGCCGCCTGGCCCAGTTCGTAGAGATTGCGCAGGTGCAGGCACACCACGGTACAGGTGCCGTGCAGGCGTGCCGTGCGCCAGAAGGCGTGCTCCACCTCGGACAGCAGCAGCGAGCCGGTGGGCAGGCCGGTGGCCGGGTCGGCGCCGACCTGCAGGCGCGACAGCCGCGTGAGCTGGCGCTGCTGGCGGTTGCGCACGAAGACCAGCACGCTGCAGGCCAGAAAATACACCACGGCGATCGTCGCCGTGAAGATCCAGGTGCCCAGGCCAAACCCCGGCACGTTGAGTCCGCGCAGGTACATGCCGGTCACCAGGGCGGCCAGCAGCACGCAGGCCAGCACCATCCAGCGCGCCAGCGGGTCACCCAGCGTGGCGGCGCGCAGCGTGGCCACCAGGCCCAGCACCGCAGCCGCCATGTTGACCACCGCCGTCACCAGCAGCAACTGCTGGAATTGTTCGGGACTGGCCCCTGTCACCAGGGCGGCCAGCACCAGGGAGGCCAGGAACAGCACGCCGGCACCCCAGGTCGTGATGCGGTAGACCGTACGGTCCTCGCGGCTGCCGCCCAGCCAGATGCCCAGGTAGTGCAGGGCCATGGCGCCGGCCAGCGGCCCCAGGCTGCCCTTGAGCAACTGCAGCAGCCACTGTGGCAGGCTGGGCCACAGCACCTCGGGCAGGCCGCTCATCACCACGCAGCTGGCGCCGGCGATCACCACGAAGACCAGGTTGCGCAGCGAGCCACGCTTGCGGTTGAACAGCGCGTCGGCCATGGCCAGCGCAGAGAGGGTCAGCAGACCCCCGAGCATGGAAGACCAGACGGCGACTTCGGAAACGGGCATGCGGCATTATGAATCGATGCCAGCGGGGTTCGACGAAATTTATTGCCCGTTTTCACAGGGAATTACCCCGGGGAGCACTGCAGCAGGGGCCGCTGCTGTTGCGGCCTACCAGGTCGTGTCGACGCGGTCGGCAGGCAGCGGGCGACGAACCTGCTGCATGGCCTCGTGCTCCACCTCGTCAATCACGTCCTGCGGCACGCTGTGGTCTGGCTGCACCGTGCGCAAGGCAATGCCCACCTGGGGTACGAAGGGCTGGCGCTGGTCCTTGCTGCCCACCACCTGCAGCGGCTGCGTCACCAGGCCCAGCAGGCGGGCGATATAGCTCTCGTTGAAGGTGCGCTTGCGGTCGACCGAGAACACCACGATGAAACAGCGCGGGTGGTAGATGCCCACCACGCAGCGAAAGCCCGCCGCGCGGCGGATGCGTGCGGCCGTGGCGGCCAGGATCTGGTTGTCGCTGGTGCGGCCCAGGGAGTCGCCCAGCTCGTAGAGATTGCTCAGGTAGATGCCCACCACCACGCAATGGCCGTGCATGCGGCCGGTGCGCCAGAAGGCGTGCTCCACCTCGCTCAGCAGCTTGGCGCCGGTGGGCAGTCCGGTGGCCGGGTCCCAGCCCATCTCCAGGCGCGACAGCCGGATCAGCTGGCGCTGCTGGCGGTTGCGCACGACGATCAGCACCATCACGATCAGCAGGAACAGCACCGCGGCGGCCGCGGTGAGGGCCTGCAGGCCCAGGCCGATGCCCGGGACCTTCAGGGCATGCAGGTACAGGCCGGCCATCAGGCCGGCCAGGATCAGGCAGGCCAGCACCAGCCAGCGCGCCAGCGGGTCGCCCAGCAGCGCGGCGCGCACGGCGATCACCATGCACAGCACCACGGCAATGGCGTTGAACCCCGCCGTCAGCATCAGCAGGCCATGGAAGTCGTGGGGAGACACCAGCGTGGCCAGCACCGCCATCACCAGCGATGCGATCAGCATGCCGTAGGCGCCCCAGACCGTGATGCGGTAGATCAGGTAGTCCTCACGGTCGCCACCGGCCCAGATGCCCAGGAAGCGCAGGCCCAGTGCGCTGCTCAGCAGGCCAAAGCCCGCCTTGAGTGCCATCGTGAGGCGTTCCGGCAGGCCCGGCAACAGCGCTTCGGGCAGGCCGGAGAGAAAGATGCAGGCACTGCCGATCGCGAAGATCAGCAGCATGTTGCGCGCTGCGCCCAGGCTGCGTGTCACCACGGTGTCGGCGGCCGCCAGCAGGACCAGCGACAACACTCCGCCGGCCATGATGGCCCAGATGGTGTTCTCTGCCATATCCATGCCGCGATTATCCGCGTCTTGTCAGGGCCGCACCTGCGTGCAGCGTGACGAAGTTGGCAGCAAGCAACGATTTAGTTGCTACAAAAATGGAAGCGCGCTAGGAGAGCCGTGCGTGGGCCTGGCGCCCGATACCCCGGTGCGTGTGCGGCGCCTACAGCGCGGCGTTGTCCGTGGTGGCCAGGCTGTCGCTGGGCCGGGTGGCGATATCGTCTTCCGGTCGGCCATGCCGCAGGGGCGGGCCCAGGGCCTGCCGCTCGGCCTCGTCGATGGCATCCACGGGTTGGGCGCGCTGTGGATCGAGCGTGACGACACCCACCCCCACCCGGGGCCAGAAATCCTGTTGCGTGCCGTCCTTGCTGGTCACGGTCACACGCTCCGCGGCCAGGGTCCGCAGCCGCGCCACCGTCAGCCCCACGTACTGGCGGCGCTTGTCGGCAGAGATCACCACGACAAAGCAGCGCGAGTGATAGAGCCCCACGATGCAGCGAAACCCGGCGGCGCGCCGGATGCGGGCCGCCATGGTCGCCAGGATCTGCGGCTCGACAAGACGGCCGTCGGCTTCGCCGAGCCCATACAGATTGTTCAGGCGCAGGCAGACCACCGTGCATTCGCCGTTCAGGCGGGCCGTGCGCCAGAAGGCGTGCGCCACCTCGGACAGCAGCACGGAGCCGGTGGGCAGGCCCGTGGCCGGATCGCTGCCCTTGGGCAGCGTGGCCAGGCGTTCGAGTTCGCGGGTCTTGCGGATGCGCTTGATGACCACCACGGAGCCGACCAGGAAGTAGGCCACCGTGCACACCGCCGTCAGGATCCAGGTGCCCAGGCCGAAGCCTTCCAGTTCCAGGCTGCGCACCCACAGCCCCAGCACCTCCAGGGCCAGGCAGATGCCGGCCAGCACCACCCAGGGCGCCAGCGGGTCGCCCAGCAGCGCCGCGCGCACCGAGGTGGCCAGGCCCAGCATCACGGCGATCACCGTGATGGCCGCGGTGGCGTTCAGCAGCTGATCAAAATGCTCGGCCGGTGTCAGCGGCACCAGCAAGCCCAGCACCAGCGCGGCCGTCAGCATGAGGGCGGAGCCCCAGCGCGTGATGCGGTGGGTGACCGGGTCCACCTCCGGGCCGCCCAGCCAGATGCCCAGGTAGTGCAGCACCAGGGCGGCGCTCAGCGGACCGGTGCAGACCTTGAGCAGGTCCATGGCGCCTTGCGGCGCGCCGGGAAAGAGCGCTTCGGGCAGGCCGGTGCGCATCAGGCTGCTGGCGCCGGTGACGACCACAAAGATCAGATAACGCAGGGAATTGATGTTGCGCGTGGCCAGGGCATTGATCATGGCGATCGCCGCCAGGGTCAACAACCCTCCCAGCATGGAAGACCAAACGACAAATTCTGTGATGTCCACGGCTTCATTATCGGTGGCGTCCTTACGCCGAACGGACACCCGCCCCGGCGCTCAGGCCATCCGTGTCCAGACCAGCAGCAGGTTGTTGGCCGGCATGGCATGGCGTGCGGCCAGCTGCAGGCCAGAGGCGCTGGCCACGTTTTCGACGTCCTCGCGCCGGCGGATACCCCAGTCCGTGTTTTCGGCGCGCAGCGCGGCGTCGAACTTCAGGTTGCCCTCTGCGGTGGGCACCTCGTCTTCCAGGTAGGGCCCGTAGGTCACCAGGCATCCGCCCTCGGCGAGATGCTCGGCCGCGCCGCGCATCAGGCCCGCGCAGCAGGCCCAGGGCGCGATGTGCAGCATGTTGGCGCAGTAGATCAGGTCATGGCGCTCGTACTCGGTGGGCCAGGAACCGGTCAGCACATTGAGCAGCTGCGGCGGCTGCACGTTGAACAGCCTTGCCTCACTGATGCGTACCATGATGTCCGGAAAAAGATCCGCCGACACGTCCGTGGGCTGCCAGGTCCACTGCGGCAGGTTGGCCGCGAACCAGGCCACGTGCTGTCCCGTGCCGCAGGCGATCTCCAGCGCGCGGCCCTGCGCGGGGATCAGCGTGCGCAGCACGTCGAGGATGGGTTTCTTGTTGCGCTCGGCCGGCGCGCTGAAGGCGAGTTCGTTCATGCCATGGTTGTACCGCAGCTTCGCGTGCCGGACCACATTCCGCATACGTGATGGCCTCCCATGAACATGGGGGACCCCCATGTTCATGGGGTATGAAAAGCATCAACACCCACCAGATGGCAGACAGCGCGTGGACCGGGCGCCGTGCAGCGCACGGTGTGCCACGCCGCCGTGCGATAGCATGGGCCCATGAGTTTCCAATACGAGAGCGTTCAAACCGCTGCGCTGTACCCCGATGTTTTCCGTGTGGCCGCGCCCGCCACCCCTGTGGAACGGCAGGTGTGGCCGCGCAAACCCGGGGTGTTCATCCGTCTGGCGGCTGCCCCGGCGCAAGCTGACGAAACGGCTGTCGAGGCACCCCCCGCGGTGCGCGAGCTGGTGGCCGGGCAGCTGGGCCTGGTGCCGCGCTGGGTCAAGTCGGCCTCGGACGCCAAGTTGCGCTCCACCAAGCTGGATGTGGCGCGCACGGAGATCGTCACCACCTCCAACAACTTCCGCGATGCCTGGCTGGCCGGCCAGTTTTGCATCGTGCCCATGATGGCCTTCCTGGAAGACGACTGGCGCAGCGGCAAGGCCGTGCCCACGCGCATCGCCCGCGTGGACGGCCAGCCCATGGGGGTGGCGGGCCTGTGGGAGCGCTGGGTGGGGGCAGATGGCGAGGCCATCGTCAGCTACACCGTGCTCACGGTGAACGCCAACAGCCATGCGCTGATGCACCGCTACCAGCAGCCCGGCAGCGAAAAGCGCATGCCGGCCATCCTGAACGAAGGTGCCTATGAGGCCTGGCTCGGTGCGCGTCCCGAGAAGGCCAGGGAATTCATGCGGGCCTATCCGGCCACCGCATTGACGGCCAACCCGGTCGAGAAAACCCGCTGAGCGGAACGCCCGCGTCGGGGCCGACGCCTGCGAGACCGTGAACAGGCTCTCAGTGCGTCACGAACTCGTAGGCGATCTCTTCGCTCTCGACCATGTCCAGGATGTCGTTGAGCACGTCGTCGCTCTCCGTGCTGCTCCAGGTCTCCTCGGGGTCGCTGGCAAACAGCGGCTCGATCGCCAGGTCCATGAACTGGCCGTTGGGCAGCTTCAGTACGGGCGTGCCTTCGGAGGTCTGAACCAGCTCCCAGTCGGCGGGCACGGTCATCTCCAGATTGATCTGGACTTTGAGTTTTTTCATGGTGTTTCCTTGTGATGCAGGCGCTGAGGTTAACCCAGGGGCGTGACATCCAGCCCGGCGCTCACCTCGGCGGCGTCCGGCCTGGCAAAGGGGGTGTTGTGCTTGTCGGTGAGCGGGCCGCCCCCGGGGATCACCTGGCTCGCGGCGTCGAAGCCGATGGCCTTGAATTTCCAGACCGCACCGATGCGCTTGAGGTAGCCCAGGTGCGTACCGTCGGGCCCATGCACGCTGCGCACATCGGGGTTCACCGGGCGCAGGGTGAGGGCCGCCATGTCTCAGCCCGCCGGTGTCTCGGCAGACACCATGTGGCCGCGGCCGGCGTGCTTGGCGCCGTAGAGCGCCGCATCGGCGCGGGCCATCAGCGACTCCAGCGTATCGTGCCGGTCGCGGCACAGGGCATGGCCAGCACTGAAGTCCAGCTTGAAGCGGATGGCCTGCGTCGCGGCCTTGGCCAGTTCCGCGCGCAGGCGCTGGTCGAAGGCTTGGGCGGCCGCGGTGTCGGCGTGCGCCAGCAGCACACAGAACTCCTCACCGCCCAGGCGCGCGTTCACGTCGCCCCCGCGCTGGCACTGCCTGAGCAGGCCGCCGAAGAACACCAGCGCCGCGTCGCCGGCCTCGTGGCCGTGGTTGTCGTTGATGCGCTTGAAGTGGTCCAGGTCGATCATCAGCAGCGACAGCGGATAGCCGTGGCGCTGTGCATACCGCAGGGCCCGGTCCGCCTGCTCGGCCCAGCCGTTGCGGTTGAGCAGGCCGGTGAGCGCATCGGTGACAACCAGGGTGCGCAACTGGCGCTGCGCCTCCTCGCGCCAGGCAGCCAGGATGGCGATATTGCCCAGCACCAGCGTCACGTTGGCGGCCACCAGCGCCGTCAGGTTGACCGGCGTGGGCGCGCGGAAAAACGGATAGAGCTCGGTGAACCACGCGCCCAGGATGCCGCGCAGCGCGGTGAGCACGGCCATCAGGGCGACACAGCCGAACATCAGGAAGCGCCAGTTGCCCTGGCTGAACTCGCGGTTCATCGGCAGCAGCGTGGCGCGCGCCAGGATCAGCAACTGCCCCGCGATCAGCAGGTTGGCCCAGCCCACCCGCACCGGGTAGCTGCCGAAGCTCAGGGCGTAACCCAGCGGCGTGGCCAGCACCAGCACCAGCAAGAGGCGACCCAGCGGGCGCGGCCCCAGCCAGTGGTTGAGCGCGCGATAGAGCAGCCAGTTGCTGAAGCTCAGCAGGCCCATGGCCACGCTGGAGAGCAGCCGGTCAGGCCACTGCTCGCGCCAGAAGCCGGCCAGGATCAAGGCCAGCCAGGCGACCCCGTTGATCATCAGGGAAGCGCGCGCGCTGCGCGCCGCCGGGCTCAGGTTCTGCCCCATGACCAGGGGCAGGGCCAGTGACATCGCCAGCAGGTTGGCGACGTTCAGAAAAATCAGGGTGGTGGGATCGAGCTGCACGGACGTCGAAAGATGTGTGACCAGTAGATTTTATGCCCCGACCTGTGACCGGCCAGGCTCGCCGGTGGCCGCTTCGCGCCGTCTCTCAGGTCGTGGACGTCCCGGGCGCCACGTCGACCGGTGACATCGGGGCCCGCTCGGACGACACCATCTGGCTGCGGCCGGCGTATTTGGCGCGGTAGAGCGCCGCATCCGCACGCGCCATGAGCGACTCCAGCGTCTCGTCCAGGCCGCTGCCCAGCGCATGGCCGGTGCTGAAGTCCAGCGCGGCGCGCAGTGCCTCGGGCACGGTGTTGGCCAGCTCAATGCGCAGGCGCTGGTCAAAAGCCTGGGCGGCCTCCGTGTCGGCATGCGCCAGCAGCACGCAGAACTCCTCGCCGCCCAGGCGGGCAATGATGTCGCCGCCGCGCTGGCAACGCCGCAGCAGGCCGCCGAAGAACACCAGCGCCGCGTCGCCGGCCTCGTGACCCTGTGTGTCGTTGATGCGCTTGAAGTGGTCCAGGTCGATCATCAGCAGCGACAAGGGCTGGCCGTAACGCTGCGCATAGCGCAGGGCGCGCTTGGCCTGCTCGACCCAGCCGTTGCGGTTGAACAGACCCGTGAGCGCATCGGTGATGACCAGGGTGCGCAGCTGGTGCTGCGCCTCCTCGCGCCAGGCCGCCAGGATGGCGATATTGCCCAGCACCAGCGTCACATTGGTGGCCACCAGCGTGATCAGCAGCAGGGGCGAGGGCGTGTGGAAGGAGGGGCTGATTTCCGGGTTGAACACGCCCAGGATGCCGCGCGTGGCCGTCAGCACCGCCATCACGCCCAGGCAGCCCAGCATCAGGAAACGCCAGCCGCCTTCGCTGTTGCTGTCCGGCGCGGGCAGCAGCACGGCACGCGACATGATCAGCAACTGCCCCGTCAGCAGCAGGCTGAACCAGCCCACGCGCACCGGGTAGTTGTCGAAGCTCAGTGCAAAACCCAGGGGCATGAGCACGGCCAGCGCCACCAGCAACCGGCCCATCGGGCGCGGCCCCAGCCAATGCTCGAGCGCCCGGAAGATCAGCACATTGCTCAGCCCCATGAGCGCCAGCGCCACGGTGGACAGCAGCCGGTCGGGCCACAGGCCGGCCCAGCGGCTGGTCAGGGCCAGCGCCACCCAGATCCCGGCCTTGATCATGAGCGAGGTGCGGGCCAGGCGCGCGGCCGGGCTCAGGTTCTGCCCCATGACGAGCGGCAGGGCCAGCGACATCGCCAACAGGTTGACGACGTTCAGAAAAATCAGGGTGGTGGGATCGAGTTGCACGGGCGAGGAGCGGCGCGAAACACGCGCCGGGCCCGGCAGTTTAGTCCACATCCTGCACGTGGACAGGTGTGCATACCGCCCGGGCTATGGGCCCGGCGCCCGACGCAGGCCCTCAGTTGCAGGCGCCGCACTTGTTTGGGTCGACCCGCAGCGCACTGGCCGTGCCCTTCATGCGGCGGCAGGACTCCTGGCGCTCGGCCTCGTAGCCGTTGAAATTGAACTTGCGCTTCACGCAGGCGTTGCTGGAGGCCAGCACGCAGAAGGTGTCGAGCTGCGAATCGCCATAGGGCCGCGCATTGGCCATGGCTTCCTGCTGGCAGGCCAGCTCGCCTGCGTCGAAGGTGGCCTTGGGCACGCCGCCTTTCATCGCGCCACCGCTGCCGGACCCGCCGCCGCTGCTCGAGCCACCGCCTGTGCTGCTGCCGCCGGCCACGCTCTGCTGGAAGTTGGACACGCCGCTTTGCCCGGCCATGCTGTCCTGCAGCACGCCTGAGATCACCCGGGCCTGCTGCTCCGACGGCAGCTTGTCGAGCCCGCCGATGGCCGCCCCGCCCAGCAGTGCGGCCGCCTTGCCCCACTGGAAACCCGAGGACTCCTGGCGTTGCGGCGGCGCAGCCTGGGCCTGCTGCTGGGCTGCGGCGTCGGCGCGCTTGCCGTCCACCCAGTTGCCGGCGTAGCGGGTGCCGTCCTTGTAGGTCATGACGCCGTAGCCTGTTTCTTCACCGTTCTCGTAGTTGCCCTCGTAGCGCTGGCCGCTGGGCCAGGTGTAGACCCCCGGGCCCGAGAACTTGTCGTTGGCATAACCACCCACATGGCGGTGGCCGCTGGCGTAGGTTCTCACGCCCTGGCCGTGGCGTTTGTCGGCGACGTAATCGCCCTCGTAGCGGTCGCCGTTGGCCGCGACGAAGATGCCCTTGCCGTGGTATTTGTTGTCCACCACGTCGCCTTCGTAGCGCTGGCCGCTGGGCCAGGTGTACACGGCCTTGCCGGTCCGCTTGCCGTTGAGGTAGTCGCCCTCGTAGCGCACGCCGCTGGCGTGGACCACCACGGCCTTGCCGTGGAACTGGTCCGCCACGAAGTCGCCGTCGTAGCGGTCGCCGTTGGCCCAGGTGAAGACACCCTTGCCCTGCTTCTGGCCGTTGACAAAATCGCCCTCGTAGCGATTGCCCGAGGCATAGGCCACGCTGCCGCGGCCGGTCTTCTTGGCGTTGACGAACTCCAGGTCCACCGGCATGCGCTCGCCGCTGGCGCTGATGCGGGTGCCCTGGCTGGGGATGTCGTTCACGAAGCGGCCTTCGAAGCGCGAGCCATCGGCGTACTGCAGCACCCCGCTGCCCTCGCGTTTGCTCGCGACGAAGCCGCCCGTGTAGCGATCGCCGTTGGCCAGGACCATCACGCCCTGGCCCTGGTACTGGCTGTTGACGTAGTCGCCTTCGTAGCGCTGGCCGTTGGGCCAGACCTGCAGGCCCTTGCCGTGGCGCTGGTCCGCCACAAAGTCGCCCTGGTAACGAATGCCGTCGGCCCAGGTGTAGACGCCCTTGCCCTGGTAGCGGCTGTCGAAGAAGTCGCCCTCGTAGCGGTTACCGCTGGCCATGGTCTGCACCCCCTTGCCCTGTCGCTTGCCTGCGGCGAAGTCACCCTCGTAGCGCGCGCCGTCGGTCCAGATGAACACGCCTTTGCCGGCGCGCAGGCTCGCAGCGTATTCGCCTTCGTAGCGGTCGCCATTGGCCATGGTCATCACACCCTTGCCCTGCAGATCGCCCTGGACGAATTCACCCACGTAGCGTTGCCCGTTGGTCCAGGTCATCACGCCGGTGCCATGGGGCTTGCCGTTGACCATGCTGCCTTCGTAGCGCTGGCCCGAGTTCCAGGTGTAGACCCCCTGGCCTGTGGCCGGGTCAAAAGAGACTAACTGGTCGGCCAGGGCCGGGCCGGCGGCCAGGAGGGTGAAGAGCGAAACAGTGCCGATCAGGACAGAAAGACGCAGGCGCATGAGCAGACTCACTGGGTGGTGTGAATAGGGAACGACTCGGAAATGACTATAAGCGAGCCCCCGGCGCGGCCGGTGTGACAAAAGCACGGCTTGCGCGTCCCGGCGGGGCTTAGGCCTGCCAGACCCCGAAACCCGCCGAGCGCAGGTCGATGCCGATCTCGATTTCCTTGTCCACGGCGTCGTCGTAGCGCATGGGGTTGAAAGCCTCGTACAGATCGGGCAGCAGGCGCAGGCCGTATTTCGTCACGTAGCTGTTGGCCTGGATGCCGGCCATGTGCTTGTCGAAGCGCACGTCAGGGTCCAGGCCCGTCATGCCCACGTAGACGCAGGGCTTGCCGTCCACGTAGTTCGGGTTGTTCTTCCTGAACTTCGCCTCATACAGCACGTCCTTCGACAGCTCGATGACGTAGACGTGGTAGTGGGGACGGCGGGCCATGGGGGAAGGGCGGTGGATGCCCGCCATTATTCATGCGGGCCGCAAGACCGGGCAGCGCCCGGGCTGCGGCCGCTTGTGTGCAGCAAACCACGGCACCGCAGCAAAGCGGTAATAGTTCGCATCGTTATCGCCGCGAAGTGTGAACTACGCCCGTGCGGGGGGATGCCAGACGCGCGTCGCTTCCCCATACTGCCTCCATCGGTCTTTGGAGGAGCACAACATGAAGTTCGCCACCTTGTTTTTTTTCGTCACCGCGCTGGTCGCGGTTGGGCCCGCGTGGTCCGATACGGCGTACCAGGCAACGTCGGCCGACAGCTGGCTGGCCCAGCGCCAGGCGCAGGAGCAGCAGGACGACACCCGCTACCGCGTCTGCGACGCGCAGCGCACCGACAACCCGGCCACCCGCAGCCTCGACTTCACCGCCAGCGGTCGCCGCTGCCTGATCGCCGCGCTGGGCCAGGCTGTCTCCGTGCAGGGCACGCTGGTGCTGCTGCGCAATGCCTCGGTGGCCCTGCGCAAGAACCCCACGGATCAGGCACTGCGCAAGGCGGCGCTGGGCGCCGTGGACCGGGCCCGCGTCAAGCTGGCCGCCGATCTGCCGGGCCTGCGCGAGCGTTTCAAGGAGGATGCCGCCGCGCTGGACCAGGCCGAGTTCTCCATCCACCTGCCGCAGCTGCATGAGCAGCAGCAACAGTGGCGGCTGAAGGCCTACATGGCTGCGTCGCGGGCAGCCGGGCAGGACTGAACCCGCACACCGCGCGCGCGGTCACTTGCGGCGCAGCGTGCCCGTCAGGTCCGTGCCCGGCGCCACGGTGTTGAAGACCGTGCCGTATTTCTTCACGTTCTCATGCAGCAGGGCCAGGCGCTGCTCGCTCTCGTCCGTGTCCACGATGATCTCGTAGCGGATGCTCTCCATCTTGGGCGGCACGTCCTGGCGCACACCGTCCACCACCACCTCTACCCCGCGCAGCTGGAATTTGAGGATGGGCACCACCCGCTCGATGCCCTTGACCATGCAGGCCGAGAGCGCGGCCAGCAGCAGCTCGGCCGGGTTGAAGGCGGCGGGGTTGCCGGCCAGGTCCGTGTCCAGCGCGATCTCGGCGCTCTTGCAGACGGCGCGGCTGCTGTGTGCGTCCACGCGGCGGGTTTCCACGTGGAAGGTCATCTTGGCGGGGGTGGGGCTCATATGCATCCTTGCTTGCGTGAATCAGAAGTCAGACGCGGAGTTCGCGCCTTCGACCAGCTTCAGCCAGCCGGCCTGCAGTCAATCACTTGGCGGGCTGAGCGAGCTGGCGCAGGAAGGCGATGCGCTCGTTCAGCATCTGGTGTTGTTGCTGGCTCGTCAGGCCTGCCGCGCCTTCCGTGACGTCCTTGCGGCTTGTTTCCAGAGTCTGGATCGCTTTCTCGGCCCAGGCTAGCCATGCCGTTTTCTGTGAGCCCGTGTAGAGCTTGTGCGCTTCCATCACGAAGGTCTTGAAGTGATCGAACTCCACCATGCCACCTGCGCCCTCGTCCCAGGGCGGGCTCAGATTTTCGAGTGCCTTGTCCAGGAAAAACAAGCGGATGCGCCAGGCCTCCTGCGATTCACCCATGGCCTCAATCTCCGAAAGCCGCGCGACGGTGGGCGCGCAATAGATGGGTTCCTTGGCCACCCACGCGACGGCCCATGGATCTCCATGGAAATCGACGCCCAGCTCCATGTACTTTTCATGGCTCAGGAAATACGCCACTTCGGGTGAGCGTCCGACGGCCGATTTGCGCAGCAGCGTATCGACGGGCTGCGAGCTTCGGACTTGGGCCGACTGGAATGACTCCACGAATGCGCGATCTGATTCGAGGGTGCGAACGAGGGAGGTGCATGCTTTCACGTCCGCTTCGAACCGTGCGAGCAGTGCAGCCGGCGTTTGGGCTGGTATCTCCGGCGGCACTTCGGGCTCGGGCGGCTGGCAGGCCGTGAGCAGCAGAGCGGACAGGCCCAGCAGGGCCAGGGCAAAGAGGCGGAGGCTGGGCGGGGTGTGCATGAGTGCCAGTGTAGTGCTGGCGTTTGAGGTCATGCCCAGGCCCGGCGGCGGGCGCGATCTCACTCCGGGGCGACTATCATGGGCGACACTGCGGCGCAGACCGCAGGATGCAACCGACAGGGGGAACATCATGCGTTTTGACGGAACGCTCAAGAGCTGGAACACCGAGCGCGGTTTCGGATTCATCACGCCCCGCACCGGCGGGCAGGACATCTTCATCCACATCTCCGCCTTTCCGCGTGACGGCTTGGCGCCGCGCGAGGGAGAGGCCTTGAGCTTCGAGGTGGAAAGCACCCCCGAGGGCAAGAAGCGTGCGACACGGGTGCAGCGCCCCGGCGCTGCGACGACAGCCCATGGACCTGGCCCGCGCGAACCACGCCGGCACCGTGCGGAGCGACGCGGATCAGGTTTGGGTCGCGGTCTCATCGCACTGGCCCTGCTGGGTGCGCTGGGCTGGTATGGCTACGGGGAGTACCAGCGGGGCGTGGCCGTACGCGCCCAGCCGGTGGGGACGGCCCCAGCAGCCCCGGATGTGCTGTCGTCGGGAAATTTTCGCTGCGACGGGCGCACGCATTGCTCGCAGATGACCTCGTGCACCGAGGCCAGGTATTTCCTCAGAAACTGTCCCGGTGTGCAAATGGACGGCAACAACGACGGTGTGCCCTGCGAGCAGCAGTGGTGTACGAGCCCGTTTGCCAAGTGAGGCCGCGCGGCCTCACTCCTCGATCTTCACGCCCTTCCAGAAGGCCACGCGGCCCTGGATCAGATGGGCCTCGGGCTTGGGCTCGGGGTAAAACCACACGGCCTCGGGCAGCATGTCGCCGTTGACCATGAGCGAGTAGTAATGCGCCTCGCCCTTCCAGGGGCAGGTGGTCTTGTGGTTGCTGAAGGTCACGTATTCGCGCTTGAGCGTGTGCTCGGGGAAGTAGTGGTTGCCTTCCACCAGCACGGTGTCGTCACTCTCGGCGATGACGGTGTTGTTCCAGGTGGCTTTCATGATGACTTGTCCGGTTGAGGAGGTAAAGAGTCAGTAGAAGATGTTCGGTAAGTCATCAGACTCTTTGCATCCAAACCATATCTTCTAGCTAAGTTAACGACGAATGACTTGTCAACGGAGTAAAGGAACGACAGGTGGCCTTTTAGCGATACAGCTTCTTCTGTGCTCAATTGGCCTTTGATCATTGAATGGACTTGGGCTCTGATCAATCGCTTCTTATCCCGTCCGATAGATGCGGTTCCTTCGTTGGACAGCACTAAGCCAGTAAGCGTTCTCCGGTTCTTTGTAGAGACATTAACTGTCTTTGCCGGATTCAGCGAAAGTTTCAGATAGTCGAGTTGACTAAGGAGGCCTTCTACAAACGCTTTTGCAGGATCGAGAGTCCTAGGATTTTGTGTCGAAAGAGCGATGTCATCTGCATAGCGGCTGTATGTAATTCCATTTGCTTGGCAGTAGCCCAACAACTTCTCATCAAACTCGTACATCACGCAATTGCTAATAAAAGGCGAGCTGGGGGCGCCAATTGAAAGGCGCAACGTTTCTTCCTTCTTCGGAGAACGAAGCAGCAACTGGCACGCAATGTACCGTTCGTCAGCGCTCAGATCCGTTTGTTGGATCAGCAACCTGTTAATGGCGTCTTTTGTGATGGAAGGAAAGAAATCTTTGAAATCTAGTTTCAGTAAGTACCTGTTCCCTGCATGTTTTTCCGCATGTTCTTTGATAGAACGCTCTTTTACATATGCAGCAGCGGCCTCGCTCACCTTTAGATGGCTGAGCTCGTTGCTGATGAGAAGGCGCTGTACGAATTTCAGCTCTTTGGTAGGTTGCGCAATCAAGCGCAGTCCACCACTTCTCTTTTTGATATGGTGTTCCTTGTATCGCTTCGGCGCAGTAAGTATCAAGATCGCGAGATCTGTGTAACTGAAGGGGCTGCGCTCAACCATGCGAGCAAACATATTGGTTTCTAGAAAGCTCATTTGGAACCCTCCAGAGCTTTTTTGAGCATTGCATCCTCTTGGGCGAGGATCGCGGAATCGGTCTTAAACCGCGCCCTATCGAATCGCTTACCAGGTAAGCCTTGATAGTTAAGGAGTGGATGCGCATGACGGCCTGGCGTGCAGAGTATCTTTTCGGTGCCTAGCTCCTTGAGATTTGCTAGCCCCAACATATCCAACAGTTTTGCTTGCCTATTTAATTCGGATGGCGTGGGGTTGTAAGCGAATTTCTGTGCGATTTCTATCAGGGTACTTGTACGAATCGACTGGTAGAGATCGGCAAGGTCTGCGGCGAGCAGTAGCCTGTGAGCACGCTTATTTGCATCCCAACTTTCTGATTTGTGTGCCTTCGCCAAACGAGCATGAATGCTTTTGGTGATGATTTCCAACTCAGTCTGATCAAGTTTCTCGTAACTCTCAGACGGTAATACGCAGACGGCATCATCGTCTGGATGATGCTTGGATATACGACGCAGCGGGCCAAGCTCTATAAATGAGGTGCTGTTTCGAAATCTTTCCGACATGACCACTAGCAACTTCTTGCAAAGATCAACGTCGTTTGCGAATGCGCCTAGTTCTACCCAAGCTCCTGGAGATTCAAGAAAAATGACAATGAGCTGCGCTAGGCAGCCAGCATCGCTTTCGAATTCAAGCAGATCCGGGTAGCCTGCAAAGTTCCACCAGTCTGGATAATCTTCAGGCTTAGCGAGGTTTGGAGCGAAAGAGGCTCTCGAACTGAATGCGTGACGTAAATATTTGTCACGGAAGGAAATTGGCTCCGGATCCTTGATGTCACTGATCTGCCCCCCGAAGACCCAAATCCGCTCAGGGAGCTTGATGATTTTTGTCGACGAGAAATCGACCTGTGACTCAAATAGCGCAAGCTGATTCGACAAGCTCAACTACCTTGATCGTAGGCACGAAAAACAAAGGGAGCTTGCGGACGACTTTTTCGTGCCGTTGAAGCTCTCCACCTATACGCAGTCCTGCGAAGCGCCGGACATTGATAGACAAGCTACCAAAACGCGTAATTGAGATGCGAACGCTTGATCATATTGGGAAGAGCTGTCGAATGCAAGACGACCCCTTAAGCATCCAGACTTACTTTCCCCAGCTATCTTTCAACCCCGTGACCCGATTGAAGACGGGCTTACCCTTGGTATGGTCCAGTCGATCCGCCACAAAGTACCCATGCCGCTCGAACTGGAACTTGTCGTCCGCCGTAGCCTGGGCCAGTGACGGCTCCACATAGGCCGTGACGGTCTTGAGGCTGTCCGGGTTCAGGCTGGACAAGAAGTCCTTGCCACCGGCATCGGGCTGCGCTTCGGTGAACAGGCGGTCATACAGGCGCACCTCGGCGGCCACGCCGTCGGCCACGGCCACCCAGGTGATGGCGGCCTTGGCCTTGACGCTGTCGGCGCCCGGCGTGCCGCTCTTGGTGCCGGGGATGACCTTGGCGTGCACTTCGGTCACCTGGCCGGCTGCATCGCGTAGGCAGCCGGTGCATTCGATCACGTAGCCGCCCTTGAGACGCACCACATTGCCGGGGAAGAGGCGCTTGTAGCCCTTGGGCGCCACTTCTTCAAAGTCTTCGCGCTCGATCCACACTTCGCGGCCGATGAGGAAACGGCGCAGGGCGGGGGCGACCTGGCCTTCTTCCACATGCGGCAGGGCGGGCAGGCTGCACTCTTCGGTGTAGCTGTCGCTGCCAAAGGCCTCGGCCCAGTTGGTGAGCACCAGTTTCACCGGGTCCAGCACGGCCATGCCGCGGTGGGCCTTGCTTTCCAGGTCTTCGCGCAGGCAACCTTCCAGCGTGGAGTAATCAATCCAGGAATAGTCCTTGGTGACGCCGATGCGTTCGGCAAAGAGCTGGATGCTCTCGGGCGTGTAACCGCGGCGGCGCAGGCCGACTATTGTTGGCATGCGCGGGTCGTCCCAGCCGCTCACGCGCTTTTCCGTCACAAGTTGGGCCAGCTTGCGTTTGCTGGTGATCACGTAGGTGAGGTTCAGGCGCGCGAACTCGTGCTGGTGCGGCAGCAGGAAGACGTTGGGGCGCTGGCCGTCCAGGGCGTGGGCCAGCAGGGGGGTGAACTGCGCGGTTTCCTTCTTGAGCAGGGCGAAGAAGGCGGGCAGGTCGTGCAGCACGGCGTCGGGGTTGTGGCCCCACTTGGCGAACAGGGTGCGCAGCTGGCCTTCGGCGGCGCTGGCAAAGAGCTTGTCCGCATGGTTATGGCAGTGCAGCGCGAATTCCTTGCCGGCTTCCACGCCCTGGCCTTCGATCTTCTCGATCAAGGCTTTCGCCTGTTCGAACTGCGGCGTGCGCAGGATGGGGACGATGCGCTTCAGCGTCCAGTCGTAGAAGGGGCGCTGGTCTTCGAACTCCAGCGTGCAGATGCTGTGGGTGATGTACTCCAGCGCGTCCTCGATGGGGTGCGCAAAGGCGTACATGGGGTAGATGCACCAGGCATCACCCGTGTTGTGGTGGGTGGCGCGGCGGATGCGGTAGATGGCCGGGTCGCGCAGGTTGATGTTGGGGCTGGCCATGCTGATCTTGGCGCGCAGCACCATGGAGCCATCGGCATGCTTGCCGGCACGCATTTCGCGAAAGCGCGCCAGGTTCTCGGCGGGCGTGCGGGTGCGGAAAGGGCTGTCGGTGCCGGGCTTGCCGAAGTCGCCGCGGTTGGCGCGCATCTCCTCGGGCGTCTGCTCGTCCACATAGGCGTGGCCGGTTTCCACCAGGTACTCGGCGGCGCGGTACATGAAATCAAAGTAGTTGCTGGCGTAGAACAGGTGGCTGTCGCCGTGCGCGTCCCAGCCGAAACCCAGCCACTTGACCGCGTCGGTGATGGAGTCGACGTACTCCTGCTCTTCCTTCTCGGGGTTGGTGTCGTCGAAGCGCATGTGGCAGACGCCACCGTAGTCGCGCGCCAGGCCGAAGTTCAGGCAGATGCTCTTGGCGTGGCCCACGTGCAGGTAGCCGTTGGGTTCGGGCGGGAAGCGGGTGCGGATGCGGGCGGGGTCGGCCACGGAGCCTTTGGCCTGCTCGTGTTCGGTGGCGGTGCCGGGGGCATGGCCCCAGCGGCGGCCGCTGTAGGTGCCGGCGGCCAGGTCGTGCTCGATGATCTGGCGCAGGAAGTTGCTGGCTTTGGCGGGGGCTTCTTTGTTCTCGGGGGTGCTGGGCTTGCTCATGAAGCCATTTTAGATGCCGGTCCCCGGGCTGTGCGGGCTTGCTACCATGGGCGTCACAGGAGGGCTCTTCATGTCCGAGGAAGCGCAGAACATCAGCGTCACCGTCTCCCAGGCCGATCTGCAGGCCGCCGTGCACGACGGGCTGATCACCGGCCAGCAGTCCCGGCTGCTCTGGGCACGCTGGGAGCAGCAGGCCCGGGTGCCGGCTGCGGGGCCCGCCGGGCTGGCCCCGGGGCCGCGTTTCGGCTTCACCAATGTGCTGTATTACTTTGGCGGCATGGTGGCCATCGGCGCCATGACGCTGTTCATGACGCTGGGCTGGCAGCAGTTCGGCGACTGGGGCCTGCTGGCCATTGCCCTGGCGTATCTGGTGGCCTGCCTGCTGGTGGCCGATACCTTGAAGGGCCGGGGGCTGGGCACGCCGGCGGGCATCCTGGCCACGCTGGCGGTGTGCCTGGTGCCGCTGGCGCTATGGGCGCTGCAAAGCGGCCTGGGCCTGTGGCCGTCGGGCGGGCCCAGCAGCTACCGGGCCTACCACACGCACATCGACTGGCGCTGGCTCACGCTGGAGTTCGGCACCCTGGCCGCCGGGGTGGTGATGCTGTGGCGCTACCGCCTGCCTTTCATGGTGATGCCCATCGCGGTGACGGTCTGGTACATGTACATGGACGTGGCCAGCCTGCTGATGCAGCAGGCCGGCTTTGAATACAAGTTCATGCGCGACATGTCCCTGGTCTTCGGCATCGGCACCTGCCTGATCGCCATGTGGGTGGACACGCGCAGCCGCCTGGCCAAAACGGCCGAGTGGCGGCAGGACTACGCCTTCTGGCTCTATATCTTTGGCGCCCTCATGTTCTGGGGCGGCCTGAGCCTGCAGAACTCGGGCTCGGAGCTGGGCAAGGCGCTGTATGCGCTGATCAACGTGGGCCTGATCTTCGGGGGCGCGGCCATCGGGCGGCGGGTGTTCACGGTGCTGGGGGCCTTCGGGGTGGCGGGTTACCTGGGCTACCTGTCGCACCGCGTGTTCCAGAACAGCATGCTGTTTCCGTTTGCGCTCACTCTCCTGGGGCTGGCCGTGATTGCGCTGGGGATCTGGTGGCAGCGGCATGAACAGGCCATCGAGGCGCGGCTGGGGGGCTGGCTGCCGGCGGGGCTGCGGCCGCGCTGAGCCCGGTCCGGGGTGGACAGGCCGCGCGGGCCTTGTTAGCATTCCGGCATGTTGCAGTTTTTAGCAAATTTCATGATGTGGGCTGCCTTGGCGGCCTGTTTGACCACCCCCGCCTGGGCGCAAAACGCCGGGAACTGGGGTGGCCTGCCCAAGCGGCCCTTCCTGGCCATTGATGGCCAGGCGCACTCGGACGAGGCGTCCTATATCGTCCTGACGCCGGACGACCGCCGGGCCGTGACGGCGGCCTATGACGGCAGCGTGCGGGTGTGGGACGTGCAGACCGGCGAGATGCTGCAGCGCTTTTTCCTGCCCAGGGGGGCGCCCATCAGCAACCTGCTGCGCGGGCTGGCCATGGCGCCAGACGGTCAGCGCATCGCGGTGACGGGTGGCAATATGCGGCGCGCCATCGTCATCCTGTCGCTGCAGACCGGGCGGATCGAACGGGTCATCACGGGCCAGGAGAATTCGTCCATGCTGGCCTGGTCGCAGGACGGCCGTTTCCTGGCGGCGGGCAAACCGGGCGCCCGGCAGGGGGTGAGTGTCTATTCGGCGGCCGACGGCAAGGAAGTGTTCCGGGATACGGACTTTCCCAGCGCGGTGACGGGGCTGGAGTTCCGCGCCGACGGTGCCTTCTACGCGGCCAGCTGGGACAACCGCGGCCAGCAGACCATCGTCAAGCTGTACAAGCCCGATGCCGGGAGTTTCCGCGAGGCGGCGCGCAAGACGCCGCGTTGGGGTGACTATCGCAGCCACTGGGATGCGGCGGGCAAGACCATCTTGCTCGGTGCGCACACCCGCTTGGACGGTGAGACGCTGGAGGAGTTGACCCACGCACTGAACCGCTCGGGCATGCCGCCCAACGTGTTTTTCTCGCGCGTGGTGCAGGCGCCCGAGGGCGGCCAATTCTTCGGCACGACCTGGTCCTTGCACAGCGGGCAGGGGTTCCTGCGCCGCTGGGCGGGCGCACATATCGCCGACAAGACCGATCAGCTGCGCCTGCCTGACGCCAAGGTGGCCGATCTCGCCGTCACGCGCAAGGGCGAGGTGGTCTACCTGACGGAACAGGGCGCGGTGGCCATGGTCGACGCGGACTTCAAGCTGGCCTGGCGCGTGGCGGCCGACGTGGCCGACTTCCAGCGCCGCCCGCTGGCGCTGAAGGTGACCGAATCGGGGCTGGTGTATCTGCCGGTGCCCGGCGACGATGGCAAACGCGACGTGGCCTTCAATCTGGCCGAGCCGGGCTACACCCCGGTGCAGCGCCTGAAGGTGTCGTGGAAAGAGCCCTCGACCAGTGGCCGCGACATCGGGGTGCTGGCCTGGGAGGGGACGTCAAACGGTACGGTCAATGGCGTGTCCCTGCCCCTGTTCGGCAAGGGAGAACGCTCGCTCAGCGTGGCAGCGCACTCGACCGACGGGCACGTGGCCGTGGGCAGCAACTGGGAACGGCTCTACAAGATCTCCGGCAAGGGCGAGCAGCAGTGGATGAAGTACCTGGGCGCGGACGTGCTGGCGGTGAACCTCATCGAATCACGCGACCTGGTCGTGGCGGCGACGGCCAACGGCATGCTGTGGGTGTTCCGCTGGTCGACCGGGGAGCAGGTGATGTCCTACTACCTGCAGCCGGCCAGCAAACGCTGGGTTGCCATCAGCAGCCAGGGCTATTACGAGGCCAGTGTGGGGGCCGAAGATTCGGCCGGCTGGATTCTGAACCCCTCGGCGCCGCGCGCCGCGGACTTCATGCCCATGTCGCGCTTCCGCGGGACGTTGAGGCTGGAGGGGCTGGCGGGCAAGGCCTGGAGCCTGCGCAGCGAACGGGAGGCCGTGGACGGCCTCAAGCCGCAGCTGGCCCCGGCCCAGCCCGCGCCCGCCACGGCGACAGCGCCGATGCCCCCCGCACCCGTTGCAGTCACAGCGCCGACGCCTTCCGTACCCGCCGTAGTGGCAGCGCCGACGCCCGCTGTGGCGGTGGCCGCACCGCCTGCGCCGCCGGCCGCGCCCGAGGGCGCAGCGGCGCAACCCGCACCGGAAACGCTGGTCATGTCGGCCTCGGCCGTGTCCCTGGAGGCCCTGCCGCCGCGCATCGAGATCGTCGCGCCGGGTTACCAGGTGCGCTCCGACACCCGGCAGATCAGCATCCGCTTCCGTGTCACTTCCGCGCCGGATGCGCCGGTGACCCAGGTGCGCACCCTGCTGGCCTCGGGCTCGAGCGCGCAGCGCAATCTGGCGGTGGGGGTGCGCCCCCAGGACAACGGCGAGCGCGAGGTGACGCTGGAGATCCCGCCCGAGGACACGGACATCCGGCTGATTGCAGAGAACCGTTTCGGTGCCTCGGTGCCGACGGTGATTCGCGTCAATTACACCGGCCCCAAACCGGGCAGTGGTCAGGGCGACCTGTACGTGCTGGCCGCGGGGGTGTCGCGCTATGACAACCCGGACTACAACCTGGGCCTGGCGGCCAAGGATGCGCGCGACTTCGTGGACACGCTGCGCAAGCAGCGCGGCGCGCAGTACGGCGAGGTGCATGTGCGCCAGCTGCTGGACAAGGACGCTTCACGCCCGGCGCTGGAAGCCGGGCTGGAGTGGCTGCGCCAGAGCATGAAACCGCGCGACACGGCGATCGTCTTCCTGGCCGGGCACGGTTTCAACGACGGGCCCACGTACTACTTCATGACCCGCGACGCGAACCTGCAGAACCTGTCGCAGACGGCGCTGCCGTTCACTTCCTTGCGCTCCACGTTGACGTCGTTGCAAGGGCGGGTGATGCTGTTTGTGGACACCTGCCACTCGGGCAATGTGATCGGGCGCATGGCCACCCGCCAGGCGCGCGATTCGACCAGCGCGGTCAATGAGATGGCCAGCTCGGAAAACGGCCTGGTGGTCTTTGCCTCGTCCACGGGCGGGCAGTTTTCGCAGGAGAACTCGGATTGGGGGAACGGGGCTTTCACCAAGGCCGTGGTCGAGGGTCTGCAGGGGGCGGCCGACTTCAAGAAGCGCGGACGCATCACCTACAAGGGGCTGGACGCCTACGTGTCAGACCGGGTGGATGAACTGACCCGCGGCGAACAGACCCCGGTGACGCCGGTGCTGGCCGGTGTGCCGGATTTCGTCATCGCGCTGTTCAGGCGCTAGGCGCGGCGTGGGCAGGGGGTTACGTCTTGTAACCTCCTTCACAAACGCTATGCAGCCGGACCGGGGGGAGCGGCGTTGAGGGTACAGGGCAGCCTACCGGCGGCCCCATCAAGGAGAACCCTCATGACGATCCAAGCCAAATCTTCCGCTGCTGCCCTGGCCCTGGTGGCCGCACTGGGACTGGGTGCCAGCGGCGCCGCCCAGGCCGGGCACAACGACGCGGATGTGTTCTGGTCCATCGCCATGTCGCAGCCAGGCATCCATGTCGGTGTGAGCAATATGCCGGCGGCACCGGTGGTGGTGTACGAACGCCCCCATGTCCATGCACGGCCGGTGTATGTGCCGCCGCCCCGCGTGGTCTACCTGCCCCCGCATCCGGTGCACCGCGTGCACCCGGGCTACTACGGTCATGGCTACGGCCACTGGAAAGACCGTGACGATCGTCGCGGCGATGATCGCCACGCCCGCTACGAACGGCATGACCGCGATGACCGCTACGAACGGCACGATGGTCGCGGCCAGGGCGGCGGCAACGGCCCCCGCCCCGGTGCAGAAGGCCATATGGGAAATCGCCGATAAGGAGTAACATTCCCTTGCGCTGCGGTCCTCCCCCGCAGCTGATCGTGCCTTTGCACGGTCATTACACGGCGCTCTTCGGAGCGCCGTTTTTTATGGTGTCGCCAAACGATGCTTGTCTGCGTGGGCCGGGAATCGGCGGGCGGGTTTGCCGGGTCTTTACACAAGCGACACCTGCCCACGGCACGGGATATGGCCTTCTTCCTACAATGGATCACATGAAAAAGACATATGTGGCGGCGGGCGCAGTGGCACTGGTGTTGGTGGGGGCGCTGGGCTGGTGGTGGACGCAGCGCGGTGGCAGCACCGAAGTGCAGTACCGCACGGGCAAGATCGAGCGTGGGCCGCTGCAGTCGGCGGTGTCGGCCAGCGGCTCCGTGAGCCCGGTGACGCAGGTGACGGTGGGCACCCAGGTGTCAGGCCAGATCAAGGACCTGTACGTGGACTTCAACTCCGAGGTCAAGGCCGGCCAGCTTCTGGCCGTGATCGACCCCGAGACCTTCGAGTACCGCGTGCGCTCGGCCCAGGCCGACGTGGATGCCGCGCGTGCCGTGGTGCTGACGGCGCAGGCCAATGTGGTGGCCAGCCGGGCGCAGGTCTCGCGCGCACAGACCGACCTGGCCGAGGCGCGCCGCACGCATGACCGTAACCTGATGCTGGTGGGCAAGGGTTTCATCGCACAGAGCACGGCGGACCAGTCCAACGCCCTGGTGAACACCAGCGCCGAATCGGTGAAGGCAGCCGAAGCCCAGCTGGGCGTGACCGACGCGCAGGTGAAAAGCGCGCAGGCCGCCGTGGCCCAGCGTGAGGCGGCGCTGGCGCAGGCCCGCATCGACCTGGCGCGCACGCGCATCACCTCGCCGGTCAACGGCATCGTGATCAAGCGCGCCATCGAGAAGGGGCAGACTGTGGCGGCCAGCCTGCAGGCGCCCGAGCTTTTCGTGATTGCACGCAACCTGCGCGACATGCAGGTGGAGGCCAGCATCGACGAGGCCGACGTGGGCCGCATCCGCAACGGGCAGAAGGCCAGCTTCACGGTGGACGCCTTCCCGGGCCAGACTTTCGAGGGTGCGATCTCGCAGGTGCGCAAGGCCGCGCTCAACGTCTCCAATGTGGTGACCTACGTAGCCGTGGTGACTTTCTCCAACACCGACGGGCGCCTGCTGCCGGGCATGACGGCCAATGTGCGCGTGGTGACCGACATGCGCGACAACGTGCTCAAGATGCCCAATGCCGCGCTGCGTGTGCGCATCGCCGGTGTGGAGCCCGCCGCGCCCGCGGCTTCATCCGCTTCGCCTGCGCCGACGGATGCGGCTTCGGCCCCCGCCGCCGCAACGGCTGCGCCTGCCGCAGGGAACGCCCTGACGGAAATCCGCAACCGCCTGGTGCGCGAGCTGCAGCTCGACGCTGCGCAGACCGGCAAGGTCGACGCCATCTACGCCAGCGCCCGGCCGAAGTTCATGGCGCTGCGCGAGCTGCCCGAGGCCGATCGCAGCAAGGCGCGCGAGCGCATCACCGCCGACATCCGCGCGCGCATCGCCGAGGTGCTGACGCCCGAGCAGAAAAAGCGGTACGCCGAGATGCAGGCCGAGCTGGCGGGCCGCACCATCACCCGCGGACGCATCTATGTGCTGGGTGCCGATGGCAAGCCCAAGGCGCTGAACGTGCTCCTGGGGATCACCGACGGTAGCCAGACCGAGCTGGTCGTGGGCCCCAACTCGCCGGAAGCGGCCGAGCTGAAGGAGGGCGCCAGTGTGATCACCGGCGTCAGCGGCGCGGCGGGCGGCACGGCGCGCCCGGGCGCCACCGGCCCGCGGATGATGTTCTGAAGATATGACGCACACCCCCAGGCTGCGCGCACTGCGTGTCGCTACGCCACCCCCCTTGCAGTGGGCAACGCCAGTGGCCCGGCAAAGCCGGTTCCACGGCGTTCCGCGATTCACGTTTTTGCACGCACAGCTCTTTGCCTGCGGCACCGTGGAGCAAAAGACATGGTTTTGATTGAAGCGCGAGACCTCAGCAAGACCTACACCATGGGCAACACCACTGTGCACGCGCTGCGCGAGGTGTCGCTGGACATCGCCGAGGGCGAGTTCGTGGCCATCATGGGGGCTTCCGGCTCGGGCAAATCCACGCTGATGAACATCCTGGGCTGTCTGGACCAGCCCAGCAGCGGCCAATACCGCCTGGCCGGCGAAGAGGTGGAGACCATGACGCCGGAGCAGCTGGCGTCCATCCGCAACCGGCGCATCGGTTTTGTCTTCCAGCAGTTCAACCTGCTGCCGCGCACCAGCGCGCAGGAGAACGTGGAGCTGCCCATGGTCTATGCCGGCGTGAAGTCGGCCGAGCGTCGCGCGCGCGCGCTGGCCGCGCTGCAGACCGTGGGCCTGGGCGAGCGCTGGCAGCACACGCCCAGCGAACTTTCGGGCGGGCAGCAGCAGCGCGTGGCGATTGCGCGTGCGCTGGTCAACAACCCGCAGCTGATCCTGGCCGACGAGCCCACCGGCGCGCTGGACACCAAGACCAGCGAAGACATCATGCGCATCCTGGCCGACCTGAACGCCCGGGGCATGACGGTGGTGCTGGTCACGCACGAGGCCGACATCGCGGCCTGGGCGCGCCGCCGGCTGGTGTTCCGCGATGGGCAGATCGTGGAGGACGTGCGCCAGCCTGGGCACCAGGCTGAAACGCCGGCGGAGGCCCAGGTATGAACTGGTTCGCCGCCTTCCGCACGGCCTGGCGCGCGCTGGCCGCCAACACGCTGCGCAGCATCCTGACCATGCTGGGCATCATCATCGGCGTGGCAGCGGTGATCACCATGATCGCCGTGGGCAGCGGCGCCACCGAGCGCGTGCAGGAACAGATGAAGGGCCTGGGCTCCAACGTGATGCTGGTGCTGCCGGGCAGCCTGTCCGCGGCCGGTGTGCGCCAGGCAGCGCAGACGCGCTCGCGCTTCACGGAAGAGGACGCCGAGGCGATTGCCATCGAGATTCCCGAGGTGCAGGCCTCGGCGCCGTCCTCGCGCACCACGGCGCAGGCGGTGGCGCAGAACGCCAACTGGAACACCAACATCTTCGGTACCACCAACGACTACCTGGAGGTGCGCGACTGGTCGCTGGAGAGCGGGCGCCTGTTCGAGGCGGCCGAGCAGTCGGGCTCGGCCAAGGTGGCCTGGCTGGGGCAGACGGTGGTGCGCGAGCTCTTCGGCGAGGACGACCCGATCGACCAGGTGATCCGCGTGCGCGGCGTGCCCTTCACCGTGGTGGGCGTGCTGGCGCGCAAGGGCCAGAACAGCATGGGGCAGGACCAGGACGATGTGGTCATCGTGCCCATGTCGACCTTCCGCAACCGCATCTGGAACGCGGGCGGCAACGTCAAGCGCATCTGGACCATCCACGTCAAGGTGCGCGAGGGCCAGAGCATGAAGCTGGCCGAGGAAAGCGTGCGCGAGCTGCTGCGCCAGCGCCTGAAGGTGCCGCCGGGCGGTGACGACACCTTCAATGTGCGCAACCTGTCGGAGATCCTGCAGGCGCAGGAGGAGGCCAGCCGCATCATGACGCTGCTGTTGGCGGCGGTGGCCGGCATCAGCCTGGTGATCGGCGGCATCGGCATCATGAACATCATGCTGGTCAGCGTGACCGAGCGCACGCGCGAGATCGGCTTGCGCATGGCGGTAGGTGCGCGCCCCAAGGACATCCTGGCGCAGTTTCTGATCGAGGCGGTGACGCTCTCGCTCTTCGGCGGCGCCCTGGGCGTGCTGCTGGGCGGGCTGGCGACCTGGGGCGTGGGGGTGCTGGCTGGCTGGAACGTGAACATGTCGCTCGGCGCCATCGCCCTGGCCGTGGGTTTCTCGGCCCTGGTGGGGGTGTTCTTCGGTTTCTACCCGGCGCGCCGCGCCGCGCACCTGCTGCCGATCCAGGCGCTGCGCTACGAGTAGGCCCGAGAAAGCCCCTGCTGCCAGGAGACATATTGATACAAGGCCTGGGGCTGGCCGCGGCAGAATAGGCGCGTCAGCAGATGAGGAAATCAAAGTGCCCAGGTTCAGACCCAGCGGCTGCGGATTCGAGCAGTCCATGCAGCAAGTCCAGCGAGTGGAGGACTTCCGCCAATTGCTCCAGGTCATCTCGTCCTACGTGGGTCGCAAAGTCAACCCCGAGGAGATCAAGATGGACCCCTACGGCATGGACCCCCGCAATCGATGGGACACCTGGGCGGTGATCCTGGTGGACGTCGGCCCGATCGGTTTCACCAACGCCTGCCTGGACCCCAACTTCAGCCCGGAGCAGAGCCAGTTCTCGGGGCTCGCGCCGCTGTAGGGCGCGCTTGCCATCCCGCGCCTGGCGCAAGAGTCGGGTGCTGGCTGAACGCCAGCGATAATCCACGGTCTTCATTGGAGTCCCCGTGGATATCACCCTGCTGATCAAGGCCGCCCTGATGGGCATCGTCGAAGGCCTGACCGAATTCCTTCCCATTTCAAGCACCGGCCACCTGATCCTGGCCGGAGCGCTGCTGGGTTTCGATGACGAGAAGGCCAAGGTCTTCGACATCGCCATCCAGACCGGCGCCATCCTGGCCGTGATCCTGGTCTACTGGCAGAAGCTGCGCGCCACCGTGGTGGCCCTGCCCACCAGCCGGCAGGCACAGCAGTTCACGCTCAATGTGCTGATCGCCTTCGTGCCGGCCGTGGTGCTGGGCCTGCTCTTCGGCAAGGCCATCAAGGCCAACCTGTTCACTTCCGAGGTGGTGGCAACGACCTTCATCATCGGCGGCTTCGTCATCCTCTGGGCCGAGCGGCGCCAGGCGCGCGCCGAAACCGCGCCGCGCATCCTCGATGTGGACCAGATGGGCTGGAAGGATGCGGTGAAGGTGGGCCTGGTGCAGTGCCTGGCCATGATCCCGGGCACCAGTCGCAGCGGCGCCACCATCATCGGCGGCATGCTGCTGGGCCTGTCGCGCAAGGCGGCCACAGATTTCTCCTTCTATCTGGCCATCCCCACGCTGATCGGTGCGGGCGCCTACAGCCTGTTCAAGGAGCGCGCGCTGCTCTCGGCGGCCGACCTGCCCATGTTCGGCGTGGGCCTGCTGTTCTCCTTCATCAGCGCCTGGCTGTGCGTGCGCTGGCTGCTGCGTTTCATCTCCACGCACAGCTTTGTTGGCTTCGCCTGGTACCGCATCGTCTTCGGTGTGGTGGTGCTGGCCACGGCCTGGAGCGGCGCGGTGCGCTGGAGCGCCTGAGTCCCGGACACTGAAACAAAAGGCCGCAGTTGCGGCCTTTTTTATGCGCCGTTGTTCTTGAGTTCGCGCACACGCTGCAGGTTGAGCAGCGCGGCCTCAATGGCGGCAGCCGTGGTGATGGGTTGCTCCATGGGGAAGAGGTGCGAGCCGTCCAGCATGCTGATGCGCCCCTTGGTCACCTTCTCGGTCATGGCCATGCCGACCTGCTTCATCTCCACCGAGTGGCTACCGCCGATGAAGGCGACCGGGCACTTGAGCGGGTGGCGCTTGAGCAGGTTGTCCAGGTGGTGGGGGATGGTGTTGTAGATCGCGGTCTCGACTTCGCGCGTGAAACTCAGCACGCGCTTGCCGTCCTCGTCGTGCATGCCGTGTTCCACGTAGTCACGCAGCACCTGATCGTCCCAGTGGGCGAAGGCCTTCTTGTGGCGCAGGTGCTCAAAGGCGGTGTCGGTATCGGGCCAGCTGTTGCGCCGGGCCTTGCTGATGGCACCCGGCGAGACTGCGCCAATGAGCTGAGTGCGCTTGGCCACGTTCACGCTGGTGGCGCGCCAGCCGCCCAGGATGGGCGAGTCGATCAGCAGCACGCCGCAGGCGAGCTCGGGGTGGCGCGCCGCCGCCATCAGGCTCAGGAAGCCGCCCAGCGAATGGCCGACCAGGAAGGCGGGCTCGCCGCTCTTGTTCACTTCGGCGGCCGTGAAGTCGGCCAACTGCTGCACCAGGTGCGGCCAGTTGCTGGTGACGGGGTAGCGCTCGTCATGCCCGAACTTATCCACGGCCTTGACCTTGAAGCCGCGGCGGCGCAGCTCGGCGAAGAGCACCCGGTAGGTGCTGGCCGGGAAGCTGTTGGCGTGCGAGAAGATGATGGGGGGCAGGTGGGAATTCATTTGCGATTCGCGAGTTTCTTCAGGGCGTACAGCGCATCGAGCGCGTCGCGCGGGCTCAAGGTGTCGGGGTTGATCTCCGCCAGGCTGGCCTCCACTGCGCTGGGTGTGCCAGCTTCTACCACGGGCGGTGGCGCGAACAGATCCACCTGGGCCTGGCTCTGCGAGGCGGAGGTCTCCAGCGCCTCGAGCGCGTGGCGCGCATGGTTGACCACGGCCGCCGGCATGCCGGCCAGGCGCGCGACCTGGATGCCGTAGCTGCGGCTGGCCGGGCCCTGCTGGATTTCGTGCAGAAAGACGATGTCGTGGCCGGATTCGGTAGCGCTCACGTGCACGTTGACGGCGGCGTGGTGCTTGGCCGGGAACTCGGTGAGCTCGAAGTAGTGGGTGGCGAACAGCGTGAACGCCTGCGTCTTGTCGTGCAGCTGGGTGGCAATCGCGCCGGCCAGGGCCAGGCCGTCGAAGGTGGAGGTGCCGCGGCCGATCTCGTCCATCAGCACCAGCGACTGCGGCGTGGCGGCGTGCAGGATCTGTGCGGCCTCGGTCATCTCCAGCATGAAGGTGGACTGGGCATTGGCCAGGTCGTCAGCGGCGCCGATGCGGGTGTGGATGGCGTCGATGGGCCCGAGGCGGCAGGCGCTGGCCGGCACATAGCTGCCCATGGAGGCCAGCAGCACGATGAGGGCCACCTGGCGCATATAGGTGGACTTGCCACCCATGTTCGGGCCGGTGATGATCTGCATGCGCTGCTTCGGGCCCAGGCGCGTGTCGTTGGCGATGAAGGCGCCGGAACTGGTCTCGGCCAGACGGGCCTGCACCACAGGGTGGCGGCCGGCCGTGATGTCGATGCAGGGTTCGTTGGCGAATTGCGGGGCGCACCACTCCAGCGTGAGCGAGCGTTCGGTCAGGGTGCACAACACATCCAGCGTGGCCAGCGCCCGTGCCGTGCGCGTGAGGGCGGGGATGTGCGGCGCCAGCTGGTCCAGCAGCTGTTCGTACAGCCACTTCTCGCGCGCCAGGGCGCGCTCCTGCGCGCTCAGGGCCTTGTCTTCGAAGGCCTTGAGTTCGGGCGTGATGAAACGCTCGGCGTTCTTCAGCGTCTGGCGGCGGCGGTAGTCCTCGGGCACGCGGTCCAGGTTGCTGCTGGTGATCTCGATGTAGAAGCCGTGCACCTTGTTGAACTGCACGCGCAGGTTCGTGATGCCGGTGCGGGCGCGTTCGCGGGTCTCCAGCTCCAGCAGGAAACCGTCGCAGTTGGTCTGGATGGCGCGCAGCTCGTCGAGCTCGGCGTCCAGGCCGTCGTTGATGACCCCACCGTCGCGCACCAGGGCGGCCGGCTCGGGCAGGATGGCGCGGGCCAGCAGCTCGGCGCAGCCCGCGGGCGGCAGCAGCTGTTGCGCCACCTGCGCCAGCAGGCCAGCCTGGCCCTGCAGTACCGGCGCCAGTTGCTCTGTTTTTTGTAGCGTCTGTTGCAGCGCGACGAGTTCGCGCGGGCGCACCTGGCGCAGCGCGATGCGGGCGGTGATGCGTTCCACATCGCTGCAGCCCTTGAGCTGCTCGCGCAGTCTGGGCCACGGGCCGCCTCTCAGCGCGCCAAGGGCGTCGAGCCGCTGCTGCGCCGGGGCGCGGTCGCGCGCGGGCTCCAGCAGCCAGCTCTTGAGCAGGCGGCTGCCCATGCCGGTCATGCAGGTGTCGAGCAGGGAGAACAGCGTGGGACTGTCCTCACCGCGCAGGGTCTGCACCAGTTCGAGGTTGCGGCGCGTGGTCTGCGGCAGGTCGATCAGCTGGTCATTGCGCTGGACACGCACGTTGTGCACGTGGCTGAGGGCGCGGCCCTGGGTGTGTTCGGCGTAGGCCAAGAGCGCGGCGGCAGCGGCGTGAGCCTGCGGCAGTTCCTGCGCGCCCCAGCTGGCCAGGCTGGCGGCCTTGAGCTGTTCGAGCAGCTTGTTCTGGCCCAGGGCGCTGTCGAACTGCCATTCGGGGCGCAGGGCCAGGGCCACGCCGGTGTTCTGTTTGAGGGCCAGCAGGCGCTGCTCGAAAGCCGGCGTGCAACCTGCGCTGTAGATCAGCTCGCCCGGGGCAATGCGCGCCAGCCATTCGGGCAGCTCGTCGGGGCTGCATTCGGCGAGATTCACCTCGCCCTGGGTCACGCTGAGCCAGGCCAGACCCAGGCTGTTGCGCGGGCCCTGGTGCACGGCCAGCAGCAGGGATTCGCTCTTGTCGCTGAGCAGGGCGCTGTCGGTCAGGGTGCCGGGGGTGACCACGCGCACCACCTTGCGCTCGACCGGGCCCTTGGCCGTGGCCACGTCGCCCACCTGTTCGCAGATGGCCACCGATTCGCCCAGCTTGATGAGGCGGGCCAGATACGTTTCCACCGAATGGAAGGGCACGCCCGCCATGACCACGGGCTGGCCGCCGGACTGGCCGCGCTGGGTGAGCGTGATGTCGAGCAGGCGCGCGGCCTTCTCGGCGTCGGCGTAGAACAACTCGTAGAAGTCGCCCATGCGATAGAACAGCAAGGTCTGCGGGTACCCGGCCTTGAGGCCGAGGTACTGCTGCATCATGGGAGTGTGGAGGGCGAGATCGGCCGGGGTGGACATCCGGGCGAGTCTATCAACACCGGGCGGGCGGGCCCCGGCGCGGCGGCGTTTCGGGCCGGGCGCCTGCCGGCGCCGCTACACTGTGGACCAACAAAAAAACGCAAGTGTTCATTCACATACGGGTGGGGGTTCTATGGGCTTGAGACTCAAATTCAATCTGGTGCTGATCGCGGTTTTCCTGGTCGGCTTTGCTGCGGCGGGCATGATCTCGCGCCAGCTCCTGCAGGACAACGCACGCGACGAAGTGGTGCGCAACGCGCGGCTCATGATGGAGACGGCCCTGTCTGCCCGGTCCTACACGATCGGTCAGATCAAGCCGCTGCTCGACCCTCGGCTGGACGAAGTCTTCCTGCCGCAGAGCGTCTCGGCCTATGCCGCGACGGAAATCCTTTCGGCCGTGCAGAAGAAGCACCCGGGCTACAGCTACAAGGAAGCCACGCTCAACCCCACCAACCCGCGCGACCGCGTGACCGACTGGGAAGCCGACATCGTGCAGCAGTTCCGCCAGGACGGTGCGGTCAAGGAACTGATCTCCGAGCGCTCCGGTGCCACCGGGCGGCTGCTCTACATTGCCCATCCCATCCAGATCACCAATGCCGCCTGCCTGGCCTGCCACAGCGTGCCGGCGGCTGCGCCGCCCAGCATGCTCAAGATCTATGGCGAGGCCAACGGTTTCGGCTGGAAGCACAACGAGATCGTGGGCGCCCAAGTGGTGACCGTGCCGATGGAAGTGCCGGTGCAGAACGCCGACCGCGCACTCAAGGCCTTCCTGACTTCGCTGGCCGGGGTCTTTGTGCTGGTCTTCGTGGTGCTCAACATCATGCTGAGCTGGATGATCGTGCGCCCGATCCGCAGGATGTCGCAGGCGGCCGACCAGGTCAGCACGGGTGACTTCAACGTGCCCGAGTTCGCCGAGGGCGGACGCGACGAGGTGGCCGTGCTGGGCGGCGCCTTCAACCGCATGCGCCGCAGCCTGGACAAGGCCATGCAGATGATCGACCGCGGCGAGTGAGCCTGGATCGCGGCACGGACATGGAAGACGGCGTGAAACCCGACGGCACCGCGCCCAGGGCCTCGGACGTCGCGGCCCTGGAGCCGGGCCAGACCGTCTACGAATACCGCATCGACAAGGTGCTGGGCGGCGGCGGCTTCGGCATCACCTACCTGGCGCAGGACGTGAACCTGCAGCTGCCCGTGGCGATCAAGGAGTACTTCCCGGCCGACGTGGCGGTGCGCGGCGAGGACCGCTCGGTGCGCGTGCGCACGCCCGAAGGCGCGTCGCGCTTCGACTGGGGGCTGGAGCGTTTCGTGGACGAGGCACGGGCGCTGGCGTCCTTCCGCCACCCCAATATCGTCAAGGTGCTGCGTTACTTCAAGGAAAACGGCACCGCCTACATCGTCATGGACTATGAGTCGGGTGATCCGCTCAAGCACTGGGTGATGCAGCAGCGCGGGCTGGACCAGGCGGCCCTGCTGCAGCTGGTCTATCCCCTGCTCGACGGCCTGGAGGCGGTACACAAGCTGAACTTCCTGCACCGCGATATCAAGCCCGACAACATCTACATCCGCGCCGACGGCAGCCCCGTGCTGCTGGATTTCGGGGCCGCGCGCCGTGTCAGCGCCGACCACGACATGACCAACATCGTGAGCCCCGGTTTCGCGCCTTTCGAGCAATACCACAGCAAGGGCAACCAGGGGCCGTGGACCGACCTGTACTCGCTGGGCGCAGTGCTCTACTGGATGACCACGGGGCGCAAGCCGCTGGAGGCCGCCGCGCGCGTGCGCGAGGACGCCATGCCCAAGGCCGTGGACGTGGCCAGCCGCGCAGCCTTCAGCGAGCCGCTGCTGCAGGCCATCGACTGGGCGCTGCAGCCCCACGAGAAGGATCGACCGCAGAGCGTGGCGGCACTGCGCGAGGCGCTGCGCAAGACCGAGTTCGCGCCCACCGAGCTCAGGACGCAGCTGAACACGCAACTCCACACCCAGGTCCAGACCCAGGTGATGGACGGTGCGCGCAGCGACTCGCGCACGGGCGGCGAGGATCATTCGCGCAAGAACGTGATGGGCACCATCATGTTCCTGGACCTGGTGGGCTACTCCAAACGCAGCGTGGACCAGCAGGTGGCGCTCAAGACCCAGTTCAACGAACTGGTGAGCAAGGCCATCGACGGGGTGGATGCGTCCTCGCGCATCATGCTGGACACCGGCGACGGTGCGGCCATCTGCTTCCTGGGCGACCCCGAGGAGGCGCTGGTGTCGGCCCAGCTGCTGCGCGACCTGATGCGGCAGAAATACAGCGAGAAGCTGTCCATGCGCGTGGGCCTGCACCTGGGGCCGCTGCGCATGCTCAAGGACATCAACGATCGCGTGAACGTGGTGGGCGACGGCATCAACGTGGCGCAGCGCATCATGGATTTCTCCACCGCGAACCAGATCATGGTCTCGCGCGCCTACTACGACGTGATCTCGCGCATCAGCGACGGTGCCGACGAGCTGTTTGAGTTTCTCGGCGAGCGCTACGACAAGCACGACCGTGCCCACGAGGTCTACCGTCTGCTGGACCAGCGCGGCGCCCGCCTGAGCCCGGCCAACGACGAGGCCACCACGCTGCTGATGGCCGACGTTGTGCCCATCGCGGCCGAGGTGGTGCAGGCCATCGAGACCGAGCTGACCCGGGCCATCGGCCCGCTGGCGCACGTGCTCATGAAAAAGAGCGTGTCCCGTGCTGCCGACGCCCAGGGCCTGCGTGAGCTGCTCTCGGTCTCCATCCAGGACCCGGCCGCGCGCGAGGCCTTTGTGTCGGGCAGCGGCGGCAGCCGCACGGGCGCGAACACCACCTTGCCGCCCGGCGGTCGCAGCAACCCGTCGGTGCGCAGCCAGCCGCTGACCCAGCCGATCACGCGCCCCTACTCCGGCAGCAGCACCAGCGGCCGCAGCAACGCGAGCGGGGTGTCGAACTTCGAGCCGGCGCAGCTGGAGCCGCTGGAGCGCGCGCTGAGCCAGCACATCGGGCCGCTGGCGCGCACCCTGGTGCGGCGCGAGGCCGCGAAGCATCGGGAGTGGGCGGCGCTGTTGCAGGCCCTGGCCGCGCAGATCGACAAGCCCGAGGACCGTCAGCGCTTCCTGGCGGCCGGGGTCAAGCTCGCGCGCTGAGTGTCAGGCCAGGCCGAGCAATCTGGCCAGGCTTTTCTCGTCGCCCGGCGCCTCGATCATGAGGTGCTGCTCCAGCTCCCGCAGGTGCTGGTCCATCAGCTGGACGGCGCTTTCGGCGTCGCCGCGCGCGATGCAGTCCACGATGCGTTCGTGCTCGTCATGTTCGCAGGCCGCGTTGCCCGGGGGCTGGTGCACGGCCACGATGAGCGAGCAGCGCGAGACGATCTCGGTCAGGTAACGCTGCAGGATCGCGTTGCCTGATAGTTCGGCCAGGCGCAGGTGGTAGGCGCTGGCCAGGCGGGCCCAGGCCGGCTGGGCGAAGCGGTGCATGGCCTGGTGTTCCTCGCGCAGCTGCTCGCGCAGGGCCTTGAGGTCGCGCGCGGTGGCGCGTTCGGCCACCAGGCGCACGATGGCGGCTTCCACGGCGCGGCGCGCCTCGAAGATCTGGCGCGTCTCTTCGCGCGTGGGCACGGCCACGATGGCGCCGCGGTTGGGACGCAGCTGCACGATATGGTCGTGCTCCAGTTTTTGTAGCACCTTGCGCACCACCGAGCGGCTGACGCCGAAGAGTTCACACAGCGGCGCCTCGGGCAGTTTGGTGCCGGGCTTGAGGCGCTGGCTCATCACGCTGTCAAAGACGGCGCGGTAGATGCGATCCTCCACGTCGCCGCTCTCGTCGTTCTTGAGCAGCGTGTCTTCCATGCGCGGTGCGGCCGCGGCCTTGCGGGCTGGCGCGGCAGGGCGGGGTCGCCGGGCGCGGGTGGAGGTGTCAGTCGATTTCGGCATGCAGGGTACGGGCCAGTCGGATCAGTGCCAGGTCGCTGCCTGCGGGTCCCAGCAAGGAGATGCCCAGCATATCACCGGAGGCGGCACGCACCGGCAGGCTCACCTGCGGCAGACCGCTGAGGCCCGCAATGCAGGTGATGGCCATGGTGCGCAGGCGCACGGCGTCCACGTCGGCCGGGTCGGCGTCGCGCCGCGGCGCCAGGCTGGCGGCCGAGGGCAGCACCAGTACGCCGTCCGTGCCGACGAGGCTGCGCACCTGGGCGCGCATGGCGGCGGCGGCACCCCGCGCGGTGGCCGCCGCGTCGGACGTGACGGTGCTGGCGTTGTGCCAGCGTGCCGCGATGGCCGGGCTGAAGACGGGCTGTGCATCGCTTATCCAGGCGCCGTGGGTGAGCCAGCCCTCGTAGGCCCCGGCTGTCATATAGGTCTGGCGCCATTGCGCCAGACCTTGGGGTTCGGCGACACGATGCACCTCGGGGGCGACCGCCAGTTGCCGGGCCAGGGCGTCGCGCACAGTCTGCAGGGGCTGGGCGAAAACGGGGTCGGCCAGGTCCCAGGCGTCCTGGGCCACGAGCAGGCGGCGCGGTGTGTAGTTGCTGGCGGGCAGCAGCACGGCGCCCACGCGTTCGAACACCTCGCCATCGGCGGCCAGCCAGGTGGCGGTGTCGAAGCTGGGGTGCAGGGGCACCAGACCGCGGGCCGAGACCAGGCCGTGCGTGGTTCGCAGGCCCCACAGACCGCAGTAGCTGGCGGGCACGCGCGTGGAGCCGCCGGTGTCGGTGCCCAGGGCGAAGTCCACCAGGCCGGCGGTGACGGCGGCGGCCGAGCCGCTGGACGAACCGCCGGTGACGCGCTCCGGGTAGCGGGCGTTGAGGGGCGTGCCGTAGTGGACGTTGTCGCCGTGCAGGCTGTAGGCCAGCTCGTCGGTCAGCACCTTGCCCATGAGGGTGGCACCGGCGTCCAGCAATTGCGCCACCACGTCGCTGTGCCGCGTGGCGGGGCTGTGGGTGGCCAGCCAGCTGGGGTTGCCCGCCCCGGTGGTGTGGCCCGCCACATCGAACAGGTCCTTGGCGGCGAAACGCAGGCCGGCCAGCGGGCCGCTGGTTTGGCCCTCGACGACAAAACGGCCGTGCGGCACCCAGGCGCCCACGCTGTCGGTGATGGAGAAATTCATGTGTGGTCCTCGGGGTGCTGGCGGGCCAGGCCCTCCATGTGCTGGCAGATGGCGCCGGGGGTGGTGAACCAGATCTCGCCGCGGTCGCGCGCGGCCACCAGGTGCTGCAGGGCGCGGCGCAGGTGGCGCAGGCGGTAGGGCTGGCCCACCAGGTAGGGATGCAGGGCGATGCCCATGACCAGGGGCTGGCTGCGCGACTGCTCCAGCATCTCGTCGCAGTTGTCCACGATCATCTGCGCGAAGTCCTTGCCGTCGAGCTGGCGGCCCACGATCATGGGGATGTCGTTGAGCTCCTGCGGGTAGGGGATGGACCACAGGCCGCGGCCATCGCGCGTGCGCATGCGCACCGGCTGGTCGTCGTGGCACCAGTTGAGCGTGTAGCGGTAGCCGGTCTCGGCCAGCAGGTCGGGCGTGAGTCTGCTCTCGCTGATCCAGGGCGAGAGCCAGCCGCCCGGGGTCACGCCGCTGCGCAGATGCATGCGCTCGCTGCACAGCTGCAGCAGTTCGCGCTCAGCCGCTTCGTCGAGGGCGCCCTGGCGTTCGGCATTGCTGTGGCCGTGGCCCACGAGTTCGTCGCCACGCGCCACGAACGCCGCCACCAGTTCGGGGCAATGGTCGTAGAGCGCGGTGTTGATCAGGGCGGCTGTCGGCAGGCCCAGCTGCTCGAACAGCTCCAGGCAGCGCCAGGCGCCCACCCGGTTGCCGTATTCGCGCCAGCTGTAGTTGAGCACGTCGGGCTGGGGCGAGGCCGGGCCGATCATGGCGCCCAGGCCTTCACCGAAGGCGAAGTGTTCGATGTTGAAGCCGATGTAGACGGCCAGGCCCGCGCCATTGGGCCAGCGGTAGTCGGGCCGGCGCGTGATGGGGCGGTAGGCAAAACGCCCGTGGTCGGGCAGGGGACCGAGGTATTGGGCTGGCATGGTGCTCGTGCGCCTCACAGCTGCGCCAGGCCGGCGCGCACCAGCAGCCACTCGGCGCTGTCGTTCCAGACGTCCATCTGCGTGATCAGCCCATCGCGCACCACGTAGCGGTCCACATAACGGTTGCCTTCGAAGGGCGTGCCGTCGGGCCAGACGCCGTAGAGGGTGCCGCGGCTGTAGACCACGGTCTCGGCGGGCGTGCCACCGGCCACCGTCTCGGTGGCCTCGATCTTTTTCTTGACCCACTGGTAGCGCGTGGCGTTGAAGGCCGCGCACTCGGCAGGGGCGCTCATGGCGCGCCCGCCGGTGAAGCGGATGCGCAGGCCGGGGGCCACGAAGCGGCTGGCCGCAGCCGGGTCCGGGATCATCAGCAGGCGCAGGTATTCGTCCACCACAGCGGCGGGGGAGGCGGGCGCCTCGGTCTGGTTCATCACCTTGTTTTCCATGGTCCATTTCCTCTCGTTCATCCCCCTTTTGGTGCCGGATGCACCATCCGGAGCCGCCAGGGTTGTGCGATGCATGTGCTCGCAAAAGACATGCCATATTGTTGACAATCCAATCATATATATGAAAACAAAGTAATTGCCATCGTGGCGACACTGGCACGCGACTTGCATGGAGGAAGGAGCCCGCGGGTCGACCCGCTTTCTGCCATCCACTCACAGGAGTACTGCCATGAACCCTTGCTCTTTCTCCGCGACCCGTCGCACGCTGCTGGCGGCCGGCCTGGCCCTGGCGGCAGCCGCCCCGGCACTGGCCAATGAACCCATCAAGATCGGCCTGGTGACGGCGCTCTCCGGTCAGTCGGCCCTGGCCGGCGAGGCCATCACGCGTGGCATGCAGGTGGCCATCGACGAGATCAACGCCAAGGGCGGCCTGCTGGGCGGGCGCAAGCTGGAGCTGGTGCGCCGCGACGACGAAGCCAACCCCGCCAAGGGCGTGGTGGCTGCGCGCGAACTGATCTACCGCGAGAAGGTGGCCGTGGTCTTCGGCGGCCTGGACACGCCGGTGTCCATGGCCATCGTGCCGCTGATGAACCAGGAGAAAGTGCCTTTCATGGGCCCCTGGGCGGCGGGCACGGGCATCACCAGGAACGGTGCCAACCCCAACTTCGCCTTCCGCGTGTCGGCGGTGGACGAGATCGTGGACGTGGGCATGCTGGCCTACGCGCAGAAGAACTTCAAGAGCGCCAAGCCCGGCCTGATCCTGGTGAACAACCCCTGGGGCGAGAGCAACGAGAAGGGCCTGAAGGCTGCCATGGCCGCCAAGGGCGTGACACCCGCCGGCGTGGAGAAGTTCGAAGGCAATGACGTGGACATGGTGCCGCAACTCACGCGCCTGAAGGCCGCCGGTGCCGACACCCTGTTCATGGTGGGCAATGTGGGCCCCTCGGCCCAGGTGGTGAAGTCGCTGGAGCGCATGGGCTGGAAGGTGCCGGTGGTCTCGCACTGGGGTCCGGCCGGTGGCCGTTTCACCGAGCTGGCCGGCGCCATGGGCAAGGACGTGCATTTCGTGCAGACCTACAGCTTCTTCGGCAAGCAGTCGCCGGTGGGCCAGCGTGTGATCAAGGCCCTGATGGCCAAGTACCCCACGATCAAGGGCCCGGACGACATCTCGCCCGCCGTGGGCGTGGCCAATGCCTACGACGCCATGCACCTCACCGCGCTGGCCATCCAGGCCGCCGGTTCCACCAGCGGTGACGCCATCCGCCAGGGTTATTACAAGATCGACAAGTACGAGGGCCTGATCAAGACCTACGTCAAGCCCTTCACGGCCGAGGTGCACGACGCGGTGCAGTCCAACGACTACGTCTGGGCCCAGTTCATCGACAACCGCATCGTGCCTGTTGGCATGAATTGATCGGCCTCAGCAGCGTAGGCAACGCGGGTCATTGCCTTTCGGGGAGAGACCCGCTTCTTTGGGTTTGAAGAGGACAAGATATGTCGGAGTTATCCGCGCTGGTCAGCGGCCTGGGCCTGGGCAGCATGTACGGGCTGATGGCCCTGGGCTTTTACGTGACCTATGCCGTCAGCGGCACGGTCAACTTTGCCCAGGGCAGTTCCATGATGCTGGGCGCGGTGCTGACCTACACCTTTGCGCAGACCTGGGGCTGGCCGGGCTGGGCGGCGGTGCTGCTGGCCCTGGCGCTGTGCGCGGTCTACGGCCTGCTCGTGGAGTTGCTGGCGGTGCGGCCCTTCGTGAACCGCGGCTCGGACGCCTGGCTCATGGCCACGGTGGCGCTGGGCATCGTGCTGGACAACGTGGTCATGGCCACCTATGGCAAGGAGCCGCGCAGCCTGCCTTCCGCGCTGGCGCAGTCGCCGCTGGAGGTCGCGGGGGTGGGCCTGGGGGTCTATCCGTTGCAACTGCTGATTCCCGTCGTGGGGCTGGCGCTGGCGGCCGTGCTGCACACCCTGAGCCGGCGCACGCGCTGGGGTACGGCCATGCTGGCCGTGGTGCAGAACCGCGCCGCGGCGCGCCTCATGGGCATCCCGATCCGGCGCGCGGTGGCGCTGGCCTTTGCGCTCTCGGCGCTGTTCGCGGGCATCGCCGGCGTGCTGATCGCGCCGCTGACCAATGTGCATTCCGACATGGGCACGCTGTTCGGCCTCAAGGCCTTCGCGGTGGCCATCCTGGGCGGCATCACCAGCGCCTGGGGCGTGATGCTGGCGGGTCTGTTGTTCGGTGTGGTGGAGGCCTTGATCACCGCCACTCTGGGCTCGGGCTACACGCAGATCCTGACCTTCGCGCTGGTGATCGCGGCGCTGGCCTGGCGGCCCAACGGCCTGTTCGGCCGGGCGGAGGTGAAGAAGGTATGAGCCCCTCTTTTGTGAAACGCCCTGTCCTGGGCCTGGGCACGCCGCTGCAGATCCTGGCGTTGCTGGTGGTGCTGGCGCTGGGCGCAGGCCTGGCGCTGACGCTCAACGGCTACTGGGTCTTCGTGCTGGCGCAGGTGGCGCTGCTGACCCTGGTGGGTGTGGGCCTCAATGTGCTGGTGGGGCTGAGCGGCCAGGTGTCCTTCGGCCACGTGGGTTTCTACGCCATCGGTGCCTACACGGTGGCCATCCTCACCACCAAGGCGGGCCTGAGCTTCTGGCTGGCCTGGCCGATCGCGGCCGTGATCGGCGGCGCTTGCGGCGCGCTGCTGGCGGTGCCGGCGCTGCGTGTGAAGGGGCCCTACCTGGCGATGATCACCATCGCCTTCGGTTTCATTGTCGAGAACGGCATCATCGAGGCCGGCGCGCTGACCGGTGGGCAGAACGGCATCATGGGCCTGACCGCACCGGCGCTCGGTGGCCTGGCCCGGGGTGAACGCGCCGTGGCGCTGCTGGCCATCGCGGCGGCCGGCCTGGGGTTGGCGGCCTATGCCTGGCTGGCGCGCGGCACCTGGGGCGCAGCCATGCGCGCGGTGCGCGACGCCGAGACCGCGGCCGAATCGGTGGGCCTGAACCCGCTGGTGATCAAGACCGTGGCCTTTGCCGTCTCTGCCTTGTGCGCGGCCGCGGCGGGTGCGCTGTTTGCGCCGCTCTCGGGCTTTGTCACGCCGCACACCTTCGGTTTCCTGCAGTCCATCCTCTTTGTGCTGGTGGTCATGCTGGGCGGCGCTGGCTCCGTCACCGGCCCGCTGGTGGGCGCGCTGTTGGTGGGCCTGCTGCCCGAGCTGCTGTCGGGGCTGGAAGAATTTCGTTTGCTCTTCTTCGGCGTGCTGCTGCTGGTGGTGCTCTGGGTGGCCCCCGGCGGGGTAGTGGGCGGCTTGCAGCGCCTGCGCGCGCGCTGGCAGTCGCCCTCTGCCCCTGCGCCGCGCGCCCACGCGGTGGGTAGCCTGGCCCTGCCGGCGCGCGTACGCCTGGGCCTGCAGGCCCAGGGCCTGAGCATGCAGTTCGGTGGTGTGCGTGCCGTGTCCGAACTGAGCTTTGCAGCGCAAGCCGGTGCGGTGACCAGCCTGATCGGCCCCAATGGCGCGGGCAAGTCCACGGCCCTCAACATGCTGGGCGGTTTCTATCAACCCACGGCGGGCGCCTTTGCGCTGGGCGCCGAGGCCCTGGCCGGCTGCAGTGCCATGCAGATCGCGCGCTGCGGTGTGGCGCGCACCTACCAGACCTCGCAACTCTTCGGAACCCTGAGCGTGCTGGACAACGTGGTGCTGGCCATGCAGCGTGGCCGCCTGGGCCCGCTGCTGGGCGCAGCGCGCCGCCATGCGCCTGCGCACACGGCCCGCGCGACCGAGCTGCTGGCCTTCTGCGGTTATGTGGGTGACCCGGCCGCGCTGGCCGCGGACCTGGCCCATGTGGACCGGCGCCTGGTGGAGATCGCCCGCGCCCTGGCCACCGACCCCGAGGCCCTGCTGCTGGACGAACCGGCCGCCGGCCTGTCGCGCGAGGACAAGGAGCGCCTGGGCGCCCTGCTGCGGCGCATCGCGGTGGCGGGCATCACCGTATTGCTGGTGGAACACGACATGACGCTGGTGATGGGCATCAGCGACCAGGTGGTGGTGCTCGACGCCGGCGTGCGTCTGGCGACGGGCACACCGGCCGAGGTGCAGGCCAACCCGGCGGTGCAGCAGGCCTATCTGGGCGAGTCACTCGCGAGTGATGCGCCGGCGCGTGATGTGGACCGCAGCGCGCGGCCCGAGATGCTGGGTGTGGGTTCGCTGGTGGCCGGTTACGGCGCCGAGCCCGTGCTGCACGGTATCAACCTGCAGGTGCGACAGGGTGAGGTGGTGGCCCTGCTGGGGGCCAACGGCGCGGGCAAGTCCACGCTGATGAAGGCGCTGGCCGGTCTGCACCGGCCCGTGCAAGGGGGCATCCATCTCGAAGGTCGCGAGCTCAAGAACCTGGGCGCCGAACAGGTGGTGGCCCAGGGGGTGGTGCTGGTGCCCGAGGGGCGCCAGGTCTTCCCCGAGCTCAGCGTGCTCGACAACATCCGCCTGGGCGCCTTCCTGCACCCGGCCGACCGCGATGCGCGGGTGGAGGAACAGCTGCAGCGCTTTCCGCGCCTGCGTGAGCGCCTGCACCAGCGCGCCGGCCTGCTCTCGGGCGGCGAGCAGCAGATGCTGGCGATCGCGCGTGCGTTGATGTCCAGGCCGCGTATCCTCTTGCTCGACGAGCCCTCGCTGGGCCTGGCGCCGAAAATCATTGCCGAGCTGTTTGCCGCGCTGGACCAGCTGCGGCGCGAGGGCATGACCCTGCTGCTGGTGGACCAGATGGCTGGCCTGGCCCTGGCCCTGGCGGACCGGGCCTATGTCATCGAGGGCGGGCGTATCGTGGCGCAGGGCACGGCAGCGGAGATTGCCGCCGACGGTGCCCTGGCCCAGGCCTATCTGGGCGAGCAGGCAGGACACCACTGAACTCGAGGAGTGATGATGACGATGGAGATCAATGCGCCGGCCGTGCTGGCCGAAGTCACGGCAGCCTTTGCGCGTTACGAGGATGCGCTGGTGCACAACAAGGTGGAGGTGCTGGACGAGCTGTTCTGGGACAGCCCGCACACGCTGCGTTATGGCGTGACCGAGAACCTCTACGGTGCGGCCGAGATCCAGGCCTTCCGCGCCAGTCGTCCGTCGACTGGTCTGATGCGCGAGCTCACGCGCACGGTGATCACCACCTATGGGTCCGACTACGCCACGGCCAACACCGAGTTCCGCCGCGCCGGCAGCACGGCCATCGGCCGTCAGAGCCAGACCTGGCTGCGCACGCCCGAAGGCTGGCGCGTGGTGGCCGCGCACGTCAGCCTGCTGGCCGCGCCGGCGGTGTCGACGCGCTGATCAGCGCGAAGCGTAGGGGATCGCGGCCAGGCACAGGCAGGCCACGCTGCTCAGGCGCAGGCGCAGCGGCAGGTACCAGCCAGGCATGGGGTGCCGGCGTACCAGGCGCCGGTCCTGCACATAGTGCGCCACGAAGGCGAGGATCAGCAGCAAGGCGGCGAGCACGGTGCCTTGTGCCAGCAGCAGGGGCAGCAGCAAGGCCACCCAGCCAGCCAAGGCCGGCACGACGCTCCAGAGGTAGAGCGGTTTTGCCTGGCGGTCCTCGTTGGCGCCCATGGCAAAGGCCCAGTGCAGGGCGCCCACAAAGCTCAGGATGACGGCGCCGTAGGCCAGCAGGGCCTGCTGCCAGACTTCGCGGTGTACCGGATCGGCGAGCGAGCCCCCGGCGCTGAGGGCAAAAGGCAGCAGGCCGCCATAACCCAGCCAGGCCACGCTGGCCGGCAGGCGCGGGTTGGCCGCGCTCATGGCTGGCGCTGGCTGCGCGCCAGTTCGTGGGCGCGCAGCTGGTCCAGCGTGACGTAGTCCAGCGCGCGCAGGTGCGTGCATTCGAGCACCACGGGCGGTGCCACACCGGCCTCGAGCGCCTCTTTCCAGCGCAGCGCGCACAGGCACCAGCGGTCCCCGGCTTTCAGGCCGGGGAAGCGGTACTCGGGGCGCGGGGTGACGAGGTCGTTGCCGCTGGCCACGGAAAAGTCGAGGAAGGCCTGGGTCAGGCGCGCGCAGATCACGTGCGAGCCCAGGTCGTGCGCGTCGGTCTTGCAACAGCCGTCACGGTAGAAGCCGGTGAGCGGATCGTAGGAGCAGGGCATGAGCTCGGAGCCCAGGACGTTCTTGGCGGTCATAGTTCTTCATTCTGCGTTAAACGGGGTGGAGCATAGTCAAAATCCCCACACGAGCGTGCCCTGTGGTCTTCGAGCAGCTCGGCTGCGCGGCCCCGGCCGCGGATGGCACGGGTCCACCACTGCGAGAACGAGTCGCAGCGCCGCGGCTGCGGCGCGAACAGGGGCGCCGGCTCGATCAGCTGCGCAAGCTGGCCCAGCCAGGGCGGCAAGTGCGGCTCGGCCCGGCACAGCACACGCTGCGCACCGATCAGCAGCGCCTGCAGCTGATCGGCTTCAACGTGGCAGCGCAGCGGCGTGCGCTCGGCCATGCCGGCGTCGACAAAGGCCCATCGCGCGACCGACCAGGGCCACGCGCGGTGAACGTCGGCAAGGTAGATGCCTAGCACAACAGTGTCCGCCGGCAGATCGGGGGGCGGTGGGGCGAGATCCCAGGGATGGACCAGCCAGACGGTGCGGCCTTGCAGGTTGGTGCGCTCGGGTGGGGTGAGCGTCAGCGTGGGCGGCGGCCCGGTGTGCAAGGCCGGCTCGGTGATGCCGATGGCGGCGGGGCCGAAGGGGCGCATCGCCCAGCGGGCGTCGTGCGCCCAGTCTGCCAATTGCTCGTAGCTGGTGTCGATGGCGCTGCCGCTGCAATGCCAGTCCGGCGGTGCGTAATGCGCGACGTTCTCGGCATTGAAGAGATAGGGCTTGCTGCTGCCGGTGCCCGCCACCCACTGCCAGCTCAGATGGTTACTCGCGAGGTCGCCGTCGAGCAGATGGGCGTAGAGCCAGTCAGCACCGACGCGCCAGTGCACCTTGCGCAGGTGCACCACATAACTGGCCAGCCACATGCGCGCGTGGTTGTGCAGGGTGCCGCTGGCGTAGAGCGTGCGCACCGCCTGGTCGATCACGGGCAGGCCGGTGCGGGCCTCCCGGATGTCGGCCGGTAGCGCCTGGCTGTAAGCCGTCTCGGGCAGGAGACCATCGTGCAGCGACGTGAAGATGCCGTCGCTGCGGTGCGCCCAGACATGCCGGAAGTAGGCGCGCCAGCCGAGTTCGAAGACCAGTTTGTGCTGTACCGGCAGGTCCTCGTGCGCCAGCACCCCGGCCAGCACCTGCGGCAGATCGAGCAGACCGTGCGTCAGATAGGGCGAGAGGCCGGTGACCGCGCCGTCCAGGTGGTTGCGGCTGCGGGCATAGGCCTGCGGCCGCACGGCGGCCAGCTGGGCACGCGCTGCGGCCTGGCCTGGCAGGATGCTCATGCGAGTCTGCCCACCTCACCGCGCCGGATGGCGGCCGCGCGCTCACGGATGGCGCTGCGCTCAGTCTCGTCCAGCCGGGCCAGGTTCTTGACCTGCAACGCGATGCGCGGATTGCGCGCCAGCATCGTTTCATGGCGCAGCAGGAACTCCCAGTACAGCGTGGTGATGGGGCAGGCGCGCTCGCCGGTGCGCTGGGCCGGGTCGTAGCGGCAGCCCTTGCACAGCGGGCTCATGCGTTCGATGTACTTGCCGCTGGCGATGTAGGGCTTGCTGGCCATGAGGCCACCGTCGGCGTACTGGCTCATGCCCAGGGTGTTGGGCAGCTCGACCCATTCCACCGCGTCCACGTAGACACCCAGGTACCAGGCGTGCACCTGTTTGGGTTCCACGCCGTACAGCAGGGCGAACAGGCCGGTGACCATGAGGCGCTGGATGTGATGGGCGTAGCCGTGTTGCAGGGTCTGGTCGATGGCGTCGGCCAGGCAGGCCAGATCGGTGCGGCCGTTCCAGAACCAGCTGGGCAAATCTTCTTGCGCGTCGAGCGCATTGCCTTCGAGGTACTGCGGCATCTGCGTCCAGTAGATGCCGCGCACGTACTCGCGCCAGCCCAGGATCTGGCGGATGAAACCCTCGGCGCTCTGGATGCTGGCGCGGCCGTCGCGCCAGGCGGCTTCGGCCGCAGCCACGACCTCACGCGCCGTGAGCAGCTTGAGATTGAGCGCGGCGGCGAGATGTGCGTGGTAGAGCCAGGGCTCGCCGGGCCAGATGGCGTCCTGCCAGCGGCCGAAATCGGCCAGGCGCTGGCGGATGAAGTCATCGAGCGCCTGCAGCGCCTGTTCGCGCGTGACGGGCCAGGCAAAGCTGTCGAGCTCGCCCGGATGCGACGCAAAACGCTGCTGCACCAGGTCCATGACTTCGCGCGTGATCGCGTCGGGTTCGAACTGGCTGCGTGGCGGCACGAAACCCGGGCCCTGGGGGCCGAAGGCCTGGCGGTTGTCGGCGTCGAAGTTCCACTGGCCGCCGGCGGGCTGGTCGCCGTCCATCAGCACCTGGTGCTTCTTGCGCTGCTCGCGGTAGAAGTACTCCATGCGCAGGCTCTTGCGCCCCTTGGCATGGGCGGCGAAGTCGCGCACCGTGGTGTAGAAATGCCGGTCGTCGCGAATCTCCAGCGGGATACCCGCGGCGGCGGCCGTGGCTTGCAGGGCCTTGAGCACGCGCCAGTCGCCCGGCGCGGTCATGATCAGCTGTTGCGGCTGCAGGACGGCCATGTCGTGTGCCAGCTGGGTCGCCAGGCTGCCCTGGTTGCCGGTGTCATCGAGGCGCACGTAGTGCAGCGGCCGGCTCATCAGCGCCAGGGCCTGCGCGAAATGGCGCATGGCGCTCAGGAACAGCACGGTGCGGGGCTTGCCCGAGGGAATATGGGTGGATTCCTCGGCCACTTCGGCCATCCAGACACGGTCTTGTGTGGGGTCGAAGCCGTCGAAGGCAGTCGCCTGCAGGTCGAGCTGGTCGCCCAGCACGATCACGAGCGTGCGCAGCGTGCTCATGCGGCGGGCCGGGCGCGGCGGCAGGCGTCGGAACAGTATTTGACCTGTTCCCAGTTCTTTTCCCACTTCTTGCGCCAGCTCATGGGGCGGCCGCAGACGCAGCAGGGTTTGCTGGGCAGGGCCTGCTTGTTGCCTTTGAAGTCTCTGGAAGGGGTCATGGCCTGCGGAAGGATGCGCTGTGCAGCGATGAATGTAGCGCTTGCCCGGTTTTCCCGCTCCCGACCCCGGCATGACCCCGTGCCGGCGCCGGCGGGCCCGTGGGCCCGTGGATGCGGCAGGAATACCGGCTTTCAGGACTTATTCCCGCGCCGCCGGTGAGCCCCCCGGCCCCAACTCGATTAACATCGTTCAACACTTCAGGCAGCACCCCGGGGCACCACCGTCAGGCGGTGCGCAAGGGCGCTGCCGACCGGCATCTTTCATGGGTACAGCTGACGACAAGAACGAGATCACGCAACTTCGTGCCCAATTGCGCGAGGTTGAGCTGCGTTTGCAGGAGCGCGAGCGTGACTGGGCGCAGCAGGAGCGTCAGCGGCGCCATAGCGAAAAGCTCTTCAGCACGGCTTTCGATGCAAGCCCGGAGGCCATCGGCCTGTCGCGTCTGGCTGACGGCCTGATCGTCGATGTGAACCAGGAGTGGCTGGCCGTCACCGGGTTCAAGCGCGAAGAGGTGATCGGTCATACCGTGGTGGAGATCGGGCACTGGCCCGACCAGGCCAGCCGCGAAGCGGCCGTGGCTTCCTTGCGCACCGGCGGCCGGCTGCGCGACTACGAGGCCATCGTCCATCTCAAAGGCCTGGGCAAGCGCCTGGTGCGCCTCAACGGCACGCTGATGGACGTGGATGGCGAGAAGCACATCCTGATGTACATCAAGGACATCACCACCGAGCGCATGGCCGAGGAGTCTCTGCGCGCGGGCGAGCTGGCGCTGGAGCAGGCGATGGACAAGCTCAACCAGCAACTCGCGCTGTACGAGCTGACCGAGAATCTGGCGCGCGTGGGGTCCTGGCTGTCCAGCGCTGACGGCCAGGCCATCACGTTTTCCCCCGGCCTGCGCCAGATCGCCGGCCTGCCGCCTGGCCCGCCGCTGACGAGCGCGCAGGCGCGATCCCTTATCCATCCCGACGACCTGCCGCATTTCGTCGAGATCCGCCAGCGCATGGACGGCACCAAGCTGGAATATCGCGTGCTGCGCACCGACGGTACGATCCGCTGGGTGCGATCCAGCCTGCATCGCTACACCGGCCTGCAAGGCCAGACGCTGGATTTCGGCCTGGTGCAGGACATCACGGTCGAGCGGGCGGTGACCGAGGCGCTGCAGGAAAAGCTGGATTTCATCGAAAAACTCACCAGCCGGGTGCCCGATGTGCTGTTCCAGTACCGCTACGGCAGAGACGGGCGGCTTGCCTTTCCCTTCATCAACGACAGCGTGCGCAATCTGTTCGGGCTGGACCCGGAGGACGTGCGCCAGGATGCCCGCAAGATGCTGGCGGTCATCGACCCGGAGGACATCCCGGCGTTGTTCGAATCCATGCGCGATGCGCATCAGGATGGCGCTATATGGCAGCATGAATTCAGGGTGCGCTCGCCCGATGGCCACACGCACTGGATGCGCGGCAACGCGATCACGATGCGCGAGCCGGATGGCGAACTGTCGTCCTACGGCGTGATGCGCGAGTTCACCCAGCGCAAGATCGCCGAGAACCAGTTGCAGGCCAGCGAAGAGCGCTTCCGCAGCCTGACCGACCTGTCGTCCGACTGGTACTGGGAAATCGACGAGAACTTCCGCTTCACCAACTTCGTCGGTTACCGCGACGGCAAGTCCATCATGACCCGGGACGAGAGCCTGGGCAAGACACGCTGGGAGCTGGGCGCGCTGAACCTGAGCCCCGACGACTGGGATGCCCACCGCCGCGTGCTGGAGTCGCACCTGCCGTTTCGCGACCTGGAGCTGCAGCGGCTCGATGCCGATGGCAAGCCCTATTGGGTGGCCGTCAGCGGCACGCCCATCTTCGATGGCAAGGGCCGCTTCTGTGGCTACCGCGGCATCGGGCGCGACATCAGCAAGCGCAAGAACGCCGAGGACGAGACCCAGCGCCTGGCTTTTTACGACACCCTCACCGGCCTGCCCAATCGCCGCCTGCTGATGGACCGGCTCTCACACGCGCAGGTCACCAGCGCGCGCAGCAAGCGCTACGGTGCATTGCTGTTCATCGACCTGGACAACTTCAAGGACCTCAACGACACGCTGGGCCACGACGTCGGTGACCTGCTGCTGGAACAGGTCGCCTTGCGCCTGGTCTCCTGCCTGCGCGAGGGCGATACCGCGGCGCGTTTCGGCGGCGACGAGTTCGTGGTGATGCTCGAAGACCTGAACGAGAGCGACACCGACGCCGCGAGCCAGGCCGAACTGGTGGCCGAGAAGATCATCAACCGGCTCAACGCCCCCTACGAGCTGGTGGGTCGCCAGCACAACAGTTCGCCTAGCATCGGCATCACCCTGTTCTGCGGTTCCTCGCTGGGCGTGGACGAACTGCTCAAGCGTGCTGACGTGGCCATGTACCAGGCCAAGGCGGCCGGTCGCAACACGATGCGTTTCTTCGACCCCGGCATGCAGGCCGCCGTGCTGGCGCGCGCCGCGCTGGACGCCGACCTGCGCCTGGGCCTGCAACGCGACGAACTGCTGCTGCATTACCAGCCGGTGGTCGACGCCTACAACAAGATCGTCGGCTACGAAGCGCTGCTGCGCTGGCGCCATCCGGGCCGGGGTCTGGTGTCGCCGGGCGAGTTCATCGGCCTGGCCGAGCAGACCGGCCTGATCCTGCCGATCGGCCAGTGGGTGCTGCGCTCGGCCTGCCGCCAGTTGGTGGCCTGGAGCCAGCAGCCGGCCACGGCCAGGCTGAGCCTGGCGGTCAACGTCAGTGCGCGGCAGTTTCGCCAGGCCGATTTCGTGGCCCAGGTGCAGTCCGTGCTCAGCGAGACCGGCGTCGACCCGCAGTATCTGAAGCTGGAGCTGACCGAGAGCGTGCTGATCAGCGATGTGGAAGACGCCATCCGCAAGATGGGCGCCCTGCGCGAACGCGGCGTGCGTTTTGCGCTGGACGACTTCGGCACGGGCTACTCGTCGCTGAGTTACCTCAAGCGCCTGCCGCTGGACCAGCTCAAGATCGACCAGAGTTTCGTGCGCGATGTGCTGACCGATCCCAACGACGCGGCCATCGTGCGCACCATCCTGGCCCTGGCGCAGAGCATGGACCTGCAGGCCGTGGCCGAGGGGGTGGAGACCGAGGGGCAACGCCAGTTCCTGCTGGACAACGGCTGCACCGTGTTCCAGGGCTACCTCTTCGGGCGCCCTGGTCTGCTGGGCCTGCCGGTTTTGCCGGCTTAGGCGGCCCGACTCAAGACGGCTTACTCGAAGGCGCCCTGGTCGCGTTCGTCGCCGTTGCCGTTCCCGTTACCCGACGACAGGCTGAGCTTCTCGGCGTTCTGGCGCGCTTCGGCCTTCTCGCCGGCGCCGGCGAACTTGCTGTACTTGTGCAGCAGCGGCACGAGCTGGCCGTAGATGCGAGGGGCACCGGCAAGGCACTCCTTCTGTTCCAGGAAGTCCGACTCGCCGGTGAAGTTGCCCACCAGGCCACCGGCCTCGGTGACCAGCAGCGAGCCGGCGGCCACGTCCCAGGGGCTCAGGCCGGTCTCGAAGAAACCATCGGTGAAGCCGGCGGCCACATAGGCCAGGTCCAGCGCGGCGGCACCCGGGCGGCGCAGGCCGGCGGTGCGCTGCATCACGTCGCTCATCATGGCCAGGTAGGCCGGGAAGTTGTCGCCCTGGCGGAAGGGGAAACCGGTGGAGATCAGGCACTGCGAGAGCTGGGTGCGCTTGCTCACGCGGATGCGGCGCTCGTTCATGTAGGCGCCGCGGCCCTTGGTGGCCGTGAAGAGGTCGTTGCGCGAGGGGTCATAGATGACGGCCTGCTCGACCTTGCCACGGACGGCCAGCGCGATGCTCACGCAATAGACCGGGAAGCCGTGGATGAAGTTGGTGGTGCCGTCCAGCGGGTCGATGATCCAGACGTGGTCCGAATCCTGGGCACCGCGCGTGCGACCCGTTTCCTCGCCCCAGATCGCATGGCCCGGGTAGGCGGTGAGCAGGGTCTCGATGATGGCCTCTTCGCTGGCGTGATCCACCTCGGTCACAAAGTCGTTCACCTGCTTCTGCGAGACACGCACGGCCTCGACGTCGAGCGCAGCGCGGTTGATGATGGCGCCGGCGGCGCGGGCGGCCTTGATGGCCACGTTGAGCATGGGGTGCAGATTGGGGGACGACATAAATTGTGGAGGCGTTGGGGGCGCGGCCGATGGCGCGGGCCCTGGAAGCTGAAGAGCAGAAAGCCGATCCGGCGATGCGGGCGGCGACAATAGGGCCAGATTTTACCCGCACTGCCCGTTTTCCATGCAAACCACCGCTTTTCGTACCCGTTTCGTGCTGATCCAGACCAGCCATGCCGGCAATGTGGGCGCCGCCGCACGCGCCATCAAGGTCATGGGCTTCGACGAGCTGGTGCTGGTGGCACCGCGCTGGGCCAATGTGCTGCGGCGCGAGGAAACCATCCAGCGCGCCAGCGGGGCGCTGGACGTGCTGGAAAACGCCCGCATCGTCGAGACCTTGGACGAGGCCCTGGACGGCATGACCCACCTGTGCGCCACCGCCATGACCCCGCGCGACTTTGGCCCGCCCACGCGCGCGCCGCGTGAGCACTTCGCCCAGCTGGTGCAGACGGCCACGCCCGAGGCCGGCAGCCAGGGCGTGGCCTTCCTCTTCGGCTCCGAGCGCTTCGGCATGCGCAACGAGGATGTCTACCGCTGCCACGTGGCCCTGAGCATCCCGACCAACCCGAAGTTCGGCTCGCTCAACCTGGCCTCGGCCCTGCAGGTCATTGCCTATGAATGGCGCCTGGCGCTGGGCGGGTTCGCGGTCCAGGAGGCCACGGCCCCGGTCGTGCGAGCCGATGCGCCCCAGGTGGCCGGTTTGCTGGCCCACCTGGAACAGGCCCTGGTGGCCGTGAATTTCCTCGACCCCGAAGCGCCCAAGAAGCTGATGCCGCGCCTCAACAGCCTGTTCAACCGTGCGGACCTCACGCAGGAGGAAATCCATATCCTCAGAGGTGTCGCCAAGGCCATGCTGGAGACGGCCGAGAAGGCAAAGCGATAAACTGCTTACATGTTCTCCCGCCTCCGCTCCGACATCCAGTGCATCCTCGACCGCGACCCGGCCGCCCGCAGCGCCTGGGAGGTGCTGACCTGCTACCCCGGCCTGCACGCCATCGTGATGCACCGCTGGGGCCACTGGTGCTGGACCCACGGCCTGAAGTGGCTGGGGCGGTTCATCTCGCACATCGGCCGCTGGCTCACGGGCATCGAGATCCACCCCGGCGCCAAGATCGGCGAGCGTGTGTTCATCGACCACGGCATGGGCGTGGTGATCGGCGAGACCGCCGAGGTGGGCGACGGCTGCACCATCTACCACGGCGTCACGCTGGGCGGCACCTCGCTCTACAAGGGCGCCAAGCGCCATCCCACATTGGGCCGCGACGTGGTGGTGAGCGCGGGTGCCAAGGTGCTCGGCGGCTTTGAAGTGGGCGACGGCGCCAAGATCGGCAGCAATGCGGTGGTGATCAAGCCGGTGCCCGCGGGCGCCACGGCCGTGGGCATTCCCGCGCGCATCATCCCGTCCAAGACCGGCGAGAGCGCCGACGTGACGGCGCCGCAGAACAAGTTCTCGGCCTACGGCATCACGCTGGAGGACGATCCGCTGAGCCAGGCCATGAAGGGCCTGATCGACAACGCGGGCTCGCAGGAGCACCAGATCGCCCTGTTGTGGCAGGCCATCGAGAAGCTGTCCTCGGGCAAGTCGATGTCCGATTGCGTGCCCGGTGACGCCGCGCGCGAAGAGAACTTCGAAAAAGACAAGCTCAACCAGCTGGTCGGCAAGTAGGCGGCGGCTTCAGGTCTTGCTGCCCCAGCGTGCGCCCAGCACGTTGATGGCCAGCCCGCCCATCACCAGGGCCGCGGCGCCAAGTTTCCAGGCCTGCAGGGGCTCCCCCAGCAACAGGGCCGATGAGCCCATGCCGAAGACCGGAATCAGCAGCGCCATGGGTGTGATGGTGGCGGCCGGGTGGCGTGCCAGCAGCCAGCCCCAGGCGCCGAAGCCGAACAGGGTGTTGCCCACCGCCTGCCAGACGATGGCGGCCCAGGCCGCGAGGCTGGCGCGCGGCAGGGCCTCGGTGATGGCGGCCGCCCCTTCGAACCACAGGCTCAGCACCAGCAGGGGCGGGACGGCAAAGACCGAACTCCAGACCATGAAACCCAGCATGTCGACCTTGCCGATGCTGCGCGCGAGCACGTTGCCGCAGGCCCAGCACAGGGCGCCGCCCAGGGCCAGGGTCAGGCCCAGCGGCGTGACGTCGGTGTGGGTCTGGTGGAAGCTCTGCCAGGCGATCAGCGCAAAACCCAGCGTGGCCAGGGCCAGGCCGCCGAACTGCAGGCGTGGCATGCGCTCGTGCTGCAGCCAGGCCACCAGCAGCAAGGTCATGAAGACCTGCGACTGCATCAGCAGCGAGGCCAGGCCCGGCGACACATCGTTGCGCATGGCCAGGAAGAGCAGGCCGAACATGAAGCCTATGAAGACTCCGTAGCTCACCAGATAGCGCCAGGCCACGGCCGGGCGCTTGATGAAAAGCAGCCAGGGCAGGGCGCTGAGTGCAAAACGCAGGGTGGCCAGCAGTAGCGGCGGCAGTTCGGTCAGGCCGAACTTGATGACCACGAAGTTGGTGCCCCAGACCGCGACCACGGCCAGCGCGAGCAGGAGGTGCGAGACGGGCACGGACTCAGCCGTTTTTCGGCGGGCGGATGGCCGACTTGGGACGGAAGGCCTTGCAGACTTCGTCGTTGGTTTCCATGTAGGGGCCACCGATCAGGTCCACGCAGTAGGGCACGGCAGCGAAGATGCCGGCCACGATGGATTGGCCCTCGGCGTCCTTCAGGCCCTCCAATGTTTCCTGGATGGATTTGGGTTGGCCCGGCAGGTTGATGATCAACGATTGGTCGCGGATCACCGCCACCTGGCGGGAGAGGATGGCCGTGGGCACGAACTTCAGGCTGATCTGGCGCATCTGCTCGCCAAACCCCGGCATCTCCTTGTGCGCCACGGCCAGCGTGGCTTCGGGCGTCACGTCGCGCAGCGCCGGGCCGGTGCCGCCGGTGGTCAGCACCAGGGAGCAACCGGCGTTCACCAGATCGATCAGCGTGGCGCTGATGCGGTCTGTTTCATCGGGGATCAGGCGGGGCTCGAAGCTGATGGGGTTCTTGAGCGCGCGCGTGAGCCACGCTTGCAGGGCAGGCAGGCCCTTGTCTTCATAAACGCCGGTCGAGGCGCGGTCGCTGATGGAGACGATGCCGATCTTGATGGGGTCAAAGTCACTCATCGTCGGCTCCGGTCTCGGGGGCGTCGTCATCCTCGGCGTCGACCGAGGCTAGCAGCTCGCGTACCAGCTGGAAGACCTCTCGATAGGCGCGGCCCTGGCGCGGGGCCAGGCCTTGCGAGACGGCGGCCTTGTCGGCGGGGATGGCGTCCTTGCGGGCCTGGCGCACCAGGGCGCGCAGCTGCTGGGTGTCGGTCTGCGGGAAATCCTTGATCCAGGCGGCCACGGCCTCGTCGTCGGCAATCAGGCGGTCGCGCCATTGCTCGGCGGTGTGCAGCAGGGCGGTCTCGCGGGCCGAGGGCATGTGCTGCTCGACCAGGGCGGCGCGCGCGGCGTCCAGCACGGTGGGGTCGAGCTGGCGCATGAGCTTGCCGACGAACTGCATCTGGCGGCGCTTGCCCTCGAAGTTGGTGATGCGCTTGGCCTCGGCCATGGCCTCCAGCAGCTTGTCCGGCAGCTCCAGCTTGGTCAGCAGGTCGGCGCGCAGGTTCAGCAGGGATTCGCCCAGCTTCTGCAGCTCGGTGCTCTCGCGCTTGAGATCGGTACGGCTGACGTCGGTGTCGCCCCGGAGCTCGCGCTTGAGCTCCAGGTCGAGTTCGCTGCCTTCGGCGACGAACTGGCCTTTGACGTAATAGCCTTTTTTGGGTTTGCGGGACATGTGTGGGGTGAATTCGTTATGCCGCAATGCCTGCGTACACGGGCAAGTATCATAGCCTTGCCATGAATAAACCCGATCCTCGCGCCGAAAGCGGCTTCAGCTACAGCCGTGCCTATTTCGAAGAACTCGTGGACGCCGCGCTGGCGCACGCCAAAAAGCTCGGCGCCACCGATGCGGGGGCCGAGGCCTCCGAGGGCTGCGGCCTGAGCGTCTCGGTGCGCAAGGGCGAGCTGGAGAACGTGGAGCGCAACCGCGACAAGTCACTGGGCGTGACCGTCTACCTGGGCCAGCGCCGCGGCAATGCCAGCACCTCCGATTTCTCCCGTGCCGCCATCGAGCAGACCGTACAGGCGGCCTATGACATCGCGCGTTTCACAGCCGAAGACCCGGTGGCCGGCCTGCCCGACGCCGAAGACATCGCCTCGCAGGCCGACACGCAGCGTGAGCTGGACCTCTTCCACCCCTGGAATATCGACAGCGCCCAGGCCGCCGAACTGGCACGCGCCACCGAGGCCGCGGCCTTTGCGACCGACAAGCGCATCACCAACAGCGAAGGTGCTGCGGTGTCGGCCCAGCAGTCGCATTTCTTCAGCGCGCACACGCGCGGTTTCCGCGGGGGTTACCCCAGTTCGCGCCACTCCATCTCGGTCTCGCCGATTGCCGGCAAGGGCGCCGGCATGCAGCGTGACTACTGGTACAGCTCGCACCGCCACCCGGAAGACCTGGCCCTGCCCGACGCCATCGGCCGCTACGCGGCCGAGCGCGCGCTCAGCCGCCTGAAGTCGCGCAAGATCAGCACCCGCGAAGTGCCGGTGCTGTTCGAGTCGCCGCTGGCTGCCGGCCTGCTGGGGGCGCTGGTGCAGGCCCTGAGCGGTGGCGCCCTGTACCGCAAGAGCTCCTTCCTGCTCGACTCGCTGGGCCAGCAGGTGCTGCCCGCGCACATCGACCTGCTGGAAGATCCTTTCCTGCTGCGCGGCAAGGGCAGCTCGCCTTTCGACGAGGAGGGTGTCAAGGTCCAGCCGCGCTCGGTCATCAACGCCGGCCGCGTGCAGGGTTATTTCCTGAGCAGCTACTCGGCGCGCAAGCTGGGCATGAAAACCACGGGCAATGCCGGCGGTTCGCACAACCTGATCCTGAGTTCGCGCCAGACCAAGGCGGGCGACGACCTGGACGCCATGCTGAAGAAGCTGGGCACCGGCCTCTTCGTGACCGAACTGATGGGTCAGGGCGTGAACTACGTGACGGGCGACTACTCGCGCGGCGCCAGCGGTTTCTGGGTGGAGAAGGGCCGCATCGCCTACCCGGTGGAAGAGATCACCATTGCCGGCAATATGAAGGACATGCTCATGGGCATCACGGCCGTGGGGGCCGATGCCTACAACTACGGCGCCAAGACCGTGGGCTCCATCCTCATCAACCGGATGAAGGTGGCGGGCAGCTGAGGCCATGGGCACCCAGGGACCGATCAAGTGGGCGCGCCTGTTTCAGCCGCGCCATCCGCTGTTCTGGATGATCATGGCGCTCAATGGCCTGTCGGCCGTGCTCTCGTGGATTGTCCAGAGCAAGCCGCTGAACAATCTGGGATTGGGCCTGGTCCTGCTGTTCCTGATCGGCAATGCCGTGGTCAGCATGTGGTTGGGCTGGCGCCTGCTGCGCGAAACCCCGCCGGCTGACGACGCCACGTCCGGACGCTGAGCGGCGACCGCCGGCCGGCGTGCTGCGCCGCCCAGGCGCTGCTTCTTATTCGAGCTGGATCTTGGCCTCGGTCACCACGGCCTTCCAGCGGGTGCGTTCCTGGTTGAAGAACTTGTCCTGCTCATCGGGGCTCATGGTCACGACTTCGGCGCCCTGGGCGGTCAGACGGCTGCGTACGTCGGGGCTGCGGATGACCTGGATCAGGGCGGCGTTGAGCCTGTCCACCACCGCCTTGGGCGTACCGGTGGGCACCAGCACCCCTTGCCAGGTTCCCGATTCAAAACCCTTCAGGCCCTGCTCGGCCAGCGTGGGGATGTTGGCCACCAGGGGCATGCGCGTGGCCTTGGAGATGCCCAGCACCTTGAGCTTGCCGCTCTGCACATGGGGCAGGGTGGCCAGCATGCCGTTCATGGTGACCTGGGTCTGGCCGGCGATGGTGTCGGTCACGGCCTGCACGCCGCCCTTGTAGGGGATGAAGGCCCACTCGGCGCCGCTGGCGCGCTGCACGGACACGCCCGCGAGGTGCGGTGCGCTGCCCGTGGCGGTGACGGCGAAATTGAGCTGCGACTTCCTGGACAGGGCCACGAGCTCCTTGAGATTGTTGGCCGGCACCGAGGGGTGAACCACCAGCATGTGCGGCGAGTAGGCCAGCATGGTCACGCCGCGCAGGTCCTTGGAAGGGTCGAAGGGCAGCTTGTAGATCGAGGGGCTGATGGCCAGCGCGCCGGTGTCGCACAGCAGCAGGGTCAGGCCGTCGGCCTTGGACTTGGCCACCAGGTCGGCGCCGAGATTGCCGTTGGCGCCAGCGCGGTTTTCCACGATCACGGTCTGCTTGAGCAGGTCCGACAGGGGCTGGCTGATCGAGCGCGCGATGATGTCGGAGGAACCGCCGGGCGGGTAGGGCACGACGATCTTGATGGTGCCGCTCTGGGCGGCAGCGCCCAGGCTGAGGGCCGCGAACAGCGCGGCTAGCCAGGTCTTGCGGAAGGTGGACAGCATGGTGATTTCCTTGTTTGTGATCACTGGTTCAGTTTTCAGGTGACCGGGGCCGGGTTGAACAGCACCAGGGCGTTGTGCAGCTTCCACTGCTCGGCCCAGGTCTTCTTGCGGCCGCTGGCCACGTCCAGCATCAGCTGGAACAGTTCCCAACCGACTTCCTCGATGGTCTTGTCGCCGTCGGCGATAGTGCCGGCGTTCACGTCCATGAGGTCGTGCCAGCGGCGCGCCAGGTCGCTGCGGGTGGCGACCTTGATCACCGGGCATTCGGCCAGGCCATAGGGCGTGCCGCGGCCGGTGGTGAAGACGTGCAGGTTCATGCCGGCGGCCAGTTGCAGCGTGCCGCAGATGAAGTCGCTGGCCGGGGTGGCGGCAAAGGTCAGGCCCGTCTGGCGCAGTTTCTCGCCGGGGGGCAGCACGCCGGAGATGGGTGAAGAGCCCGACTTGATGATGGAGCCCATGGCCTTTTCCACGATGTTGGACAGGCCGCCCTTCTTGTTGCCGGGCGTGGTGTTGGCGCTGCGGTCCACGCGACCGCGCTGCAGGTAGGCGTCGTACCAGGCCATCTGCTGGATCATGGCTTCGGCTACCTCGGGGGTGGTGGCGCGCGAGGTGAGCTGGTCGATGGCGTCGCGCACCTCGGTCACTTCCGAGAACATCACACTGGCGCCGGCACGCACCAGCAGGTCGGTGCAATACCCGACGGCGGGGTTGGCGGTGACCCCCGAGAAGGCGTCGCTGCCGCCGCACTGCACGCCCACCACCAGCTCGCTGGCAGGCACGTTGACGCGGCGGCGGGCGTTGAGTTTTTCGAGGTGATTCTTGGCGGTGCCCATGATGGCATCGATCATGGACATGAAGCCGATGTGCGCCTCGTCCTGCAGGCAGACCACGTCCAGCGCCTCATTGGCGCCGCGCTGGTCGGTGATGGGGATGCTGCCCGGGGGCAGCAGGCGCTCGGGCTGCAGCTTCTCGCAGCCCAGGCTGACCACCATGACCTCGCCGCCGAAGTTGGGGTTGAGGCTGATGTTGCGCAGCGTGCGGATCGGAATCTCGGCACCTTCGGCATCGATGGCCACGCCGCAGCCGTACGTGTGTTCCAGGCCGATCACGTCGTCCACGTTCGGGTACTTCGGCAGCAGCTCGGTCTTGATGCGTTGCACCGCGAAGTCCAGCACGCCTGCCACGCACTGCACGGTGGTGGTGATGGCCAGGATGTTGCGCGTGCCCACCGAACCATCGGCGTTGCGGTAACCCTCGAAGGTGTAGCCCTCCAGCGGGGCCTGGGGCTCGGGCTTGACCGTGGCGATGGGCAGGCCTTCGAGCTCGCGCGCCGTGGGCATCTTGAGCAGGCGCTCGTGCACCCAGCTGCCGGCGGGGATGTCCTTCAGGGCGTAGCCGATCGGGATGCCGTAACGCAGCACGGCGCCATCGGCCGGGATGTCGCGCAGCGCCACCTTGTGGCCCTGGGGCACTTGGTCGCGCAGGGTCGGCCCCGCGGGCAGCACGGTGCCGGGGGGGAGGCCACCGTCGTTGGCCACGATCGCGACGTTGTCGCGAGCGTGCATGGAGATCAGCAGGGGGCGGCGGGGGGTATCAGCAGCAGTCATGGGGTCTTCAGAGCAGGTCGATCATCTCTATCCAGTTGGGGCCTTGGCCCAGCGGCAGGCGCGCGCCGGGCGTGAGCAGGCCGCTGTCGCGGTCGATGCGGTAGAGCGTGACCGCATTCGATAACTGGCCGGCCGCCAGCAGCCACTCGCCCGAAGCATCGATCTGGAAACCGCGCGGCTGCTGTTCGGTGGCCTGGTGGCCCACCAGGGTCAGCATGCCACTTTCCGCGTCGACGCGCCAGATGGCCAGGGTGCTGGAGGTCCGCTCGCTGGTGTAGAGGAAGCGGCCGTCGGGGCGCAGGTGCAGGTCGGCTGCCCAGGCCTTGCCGGCAAAGCCCGGGGGCAGGGTGGGCCAGTGCGCACGGCGTGTCAGCGTGCCCTGTTCAGTGTTCACGTCGAGCAGTTCCACCGTGGCGTCGAGCTCGCCCAGCAGGTAGGCCTGGCGACCGCCGGCGCGCAACGCCAGGTGGCGTGGGCCGCTGCCGCTGCGCGCCACCATGGCGGCGGTGGGGTTGGGTGTGAGCTGTCCGGTGGCCGCGTCAAAGTGCCACTGCATCACCTGGTCGCTGCCGAGGTTGGTGACGTAGAGGTTGCGGTTGGCAGCGTCGGGGATCGCTGCGTGCGCGTTCTTGCCCGTCGCCAGCACCTGGCGGGCCGGACCGGGTTGGCCGTCGGCCGCCAGCGGCGAGACGCTGATGCGGTGGCCGCCGTAGGAGGCCGCGAACAGCCAGCGCCCGGTGTGGTCGGTGGCGATGTTGGCCATGCTGTCGGGCAGCGGCGCGCTGCCCAGCGGCGTCAGCTGGCCGCTGGCCGGGTCGATGCGGAAGGCCAGCACGGTGTAGGGTTCCGAGCGCAGCGCGGCATAGATCACACGCTGGTCGGGGCTGAGCGCCAGGGGCATCACGGTGCCGCCGACGGGCATGGTCTGCAAGGGGCTCAGGGTGCCCGTGCTGCGGTCCAGCTTGAGCACGCTGATTTCGCGGCTGTCGGCGTTGGCCACATAGGCCACGGACGTGGTGGAAGCACAGCCTTGCAGCATCAGGACACCCGCGACTGCGGCTCCACAGAGGAGTCGGTGCAAAGACATGGAAGCGGGCTCCTTGAAGTTTCCGGGTTCATTTCATCAGGCCCGGCAGCCACAACGAGAAGGCCGGCACATAGGTGACCAGCAGCAGGCAGACCCCCAGGGCGCCGTAGAAGGGCGCGATGGAGCGCATGACCTGCCCGACCGAAATCTCCCCGATCGCGCAGCCCACGAACTGGACGGAGCCGACCGGTGGCGTGTTCAGGCCCAGCGCGCAGTTGATCAGCATCACGATGCCGAACTGCAGCGGGTCCATGCCGAACTGCATGGCGATGGGCATGAAGATGGGCGTGCAGATCAGGATGGTAGCGGCCATGTCCAGGAAGGTGCCCAGCAGGAACAGCAGCACGTTGATCATCAGGAAGATGACCCAGGGCTCGCTGCTCACGCTTTGCATCAGTTCGCCGGTCTTCTGCGGCACCTCGTACAGCGCCATGAAATAACCGAAGGCGGCCGAGATGCCGATCAGCAGCAGCACCACGCCCGTGGTCTTGCAGGCCTTGGCACAGGCTTTGAGGAAGTTCTTCCAGCTCAGCGAGCGGTAGACCACGGTGGTGATCAGCAGGGCCCAGGCCACGGCGATGGAGGCAGACTCCGTTGCCGTGAAGACCCCCGAGAGGATGCCGCCCAGGATGATGACCACCACCAGCAGGCCCGGCATCGCCGCGGCGAAGGCCAGACCCACCTCGCGCCAGCCGGGGAAGGCGCCGTGCGTGGGGTAACCGCGTTTCACGGCCACCCAGTAGGCGGCGGCCAGGTTGCACAGCGTCAGCAGGATGGCCGGGATGAGGCCGGCCAGGATGAGGCCGACGATGCTGATCGAGGCGATGCCCGAAGTGGCCAGCGTGAAGATGATCAGGTTGTGCGAGGTCGGCATGATGGCGCCGACCAGGGCCGCGTGGGTGGTGACGTTGACCGCGTAGTCGGCGTCGTAGCCCTCTTTTTTCATCAGGGGGATCATCACCGAGCCCATGGCCGAGACGTCGGCCAGGGGCGAGCCGGCGACACCGCCGAACAGCGTGCAGCCCACCACGTTGCTCATGCCCAGGCCGCCGCGCACATGGCCCACCAGGCTGTTGGCGAAACGCACGATGCGCTCGGCGATGCCGCCGTAGAGCATGAGCTCGCCGGCGAAGACGAAGAAGGGGATGGCCAGGAAGCTGAAGACCTGCATGCCGCCGACCATCTTCTGGAAGACGACGGCCACGGGCAGGCCGGCCGCGATGATGGTGGCCACGGAGGACAGGCCGATGGCAAAAGCCACGGGTACGCCCAGCAGCAGCAGGACGGTGAAACTCAGGGCGAGGACGGTCAGTTCCATGCGGGCACCACTTCCTTGCCTTGCAGCAGCGCTGCGATGTGTTCAATCGAGAACAGGACGATCAGGATGCCGGCAATGATCAGCGGCACGTAGTCGATCCCGTCGGGGACGGGGAGCATGGGTTTTTTCTCGGACCACTTGGCGGAGGCCCACAGCCAGCCGCCCTTGGCCATCAGCGCACCGAACAGGCCGACCAGCGCGTGGATCAGCAGTTCGATGCCGCGCTGCCATTTCGGCGGCAGCAGTTGCACCATGGACTCCAGGCCGATGTGGCCGGCATCGCGCACGCCGACCGCGAGGCCGAAGGCCGTGACAAAGAGGACGAGCAACATGGCCAGGGCCTCGGCCCAGGTCGGTGTGTCGTTGAAGACGTAACGGCCGATCACCTGCCATTGCACGCACAGGATCACGGCGAGCAGGCCGACGATGGCCAGGCCCAGGCTCAGGCGCGAGAGCCAGGCGCAGATTTTTGTGTACATAGTGTGGGAGTTATTTCAGGGCTGCCGCGGAACCGGCTTCGCCGGGCCGCTGGCAGCGCCCCCTTGAGGGGGAGGCGCCAATGGCGCCTCGGGGGTGGGCTTTACTTCGTGTCCTGTACGGCCTTGACCAGGCGCTTCATGTCGGGCGTGGTCATGAACTTCTCGTACACCGGGCCCATCACGGCCTGGAAGGACGCCTTGTCGACCTCGATGATCTGCGCGCCCTGGGCCTTCACATTGGCCAGGGACTTGGTTTCCTGCTCGTCCCACTTCTTGCGCTGGAAGGCCACCGATTCCTTGGCGGCAGCGCGGACCATGTCCTGTTCGGCCTTGGACAGCTTGTCCCAGGTGATCTTGGACATCAGCAGCATCTCCGGCGCCATCGAGTGCTCGGTCTTGGAGTACATCTTGACGGCCTCGGCGTGCTTGGCGGTGTCGAAGGAGGGGATGTTGTTCTCGGCGGCGTCGATCAGGCCGGTCTTTAGGCCCGTGTAGACCTCGCCGTAGGGCATGGGCGTGGCGTTGGCACCCATGGCGCTGACCAGGGCGACCCAGAGGTCGGACTGCTGCACACGGATCTTCAGGCCCTTGGCATCGGCCACGGTCTTGATCGGCTTCTTGGCGTAGATGGAGCGGGCGCCGCTGTCATAAAAGGCCAGGCCGATGAAACCGGCCGACTCGCAGTTCTTGAGGATTTCCTCGCCGATCGGGCCGTCCAGCGACTTGCGCATATGGTCAACCGAGCGGAACAGGAAGGGCATGGTGGGCACCTGCGTCAGCGGGCAGATGCCGTTCATGGGGCTGATGTTGACGCGGGTCATCTCCAGCGCGCCGATCTTGACCTGGTCGATGGTCTCCTTTTCGGAACCCAGGGCGCCCTTGTTGAAGACCTTGATCTTGTGCTTGCCGCCGCTCTTCTTCTCGAGCAGCTCGCTCATGTACTTGACAGCCACCACGGTGGGGTAGTCGTCGGCGTTGTGGATGTCGGCCGAGCGGAACTCCAGGGCCTGGGCGGCGCCGGCCAGGCCGAGCGCGGCCAGCAGGGTGATGAGGGTGCGGGGATGGGCTTTCACTTGGGTCTCCTTGTGGTTAGAGGTGGGTGCGTTGGGAGAGGGGGAATACGGGGCTCAGCTCTCGAACGGGCCTTGCTTGACGAAGCCGCCGCCCTGGTAGATGGCGATCGGGTCCTTGCCGTCGATGCGGGGCTGGCGGGCCTCGACCGCGGAGCGAAAGCGCTCCGAACTGTCTTGCGGGCGGTAGCCGATGTGGCGGGCCTGGGTGTTGTCATACCAGGCCGTGGCGTTGTCGCTGATGCCATAGATGACGCTGTGTCCGACGATGGGTGCCGTCAGCGAGGACATGACCAGGCGCTCCAGATCGTCGTAGCTCATCCAGCTGGCCAGCATGCGTCGGTCCTTGGGTTCGGGGAAGGATGAGCCGATACGCAGCGAGACGGTCTCGATGCCGTAGCGGTCCCAGTAGAACTGGGCCAGGTTCTCGCCGAAGGCCTTGGACAGGCCGTAATAACCGTCGGGGCGCATGGGCACCTCGGTGCCGATCACCTCGTCCTGGCGATAGAAGCCCGTCACGTGGTTGGAGCTGGCGAAGACGATGCGCTTGGCGCCGTGGCGGCGGGCGCCTTCGTACACATGGTAGGTGCCCAGGATGTTGGCCGGCAGGATCTCTTCGAAAGCGTGTTCGGTCGAGATGCCGCCCAGGTGGACCACTGCATCCACCCCCTTGAGCAGGGCGTCCACGGCCTTTTTGTCTTCCAGCGCAGCGGGCATGACTTCCTCGCCGGGGCCGGCCTGGCCCAGTTCGGCGATGTCCGACAGGCGCAGCACATCACAGTAGGCCTTGAGGCGGGAGCGCAGTTCCTTGCCCAGGCCACCGGCGGCGCCGGTGAGCAGGAGTCGGCTGAAACGAAGAGGGGTGGGGTGGGCGGTCGGCATGAAAATCTTGGGGCGGGTGCTGGGGTGGATCGGCTACAGTGTTGTTACGACTTGCATTTTGTCGTCAGTTGTCATACAACTATCTTCCTTGATGCGAACCGATCTTGTCAATCTCAAAACACCTGGGGTAAACCCTGATGAGCTCTAGCCTTCCGCCCGTCCAACGTCGCCGGCCCCGCACGCTGGCGCTGGAACTTGTCGATTCCCTGGGCGACCGGATCCGTGACGGCCGCCTCGTCCCCGGCGACAAGCTGCCGACCGAGGCCGCCATCATGGAAGAGTTCGGCGTGAGCCGCACCGTGGTGCGCGAGGCCATCTCCAAGCTGCAGGCCTCGGGCCTGGTGGAGACGCGCCACGGCATCGGCACCTTTGTCGTGGGCCTGGGCTATGGCGCGGCGTTTCGCATCGGGCCGGAGCAGATCGCCACCCTGCATGATGTGATCGCCGTGCTGGAGCTGCGCATCGGCCTGGAGACCGAGGCCGCCGCCCTGGCCGCGGCGCGGCGCACCGAGCGCAACCTGGTGGAAATGCGTTCGGCGCTCGATGGTTTTGCCGCCGCCCTGGCCGAGGGGCGTGATGCCGTGGGCCCCGACTTCCAGTTCCACCAGGAAATCGCCCGCGCTACCCAGAACCCCCACTTTGCCGAGCTCATGAGCACGCTGGGCGCCATGATCATTCCGCGCGCGCGCCTGGGGGCGGCCGAGGGGGTCAGCGAGGCCCAGCGCAGCTACCTGCTGCGGGCCAATGCCGAGCACGAGAACATCTTCGACGCCATCGCCAACCGGGATTCGGATGCGGCTCGCGCGGCCATGCGCACGCACCTGGCCAACAGCCGGGAGCGCCGCCGCCGTGCGGCCGCGCTGTCGGCCGACCCCGCTGGCAAGTAGCTTTTCTGCTGTATTCCGGGATCCCGGTAGCCGAAAAGGGCTTGGACAAGATGCTTCTATGTTGTATGATGACTGACAACATAAGATCTGTTCTGTCTTTTATTGCCCTGACTTCCGGAGACTCACCATGCAAGCCCAAGAACTCAAATCCATCATGTCCAGCGGACTGCTGTCCTTTCCGCTGACCGACTTTGACGCGCAGGAAAACTTCAACCCCAAGGGTTACGCCGCCCGCCTGGAGTGGCTGGCCCCCTACGGCGCCAGCGCCCTGTTCGCCGCCGGCGGCACGGGGGAGTTCTTCTCGCTGACGGGTGACGAGTACACCCGCATCATCAAGACCGCGGTCGACACCTGCCGCGGCAAGGTGCCCATCATCGCGGGCGCCGGTGGCCCCACGCGTTTTGCCATCCAGTGCGCACAGGATGCCGAGCGCGCCGGTGCCCACGGCATCCTGCTGCTGCCGCACTACCTGACCGAAGCCGGCCAGGAAGGCCTGATCGCCCATGTGGAGCAGGTCTGCAAGAGCGTGAAGTTCGGTGTCATCGTCTACAACCGCAACGTCTGCCGCCTCACGCCCGACTCCCTGGCCATCCTGGCCGAGCGCTGCCCCAACCTGATCGGCTTCAAGGACGGCATCGGCGACATCGAGCTCATGTCCTCCGTCTACATGAAGATGGGTGACCGTTTTGCCTATCTGGGCGGCCTGCCCACGGCCGAGGTCTACGCCGCAGCCTACAAGGCCCTGGGCACGCCGGTGTATTCCTCGGCGGTGTTCAATTTCATCCCCAAGACCGCGATGGACTTCTATCATGCAGTGGCCAAGGACGACATGGCCACCCAGCATCGCCTGTTGCGGGAATTCTTCATGCCCTACCTGCAGATCCGCAACAAGGGCCAGGGCTATGCCGTGAGCATCGTCAAGGCCGGCGCCAAGCTGGTCGGCCACGATGCCGGCCCCGTGCGTGCGCCGCTGACCGACCTGAAACCGGCCGAGATGGAAGAATTGGCCGCGCTGATCAAGAAGCTGGGCCCGCAGTAAACCCGTTCCCCATCACAACGAAGGAGACCACCATGAAAAAGTTTCTGTCCCTGCTGGTACTGACCGCTGCCACCTGCAGCGCCTGGGCCTGGCCCGACAAGCCTGTCACGCTGCTCGTGCCCTTCCCGCCGGGCGGCTCGACCGATCTGATCGCCCGCACCCTGGCGCCCAAGCTGCAGGAAAAACTGGGTGGCACCTTTGTGGTGGACAACAAGGCCGGCGCGACAGGCTCTATCGGTGCCGGCCAGGTGGCCCGCTCGGCGCCCGACGGCCACACCCTGCTGGTGGCCTCGCTCGGCCCCTACGTGATCACGCCGCACCTGATCAAGGTGCCCTATGACGCGCTCAAGGACTTCGACTACATCACGGTCGCCGTGCAGGCGCCCAACGTGCTCGTGGTGCCCGCCGCCTCGGCGCACAACTCGCTGGCCGACGTGCTGGCCTACTTGCGCGCCAACCCGGACAAGATGACCTTCGCCTCCTCGGGCAACGGCAGCAGCGACCACCTCACCGCCGAACTGTTCTGGCAGCAGACCAAGACCACCGGCATCCACATCCCCTACAAGGGCGGCGGCCCGGTGATGAACGACCTGCTGGGCAACCAGGTGGATTCGTCCTTCATGAACATCAACACCGCCATGCCGCAGATCAAGGCGGGCAAGCTCAAGGCCCTGGCCATCACCAGTGCCCAGCGCTCGCCGCTGCTGCCCAATGTGCCCAGCCTGGAAGAGTCCGGCATCAAGGACGCCAACGTCTATTCCTGGCAGGCCATCGCCGCGCCCAAGGGTCTGCCGGCCGACGTCAAGGCCAAGTTGCACGCCGCCATCGTGGCCGGCCTGAATGACCCGGCCGTCAAGCCCAAGCTGCTGGACCTCGGCTTCGAGATCGTAGGTAGCACGCCGGCGCAGTTCACGGCCTACCAGGCCGCGGAATTCGCGCGCTGGAAGCAGCTCATCACGAGCCGCAAGATCTCCGCCGATTGATCCCGGCCCGCGTGCGCCCGCCCTGGCCGGGGCGGGCGCACGCGGCCTGTTCCTGTTTTTGCGATTGCCCTCATGTCCAACGCCTCCACTCCCCTGGTCACCGAGCTGCGCGTCATTCCCGTCGCCGGCCGTGACGGCATGTTGCTCAACCTCAGCGGCGCCCATGCCCCCTTCTTCACCCGCAACCTGCTGATCCTGCGCGACAGCGCCGGCCACACCGGCGTGGGCGAAGTGCCCGGCGGCGAGAAGATCCGCCAGACCCTGGAGGACGCGCGCGCGTTGGTCGTTGGCCAGCCCATCGGCGCGCACCAGCGCGTGCTGCAGCAGGTGCATCAGAAGTTCGCCGATCGCGATGCCGGTGGCCGCGGTCTGCAGACCTTTGACCTGCGCACCACCATCCATGCCGTGACGGCCGTCGAGTCTGCGCTGCTGGACCTGCTGGGCCAGCACCTGGATGTTCCGGTGGCGGCCCTGCTCGGTGAAGGCCAGCAACGTGATGCGGTGGAGATGCTGGGGTATCTCTTTTTCGTGGGCGACCGCAAGAAGACCGATCTGCCGTACGTGGATTCGGCGAGCGAGCCCGAAACAGCCGATGGCTGGTTCCGTCTGCGCCACGAAGAGGCCATGACGCCCGAGGCCGTGGTGCGCCTGGCCGAAGCCGCGCGCGAGAAATACGGCTTCAACGACTTCAAGCTCAAGGGCGGTGTGATGCGCGGCGACGAAGAGGTCGACGCCGTGATCGCGCTGCACGAACGTTTCCCGCAGGCGCGCGTGACGCTGGACCCCAATGGCGGCTGGTTGCTGAAAGACGCCATCCGCCTGGGCCAGCGCATGCGTGGTGTGGTCGCCTACGCGGAAGACCCCTGTGGTGCCGAAGACGGCTTTTCAGGCCGCGAGGTCATGGCCGAATTCCGCCGCGCCACCGGCCTGCCCACGGCGACCAATATGGTGGCGACCGACTGGCGCCAGCTCGCGCACGCGCTCTCGCTGCAAAGCGTGGACATCCCGCTGGCCGACCCGCATTTCTGGACCATGGCCGGCTCGGTGCGCGTGGCGCAGACCTGCCGCGACTGGGGCCTGACCTGGGGCTCGCACTCCAACAACCACTTCGACGTTTCGCTGGCCATGTTCACCCATGTGGGCGCGGCCGCGCCCGGCAAGGTCACGGCCATCGACACGCACTGGATCTGGCAGGACGGCCAGCGCCTCACCAAGGAGCCGCTGCAGATCGTGGGCGGCCACGTGCAGGTGCCCAAGAAGCCGGGCCTGGGCGTGGAACTCGACATGGTCGAGGTCGAGAAGGCGCACCAACTCTATCTGCAGCACGGCCTGGGCTCGCGCGACGACGCCACGGCCATGCAGTACCTGATCCCCGGCTGGAAGTTCGACAACAAGCGTCCCTGCATGGTGCGCTGATTTTCCGAGACAAACATGAGCACCCACTTTTCTTCCTACAACGCGCGCACCGGTGAGGTGCTGGGCACGCTGACGGCTTCCACGGCTGCTGACATCGACGCGGCCGCCAATGCCGCGGCCGCCGCCTTCCCGCTCTGGCAGGCCAGCAGCGGTGCCCAGCGCGCCACGCTCTTGCGCGCCCTGGCCGCAGGTCTGGAAACTGGTCGTGAAGCCCTCGTGGCCCTGGCCGACCAGGAAACCGCACTGGGCCCGGTGCGCCTCAATGGCGAACTCGATCGCACGGCTTTCCAGTTGCGCCGTTTTGCCGACATCGCCGAGCGCGGTGTGCCTTTCGATTACCTCGACGACCCCGCCGTGGCCGGTGCGCCGCCCGCGGGCCATCCCGCCATGCAGCGCTGGTCTGTGCCCCTGGGCCCGGTGGCCATGTACGCGGCCAGCAACTTCCCCTTTGCCTTCTCGGTGCTCGGCGGTGACACCGCGGCCGCGCTGGCTGCCGGTTGCCCGGTGGTGATCAAGGGCCATCCGGGCCATCCGCAGCTCACACGCCAGACCTGGGCGCTGATCCAGCAGGTGCTGACCGCGCAGAACCTGCCGGCCGGCCTCGTGGGTCTGGTGCAGGGTGCGAGCAATGACGTGGGTGTGCAACTCGTGCGCCACCCAGCCATCGCAGCAGCGGCCTTCACGGGGTCCACGCGCGGCGGTGCCGCGCTGGCGGCCGAAGCCGCGGCGCGTCCGCGCCCGATTCCTTTCTTCGGCGAGCTGGGTTCGATCAACCCCGTGATCGCGCTGCCCGCCGAGCTGAAGGCCAAGGGGGCCGAGCTGGCCACCACGCTGGCCGGCTCCATCACCCTGGGCTGCGGGCAGTTCTGCACCAACCCCGGTGTGATCGTGCTGCTCGACGCCGGGCTGGCCGATGCCCAGGCGGTCAACGATGCCTTCGTGCAGCAGTTGGGTCAGGCCCTGGCCGGCCAGAACCCGCATGCCATGCTCACGCATGGCATGCGCAAGAACTTCGATGCTGGTGTGGCCCATTGGGGTGAGGCCGGTGCCACTTTCGTCGTGCACGAGGTCTCCGCCTCAGGACAGCCGCCGCGTCCGGTGCTGGCGCAGGTGAGCGCAGAGGCTTTCATGACCAAGCTGGCCTTGCGTGAAGAGGTCTTCGGCCCCAGCAGCCTCGTGGTGCGCGCGGCCAGCGTGGCCCAGGCCCTGCAGTTGCTGCAGGCCGTGGGCGGTTCGCTGACCGTCACGGTATGGGGTGCGCAGGCTGAGAGCGCCGATGTGCAGGCGCTGGTGCGCGGTGCCATGGCCATAGCCGGCCGGGTGCTGTTCGCCGGTGTGCCCACGGGCGTGGCCGTCACGGCCGCCCAGCAACACGGCGGCCCCTGGCCCAGCAGCACGCGGCCCGAGAGCACCTCGGTCGGTGATGCGGCACTGGTTCGTTTCCTGCGCCCGGTGTCGCTGCAGGATGCGCCGGCCTGGCTGCTTGCGCGCCAGGGCCGGCCGCTCTGATCACTCTGATCTGATTCAGCCCCAGGTCCGCGCCAGGGCCTGGGCTGCTTGCTGCAGCCGCGGCAGCTTTTCGATCGCCTGCGCCAGCGACATGCGGGCCACCGGGGCCTGCAGGGCCACCGCGCAGCGCGCGCCTTGGCCGTCCGGGCCGCGCACCGGCACGGCCACGCAGACCAGGCCTTCGACGAACTCCTCCGCGTCCACCGAATAGTCCTCCTTGCGGATGCGCTTGAACTCGGCGTCGAGCGCGGCGCGTGTGGTCAGCGTGGTCGCGGTGTGGCGTTCCAGCGGCAGGCCGTCGAGCAGGGCGTTGCGCTGCGCGGCGGGCAGATGGGCCAGCAGCAGCTTGCCGCTGGCCGAGCAGTGGATGGGCACGCGCGTGCCCGGCCGCAGATTGAGCTGCAGCGGAAAGGCCGATTCGATGCGGTCCAGGTAGAGCACCTCGCTGCCCGAGAGCGCGGTGAAGTTGCAGCTCTCGCCCACATCGGCCACCAGCTGGCGCAGCACCGCGTGGCGCACCCCCTGCTGCGTGCTGCCGGCCAGCGCGCCCTCGGACAGGCGCAGCAGGCGCGGCGCCAGCGCATAACGGCGCCCGTCGGGTTCGCGCACCAGCAGCTCACCGGCCTCCAGCTGCGCGAGCATGCGGTGCACCGTGGGCTTGGGCCAGCCGCTGGCGGCGACGGCCTCGGCCAGGGTCAGCGCGCGCCCTTCCCGCACCAGCACTTCGAGCAGGTCGAAGAGGCGCAAGCCGGGGGAGGGGGTTGATTTTTCCGTCATGAATCTCTGATTTCGAGACGATTTAATAAAATATTCCGGAATATTCTCGCACTCTCTTACAGTCCAGCACAAGACCTGAACGGCCCGCATCTTGCTGGCCGCATAAAAAAGAACACTGTTCCGGAGACCCCATGCCATCCCTGCCGTTTCGCAATGCCGTGATCACGGGCGCCTGTGGTGGCCTGGGCCAGGCCCTGGCGCGCGAGCTGCTGGGGGCGGGCGCGCAGGTGGCTCTGGTGGGGATGAACCGCGACGTGCTCGAAGCGCTGGCGGCTTCGGCCCCGGGCCGCTGCGCCATCTACACCCCCGACGTCGCCGACAGCGTGGCCATGCAGGCCCTGGCGGCGGACTGGATACAGCGCGCCGGCCTGCCTGACCTGGTGATCGCTAATGCCGGTGTGGCCGGTGGTTTCGAGACGGCCGAGGCCGGTGACCTGGCCGTGATGCGTCGCATGCTGGAGATCAACCTGCTGGGCCCGGCCACCACCTTCCAGCCTTTTGTGGCGGCCGTGCGTGCGCAGCCGCAGGCGCGTTGCGCCCTGGTTGGTGTGGCCAGCATCGCGGGCTGGCGCGGGATGCCCGGCAACGGCGCCTATTGCGCCAGCAAGGGCGGCCTGATCCGTTACCTGGAGAGCCTGCGCGCCGAATGCCGCGGCAGCTCCCTGAGCGTGCACACGGTCAGCCCCGGTTACCTGCGCACCGCCCTCACGGCCGGCAACCGCTTCGCCATGCCCGGGCTCATGTCGGCCGAAGACGCTGCGCATGCGCTGTTGCTGGGTGTGGCGCGCGGGCGCGAGCACATCGTGCTGCCCCGGCGCATCGGCTGGCTCGCACGCCTGCTGTCCTGTCTGCCGGCGCGCTGGCACGACCATCTGCTGCGCGGCCAGCCGCGCAAGCCGCGGGTGGGCGAGGCCGGTGCCACCGCCATCCCCGGCCTGAATCCGCCGCCCCGGCCTTGAGCCGGCCGTACCATTTCCCAGAACGACAACGAGACACCTAGCCCATGCCTGCAGCTTCCCCCGCCTCCGTTCCCACGCAAGAGATGATCGCGCTCATCGGCGCCGGCCCTTCCGGCCTGGCGGGCGCACGCAATCTGCAAAAACTTGGTATTCCCTTCCAGGGTTTCGAGGCCTACTCCGATGTGGGTGGCTTGTGGAACATCGACAACCCGCGCTCCACCGTCTATGAATCGGCGCACCTGATCTCCAGCAAGCGCACCACCGAGTTCACCGAGTTCCCCATGCCCGAGGGCACGGCCGACTACCCCGGCCACCGCGAACTCTGCCGCTACTTCAGCGACTTCGCCGACCACTTCGACCTGCGCCGCCATTACCGTTTCGGCGTGCGCGTGCTGAAGGTCGAACCCGTCAGCGAGCGCCCCGACACCTTGTGGCGTGTAACCATCGATGCCGGCGACGGCCGGCAGGAGAGCGCCGAGTACAAGGGTGTGATCATCGCCAACGGCACGCTGGCCGAACCGAACATGCCGCGCTTCGAGGGAAAGTTCGACGGCGAGCTGCTGCACACCTCGGCCTACAAACACGCCCGGCAGTTCACGGGCAAGCGCGTGCTCATCGTGGGTGCCGGCAACTCGGGCTGCGACATCGCGGTGGACGCGGTGCATTACGCGCAGAGCGTGGACATCTCGGTGCGACGCGGTTATTACTTCGTGCCCAAGTACGTCTTCGGCAAACCGGCCGACACCCTGGGCGGCAAGCGCCCGCTGCCGGCCTGGCTCAAGCAGAAGGTCGACAGCACCGTGCTCAAGTGGTTCACGGGCGACCCCACGCGTTTCGGTTTCCCCAAGCCCGAGTACAAGATGTACGAGTCGCACCCCGTGGTGAACTCGCTGATCCTGCACCACCTGGGCCATGGTGACATCCACGTCAAGCCCGACATCGCGCGTTTCGAAGGCCGCACCGTGCATTTCAAGGATGGCAGCCAGCAGGACTACGACATGGTGCTCGCCGCCACCGGTTACACCCTGCATTACCCCTTCATCGCGCGCGAGCACCTGAACTGGCAGGGCATGGCGCCGCAGCTTTACCTCAACATCTTCGCGCCGCGTTTCCAGCGCCTGGCCGTGCTGGGCATGATCGAGGCCAGCGGTATCGGCTGGCAGGGCCGGTATGAACAGGCCGAACTGGTGGCGCGCTATTTCAAGGCGCTGGACGGGCAGAAACCACAGGCCCGCGCCCTGCAGGCCGCCATGGCCGGACCCGCGCCCGATATGTCGGGCGGCTACAAATACCTCAAGCTCGAACGTATGGCCTACTACGTCCACAAGGACACCTACCGCGCCGCCGTGCGCCAGGCTGCGGCGGCACTGGCCTGATCACACGGATCACAGGGAGACACACATGCTGCCGGTCGACGAGATACGCCTGAACTTCAACCCCGCCTCGCTGATGGTGCTCAACGCCGTGCTGGGTTTCCTGATGTTCGGCATTGCGCTGGACACCCGGGTGGAAGACTTCAGGCGCGTGGCCCGCATGCCCTGGGCCATGACCGTGGGCATCGCCGCGCAGTTCATCGTGCTGCCCGCGGTGACCTATGTGCTGACCCTGCTGCTGGATGTGGGCCCCAGCATCGCCCTGGGCATGATCCTGGTGGCCTGCTGCCCGCCGGGCAATGTGAGCAACATTCTCACGCACCGCGCGCGCGGCAACGTGGCGCTGTCGGTCTCCATGACGGCCATCTCCAATGCGATTGCCATCGTGGTCATGCCACTGAACTTCGCCTTCTGGGGCAGCCTGCACCCCGAGGCCTCGGCCCTGCTCAAGACCATCGCGCTGGACCCGGGCGAGATGGTGGGGCATATCGTGGCCATCATCGGCCTGCCCTTTGTGCTGGGCCTGCTGTGTGCGCACCAGCTGCCCAACTTCACGCAGCGCGTGAAGAAGACCGTGCGCATCGTGAGCTTCCTGGCGCTCATCGCATTCATCATCGGCGCCATCGCCGGCAACTGGCGCTTTTTCCTGGACTACGTGGGCCTGGTGCTGCTGGCCGTGGTCCTGCACGATACTCTGGCCTTCGGCACCGGCTACGTCTGCGCGCGCCTGACCGGCCTGCAGGACTACGACCGCCGCGCCGTGAGCATCGAGGTCGGCATCCGCAATGCCGGCCTGGGCCTGGTGTTGATCTTCAGCTTCTTCGGTGGCCTGGGCGGCATGGCCGTGGTGGCCGGGGTCTGGGGTTTCTGGGACATCATCGCCGGCCTGGCCCTGGCCAGCTGGTGGGGGCGCCGCGCGCCGGTGCCGGCCCCGGAGGACTTGCGTCCATGAGCATGAACACCACAACGCGCGCCCGACGCATCCTGGTCACGGGCGCCGACGGTTTCCTGGGGCGGGGTGTGGTTGCCGCCCTGTCGCGGCGACCGGATACCGAGAAGGTGCTGGCGCTGGACGTGCGTGACGTGCCCATGAAACGGCGCGAGGCCGGCGTGGCCTACCGCCAGCAGGACGTGCGCGACCCGGCGCTGCGTGCCACGCTGCGCGAACACGCGATCGACACCGTGGTGCACCTGGCCTCCATCGTCACGCCCGGGCGCGACTCCAACCGGGCCTTCGAGTACGACGTGGACGTGAACGGCACGCGCAATGTGCTGCAGGCCTGCGTGGACGAGGGCGTGCGCCACGTGCTGGTGTCTTCCAGCGGCGCGGCCTACGGTTACCACGCGGACAACGCGCCCTGGCTCACCGAAATGCATGCGCTACGCGGCAACGAAAGTTTTGCCTACGCGCACCACAAGCGCCTGGTCGAGGAGATGCTGGCCGACTGGCGCCAGAAACACCCGGAGCTGGCGCAAACCGTCTTTCGCATCGGCACCATCCTGGGCGAGCGGGTCGACAACCAGATCACCGCGCTCTTCGAGAAACCCCGCCTGCTGGCCGTGCGCGGCAGCGACAGCCCCTTTGTCTTCATTTGGGACGAAGACGTGACGGGCGCCTTTCTCCATGCCCTGGAAGGCTCGGAACCCGGTTGCTACAACCTGGCCGGTGACGGCGCGCTCACCATTCACCAGATCGCCCTGCGCCTGGGCAAGCGCACGCGCGAACTGCCGGCCTGGCTGCTGATGACCGCGCTGGCCATCGGCTCGCGGCTGGGCCTGACCCGCTACGGCCCCGAGCAGCTGGACTTCCTGCGTTACCGGCCCGTGCTGCTCAACACCGCCCTCAAGCAGCGTTTTGGTTATGTGCCGCGCAAGACCAGCGCCCAGGCACTGGACGCCTTCATCGCCGCGCGGGAGCGCCAGGGGCGCCCGGTGACGCGGAGCGAAGCCGCGTGACGCAGCGTGCCCTCTCCACCGGGGACCTGCTGCGGGTCCTGGGCGTGGTCGTCATCTGGGGCCTGAATTTCGTGGTCATGAAGATGGGCCTGCAGTCGCTCAGCCCTATGCTGCTGGGCGCGCTGCGTTTCACGGCGGCGTCCCTGCCTTTCCTGCTTTTCGTGCCGCGGCCGAACCTGCCCTGGACCTACGTCGTCGCCTACGGCCTGGCGCAGGGCGTAGGCCAGTTCGGCCTGCTGTTCCTCGGGCTGAAGCTGGGCATGACGGCGGGCATGGCTTCGGTGGTGATCCAGACCCAGGCGCTCTTCTCGCTGTTGATGGCGGTGATGCTGCTGGGCGAGCGCGCGCGCTTGTCGCAATGGCTGGGCCTGTGCATTTCCCTGGTGGGGCTGTTCATGATCGCCAGCGCGCATGGCGAAGGCGCGCAGCAGATGACGCTGGCAGGTTTCGTGCTCACGCTGGGCGCGGCCTTCATGTGGGCGGTCTCCAACCTGGTGGCTCGCAAGGCCGCGCAGGCAGGGCACTACGACGCTTTCCCCTTCATCGTCTGGAGCAGCCTGGTTCCGATCCTTCCCTTCTTCGCGCTGTCCTGGTGGGTGGACGGTCCGCAGCAGATGGGTGCGCAGCTGCTGGCCTTCGACGGCAAGGCCCTGTTCGCCGTGCTCTACCTGGCCCTGCTGGCCACGCTGCTGGCCTACAGCCTGTGGACGCGCCTGCTACAACGCCACCCGGCGGGTCGTGTCACCCCCTTCTCGCTGCTGGTGCCCGTGGTGGGCCTGGTAGCTGCCATGGCCCTGCTGGGCGAACAGCCCAGCGCACTGCAGTGGGCCGGCACCGTGGCCGTGCTCTGCGGCATGCTGGTCAACCAGATGGGCGGCTGGTGGGCGGGGCGGCGCTGAGGCTGTGGCTGTATCCCCCGTTTGGGGGATAGGTTTATTCAGGAGTGAATCCTAGAATTCGACGGCTGTGGTCGTTTTCTCCGCAAGTGCTGCGGTCTAAATTAGGCTGGAATTGCATGGACACCTTACTCAACATCGCTGGAGTTGTTGCCCTTCTCTTTCATTGGAGGATTGCGCTAGGTTTCGCCGTTTCGTTTGCTGCTGCCCTTTTTCTGTCGGATACGCTGGCTTGGTTCACTGCGGGATATTGCGTGATGCTGGTCTTGGTCGGCACTACTTTCGGAATGATCTGGAACAGCCGCGTGGAAGCTCGGCGTCATCCAGGGAAGCCACTTCCTGAGGAGCCGATTTCAAAGCCAGTCGCTTTCCTGGGCTTTGTTTTTATCGGTTTCTTTTGGGGAGGTGCCGCCCTGTTTGTCGTGCACTCTCCCGTGCTTGCTGGCCTTTTGCTTGTTGCTTCAGTTGCGTTTGTCGGGGCGTGGCACCGGTTCTATCTCGGTCATATTGCGTCTCTCGGATATCTCGTCGTGACGACTGCCTCACTGCTATTGGGTTATGCCGCATTGCTCCTGTTGCTGAATGCCAATGCGTAGGGCGCAACTAACCTTTCATTCGGCTGGATCTGTGCAAGAAGCCTTGCAATCTGGTGGATTCAAACGTTAAATCGCATGGGTCAACTCTCCGGGAGCTAACTGTTCATGACAAGCCCAGACACCCCAAAGGATGGAGATTTCGCGTCTTACCTGGAGGCGAAATCTCGGACTCAATCGACCATCTCGCCTGCGCAGGGTGGAGAACTGAACATTCAAGCCGATGTCCCCGTCGCAGCACCTCCGCGTCAGACGATCCAGCAAGTGCTGGTTGACGGCGAAGAGCCCAGTGATGAGTTCCTCGAAGAGTGGAACGCACTTGGAAATGCGCCAGAGCTTTCGGACGAGGAACTCGAAAAGCAGGCGCTGAGTGCCCCGGGTGACGACGGCGACACGCGGACCCCCGAGTGATCTGGCAAATGGAACTTGAACCTAAAAGCCTGAACATCCCGCTCCGGAAGCGGTCATGGCTCTCGCCCCAGATCGCAGCCGGGGCCATGCTCGTGGGTTGGCTATGGCATCGCCCGACAGAACTCCCGCAAGTCCTGGTTTCTTGTTTTCTGGGTGGCGTAGTGGTCTGGCTCTGCCTAGCTTCTCCTATCGTACTGCTCGGCAGCTCGCATCGGGTGCCGCTGGTCCGAGGCATTACCGTCGTGGCAGCTATCGCTGGCCTCGTCTTTTTTATGCAAAAGGTCATGCCTTATGCGCACAAGCTAGTCGCATAGTTACCTGTCAGATCAGTGAAAACGCCTGCGCCCGTATGACTCCATCTCCGGACGATCTCGCCGACGCCAACCTGCTGCAAGCCCTGCGCGAACATGCGCGTTGGCAGGAACCCTGCACCTGCGTGGAACAGAGGGGCGTAATGATGATGGCGGGGGCGAATGCCTTTCCAGGCGCGTTCCGCAACTGCGTGGTGCGCGTGGACGGGAGCGTGCCGGCCGCCGAGGTGTTGCAACGGGCGCAAGCTTTCTTCTCTGAACGCGGCCGGGGCTACTCGCTGCTGGCACGGGCCAGCCGTGATGCCGACCTGATCGCCGCGCTACAGGGTGCCGGGATGACACCGCTGGCCGACAGCCCCTGCATGCTGATCGAGCAAGCCGTGGCAGAACCCAAAGTGCCGGCCGGTATTCGTATCGAGCGCATGACGGAGCTGCGCCATGTGCTGGACGCCGTGGCCATCAACGCCGAGGCCTACGAGGCGCTCAAGCTGCCGGCGGCCGAGACTCGGGTGTTTTTCGGGCGGCCGCAGGACGTGCTGTCGCCCCGCATCGTCGGGTTTATCGCCTACCGCGACGGCGTGCCGCTGTCCACGGCGCTGACGCTGCTCAGTGGCGAGGGGGCGGGGGTGTACTGGGTGGGCACGGCGGCCGCGGCGCGGCGCTCGGGCCTGGGGGAGTTGTGCACACGACTGGCGACCAATGCGGGCTTCGCTGCCGGTGCGCGCGTGGTGACGCTGCAGGCCAGCCCCTTTGGCGAGCCGATCTACCAGCGGCTCGGTTACCGAACCTATGACCGGCAGCTGCGTTTCCGTTTACCGGCGCCGGTCAGCGCAGCCAACTGATCAGCCGGCCAGCGCGGCCTTCACGGCGGCGGAGACCTGGCCCATTTCGGCCTTGCCGGCCAGGCGGGTCTTGACCACGCCCATGACCTTGCCCATGTCGCCCGGGCCCTTGGCGCCGAGTTCTGCCACGATGGCGCGCACTGAGGCCAGCACTTCGTCGGCCGAGAGACGCTGGGGCAGGTAGGCCTCCAGCACTTTGATCTCGGCGCTTTCCTTGTCGGCCAGGTCCTGGCGCGCGGCCTGCACATAGGCGGCCACCGAGTCCTTGCGCTGCTTGATGAGCTTGTCGATGATGCTGACGACGTTGGTGTCATCCAGCGTGACGCGCTCGTCGACTTCCTTCTGCTTCATGGCGGCCAGCAGCAGGCGGATGGTGCCCAGGCGCTCGCTGTCCTTGGCGCGCATGGCGGCCTTCATGTCTTCAGTGATCTGGTCTTTGAGGGACATATCTATCTCCGGAAAAAACAAAACCCGCGCCTGGCGTCCCGAGCGCGGGTTGTCTGATGTGCAGTGAGGTCGGGGACCCCAGGACGATCAGTACAGCTTCTTGGGCAGCTGCATCGAGCGGATGCGCTTGTAGTTGCGCTTGACGGCGGCAGCCTTCTTGCGCTTGCGCTCGGACGTCGGCTTTTCGTAGAACTCGCGGGCGCGCAGGTCGGTCAGCAGGCCCAGTTTCTCGATGGTGCGCTTGAAGCGGCGCAGAGCCACGTCAAACGGCTCGTTTTCTTTAACACGGATGGTCGTCATTACGTCATGGTTTCCGAAATGTGCGGACAGAGGGTGGGCAGGAGATCGGGCCTGCACGCCGTGAATCGCGAAGTGCCCCGCCTGTAACTAGTATTTGGCCGGCGGGGCTATGCCAGCAAAGTCAAGCATTATAGCGGGTTAAGCCAGTCGGGCAACCCGGCCGGCGGCCGGGGCCACGCCCAGGCGTGGCCTGCCCCTGGAGGGGCAGGCGCCCCACACGCAGTGGGGGCCGCCGGGGGGAAGCCTAGTTTGGCCCCTGGGCTTGGGCGACGGCCATGCCTACGGCATGGCCGCTCGCCCAAGCCCATTGAAAGTTGTAACCGCCCAGCCACCCCGTCACATCCACCACTTCCCCGATGAAATACAGCCCTGGCTGCTTCTGCGCCTCCAGGGTCTGGCTGGACAGTTCCCGCGTGTCCACCCCGCCGGCCGTGACCTCGGCCTTGGCGTAGCCCTCGGTGCCGGTGGGCGTGAGTTCCCAGCGGCTGAGCTTCTCGGCCAGGGCGGCCAGGGCCTTGTCGGCCGCCTCGTTGATGGGGCGTGCCCAGGCCGGGTCCTGGCTGGCCCAGGCCTCCGCCAGGCGGCTCGGCAGCAGGGTGGCCAGTTCATTGACGATGAGCTTGCGCGAACGCAGCTTGGCGTCCTGCAGCAGGGGCAGCAAGTCGCGGTCCGGCGCCAGGTTGATGCGGATGGGGGTCTGCGGCTTCCAGTAGCTGGAGATCTGCAGCACGCCCGGGCCCGAGAGGCCGCGGTGCGTGAACAGCAGGTCTTCGAGAAAGGCCATGCGCTCCTTTTTGGTACCGGTCTCGATCTGCACCGGCAGGGCCAAACCAGCCAGGCTGGCATAGGGCGCCCAGGCGGCGCCGTCAAAGGTCAGCGGCACCAGGGCCGGGCGGGTCTCGATGATCTTCAGGCCGAACTGGCGGGCGATGCGGTAGCCGAAATCGGTGGCGCCGATCTTGGGGATGGACAGGCCGCCGGTGGCGATGACCAGCGACTTGCAGGCGACGGGGCCCTGGTCGGTGTCGAGCTCGTAGCCCGCGCCCCCGTGGCGCACGGCCTGCACCCCGCAGGGCTGCCAGCGCATGACACCGCCTTTGTCGCATTCGCGCAGCAGCAGCTGGATCACATCGTCGGCCGAGCGGTCGCAGAAGAGCTGGCCCTTATGTTTTTCGTGGAAGGCGATGCCGTCGCGCTGCAGCAGGGCGATGAAGTCGGCCGGCGTGTAGCGGCTGAGCGCCGAGCGGCAGAAGTTCGGGTTCTCGCTGATGAAGTGCTTGTGCGGCTGGCGCACATCAATGTCGCGGTTGGTGAAGTTGCAGCGCCCGCCGCCCGAGATGCGGATCTTTTCCGCCACCTTGGGGGCGTGGTCGATGAGCAGCACCGTGGCCCCGCGCTGGCCGGCCACACCGGCACAAAAAAGGCCGGCGGCGCCGGCCCCGATCACGACGACGTCGAAACTTTGCATCAGCCTTTCCAGGTGAACGGAAACTTCAGCTGCTTGAAGAAGCCGTTGGGCACGTAGTCGCCCAGCACGCCGTAACGTTCGGGCCAGAGCTTGGTGCTCTTGACGGCGGTGCCGAAGAGGTAGTCCAGGAAGGCGAAATGCGCGGCGTAGTTGCGGTCCAGCGCTTCCTTGTCCTGGCTGTGATGCCAGTGGTGGAAGTTGGGTGTGACGATGATGTAGCGCAGCGGGCCCAGGCGCACGCTGACGTTGGCGTGGTTGAACACGGCCTGGAAACCGACGATCACGATGTAGGTGTCGATGACTTCCTTGGAGAAGCCCAGCACGAAGATGGGTGCCAGCACCAGGGTGCGGGTGATCAGCAGCTCCAGGATGTGCTGGCGCGAGCCGGCCAGCCAGTCCATGCTCTTGGCGCTGTGGTGCACGGCGTGCAGGCGCCACAGCAGCGGCACCTCATGGTAGGCGCGGTGCGTCCAGTACTGCACGAAGTCCGATACCAGCAGGATCAGCAGCACCGCGGCCACGAAGGGCAGGTCGCGCACCCAGGCCTGGATGCCGTCGGCCGCGGCCCAGCCGAACAGGCGGTGCACCAGCAGGTTGGTGGCCAGCAGGATGAAACCCACCACCATGTGGTTCACGATGAAGTGGTGCAGGTCGGTCTGCCATTCGGGGCGGAAGACGGGCTGGTCCTTGCGCAGGGCGAAGAGCTTCTCGACGAAGATGAAGATCAGCGAAGAGCCCAGCAGGTCCAGGATGAACCAGTCCAGCCCGATGTAGGGCGTGTGGTCGGCAAAGTCGTTCACCGGCACCTTGTGGCCGCCCAGCAGCGCGGTCAGCGCCACCAGCAGGAAGGCAAAGGCCGAGAGCCAGCGCGAACGGTTGAAGAGCACGTTGACCAGCGACAGGCCGCCAGCCACCACCATGGCGATGAACATGATGGTGCGCACCGTCTCCACGTTGTAGCTGCGGCGCAGCTCCGGCGTGGTCAGGTACTCGGGGAAAAGGAAGGCCAGCACGCCCAGGAAACAGAGGAAAGCCAGCGCCAGGGCGATGACACCAGTGACCAGGCCGGAGCCGGGTTTGAGTTCGCCGGCGCCCTCGGCGAGTTCGTTGAGCTCTTTCAGCATGTCGGTCTCCCCCTGTGGTGTGTGGCCGCGGCGCTCACCACGGCTTTGGGCAGCAGTGTAGCGCCGGCCCGGGGCCGGGCGAGTCGCCTGGGCGCGGCGCCTTCAGGCGGCCAGCTTGTTGCGATCGGCCAGCACCGCGGCCTTGCGCGTGAGGCCGTCGATCTCGCCCGTGATGTCCGACAGCACGTTGGCCACCACGGCAAATTCTCGGCCGTGCTGGCCGGCGCGCGCGGCCATGATCTGGGCGTTGAAGCTCACCACCTTGGCCTCCTTGGCCACGCTCTGGATGTCGCCCACGATACCGGCCAGTTCCTTCATCATGGCGTCGGACTTGGCCCGGGTGATGTCGTCGAAGGCCGTGGTCGCGGTGTTGAGCGCCTCCAGGATGCGGTCGGTGAAGCCGACCAGCTCGATCAGCGATTCGGACACACGCGGTGCGCGCCGCTCGATCTGCTCCAGCGTGCTGTGCATGAGCTGCATGAAGCCTTCAATGACGGGACCCACACCGCGCGGGCCGTGGTAGGTGGCCGCTATCTTCTGCGCGCTGGCCGGCTCCAGCTGGCGGGGCGTGGCCAGCAGGTGCGACTGGCTCTCGGTGAAGATCTGCAGGCTGCGCCGGGCCTCGGCCAGCCGCTGGCCATCATCGCGCGCGGCCAGCAGGGTCTGCAGGATCATGCGTTGCGAGAGCATGCGCTGGCGCGCTGCCAGGTTGACCAGCGACAGGCCGTTGATGTGGGCCGGCAAGGCCTGCGTGCTGATGGGCGCGCGCGGGGTGAAGGGTGTGACAGCGTTGGTGGGTTGGTGGTTCATGTCGGGGGCCTGCAGGGCGGGACCCGATGGCCCCGTTCAGGTACCCCATGCAAGCCTTGGGCCAGCCTGCTGCAGCTGCAAGACGCCTTGCAGCACGTCGCCCACGACGATGACGCAGGGGCTGCCGAGTTCTTCACGCACCAGTGTGGCGTGCAACTGGTCCAGTGTGGTGAGCGCATGACGCTGCGTGGGCAAGGAGGCGTGCTGCACCAGGGCCACCGGCGTGTGGCCGGGCAGGCCGCACAGCAGGCCCTGCTCGATCTGCAACGCACCGCTCACGCCCATGTAGATCACCAGCGTGAGACGGGCGGTGTGTGCGGTGGCGGCGATGCTGGCCCAGTCCGGGCCGCTGGCGCCGGGTTTGGCGTGTCCGGTGAGGAAGATCACGCCCTGCGCATGTTCGCGGTGCGTCAGCGGCACGCCCAGACTGGTGACGGCCGCCAGGCCCGAGGTGATGCCGTTGACCACGTCCACGTGGATGCCGGCTTGCTGCAGGTGTTCCACTTCTTCGCCGCCGCGGCCGAAGATGAAGGGGTCGCCGCCCTTGAGGCGCACCACGTGCTCGCCTTCCTGCACGGCGGTGATCATGAGCTTTTCGATGAAGGACTGCGGGGTGGAGGTGCAGCCCCCGCGTTTGCCCACGTGCACGATGCGCGCGGTGGGCGCGGCATGCGCCACGATGGCCTCGTTGACCAGGTCGTCGACCAGCAGCACGGTGGCGCGCTGGATGGCTTTCAGCGCCTTGAGCGTGAGCAGCTCGGGGTCGCCGGGGCCGGCGCCCACGAGCGTGCAGGAACCGGTGAGGGGCAAGGTGTTCGTGTGCATGTCCTGGCCTTGCAAGTTTCAGGCCGCCTGTTTGAGCGGCACGACGCGGCGCACCAGGCGCTGCAGTTCGGGCACGCAGGAGCCGCAGTTGGTGCCGCACTTCAGGGTCTGCTGCAGTGCGCTCAGGCGTTGACTCTCGCTGCCGCTGCATGAGGCCAGCGTGGCTTCGATGGTGTTCTCGCTGACGTTGAAGCAGGTGCAGACCTGGCGGCTGCGCGCGGGTACGGCCACCGGGGCCTGAGCGCCGGGCAGCAACAGCAGGCGGCCGTAACTCTGGGCCGGCAGTTCCTGCTGCAGCAGGGAACGTATCCAGGCCTCGGCGCGCGTGTCGCCGGCCAGCAGCACGGCCTGCAGCGTGGTCTGTTCGCCCTCGCGCTGCAGGCGCGCGGCGCGGTGCTGGCCGCGCTTGCGGTCGGCGTAGCGCAGCGTACCGGCTGCGTCCAGGCCCAGCAGTTGTTCGATCTCGGCCAGCAGTTCATCGGGCACGGCTTCGTGGGCGGCGGCTCGGAACAACACGCCGGTGCGCTGCGCGCCGCCGCTGCCGTCCAGCGGCGCGGCATTGCCAAAAGGCACGCAGCTGGCAAAAGGAAAACGCACCATCAGGCGGCGCAGCGCCTCGCGCGCGGCCAGGGCCCGCTCGGCGGGCAGCCAGGCCATGGCCAGCAAGGTCCAGGGCAGCTCGGCCTTGAGGATCTTGACGGCCGCGTGCTTGAGTTCAGGCTGTTTCGAACTGGGGCAGAAGGCCGAGGTGGTCAGCGCGTTGACGCCGGCCAGGGGCAGGCCGGCGCTGCTCATGCCGCTGAGGTATTCCGCGCCCCAGTGCATGGCCATGAAGGCCTGGCCGCTGGCCAGTTCCTCGCTGGCCTGCAGCGGCACCAGGATGGAGCCGCGTTTGCTGGTCACGTGCACCAGCTCGCCTTCGGTGAACCCGCGGCGTGTCATGTCGCCGGGGCTCATCTGCACGCAGGGTTCGGCCACGTGGCCGAAGAGGCGGCCCAGGGTGCCGGTGCGGCTCATGCCGTGCCACTGGTCGCGCAGGCGGCCCGTGGTCAGTGCAAAAGGGTAGCGCGATTCGCGCGGCTCGGCAACGGGCTGGTAGACCGTGTTGGCAAAACGCGCGCGGCCGTCGTCGGTGGGGAAGATGCCGTCTTCGTAAAGGCGCTTCTTGCCGACGACTGGCGCCGAGGCCGGCGACGCGGTCGCGTTGCCGTTCGTTTTGCCGCCGCTGGCCGGGTCCGCAGGACACGGCCACTGCTGGGGCGCTCGTTCGATCTGCGCGTAGCTCATGCCGGTGATGTCCAGGTCGCGCCCGCGGGTCGATGCACGGTGTTCGTTCCAGACGGCTTCGGGCGTTTCATAGGCGAAGAGCCCGGTGCGCGGGCCGATGCCCAGCGCCTCGAGCCGGCGCGCGAAGTCCACTCCGATCTGCCAGTCGTGCCGCGCCTCACCGGGCGCGGGCACGGCCGGGCGCACGCGGCTGATGCGGCGCTCGCTGTTGGTCACGGTGCCGTCCTTCTCGCCCCAGGTGCTGGCGGGCAAGAGCAGGTCGGCGTAGTCGCAGGTGGTGGGGGTGGCAAAGGCTTCCTGCACCACCACGAACTCGGCGCGCTCCAGCGCGCGGCGCACGGTGGCCAGGTCGGGCATGCTTTGCGCGGGGTTGGTGCACGCTATCCACAGCGCCTTGATCTCGCCGTCGGCGGCGGCCTGGAACATCTCCACCGCAGTCTTGCCCGGTTTCTCGGGCACGGTGGGCACGCCCCACAACGCCGCCACTTCGGCGCGGTGCTGCGGATTGGCCAGGTCGCGGTGCGCGCTCAGCAGATTGGCCAGGCCGCCGACCTCGCGCCCGCCCATGGCATTGGGCTGGCCGGTCAGCGAGAAGGGGCCGGCACCGGGTTTGCCGATCTGGCCTGTGGCCAGGTGCAGGTTGATGAGCGCGGCGTTCTTGGCCGTGCCGCTGCTGCTCTGGTTCAGGCCCTGGCAGTAGAGGCTCAGCGTGGCCTTGGACGTGGCGAACAGGCGCGCCGCCTCGTAGAGCGTTTCCTTGGCGATGCCGCAGGTCTGCACCACCATGTCGGGCGTGTAGTCGCGCACCGTGGCCTTAAGTTCCTCGAAGCCGCGCGTGCGCGTGCTGATGTAGTTGCTGTCGGTCCAGCCTTCCCACAGCATAAGGTGCAGCATGCCGTTGAAGAGGGCCACGTCGGTGCCGGGCTGGATCTGCACAAACAGGTCGGCCGTGCCAGCGGTGTCGGTGCGGCGCGGGTCCACCACCACGATCTTCAGGCCGGGGCGTTTCTTCTTGGCTTCCTCGATGCGGCGAAACAGGATGGGGTGGGCCCAGGCGGCGTTGGAGCCGGCGATGAAGAGACAGTCGGCGTGGTCCACGTCCTCGTAGCAGGCCGGCGGCGCGTCGGCGCCCAGGGTCTGCTTGTAGCCGGCCACCGCGCTGCTCATGCACAGGCGCGAGTTGGTGTCGATGTTGTTGGTGCCGATCAGCCCTTTGGCCAGCTTGTTGAAGACGTAGTAGTCCTCGGTCAGCAATTGCCCGCTGACGTAAAAACCCACGGCGTCGGGGCCGTGCGTGCGTATGGTGTCAGCAAAACGCGTGGCGGCCAGGTCCAGCGCGGCGTCCCAGCCCAGGGGCTGCGGCGCTGCGCCGCGCTGCAGGCGCTGCATGGGTTGCAGCAGGCGGGTCTGCGCGATGACCTCGGGTGTGGCCGTCAGGTGCAGGGTCGAACCCTTGGAGCACTGGCGCCCGAAGTTGGCCGGGTGGTCCGAGTCGCCGCGCACGCCGATGATCTGCTCGCGTCGCGATTCGATGATGACGCCACAGCCCACCCCACAGTAGGGGCAGGTTGATTTCGTCTCCCTGACCGCCGCGTCGCTCATGCGCAGGCCGTCTTGCGCGTGCAGGGGCCGGCCACGGGCGGCTGGATGTCCAGCGCCAAGGTGCTGAGCTCCTGGCCGTCCAGGTGCACCACGCCGTCTTCCACCTTCACGGCAAAACGCGGCGTGCTGCCCTCATCGGGCGCGCGGGCACAGCCCGTGTCCAGGCCTATGGTCCAGTTGTGCAGGGGGCAGGCCACGCTGGTGCCGAAGACGATGCCTTGCGAGAGCGGGCCGCCCTTGTGCGGGCAGCGGTCGAGCAGGGCAAAGACCTGGTCCTGGTCGTTGCGGAACACGGCCACGGCCATGCCCTCGGGGCGGGCCACACGGCGCGAACCGAGCACAGGGATGTCGTCGACGCGGCAGATGGGTTTCCAGTCACTCATTTCTTGCTCCTCAAGCTTTCAGGCCGGCATAGAGGCCGGTGATGCGGTCCATGACACTCAGCAGGTTCTCGCTGGTCACGAACATGTCGGACAGGGCCTTCGGCCCGGCGCTGTTGATCTCTTTCAGAGCCAGGTCGAAGAACAGCCACTGGTTGTCGGCCAGGACCAACTGATCCTTGATGCCGTTCGTTGCTTCGGGTGCGTTGCGCAGCAGCTCCATGGCCGAGAGGAATTCGGTGCGCGCCTTGGTGATTTCGGCCTGGGCCTGCGCCGGCTCCACCTTCAGGGCCGCGGCATAGAAGTACTTGGCCATGCGCTGCGAGAGCATGCGCTGGCGGCCGGCCACGTTGACCAGGCGGCCGACCGGCTTGCTCGTCACGGCCTCGTACTGCACCGTGCCCTGGTGGGCCATGGCCAGTACGCGGGCGTCGGTGTCGAGCAGGCCGCCCACACCGTCGCGGCTGGGGTGCTTGCCCACGAGCGCGCCCTTGTACTCGCTCCAGGCGCCTTCGAGGTCTGCATAGGTCTTGCGCAGTTCGGCGTTGGGCGCGTAGGACTTCAGTTCGGCCAGCTGGCGGTCGAACAGGGCCATGGAGCGGTCCAGGATCTGCTGGGCCGCGCCGCTTTCGGTCTTGTGCACCATGGCCAGCCAGGCCTTGGCCATGCGCTGCGAGAGCATGCGCTGGCGACCAGCCTTGTTGATGGCGTCGTTCACGTCCAGCACCTGGGCCTGTGCACCCAGACCCAGGCCGGCGGCGCCGCTGAGGACGAGCAGGTCGCGGCGCTTCATGCCGTGACTCCTTCGACCTTGATCGGGATGAACTGACGCGTGTCGACGCGGGCCTTCTCGCCCTCGAACCAGGGATCGGGCTCGCCGTCCAGCGCAAACTGCAGGCGCTCCCACAAGGCCTTGCGGCCCTCGTGGTCGTCCAGGATCTTCTTCTTCACGTAGTCCAGGCCCACGCGGTTCACGTAGTGCACCGTGCGCTCCAGGTACCAGCCTTCCTCGCGGTAGAGCTGCATGAAGGCGCCGGTGTACTCCAGCACTTCCTCGGCTGTCTTGAGCTTGGTGAAGAAATGCGCCACCTCGGTCTTGATACCGCCGTTGCCGGCGATGTGCATTTCCCAGCCCGAGTCCACACCGATGATGCCCACGTCCTTGATGCCAGCCTCGGCGCAGTTGCGCGGGCAGCCCGAGACGGCGAACTTCACCTTGTGCGGGGCGTACATGCGCCACATGGCGCGCTCCAGGTCCTTGCCCATCTGCGTGCTGTCCTGCGTGCCCATGCGGCACCATTCGCTGCCCACGCAGGTTTTCACCGTGCGCAGGGCCTTGGCGTAGGCGTGCCCGCTGGGCATGCCGATGTCGTTCCACACGGCCTGCAGGTCTTCCTTCTTGACGCCCAGCAGGTCGATGCGCTGGCCGCCGGTGACCTTGACGGTGGGGATCTTGTACTTGTCCACCGCGTTGGCGATGCGGCGCAGCTCGTCGGCCGTGGTCTCGCCGCCCCACATGCGCGGGATCACGCTGTAGGTGCCGTCCTTCTGGATGTTGGCGTGGCTGCGTTCGTTGATGTAGCGGCTTTGCGGATCGTCCTTGGCCTCCTTGGGCCAGCTGGAGATCAGGTAGTAGTTGACGGCCGGGCGGCAGCTGGCGCAGCCGTTGGGGGTCTTCCAGTTCAGGGTCTTGAAGACATCACCGATGGTCAGCAGCTTGCTCGCCACGATGGCCTCGCGCACGGCCTGGTGGCCGTGTTCGGTGCAGCCGCACATGGCCTTGGTCTTGGGTGTGGCCGAGTAGTCGCCGCCGGCCGTGAACATCAGGATCTGTTCCACCAGGCCGGTGCAGGAGCCGCACGACGCGCTGGCCTTGGTGTGCTTGCGCACCTCATCCAGCGTGAACAGGCCTTTTTCCTTGATGGCCTTGCAGATGGTGCCCTTGGTCACGCCGTTGCAGCCGCAGACTTCGTCGCTGTCGGCCATGGAGGCCGCCTTGCTGTGGCCTTCGTGGCCGGCGTCGCCGATGTTCGATTCGCCGAACATCAGGCGGTCGCGGATGTCGCCCACGCTGCGGCCGTCGCGCAGCAGCTTGAAGTACCAGCTGCCGTCGACCGTGTCGCCGTAGAGGCAGGCGCCCACCAGCTTGTCGTCCCGGATGACCAGCTTCTTGTAGACGCCGCCGGCGGGGTCGCTCATCACGATCTCTTCGGTGTTCTCGCCGCCCATGAAGTCGCCGGCGCTGAACAGGTCGATGCCCGTGACCTTGAGCTTGGTGGAGGTCAGCGAGCCGGTGTAACGGCCGATGCCGAACTGCGCCAGGTGGTTGGCCAGTACCTTGCCCTGCTCGAACAGGGGAGCCACCAGGCCGTAGGCGATGCCGCGGTGCGCGGCGCATTCACCCACGGCGTAGATGCGCGCGTCGGTGGTGGTCTGCAGCGTGTCGCTGACCACGATGCCGCGGTTCACGTGCAGCTTCATGCTCTCGGCCAGCGCCGTGTTGGGGCGGATGCCCACGGCCATCACAACCAGGTCGGCCGGCACTTCGCTGCCGTCCTTGAACTTCACGCTCTTGACGCGGCCGTCTTCGCCGCCCACCAGCTCCTGCGTCTGCGCGCCGATCAGGAAGCTCATGCCGCGGTCTTCCAGCGACTTCTGCAGCATCTTGCCGGCCACGTCGTCGAGCTGGCGTTCCATCAGCCAGGGCATCACGTGCACCACGCTGACCGTCATGCCGCGTTTCATCAGGCCGTTGGCCGCTTCCAGGCCCAGCAGGCCGCCGCCGATGACCACCGCATGCTTGTATTTGGCGGCGGCTTCGATCATGGCCTCGGTGTCGGCGATGTCGCGGTAGGCCAGCACGCCTTTGAGCTCCTTGCCCGGCACAGGCAGGATGAAGGGGTTGGAGCCGGTGGCCAGGATCAGGCGGTCGTATTCGGCGCTGATCGTCTCGCCCTTGGCGTTCTTCGCGTGCACCACGCGCTTGATGCGGTCCACCTCGGCCACGGTCCAGCCGGCGTGCAGGGTGATGCCGTTTTCCTGGTACCAGGCCCAGTCGTTGAGGACGATATCTTCGAGCTTCTGCTCACCGGCCAGCACCGGCGAGAGCAGGATGCGGTTGTAGTTGGGGTGGGGCTCGGCGCCGAAGACCGTGATCTCGTACAGCTCGGGCGCAATCTTCAGCAGTTCTTCGAGCGAGCGCACGCCGGCCATGCCGTTGCCGATCATCACCAGTTTGAGTTTTTTCATCACAAGCTCCGTCGATCCAAATCAAGCAAGAAACAAAAAAGGCGTCCACACGGTGCCTGCTGGGTGCAGTGCACGTGGGGACGCCTTCGTCCTGAGATCATCCGCTGCGCCGTTGCACCGGATGAGTGAATGAGGGCCAGCTTTGGCCGGGTACGCCTGAAGCGATGCAAGGGTCGTGCCAGCTTGCTTGCTAGAGAAGCGGGGGCGCAGAATGCACCATCACGGGCATCAATCTTGCGGAACGGTCAGCATGAGCTTTGAAATGGACATCGGCTACACCTCGCTGGCAGGTGCCAAGGCCGTCAATGAAGACTTTGCCGGCGCCATGCTGCCCGAAGACGGGCGCGAGGACATGGGCGTGATCGCCGCCATTGCCGATGGTGTCAGCGCCGGCGGCCTGGGCCAGGAGGCGGCCCAGACCACGGTGGCCACATTGGTGCGTGATTACTACAGTACGCCCCAAACCTGGGATACCACGGTCGCGCTGGACCGCCTGATCGCTGCGCAGAACACCTGGCTGGCCGCCACCAACCGCCGGCGCGCCCCCGCCACCGGCATGACCACGCTCACCGCACTGGTGCTGCGCGGGCATTCCTACACCCTGGCCCATGTGGGCGACACGCGGGCCTACCTGCTGCGCGAAGGGCAGGTGACCCAGCTCACGGTGGATCACGTCATGCCCCACCCCGATTTCCGCCACCAGCTCATGCGCGTGGTGGGCGCGGAAGACCGCCTGGTGGTGGACTACATCCAGGGCGACCTGCAGGTGGGCGACGTCTTCATCCTGCTGAGCGACGGCGTGCACGGCTCGCTGCGCCTGCGCCTGCTGGCGGAGATGGCCGAGCTGGCCAATGCGCAGCGCATCAGCGAAAGCCTGGTGCAGGCCGCCATCAAGGCCGGCAGCAACGACAACGCCACCGCCCTGGTGGTGCGTGTGCTGGGCCTGCTGGACGCCACGCTGCAGGACGTGAGCCGCAGCGCCCAGGCCCTGCCGGTGCCGGTGCGCCTCAAACCCGGCGAGGTGATCGACGGCCTGCGCGTGGAAGAGGTGGCCGCCGACAACGGCATCAACCTGATCTACCGGGTACGCGACGCGCACACCCACACCGACTACGCTCTCAAGACCCTGCACCCTTCGCGCGCGCACGACCCCGAGGAATGCGCTGCCCTGGCCCACGAGGCCTGGCTGGCGCAATGCATGCAGACCTCACGCGCGGCCGAGCACCTGGTGCGCCTGCACGAGAAGCCGCCCGCGGGCAAGGGGCAGACGGCGTTTTACCTGCTGTACGACTGGCACGCCGGCGAAACCCTGCAGCAGATGCTGGCGCGCCAGCAGCGTTTCAGCCCGGCCCAGGCCGTGGCCCTGGCCACCCAGGTGCTCAAGGCCCTGGGCCGCCTGCACCGCCAGAGCGTGGTGCACCGCGACATCAAACCCGCCAACCTGCACCAGGGCGACGACGGCGTGCTGCGCCTGCTGGACCTGGGCGTGGCCCTGAGCGGGCGCGAGCCCGAGGCCATGCGCCGCCTGCACGCGGGCACGCCCAGCTACGTCAACCCCGAGCAGTGGGGCTTTACCGTGCGCGCCGGCGGCATCGACACCAATGTGCCACCCGAAGACCCCGACGCCATGAGCGACCTCTTCGCCCTGGGCGTCACCTTCTACCAGCTGCTGGCCGAGGGCAAGCTGCCCTACGGTGAAGTGCTGCCCTACCAGAGCGGCCGTTATTACCGCGACCCCACCCCGCCCAGCCGTCACAACCCCGAGGTGCCCATCTGGCTCGACCACGTGGTGCTCAAGGCCGTGGCGCGCGACAAGCGCCAGCGCTTCGAGACGGCCGAGGAGTTCCTGCTGGCGCTGGAGCGCGGGGCGTCACGCCCTCTCACCGCGCCGCCGGCCTCGCCGCTGCTGCAGCGGGACCCGACCTTTGTGTGGAAGCTGCTGTTCGGGGTGAGTGCGCTGTTCAATGTGCTGTTGATCTACTGGCTGTTGTTTTTGCCCAAGTAAGGCCAGCCGGCGACTCAGCCGGTTTTGTTATTGGGGTTCCATTTCGGGGAAATCCATCCACGTCTTTGATGGGCTTGGACTATCTGTGACTTGCGCCGCCTTTGTTAATCTTCAGCCGACCTTGTGAGTCAGACAGGGTTGTTGGGTTACAAGGGTTTGTTCATGGTTCTTCCGATAGGGAAAAACGCTGGGAACCCGATATATTTCAAGCACTTGAATCGAAAAACGGGAGGAACCATGAACTTTGTTAAGCAGACAGGTTTGCTGTCTATATCAAGTTAAGAGCCATGTTGACCACCAAGCCTCTGAGAGCTGCGCTTTGGGCGGCGCTCCTAAGCGCTTCGCCTTCGCTGTTCGCGGCAGACGTCGCGAATGGGTCAAAGATGGCACAAGCACTGTTTGACTACCTTGTTGCGCCAAGAACCGATATTGGAGCTGACACAGTGGCTCAAGAACGATGGCTCGCTCCTGACCTAAGAAGCGAGCTGGGTCAGACAGTCGAGCTGGTAACAAAGGCGAGACAACTTCCGGAGATGGATGGTCCGGATCCGGCGGTACCCGACAACACTCTATTTCTTAGTTCCTGGGACCTACCGACCAAGTGCGAAGTGTCCCGCGAGGATGGGGCTGACCATAAGGTGGTGCTGATGTTGTGTCGATGGGGACCGAAGACGGACTATCCTGGCGCATCGAGAAGATATTCAGTACGACTGAAAAGGGAAGGCAATGCCTATTTGGTGACGGATATCCTTGCACACCCGAGTAAATACGCGTCGCAAGAGACTTTGCTCACTCGAGAACTCCGCAATTTGCGCGCGGAGGCAAGGGATTGGCTGACGAGGCGATATAAGCAAAATTCAAGTGAGTCCCACGACCGGAGGCGGTGATTGAGTGCTTATGGTGGTTTACTAATGGTTCGGGATGGCCTTAACGTCAGTCAATCGCTCTACCCCCTGACACTTCCGCCTAACTCCACTGGTAAGCGGCATGCCGAGCGTCATTCTTGAAACGGTGGGCAGATTCTTGGTCGAGTACGGCCTGCTCGGCGTTTTGGTGACCATGCCACCCGCAATGCTTCTGACCCTGGGCTTTAGGATGAAGCGTCGTTGGACGCTCTTCCCCAGTGGAGGCCTGTTGCTGTCTGTTGGGTGTGCCATTTTGGGGCTGACTCTTGAGGGCATCAGCACGGGAGAAGTACTGGCGCTGTCGCGATCAACCCTGACAGTGGCACAGGCTGGCCATCCTGTTTTCTTCTGGGTATCGACCACGGCTTTTTTGCTTGGCTCTTTGGCCATCGCTGGCCTCGGCCTTTTTCTTTTGGGTCGAGCATGTTTTCCATTGAACAACCCAGCCCACTCTGATCCGGCAAAGGCCGACCGCAGCCCATTGCGCCCATAAAAAAGCCGGCCTCCCGTTCGGGAGGCCGGCTTTTTAACGCTGTCGCGTATCAAGCCGCGATGGCTGCCTGGTCCTGGTTGGCGGCCTTGCGGGTGGCGGCCTTGAGCTGCAGGGTGGCGCTGTCCAGGGCTTCGGCCTTCTTGGCCTCGCCCATGGCCACGCCTTCGGCGCGCACATAACGCACGTCGGTGATGCCGAAGAAGCCGAACACCGTCTGCAGGTAGCTTTCCTGGTGTTCCATGGCGCGGCCACCTTCGCTGGTGGAGTACACGCCGCCGCGGGTGGAGGCCACGATCACCGTCTTGCCGCCGGCCAGGCCCACGGGGCCGGTCTCGGTGTACTTGAAGGTGCGGCCCACCTGGGCGACACGGTCGATCCAGGCCTTGAGCTGGCTGGGGATGCTGAAGTTGTACAGCGGCGCGCCCACCACGATCACGTCGGCGGCCAGGAACTGGCTCACCAGCGCTTCGGACACGGCGTTTTCACGGCGTTGTGCGTCCGTCAGGGTGGCGGTGGCCGGCAGGCGGAAACCCAGGGATTCGGCGCTCAGGTGGCTGGGGGCCTCGGCGGCCAGGTCCAGGTAGTCCACCGTGGTGCCCGGGTGCTGGGCCTGCCATTCGGCCACGATGGTACGGGTCAGCTGGCGCGAAACGGAGTTGTCGCTCAGGATGCTGGAGTCGATGTGCAGAACTTTCATGGGGGTCCTCATAAAGCAGGTTGTCGATGTTGTTATTCTGAGGATGATGCGAATTAATGACTAGTCGGCTTTATTGAGTTACATTGTCCTGAAAATAGGACGATAGAGGGCCCACATGCAGGATCTCAACGACATGCTGTATTTCGCCGAGGTGGCCGAGCGCGGTGGTTTTGCCGCGGCCAGCCGGCAGCTGGGCATCCCCAAATCCAAGCTCTCGCGCCGGGTAGCCGAACTCGAAGGCCGCCTGGGCGTGCGCCTGCTGCACCGGACCACGCGCAAGCTTTCGCTGACCGACGTGGGCGAGCATTACCTGCGCCATTGCCTGGCCATGCGCGATGCGGCCGAGGCCGCCACCGAAGCGGTAGAGCAGGTGCAGACCGAGCCGCGCGGCACGGTGCGCGTGGCCTGCCCGGTGACGCTGGCGCAGACCACGGTGGGGCCCATCCTGCCGGCCTTCCTGGCGCGTTACCCGCAGGTGCGCGTGGATATGCGCGTCAGCAACCGCGTGGTCGATCTGGTCGAAGAGGGTTTTGACGTGGCGCTGCGTGTGCGCGTGAGCCTGGAGGAGAGCCGCAGCCTGGTGGTCAAGCACCTGGGGCTGACGCAGACCGTGCTGGCGGCCAGCCCCGCGCTGCTCCAGCGCCAGGGCCGGCCCGAGAAGCCGGAAGACCTGGCGCGCATGGACACGGTGGCCATGTCGGGCGTGGATGGGCGGGCCACGCTGGTGCTGCAGGGGCCGCAGGAGCAAACCTTCACGCTGGCGCATACCCCGCGCCTGCTGGCCGACGACCTGCTGACGCTGAAGTTCGCGGTGGTGCAGGGCACGGGCATGGGTTTCCTGCCGGACTACATGTGCCGCGAGGAACTGCAGGACGGGCGCCTGGTGAAGGTGCTGCCGGACTGGGCGCCCCAACCCGGCATCTTTCACGCGGTGTATCCCTCGCGCCGGGGCATGGTGCCTGCGGTGCGGCGTTTTCTGGATTTCCTGGGCGACTTCATCGAGGCCGAAGGCGACCCCTTCGCCGTGTCGGCCGCGACGGTGCGTTGAGGGCGCGCGATCAGCTGCTGCGCGCTCTCCCACCTTTGTGTCTACGGCCGCCCGCTACGCGGTCTTAACTTCGCTGCGCGAAGTTAGCCTCGACGAAAGGGAGGCCAAGCGCTGCGCGCTTGATCGGCTTGCGCCGATCACGCACTTCGTGCGCGGCCTCCCTTTTCCGCCCAAGTCCTCGTCCAGCGCAGTTGCATCACGCGTGTCATGCCCAGCACCAGGAGCGAGAGCAGGGCGAACAAGGCGAAACCCCAGAAGTAGCTGCCGGTGTATTGCTTGGACAGACCCATGGCGTTGGGCACCAGGCCGCCGCCCAGAGCTCCGATCTCGCCGATCATGGAGCCGGCCACGGCGGTGCTCAGCGGCCAGCGCAGCGGCACCAGCTGGAACAGCGCGCCGTTGCCCGCACCCAGCGCGGCGAAGCACAGCATCATGAGCAGGGTGGTGAGCACCAGCGAACCGCCGGCCAGCCCGCACAGCAGCAGGGTGATGGTGACGATGACTAGTACGGCGGTCAGCGTGTTGATGCCGCCCCAGTGGTCGGAGATCCAGCCGCCGAAGATGCGCAGCGCCGCGCCCATGAAAGCGGCCAGCATGGTGAGCTGGCCGGCCTGCACCTTGCTCACGCCGAACTGGTCGTAGTAATAACTCGGCAGGAAGGTGGTCAGGCCGATGAAACCGCCGAAGGTGATGGCGTAGATGATGCTGAAGGCCCAGCCGTCTTTCTCGAACAGGCAGGCGATGTGGTCGCGGAAGCTGGCGTGTTTGTCCACGTCGTCGGGTTCGCGCGCGATGAAGACCATCACCAGCACGGGCAGCAGCAGGCCGATGGCCGCGATGCCGTAGACGGCTTTCCAGCCGTAGGCCTGGGCCAGCTGCGGCGCCAGCAGGGCCGAGATGGAGGTGCCCACGTTGCCGGCGCCCACCAGGCCCATGGCCAGGCCCTTGTAGCGGGCGGGGAAGGAACCCGAGCCCAGCGAGAGCGCCACGCCGAAGCTGGCGCCGGCGATGCCCAGCAGCACGCCCATGGCCAGCAGGTCGTTGAAGGTTTCGACGAAGAAGTAGCCGTAGAGCAGGGCGATGGCAATGCCGCCCATTTCCACCAGGGTGGCGTTCTTGCGCCCGATGTACTGGGCCAGGATGCCCAGGGGAAAGCGCATGAGCGCGCCGGCGAAGATGGGGATGGAGAGCATCAGCCCGATCTGCGCGGGGCTGAGCTGCAGCGATTCCTTGATGAAGGGCGCCATGGCGCCGTTGGTCACCCAGACGCCGCAGCAGTAGGTGAAGTACACAAAGGAGGCCAGCAGCGTGGGGCTGTGGCCGGAGCGGAGGAAAGTGCGCAAGCTGTTCATCGTCGTGTCCAAGGGCCCATAAAAAAAGGCGTCGACACGTGCATGGCAGCAGGGCTGCGCACGTGTGGACGCCTTCGTCTGGAACGATCCGGTGCGCCTTTGCACCGAATGCGGGATTTCAGGCCGGCTTTGGCCTGTTCATCTCAATGCAAGCAATATCTGCGCCCGGACTTGGGGCGGCTGAGGCAGGGCACCGTCACGCGGCTTTTTCCACGTGCGCCTGGCGCGTGTAGAGGAAGTCGATCACGGCCTTGCGACAGTTGATGTAACGCGGGTCTTCGGCCAGCTCCACGCGCTTGCGCGGGCGCGGCAGGTCCACCGTCAGCACCTCGCCGATGGTGGCGGCCGGGCCATTGGTCATCATCACGATCTTGTCGGAGAGCAGCACGGCTTCATCGACGTCGTGCGTGACCATGACCACGGTGCTTTTCGTGCGCGCCACGATCTCCAGCAGTTCGTCCTGTAGCTTGGCGCGGGTCAGCGCGTCCAGCGCGCCGAAGGGTTCGTCCATCAGCAGCACCTGGGGCTCCATGGACAGGGCGCGGGCGATGCCCACGCGCTGTTTCATGCCGCCCGAGATCTCGCCGGGGCGCTTCTGCGCGGCGGGAGTCAGGCCCACCAGGGCCAGGGCGGCCTCGGTGCGGGCCTTGAGCTGGGCCTTGTTCTCGGCGGCCGCGCCCGTGCTCTTGCTGCCGGCGCCGAAGACGCGTTCCACCGCGAGGTAGACGTTCTCGTAGCAGGTCAGCCAGGGCAGCAGCGAATGGTTCTGGAACACTACCGCGCGCTCGGGGCCGGGGCCGGCGATCTCGCGGTTGGCACACAGCAAGGTGCCGTTGGTGGGCGTGGTCAGGCCGGCGATCAGGTTGAGCAGGGTGGACTTGCCGCAGCCCGAATGGCCGATCAGCGCCACGAACTCGCCCTTGGCGACCGTGAGGTTGATGTCGCGCAGCGCGGGGAAGGAGCCCTTCGCGGTCTTGAAGGTCTGCTCGACACCCTGGACCTCGATGTACTTGGTGCTCAGTGATTCGTTCATGACGGACTCCTCAGTTCTTGACTTCTTCGAAGGTGAAGGCGGTGGCGAGCTTGATCAGCGCGTACTCCAGCACCAGGCCCACGATGCCGATCACGAAGATGGCGATGATGATGTTCTTGACGTTGAGGTTGTTCCACTCGTCCCAGACCCAGAAGCCGATGCCCACGCCGCCGGTCAGCATTTCGGCCGCGACGATCACCAGCCAGGCTGTGCCGACGGCCAGGCGCACGCCGGTCAGCATGTAGGGCAGCACGGCGGGGAAGAGGATCTTGGTGACGATCTTCCATTCCGAGAGCTGCAGCACACGCGCCACGTTCATGTAGTCCTGCGGCACGCGCTGCACGCCCACCGCGGTGTTGATGATCATGGGCCAGATCGAGCAGATGAAGATGGTCCAGATGGCCGCCGGGTTGGCGCCCTTGAAGACCAGCAGGCCGATGGGCAGCCAGGCCAGCGGCGAGACCGGGCGCAGCAGGCTGATCAGCGGGTTGAACATGCGGCTCAGGAAGGTGAAGCGCCCGATCATGAAACCGGCCGGGATGCCGACGATGGCCGCCAGGCCGAAGCCCAGCGCCACACGCTCCAGCGACATCAGCACGTTCCAGCCCACACCCTGGTCGTTCGGGCCCTTGCGGTAGAACGGGTCGCTGAAGACGTCGAGCGCCTGCTTGAAGGTCTCGACCGGGCTGGGGATGCTGCCCTTGCTGGTGAGCGACACCAGGGCCCAGATCCCGATCAGCAGGGCCAGGCCCAGCACCGGCGGGATCACGCGCTGCCACAGGCCGCGCCAGTCGTAGCCCGGCGTCTTGACGGCCTCCACGGCGGGGGCTGCCGGGGTCGCTGCCTTTTTCCCGCCGGTGGGCGGGAGGGGAACGGGGGTCGCCCGTTCCAGGGGGGTATGAAACACGGCGCTGACCATGATGGCTTCCTTTGCTCGGCCCTCAGGCCTTGATCTTGAAACTGTCGGCGTACTTCTTCGGGTCCTTGCCGTCCCAGACCACACCGTCGATCATCTTGCTGGTGCGCATCACGTCCTTGGGCACGGAGGCCTTGGCGGCGGTGGCGGCCTGCTTGTAGATGTCGATCTGGTTGATCTGCTTGGCCACGGCCAGGTAGTCCGGGTGCTCTTTCAGCAGGCCCCAGCGCTTGTGCTGGGTGAGGAACCACATGCCGTCGGAGAGGTAGGGGAAGCTCGCCTTGCCGTCGTTGTAGAACTTCATGTGGTTGGCGTCGTCCCAGGTCTTGCCCATGCCGTCCTGGTAGCGGCCCAGGATGCGCTGGTTGATCGCGTCCACGCTGGTGTTGACGTAGCTCTTGTCGGCCACGGTCTCGGCCATCTTCATCTTGTTGGACAGGCTCGCATCGATCCACTGGCCGGCTTCGATGATCGCGGCCGTGACAGCGCGCGCGGTGTTCGGGTACTTCTTGACGAACTCGCCGGTGGTGCCCAGCGCCTTCTCCGGGTGGTCCTTCCAGATGTCCTGCGTGGTGACCGCGGTGACGCCGATGCCGTCGATGATGGCGCGGTGGCCCCAGGGCTCGCCCACGCAGTAGCCGTCCATATTGCCTACGCGCATGTTCGCCACCATCTGGGGCGGCGGCACGGTGATGACCTTGGCGTCCTTCATGGGGTTGATGCCGGCCGAGGCCAGCCAGTAATAAAGCCACATGGCGTGTGTGCCGGTGGGGAAGGTCTGGGCGAAGGTGTATTCGCGCTTGTCCGTGGCCATGAGCTTGGCCAGGCTGGTGGCGTCCACCGCGCCCTTGTCCGCCAGCTTCTTGGACAGGGTGATGGCCTGGCCGTTGTTGTTCAGGCTCATCAGGATGGCCATGTCCTTCTTGGGGCCGGAGACACCCAGGTGCACGCCGTAGATCAGGCCGTAGAGCACGTGGGCCATGTCCAGTTCGCCGTTGACCAGCTTGTCGCGCACGCCGGCCCAGCTGGCTTCCTTGCTGGGGATGATCTTCACGCCGTACTTCTGGTCGATGCCCAGCACCGAGGCCATGACCACGCTGGCGCAGTCGGTCAGCGGGATGAAGCCGATCTTCACTTCCTTCTTCTCGGGCGCATCCGAACCGGCGGCGTAGACGGCGGCACGCAGGGCGGGGTCGATGCCGACGGCGCCGACGGCAGCGGTTTGCAGCACGGCGCGGCGGCTGAGTTTGGCGTTCAGAAGATCAGGCATGAAAACTCCTTGTGGCGATGAAGAAAACAAGAAAGGCGTCCTCACCGAGCCGCCACGTCTGGATGACGCGGCCATGCTCCGTGGGGACGCCTTTGTCCGTACCGTTGGCCACATCCGCCGTTGGACGGGCTGCCGGTTGACCTGGAGTGGTCTTGTTAACTGCTACGCAAAGGGCGTGCCAGCTTCGGGGGTTTTGGGGCGCTACTGATTTCGTAGCTTTAAACCCATGTCTATCAATGGGTTATGGAGGTCCGTGCGCTGCAGGGGGGTGATGCGCCGGAATGGTGCGGTGCACCAAAAGGAGATGCTGTGCGCTGCTCTAAAGCAGATCGGCCACGTCGAGCATGCGCTGCGCGACCTCGGCCAGTTTCATGCCCTTGTCCATGGCGGTCTTGCGCAGCTTCTCGTAGGCCAGCTGTTCGCTCAGGCCCTGGCGCTGCATGAGCAGGCCCTTGGCGCGGTCGATGGTCTTGCGGTCCTTGAGCTCGGCGCTGAGCTCGTCGAGCTCGTTGCGTGTCTCGGCCAGTTCATGGCGCAGGGCCTGCTCGTGCTGGAACCGCGCCAGGGCCACGTCCAGGATGGGACGGATGCGCTCGGCCGAGAGACCGGCCACGATATAGGCCGTCACGCCTGCGGCCACGGCGGCGCGCACGTGCGAGGTGTCCTGGTCGTTGGTGAACATGACGATGGGGCGCGGCGCATCGCGCGTGGCCATCACCACGTGCTCCAGCGCGTCGCGCGCGTCGCTCTCGGCGTCGACGATCACCATATCGGGTTGCAGCTGCGCCAGGCGCTCGTTGAGGAAAACGTCGGCCGGCAGCGAGGCGACCAGGTTGAAGCCGCTCTCCAGCAGACCGATGCGCAGGCTGCGCGAGCGCTCGGCCTGCTGCAGGGCGTCTTCGTCCCCGGGGTCACCGACCCCCAGGTCCGAAGTCACCACCACGATACGCAAGGCTTCATTCATAGAGGGATCAACTTGCAAGAAATGCGCCAAAACACGGCGGCAGGTTTGCCGCTTGGCATAGAATTATCCCTGCTCCGGGGTGTCGTCCACGCAAGTGGAGGGCTGAGATGGTCGAACCGAACCCGTGAACTTGACTCGGATCATGCCGACGTAAGAAGAGCTGTTTGCCAGGCCCCCGCCTCGCCACACCTTTCGGAGCACGCGCCGCCGGCGCACCAGGAAAGGTCATCGTGGCAGAAGCAGTACACCCATCGTCGCAGCAGGCAGCCGCTCTGGTTTCGGAGCTGTTGGCGTTCATCGCGCGACCGGACGAGGACGATCACAGCTTCAATGCCCTGGCCCTGCGCCTCTTCGCCCATCAGTTCCAGCACAACACGGCTTTCCAGAAGTTCTGCCAGCAGCGCGGCCGCACGCCGCGTTCGGTGAGGCACTGGCGCGACATCCCGGCCGTGCCCATCAACGGTTTCAAGGACCTGACACTGAGCTGCACGCCGCCCGAGGCCTGCGAACGTGTGTTCATGACCAGCGGCACCACGCGCGGCGATGTGAAAGGCCGGCACTACCACCCGCAGCTGCAGGTCTATGACCTGTCGATGACGCAGAACTTCCGCCAGCGTTTCATGGCCGGCCGTGAACGCATGCGCATGGGCATCCTGTTTCCCAGCGAACAGCTCATGCCCAACTCCTCGCTGGCGCATTACCTGGCGCTGGCCCTGCACCAGTTCGGTACGCCCGAGAGCCGTTATTACCTGAACACCGAGGGTCTGCAGCTGGACGCGCTCTGCACCACGCTGGCGCAGGTGCAGGCCAGCGGCGAGCCGTTTGCCTGGCTGGGCGCGAGCTACAGCTTCGTGCACCTGATGGATGCGCTGCAGGCACGCGGCCTGAGCTTTCGTTTGCCCGTCGGCAGCCGCCTGCTCGATACCGGCGGCTTCAAGGGCCAGTCGCGCGAGATGGACATGGACGCCTTCTACGCATCCCTTGCCTCGACTTTCGGTGTGCCGCGCAGCGCCTGCATCAATATGTATGGCATGACGGAACTCAGCACGCAGTTCTACGACGCGGGCAACGCCCAGCTGCCGGCTGTCAAGTCCGGCCCGCACTGGATTCGCACGCGGGTACTGGACCCGCTCACGGGGCAGGAGATGCCCGAGGGTGAACGCGGCATCCTGGCGCACACGGACCTGGGCAACTTCAATTCCGTCACCACCATCCTCACCGAAGACGTGGGCATGGCCGTGGCGGGCGGTTTCCTCTTGCTGGGCCGCGCCCAGGGCGCGCAGGCCAAGGGCTGCTCGCTGGCGGTGGACGAATTCCTGCGGGCGGCACAGTCATGAAAATCACCGCGGGTTATCTGCCGGGCCTGAAATCCAGCGAGGTGCAGTGGCACACGCTGGGCTTTGGCGCCGGTGCACAGCAGGTTGATGTGCTGGTGCCGCAACTCATGCCGGCCCAGCTGCACACTCTGGCCGCGCATGTGCGTAGCCAGGGGCGCACGCAGCTCAAGCCCATGCCGGTGTCGCAGATCATCGCCGCGATCGACCGCGCCATCGAGCGCCTGCTCAACCCGGCCGATCCCTATCGCCTGGAGCTGGAACTGCTGCTGCCGCGCATCTCCGGCTTCGACGCGGAGATGGTGCGCCTGGGCCTCAACGCCTACCTCAAGACCTTCCGCGCGCCGCAGCTGCAGCGTTTCGTGGCCGAGGACTTCAGCAACCCCAAGCTGCTTGACGAATTCCAGCCACGCGCCAAGGGCGGCATGGCGCGCGCGCTCGGCCCCGAGCTGCTGGTGCACGTCTGGGCCGGCAATGTGCCGGGCCTGCCGCTGTGGAGCCTGGTCTGCGGCCTGCTGGTCAAGGCGCCGGCCATCGGCAAGGTGGCCAGTGCCGAACCCCTGTTCGCTTCGCTGTTCGCGCGCCTGCTGGCCGAGGTGGAGCCGCGCCTGGCCGAGGTGCTGGCCATCGTCTGGTTCAAGGGCGGCGACACGGCCAGCGAGCGAGCGTTGTTTGCTGAAGCCGACACGGTGCTGGCCTATGGCGGCAACGACACGCTGACAGCGCTCAGGCAGCAGGTGCCGGTGAGCACGCGTTTCCTGCCGCACGGCCACAAGCTCAGCGTAGGGCTGGTGTCGGCCGCTGCGCTCGACGTGGCCCGTGCCCCGGCCACGGCACGCGCCGCCGCGCTGGACGTGGTGCGTTACGAGCAGCAGGGCTGTTATTCGCCGCACACCTATTACGTGGCACGCGGCGGCCGCGTCACGCCGCGCGAGTTCGCACAGCAACTGGCCGGTGAGCTCGCCGCGCTCCAACATAAGTTTGCGCGCCGCACGCTCACGCTGGAAGAGTCCGCCAGCGTGGCTGGCTGGCGCCAGGGCCAGGAGCTGCAAGGTTTTGCTGGCGCTGGCGTGGAACTGCTGGGGGATGCCAGTGCCGCCTGGTGTGTGGCCTATGCCGAACAGGCCAGCGCCTTGCTGCCGGGCGCATTGAACCGCACGGTGCAGGTGCAGGCTGTGGACCATCTGACAGACACGCTGCCCCTGCTGGCTGCACAACGCGAGGTGCTGCAGACCGTGGGCCTGGCCGCCGCGCCGCAGGAACTGCATGCGCTGGCCGAACGACTGGGCGCGGCCGGTGCCACGCGCATCTGCGCCCTAGGCCAGATGACCGCGCCTGAAGCCGGCTGGCACCACGACGGGCGTTTCAGCCTGCTGGACCTGGTGCGCATGGTCGAGCTGGAACAGTCGGCCGAGGACGCGGCCGAGGCCTACGCGCCGTACAGAGATTGATCATGAGTACCGCGCCCTTCCTCGACATGCGGCAGGTGAGTTACACCTTCCCCAGCTGGCCGCCGGTGGTGCAGGGCGTGGACTGGGACATTGCGCCCGGCGAGTTCCACTGCCTGGTGGGGCGCAGCGGCTGCGGCAAGACCACGCTGCTCAAGCTCGCGGCCGGCCTGCTGCAACCCGACGAGGGCACGGTGAGTCTGCAGGGGCAGGCTATCCGCAAGCCCGGCCCCGGTACGGGCTTTGTGTTCCAGCAGCCCACGCTGCTGGAATGGCTCACTGTGCTGGACAACGTGCTCTTGCCGCTCACCCTGCAGCGCACGCCCACTGACGCCGACCGCGCACGCGCTGAACAGCTGCTGGCGCAGATGGGCCTGAGCGCCTACCTGCGTCACCATCCGCGCCAGCTCTCGGGCGGGCAGCAGAGCCGCGTCGCCATCGCGCGCGCGTTGCTGCTCGATCCGCCCATCCTGCTGATGGACGAGCCCTTCGCCGCGCTCGATGCCATCACGCGCGAGGAGCTGCAGGACGAGTTGCAGGCCATGTGTCGTGCGCGCGGCACCTCGGTGTTTTTTGTCACGCACGACATCGCCGAGGCGGTGTACCTGGCCGACCGCGTGGCGGTGATGGACGCCGGGCGCATCCGCCACGACATCCGCGTGGACCTGCCGCGCCCGCGCGGGCGTGAGCTGCGCTATGGCGCGGCTTTCAACGCGATCTGCGCCGAGCTGCGGCAGGCCATGGACGGGGAGGGGGCTGAATGATCCGCTACCCGCGTCTTCTCGCTTTCGCCTTGCTGATCGTCCTGCTGCTGGCCTGGGAATGGGCTGTGTCGGCCTTCAGGTTTTCGCCGCTGGTGCTGCCTGCGCCCAGCGTGATCGGCGCGGCGCTGCTGCGCGGTCTGCAGACGGGTTACCTCTGGCCGCACATCGCGCAGACCCTGCTGGAACTGGGCCTGGGCCTGGCGCTGGGTGTGGCTCTGGGTTTTGCCGGGGGCGTGCTGCTGGGCGAGTCGGCCGTGCTGCGCCGTGTGCTCATGCCCTATGTGGTGACCAGCCAGGTGATCCCGAAGCTGGCGCTGGTGCCGCTCTTCATCGTCTGGTTCGGCTTCGGCACCGTGCCCACCGTGGTCATCACCGCGCTGATCTGCTTCTTCCCGCTGCTGGAAAACACGCTGACCGGCATCGCCCAGGTGGACACCGCGCGGCTGGAGCTCTTCCGCATGCTGGGCGCGACCCGCCGGCAGACCCTGTGGCGGCTCAAGGTCCCCGCCGGCCTACCCGCCATCCTAGCCGGCCTGCGTGTGGCCGTGGTGCTGGCCCTGGTGGGCGCCGTGGTGGGCGAGTTCATCGGCGCCAGCAAGGGCCTGGGCGCGCTGATCATCGCCGCCCAGGGCTCCATGGACACGCCCCTGATGTTCGCCGTGCTGCTGCTGATCACCGTCATCGGCCTGCTGCTGTACGAGGCCACGCTCTGGATCGAGCATCGCTTGCTGCAACCCTATTCCCAATCTTTCAATTGATGAGGACGACCAAAATGAAACGACATTTCCTGCGCACCCTTGCTGCGCTTGCACTCAGTGCCCTGTGCACCGGCGCCTGGGCCCAGGCCAAGCTGGACAAGGTGACGATTGCCGGCTGGAGCGGCCCCATCTCCGAGGTCACCAACCTGCTGGTCGAGCCCGACAAGGGCTTCTTCCGCGCCCAGGGCATCGACATGGTCTACATGCCCGGCGCTGGTGGTGGCGATGCCGTGCGCAACCTGCTCAGCGGCCAGGCCGACGTCGCCTTCACCGACCCCGGCTCGCTCTACGCCGCGCTGGACAAGGGCGAGAAGCTGCGCGTGATCTACGACATCTACCCGCAGAACATCTTCAACGTGGTGGCGCTCAAGAGCAGCGGCATCAGCAAGCCTGCGGACCTCAAAGGCAAGAAGATCGGCGTCTACAGCCTGTCCAGCGGCACGCTGACCAATCTGCAGCTGCTGCTGAACCAGGCCGGCCTGAGCGAAAAGGACGTGACCATCGTCGTCACCGGCCTGCTGAACTTCGCACCGCTGATGCAAGGCCAGGTGGACGCCACCGCCGCCACCGACACTGGCCTGCTGGTGGCCCGCGCCAAGGGCGTGGGTGAGGTCAACGTGATGGAAGTGCGCACCTCGCTCAACGTTTCCAGCGACATCTTCGTGGTGCGCGAGGAGACCTTCCAGCAGAAGAAGGCCGTGCTCAAACGCTTCCTGGCAGCCTACCGCGACAGCATGTCATGGATGATGACCCAGCCGCAGGAAGCCGCCGCGTTGGCGGTCAAGCGCGCCATCAATGGCCAGAACGAAGCCGTGAACCTGGAAGTCATCAAGCTGCGCAATGCCTCCAGCGTCTCGCCGCTGACGCAACAAAAAGGCCTGGGCGCCATCGACGTGGAGGCCTTGCAGAAGGGCGCCGACGCCTGGAAGAAGATCGGCCTGATCCAGCGCGATCTGAAGATGAAGGACGTGGTGAGCAGCGAGCTGCTGCCAGGTAAATAAGCATGAACTTCCAGGGCCAGGTCATCCTCGTCACCGGCGCCAGCCGCGGCATCGGCGCGGCCATCGCGCAGGCCTTCGCGGCCGAGGGCGGTTTTGTGGTCGTCAACTACCTGCGCAACGAGGCCGCCGCCGACGCGGTGGTGGCGCAGTGCAAGGCCGTGGGTGGTGATGCCTGGGCCATCCGTGCCGATGTCAACGATCCGGCCCAGGTGCAGGCCCTGGTGGCGCAGGTGCAGGCCGAACTGGGCCGCATCGACGTGCTGGTCAACAACGCCTTCGCGCCCTACCGCTTCGACCCCGAGCAGCGCAAGCGCTTCTGGGAAACGGATTGGGCTGACTACCAGACCCAGTTCGACGGCGCCGTGCACGCGACCTACAACGTCTGCCAGGCCGTGCTGCCCGGCATGCGCCAGCGCGCGCAGGGCTGCATCGTCAACCTGGCCAGTGACCTGGTCGAGCGGCCCGTGGTGCCCTACCACGACTACGCCACAGCCAAGTCCGCCTTGGTGGGTTTCAGCCGCAACCTTGCGGCCGAACTCGGCCCGCTGGGCATCCGCGTGAACTGTGTGGCGCCGGGCCTGGTCTACCCCACCGACGCCAGCCGCGCGACCAAGGAGGACGTGAAAGAAGCCATCGTGGCGCAGACGCCTTTGCGGCGCATCGCCCGGCCCGAAGACGTGGCGGGGCCCGTGCTCTTCCTCGCTTCGGACTGGAGCCGGTTCATGACCGGGCAGGTGCTGGTGGTGGATGGCGGCCTGGTCATGAAGTGATGGCCTAAACTTGCCGGATATGTCCGACACCGCGCCCCTGATCCTGGGCATCGAATCTTCCTGCGACGAAACCGGCGTGGCCCTGGTGCAAACCGATGGCAGCCCGGTGCCGCAGCTGCTCTCGCACGCGCTCTACAGCCAGATCGAGATGCACCAGGCCTATGGCGGTGTGGTGCCTGAACTGGCCAGCCGCGACCATATCCGCCGTGTGCTGCCCTTGACCACGCAGGTCATGCAGGAGGCGGGCAAGTCCTTGAAAGACATCGACGTGGTGGCCTATACGCGCGGCCCCGGCCTGGCCGGTGCGCTGCTGGTGGGCGCCGGTGTGGCCTGTGCCCTGGGTGCAGCCTTAGGCAAACCGGTGCTGGGTGTGCACCACCTTGAAGGCCATCTGCTCTCGCCCTTCCTGAGCGCCGATCCCCCCGAGTTCCCCTTTGTCGCGCTGCTGGTCTCCGGTGGCCACACGCAGCTCATGCGCGTGGACGGGGTGGGGCGTTACGAGATTCTGGGCGAGACCATCGACGACGCGGCCGGTGAGGCCTTCGACAAATCTGCCAAGCTCATGGGCCTGCCCTATCCTGGCGGCCCGGGGCTGGCCAAATTGGCGGAGCAGGGCGACGGCGCAGCCTTCAAGCTGCCGCGCCCGCTGCTGCACAGCGGCAACCTCGATTTCTCTTTTGCCGGGCTCAAGACCGCGGTGCTCACGCAGGCGCAGCGCCTGGGCAGCGAGCTGGAAGCGCGCAAGGCGGACCTCGCGGCTTCGACGCAGGCCGCCATCGTGGAAGTGCTGGTGAAGAAATCGCTGTCCGCGCTGAAAGAGACGGGTTTGAAGCGCCTGGTGGTGGCCGGCGGCGTGGGCGCCAACCGTCTGTTGCGCGAGCAGCTCAATGCGCATTGCCAGAAGCTCAAGGTGCGTGTGCACTACCCCGAGCTGCACCTGTGCACCGACAACGGCGCCATGATCGCCATGGCCGCCGCCATGCGCCTGCAGGCCGGCATGCAGGAAGCCACCCGCGCCTACACCTTCGAGGTCAAGCCGCGGTGGCCGCTGGATGCGATCAGTCAGTCGGTCTGAGCTTCGTGCCAATCGAGTCCGCTCAGGCCTAAGAATCAGGCGTAATCGCGGGATATGCAGATCGCCAATATGGGAGACAAAGAATGGAAATTGGCGGAGTCGGTGCAGTACTCATAGTCGTGGGGCTGGGTATCTTGCTGATGGCGATGGTCACGGCACTGATGGATAGTCTTCCGCCGCGTTCTGATCAATTAGCGGAAATCGCGCGAAAACGAGCTGCGGGTGAGCGGCTCACTAACAACGAGAGCGTTGAGGACACGCAGGCAAAGTTCGAAGGCGTGATGCCGTGGCTGGCAGGAGGATGCCTCCTCCTTGGACTGATCCTTGTTGCGGTTTAGGGCGTCCATATTTCCCTTGGATGACATTCGTCCATCACGTCGGGCGCTCCGTTGAACAGCGCAAAAAAGGCCGCGAGATTTGCGGCATTCGCAGCGCTGAAAGCCTCGGAGTACTAGACTCTGCCCTTGTACAGAACCTGGGAACCCCATGACGAGTTATGTTGAAGACGCCTTGGTCAAGGACGAAAGAATCGTCCATCTCGGGCACATCAGCCTCTGGTCCCTCTGGCATCTGATCGCGCTGGGGATCGTTCTGCTGCCAGCCTACGGCCTGGGCCTCATTTTTCTGGTCATGGCCTACGTGAAGTACAGGACCACCGAGCTGGCCATCACCAACAAGCGGGTGATTGTGAAGACCGGCTTCATCCGGCGCAGCACGATCGAGATCAACATCAACAAGGTCGAGAGCCTGCAGGTTGATCAAGGGGTGCTCGGTCGCATGTTCAATTTCGGCACCTTGATCATTTCAGGGGCCGGCACGCCGCAAGCGCCTGTCGCCGGCATCTCGGGGCCCATGGCGTTCCGCAAGGCCTTCATCGAAGCGCAAGACCAGTCGAAGTCAGGCGTCTGACGTGCCAATCGAAATCGGGGCGCCTGTGGCTTCGGCCCATCGCCAACGTTGAAGCCAAGAAAAAAGGCCGCGAATTTCGCGGCCTTTTTTCTTGGGGGGTGAGGATCAGTTGATCGTCAGCTTGACGGTCTTGTCCGCCGGCTGCACCTTGACCAGCTTGAGCGTGAGCACGCCGTTGTCCAGCTTGGCTTCGCTCTTGGCGACGTCGATGTCCTGCGGCAGTTCGTAGGCGGCCTTGTACTGGCGCTTGGCTTCGGGCAGGGTTTCAATGCGGATCACATTGCCTTCGATGCCGATGGACAGCTGCTCGCGGCTGACGCCGGGCACGTCGAAGCTCAGCTCATAGGCCTTGTCTTCGGCAGCGCTGGCCGGCTGCTCGGCCGGTGCGGACTCGCTGAAGAAGCGGTCGAAAGCACGCAGCGAGGGGGAGAAGGCGGAACGGCGGATGACGGGAACAAACAGCATGGTTGAACTCCTGTGGTGTAAACGGTGGACTCGGTGTGCGGGGGCACTGCCGGCCGCAGGGCATAACTGGGAACGGGCCAGGAAGTTTTCAAGGCCCGCAGCCCGCGGCAAATTTTTAGCGACTAGGTCTTGAAAACATCGGGGCTGTCTCTATGGCGGGCCGCTGCACCCGTGCCGGCCACGCGGCACAATCGATCCCTTGCGATGGAGAAAACATGCGCCAGGTGATCCGTGACCTCGAAGAATCCAAAATCCGCGAAGTGGCCAACGCCGGCCTGGGGCGCAGCGATGTGCTGGCCTTCTGGTTTGGCGAGGGCGATGAGGTCACGCCCGACTTCGTGCGCCAGGCGGCCATAGATTCCCTGCAAAAAGGTGAGACCTTCTACAGCCACAACCTGGGCCTGCCCGAGCTGCGCGCGGCCATCGCCCAGCACCTGAGCCGTCTGCACGGTACCGTGACGCCGGATCGCCTTGCCGTGACCTCGGGTGGTGTCAACGCGCTGATGATCGCCATGCAGGCCCTGCTGGAGGCGGGCGACGAGGTGGCCATCGTGACCCCGGTCTGGCCCAACCTGACGGCGCAGCCGCTTATCCTGGGCGCGCGCCTCAAGCCCATCCCCCTCAAGCCCGTGGCGGGCGCCTGGACGCTGGACCTGGAAGCGCTGCTGGCCGCGGTGACCCCGGCGACCAAGGTGCTGATCCTCAATGCGCCCAGCAACCCGACGGGCTGGACGCTCACGCGCGAGGAGCAGCAGCGCATCCTGGGCCACTGCCGCCGCACCGGCACCTGGATCGTGGCGGACGAGGTTTATTCCCAGCTTTTTTATGAAGCCTCGCCCAATGGCTGCGCGCCCAGTTTCCTGGACATTGCTTCTTCCGAAGACCGGCTGGTGGTGGTGCACAGCTTTTCCAAGAGCTTTCTCATGACGGGCTGGCGCCTGGGCTGGCTGGTGCTGCCCTCTGCCATCACGCACGACGTGGGCAAGCTCATCGAGTTCAACACCTCCTGCGCCAGCGTCTTCACCCAGCGCGCCGGCGTGGTGGCCCTGCAGCGGGCCGGCGAGATCACGCCCCGGGTGGTGGCCCACCTCAAGACCTGCCGCGATACCCTGGTGCCGCTGTTGCAGGCCCTGCCCGGGGTGGAGCTGGCCCGCCCGGCGGCCGGCATGTACGCCTTTTTCCGCCTGGCCGGGCACGACGATTCTCTGGCCACGGCCAAACGCCTGGTACGCGAGGCCGGCCTGGGCCTGGCCCCGGGCGAGGCCTTTGCCCCCGAGGCCCAGGGCTGGCTGCGCTGGTGTTTTGCGTCCAAAGACCCGCAGCGCCTGGTGCTGGGGGTGGAGCGGCTCCAGAAATGGCTGGGAAGTAAGTAGGCGCTCCGCTGGTCTGGTTTGGGCTATAATTCCATGGTTCTGCGGTCCGCAAGGGCTTGCAGAGCGCACGTCAGTAGCAGTTCCAGCTGCTGACGCAAGTTGTAAACCCTGGGACGTCCCGACCGAAAGCGGCCGGTTTCGTCCCGCATGACAGGAAATAGAAATGATCGCCACCAGCATCAAGGCCGAAGTTGTCAAGGCCAATGCCCGTTCCGCTACCGACACCGGCAGCCCGGAAGTCCAGGTCGCCCTGCTGACCGCCCGCATCAACGAACTGACCACGCACTTCAAGACCCACGCCAAGGACCACCACGGCCGTCGCGGTCTGCTGCGCATGGTGAGCCGTCGCCGCAAGCTGCTGGACTACCTGAAGTCCAAGGACTTCGACCGTTACAGCGCGCTGATCACCAAGCTGGGTCTGCGCAAGTAATCGCCCCGGACAGATGAATAGAAGCGCCTGAGTTGGTCCGCTAGCTCAGGCGCTTTGTACTTCGGAGCAGACAGGAACAGAGCGAAGCTGTGTCATTCCAGAGGAAATTGGGCGAATTTCCTCGACTTTCTCTGGAATGGCATCGTGTTCTGTGATGTGGCTTCGGGCCCTAGGGGAGGCGGCTTAGACCTCCCTTGATCCATAAGGAGAAACACATGACCATGTTCAACAAAGTCAGCAAGACCTTCCAGTGGGGCCAGCACACGGTCACCATGGAAACCGGCGAAATCGCCCGCCAGGCCACCGGCGCCGTGCTGGTCAACATCGACGACACCGTGGTGCTGGCCACCGTGGTGGCGACCAAGAGCGCCAAGCCCGGCCAGGACTTCTTCCCCCTGACCGTCGACTACACCGAGAAGTCCTACGCCGCCGGCAAGATCCCGGGCAGCTTCTTCAAGCGTGAAGGCCGTCCCAGCGAGCTGGAGACCCTGACCTGCCGCCTGATCGACCGTCCGATCCGTCCGCTGTTCCCCGAAGGCTTCTACAACGAAGTCCAGGTGATCGTGCACGTCGTGAGCCTGAACCCTGAAGTGCAGGCCGACATCGCCGCCATGATCGCCACCAGCGCCGCGCTGAGCGTCAGCGGCATCCCCTTCAGCGGCCCCATCGGCGCTGCGCGCGTGGGTTACATCAATGGCGAATACGTCCTGAACCCGGGCCAGACCCAGCTCAAGGACAGCCAGATGGATCTGGTCGTTGCCGGTACCGAATCCGCCGTGCTGATGGTGGAATCCGAAGCGCAACAGCTGTCGGAAGAGATCATGCTGGGCGCCGTGGTCTTCGGCCACGAGCAGGGCAACATCGCCATCAACGCCATCCACGACCTGGTGCGTGACGCCGGCAAGCCGGCCTGGGACTGGAAGGCCCCGGCCAAGGACGAGGCCCTGATCGCCAAGGTCAATGCGCTGGCCGAAGAGAAGCTGCGCGCCGCCTACCAGATCCGCAACAAGCAGGCCCGTACTCACGCCTGCCGCGAGACCTATGCCGTCGTGATGGCCGATCTGAAAGAGTCCGGCGTCGAGTTCGACAGCGTCAAGGTCGAAGGCATGCTGTTCGACATCGAAGCGCGCATCGTGCGCAGCCAGATCCTGGCTGGCGAGCCGCGCATCGACGGCCGCGACACGCGCACTGTGCGCCCCATCGAGATCCGCAACGGCGTGCTGCCCCGTACCCACGGTTCGGCCCTGTTCACGCGTGGTGAAACCCAGGCCCTGGTGGTTGCCACGCTGGGCACCGAGCGCGACGCGCAGCGCATCGACGCGCTGGCCGGCGAGTTCGAAGACCGCTTCATGCTGCACTACAACATGCCTCCCTTCGCCACCGGCGAAGCCGGCCGTTTCGGCACCCCGAAGCGCCGCGAGATCGGCCACGGCCGTCTGGCCAAGCGTGCCCTGGTGGCCTGCCTGCCGAGCAAGGAAGAGTTCCCCTACACCATGCGTGTGGTGTCCGAGATCACCGAGTCCAACGGCTCCTCGTCGATGGCTTCCGTCTGTGGCGGCTGCCTGTCGCTGATGGACGCCGGCGTGCCGATGAAGGCCCACGTGGCCGGCATCGCCATGGGCCTGATCAAGGAAGGCAACCGCTTCGCCGTGCTGACCGACATCCTGGGTGACGAAGATCACCTGGGCGACATGGACTTCAAGGTGGCCGGTACCACCAACGGCATCAACGCCCTGCAGATGGACATCAAGATCCAGGGCATCACCAAGGAAATCATGCAGGTCGCCCTGGCCCAGGCCAAGGAAGCCCGCATGCACATCCTGGGCAAGATGCAGGAAGCCATGGGCGAGGCCAAGACCGAGGTGAGCAACTTCGCGCCCAAGCTCTTCACCATGAAGATCAACCCCGAGAAGATCCGTGACGTGATCGGCAAGGGCGGCGCTGTCATCCGCGCGCTGACCGACGAGACCGGTTGCCAGATCAACATCGAGGAAGACGGCACCATCACCATCGCCGCCACCGACGCCACCAAGGCCGAGGAAGCCAAGCGCCGCATCGCCGAGATCACCGCCGAAGTCGAAATCGGCAAGGTCTACGAAGGCCCGATCACCAAGATCCTGGACTTCGGTGCCCTGGTCAACCTGCTGCCCGGCAAGGACGGCCTGCTGCACATCAGCCAGATCGCCCACGAGCGCGTCGAGAAGGTCACGGACTACCTGTCCGAAGGCCAGATCGTCAAGGTCAAGGTGCTGGAGACCGACGAAAAGGGTCGCGTCAAGCTGTCCATGAAGGCGCTGCTGGACCGTCCGGCCCAGAACAACGGCGGCGAACAGGGCTGATCGAGCGGTTTCGACCTGCTCTTGTATCGACGGTGTCCTGCGGCTGGTCCGCAGGCACTGTCGGAGCGAAAGACCATGAAAGCCATCGAAATCACTTCCTACGGTGCGCCCGAGGTGTTGCGTCTGGGCCAGCGCCCCGACCCGGTGCCGGGCGCGGGTGAACTGCTGATCCGCGTGGCGGCCAGCGGCATCAACCGGCCCGACGTGTTCCAGCGCACCGGCAACTACCCGGTGCCGCCGGGTGCTTCCGATATTCCCGGCCTCGAAGTGGCCGGCACGGTCGTGGGCGGCCATGCCGCGGAACTGGCGCAGGCCGGGCTCAAGCTGGGCGACAAGGTGTGTGCGCTGGTTGCCGGCGGCGGTTACGCCGAGCTGTGCACCGCGCCGATTGCGCAGTGCCTGCCGTATCCGAAAGGCCTGAGCGATGTCGAGGCTGCCTCGCTGCCCGAGACCTTCTTCACCGTCTGGAGCAATGTGTTTGATCGCGGCCGCCTGCAGGCCGGCGAGACGCTGCTGATCCAGGGCGGCTCCAGCGGCATCGGCGTCACCGCCATCCAGCTGGCCAAGGCCATGGGTGCCAAGGTGATCGTGACGGTGGGCAGTGACGAGAAGTGCGCCGCCTGCATCAAGCTGGGCGCCGACCATGCCATCAACTACAAGACGCAGGACTTCAAGGAAGAGGTCAAGCGCCTGACGGACGGCAAGGGTGTGGACGTGATCCTCGACATGGTGGGCGGCGAGTACGTCGCGCGCGAGGTCGAGAGCCTGGCCGAGGATGGCCGCATCGTCATCATCGCCGTACAGGGCGGCACCAAGAGCAGCTTCAACGCCGGCCTGGTACTGCGCAAGCGCCTGACCATCACCGGCTCCACATTGCGCCCGCGCCCCATCGCCTTCAAGCAGGCGATCGCACAGGCCTGCCTGAAACACGCCTGGCCCCTGATCGAAGCCGGCAAGGTCAAGCCGGTGATCCACAGCACCTACGCGGCCGTGGACGCCAAGGATCCCACCGGTAGCGGTGCCGCACGTGCGCATGCGCTGATGGAATCGAACCAGCACATCGGCAAGATCGTGCTGACCTGGAGTGGTGCATGAAAAAGCTGATTGCTGGTAACTGGAAGATGAATGGCAGCCTGGCCGCCAACCAGGCGCTGCTCAAGGGCCTGCTGTCCGGTCTGAAGGATCCGGCCTGCGACATCGCGGTGTGCGTCCCGACGCCTTATCTGGCCCAATGCCAGGCGCTGCTTGCAACCAGCCCGGTCGAGCTGGGCGCGCAGGATGTCTCCCAGCACGAGCTGGGCGCCTACACGGGCGAGGTCTCGGTGGGCATGCTCAAGGATTTCGGCGTGCGTTACGCCATCGTCGGCCATTCGGAGCGCCGCCAGTACCATGGCGAGACCGATGCGGTCGTGGCGGCCAAGGCGCAGCGCGCACTGGCCAACGGTGTGACCCCCATCGTCTGCGTGGGCGAGACCCTGGCCGAGCGTGAAGCGGGCAAGACGGAAGAGGTGGTCAAGCGCCAGCTGGCTGCGGTGATCCACCTCAATGGCCACTGCATCAGCGAGATTGTCGTGGCCTACGAGCCCGTCTGGGCCATCGGCACCGGCAAGACCGCCAGTCCCGAACAGGCGCAGCAGGTGCATGCCGTGCTGCGCGCGCAGCTCAAGGCAGCCACGCCGCAGGCGGACCGCATCAAGCTGCTGTATGGCGGCAGCATGAATGCGGCCAACGCCGCGCAGCTGCTGGCCCAGGGCGATATCGACGGCGGCCTGATCGGCGGCGCTTCGCTCAAGGCCCCGGATTTTCTCACCATCATCGCGGCAGCTGGCTGATACAGCTGCCCGATTGCTACGAATTTAGGAGTAAACATGAGTTTCATCGTCACCATCATCCTCACGGTGCAGATCGTCACGGCCGTGGCCATGATCGGCCTCATCCTGATCCAGCACGGCAAGGGCGCCGACATGGGCGCCGCCTTCGGCAGCGGCTCCTCGGGCAGCCTGTTCGGCGCCAGCGGCAGTGCCAACTTCCTTTCGCGCACCACGGCCGTGCTGGCCACGGTGTTCTTCGTCAGCACGCTGCTGCTGGCCTATTTCAGCAATGCCCGCCCGGCCAGCACGGGCAGCGTGCTCGAAGGCAGCGCGGTGACCGCGCCGGCACCCGCCGCGCCCGAGACCGCTGCACAGATTCCGGGCACGTCGGCACCGGTCGATGCCGCTCCCGCATCCGCCCCCGCGGCACCTGTCGCCCCTGGCCCGGCACAGATTCCGGCGCGATGACCTGAGTCAATAAATCCGGAATTTCTCCCCGGGGCGAGGGGGGAATTCGGAGTAAACTCCAAGGCTTGCCGGGTGAGCTATCAGACCCTCATGCAAGCCTGGCAACAGAGACAAGCCGTCGTGGTGAAATTGGTAGACACGCTATCTTGAGGGGGTAGTGGCGAAAGCTGTGCGAGTTCGAGTCTCGCCGACGGCACCAGATAAATGACCGTCCGGGTACAGCCCGGGCGGCCCAACGGTGATCAGCATTCAAGATGAGCCTCGATCAGTACCTTCCCGTCCTTCTGTTCATCTTGGTCGGCATTGCCGTCGGGGTCATCCCCCAGGTCATCGGCTATGTCCTGGGCCCCAATCGGCCCGATGCGGCCAAAAATTCTCCCTACGAGTGTGGTTTCGAAGCGTTTGAAGACGCGCGCATGAAATTCGACGTGCGCTACTACCTCGTGGCCATCCTCTTCATCCTGTTCGACCTGGAAATCGCCTTCCTCTTCCCCTGGGCCGTGGCGCTCAAGGAAGTGGGTGCGGTGGGTTTCTGGGCGGCCATGGTGTTCATCGCTATCCTCGTCGTGGGTTTTGCCTACGAGTGGAAAAAGGGCGCCCTCGATTGGGAATGAACTGACTTACCGACAAGGATCGCTGCCATGATTGAAGGCGTGATGAAAGAAGGCTTCGTCACCACCAGTTACGACACGGTGGTGAACTGGGCCAAGACCGGCTCGCTCTGGCCCATGACCTTCGGCCTGGCCTGCTGCGCGGTCGAGATGATGCATGCGGCCGCCGCACGCTACGACATCGGCCGCTTCGGCGCCGAGGTGTTCCGTGCCAGCCCGCGCCAGTCCGACCTGATGATCGTGGCTGGCACGCTGTGCAACAAGATGGCGCCGGCCCTGCGCAAGGTCTACGACCAGATGAGCGAGCCGCGCTGGGTCATCTCCATGGGCTCCTGCGCCAACGGTGGCGGTTATTACCACTACAGCTACTCTGTGGTGCGTGGCTGCGACCGCATCGTGCCGGTCGACGTCTACGTGCCGGGCTGCCCGCCCACGGCCGAGGCGCTGATCTACGGCATCATCCAGCTGCAGCAGAAGATCCGCCGCACGCAGACCATCGCCCGCGTCTGAGGAATCACTGATGACTGCTTTTGCCGTAAATCCCGAAGCCACCAAGGACGCCGTGGCTGCCGCTCTGGGCGGCAAGGCCCGCCGTATCGACGTCAAGCTGGGTGAAGTCACCGTCGAGGTCGCACCCCAGGACTACCTGGCCGCGGCCCGCGTCCTGCGTGATGCGCCTGGCTGCCAGTTTGAGCAATTGATCGACCTGTGCGGTGTCGATTACTCCGCCTGGGGCGAGGGCGCCTGGGAAGGTGCACGCTTCTGCGTGGTGTCGCACCTGCTGTCGGTCAGCCTGAACCAGCGCGTGCGCCTCAAGGTCTTCGCGACCGATGACGATTTCCCGGTGGTCGATTCGCTCACCGACGTCTGGCACGCGGCCAACTGGTACGAGCGCGAGGCCTTCGACCTCTACGGCATCGTCTTCGAAGGCCACGACGATCTGCGCCGCATCCTGACCGACTACGGCTTCATCGGCCACCCCTTCCGCAAGGACTTCCCCCTGTCCGGTCACGTCGAGATGCGCTACGACGCAGAGCTCAAGCGCGTGATCTACCAGCCGGTGAGCATCGAGCCGCGCGAGATCACGCCCCGCATCATCCGTGAAGACAACTACGGCGGATTGAAATAATCATGGCCGAAATCAAGAACTACACCCTCAACTTCGGCCCGCAGCACCCGGCTGCCCACGGCGTGCTGCGCCTGGTGCTCGAGCTCGACGGCGAAGTCGTCCAGCGTGCCGACCCGCACATCGGCCTGCTGCACCGCGCCACCGAGAAGCTGGCCGAGAGCAAGACCTACATCCAGTCGCTGCCCTATATGGACCGCCTGGACTACGTCTCGATGATGTGCAACGAGCAGGCCTACTGCCTGGCCATCGAGAAGATGCTGGGTATCGAGGTGCCGCTGCGCGCCAAGTACATCCGCACCATGTTCGGTGAGATCACGCGCCTGCTCAACCATCTGATGTGGCTGGGCTCGCACGGCAACGACTGCGGCAGCTCCACCATCCTGATCTACACCTTCCGCGAGCGCGAAGACCTGTTCGACATGTACGAGGCCGTCTCCGGCGCGCGCATGCACGCAGCCTACTTCCGTCCGGGCGGCGTCTACCGCGACCTGCCCGACAGCATGCCGCAGCACAAGGTCAGCAAGATCCGCAACGCCAAAGCGATCGCCGGGATCAACGCCAACCGCCAGGGTTCACTGCTGGACTTCATCGACGACTTCTGCGCGCGTTTCCCCAAGTGCGTGGACGAGTACGAGACCCTGCTGACCGACAACCGTATCTGGAAGCAGCGCACGGTCGGCATCGGCGTGGTCACCGCCGAGCGCGCCCTGAACCTGGGCATGACCGGCCCCATGCTGCGCGGCTCGGGCATCGCCTGGGACCTGCGCAAGACCCAGCCCTACGATGCCTACGACCGGGTCGACTTCGACATCCCGGTGGGCAAGACCGGCGACAGCTACGACCGCTACCTGGTGCGCGTGCAGGAGATGCGCGAGTCCAACCGCATCATCCAGCAGTGCTCGGCCTGGCTGCGCGCCAACCCCGGCCCGGTGATCACGGACAACCACAAGGTGGCGCCGCCGGCCCGCGAGGCGATGAAGTCCAACATGGAAGAGCTGATCCACCACTTCAAGCTCTTCACCGAAGGTTTCCGCGTGCCCGCCGGCGAGGCCTATGCCGCCGTCGAGCACCCCAAGGGCGAGTTCGGCATCTACATGGTGAGCGACGGTGCCAACAAACCCTATCGCCTCAAGATTCGTGCCCCGGGCTTTGCCCACCTGGCCACGCTCGATGAGCTCGCCCGCGGCCACATGCTGGCCGACGCGGTGGCCATCATCGGCACCCTGGATATCGTGTTTGGAGAGATTGACCGATGATCTCTGAGTCCATCAAAGCGCGCTTCGCCAAGGAAGTCGCCAAATACCCGGCCGAGCAGAAGCAGTCTGCCGTCATGGCCTGCCTGGCCATCGTGCAGCAGGAGTTCGGCCACGTCAGCACCGACAGCGAGGCCGAAGTTGCCAGCTATCTCGGCATGCCGGCCATGGCCGTGCATGAGGTGACGACCTTCTACAACATGTACAACCAGCGTCCGCTGGGCAAGTACAAGCTCAACGTCTGCACCAACCTGCCGTGCCAGTTGCGTGATGGCCAGAAGGCCCTGCACCACCTGGAGCGCAAGCTGGGCATCAGCATGGGCGAGACCACGGCCGACGGCCTGTTCACGCTGCAGCAGAGCGAATGCCAGGGCGCCTGCGCCGATGCGCCGGTGTTGCTGGTCAACGACCGCACCATGTGCAGTTTCATGAGCAACGACAAGCTGGACCAGCTGATCGACGGCCTGAAGGCTGGAGGGGCCAAGTGATGTCGGTTGAAAAACTTCTTTCGCAGTTCGCCGCCACCGGCGCCGAGACCTGCTTCCACAACCGCCACATCGAACCCCAGATCTACGCCGGCCTCAACGGCAGCAACTGGCACCTCAAGGACTACGAGGCACGCGGCGGCTACCAGGCCCTGCGCAAGATCCTGGGCAAGGACGGCGGCGAAGGCCTCACGCAAGACCAGGTGATTGCCACCGTCAAAGAGTCCGCCCTGCGCGGCCGTGGCGGCGCCGGTTTCCCCACCGGCCTGAAGTGGAGCTTCATGCCGCGGCAGTTCCCGGGTCAGAAGTACCTGGTGTGCAACTCCGACGAGGGCGAGCCCGGGACCTGCAAGGACCGCGACATCCTCATGTACAACCCGCACATCGTGATCGAGGGCATGGCCATCGCGGCCTACGCCATGGGCATCACGGTGGGCTACAACTACATCCACGGCGAGATCTTCCAGGTCTATGACCGTTTCGAGGCTGCGCTGGAAGAGGCGCGTGCCGCCGGCCTGCTGGGTAACAACATCGCGGGCAGCAACTTCAGCTTTCAGCTGCATGCGGCCCACGGTTTCGGCGCCTACATCTGCGGCGAAGAGACCGCGCTGCTCGAATCGCTCGAAGGTAAGAAGGGCCAGCCGCGTTTCAAGCCGCCGTTCCCGGCCAGCTTCGGCCTCTACGGCAAGCCGACCACGATCAACAACACCGAGACCTTCGCGGCCGTGCCCTGGATCATCCGCAACGGCGGCCAGGCCTACCTCGAGTGCGGCAAGCCCAACAACGGCGGCACCAAGATCTATTCGATCAGCGGTGACGTCGAGCGCCCGGGCAACTACGAAATCCCCATGGGCACGCCCTTTGCCAAGCTGCTGGAGCTCGCCGGTGGCGTGCGCGGCGGCAAGAAGCTCAAGGCCGTGATCCCCGGCGGTTCCTCCGCCCCGGTGCTGCCGGCCGACATCATGATGCAGTGCACGATGGACTACGACTCCATCGCCAAGGCCGGCTCCATGCTGGGCTCGGGTGCCGTCATCGTGATGGACGAGACGCGCTGCATGGTCAAGGCGCTGCAACGCCTGAGCTACTTCTACATGCACGAGTCGTGCGGCCAGTGCACGCCCTGCCGCGAAGGCACGGGCTGGCTCTCGCGCGTGGTCGACCGCATCGAAAACGGCCAGGGCCGTCCGGAAGATCTGGACCTGCTGGACAACGTCGCCGAGAACATCCAGGGCCGCACCATCTGCGCGCTGGGCGACGCGGCGGCCATGCCGGTGCGCGCCATGATCAAGCACTTCCGTCCCGAATTCGAACATCACGTGGCCCACAAGACCTGCCTGGTCCCGGCCTACGTCTGAGCGACATAGCGAGCATACGAACATGGTTGAAATCGAACTCGACGGCAAGAAGGTAGAGATCCAGGAAGGCAGCATGGTCATGCATGCGGCCGAGAAATCCGGCGTCTACATTCCGCATTTCTGCTACCACAAGAAACTCAGCATCGCGGCCAACTGCCGCATGTGCCTGGTGGACGTGGAGAAGGCGCCCAAGCCCATGCCGGCCTGCGCCACCCCCGTCACGCAGGGCATGATCGTGCGCACCAAGACCGACAAGGCCCTCAAGGCCCAGAAGTCGGTCATGGAGTTCCTGCTGATCAACCACCCGCTGGACTGCCCCATCTGTGACCAGGGCGGCGAGTGCCAGCTGCAGGACCTGGCCGTGGGCTACGGTGCTTCCGCCTCGCGCTACGAGGAAGAGAAGCGCGTGGTTTTCCACAAGGACGTGGGCCCGCTGATCTCCATGGAAGAGATGAGCCGCTGCATCCACTGCACGCGCTGCGTGCGCTTCGGCCAGGAAGTCGCCGGCGTGATGGAGCTCGGCATGAGCCACCGCGGCGAGCATTCCGAGATCGAGACCTTTGTCGGCCATTCGGTGGATTCCGAACTGTCGGGCAACATGATCGACATCTGCCCGGTGGGCGCGCTCACCAGCAAGCCTTTCCGTTACCAGGCCCGTACCTGGGAGCTGGGCCGCCGCAAGTCGGTCAGCCCGCATGACTCCACCGGCGCCAACCTGATCGTGCAGGTCAAGAACAACCGGGTCCTGCGTGTCGTCCCCCTGGAAAACGAAGACGTCAACGAGTGCTGGATCGCCGACCGCGACCGCTACTCCTACGAAGCCCTCGACAGCTCCGACCGCCTGAGCAGCCCCATGATCAAGCAGGGCGGCCAGTGGCAGGAAGTCGATTGGCAGACCGCGCTCGAGTACGTCGCCAACGGCCTGAAGACCATCAAGAACGACCACGGTGCCAACAGCATCGGTGCCCTGGTCAGCCCGCACAGCACGCTCGAAGAGCTCTACCTGGCCGCCGGCCTTATGCGCGGCCTGGGCAGCGACAACATCGACTACCGCCTGCGCAACGCCGAGTTCGGCAAGGCCGAAGGGGTTCGCTGGCTGGGCCTGCCCATCGCCGCACTCACGCAGCTGCAGCGCGTGCTGGTCGTCGGCAGCAACCTGCGCAAGGACCATCCGCTGTTCGCGCAGCGCATCCGCCAGGCCGTGCGCCACGGCGCACAGCTCAGCACCATCACCTCCAAGAGCCTGTACCAGAGCGCCGACGCCTGGGCCATGAAGGTGGCCAATGCACAGGTGGCGCCGGCTGCACAGTGGGCACAGGCCCTGGCCAATCTGGCTGCGGCCATCGCGGCAGAGAAGGGCGTCACCGCCCCGGCCGCCGGCCAGGCCACGCCCGAAGCCAAGGCCATCGCATCCTCGCTGCTCGGTGGCGAGCGCAAGGCTGTGCTGCTGGGCAATGCCGCCGCACACGCTGCCAACGCCTCCAGCCTGCTGGCCCTGGCCAACTGGATCGGTGCCCAGACGGGCGCCAGCGTCGGTTACCTGACCGAAGCCGCCAACACCGTGGGCGCGCAATGGGTCGGTGCCCAGCCGCAGGCTGCAGGCCTGAACGCCGCGCAGATGCTGGGTGGCAAGCTCAAGGCCGCCTTGCTGCTGGCCGTCGAGCCCGAATACGACACGGCTGCCGGCCAGGCCGCTGCGGCCGCGCTGGACCAGGCCGAGATGGTCGTCACGCTCAGCCCCTTCAAGACCAACCTGGCCTTCAGCGACGTGCTGCTGCCCATCGCACCGTTCAGCGAGACCTCGGGCAGCTTCGTCAACGCCGAAGGCCGCCTGCAGAGCTTCCACGCCGTGGTCAAGCCCCAGGGCGAGACGCGCCCGGCCTGGAAGGTGTTGCGTGTGCTGGGCAATCTGCTGGGCCTGCCCGGCTTCGAGTTCGAATCCTCGCAGGACGTGCTGGCTGCGGCCACCGCCCAGCCCGCGAAGCTCTCCAACGCCACGCAGGCAACCATCAACGTCGCTGCCACCGCGGGTGAGCCGGTGGTCGCTTCCATCTACCAACTCGACGGCCTGGTCCGTCGCGCGCCGTCGCTGCAATTGACGGCCGACGCCCGTGAACAAGGGGTAGCCGCATGATCGATGCGTTTTACAACGGCGGCCTGAACCTGATCGCCGCCAGCTGGTGGGCCACGATGGCCTGGCCGGTGCTCTGGATCCTGATCAAGATCGTCTGCGTGCTCGCGCCGCTGATGGGTGCCGTGGCTTACCTGACGCTGTGGGAGCGCAAGCTGCTGGGTTTCATGCAGGTGCGTTTTGGCCCCAACCGCGTGGGCCCCTTCGGCCTGCTGCAGCCCATCGCCGATGCGCTCAAGCTGCTGACCAAGGAAATCATCCAGCCGACCGCGGCCGCCAAGGGTCTGTTCGTGCTCGGCCCCATCATGGCCATCATGCCGGCGCTGGCTGCCTGGGTGGCGATTCCCTTCGGGCCGGATGTGGCGCTGACCAACATCAACACCGGCCTGTTGCTGATCATGGCGATCACCTCGATCGAGGTCTACGGCGTCATCATCGCGGGCTGGGCTTCCAACTCCAAGTACGCCTTCCTGGGCGCACTGCGCGCCTCGGCGCAGATGGTGAGCTACGAGATCGCCATGGGCTTCTGCTTCCTGGTGGTGCTCATGGTCTCGGGCAGCATGAACCTGACCGACATCGTGCTGGGGCAGGGCGAGGGCTACTTCGCCGACAAGGGCCTGGGCATCCTGTCCTGGAACTGGCTGCCGCTGCTGCCGATCTTCCTGGTCTACCTGATCTCCGGCGTGGCCGAGACCAACCGTCACCCCTTCGACGTGGTCGAGGGTGAGGCCGAGATCGTGGCCGGCCACATGGTCGAGTACTCGGGCATGGGCTTTGCCATCTTCTTCCTGGCCGAATACGCCAGCATGTGGCTGGTCTCCATCCTGGCCGTGATCATGTTCCTGGGCGGCTGGCTGTCGCCGATCGACAGCGCGCTGTTCAACTGGATTCCGGGCTGGATCTGGCTGGGCCTCAAGACGTTCGTCGTGGTGTCCATGTTCATCTGGATCCGCGCCACCTTCCCGCGTTTCCGCTACGACCAGATCATGCGTCTGGGCTGGAAGATCTTCATCCCGGTCACCCTGGTGTGGCTGCTCGTCGTCGGCATCTGGATGCAGACGTCGTGGAACATCTGGAACTAAATGGGTCACGACATGGCTGCTGCTGCTTCGACCTTTTCCCTCAAGGACTTCTTCAAGAGCTTCATGCTCGTGGAGCTCTTCAAGGGCATGGCCCTGACGGGCCGTTACGCGTTCGCCCGCAAGGTGACGATCCAGTACCCCGAAGAGAAGACCCCGCTGTCGCCGCGCTTCCGCGGCCTGCATGCCCTGCGCCGTTATGACAATGGCGAGGAGCGCTGCATCGCCTGCAAGCTCTGCGAGGCCGTGTGCCCGGCCATGGCCATCACCATCGAGTCCGAAGTGCGCAAGGACGGCAGCCGCCGCACCACGCGCTACGACATCGACCTGACCAAGTGCATCTTCTGCGGCTTCTGCGAAGAAAGCTGCCCGGTGGACTCCATCGTCGAGACCCACATCCTCGAATACCACGGCGAAAAGCGCGGTGACCTGTACTTCACCAAGGACATGCTGCTGGCCGTGGGTGACCGCTACGAGACCGAGATCGCTGCCGCCCGCGCGGCCGATGCGAAATACCGCTGAGCCGCCAGGAAACACCAAGAAACGATCATGGACGTCAAAACCGGCTTCTTCTTCCTGTTCTCCGTTGTGCTGCTGTTCGCAGCCTTCCGGGTCATCACGGCACGCAATCCCGTGCACGCCGTGCTCTTCCTCATGCTGTCCTTCTCGCAGGCCTCGGCCATCTGGCTGCTGCTGAAGGCCGAGTTCCTGGCCATCACCCTGGTGCTGGTCTACCTCGGTGCGGTGATGGTGCTCTTCCTCTTCGTGGTCATGATGCTCGACATCAAGATCGACCAGCTGCGCCAGGGCTTCTGGAAGCACCTGCCGCTGGCCGTGACCCTGGGCGCCGTCGTGGTGCTGGAGATGGCCGCTGTGCTGCTGACGGGCTTTCGCGTCAGCGACGAACCGGCCGTGGCCCAGGTCATCGGCCAGCCGGCGGCGAATGTCGACAACGCCAAGGAGCTGGGTATCCTGCTCTACACCGAATACGTCTACCCGATCCAGGTGGCCGCCTGCATCCTGCTGGTGGCCATGATCGCCGCCATCGCGCTCACGCTGCGTCAGCGCAAGGACAGCAAGGCCATCGACCCGTCCATCCAGGTGCGCGTGCGCGCCAGCGAGCGCATGTCCATCGTGAAAGTCGAGACCACCCGCGCCGCGCCCCCGGCCGCCGCGCCCGAGGAGAACAAGCCATGACCCTGACCCTGGGACACTACCTGACGCTGGGCGCCGCGCTGTTCGCCATCGCGGTGGTCGGCATCTTCCTGAACCGCAAGAACCTGATCGTGCTGCTGATGGCCATCGAGCTGATGCTGCTGGCGGTCAACCTGAATTTCGTGGCCTTCTCGCACTATCTGGGCGACATGCACGGCCAGGTCTTCGTGTTCTTCATTCTTACCGTGGCAGCGGCCGAGTCGGCCATCGGCCTGGCCATCCTGGTGCTGCTGTTCCGCAACAAGTCCAGCATCAATGTGGACGAACTCAACACGCTCAAGGGCTGAACCCGCAGGTTCATCAAGGTACTAGAAGATGAGTCAAACCCTGAATGCATCCACCCTGCTGGCCGTGCCGCTGGCGCCGCTGGTCGGTTCCGTGCTGGCCGGTATTCTCGGCACCCAGCTGGGCGGCAACTGGATCGGCCGCCGCCTCTCGCACAGCTTCACCATCCTGGGTGTGCTGGTGGCCTTCATCATCTCCGCCATGACGCTCAAGAGCGTGGCCATGGACGGTGCGCGCTTCAACGAAACCATCTACGAGTGGATGGTGGTTGGCGGCCTGAAGATGGAAATCGGCTTCATGGTCGACGGCCTGACCGCCATGATGATGTGCGTGGTGACCTTCGTCTCGCTGATGGTGCACATCTACACCATCGGCTACATGGAAGAGGACGAGGGCTACAACCGCTTCTTCGCCTACATCTCCCTGTTCACCTTCTCCATGCTCATGCTGGTCATGAGCAACAACCTGCTGCAGCTGTTCTTCGGCTGGGAGGCGGTGGGCCTGGTGTCCTACCTGCTGATCGGCTTCTGGTTCAACAAGCCCACGGCCATCTTCGCCAACATGAAGGCCTTCCTGGTCAACCGGGTGGGTGACTTCGGCTTCATCCTGGGCATCGGCCTGATCGCCGCCTACGCCGGCACGCTGAACTACATCGAAGTCTTCGCCAAGGCCACCGAGCTCGGCGCCATCGAGTTCCCCTGGTACATCCTGGGCCAGGACGCCATGCTGATCACCGTGATCTGCATCTGCCTGTTCATCGGCGCCATGGGCAAGTCGGCCCAGTTCCCGCTGCACGTCTGGCTGCCCGACTCCATGGAAGGCCCCACGCCCATCTCCGCGCTGATCCACGCCGCCACCATGGTGACGGCCGGCATCTTCATGGTCGCGCGCATGTCACCGCTGTTCGAGCTGTCGGACACGGCCCTGAGCTTCATCATGGTGATCGGCGCCATCACGGCCCTGTTCATGGGCTTCCTGGGCATCATCCAGAACGACATCAAGCGCGTGGTGGCCTATTCCACGCTCTCGCAGCTGGGTTACATGACGGTGGCCCTGGGCGCCTCGGCCTACTCTGTCGCCGTGTTCCACCTGATGACGCACGCCTTCTTCAAGGCCCTGCTGTTCCTCGGCGCGGGCTCGGTCATCATCGGCATGCACCACAACCAGGACATCCGCTGGATGGGCGGCGTGCGCAAGTACATGCCCATCACCTGGATCACCTCGCTGCTCGGTTCGCTGGCCCTGATCGGCACGCCGCTCTTCGCCGGCTTCTATTCCAAGGACAGCATCATCGAGGCGGTGCATGAGAGCCACCTCTGGGGTGCCGGTTTCGCCAACTTCGCGGTGCTGGCCGGTGTCTTCGTGACGGCCTTCTACTCCTTCCGCATGTACTTCCTGGTCTTCCACGGCAAGGAGCGCTACGACCAGAACCCCGATGCGCACCATGACGACCATGGCCACCACGGCCATGACGATCACCATGAGCCGCACGAGTCGCCCTGGGTGGTGACAGTGCCGCTGGTGTTGCTGGCCATCCCCTCGGTGGTCATCGGTTACCTGACCATCCAGCCCATGCTGTACGGCGACTTCTTCAAGGACGCCATCTTCGTGGACGCCACCAAGCACCACGTGATGGTCGAGCTGGCCGAAGCCTTCCACGGCCCGCTGGCCATGGCCGCGCACGCCTTCAGCACGCTGCCTTTCTGGCTGGCGGTGGCCGGCGTGGCCACGGCGTATTACATGTACATGGTCAACCCGGCCGTGCCGGCGGCCATCAAGCGCGCCGTGCAACCGATCTACACCCTGCTGGAAAACAAGTACTACCTGGACTGGTTCAACGAGAACGTCCTGGCGCGCGGCGCACGCATGCTGGGCATCGGTCTTTGGAAGGGTGGCGACCAGGCCGTGATCGACGGTACCCTGGTCAACGGTTCCTGGAAGTTGGTGGGCTGGGTGGCTGGCGTGGTGCGCTGGTTCCAGTCGGGTTACCTCTACCACTACGCCCTGGCCATGATCCTGGGCATCGTGGTCCTGATGACGTATTTCGTGACCTGGCCCATGCTGGCCCAGTGGCTCGGCCGCTAAGGAGAATAAGAACATGGGTTTGTTGAGCCTTGCCATCTGGATGCCGATTGCCATCGGTGTGCTGCTGCTCGTCCTCGGGCGTGACGACCAGGCGCGTGTGGTGCGCTGGGTTGCGCTGGTCGGGGCGACCGCCAGCTTCCTGGTCACGCTGCCGCTGTACACGGGCTTCAAGCTCGGCACGGCGGCCATGCAGTTCGTCGAGAAGATGCCCTGGATGGAGCGCTTCAATGTGCACTATCACGTGGGCCTGGACGGCATCTCCTTCTGGTTCGTGCTGCTGACGGCCTTCATCACGATCATCGTCGTGATCGCGGCCTGGGAAGTGATCACCAGCCGCGTCAACCAGTACATGGGTGCCTTCCTGATCCTCAGCGGCCTGATGATCGGCGTGTTCTCCGCGCTCGACGGCGTGCTGTTCTACGTCTTCTTCGAAGCCACGCTGATCCCGATGTACCTGATCATCGGCATCTGGGGCGGCCCCAACAAGATCTACGCGGCGTTCAAGTTCTTCCTCTACACGCTGCTGGGTTCGCTGCTGCTGCTGATCGCGCTGATCTTCCTGTACACCAAGTCGGGTGGCAGCTTCGACATCGCCACCTGGCATGCCCTGCCGCTGGACAGCAGCACGCAGACGCTGATCTTCTTCGCCTTCTTCGCGGCCTTCGCCGTGAAGGTCCCGATGTGGCCGGTGCACACCTGGCTGCCCGACGTGCACGTGGAAGCGCCCACCGGCGGCTCCGCCGTGCTGGCGGCCATCATGCTCAAGCTGGGCGCCTACGGTTTCCTGCGGTTCTCCATGCCGATTGCCCCCGACGCCGCGCGCGAATGGGCCTGGCTGATGATTGCCCTGTCACTGATCGCCGTGATCTACGTGGGCCTGGTCGCGATGGTGCAGCAGGACATGAAGAAACTGGTGGCCTACTCGTCTGTGGCCCACATGGGTTTCGTCACCCTGGGTTTCTTCATCTTCAACGACCTCGGCGTGGCCGGCGGCCTGGTGCAGATGATCGCCCACGGCTTCGTCTCGGGCGCCATGTTCCTGTGCATCGGCGTGCTCTACGACCGCGTGCATTCGCGTGAGATTGCCAGCTACGGCGGTGTGATCAACACCATGCCCAAGTTCACGGCCTTTGCCCTGCTGTTCGCCATGGCCAACTGCGGCCTGCCCGCCACCGCCGGTTTTGTCGGCGAGTGGATGGTGATCCTGGGGGCCATCAAGGCCAACTTCTGGCTGGGCCTTGCGGCCTCCACGGCGCTGATCTTCGGAGCCGCCTACACGCTGTGGATGTTCAAGCGCGTCTACCTCGGCCCCGTGGCCAATGAGGACGTCAAGGGCCTGGAGGACATCAACAGCCGCGAGTTCCTGATGCTCACGCTGCTGGCGATCGCCGTGCTGTGGATGGGCGTCCATCCCAAGCCCTTCACCGACGTGATGGACAGCTCGGTGGCCGAGTTGCTCAAGCACGTGGCGCAGTCGAAGCTGAACTGAATTAAAGAGACTGAAGATGACAGACACCATCAGCTGGATCGCGGTATTCCCCGAGGTCGTCCTGCTCGTCATGGCCTGCGCCATCACGCTGCTGGACCTGGCCGTCAAAAGCCGCCTGCGCACCACCACCTACCTGATCACCCTGCTGACGCTGGCCGCCGTGGCCGTGTTGCAGGCCCTGTACGCCAGCACCGGCGGCACGATCTACGGCCTGGGCAATATGGTCGTCAGCGACGCCATGGGCAACTGGCTCAAGTTCTTCGCCACCATCGCCGTCATGGTGACCCTGGTCTATGCGCGTCCCTACGCGGCCGACCGCGACATGCTGCGCGGTGGTGAGCTGTTCAGCCTGAGCCTGTTCGCGCTGCTGGGCATGTTCATCATGATCTCGGGCAACAACTTCCTGCTGATCTACCTGGGCCTGGAACTGCTCACGCTCTCCAGCTACGCGCTGGTGGCCCTGCGCCGCGACCACGCCGTCTCCACCGAGGCGGCCATGAAGTACTTCGTGCTGGGCGCGCTGGCCTCGGGTTTCCTGCTCTACGGCATGTCCATGATGTACGGCGCCACCGGTTCGCTGGACGTCAACCAGGTCTTCCGCGCCGTCAACTCCGGCCTGATCAATCCGAGCGTGCTGACCTTCGGCCTGGTCTTCGTGGTGGCCGGCCTGGCCTTCAAGCTCGGCGTGGTGCCTTTCCACATGTGGATCCCGGACGTCTACCAGGGCGCACCCACCGCCGTCACGCTGATGATCGGCGGCGCGCCGAAGCTGGCGGCCTTTGCCATCGTCATGCGCCTGCTGGTCGAAGGCATGCTGCCCCTGTGGTTCGACTGGCAGCAGATGCTCGGCCTGCTGGCCGTCGCCTCGCTGCTGATCGGCAACCTGGCTGCCATCATGCAGACCAACCTCAAGCGCATGCTGGCCTACTCCACCATCTCGCAGATGGGCTTCGTGCTGCTGGGCCTGATGTCGGGCGTGATCAACGGCAACATCTATTCCGCCGCCAACGCCTACAGCTCGGCCATGTTCTACGTCATCACCTATGTGCTGACCACGCTGGCCTCCTTCGGTGTCATCCTGCTGCTGGCGCGTGAAGGTTTCGAGAGCGAGGAGATCGCCGACTTCGCCGGCCTGAACCAGCGCAGCCCGCTGTATGCCGCCATCATGGGCATCTGCCTGTTCTCGCTGGCCGGCATCCCGCCCATGGTCGGCTTCTACGCCAAGCTCTCGGTGCTGCAGGCCTTGATCGCCTCGGGCCAGACCCTGCACATCGTGCTGGCCGTGTTCGCCGTGATCATGTCGCTGATCGGCGCCTTCTATTACCTGCGGGTCGTCAAGGTCATGTACTTCGATGAACCCATCACCGCCACCACCGTCTCCGCCCCGCTGGACGTGCGCGCCGTGCTGTCCGTCAATGGCCTGCTGGTGCTGGTGCTGGGCATCGTGCCCGGCGGCCTGATGGCGCTGTGCGCACAGGCCGTGGTGCAGATGCTCGGCACATGACAGCGTCTTCCGTCGCGGTCTGGTTCGTGGTGCTGGCGGCCGTGGTGGGTGCCAACCTGCCTTTCGTCAACAGCCGTTTGCTGGCCGTCGTGCCGCTGAAGTTCCCCAAGAACCTGGGCCTGCGCCTGCTGGAGCTGGTCGCGTTCTATCTGCTGGTGGGCGGCGTGGCCCTGCTGCTGGAGCAGCGCGCCGGCCGTATCGCCCCCCAGGGCTGGGAGTTCTACGCCATCACCGGCGCGCTCTTCATCACGCTGGCCTTCCCCGGCTTCGTCTACCGCTACCTCTACAAGCGTCACGGTTGATGCGCGGCAGCGATCATGGATGACCGCCACCTGATCGAAACACAGCAGAGCAGCGAGGAGCTGCTCAAGGGCCGTTTCCTGCACGCCTTCCGCGACACGGTGCGCCTGCCCGATGGCAGCAGCGCTGTGCGCGAGTACGTCAAGCACCCCGGTGCCGTCATGATCATCCCGCTGCTGTCGCAGCCCGATGGAAGCATGCGCGTGGTGCTGGAGCGCCAGTACCGCTACCCCGTCCAGCAGGTGATGATCGAATTCCCCGCCGGCAAGCTCGACCCGGGCGAGGACATCCTGGCCTGTGCCCAGCGTGAGCTGCAGGAAGAAACCGGTTACCGTGCCACCGAATGGGCGCGTGCCGGTGTGCTGCACCCGGTCATCTCCTATTCCACCGAATTCATCGACGTCTGGTTCGCCCGCGGCCTGAGCCAGGGCGAACGCCAGCTGGACGAGGGCGAGTTCCTCGACGTCTTCAGCGCCACGCCGGCCGAACTGCTGCAGTGGTGCCGCGAGGGCCAGGTGACGGATGCCAAGACCCTGACCGGCATGCTCTGGCTGCAGAACGTCCTGTCGGGGGCATGGGCATTGGACTGGCGCCCGGCAGCCTGAGCCGCTGGCTGTCAAGATTCAATCCATGAAGGTTTTCAACCTCCAGTGCAGTGCACACCATCTGTTCGAGGGCTGGTTCGCGTCCGAAGAGGACTACAGCAGCCAGGTCGAGCGCGGCTTGCTCGAATGCCCGCTGTGCGCTGACAAGACCATCCAGAAACTGCCCAGCGCCCCGCGCCTGAACTTCGGCGCGGCCCAGGCGCCGCAGGCCGCGAGCTCCGCGGATAAACAGGCCGTGGTGACCGGCGACCCGGCCCAGGCCCTGCAGGCGGCGTATCTGCAACTCGCACGCCGCATCGTCTCGGAGACGGAAGACGTGGGGGAGCGTTTTGCCGAAGAGGCGCGCAAGATCCACTACGGCGAAACCGAGGAGCGTGGCATCCGCGGCCAGGCCTCGCCGGCAGAGACGGAAGCGCTGATGGAAGAGGGCATCGCCGTGATGCCGCTGCCCTTGCCCGAGGGGCTCAAGGGGCCGCTGCAATAGCGCAGGGGCCAGCCGGAGATTGCATGCCGGTTGACGGACATCAAATGCAGGGCCTGCGCAGCAGCAGACAAGCGCCGCACTGAAACCTAGAATGATCCTGTCGATCGGATCTTCCTGGTTTGTCATGCCCTTCCTCGCGCGGCTTCTGCTGTCCTTGTCCTGCCTCCTGACGGTGGCCGGCTCTGTCACGGCTGCGGAGATGAGGACCTTGAGCGCAGCGGACGCGCCGGGTTTGCACTGCCAGCATCAGGGCCCGGCCGGTCATGGCGCTCACGGTGACCACGACGGCATGGCGCCGGAACTCGATGCGAACTGCACCGACTGCAGCGCCTGCACGAGCCATTGCACCTCGGTGATGATCGCCGCGCCCGGTGGCCTGCTTCCCTTGTGCGGCAGCGTGCATGCCGGGGCGGCGCCCACCCTCCTGGCGGGCATCACCGCCATGCCTGAGCTCAGGCCGCCTCGCCTCTGACCCTTCACTTCTGTTCGTGCCGCCCGGCCTGCAGGCTGGATGGCTGTTTGGTTTGTTGAAGACTGGAGTATCAATATGTCGATGACTCACTATATGGAGCTGCTGGCCCAGAACCAGCCCTGGAACCTCATCCTCTTCATGGCCATCCCGGTGGTGCTGGCCGAAACGGTGGCCATCACCGAGCTCTACATCCTGTTCACGCGTCGCTTCGACGGCATGGTCCGCACGCTCAACCGCGCCGCCAGCATCGCGGGCGGGCTGTACTTCCTGGGGGTGTTCGTCTACCTGATGCTGACGGCCGTGATCCCGCTGACGCGCGATGGCGGCTGGCGCGGGCCCGCCGACGTCATCGCTGTCGGCTTCTACCTGTCGGGTGTCGTGCCCCTGCTCGGAATGGCGCTGCTGGACCTGGGCCTGCTGGGGCGCTCGCGTAGCGAGGAGGGCCGGCTCAGGCTGCATGCGATCCTGGTGGCGATCTTCCTGGTGGTGGCGCACGTCGCCATGGTCTTCGGCATGCTTGATCCCACGCTGCTGAGTGGGGGTGCCGTTACCAGCATGCAGGGCATGCCGCACTGAACCGGTCGCGGCATCCGTGGCCAGGCCTCTTGAGCGGAGGCCGGGGCGCTGATGGAGGCGAGCTCTCTGTGAGGGCGCCGCCTTTGCCCGGGGTCGCCTCTTCTCATCAAAGAGTGTTCTTTGCTAGGACTTGAACTGCAGCGCCGCCAGCCGGGCATACAGCCCGTTGGCTGCCACCAGGCTGGCATGCGTGCCTTGTTCCACCAGCCGCCCCTGGTCGATGACAACGATGCGGTCGGCCTGCTGCACGGTGGCCAGCCGATGCGCGATAACCAGCGTCGTGCGGCCGCGCATGGCGGTTTCCAGCGCGGCCTGCACCATGCGTTCGCTCTCGGCGTCCAGCGCGCTGGTGGCTTCGTCGAGCAACAACAGCGGCGGGTTCTTGAGCATGGCGCGTGCGATGGCGATGCGCTGGCGCTGGCCGCCGGACAGGCGCACACCGCGTTCACCGAGGAAGGTGGCGTAGCCCTCGGGCAGGGCGCGGATGAAGTCGTCGGCGAAGGCGGCGCGGGCGGCTGCGAACACCTGCTCGTCGCTGGCCTCGGGGCGGCCGTAGCGGATGTTCTCCAGCGCGCTGCTGGAGAAGATCACCGGCTCCTGCGGCACGATGGCGATCTGCGCGCGCAGGGCCTGCAGGCTCTGCTGCGGCAGGGGCACGTCGTTGAGCTTGAGGGTGCCGGCGCTCGGGTCGTAGAAGCGCAGCAGCAACTGGAACACCGTGGTCTTGCCGGCGCCGCTGGGGCCGACCAGGGCCACGGTCTCGCCCGGTGCGACCTTGAGCGTGAAGTCGCTCAGCGCGGGCTGGCTCGGGCGCGAAGGGTAGTGGAAAGTGAGCGCTTCGAAGGCGATGGCGGTGCCGGCGGCCGGGGAGGGCGCGGGCAGCGGCTGGCTTGGCGAGTTGATGGGCGACTGGCTGGCCAGCAGTTCCATGAGGCGTTCGGTGGCGCCGGCAGCGCGCAGCAGCTCGCCATAGACTTCACCCAGCACGGCGAAGGAGCTGGCCAGCATGATGACGTAGACCACGGTCTGCCCCAGGTGGCCGGCGCTGATCTCGCCGGCCAGCACGGCCTGCGTGCCCTGGTACAGGCCCCAGAGCAGGGCGCCCGAGGTGGCCGTGATGATGAAAGCCATGAGCATGGCCCGCGCGCGCACGCGGCGCTTGGCGGTGCCGAAGGCGTTCTCGGTGGCGGCATCAAAACGCGCGGCCTCGCGTGCTTCGGCGCCGTAGCTCTGCACCACGGGCACGGCGTTGAGCACCTCGGCGGCGATGGCGCTGGAATCGGCCACGCGGTCCTGGCTGGCGCGCGAGAGGCGGCGCACCCGGCGGCCGAACCAGATGCTGGGCAGCACCACGCCGATGAGCACCAGCAGCACCTGCGCCATGATCAGCGGGTTGGTCCACACCAGCATGCCCAGCGCGCCCAGGCCCATCACGGCGCTGCGCAGGCCCATGGAGAAGGAGGACCCCACCACGGTCTGCACCAGGGTGGTGTCGGTGGTCAGGCGCGAGAGTACCTCGCCGGTCTGCGTGGTCTCGAAGAACTCGGGGCTCTGCTGCAGCACGTGGTGGTAGACGGCATCGCGCACGTCGGCCGTGACGCGTTCACCCAGCCAGCTCATGAGGTAGAAGCGCACCGCCGAGAACACGCCCATGGCCGCGGCCACGCCGAACAGCAGGGCGAAGTGCTGGCGCAGCGCCAGCAGCTGCACGCCGCGGTCCTGCGGTTGCAGGCCGCCGTCGATCAGCTCGCGCAGGGCCAGCGGAAAAGCCAGCGTGGCCCCGGCCGCCAGCACGAGGAACACCAGGGCCAGGGCGATGCGCGCGCGGTAGGGCCGCAGAAAGGGCAGCAGGCCGCTGAGGGAGCGGGGGGTAGGGGCGCGTGCGCGGTCGCTGGACATGGATGGAGCGGCGGTGGGTAGGGGAGCCGGCAAGCTTAACGCGGCGCCGGGCACTCCGTGCGGGCAAGGGCATGGCCAGCGCCGGGCTGGCCAGGACCGCTGACCGCTCAGCGCCGGGCCAGCACTTCGCGCAGCGTCGCGGCCAGATCGTCGATGTGGAACTTGGCGATGTAGGCGTCGGCGCCGGCGCTTTGCACCTGCGCCTCGTTGGCCGTGCCCGTGAGCGAGGAGTGGACCACCACCGGGATGCCGCTGAACTGCACGTCGGCCTTGACGTTGCGGGTCAGGGTGAAGCCGTCCATCTCGGGCATTTCCAGGTCGGTGAGCAGCAGCGCGACCTTGTCCTTGACGGACTTGCCTTCGGCCTTGGCCTGCACGGCCAGGCTTTGCAGGCGTTCCCACGCCTCCTTGCCGCTGTGGGTCATGATGAAAGAGATGCCCAGCGAGTTCAGGCCCTTCTCCAGGATGCCGCGTGCCATGGCCGAATCGTCGGCCGCCAGCACCACGCTGCCCGGCGGGAGCTGGATCTTGGGGCCCGTGGGCTTGCCGAAATCCGCCGTGCCCGGCATCACGTCGTTCAGGATGCGCTCCACATCGAGCACCTGCGCCAGCCGGCTGTTTTCTGCGTCGCCGTCCAGGCGGGCGATGCTGGTGACCAGTTCGCCACCGCGGCCCTCGGCGGAGAGCACATGCTTCCAGTCCACCTGCACGATCTCGGTCACGTTTTCCACGAAGAAACCCTGGGTGGTGCGGGCGAACTCGGTGACCAGCAGGATCCCATCGCCCTTGGCCGGCGTGCGACCCGTGATGGCGGGCAGGTCGACCACGGTGATGATCTGGCCGCGGATATTGGCCACGCCCAGCACATGGGCCGGCGCATTGACCATCTTGGTGAGCTGGGGCATGACCATGATTTCACGCACCTTGAACACATTGATGCCGAACAGTTCGCGTTGCTCGGAGCCGGCGGCGGTGCCCAGCTGGAAAAGCAGCAGTTCGAACTTGTTGCTGTTGCCGGCCGTGTTGCGGGTATCGGCGGTGCGGGAGGCGGGCTGGGAACTCATGCGGGGCGTCCTTGTTGATCTCAGTTCACAGCGTAACGGCTTGTCCGGCTGCCGGCAAGGCAGGCCGGCCGAAAAATTCCCGGATTCACCCACCAATTGCGCAAGAATCGGGTGGCCGCCGCCGGGCATGGCGGCTGAGAATAGGCCCGTACTGTGTTGCACCCAAGACCATGACACCTGCCAACCTGCTCCAGCTGATCACCCTTGCGGCCATCTGGGGCGCCTCCTTCCTGTTCATGCGCATCGCTGTCCCCGCGCTGGGGCCGGTCTGGCTGATCGAGTGGCGGGTGTTGCTGGGGGCCCTGTTGCTGGCGCTGGCAGGGCGCTGGTTCCGCCACAGCCTGGCCTGGCGCACGCACTGGCGCCACTACCTGGTGTTGGGCCTGTTCAACAGCGCGCTGCCTTTTGTGCTCTTCGCCTGGGCGGCGCAGACGCTCACGGCCTCGCTGCTCTCGGTGGTCAACGCCACGGCGCCGATCTGGGGCGCGGTGATCGCCTGGGCCTGGAGCCGCGAGCCGCTGCGGGGCCGTGTCGCGGCGGGCCTGGCCCTGGGGGTGGCGGGGGTGGCCCTGCTCATGGGGCTGGACCCGGCCATGTTGAAGCCCGGCTCGGGCTGGGTGCTGGCGGGGGTGCTGCTGGCGCCCTGCTGCTACGCCATCGCCAGCCACTACGCCAAATCGGCCAGCAACACGCTCCTGCCCTACGCCAACGCCCACGGCAGCATGTGGGCGGCCACGCTGCTGCTGTGGCCGGTGCTGCCTTTCGCGGGTCATGCACCGATGCCTGAGACGGCCACGCCGGCGCTGGTCTGGGGCGCGGTCCTGGGCCTGGGCTTGCTGTGCACGGGCCTGGCCTACCTGATGTACTTCCGCCTGGTCGCAGCACTGGGCGCCGCCTCGGCGCTCACGGTGACCTTCCTGATCCCGGTCTTCGGCATCCTCTGGGGCCACCTCTTCCTGGGCGAGGCCGTGGGCTGGCAGACGCTGGCCGGCGCGCTGGTGGTGCTCACGGGCACGGCGCTGGTGACGGGCTTCGATCCGCGCACGCTGTGGGTGCGCAAGGCGGTGTCGCATGGATGAGCTGCCGGTCCCGCCGCAACGCCAGTACGCCGTGGTGGCGCAAGCCATCCGCTACCTGCGTGAGAACGCCCTGCAGCAGCCCACGCTGGCCGAACTGGCAGACGCCGTGCACCTGAGCGAACACCACCTGCAGCGTGTCTTCGCCGCCTGGGCCGGCATCTCGCCCAAGCGTTTCCTGCAATACCTGACCAAGGACTACGCGCTGCAGGCGCTGCGCGAGGCGCAGGACGTGCTGGGCGTCGCGCAGGCCAGCGGCCTGTCGGGCAGCAGCCGGCTGCACGACCTGATGGTCAGCTGCGAGGCCATGACACCCGGGGAGATCAAGAGCGGCGGCGCCGGCGTGACGCTGGGCTGGGGCCAGGCCGACACGCCGTTTGGCACCGCGCTGGCGGGCTGGACGGAACGCGGCCTGTGCTACCTGGCCTTTCTCGACGGCGATACGGCGCTGCGCCACCAGGAACTGCGCGCGGCCTGGCCGGCCGCGCAGCTGGTCTGCGACGACCGGCAGGCCCAGCACCTGATGGACCAGGTGTTCCCCGGCACGCCGCAGCCGGGCCGCCTGCACCTGCTGCTGCGCGGCACCAACTTCCAGATCAAGGTGTGGGAGGCGCTGCTGCGCCTGCCGCCGGGCCGGCGCGTCTCGTACACGCAGCTGGCCGCGCTTGCCGGCACGCCCAAAGCGCAGCGTGCGGTGGGCAGCGCGCTGGCAGCCAACGCCATCGCCTACCTCATACCCTGCCATCGCGTGATCCGCGAGAGCGGCGACAGCGGGCAGTACCGTTGGGGCGGCGAGCGCAAGGCGGCCATGCTGGCCTGGGAGGCGGGCGCCTACGCACAGATCGACGACTAGTGTGGACGGGTCGCGGCAGTACCCGCATGCCAGATCAGGTTGGTCGCGCGCGTTACTGCACGCCAGGCGTAGCTGGGGCATGATCCATGCGTCGTTTCCATCTGTTTCCGTTCCTTTCCATTCCCCCCTTATGACCACACTTTTCGATCCGCTCCAGCTCGGAGCACTCACCGTGCCCAACCGTGTCTTCATGGCACCGCTCACGCGCGCGCGCGCCGGCGAGGCCCACCTGCCCAACGCCCTGATGGCCGAGCACTATGCCCAGCGCGCCAGCGCCGGCCTGCTGATTGCCGAGGCCACCATGGCCATGGAGGGCAACTCCGCCTTCTGGAAGGAGCCCGGCATCCATTCGCAGGCCCAGGTCGAGGGCTGGCGCCTGGTCACGGACGCTGTGCACAAGGCTGGCGGCCGCATCTTCCTGCAGATCTGGCACGGCGGGCGCGCCTGCCACCCGGACCTCAACGGTGACGCCCAGCCCGTGGCGCCCAGCGCCATCGCCATCACCAGCGACATGGTCTACACGCCCAAGGGCAAGGTGGCCTATGCCGTGCCGCGCGCGCTGCGCGACGACGAGCTGCCCGGCATCGTGGCCGGTTTCCGCAAGGCCGCCGAGAACGCCAAGGCCGCCGGTTTCGACGGCGTGGAAGTGCACGGTGCCAACGGTTACCTGCTGGACGAATTTCTGCGTGACGGCTCCAACCAGCGCAGCGGCCCCTACGGCGGCCCGCGCGAGAACCGCGCGCGCCTGATGTTCGAAGTGATCGAGGCAGCCTGCAGCGTCTGGGGCAGCGATCGCGTGGGCCTGCGCCTGTCGCCGCTCAACAGCTTCAACAGCATGATCGACAGCGACCCCGTGGGCCTGACGACCTGGCTGGCCGGCGAGCTCAACCGTTTCAAGCTGGCCTACCTGCACCTCATGCGCGGCGATTTCAAGGGCCTGCAGAAGGGCGACCTCATGACACCGGTGCGTGCAGCCTACAAGGGCGTGCTGATCGGCAACATGGGCTACAGCGGCGAAGAGGCGGCCCAGGCCGTGGCCGTCGGCCAGCTCGACGCCGTGGCTTTTGGCGTGCCTTTCCTGGCCAACCCCGATCTGCCCGAGCGCCTGCAGACCGGCGCGCCGCTGAACAAGGCCAACCCGGCCACCTTCTACACCGAAGGCCCGGTGGGCTACACCGACTACCCGCGCCTGTCCGCCGCCCAGGCGGCCTGAAGACCCCGGCGGGCCCTGCGGCTCAGCCGAATTCGATCAGCAGGGCCAGGCCGGCCTGCAGGAACTGCCCGGCCTTCTTCTCGTCGATGGTCAGGCGGATGAGCTTGTGGCAGCGCTCCACGGCGGCCTGCAGTTCGGCCGGGCTGTCAGGCGCCGCCTTCAGGCGTTCGATGACCTTGGGCGCGTCGGCGCCCAGCAGTTCCCGGCTCAGGGCGATCAGCGCATCGCGCGCCGACAGCCGCGAGGCCGGGTGGCCCGCTGGCGCCACCGACTCCACGAAACCTTCGCTGACCAGCCACTCGATGTGCTCCTGCACCTTGGGCAGCTGGGCCGTGCGGCTCAGCAGGCTGGAGAGGCTGATCGAGCCGTCGGCCATGATGAGCAGGGCGCGCAGCGTCTGCGGCAGGCCGAAGGAACGGCTGCGGATCTCCTCCACGCCCTTGCTGGTCTTGACCAGGATCAGTGAGGTGTCCATGGCGCGGTGGCTCCTCAGCGGGTCATTTCCTCGATGATGCGGTAGATCAGCCGCACCGTGATCAGCACATAGATCGCGCCGAAGAAGAAGATCAACGCCACCATCAGGCTGATGACTTCGGCCGGCAGGCTGGTGAAGAAGGGGGTGACGAAATAACCCAGCGTGAACAGGGTGACCAGCGAGGTCAGGTAACCCCACTGCTTGCCGACCACGCCGCCCGGGATATTGGCGCGCAGGCGATAGACGCTAGCCAGGCAGAACAGCATGACGGCGATGGCAGCAATGTTGATCGACAGGATCACGGTGGGGGTCATTCCTGGTTCCTCCTCGGGTTGGTTGATCAAGGTCATGATACGGGTGGGGGCATCACTTGGGAACGCTGGTAGGCCCTTCCTTAGGGTAAATCTGGATGCCCTGGGGGGTAGACGGCGGCCCGCCCGTGTTTGATTTGCGTCAACGGCGCTGCACAGGGGCCTTGAGATGGGCGGAAGGGGGACCTATATTTTTTGCATGGCCGTAGCGGTCATGGGGACCGTCGGCCTGCAACCCCAGGAGGAAGATATGAACTCTCTCGTTTCCCGCGGCAGCCTGTTCGACGACTTTTTCCGCGACGTCGCACCTGGTTTCTACGTCAAGCCCCTGCACGGCGACCCGCTGCCCAACCCGGGCCAGATCCGGATGGACGTGAAGGAAAACGGCGAGGCCTACACCGTCTCGGCCGAGATCCCCGGCGTGCGCAAGGAGGACATCCACGTGACCATCGAAGGCGGCATGGTCATGGTGCGCGCCGATGTGAAGCAGGAAGACAGCCAGACCCAGGACGACAAGCTCCTGCGCAGCGAGCGCTACTTCGGTTCGGTCTCGCGCGGCATCCAGCTCCCGCAGGACGTGGACCAGGGCCAGGCCAAGGCCAAATACGACAACGGCGTGCTCACGCTGACGCTGCCCAAGAAGCAGGGCAAGGGCGGGCAGAAGCTGCGCATCGAATGAAAAAACGGGAGCCGCGGCCCCCGTTTTCCTTGCCGCCTGCCGCTCAGAGCTGCTCAAGCGTGCCGCGGCCGATCTGTTTCCAGACCGAAGGCGCCTGGCCGCTGCGCAGGCGCACCAGGTAGACCTCGTCGTTGCCCTGCTTGATGCGGGCCACGGCCTCACTCACCGGAATGTCCAGCAGCGCGGCCAGCACCAGCGGGTTGACCCCGCCATGCGCCACGATGGCGATGCTGCCCGAACGGTGGCGCGCCGTGATCTCGCGCACTGCCGTCTTCACACGGTCGGCCTGGCTCTGCAGCGACTCGCCGCCGTCCAGCGCATCGGTCAGCACGCTGCCGCGTCGGCCGAACTCGGCGTACAGGGCGGCGCTGCGTTCGTCTTCAAAGATGCCCTCGAACTTGCCGAAGGATCGTTCGTTGAGCGCGGGCAGCGCCGTGACCGGCGTGTTGCCCGCGAAGGCCGCGGCAGTTTCCTGCGCGCGCTTGAGGCCGCTGCTGTAGATGTGGCTGAACTTCACACCCGCCAGGCGCGGGGCCAGCTCGGTCGCCTGGCGGCGGCCGGTCTCGTTGAGCACGTTGTCGGTGGCGCCTTGCAGGCGCTTCTCCAGGTTCCAGGCAGTCTGGCCATGGCGCACCAGGTAGAGGTCGAGCACGCTGTCGTCGGCCGGCATCGTGGCGCAGGCCATGAGGCTGGGGACGATCAGCGCGAAGGCGAGGAGGGTACGGCGTTGCATGGTCGCGTCCTTCTCAGCGTGCGTTCAGCAGCTCGGGCACGTGCAGCAGGATGAACTCGTTGTCATCGTTGCGGCCCAGCTGGCGACCGGAGGAGTAGGGCAGGTTGTTGTCGTTGGCGACGACGATGTGCTCGGCGTCCACCACGTCCACGTCCTCGATGGTCACGAAGGGGAAGGTGAAACGGCCATTTTCGCCGCCCACCTTGGCCAGGCCTTTCGGGTCCTGGATGTCCATCAGGTCGATGTAGCCGATCTTGCGCATGAAACCGTCGGCATCCACCTCCTTCAGGCTGACCTTGTAGACACGCTTGAACTTCGCGGGGATGTTCTGGCAGTCCGGGCGGGCCGGGCCGTTGCAGGCCGTGCGCTCCAGGCCCTCGCCGTTGTCGCGCTCGATGATCAGGCCGGTGTCGGCGTCGATCATGTTGAAGTCGCCGATGTTGTTGCCCTTGAGCTCCAGCGCGTACTTCCAGGAGTGGCCGGTCCATTCACCCTTGGCGACGTTGAACTCCAGCACGCGCAGGTACTCGCGGCCGTCCTTGTTTTCCCATTGCTTGTCGGTCTCGTTCCACAGCGGGCCTTCGAGCAGGGGGTAGAGGAACTGGCCGTCTTTCGAGGCGGCCATGCCTTCGTATCCGCGCGAGCGGCGCACCGGGGTGCTGAAGGCGCCGGGCGTGGCGGGCGTGCTCACGCTGAAGTGGTCGGGCGAGCGGGCGAGCTTGCCGTCGACCAGGGTGTCGTACACGGCCAGCACCTGGCCCTGGCGGTCGGTCTTGATCAGGTAGGGGCCGAGCTCGTCGCCGAACCAGACGTGCTCGCCGATGAACTGCATGGACTCGATGTCGAAATCGGCGCCGGTCAGGTAGCGTTTGCTCGTGCCTTCGTTGACGATGAGGAAGGGCACCTTCTTCTGCGGGTCGTGCAGGAACACGGTCTGCAGGCGCTTGACGCCGCCGCTCTTCCAGTCGGGCTTGACGTGGTGGAACATGAGCATGGCGTCGGCCGAGTTGGCCTTGCTGCCGAAGCCGTTGTCGGTCAGCACCCAGTAGCTGCCGTCTTTCATGGCCTTGATGCCCGAGAAGCCCTGCACGGGCTGGCCCGTGAAGGGCAGGTTGATGCCGGTGGGCTTGGGCGCGTCCTTGGCCGAGAGGTAGGAGCTGCCGGCCATCACGCCCAGACGGTCTTCGCGGCGGCCGTTCGGCGTGGTGTACTTGCCCGAGGTCTGCAGGCTGGCCGGTGCATCCTTGGGCGCCGGGACGAAGGTGGTGGCCGGCAGGGCCGCATGGCCGGCCAGCGTGGCGGTGAAGGCGGACTGGGCCTGGGCGGTCGATGCCACGGCAAGGACCAGGAGTGACAGCAGCAGAGGAGTGCGCATGATGGGCTTGGGTTGGTTGAACACGCAAGCCGCATGCTAGGCAGCGCGTGTGACAACGGCGTGACCCGGCCCTACATCATGGCGTAGCGTTTCTTGGCCTGTACCGCATTGGCGATGTAGCCGCGGGTCTCGTCGTAGGGCAGCTTGCTGCGCAGCGCGTTGTAGACCTCGTCGGGGCGCATCGCGTTGACGGCGTCCAGCGCCTCGTCCTGGCGGGCCCGCCCGTTCTTGCTGCTGAACGCCCGGTACACATTGCTGGGGCCGGTGTTGTACGCGGCAATGGCGCAGTATTCGCGCGACACCGGGTCGCGGATCTCGCGCAGCGGGCTATCAAACAGCAGCACGCCCAGATAGGCCGTGCCGAACTCGATGTTGTTCTCGGGCGTGAACAGAAATTCCTTGGTCGGGATCACGTCCTCGCCGCGGGATTTGCGATAGGCCTCGCGTCCGCCGCTGGTGGGCACGAGCTGCATCAGGCCGTAGGCCGGGGCGCTGGACACCGCGTAGGGGTTGAAGGCGCTCTCGATCCGGATGATGGCGTAGATCAGGCTGCGGCTGACCCGGGTCTTGTCCGAGTTCTGGCGCACCAGGCTGGCGTACCGCAGCGCGCGCTTGTCGATGGCGGCGTTGACCATGGCCATCTGCACATAGAACACGGTCTTGGGTGCGCCGTTGACGTCGATGCTGCGCTGCTGCAGGCGGTTCTCGACCAGGTAGCTCGCGTAACGCTCCACGTCCTCCCGGGTCTTGATGACGGTGTTGTTCTGGTCCACCACCAGGTCCTGCAGATAAGGCTGGCCGCTGAGCGTGATCTCCTTGTCCGAGAACAGGTCCACGGCGCCCGGGTCGCCCGGCGTGAGCAGGGCCACCACGGTGGCACGACGCAGCTTGTCCTTGACCCCTTCCTCGTCCAGGTGCTCGATCAGGATGGTGCCGGCGTCATAGTCCACCACGACCCGGTTCTTGTAGTTCTCCGTGTACTTCACGTAGCGTGTGCGGCTGGGCAGCGTGCCTGATTCGCGCTTGCCCCACTTCTCGCCGCTTTCCTGCTGCAGGTTGCCCATGAGTTTGTCGTACTCATTCTTGATGCGGCGCAGGTCGGCCAGCGCAAGCTGGGGGTTGTAGGTGTAGGCGTTGACGCGGCTTTGGGCCATGTTGCGCAGGGCCGCTTCCGGGCTCCTGGCCGTGGCGAGGTTCACCACTTGCTGCGTGCTGCAGGCCGACAAGGTCAGGGCACCGGCCGTGCCCAGCAGCATGCGTCTGTTCATGTCCATGGTCTGTTCCCTTGAAGGGCCCGGGCGCGTCGGTCCCGGGGCATGGGGCCATGGTAGCGAATTCTGCGTACCTGGCCGGCTGACGGCCCACGCGGGTGTTGTACTGGCGCGTAACAAAAAGAAAAAGGGGCCCGGTGTTTTGACCGGGCCCCTTTTTGCTGGAAGCGTCAACGTCTCAGTCGGCTTCGATCTTCGAGGCTTTCACCACCTGCGCCCAGCGCGCCAGCTCGGCCTGGGTGAACTGGCCCAGCTGCTGCGGGTTCATGTAGTCGGCCTCGGCGCCCAGGTCCAGCGCCTTCTGCTTGAAGGCCGGCGTGGCCATGATCTTCGCGATTTCGGTCGTGAGCTTGTCCACCACCGGCTTGGGTGTCTTGGCGGGTGCGAAGACGGCGAACCAGGAGGTAGCGTCGAGCTTGGGCAGGCCGGCTTCGGCCGTGGTGGGCACATCGGGCAGGCTGGGCAGGCGGGACTTGCCGGTCACAGCCAGCGCGCGCAGCTTGCCGCTCTGGATGTGGGGCACGAAGGGCGGGGGGGTGCCGAAGGTCAGGTCCACCTGACCGCCCAGCAGGTCCTGCAGCGCGGGGCCCGTGCCCTTGTAGGGAACGTGGACCATCTGGATGCCGGCCTGCTGCTCCAGCATGGCGCCTGTGACGTGCTGCAGCGAGCCGTTGCCCGAAGAAGCGTAGTTGAGTTTGCCCGGATTGGCCTTGGCGTAGGCGACCAGCTCGGCCAGCGTCTTCACCGGCAGGCTGGCGCGCACCACCACGACCTGCGGCGCCGACAGCACATTGGCCACGGGCTGGAAGTCATTGGCATCCCACTGCAGCGGGGTCTTGCTCACCGCGGGTGTGATGACGTGGTAACCCGAGTACTGCATCAGCAGCGTGTGGCCGTCGGCGTCGGCGCGCTTGACGATCATGGCGCCGATGGAGCCATTGGCGCCGCCCTTGTTGTCCACGATCACCGACTGGCCCAGCGCGGTCCCCAGGGGCTGCGCCAGGATGCGGCCGGCAAAGTCCGTGGTGCCGCCGGTGGCGGTGGGGACCACCAGGGTGATCGGGCGGTTCGGGTAGCTGCCTTGGGCCAGGGCGCTGAAGGCCGCGGCAGCGGCCAGGGTGGCGAGCGCGAGGCGCAGGCGGTTGCGTGGGTTCATCATCGAAGTCTCCTGTTGTTGTGGGATGTCAGGGGGAGGGAACAGTATCGCGCGCCAGGGCGCGGGTGCGGATGGTCTCGAAATCGGCGGGCACCGGGTGCAGGTCCAGGCGGCGGCCGGCCTTGGTGATCTGGCTGGGGGTGTCGTGGCCGATCAGGCCCGGCAGGCGGCGCGAGGCGGCGATCAGGCCTTCCAGGTCCACGCCCGTGTCGTAGTCCATGAGTTCCAGCGCATGCACGACTTCCTCGGTGCAGACATTGCCGGTAGCGCCCGGCGCATAGGGGCAGCCGCCGATGCCACCGAGCGAGGCGTCGAAGCGGTCGGCCCCGGCATCGATGCCGGCCAGCACATTGGCCAGGCCCATGCCGCGTGTGTTGTGGAAGTGCAGGGTGAGCTCGGTGTCCGGCCAGCGCTGGCGCGCCGCCTGCGTGAGCAGCGCCACCTGGCCGGGGTAGGCCATGCCCGTGGTGTCGCACAGCGTGAGGCCGTGCACGCCCAGGTCGACGAAGCGCTGGGCCCAGGCCAGCACCGTGGGCTCCGAAACATCGCCTTCCATCGGGCAGCCAAAGGCGCAGGACAGCGAGATGTTCACGGACACCTGCTGCGCCCGCGCCAGCTGCACCACCTGCGCCAGGGCGGCGAAGGACTGCTCGCGGGTCATGCGCAGGTTGGCCAGGTTATGGGTCTCGCTGGCCGACATCACCAGGTTGAACTCATCGGCGCGCGCTTCGATGGCGCGTTCGGCACCACGCAGATTGGGCACCAGCGCGCTGTAGACCACGCCGGGGCGGCGCTCGATCTCGCGCAGCACGACCTCGGCATCGCGCAGCGCGGGGATGGCCGCAGGCGACGTGAAGGAGGTCACCTCGATCTTGGACAGGCCGGTGGCCGAGAGCGCGTTGACCAGGGCAATCTTGTCCTCGGTGGGCACGAAGACGCACTCGGCCTGCAGGCCATCGCGCGTGCCGACTTCCTGCAGGTGGATGCGGCGGCCGGCGCCATGCCAGAGGGAGGAGGGGGTGCTCATGCGACGATGCCTTTCTCGCGCAGGGCGCGGATGTTGTCCGGGGACAGGCCCATCTGCTGCAACACGCTGTCGGTATCGTCGCCCAGGTGGGGCGCACTGCTGCGGATGGTGCCCGGCGTGCCCGAAAGCTTGGGCACGATGCCCGGCACGGCGATGTCGTCGCCGTCGCGCGTGTGCTGGTTCAGGATCATGTCGCGCGCGCGGTAGTGTGGGTCCTCGTAGATGTCCTTGGCGGTGTACACACGCCCGGCCGGCACGCGCGCCGCGCCCAGCGTGTCCAGCACCTCGACGATGCTGCGCGTCTGCGTCCAGGCGCCGATGGCCGCGTCGATCTCGGCCACGCGCTTCACGCGCCCGGCGTTGTCGGCCAGGTCGGGGGCGTTGCCCAGGTCGGGGCGTCCGATGCTGTCCATCAGGCGTTTGAAGATGCTGTCGCCGTTGCCGGCCACCAGCACGTAGCCGTCGCGGCAGGGGTAGGCGTTGGAGGGGGCGATGCCCGGCAACGCGCTGCCCGCGGCTTCGCGCACCGCGCCAAAGGCGCTGTACTCGGGGATCAGGCTTTCCATCACGTTGAACACGGCCTCGTGCAGCGCCACATCGATCACCTGGCCGCCGCCGCCGTTGACCTTGCGGTGGTACAGGGCCATCAGCACGCCGAGGGTGCCATGCAGTGCGGCCAGCGTGTCGCCGATGGACACGCCCACGCGCACCGGCACGCGGCCCGGCTCGGCGGTGAGGTGGCGCAGGCCGCCCATGGCCTCGCCGATGACGCCGAAGCCCGGCATGTCGCGGTAGGGGCCGGTCTGCCCGTAGCCGCTGATGCGCAGCATCACCAGGCCGGGGTTGATCTTCTTCAGCTCGTCCCAGCCCATGCCCCAGCCCTCCAGCGTGCCGGGGCGGAAGTTCTCGATCAGCACATCGGCCTCGGCGATCAGCTGGCGCGCGAGGTCCTGGCCCTCGGGGCTGCGCAGATCCAGCGCAATGGAGCGCTTGTTGCGCGACTGCACCTGCCACCAGACCGAGGTGCCGCTCTTGATCATGCGCCAGTTGCGCAGCGGATCGCCCGCGCCGGGGGCTTCGATCTTGATCACGCCGGCGCCGAACTCGCCCAGGGTCTTGCCCGCAAACGGCCCGGCGATGAGTTGGCCCATCTCGATGACGCGCACGCCCTGCAGGGCGGCCGGCGTGAGCACGGGTGGGGTGGTGGTCATGGTGTCTCCTTCTCGAAACGAGATGATGGAGAAAGCCTTCCTAAGGGTAAATCAGTTTTTTGCCATGCTGCCATCTCGGATGGAGATGGCAAGACGGTGAAAGTGCTTTAATACCGGGCATGAAGCTCGATCCGGTCTCCCTGCGCCTGTTCGTCGCCGTGATGGAAGAGGGCACCATCGCCGAGGCCGCCACGCGCGAGCACATCGCCGCCTCGGCCGTGAGCAAGCGCCTGAGCGAGCTGGAGCAGACGCTGCAGACCGAACTCTTCGTGCGCAGCAACAAGGGCACCGAGCCCACCGCCGCGGCCTTCGCCTTGCTCAACCTGGCGCGTGGCGTGCTCAACGACCTGGACGGCATCCTGGCCCAGATGAGCGAATACGCCAGCGGTGTGCGCGGCCAGGTACGGGTCTACGCCAACATCTCGGCCATCACGCAGTTCCTGCCGGCCGAGCTCAAGTCCTTCATGGAACGCTACCCTCAGGTGCAGATCCACCTGCAGGAGCGCATCAGCTCGGTGATTGCCAAGGCCGTGGCCGACAACGCCGCCGACATCGGCATCCTCAACGATGGCAGCTACGGCGAGCGGTTCAGCCTGTTGCCCTACCACGACGACGAACTGGTGGTGATCGCGCCGGTCGGTCACGCGCTCACGCGCCGCAAGTCGGTGAAGCTGGTCCAGGTACTAGACCACGACGTGGTGGGGGCGCATCCGGGCAGCGTCATGAACAACCTGCTGACCAAGGCTGCGGCCGAGCTGGGCCGCCCGCTGCGCCTGCGCATCCAGGTCAGCAGCTACGACGCGCTGTGCCTGATGGTGGCCGCGGGGCTGGGCATCGGCGTGATGCCGCGCAAGAGTGCCCAGCTGTTCCTGCCATCGCTCAAGATCCGCTGCGTGTCGCTGGACGAACCCTGGGCGGCGCGCAAGCTGGTGCTCTGCGTGCGTGACCTGGCGGCGCTGTCGCCGGCGGCGCGGTTGCTGGTGCAGCACCTGGCCGCGCCAGCAGAAAAGTCCTAAGCCTGGTGCCAGGCCAGGGCGATCTGCAGCACCTGCTGCAGCGCATCGGGCGCGTCGCAGGCGACCACGTGGCGTTGCGGCATGGAACGCAGCCAGGTGATCTGGCGCTTGGCCAGCTGGCGCGTGGCGTAGATGCCGCGCTCGCGCAGTTCGCCCATCGGGAAGACACCATCCAGCGCCTCCCAGGCCTGGCGGTAACCCACGCAGCGCATGGACGGCAGCTCGGGGTGCAGGTCGCCGCGCGCGCGCAGGCGCTGCACCTCGTCCAGCAGGCCACCGGCCAGCATGGCGTCGAAGCGTTGTGCAATGCGTTCGTGCAGCCAGGCGCGATCGGTCGGCTCCAAGGAGATCAGCGTGGTGGCCGTCATGGCGGCCGAAGGCTGGGCGTCGTCTTTGCGCGTGTGGAAGGACGACAGGGGGAGCCCGGAGACGCGGTACACCTCCAGCGCGCGCTGGATGCGCTGCGCGTCGGCCGGGGCCAGGCGCGCCGCGGTCACCGGGTCCACGCGCATGAGTTCGGCGTGCAGCGCGGGCCAGCCTTGTGCCTGCGCTTCGGCTTCAATCTGTGCGCGCACCTGCGCATCGGCTTTGGGCATGTCGTCGATGCCGTCGAACAGGGCCTTGAAGTAGAGCATGGTGCCGCCCACCAGCAGCGGGTGCCGGCCGCGCGCGTGGATGGCGTGCATCAGTTCGCTGGCGTCATGCACGAACTCGGCGGCGCTGTAGGCCTGCAGCGGGTCGCGGATGTCGATCAGGTGGTGCGGCACCGCGGCCAGTTCGGCCGCACTGGGCTTCGCCGTGCCGATGTCCATGCCGCGGTAGACCAGGGCCGAATCGACGCTGATGATCTCCACCGGCAACTTCGCCGCAATGGCCAGCGCGGCCGCGGTCTTGCCGCTGGCCGTCGGCCCGGCAATCGCCAGACAGCGCGGAAACTCAGTGCTCGCTGCTTTTGCCATGCTTTTGCACCAGGGTCCAGGCGGCCAGGGCGATCATCACGCTCCAGAACCACACGCCGTACATCAGGGGCAGCACCGTGCCGTCCATGGCCGTGCCCAGCCAGTTTCCGACGATGAAGGACGCCACCGCCATCAGGAAGCCATTGAGCGCCGAGGCCGCGCCCGCCGCATAGGGGAAGGGGCCGACCGCACCGCTCTGGCTGCAGGGCTGGTGCACGCCGTGCGCCAGCATGAAGAGGTAGAAGGGCAGCATGATGGCCCAGCCATTGTGCAGACCGGCCAGCGCGAAGATGCCCATCAGCGTGCCACCCGCCAGCGTGAAACCGGCCGCCAGCGCCACCGAGCGCCGCACGCCCAGGCGCGGCAGCAGGCGCCGGCAGGCCAGGGTGCCCAGGATGTAGGTGAGAGACACCGAACTCATGATGAAGCCGTAAGCCGGCCGCGACAGGCCCAGCACATCGATGAAGACGAAGGACGAAGAAGCCAGCACCGTGAACAGCCCGCCGTAAGAGGCGGCCGACAGCGCCGAATAGGCCCAGAAGGTCGGGTGGCGCAGGATCTCGCGCCAGGTCTGCAGCAGCGTGGCCGGCTGCAGGGCCTGCGGGTTCTTCTGCTTCACGGTCTCCTCAAAGCGCCAGGCCACCAGGGCCAGCGTGGCCGCGCCGAACACCGAGAGCGCCAGCAAGGCGATGCGCCAGCCAGCCCAGCCCGAGAGCACGCCGCCCAGCGGCCCGCTGAGGCAGGCGATCACGCCCAGGCCGGTCAGGCCCTTGGACATCATGCGTGCGCCCTCCACGGGCTTGTACAGGTCGCGCACGATGGCGCGCGCACACATCACACCCGCGCCCATGGCCACGCCCTGCAGCACGCGCGCCACGATCAGCAGTTCCATGGTGGGCGCCAGCGTGCTGACCACCGAGGCCAGCACATAGGCCCCCAGGCCCCAGAGCAGGATGGGACGCCGGCCAAAGCGGTCCGACAGCGGGCCCCAGACCAGCTGCGAGATGCCGAAGGCCAGCAACAGGGCGGTGAGCGTGAGCTGGGCCTGCGGCAGCGTGGCGCCGAAGCCGGCCGTCAGCGCGGGCAGGGCGGGCAGGTAGAGGTCGGTGGTGATCGGTTGCAGCCCCAGCAGCAGGGACAGGATGAGCACGATCAGGGCGGGGGACATGGCAGAGCCGGCAGGGGCCGGGACGGGAGCGGAAGACATCGGTCTGAGGTTAGCAGATCAGGGGATACCCTGATCCGGCCGCAGCGGCCCTCAACGCAGCCCGAAGAGCTCGTTGATCGCCACCCGGTACTGCGACTGCCCCACCGAGTTGGTGTTGTGGTGGGAGCCGCCTTCCACCAGCACAAAGGCCTTGCGCCCCGTGGCGGCGTCAAAGAGCTTGCGGCCCAGCTCGGGCGGGATCAGGGTGTCTTTGGCACCATGCACCACGAGCAGGGGCGAGCCGATGTCGGGCACGCGTTTCACCGCCTCGAAGCGCTGGGTGATCAGCGGGCCCACCGGCAGCCAGCCCCACTTGAAGCTGCTGACCACATCGGGGATGGAGGTGAAGGTGCCTTCGACCAAGGTGCCGTGTTCGTCTTCCACCTGCGCCGCCAGCTCGATGGCGATGGCCCCGCCCAGGGAGTGGCCGAAGATGTAGCGCGGCCGGCCGGGGTACTGCCGGCCCAGCCAGTCCCAGGCGGCGCGCGCGTCCTCGTAGGCCATGGTCTCCGAGGGCAGCTCGGGTGTGCTCTTGCCGAAACCGCGGTAGTCCACCGCCAGCACCGAGAAGCCCAGCTCCTGCATGCGCCGCGCGCGGAAGGCCGAGCCCACCACGTTGAAGCGTGCGCCGTGCAGGTAGAGCATGACCGGTGCGTCGGGCTTGCGGGCCAGGTCTGGGTGCGCCAGCCACAGGCCGTGCAGTTTCACCGCCTGGCCGGTCTCGCGCGAGCTGAAGTCGACCCACACATCCTTCATGCCCTGGGCCGCCTCGTCGCCGCGCCACCAGCTGCGGTCCGAGGGTTGGAATATCCAGCCGCGCTGTTTCTCGTCCAGGGTGGCGCAGCCCGTGACCAGGGCAAAGGCGGTGAGCAGAGCCAGGAGCAGCAGGAACCAGCGTTTCATGAGGAAATATGATGCACCGCGCCGCCGATAAGTTCAGCCGGCCGCTGCAAATCCCTTCCACCCCCTGGGGCCCCCTCATGAGGCGCCGCGGCAAAAAACAAGCCGCCCGTGGGCGGCCTGTTCATGGGGCGGGGCGGTCGCTCAGATCACGCCCTGGGCCATCATGGCGTCGGCCACCTTGACGAAGCCGGCCACGTTGGCGCCGTCCACATAACTCACGCTGCCGTCGGCGCGCTTGCCGTGGCGCAGGCAGGCCTCGTGGATGCTGCGCATGATGCCGTGCAGACGGCTGTCCACCTCGTTGCGGTCCCACATCAGGCGCATGGCGTTCTGGCTCATCTCCAGGCCCGAGGTGGCCACGCCGCCGGCGTTGCTGGCCTTGCCCGGGGCGTAGAGCACGCGGGCCTCCTCGAACACGCGCACCGCCTCCAGCGTGGAGGGCATGTTGGCGCCTTCGGCCACGCACTTGACGCCGTTCTTTACCAGCAGCCGGGCGTCGTCGCCGTTGAGTTCGTTCTGGGTGGCGCAGGGCAGGGCCACGTCCACCGGCACGCTCCAGGGCTTGGCGCCGGCGTGGAACTTGGCGCCCACTTTCTGGGCATAGTCGTTCACGCGGCCATAGTGGTGGTTCTTCACCTCCATCAGCAAGGCCAGCTTCTCGGGCGTGAAACCCGCTTCATCGACCACGGTGCCGCTGGAGTCGGAAACGGTGACGACCTTGGCGCCCATGGCCATGGCCTTCTCCACCGCGTACTGGGCCACGTTGCCCGAGCCGGAGACGCTGACGCGCAGGCCGGCAAAGCCCATGCCCTGGGTCTTGAGCATTTCCTCGGCGAAGTAGACCGTGCCGTAGCCGGTGGCCTCGGGGCGGATCAGCGAGCCGCCGAAGGACAGGCCCTTGCCGGTGAAGACGCTGGCCGCGCTGTTGCTGAGCTTCTTCATCATGCCGGCCATGTAGCCGACCTCACGTCCGCCCACGCCGATGTCGCCCGCGGGCACGTCGGTGTCGGCACCGATGTGGCGGAACAGCTCGCTCACGAAGGCCTGGCAGAAACGCATGACCTCACCATTGCTCTTGCCCTTGGGGTCGAAGTCCGAGCCACCCTTGCCGCCGCCCATGGGCAGGGTGGTCAGCGCGTTCTTGAAGGTCTGCTCGAAGGCCAGGAACTTCAGGATGGACAGGTTGACCGAGGGATGGAAACGCAGGCCGCCCTTGTAGGGGCCGATGGCCAGGCTGTGCTGGATGCGGTAGCCGCGGTTGACCTGCACCTGGCCCTTGTCGTCGACCCAGGACACGCGGAACATGATGACGCGCTCGGGCTCGACCAGGCGGTCCAGCAGGCCGTTCTCGGCGTACTTGCGGTTCTTGTCGATGAAGGGCCACAGGCTCTCCATCACTTCGGTCACGGCCTGGATGTATTCAGGCTGGCCGGGGTTGATCTTGGCGACATGCTCGATGAAGGCGTGGTGGGAAGCGTATTTCATGTTTTTCAGGTCAGGTTCTGGTCAGAAAAACATGATTTTGCCGCAACAAAATACCTTAAATGGTGCAAGTCATACGTTTATTGCATCAAGACGGTGCATTTTTTAAAAAGATTGAAACCAAGTCAGGGCGCGTTGCCTGTTGGTGGTGCGCACCCGGGAGGGCTAAGGCGGCCCAAGCCGCCAGGGCGGGCCGTGCCGATGCGGGCGCTCAGCGGCCGCGCAGGAACAGCGCGTCCAGGTCTTTCAGCGTCACCTGTCGCCAGGTCGGGCGGCCGTGGTTGCACTGGTCGGAGCGTTCGGTCTGCTCCATGTCGCGCAGCAGGGCGTTCATCTCTTCCAGGGTGAGCTTGCGGTTGGCGCGCACCGCGCCGTGGCAGGCCATGGTGCCCAGCAGCTCGTTGCGGGCGCGCTGGATCACGGTGCTGGCGTCGTGCTGTCCCAGCTCGGCCAGCACGCTGCGCGCCAGCTCCACCGCATCGCCCTGCGCCAGGGTGGCGGGCACGGCGCGCACAGCCAGCGTCTTGGGCGAGAAAGAGGTGACCTCCAGGCCCAGAGTCTGCAGTGTGGCGGCGTGCGCCTCGGCCGTGGCCACTTCCTGCGGCGTGGCGGCGAAGGTGGCGGGGATCAGCAGGGGCTGGCTGGAAATCGCCTGCACGTCGAGCTGGTTCTTGAGCCGCTCGTAGACGATGCGCTCGTGCGCGGCGTGCATGTCCACCACCACCAGGCCCTGGGCATTCTCGGCCAGGATGTAGACGCCCTGCAATTGCGCCAGCGCGCGGCCCAGCGGCCAGGTGTTGCCCGCGTCCTCCGCAGGGCGCGTCGTCGTCTCTGCCAGCGCCGCCGAGCCAGGCTCGCGCACGGCCCACGCCGGCGCCGGCGCCGCGGGCGTTGCCGCGGACGCGGGCTGCCACAGCGCGGCCAGGTCGTGCACCTCATGGCCGCGCGCAGACGTGTCGCTTGCTCCGAAATTGATAGCTGGCTGGGCCCAGGGGGCGGGTGCAATGGGTCGCGCAATGTCGGCCAGGTGGGCCGGCACCGCAGCACCGCCGTTCACAGCTGCCTGCGCGCGCGGCGCGGCCAGGGCGTTTTCCACGGCGTGGCGCACGGCCTGGTGCACTTCGCGGCCGTCGCGGAAGCGCACCTCGATCTTGGTGGGGTGCACGTTCACGTCCACACGCGCCGGGTCGATCTCCACGTAGAGCGCATAGACCGGCTGGCGGTGGCCGTGCAGCACGTCTTCGTAGGCGCTGCGCGCGGCGTGGGTGAGCACCTTGTCGCGCACGTAACGGCCGTTGACGTAGCAGAACTGGTGGTCGGCGCGCGAGCGCGCGGCGTCCGGAATGCCGGCGCGGCCCCAGACCCGAACGCCGGGCAGGTTGAGGCTGGTGCCGTAGTCCACCACGACGGATTCGGTGATGAAGTCCTCGCCCAGCACGTCGGCCAGGCGCTGCTGCAGAGCTTCGGGCCCACTGCACACGCGCCACTGCTCCACTAGCTTGCCCTCGTGCCAGATGGCAAAACCCACGTCGGGCCGGGCCAGGGCGTGGCGGCGCACCGACTCGATGCAGTGCGCCAGTTCGGTGGCGTCGGTCTTGAGGAACTTGCGGCGCGCCGGCGTGCTGAAGAACAGCTCTTTCACTTCCACCGTGGTGCCCGCGCTGCGCGCCACCGGGCGGATCTCGCCGGTGCGGCCGTCCAGCAAAAAGGCGCTGGACTGATCGGCCACACGCGAGAGGATGGCGCAGTCGGCAATCGAGTTGATGGCGGCCAGCGCCTCGCCACGGAAACCCATGGTGCCCACCGATTCCAGGTCGTGCAGGCTGCCGATCTTGCTGGTGGCGTGGCGTTTCAGGGCGATGGGCAGTTCGTCGCGTGGGATGCCCATGCCGTTGTCTTCCACCGCGATCAGGCGCACGCCGCCGGCCAGCAGGCGCACGGTGATCTGGGTGGCGCCGGCGTCCAGCGCGTTGTCCACCAGCTCGCGCACCACCGAGGCGGGGCGCTCCACCACTTCGCCGGCGGCGATCTGGCTGATCAGCTCATCCGGCAGTTCACGGATGGGGCGGCGGGGGGCGGAGGCGAGGGGGGCGTTCACCGGGGCATTTTAGGCTGCGCGGAGCGCCCTGTTTCGGCCAGGAGCTGGCACTCACAATTCCCGGTCAAGTGACGGCTTCAGGCTGGTATGCGACGCTCGCCAGTAAACGCCGAACGTCGGCGACCTCATGAAGCGGACCTTCACTTCCGCAGCGTGAGGTCTCCAGACGCTTACGGTAAGCTTGCGTCAAAGATCAGGGAGGCGACATGCTGAAGAGCATCGAGAAGATCAAGGGGCTTGGCGTCTATCAAAGCTACAGTAAGCCTGCTGGCACGCAAGACTTCGGAATCAAGAATCTCATCTACGGCTGGAACTACTCCGGGAAGACCACCCTTTCCCGCCTCTTCGCTCAGCTTGAGACCAAATCGGCCAATCCTGATTTGTCCGGCTGCGAATTCACGTTTGGAACTGCTGATGATTCGATCACCGAGAAGAACTTCAGTCGGTGCAGTCTGTCAGTTCGAGTCTTCAATTCAGATTTCGTGCGCGCCAATCTGCACTTCGATGGCGGGAGCTTCAACCCCATCCTGCTTCTCGGCAAGGAATCCGAGGAAGCGCAACGGAAAATCGACGAGCTGAGCAAGCAGATCAAGCGCTCAGAGGAGGTTCAACGTAAACTGGACGGCAAGTTCGAAGAACTGAAGACACGGATCGCGCAAGCCAAGACCGACGCCGCGAAGTTCATCCGGCAACGCCTGAAGGTGGACCCCTATACGGCCACACACCTCGCCCAGGATCTTGTCGCAGTCAGCGTTCTTGACGCCCAGCTCCTGGCGGAAAAGGACCTCGACGATACGATCGAACTCGCCCTTACGCCTGACTCCAGGAAGCCGAGCACGGTCGAGGAACTGCGCGCTGCTCCCTCTATCGAGGACCTCCACAAGGAAGCCGTCGCGGTTCTCTCCGCGACGCCAAGCTTCTCCAATACGATCAAGCACCTTGAGGAGAACCCTGCCATTGAACGCTGGGTCCAAGGCGGCCTGGCCCTACACCCTGGTGCGGGAACGTGCGAGTTTTGCGGGAACGACTTGTCCCAAGATCGCCTCGAAGCCTTTCGCGCACACTTTTCGAAGGATCTGGCGGACCACAAGGAGCGGGTCGATGGTCTTCTTGCGCGTGTGAAGGTGGCTGCTTTCAACCTGAGCTGGCCCAAGGCCGCCGAATTCAATGCTCAGTTTCGCGAAGCCTACACCACCGCCATTGAAGCGCTGCCCGCAGCCATCGACACATTCAACCAGGCTGTAAGGAAACTCGCAGACGAAGTTCAACGCAAGGCTGACGACTCCCGCAAGGCCATGACGCCCACGCCATTGGCTGCAGGCTTGGAAAAAGGGATTAAGGACGCGGTTGCAGCGGCCAACCTCATCATCAAGCAGAACAACGAGCTGGCCTCGAACTTCATTAATGCAAGAGCCGATGCCCTGAGGAAAGCACGATACCACTACGTCCAGCAATTCGAGGCCGATCAGGCTGTCACAGGCCTGGAGCAACAGAAAGCGCGGCTTGCCAAGTGGTCAGACCGTGTCAACACCTATGCCGCAAGGCTGCGACCGGAGATCAGTAGTCTTCAGGCTCAGATCAATCAAGCACAACAGGGACGGGAAAAGATCAATGAACGTTTGGCGTCCATGCTGGGCAATGAGGCCGTCCAGATCCAGGTCGTCAAGGATGTGGCAGGCCAGGACCGCTTTCAACTGATCCGAAAGACGGGGGCCGTTGCCAAGAATATGAGTGATGGGGAGCGCACGGCAGTTGCCTTTTCTTACTTCCTGACAAAGCTGCAGGAGATCAAGCCCGCTGAATTCAAGGAGACCATCGTCTACATCGACGATCCCATCTCAAGTCTCGACGCCAATCACATCTTTCAGGTGACCGCCGCTATCCGAACGCTGTTCTTCAAGCAGCATGACAAGAACGCGCCTTGGCAGACCACCTGCAAGCAATTGTTCATCTCCACGCACAACTTCGAATTTTTCAACCTGCTCAGAGAGATCAAGCCCGTGGCGAACAACAAGGGAGCGCGGCTTTACCTGATCAGAAGGATCGCCGAGAATTCCTCTACGCTGGAAGACATGCCGGCCTCGCTCGCACGCTATCAGTCTGAATATCACTTCCTGTTTGAGGTCATTCATCGCTTCCACAAGGCGCCCGACAAGACCGTCCACGAAGTGCTGATGCTGTTGCCGAACGCCATGAGGCGCTTCATTGAACTCTATACGTACTCCAGGCTTCCTGGGCCGAAAGACTCGGAACAAGTCGACGAGCGAGCCGAAATTCTTTTCGGGGTCGAGCGTGCGAAGCGAATCCTAAAGATCTTCCACTACTTCAGCCATGGCAACACGTTAGACCGGCTCGCTGGCAATACCGAGCTGATTTTCGATCTCGAGCATGCGGTCAAGGACCTGATAGATGCCATCACCGAGACTGACAAGCCCCATATGAACGCCCTGATCGCGGCCACTCAGGGGTGACGACATGTACGACTTTCGCACCCTGTCGCCGATCGATTTCGAACTGCTCGTTCGTGACCTGCTGCAAGCGGAGTTGGGCATCACGATGGAGAGCTTTGGCCCCGGCAAGGATGGTGGGATCGACTTCCGCTTTGCTATGGCGGATCAGGATGTCGTAGTCCAGGCCAAGCACTATGTGGGGGGAGGACCAAGAAGCCTTCTTCGGGCTGCGATGAAGGAGGACAGCAAAGTCATGAAGCTGGCTCCGAGCCGGTACATCCTTGTCACGTCCTTGTCCCTTACCCCGGAACTGAAGCGCAAAATCATTCAAGCGATGCCATCCACGCCGGTCAGTGCTGGAGACGTCATAGGCCGCGAGGATTTGAACAATTTTCTGGGCCGCCATCCACACGTACTGCGTCAGCACTTCAAGCTTTGGTTGACCAGCACGGTAGTCCTTGAGCGAATCTTGCACAGCGCGGTCTACAACCGGACCGATGCCGAGTTGGACCGTATCAGGCAACTTGTTCCAAAGTTCGTGCACAACGCCAGTGTGGCCGAGGCGGAGACGATCCTGGAGGACCGCGGCGCGCTGATCATTGCGGGCGAACCGGGTGTCGGAAAGACCACCCTTGGTCGAATGCTGCTCTGGCTCCACATGGAGCAGAACTGGAAGGTCTTTGTCGTGGACGACCTGCAGGAGGCGATGGCCGTCAGCACAGCCGGCGAGAAGCGGCTCATCTTTCTCGACGATTTCCTGGGTCAGATCAGCCTGACCAACGAACTGCTGGGCAAGGTGGATCAGCGTCTGCCGGTTTTCTTAGATCGACTTCGAAACAACAAGGATCTTCGATTCATCCTGACAACGAGGCTGTACCTACTCAATCAGGCGCAGATCCAATCGGACAAGCTCTCCTCGCCACGAGTGGCGGCAAGTGAAATGATCCTGAACGTCGGGGTCTATACGCGGATCATCAAGGCCAAGGTCGTCTTCAACCACATTTACTTCTCGGATCTGGTCGAAGAGGAAAAGGTCAAGCTCCTTGACGGCGACTTCTTTCTCGAGATGATCGACCATCGGAACTTCAGCCCTCGCTTGATCGAGTTGCTGACTTCCGCGGACTACTACTCGGTGGACGATGAATCCATCCAGGCAACTGTCCTGCGTGTTTTAGACAACCCTTCGGAACTCTGGGATCGGCCGTATCGATCCCACTTGAGCGCTGATGCGAGATGTCTGTTGTGGGCCATCTTCTTTACTGGCCTCTACATAGGAATAGATCTCTGCTTGCAACTATTTAAACGAATCGCCGCCAATGCGGGCCAACAGATAGCGCCGGCAGATGCAGTTTCGCGGTTCCGTACAGGGTTGAAGGAACTGAGCGGATCTTTTGTGGAGGTAGGGGACCAAGAAATATCGTTCGCAAACCCTGGCATTCGCGATTTTCTGAGCAAGGTCTTCATTGACGATCACTTGCTACCGGTTGTCGTGCGATCCGTTTCGACGCTCTACGAGTTCCGAAGCGCTTGGAATTTCTTCAGAACAAACATCGTGCGTTGTCGCGGTCAGTTCGGGAACCATGATCTATGGATAGCTGCCATGGATCGTATTCAAGGACACTGGAGTACGAGCGCGATCGAATCGCTGCGACTCATCCTTGAGATGATCGAGCACTTGCCAAGTCTGCATATCAAGGCTCTCCTCGACAAGGTGGTCAGCGATTTGAAGTCGCAAGGGATCGAGCCCAAAAATCATTACGATTGTCTATTCTCCCTGCGGCAGTTGAAGCGACTTCAGTTTCGGATGGACGACCTTCTTGAACCGACCCGCGAAGCTCTGACCAATGCTGCGGCAAACATGCTTGCCAATGCTGGCGAGGACTTGGCGATCGACGACATTACAAGCATTGCTGACGCACTTGAGCCGCTGACAGAACACGGATTGGTCCGCAGTGCTGCAAGCGATGCGCTGCGGGGTTTCATGTTGGGAATCGAGGGAAAGCTTTCCGACGTTTCCTCTAGTCAAGAACTCGATACATTTCGCGACGATCTTGTTACCGCAGCAGAGACGTATGGCGTTCGTATTGACGCGGCACTGAAGCAAGACATTCAAAGTCGCCGCGAGGTTCTTGAAACTCGGGAAGACGAAGAAGACACCGATCCTTATCAGCAAGCCGGACCACAGGCTGCGGCTGGAGAAATCTCGGACGCCGAGATCAAGTCGATGTTCTCGCTTATTGCCACCGGCCCCATCAGTGGATAGGGACACTACACCAGCAAGCCGGCTTCGTGCACCCCAACTCAAACGTTAAATTTGTTCGTTCATGGCTCTTGGTCCAGTCGCCGTCAATCCAGGAGTTGTCTACATCCTGAGAAATAGCTCGTATCGAGAGACGATCGTAAAAGTCGGCAGAACATCGCGGTCGTCCGAAATCCGGGCGTCTGAGCTATCGCGACCGACAGGTATTGCCACCCCATTCGAGGTGTTGTATGAAGAGGCAGTTGCCGACTGTGAACGTGCCGAGCAGATTGTCCACGGCCGCCTTTCTAAATGGCGCGTGAACGAGTCCCGCGAGTTCTTTAACGTTCCCCTGAAGGATGCGGTTCGCGCGGTGTTCGAAGCATGCTTGGAAGTGAACGAACCGTTTCTGCGCGAGCGAAGCCGCCTAGCCATTTGGATTGAGCCCGGAGTACAACTTGGAAACAGACTCGCTGAGATACTGAATTCGGCAACACCAGGAACAACGGCTGTGCGTCTGGTGCTAAATAGTCCTAATGCCGTAGCAGAACTCCACTTGAGCAATACGTTGCTGGTTGCTTGTACACCAGAGTTTCTGGCCAATCTCCAGCGACAGAAGTGGGTCAAGGATGTCCAAGTCTATGTACCAACACAAATCTAACAGTCCGCCAACGCAGATGCCCCTGGATGCCGGTTACGTCGAACGCTGAAGGACTGCTCTTCTGGTCGCCGAGCGACCACTATGCGGCCGCAACCAGACGCTCAGGATCCCGAAGTGACAAGCGGCAATCGCTGCAACACGGACATTTAGCGAAAACCGCCTAGGCCCTCCCCAATGGGTCGAAAGTCCGCTGCCGAGGCTGGCGCAGGCGTCAGCCTCAAACCCCGCTCAAATATGCCCCAGCGCCCGCAGCACCTTCTCCGGCGTGACCGGCTGTGACCAGACCTCCGCCTTGAGCGGGCGCAGCGCGTCGTTGATGGCGTTCACCACCGCGCCCGGTGCGCCGGCGGTGCCGGCCTCGCCCGCGCCCTTGGCGCCCAGCAGCGAGCTGCGCGTGGGCGTTTCCACGTGCGCGACCACGATGTCGGGCATCTCGCCGGCCATGGGGACCAGGTAGTCGGCCATGCTGCCGTTGGTCATCAGGCCTTCGTCGTCGTACAGGCATTCCTCGAACAGCGCACCGCCGATGCCCTGCACGATGGCGCCGCGGATCTGTTCGTCCACCAGCTTGGGGTTGATGACGCGGCCGCAGTCTTCCACCGCCCAGTGCTTGAGCAGTTTCACGAAGCCGGTTTCGGTGTCCACTTCCACATAGGAGGCCTGCACGCCGTTGGTGAAGATGAAGGGGTAGTCGCGCTGAGCGTAGTGGCGCGTGACCATCAGCTCCGAGGTGAAGCCGGCCGGCAGCGTGTCCGGGCGGTAGTAGGCCACGCGGCCCAGTTCCTTCAGGTCCAGCAGGGTTTCGCCGCTCACGGCGTCTTTCACCACGCCCTCGCTGACGGTCAGGCCGGTGGCGTCGCGCTGCAGGATGGCCTCGGCCACTTTCAGGATGTTGCTGCGCAGGGCCAGGCCGGCCTGCAGCACGGCTTCGCCGCCGATGCCGGCGCCGCGCGACGCCCAGGTGCCGCCGCCATAGGGCACGGTCTCGGTGTCGCCGGTCACCAGGCGCACCGCGCTCATGGGCACGCCCACGGCGTCGGCCGCGATCTGCGCGAAGATGGCCTCGGTGCCCTGGCCCTGTTCGCCCACGCTCACCATCACGGCCACGCCGCCGGTGGGCTCCAGCCGGATGGTGGCGCCGTCTTGCGAAGAGATGCGCGCACCACCCACGCCGTAGAAGGCGGCGCTGGGGTTGGTCAGTTCGATCAGGGTGGCAAAGCCGATGCCGCGGTAGATGCCTTTGGCGCGTAGCGCGGCCTGTTCGGCGCGCAGCGCGGGGTAGTCCATCAGCGCCTCGATCTTGCGCAGGCAGGCCTCATGCGAGAGCACTTCCAGTTTGATGCCCGAGGCGCCGGTGGCCGGGTAGGCGTGGTCGGGGATGACGTTGCGCTGGCGGAAGGCCAGCGGGTCCATGCCCAGCTTGGCGGCGGCCAGGTCCACCAGGCCTTCGGTCACGGCGCAGGCAATCGGGTGGCCCACGCCGCGGTACTGGCAGGTGGGCGTCTTGTTGAGGAAGACCACGCTGAGCTTGGCGCGGTAGGCCTTGTGCTTGTAGGGGCCGCCGGTGAGGTTGACGACCTGGTTGCCCTCGATGCCGCTGGTGCGCGGGAACATGGAGAAGGGGCCGATGCCGGTGACGTCGTCGATCTCGAAGGCCAGGATGTCGCCTTGCTTGTTGGCGGCAATGCGGCCCTTGATGCGGTGTTCGCGCGCATGGATGTCGCTGGTGAAGGACTCCAGCCGGTCGGCCACGAACTTCACCGGGCGCTTGAGCAGGATGGAGACGGCCACGGTGGCGAAGTCGTCCGGATACGCGTGCACCTTGATGCCAAACGAGCCGCCCACGTCCTTGCAGATCACGCGCACCGCCGATTCGGCCAGGCCGAACTGGCGCGAGTACAGGTCCTGCATCATGTGCGGGGCCTGCTGCGAGTGGTAGACGGTGAGCTGGCCGGCGGCCGGGTTGTAGTCGGCGATCTGGCAGCGCGGCTCCAGCGTGACGCCGGTGTGGCGGCCGAAATCAAAGGTGGCCTCGGCCACCACGTCGGCTTTAGCAAAGGCTTCGTCCACGCCACCGGTGTCCAGGCTGCGCGCGAAGCACAGGTTGTCGCCGAGCTCGGGGTGAATGATGGGTGTCTCGGGCGCCAGCGCGGTGTTCATGTCCAGCGCGGCGGGCAGGGCTTCCCATTCCACCTGCACGTACTGCAGCGCGTCCTCGGCCTCGGCGCGGGTCTTGGCCACCACGGCCACCACGGGCTCGCCCTGCCAGCAGGCGCGGTCCATGGCCATGGGGTACTGCGGCGCCGACTTGATGCCGGCCAGATGGGTGAGGGTGGCGACCCAGGGCTTGCAGATGGCGGCCAGGTCCGGGCCGTCGTACACGGCCAGCACGCCGGGCATCATGCGCGCGTAGTCGCGTTCGATGCGCAGGATCTTCATGTGCGCCACAGGCGAGCGCCAGAACACCACATGGGCCATGCGCGGCAGTTCCAGGTCGTCCACGTACTGGCCACGGCCTTCGGTCAGGCGTTCGATATTGGGGCGCGGGATGGCCTGGCCGATGTGGCGCGCATCCTTGAGCGGGCCGGTCAGCGGCTCGGCCACCGGGGTGTGCGGGGCTTCGGCGCGCGTTTCGGCGCGTGCGGCCTGCGCGTCCTCCAGCGATTTCTTCAGGGCGCGTGACTCGGGGGCGTTCATGCGGGGGCTCCTTGGCGGCGGGTCGCCAGCACTTCACAGACGGCGTCGACGATGGCCTGGTAGCCGGTGCAGCGGCAGTAGTTGCCGCTCATCCATTCGCGCACTTCCTCGCGGCTGGCGCCGGGCTTGTGTTCCAGCAGCTCGCTGGCGGCCATCAGCATGCCCGAGGTGCAGAAGCCGCACTGCAGGGCGTTGTGGCGAATGAAGGCCTGCTGCAGGTCGCGGATGCTGCCGCGCTCGCTCAGGCCTTCGATGGTTTCCACGCGCCGGCCGTCGGCCTGCACGGCCAGCACCAGGCAGCCGCGCACCACGGTGTCGTCCAGCCGCACGGTGCAGGCGCCGCACACACCGTGCTCGCAACCCAGGTGCGAGCCCTTGAGGCCCAGGCTTTCGCGCAGGAAATCCACCAGGTGGGTGCGGGGTTGCACCGCGTGCTGGCCGCAGTGACCGTTGACGGTGATGGTGACCGGGCGGGCGCCCGTGTCGAGTTCGTCGGGAGCTTCGTGCATCGTGCTCATGGCATGTCCTCGTCGGCGTTCAGGCCTGCAGCGCGGGCTGCTGGGTCAGGGTGTGCAGGGCGCGCTTGAGCATCACCCCCACCAGATGTTGTTTGGCAGCGGGGCTGTGGGTCAGGTCGCCCTCGATCTGCAGTTCGGCGCGCAGGGTCTGCAGCGCCTGGGTCAAGACCGCCTGGCTGAGGCGCTGGCCGTCGAGTACCTGTTCGGTGGCCGGCGAGCGCTGCGGCATGCTGCCGGTGCCCAGCCAGGCCAGGCGCACCTTGCCGAGCACGCCGTTCTGCAGCTGTGCGGCGGCGGCCAGGCCGACCACGGCGTAGTCGCCATGGCGGCGCGAGAGCTCGTCGAAGACAAAGCGCTGGCCGCTGGCGGCCAGCGGCAGCTCGCAGGCCACGATCATCTCGTTGGGCTGCAGCGTGGTGGTGTACAGGCCGGTGTAGAAATCCTTGGCGGCGATGCGGCGTTCGCCGGCCACGCTGCGCGCGACCACCACACCGTCGAGCGCGAGCAGGCAGGCCGGCCATTCGGCGGCAGGGTCGCCGTAGGCGATGGAGCCGCAGAAGGTGCCCAGGTTGCGGATGGCGCGGTGCGCGATGTGAGGCGCGGCCATGGCCAGCAGCGGCGCGTGGCGCGCCACTTCGGCCGAGGCTTCGATCTCGCTGTGCGTGACCATGGCGCCGATGCGCAGCGTGTTGCCGCTGAGCTGCAGGCCGCGCAATTCGGCCACGCCCTGCAGGTCGATCAGCAGCGCGGGTTCGGACAGGCGCATGTTCAGCGTGGCCAGCAGGGTCTGGCCGCCGGCCAGCAGGCGGGCTTCGTCACGGTGGCGGTCCAGCAAGGCCAGCACCTCGGCGAGCTGCCTGGGGCGGGCGTAGGAAAAGGCGGGGGCTTTCATGGGCGGGGTCCTCGCGGCAGATGTGTAGCGTGCGTCTTGCTCAGCGCAGCCAGTGCGAGCCCATCCACACACCCAGGGCGGTGGAGGCCACGCCGGCTGCAAACCAGAGCAGGCACGGTTTTTCTTTCTCGAACCAGCCCGTGGGGGCGGCTGGCACAACCGCTGCCGCCGGTGCGGCGAGCGCGGGCAGGCCGGCGCCGGGAGCGGCCAGGGCCAGCGGCAGGGCCGGCACGGGGGCTGCGCTGAGCTGGGCCTTGAAGGCTTCGAAGAAACGCTCGGACAGCTGGCGTGCCGAAGCGTCGATCAGGCGCCCGCCGATCTGGCCCAGCTTGCCCGCCACCGAGGCCTGCGCGGTGTAGTCCAGGCGCGTGCCTTCGGCCACGGCGGCCAGCGTGATCACCGAGCTGCCCTTGGCGAAACCGGCGCTGCCGCCCGAGCCTTCGAAGTTGAGTGTGTAGCCCTGCAGCGGGCGTACATCGGTCAGGCGCACCTTGCCGATGAAGTTGGCGCGCACGGGGCCGAGCTTGAGCTGCACGCGGGCGTGCATCTCTTCGGGCGAGATCTGGCGCACTTCCTCGCAACCGGGGATGCACACGCGCAGCACTTCGGGGTTGTTCAGGGCCTGCCAGACCTGGTCCGGCGTGGAGGGAATGGTGACGCTGCCTTGTAGTTCCATGGGCTGTCCTGTGTCGTCTAGGGGGCTTGGGGTTTGTCCTGATTCAGGCTTATTGACCAAGCGTTAAATTAACCCGGACTATCAAGCAAGCCCGTGGCCACATCCATCCGTAAAAACCCTGTCAAGCCCGCCGCCGAAGCGGCCGCGCCCCGGCGTCGGCTGTCGCCGGCCGAGCGCGAGCGACTGATCGTGGAAGGGGCGGTGCGATTCTTCTCCGAGCACGGGCTCGACGGCCAGCTGCGCGATCTGGCGCGCGAGCTCGACATCACCCACACGCTTCTGTACCACTACTTCCCCACCAAGCAGGCCCTGATCGAGCGTGTCTACGCCGACCTGTTCGCCGCGCGCTGGGAGCGCGAGTGGGAGGAGCTGCTGGACGACAAGTCACTGGACGTGGAGACCAAGCTCACGCGTTTCTATACCAAGTACGCCAAGCGCATCCTGGAGCGCGACTGGGTGCGTGTGTTCGTCTTCTCGGGCCTGAGCGACCGCTACATCACCGACCGTTATTTCGCCCTGCTGGGCGAGAAGCTGTTCCCGCGCCTGGTGCGCGAGAGCCGGCGCTACCTGGGCCTGCCCAACCGCGCCAAGCCCACGCCGCGCGAGATGGAACTGCTCATGGGCCTGCACGGCAGCATCTTCTACATGGGCATGCGCCGCTGGGTGTATGGCCTGGAAAAGCCGGGCAGCAAGTCCGATCCGTTTGACGAGGTGTTCGTGCACGACCGCGTGCTGGGCTACCTGCAGACCTTGCCCGAAGTCTTTGGCCAGGGCAGCCAACCCCGCGCCAGAAGTCGGGCCCCCGAGCTCGCACTGGCCTAGACGCCCTACGAAGGAGAAACCGAGATGGCACTGGCACTGAATCATTTTTCGATCCGCACCACCGACATGGATGCCACGCGGGTTTTCTACGAGACGGTGCTGGGCCTGACCGTGGGCCCGCGCCCGCCGTTTCCCTTCCCCGGCTTGTGGCTCTACAGCGGCGACACCGGCAGCTGGGCCAACGCGATGGTGCACGTGATCGGCATCGACAAGAACGACCCCGAAGGGCTCAAGCGTTACCTGGGTGACCGCGATGTCTCCTCCCTGCAGGGCAGCGGTGCGGTGGACCACATTGCGCTGTTTGCCCAGGGGCTGGAGACCATGCTCACGCACCTGAAGAAGCTGGGCATCGCATGCCGCGAGCGCACCGTGCCGCAGATCGGCTTGCACCAGCTCTTCCTGGACGATCCCAGCGGCGTGGTGATCGAGCTCAACTACCCGGCGCAGGAAAAGACCGAGCTGGACGCCAAACAGGCGAAGGCGACTGCCTGATGGCACGCATCCTCGTTGTCGGTGGTTCGCTGGGTGGCCTGCTGACGGCCAACATGCTGCATCGCGCCGGCCACGACGTGGTCCTGCTGGAGAAGGCGACCGGCTCCCTGGATGGCCGCGGTGCCGGCATCGTGACGCACCGCCCGCTGGTGACGGCGCTGGCGCGTTGCGGCATCACCTCGGACGCACCGCTGGGCGTGGCGATCGACCGCCGTGTCATCCTGGACCGCGAGGGCAACACCGCGGACCAGGCCCATATCCCGCAGGTGCTGACCTCCTGGAGCCGCCTGTACGCCATCCTGCTGGCGGTGTTTCCGGCCGAACGCTACGTGCAGGGCGCGGCCGTGAGCAAGGTCCGCCAGAGCGGCAACGGCGTGAGTGTGCAATGCGATGACGGCCGCCGCTTCGAGGCCGAGCTGCTGGTGGCGTCCGACGGCATCCGCTCGGCGGTGCGCAGCGCGCTGGCGCCCGAAGTGAAGATTCAGTACGCCGGCTACGTGGCCTGGCGCGGCGTGTGCGATGAGTCCGTGCTGTCGCGGCGCACGCTGGAGACGGTGTTCGAGACCTTCGGTTTCGGCCTGCCGCCTGACGAGCAGATCATCGGCTACCCGGTGGCCGGTGCTGGCAACTCGGTGGCGCGCGGCCAGCGCCGTTACAACTTTGTCTGGTACCGCCCGGCGGCTGACAACGGCGCGCTCCAGGCCCTGATGACCGACGCCGATGGCCAGTACCACCCGCTGGGCCTGCCGCCGCACAAGGTGGACTGGCGCAACGTGGCCGCGGTGCGGCAGGCGGCGCGCGAGAAGCTGGCGCCGCAATTCGCCGAGATCCTGGAGAAGACTGCCCAGCCCTTCCTGCAGCCCATCTACGACCTGAGCAGCGAGCGCATCGCCTTCGACCGCATCGCACTCATGGGCGACGCGGCTTTTGTGGCCCGCCCGCACGTGGGCATGGGCGTGACCAAGGCGGCAGAAGACGCCATGGCCATGGCCGACAGCATTGCCGCGCACGGCGCCACCCCGCAGGCGCTGCAGGCCTTCGAGCAACTGCGCCGGCCGGCCGGCCAGGCCGCGGTGCAGCGCGCCCGTCGGCTGGGTGCCTATATGCAGTCGCACACCCAGCCGGGTGCCACGGCCGATTCGATCGAACGCGATGCGCGCGAGGTGATGATGGAAACCGCCATCGACCTCTCGCCCGTCCCCGCATGACAACTCGACCTGGAATACACCGGGCAGCCTATCAACCCTGACCACCACTGGAGACATGACATGACCGAGAAGACTCAGAAGCTTTCCCCCAGCAACCCGGGTCGTCGCACCCTCATCGTCGGCGGCGCTGCCGTTGCCGTGGCGCCGGCCTGGATGGGTGTGGCGCGTGCGCAATCCACGCCGATCAAGATCGGTTTCCCGGTGCCCCTGACCGGTGCCTTCTCCGCCGAGGCGCAGGACCAGGTGCGCGCGGCCGAGATCGCCATCAAGGACTTCAACGATGCCGGGGGCTACAAGGGCCGCAAGGCCGAGCTGCTGGTGCGTGACGACAAGCTCAATCCGGGCGAGGCCGCCACCCGCACGCTGGAGCTGATCGAGAAGGACAAGGTGGACTTCGTGGTGGGCTCGCTGTCGGCGGCCACCCAGCTCTCCATCAACGCGGTCTGCCGCGACCGCAAGGTGCTGTTCAACTCCATCAGCCAGTCCGATGCCATCAACGAGGCCAAGGACTGGAGCCTGTACACCTTCCACGAGGCGCTCAACCCGCACCTCACGGCCGGCGCCGTGGCGCGCTACGCGTTCCCGAAGTTCGGCAAGAAGGTGGTCTACCTGACGGCCGACTACGCCTACGGCCACGAGATGGTGCGCGGCTTCCAGCGCGCCGGGCAGTCCCTGGGCGTGCAGACCCTGGCCGACATCCGCCACCCGATCGGCGCGGCCGACTACTCGGCCTTCCTGCCGCGCATCCAGGCGCTCAAGCCTGACATCCTGGTGCTGTGCAACTTCGGCCGCGACCTGGTGAACTCCGCCAAGCAGGCCACCGACTTCGGCATCAAGGCCAACACCAAGATCATCGCGCCGGTGCTGCTGTACACGGCGCGCCAGGCCGGCGGCCCCGATGCCTTCGAGGGCGTGCTGGGGGGCACCTCCTACTACTGGGGCATGGAAGACAAGATCCCGGCGGCCAAGGCCTTCAACGACAAGTTCCGCAAGGCCAACGGCGGCGCGGTGCCTTCGGATTACGGCGCGCTGGGTTACGCCGGCGTGCGCAGCGTGCTGCAGGCCGTGCTCAACGCCAACTCGACCGAATCGATGAAGGTCAGCATTGCGCTGCGCCAGCTGCGCTACAACTGGTACAAGGGCGATCAGTTCTACCGCAAGTGCGACCACCAGTCGGTGCAGTCGGTGGTGATCGTCGAGTCGAAGTCCAAGAACATGAAGGACAAGTACGACGTCTTCAATGTGCTGTCCATCGAGAACGCCGACGAGAAGAACCTGCGCAGCTGCGACGAGCTGGGCCACAAGGTCTCGACCTGATCCACGGCGCTGCGTCTGCGTCCCGCGGTGCCTGTGCACCGCGGGATTTTTCTGATCCCACCGAAGAATCCGAATGCTTGATATCTCGCCGCAACTGTTTGCCCTGCAGTTGATGACCGGCATCGCGCTGGGCGCCATCTACGCCCTGCTGGCGATCGGCCTGTCGCTGATCTTCGGCATGCTGACCGTGGTGAACTTCGCCCACGGCGCCTTCTTCATGGTGGGCGCCTTCCTCGGCGTCTACTTCCTCGGCATCACCGGCAACTTCTGGTTCAGCCTGCTGCTGGTGCCCTTGGCCACCGGCGCCATCGGCCTGGTGTGCGAGCGTTTCCTGGTGCGCCCGCTCTACGGCCGCGGCATCGACTACCCGCTGCTGCTGACCTTCGGCCTGTCCTACGTGCTGATCGACGTGATGCGCTTCGCCTTCGGCATCGAAGGCCTGCCCAGCTCCACGCCGGCTGCGCTGCGCGGTTCGGTGTTCCTGGGCTTCGGGCATTTTCCGCTGTACCGCCTGTTCCTGATCGGCGCCACGGCGGCCATCGTGCTGGCGCTGTGGCTCTTCATCGAGAAGACACGCTACGGCCTGATCATCCGCGCCGGCTCGCGCGACCCGGAGATCGTGCGCGTGCTGGGCATCGACATTTCCAAAGTGTGGCTGCTGGTGTTCGGCATCGGCACGGCCATCGCCGGCCTGTCGGGCCTGCTGGCCGCGCCCACGCGCGCCGTCAACCCCGAGATGGGCATCCCCATCCTGGCCGAGTCCTTTGTCGTCACGGTGGTGGGCGGCATGGGCTCGCTGCCCGGGGCGGTGGTGGCCGGCTTGCTGGTGGGCATCGTGTTTGCGATGACGTCGCTGGTGGCGCCCGAGTACGCCGAACTTTCCATCTTTGTCCTGATGGCCGTGGTCCTGCTGATCCGTCCGCAGGGCTTTTTCGGCAAGGCCGGACTGATGAGCTGACCGAGCACCATGAACAAGACCCTGATCTCTTTCCTCACACTGGCGCGGCAGCACCGGGTGGCTTCGGCCCTGCTGTTCCTGCTGGTATTCCCCTTCCTGATGCCCTATGACGCGCTGTCGGTCAACATCCTGATCTTCGGCCTCTACGCGGTGGGCTTCAACCTGCTGTTCGGCTACACCGGCATGCTGTCCTTCGGGCATGCGGCCTTCCTCGGGGTCGGCTCCTATCTGGCCGGCATCGCGGTGGTGCATGCGGGCTGGCCCTGGTGGGCGGCCATCCTGGCGGGCGTGGCCTCCTCGGCCCTGGTCGGGCTGGTGATCGGCTTCCTGGCCATCCGAACGCGCGGCATCTACTTCTCCATGGTCACGCTGGCGCTGGGCCAGATCGTCTATTACGCCTTCTACAAGGCTGACCACTGGACCGGCGGCGAGAACGGCCTGCGCGGCGTGAAGGTGGAGTTCATCGAGCTGCCGGGCCTGTCCATCAACTTCATCGATCCGCTCAACAAGTACTACGTGATCTACGTCTTCGTGGCGCTGGCGCTGTGGTTCCTCTCGCGCGTGCTGAGTTCGCCCTTTGGCGCGGTGATCGAGGCCATCCGGGAGAACGAGAAGCGCGCCGCCGCCTGCGGCTACGACGTGGCGCGCGCCAAGCTGCTGGTCTTCGTGCTCTCGGCCGGCATCTGCGGCCTGGCCGGCACGCTGCGTGCGCTGCACCTGTCCATCGTGCCGATCGACTCGCTGCACTACCTGCAGTCGGGCCAGGCCGTGATGATGTGCCTGCTGGGCGGCATGGGCACCTTCTTCGGCCCCTTTGTGGGCGCGGCGGTCTTTCTCTACCTGGAGGATGTGATCACCAACCTCACCCGCTACTGGATGGGCGTGGTGGGCCTGGTCTTCATGGTCTTCGTGCTGTTCTTCCCCAAGGGCATCTGGGGTACCTTGCTGCACCAACTGGAGCGTTGGCAACGCCGCCAGGGAGGTGCCGCATGAGCGCTGTTCCTATTCTCGAAGTACGCCACGCGTCCCGCTTTTACGGCAAGTTCAAGGCGCTCAGCGATGTGAGCGTGTCCTTCCGCACCGGTGAACTGACGGCCATCATCGGGCCCAACGGCGCGGGAAAAAGCACTTTCTTCAACGTCATCAGCGGCGGCGTGCCGCCGAGCGCCGGGCAGGTGCTGTTCCAGGGGCAGGACATCACGGGCATCGCCCCGCACGAGTTTGCCCGTCTGGGCATTGCCAAGAGCTTCCAGATCACCAACGTCTTCAAGCACCTGAGCGCGCACGAGAACGTGCGGGTGGCGCTGCAGATGCAGACCACGCGCTTCCAGCTGCTGCGCCCGCGCAGTCACTACCGCGAACTGATCGAGCGCGCCGACGCCCTGCTGGCGCGCGTGGGCCTGCAGGCCTGCCGCGACAAGCTCGCCGGTGATCTGGCGCACGGCCAGCAGCGCTCGCTGGAAGTGGCCATGGCCCTGGCCTGCGAGCCCAAGCTGCTGCTGATGGACGAGCCCACCGCCGGCATGTCGCCCGAGGAGACGCTGGTGATGATGGAGCTGATCCGCCGGCTGGCGCAGGAACGCACCGTGATCCTGGTGGAGCACAAGATGAAGATGGTGATGGGTCTGTGCAATCGCCTCATCGTGCTGCACCACGGCGAGCTGCTGGTGGACGGCACGCCCGAGGAGATCCGCAATAACGCCGAGGTCAAGCGCGTGTACCTGGGACAAGGTTAAGGAAGATCATGCTGAAAGTGCAACAACTCAACGCTTGGTACGACCACAGCCATGTGATCCAGGGTCTGGATTTCGAGGTGCGTCCCGGCGAGATCGTCACGCTCATGGGGCGCAACGGTGCGGGCAAGACCAGCACGCTGCGTACCATCATGGGCCTGGTGGGCAAGTGCCGCGGCCAGGTCATCTTCGACGGCCAGGACCTGCTGGGCCAGCCGCCGCATGTGCGCTTCCACCACGGCCTGGCCTATGTGCCCGAGGAGCGGCGCATCGTGCCGGGCCTGACCGTGCTGGAAAACCTGCAGCTCGGCCTGCTGGCCAGCCCGCGCCGCGGCGAGATGAACGCGATGATCGACGAGATCGCCGAGACCTTCCCGCGCCTGAAGGAGCGCCTGCACCAGGAGGGCACCTCGCTCTCCGGCGGCGAGCAGCAGATGCTGGCGATCGCCCGCGCCATGATGGCCAAGCCGCGCATGATCCTGCTGGACGAGCCGTCCGAGGGCATCATGCCGCTGCTGGTGCACGAGATGTTCCAGCTCTTCGTGCGCATGAAACAGGCCGGTACCACCATCCTGCTGGTGGAGCAGAACGTGGAGCGCGCACTGTCCATCTCCGACCGGGCCTACATCCTGGACCAGGGCCGCATCGTGCACCAGGGGGATGCGCAGGCCTTGCTGGAGAACGCCGAGATCCAGGAGCGTTATTGCGCGGTGTGAGCGCAGGGCGGCGGCGGGGCAGGGATAATCGCCTCCCATGGAAATCCTCACCTTTCTGATCGACTTCATCCTGCACGTGGACAAGCACCTGGAGGTGTTTGTGCAGAACTACGGCGCCTGGGTCTACGCGCTGCTGTTCATGATCGTCTTCGTCGAGACCGGCGTGGTGGTCATGCCCTTCCTGCCGGGTGACTCGCTGCTGTTTGTGGTGGGGGCGCTGGCCGGGGCCGGGCTGCTGAACTTTCCGCTGGCCGTGGCGGTCTTGCTGGCGGCGGCCGTGCTGGGCGACCAGTGCAACTACTCCATCGGGCGCTATTTCGGTCCCAAGGTGTTCCAGTGGGAGGACTCGCGCTTTTTCAACAAGCGCGCCTTCCAGCGCGCGCACGATTTCTACGAGACCTACGGCGGCATCACGATCATCCTGGCGCGTTTCATGCCCTTCCTGCGCACCTTCGTGCCCTTCGTCGGCGGCGTGGCCGAGATGAGCCGCGTGAAGTTCACGCTCTACAACATCGTGGGTGCCGTGATCTGGGTACTGGGCATCTGCACGGCGGGTTATTTCCTGGGCAGCTTGCCCTGGGTCAAGCAAAACCTGGACAAGATCATCTGGGCCATGATCCTGATCCCCGGCCTGATCGTGATCTACGGCAGCTGGAAGGCGCACCGGCAGTCGCGCACCAGCTGAGCAAGCGCCCACAGGTGGATGAATGACCAGCTTGCCGGTTGTGGCCGGCTGTGTGCATGATGGAGCCAGGGATGTGTTCCAGCCGGCTGCTACAAGGCCGGCCCACTGTCAGCAGGAAGGTGCAGACATGCCACGCAAGAAAGCCGAAACCGGCAGCCACGAGACGCCCAGCATGAAGGCGGTGCCCGAGGCCGCGGAAGTCCTGGTGGGGCAGGTGCTCAAGCGCCCCGGCGGCTACTACTGGAGCCTGAGCGACGGTGGGCGCGAATTCGGCCCTTACGACAGCTTCGATGAAGCCCAGGCCGACATGGAGGCCGCGGCGGACCTCGAAGCCCCCGAGCCCGGCGAGAGCCTGCAGGAGGCCGAGAGCGAGCTCGGCATTGCCGACTGGATCGACCCCGAAACCGGCGAGCCCGCCGAGGGGCTGTCACCCCCGCATCTCGATAACGATTAGTCCCAGCTTGCGAACAGCCCCCACGGCGAGTGGGTCAGCGCCACCGAGACCATGAAGCCGTAACAGGCCAGCGCGCCGATGTAGCACAGCGCCTTGGCTTCCCGCTGGCGCGCGTACTTGAGCGCGAGCATGCCCAGCACGATGTACAACGGCAGCACGGCCAGCTTGACCTGCAGCCAGGGCGTGACCAGGGGGTTGAGGCGCAGTTCCCACAGCAGGCGCAGGGCCGCGGCCAGCAGGCCGGTGTCGATGATGGCGCTGACCCGTCCCAGCACCGGGTGCAGGGGCCAGCGCTGGCGGGCCAGCACGGCAGCGCCGCGCAGCGCGAACAGCGCGCCGCTGGTGAAGGCCAGGCCCATGTGCAGATGGCGCAGGGCGGGGTAATGGACGATCCAATCCATGGCTGTGCTGGTTCCGTGAAAGGGGCTAGACGCTGCGGTTGCGCGCCAGCGGCGGGTTCTTGGCGAAATAACCTTCGATGCCGCGCATCAGCGCCTGGGCCAGCTGCTCCTGGTAGGCCTCGCTGTTGAGCTTGGCTTCCTCTTCCGGGTTGCTGATGAAGGCGGCCTCCACCAGCACGCTGGGGATGTCGGGCGCTTTCAGCACGGCGAAGCCGGCCTGCTCCACACGCGGTTTGTGCAGCTTGCCGACCCGGCCGATCTCGCTGAGCAGGGTGCCGCCCAGGCGCAGGCTGTCCTTGATCTGGGCGCTGGTGCTCATGTCCAGCATGGCGCTCTGGACCTGCGCATCCTTGGCCTTGACGTTGATGCCGCCGATCTGGTCGGCCTTGTTTTCCTTGGCCGCCATCCAGCGCGCTGCGCTGCTCGACGCCCCGCCGTGGCTCAGCGCGAACACGCTGGCCCCCTGGGGGCGCGGCGTGTAGAAGGCATCGGCGTGGATGCTCACGAACAGGTCGGCCTGCACCTGGCGCGCCTTCTGCACGCGCACGTGCAGGGGCACGAAGAAGTCGCCGTCGCGCGTGAGGTAGGCGAAGAGGGTGTGGCCGTTGACGCTGCGCGAATTGATGCGGTCGCGCAGGCGGCGCGCCAGGCGCAGCACCACGTCCTTCTCGCGCGTGCCGCGCGGGCCGATGGCGCCCGGGTCTTCGCCGCCGTGGCCGGGGTCCAGCGCAATGATGATGAGCCGGTCGGTCCCGTTGCCGCGCGCCGGCAGCGCAGGCACGGTCGGCTGGCCAGGCACAGGCGCCTTGTCGGCGTGGCGGGCGATCAGCTCGCCCAGCGGGTCGGCGCCAGGGTGCGCGGCCGAGGCTGCCGGGGCCGGTGCGGGCGCGCCTTCCTTGAGCTTGAGGCGCTCGGCGATCAGTGCGGCCAGCGGGTCGGGCGGCTGGGTGGGGTAGAGGTCGAACACCAGGCGGTGCTGGTAGGGCTCGATGGGGTGCAGGGTGAAGACCTGGGGCTTGATGGCCTGCTTGAGGTCGATCACCAGGCGCACCACGCCCGGTGCGTACTGGCCCACGCGGATGCCGGCGATGTTGGGGTCGTCGGGCAGGACCTTGGCGACCAGCTCGCGCAGCGCGGGGTTGAGCTCGATGCCCTCGATGTCCACGGCCAGGCGCGGCGGCTGGCCGATGAAGGTCTGTTTGGCCTTGAGCGCGGTGTCCGATTCGAGCGTGACGCGCGAATAGTCCTCGGCCGGCCAGACGCGCACGGCCACGATGGCGGCGCCCTTCGCGATATGGGCGCGGCCCAGCAGCAGCACCAGCGTGCCGGCCTGGATCAGTTCGCGCCTCTGGATCATGCGAGCGCCTCCTTCAGACCTTGCAGCAGCGCGGCCCCGGTGGGCGTACGCGCCGTCAACAGGGCCAGGCGTGATTCGTCAGCCTGCACCTGCAACTCGATGGCGAGGTCTGCCACGGGCAGCAGGCCGGCCGCCTTCTCGGGCCATTCGGCCAGCTTGAGGCCGGGGCTGGCGAAGAGGTCACGAAAGCCTGCGTCTTCCCACTCACGTGGGTCGCTGAAACGGTAGAAGTCGAAGTGCCAGATGTTGAGTCCCGGTACCTCATGCGGCTCGACCACGGCGTAGGTGGGGCTCTTGATGCGGCCGGCCACGCCCAGGGCCCGCAGCAGGTGGCGCACCAGGGTGGTCTTGCCTGCGCCCAGGTTGCCGTGCAGTTCGATGAAGGCGTTGCGCAGGGACGGCTGCGCCGCCAGCATGGCGGCCAGGGCCTGCGTGGCGGATTCGTCAGGCAGGACGCGGGTTTCTACAATGGCTTCGTGACGTTCAGCAGCAGTCAATTCATTTCCCGGATACGGACCTGGGCCCGTGAACTCGGATTTTCCCAAATCGGCGTGAGCGGTGTCGATTTGTCGTCCGCGGAAGAGGGTTTGCGCGACTGGTTGTCGCGTGGTTTCCACGGTGAGATGGCCTATATGGCCGCACACGGTCTCAAACGCGCCCGTCCGGCCGAACTGGTGCCGGGCACGGTGAGCGTGATCACCGCGCGTCTGGACTACCTGCCAGCGAGTATGCCCGAGGGCTGGCAGGCCATCGAGTTCGAGCGCCTGGAGCGCCCGACGGAGGGCATCGTCTCGCTCTACGCCCGGGGCCGCGATTACCACAAGGTCCTGCGCGCGCGCCTGCAGCAGCTGGCCGACCGCATGGCGGCCGAGGCGGGGCCGTTCGGTTACCGCGTCTTCACCGACTCGGCCCCGGTGCTGGAGGCCGAGCTGGCCACACGCAGCGGCCAGGGCTGGCGCGGCAAGCACACCCTGGTGCTCAACCGCGAGGCCGGCTCCATGTTTTTCCTGGGCGAGATCTATGTGGACCTGGCTCTGCCGGCCAGCGAGCCCGTCAGCAACCATTGCGGCAGCTGCAGCGCCTGCATCGACATCTGCCCCACTCAGGCCATCCTGGGTCCAGGCAAGCTGGACGCGCGGCGCTGCATCTCCTACCTGACCATCGAACATGCGGGGCCCATTCCCCTGGAGTTGCGCCCGCTGATGGGCAACCGCATCTACGGCTGCGACGACTGCCAGCTGATCTGCCCCTGGAACAAGTACGCGCAGCGCAGCCCCTTGCCGGATTTCGCGCCGCGCCCCGGCATGAGCGGGGGGGCACTGCTGGACCTGCTGGCCTGGAGCGAGGCGGAGTTTTTGCAGCGTACCGAGGGCAGCCCGATCCGGCGCATCGGCCACGAACGCTGGCAACGCAACATCGTGGTGGCGCTGGGAAATGCCTTGCGCGTGGCGCACGACCCTGCGATAGTCGGGGCACTGCAGGGGCAGCTGGAGCAGGGCAGTGCGCTGGTGCGCGAGCACGCCGCCTGGGCCCTGGCCCAGCAAGCGGACCCACAGGGCACTGCGTGAATGACGGAGCCGGAACATGACCATTCAATACACCTACGTCTCGCCCCACTTGCCGGAAAACAAGATGCGCATGTACCCGACGAAGGTGATCAACATCATTGGCGGGCCTGGTTGCGAAAAGTCGCTGTTCACTGCCGCCATCATCCTGTACCTGCACCTGCATCACAAGTCGGTGGAACTGATACCGGACTACGCCAAATCGCTGGTGTGGCAGAAAGACTACGAGGGCCTGCGCAACCAGTACAAGATCGCCCAGCAGCAATACCACATGCTGGAGCTGCTCGACGGTCAGGTGCAGTTCCTGGTGGGCGAATGCTCGCTGCCGCAGATCCTGTACTACAACGAGTTCTACCCCGACAACATCTGCGACACGGGCAAGACGCGCAAGCAGATCCTGGACTGGTACAAGCAGCACAACAACGTCAACATCATGGTCGAGCGCGGCGAGCGCAAGTACATCCACACCGGCCGCTTCCAGGACGAGGAACAGGCCAAGGAGGTCGACCGCGGCATGCGCGCTTTGCTGCGCCGCGAGGGCGTTGCCTACACCGCGCTCAAGCCCGACCTGGAGGCCATCCACGCCTTCATGGCCGAACTGCTCAAGCAGTGAACGGGTTGCCCTAGCGCAGCACGCCCAGCGCAAACGACAGGCTGACCACGCCCAGCAGGGTCGAAAGCGTGACCAGTCCGGCCACGTAAGCACCGTCGTAGCCCATGCGTGCGGCCAGCACGTAGCAACTGGACGCCGTGGGCAGGGCCGAGAAGGCCAGCAGGATGGTGGTCTGCACCGGCGTCAGGCCGAAAGCCCTGGACAGGCCCAGGGCGATCAGCGGCAGCAGCAGGTGCTTGATGGCCAGCACGGCCACCGCGAGCACCTTGCCCTGGCCCAGGCTGGAAAAGCGCAGGCCAGCGCCAGCCGCCATCAGGCCCAGGGCCAGAGATGCGGCGCCAATGCGGTTGAGCGTGGGATCGGCCCAGGCCGGGACCCGGAAACCCAGCACGTTGGCGATCAGCCCCGAGACCGTGGCGATGATCAGCGGGTTGCGCAGCAGCTCGCGCCCCACGCTGCGCTGCGCATGCCGGGCCATGGGCCAGACCGCACCCACGTTGAACAGCGGCACGCAAAAGCCGATCAGCACCGCCAGCAGCAGCAGGCCTTCGGGGCCGGCCAGGCGATCGGCCAGGGCCAGGCCGATGAAAGAGTTGAAGCGGAAGGCCACCTGGGCGCTGGCGGCATGCAGGCGTGCATCGACATGGCGGCCGATGAAGGGCAGGTGGTGCAGGGCGTAGGACAGTGCGATGCCGCTCACGCCCATGGCCAGGCCGGCGCCGATCAGGCTGGAGGCGGCCGAGAGGTCCAGCGGGCTCTTCACGATGCTGTGGAACAGCAGTACCGGGAAGAGAAAGTAATAGACCAGGATCTCGACCTGGTCCCAGACCGGGCGGTTCAGCGCGGTGTAGCGGCAGACCAGATAACCGCACAGGATCAGGGAAAAATCGGGGAAAAGCAGCTGAGCGTAGTTCACATGGCGAGAATACCAGCCCCCGAAGTACCGGCCTGTCAGCCGGATCCACGCCTGGGGCGTTTTAAGGTCATGAACAAGCTGTTTTCTCTCCCCCTGCTGGCTGTGGCGGCTGTCCTGGCCTTTGCCCCCGCGCAGGCTGCGACCCTCGAAGGCCAGCGTTTCGACGACACGGCCCGCCTGGGCAGCCGCGACCTGCAACTCAATGGCCTGGGCGTGCGCGCCATCTACATCTTCAAGGCCTTCGTGGCCGGGCTCTACCTGACCGAGAAGGTCGTGGCCGGCCCCGAGGCGCTGAGCCAGAGCGGCCCCAAGCGCCTGCAGCTGCGCATGCTGATGGAGGTCGGCTCCGACCATGTCAAGCAGGCGCTGGTCGACGGCATGCGCAAGAACGTCACGGACGCCGAGTGGGCCGCCATGCAGGAGCGCGTGCAGCGCTTCTCACGCACGATCGACTCCATCGGTGTGGCCCGCGAAGGCGACACCATCACCCTGGATTACGTGCCTGAACAGGGCCTGCTGCTGGCCGTCAACGAGGTGCCGCGCGGCACGGCCATCGGCGGTGCCGATTTCTACCAGGCGCTGCTGGAGATCTTCGTCGGGCCCGACCCCGTGGATACCCGACTTAAAAACGGCCTGCTGGGGCAATAGAATCGGTCATCGTTCATTTGTCCAGGAGACCTTCACCATGCAGCGACGCGCTCTCTTCGCTCTCAGCCTGCTGGCTGCCGCCAGCACCGCCTTTGCCCAGGGTTATCCCACCAAGCCGATCAAGCTGCAGGTGCCCTTTGCGCCCGGCGGCACCACCGACATCATCGCGCGCGTCATCGCTGATCCGCTGGGCAAGGTCCTGGGCCAGCCGGTGGTGGTGGAGAACAAGGCCGGCGGCGGCGGCGTGGTCGGTGCCAACGAGACAGCCAAGGCAGCGCCGGACGGTTACTCGCTGGCGATGGCCACCGTGTCCACCACGGCGGCCAACCCGGCCATCAACTCCAAGATTCCCTACAACGCCCTGACGGACTTCACCGCCATCATCAACATTGCGGCCACGCCCAATGTGATTGCCGTGCACCCGAGCTTCCCGGCCAAGGACCACAAGAGCTTCCTGGCCGAGCTGAAGAAGTCGCCGGGCAAGCACTCCTATGCCACGTCGGGTACGGGCGGCATCGGCCACCTGCAGACCGAGCTCTACAAGAGCCAGACCAACACCTTCATCACGCACATTCCCTACCGGGGTGCGGGCCCGGCCCTGAACGACACCGTGGCCGGCCAGGTGCCGATCATCTTCGACAACCTGCCCTCGGCGCTGCCCTTCATCCAGGCCGGCCGCCTGGTGCCGATCGTCGTCGCCGCCCCGCAGCGCCTGGCCGTTCTGCCCAATGTGCCCACCTTCAAGGAAGTGGGCCTTGAGCCGGTGAACCGCATGGCCTACTACGGCATCCTCGGCCCCAAGGGTCTGCCCAAGGAGGTGGTGGACAAGGTCAACGCAGCCGTGCGCCAGGTGCTGCAGGACCCGGCCGTGCGCAAGCGCATCGAGGACACCGGTTCCCTGGTCGTGGGCAACACGCCCGCGCAATTCGCCGAGCAGATGAAGGCCGAGTACCTGGTCTACAAGAAGGTGGTCGACACCGCCGGTCTCAAGCTCGATTGAGCCCCGCGTGGCACAGGGCCTGGGAGACGACGCGTCCATCGACGCCTTTGTCGATGCCCTGTGGCTGGAGGAAGGCCTGTCACGCAACACGCTGACGGCCTACCGCCGCGATCTCACACTCTACGCCCGCTGGCTCACCGCCCGCGGGCGTACGCTTTTGGAGACCACGGAACACGACATCAACGGGTATTTTTCCGAGCGGCACGCGGCCACGCGTGCCACCACGGCCAACCGCCGCCTGACGGTCTTCAAGCGCTACTTCCGCTGGGCCCTGCGCGAGCGCCGCATCACCACCGACCCCACGCTGCGCCTGCAGGCGGCCAAGCAGCCCCTGCGCGTGCCCAAAACCTTGACGGAAGCCCAGGTGGAGGCCCTGCTGGCCGCGCCCGGCGAGGACACACCGCTGGCCGTGCGTGACCGCACCATGCTCGAACTGATGTACGCCAGCGGCCTGCGCGTGAGCGAGCTGGTGGGCCTGAAGACCTACAACGTCAGCCTGTCCGAGCACGTGCTGCGGGTTTTCGGCAAGGGCAACAAGGAGCGCCTGGTGCCTTTCGGTGAGGTGGCTTCCGGCTGGCTGCAGCGTTACCTGCAGGAGGCGCGCCCGGCCCTGCTGGGGGACAAGCAGACCGACGACCTCTTTGTCACCCTGCGCGGCACACGGGCCGGCGAGGCCATGTCGCGCGTGATGTTCTGGATGATCGTGAAAAAGCATGCCTTGGCCGCCGGCATCACGGCACCGCTCTCGCCGCACACCCTGCGCCACGCCTTTGCGACGCATCTGCTCAACCACGGCGCCGACCTGCGCGCCGTGCAGATGCTGCTGGGGCATGCCGACATCTCGACCACGACCATCTACACCCACGTCGCGCGGGAGCGCCTCAAGTCGCTGCATGCGCAACATCACCCGCGCGGATAAGATGGGCTGATGATCACCGTCCACCACCTCGAAACCTCGCGCTCGCAGCGCGTCCTCTGGCTGCTCGAAGAGCTGGGCCTGCCCTACGAACTCAAGGTCTACGCGCGCGACCCGCTCACCCGCCTGGCCCCGCCCGAGCTCAAGAAGATCCATCCCCTGGGCAAGTCGCCCGTCATCACCGACGGGGAAGAGGTCATCGCCGAATCCGGCGCCATCATCGAATACCTGGCCGAGCGCTACGGCGCCCAGGCCAGCGGTGAACTGGCGCAGCTGGTCCCGAAGCCGGGCACGCCAGCGTACCGCCAGTGCCGCTTCTGGATGCACTACGCCGAGGGCTCGCTGATGAACTGGCTGGTGATGAAACTGGTTTTCATGAGCATCCCGCGCCAGCGCATGCCCTTTTTCGTGAAGCCCATCGCGCGCCAGCTCTGCGCCAAGGTCATCGCGCGGCTGATCGAGCCCAATGTCTTGGGGGCGCTGGTATTCATGGAAGGCCATCTGGCCCGCAACACCTGGTTTGCCGGCGAGGCGCTGAGCATCGCGGACTTCCAGATGAGCTTCGCCGTCGAGGCCGCGCTCACGCGCGGCACGGACACCACGCCGTATCCACACGTGCGGGCCTGGCGTGAGCGCATGAACGCGCGCCCGGCCTACCAGCGCGCACTGCAGCGCGGCGGCCCGGTGATCGCGAACTTGTAGGCCGAGGCCTCAGGCCTGGGCCGGGTCGAGGTTCTCGGCCCAGCTCAAGGCCTGCAGGTGGGCCCAGTTGACCTGGTGGTTGGAGAGGTGCAACTGCGTGGCGGCGCGGGCAAAGGCGGCTTCGTCGGCCAATTCGCAGGCCAGCGTCAGCTCCAGGAAGGGCGCGAACATGCCCTTGCGGTACAGCAGCGCGTCGGTCACGTGGGATGACAGTGAGATCGACTCCAGCGCCTGCGCCATGGGCAGGCCCAGCATGGTGTCGAGCAGCGAGAACACGCCGACCACGAAGGCGTCGTCGGCCTCATCGGGCGGCAGCAGCTCGGCGGCCAGCAGCTCCATGAGCCGGCCACGCACCACTGCCATCTGGCCCACGGCCGGCGCGGTGCTGCCCACGCGCGAGGTGGTCATCAGCAGCGCAGCCCAGCGGAACAGCTTCTGCATGCCCAGGATCATCACTGCGTGGCGGAAAGAGGTGATCTCGCAGCTCAGGCCAAAACCGGCCGAGTTGATGAAACGCAGCAGGTTGAAGGAGAGGGTGGGGTCGCGCTTGAGCAGCGCCTCGATCTCGGCCACCTCGGCCTGGCGGCGCACCAGGTTGATCAGCTGGATGATGTTCGCCTGCGCCGGACGCAGGGTCTGGCCTTTGACCAGCACCGGCGTGGCGAACCAGTAACCCTGGAAGAGCTTGATGCCGTGCTGGGCTGCCAGCTCGTGCTGCTCGGCGGTCTCCACCTTTTCGGCAATCAGTTTGGCCGTGCTGTGCTTCTGCGCGAACTTCACCAGCGGCTCGATCAGCTCGGGCTTGAGCTGCGACATGTCCAGCTTGATGTAGCTGGCCAGCGGCAGCCAGGCGGCATAAGGACGCGTGAGCATGGTCTGGCTGAAGGCCAGACGGAAGCCCTTGCGTTTCACCTCCATCAGCATGGGCAGGCGGGCCTCGATCTCGCTCGGGCTGTGGCCTTCCAGCGGCGGGATCTCCAGCACCACACGCTCGGGGTGGATCAGCTCCAGGTGCCGACCCGCCAGGCTCTCGTGCGTGCAGTTGATGAACATGGTCTTGCGGCCCATGAGCGCCTGGTGCTCGGCGTGCGAGAGCACGTTGAACAGCAGCTCGGCGTCGCTGGCCGCGGTGTGGGCTTCGGCACCCAGCGAGCGGTCGTAGAGTTCGTAGCCGATGACGTTGCGCCCCTCGTCCAGGATGGCCTGGCGGGCAATGGCGGTCTGGTCGCTGGTGACCGGCTGATCGGGGGCTGCGGTGGGGGTGGACATGGCGGCTCTTGGGATGATCCATGTGATTCTAGGGGGATAATTTCGCCACCATGGAACTGCGCGCACGCTGCCTCGAACTGCTGGCCCTGGCCGACCCTGTGGTCAAGGCGCAGGCGGTCTCGGCGCTGGACCGCAGCGGCGCGATCGACTGTGCCCGGGTGTTTGCCGAGCCGCCCGGTGTACCCGGCCGCAGCGAGCGCCCGCCCTTGTTGCCCCATACCCAGATCAAGCTCGGCTCGCTCGCCACCCCGCGCGGCCACGCGGCCCTGGTGCACAGCATCGTGCACATTGAACGCAACGCCATCGACCTGGCGCTGGACATCTGCTGGCGTTTCGCCGGCCTGCCCGAGGCCTTCTACCGCGACTGGCTGCAGGTGGCGTTTGAAGAGGCTTACCACTTCACGCTTTTGCGCAATCACCTGCTGACCCTGGGCTTCGATTACGGAGACTTCCCGGCCCACGATGGACTGTGGTCCATGGCGGAGCGCACGCGGGGTGACCTGCTGGCCCGCGTGGCGCTGGTGCCGCGCACGCTGGAAGCCCGTGGCCTCGATGCGTCACCGGCGGTGAAGACCAAGCTGGTGTCCATCGGGGATCATCGGGCGGGGGAGATTCTGGACATCATCTTGCGGGATGAGATTGGGCATGTTGCTACGGGCAACCGATGGTATGCGTGGGCTTGTGCTCAATGCGGTCTTGACCCGGTGCGTACGTATGCGGAGCTGACTGTGAAGTACGAGGCGCCTAAGTTGAAGAGGCCGTTCAACCTCGAAGCTCGTCGTGCCGCTGGGTTTAGCGACGCCGAATTGTCTGCGCTGCAGGCGGACTGAATTTCTGTTGAGTTGATCGCCTTGCTGGCGTGGCATTGCCGGGATGTGCCCCCGGCAGGGCAGTAACTTTCTTTTGCTTCGCCAAAAGAAAGTCACCAAAGAAAAAGGCGAGCCGGGTGCGTCGTCCCTCCGCTGCGCTCCGGGCAAGCTGCGTTGCTCGGCCAGTGCGGGAAGTGCAGAAACTCGCCCTGCGGGCTCAGACATCTGCACTTCTTTTTCCGCCCTGGCCTGTGCTACTCGCCTCCGCACACGGCAGGGGGAACCGGGAACCAATGCCAAAGCCCAAAACAACAAGGACGCGCCATGCGCGTCCTTGTGGGGTTCGGATGTTCGGCATCCCAATGCCGTGTGGCAGGGCTGAGCAGCGCAGCAGCGGGCGGATCAGGGCGGGCGTTG
>JACPOI010000051.1 GCA_016185015.1 Burkholderiales bacterium
CACCCTTTGAATCACCGCATAACGTCCAGCCTCTTTGACACTCATCCATGCCCCTTTCCCGTCCATCTATGCCCCCTGTTTAAAAATAAGGGGACATTTCTAACTTGGATAAAGGTGACATTACCAACTTGGGCTCACAGGAATTGTGCCGATAAATCTTTTGCGGCCGGCTGACGGGTCGGCAAAATGGCCATTCCGCCTTTCGGGAGGCTCTTCCTCTTCCCCCGGACTCGCCAACAACTCGAACATGAGATACCTGGGCAGTACCTACATCGCCGTGACCATCCTGGTCCTGACCTTTGTGTTGGGGCTTTATGTCGACGTGCGCAGCGAAGACATGCACGTGCGCCATCTGGGCATCAGCACGCGCCTGGAGCGCATCGTGCGCCTGGAGCAGGAGCTCACCAGCCTGCTCAGCGGCGCCGTGCTGGAGGAAAAGCTGCTGCGCGTGAGCCGCTACGACAGCGTCGACGAACACCTGACTGCCACGGTCGGTACCGTGGCCGAGCTCAGCCGGGAAATGGAACTCTCGGGTGACATCTCCGTGCTGCTCGATCTGCAAAAAGGCCTGCGCACCACCGAGGCACGGTCCCTGCGCCACATGCGCTCAGGCAACTGGGGCCGGGCGCGCGCCGTGCTCTTCGAGGACGACTACGTGTTGGCCAAGAAGATCTACGAGATCACCACCGAATCCGTCATCAGCGCGCTGAGCGACGAACTGGCCCAGCGCGCCCGCCGGCTGGAGCAGATGCGCCAGCTGACCTACGGCCTGCGCCTGGCGGCGCTGGGCCTGCTGCTCTGGGTGGGCTGGATGTTCTCGCGCCGCCTGCGCAGCGAAGTGGCCGAGCAGGAACGCCTGCAGCAGAAGATCGTCACCACCAACGAACAGCTGGAGGTCAGCGTGCGTGAGCGCACGGCCGAGCTGGAGGCCGTCAACCGCCAGCTGGCCGCGCTCAGCAGCACCGATGCGTTGACCGGCCTGGCCAACCGGCGCCGCTTCGATGAAGTGTGGGAAACCGAATGGCAGCGTGCCGCGCGCATGGGCCTGCCACTGGCCCTGGCCCTGATCGACGTGGACCATTTCAAGGCCTACAACGACCACTACGGACACCAGGCTGGTGACGCCTGCCTGCGCGATGTGGCCTCGCTCCTGGCGGCCGAGGCGCGCCGTTCCGGCGAACTGGTGGCGCGCTACGGCGGCGAGGAGTTCGTGCTTGTGCTGCCCGGCGTCACCGCGGACGAGGCCCGCACCGTGGCCGAGCGCATCCGCGCTGCCGTGGAGGGTCGGGCCATGCCGCACGAACATTCGCCGGTGGCCGGCTTCGTCACCATCAGCATCGGCGTGGCCTCGGCGCGCGTGCAGCGCGCCGAACAGGCCGACGTCCTGCTCAAAGAGGCCGACGGGGCTCTCTATCTCGCCAAGCACCAGGGGCGCAACCGCGTCATGTCGGCGGCCTGAGGCCGCCGCTGGCCTGGCGTCCGGTCCGCACCGGGAGAGGTCGCGCCGTCTGTGGCGCGGGCGATGGCGCCATGTACCATGGCCCCCATGGGTATCACCTTCCCCTTCCGCTGCTTCGCCAACCCTGCCGTGCGCAGCGGCTTGCTGCTGGTCTGGGGGCTGGTGCTGGCCGGTGCTCTTGTGTCGGCCCAGATGCCGCCGGGGCGGACCACCCCGGCCGTCACGGGCACGCCGGAGGTGGGCAAGCAGGTGCTACTGTTGCTGCAGCCCGGTTATGGCCGGCCCGGTGTGGATGCCTATGTCGCCAGCTTCGTGGCCACCTGGCGGCAGCTGGGTATGCCGGTGGAGAAGGTCTACGTGGAATACCTGGACCTGGCGCGCAACCCCGACCCGGCCTACCGCAAGCTCAGCCGCGAACTGCTGCTGCACAAATACGCGGACCGCGCGCTGGACCTCGTCGTCACCTTCCAGCAGACGCCGCTCAATTTCCTGCTCGAAGAACTGCCCACCCTGAGCCCGACGGCGCCGGTGATCGCCTCCAACGCGTCCATCAGCGCCGAGCAGGCCGCCCGCAGCGGGCGGCGCTTCCTGCGCCAGGACGTCAGCTTCGACTATGCCGGCACCCTGGACATCGCCCTCAAGCTCTTCCCCGACACCCGCAAGGTGCTGGTTCTGGGCGGCACCGGCGTGCCGGACCTGGCGGCGCGGCGTGAGCTCGAAGCCCTGGCGCCGCGCTGGCAAGGGCGGCTGCAGTTCGATTACACCAACGAGCTGAGCTACGAGCAGATCCTGCTGCGACTGGCCCAACTCCCGCCCGGCACCATCGTGCTGCGCACCACCTTCAACCGCGACGCCGCGGGCAAGACCTTCAGTTCGGCCGATGTCGGCGTGGCGTTCTCGCGCGTGACCAGCGTGCCCACCTTCTACCTGTTCGACACCCGCTTCGGCGTCGAGTCCAGCGCGGGCGGCATGATGTACGCCATCGGCACCGAAGGCGAGCGCGCCGCGCGCCTGGGCCATGACCTCGTGCAGGGCCGGCTGGTGTTGCAGCAGGCCGTCACCCCGCTACCCAGCCGCAGTGTGCCCATGTTCGACTGGGCGCAACTGCAGCGCTGGGGGGCCGACACCTCGGCGCTGCCGCCGGACAGCGTCATCATCCACCGACCGCCCAGCCTGTACGAGGAGCACCGTACCCTGGTGCTGGGCACCGGCGCCGCGCTGCTGGTGCTGTCGGGCATGGTGGTGACCCTCACCCTGCAGAACCGCCGCCGCCGGCGGGCCGAACAGCAGGCCCTGGACAGCGAGGCCAGCGTCAAGATGCTGGTGGAGAACGCGCCCGAGGCCATCGTCGTGTATGACCTGGATTCGGGCCTGTGCGTCGAAGCCAACCGCAACGCGGAAGTGCTGTTTGCCTGCCCGCGGGCCGAGATCCTGCGCTCCGACCTCCTGCGCTTCTTCGCGCCGGATGCGGTCCAGCCCGACGGGATGTCGGTGCGGCGTTTCCTTGACACCACCCTCGCCACCCTGCCGCGCGGGCAGCATGTGGTGCAGGAGTGCCGTGTGCGTCCGGTGGCGGGCGGCGCCGACGTGCTGTGCGAGATGAACCTGCTGCAGATGCCTTCGGACCGTCTCCGGCGACTGCGGGTGAGCTTCGTCGACATCACCGAACGGCGGGAGAACGAGGCGCGCATCCATCGCCTGGCCTTCTACGACCCCATGACGGACCTGCCCAACCGTCGTCTGCTCATGGACCGCTTGGCCATGGCGCTGCACACCGCGCAGCGTTCGGGCGCCTGCACCGCGGTGCTGTTCCTGGACCTGGACCATTTCAAGAACGTCAACGACGCCAGCGGCCACGCGGTGGGCGATGCCCTGCTGATGCAGGTGGCACAACGCCTGAGCAGCCTGCTGCGCGAGCAGGACACGGTGGCGCGCATCGGCGGCGACGAGTTCGTCATCCTGCTGCCCCATGTGGGCGAGGAAAGCCACCCGGCCAGCCTGGTGGCGCTGGGCGTGGCCGAGAAGATCCGCAAGGCGCTGCAGCAGCCGGTGGCGCTGGGGCGCCAGGTCTATGCCTCGGGCTGCAGCATCGGCGTGACCCTGCTCACGCCGCAAAGCCGTTCGGTGGACGACCTGCTGCGCGAGGCCGACACCGCCATGTACCGCGCCAAGGCCGCCGGCCGCAATGCCATTGCCTTCTACGAGCCGGCCATGCACGCCGAGGTGCAGGAGCGGCTGGCGCTGGAGCTGGACCTCAAGCACGCCATCGGTGCCGGCCAGCTGGCCCTGCACCTGCAGACCCAGGTGGATGCGACCGGGCGGCCCTGCGGTGGCGAGCTTCTGCTGCGCTGGTTGCACCCGGCGCGCGGCTACGTTTCGCCGGCGCAGTTCATTCCCCTGGCCGAATCCACCGGCCTGATCCTGGAGCTGGGCCATTGGGTGCTGGCCCAGGGCTGCCAGATGCTGGTCACGCTGGCGCAGGCCGGGCATGCCATGCCCCTGTCCATCAACATCAGCCCGCGCCAGCTGCGCGAGCCCGATTTCGTGGCGCAGGTGCGCCGCGCGCTGGCCGACACCGGTGCGCCGGCGGACCGGCTCATCTTCGAGGTGACCGAAGGCCACCTGGTGGAAGACGTGGACAAGATCCTGGCGCGCATGCGTGAGCTGGCGGCCCTGGGCATCCGCTTTTCCATCGACGACTTCGGCACCGGCTATTCCAGCCTGGCCTATCTGAACCGCATGCCGCTCTACGAGCTCAAGATCGATCGCAGCTTCGTGCAGGGCCTGCCTGATGACCTGCATGCCCGCGGCATCGTCGAGACCGTGCTGTCCATCGCACGCAACTTCTCCCTGCACGTGGTGGCCGAGGGCGTGGAGACCCAGGCCCAGGCCGACTACCTGCTCAAAAGTGGCTGCCCCAGCCTGCAGGGTTACCTGTACGCGCGGCCGGTGCCGCTGCCGGACTGGCTGGCGCAGCAGGGCTGAGGTACCAGGCGGGGTGCGGTCGGGCACTTTGTCCCGACTGCTTGAAGGCCATGCCTTGACACCCTGGGGCCCGCCGGGCGACCATGGGCCATGCCTTCTCAAACCATCCGTTTCTGCCAGGCGCGCGACGGCGTGCGCCTGGCCTATGCCGTTGAAGGCCAGGGCCTGCCGCTGGTGCGTGCCGCGCACTTCCTGACCCACCTCGAATTCGACATCGAAACCCCGGTCTGGCGCCCCTGGCTGCAGGAACTCAACCGCGACCACCAGCTGGTGCGCTATGACGGCCGCAATTGCGGCCTGTCCGACAGCAGTGCCACCGAGCCCACGCTGGACGACTGGGTCGCCGACCTGGAGGCCGTGGTGGATGCCGCCGGGCTGGAGCGCTTCACCCTGCTGGGCTGTTCGCAAGGCTGCGCCATTTCCATCGCCTATGCCGTACGCCACCCCGAGCGCGTCAGCGCGCTTGTGCTGTTCGGTGGTTATCTGCGCGGCATCGCCAGGCGAGGGCTGACGCCCGAGCAGTTGCGCGAGGCCCGGCTCATGCTCGATCTGGTGGAACTGGGCTGGGGCCGCGAGAACCCGGCCTTCCGGCAGGTCTACACCTCGCTCTTCATCCCGGGCGGCACGCTGGAGCAGATGGAGTGGTTCAACGAACTCGAACGCCGTTCGACCACCCCGGCCAATGCCCTGCGCACGCTGCGCGCACTCAGCGATCTGGATGTGAGCGATCAGGCGCGCCAGGTGCAGTGCCCCACGCTGGTCCTGCACGCGCGCGGCGATGCCCGCGTACCCTTCGAGGAGGGGCGACGGGTGGCCGGCGCCATACCCGGCGCGCAGTTCGTGCCGCTGGAGGGCCGCAACCACGTGCTGCTGCAAGACGAGCCTGCCTTCGCGCCATGCATGGAGCACATCCGCGACTTCATGGCGCGCCACGGCCAGGACCCATCGGTCCCCCGGCTGGACCTGACGCCGCGCGAGGACGAGCTGCTGGAGCTGCTGGCCCATGGCCTGGACAACCTGCAGATCGCTGCCCGCCTGGGCCTGGCCGAGAAGACCGTGCGCAACAAGGTCAGTGCCGTCTTCGACAAGTTGCAGGTGGAAACCCGCTCCCAGGCCATCGTCAAGGCGCGCGTGGCGGGGTACGGGCTCAAGGCCCTGCCGCGCTGAAGTCGCGCGGCGGGACTGGTGTCCCGGGGCGGGGCCGGGACGCCTGTCCTCTGTACAGGTCGCCCCGGTGGCGGTGCAATGGAGCCATCACCACCGGAGACCGCCATGCACCACATTCCCGCCCTTGCCAGCCAACCCGTTTCCCTGAAAGCTGCCTTGCGCCAGGCCGCCCGTGCCCTGTCCTCCTGGGGCCGGTGCCAGTGGCTGGCGCTGTGCGCCCGGGCCGAGCGCCCGGGCCGTCAGGTGCCCTACTACTGAAGCGCGCAGTACAGCCGGCCGTGCCATCTCACGGCCCGGCAGGCCCAGGCGCACAATCGGGCCCTGAACACGCCCAGGGGGTCTGATGCGCCATGCCTTGATCCATCACCGCACCGATCTGTCGACGATCGCCAGCTGGGCCATGTTCAGCCGCGGCCTGCAGCCCGAGTTCCCGCCGGCCGTGCAGCAGCAGGTGGCTAGGCTCAAGGGCCCGGCGCAGGAGCAGGACAGCCGCATCCGCGACCTCACCGCGCTGCCCTGGTGCTCCATCGACAACGACGACTCGCACGACCTCGACCAGCTCACCGTGGGCGAGGCGCTGCCCCACGGCCGCGTGCGCCTGTTCGTGGCCGTGGCCGACGTCGACGCGCTGGTGAAGAAGGGCTCGCCGATCGACGAGCATGCGCGCATCAACACCACCTCGGTCTACACCTCGGCGCGCGTCTTTTCCATGCTGCCCGAGCGCCTGAGCCACGACCTCACCTCGCTCAACCCCGATGAAGACCGCCTGGCCGTGGTCTGCGAAATGGAATTCAGCGACGACGGCATCATGACGGCCTCCGTCCTCTACCGCGCCCGCGTGCGCAACCAGGCGCAGCTGGCCTATGACGCGGTGGCTGCCTGGATCGAGGCCAAGGGCGAGCTGCCGGCCGCCGCCCACCGCATCGCCGGCATGGATGCGCAGCTGCGCCTGCAGGACGACCTCGCGCAGAAGCTGCGCGTGCTGCGCCGCGCCGAAGGCTCGCTGGAGTTCGAGACCTTCCAGCCGCGCGCACTGTTCGACGGTGAGCGCATGACCGACATCCGCCTGCAGCCGCACAACCGCGCGCGCCAGCTGATCGAGGAATTCATGATCGCCACCAACGGTTGCACCGCGCGCTACCTGGCGGCACAGGGTGCGGCCTCGCTGCGCCGTGTGGTGCGCTCGCCGGAGCGCTGGCTGCGCATCGTCGAAGTGGCGCAGGGCTACGGCACGACGCTGCCGCATGAACCCGACGCGCGTGCGCTGGAAGCCTTTCTGGCCCGACAGCACCGGCTGGACCCGCTGCGCTTTCCGGACTTGTCGCTGGTCATCGTCAAACTCATGGGCTCGGGTGAATACGTGGTGGAGCGCACGCAAGGCCCGCCCATCGGCCACTTCGGCCTGGCCGTGCAGGACTACATGCACTCCACGGCGCCCAACCGTCGTTACCCGGACCTGATCACGCAGCGCCTGCTCAAGGCGGCGCTGGCCGGCGAGCGGCCGCCATATTCCAACGAAGAACTGGCCGAGCTGGCGGCGCACTGCACCGCGCAGGAAGACGCCGCGCAGAAGGTGGAGCGGCAGGTGCGCAAGTCCGAAGCGGCGCTGCTGCTGCATGACCGCATCGGCCAGCGTTTCGACGCCCTGGTCACCGGCATCAGTGCGAGCGGCACCTGGGTGCGCATCTTCGAGCCGCCAGCCGAAGGCCGCCTCACGGGCGAGTTGCCCGAACTGCGGGTGGGTCAGCAGCTGCGCGTGAAGCTGGTGTCCACCTCGGTGGAGCGCGGGTTCATCGACTTCGTGCCCGCGCATTGAGCCGGGGGATCAGCCCTTCCCGCCGGCTGGAACCAGGCAGGGGCGTTCCCACCGCACGCGCTTCTTCGAGAGCTCGGAGATCAGCGCGTTCACCAGCGGCTTGCCGCCCTGAAAGGGCAGGTACAGGCCGACCACACGGGGTGACTTGACGGTCTCGTCCGCGTAGAGCAGGGCCTTGATGGAGCCGACAGCGACGATGGCGTTCTGGGCCGTCGTGCGATTCAGTTCGCTCTGGATGGGCAGGGCGGCGGCAATGGCCTTGCCGTTGATGCCCAGGGTCTGCACGATCAGCGAGCCGCGCAGGCGGGAGGCCTCCGCCTCCGCACCGATGACCCCGATGCCGGAGATGTTGGTGTCTCCGCTGATCACGTAGACGTTGGCCGAGACGCGCAGCCCCACGCCCACGTAGACCGGGATGTTGTACTCGGCCATGAAGGCCTTCTCCTCCGGACTGGCGATGGCCTTGTCGTCGGCGCGGCTGACGTCGTAGACCTCCGAGCCGGCCTCGTAGTCCGTGCCGGCGGACTGGAACAGGTTGACCGGCTCCAGCTGATGGGACTGTTTGTGCCGCATCATCTTGCGAATGCGGATCGGCACGTTGATGGTGTCGGCGTTGATGAAGTCCACCGTCACGCGGTAGGTTTCGCCGCTGGCCGTGACCTTGGAGGCGCCAAAGGTCACACCGCCCGAGGTGTCGAAACGTTCGACCAGCATGCGCACCGCGTTGTCGGGCAGCGCATCGAGCAGCTGTCCCCGGCTGCTGCCGGTCTTGCAGCCTTCGCCCGCCACGGTTTCCACCGGAAAGGGGTCGATCGGAATGTAGGTGAAACCGGATTCGGTTTCACCGCTTGTGGGCGGCGTGCCGATGGGGGTCATGGCGCCGGGCACGAGGGTGCCGCAGCCGCTCAGTCCGGCGATCAGCAAGGCGTAGAGGGTGTATTTCAGCATGGCTCCTCCTGGTGGTGTGAGGTCACGCCGGCATGCTTTCCAGCGTGACCGGGCTGCCACTGTGAACTTCCAGGAGCGACTTGTCCATCCCCGGATCATGGGATGCCTATTGGGGCTGCAAGGCCCCGCGGCGGATCTGGTCGCGTTCCAGACTCTCGAACAGGGCCTTGAAGTTGCCCTCGCCAAAACCCTCATCGGCCTTGCGCTGGATGAACTCGAAGAACACCGGCCCCAGCAGCGTCTCCGAGAAGATCTGCAGCAGCAGGCGCGGCCGGCCGTCCTTCGTGGAACCGTCGAGCAGGATGCCGCGCGCCTGCAGTTCGGGCACCGGCTCGCCATGGCCGGGCAGGCGCTCGGCCAGCATGTCGTAGTAGATGTCGTTGGGCGCGGTCATCAGGGGAATGCCGGCCAGCTGCAGTGCGTCCACGCTCTCGATCAGGTTGTCGGTCAGCAGGGCGATGTGCTGGATGCCTTCGCCGCTGAACTTCATCAGGTACTCCTCGATCTGGCCCGTACCCCGGCCGGACTCTTCGTTCAGCGGAATGCGGATCAGCCCGTCAGGCGCCGTCATGGCGCGGCTGGTCAGGCCCGTGTACTCGCCCTGGATGTCGAAGTAGCGGATCTCGCGGAAGTTGAAGATGCGCTCGTAGAAGGCGCCCCAGAAGGCCATGCGGCCGCGGTACACGTTGTGCGTCAAGTGATCGATCACCTTGAAACCATGGCCACGCGGGTGGCGGTCCACGCCCTCGATGAATTCGAAGTCGATGTCGTAGATGCTCTTGCCGTCCTCGAAACGGTCGATCAGGTAGAGCGGCGCCCCGCCGATGCCCTTGATGGCCGGCAGGCGCAACTCCATGGGGCCGGTGGGCACCTCCACCGGCTGCGCGCCCAGCTCCAGCGCGCGGGCATAGGCCTGGTGCGAATCGCGCACACGGAAGGCCATGGCGCAGGCGCTGGGGCCGTGTTCGGCGGCGAAGTAGCCGGCCAGGCTGCGCGGCTCGCGGTTGACGATGAAGTTGATGTGGCCCTGGCGGTAGAGCAGCACGTCCTTGCTGCGGTGGCGTGCCACCAGGGAAAAGCCCATTTTCTCGAACAGGGGCTCCAGGGTGTTGGGGGCGGGTGAGGCGAATTCCACGAACTCGAAGCCGCACAGGCCCATGGGATTGTCGAACAGATCAGCCATGAGAGGTCTCCAGAAAAAATGATCAGCAGGCGTGCCGGTGCACGCCACGGCAGGGAGGCTCAGCTTCGTGCTGGCGGCGCGCAGGGCCGCCCGCGGGTGCTGCGTGCCAGGTGCTGGCCGATGATTAGGAACTGGATGGACATGGCGGATCTTGGCTGGGCACAAGGTTAACGGATTCAGGGGGCCAGCGCCAGGGCCTGCCCGATGTGAACATCCCGGCCACGCCCCGGGTCTTTTAAACCCTGCATGATGCAGGGATGTCTGCGCCCTGGGTGCGTCTTCATAAGATTTAAAATTGATATATCTTAAAGAGGCGTGCCTGTCCTGCCCCCCCCATGACCGATCCCATTCCCCCCCGCATCATCCCCATCCAGCCCCAGGCTCCGGACCCGGAGCTTTTGGTCTCGCTCTACGAGAAGCAGAAGAAGATCTACCCCCGTGCCGTCAGCGGCTGGTTTGCCCGCTGGCGCTGGACCATGGTCTGGCTCACCCAGCTCGTGTTTTACGGTCTGCCCTGGTTGCAGTGGAACGAACGCCAGGCCGTGCTGTTCGACCTGACCGAACGGCGCTTCTATGTGCTGGGCCTGGTGCTGCATCCGCAGGACTTCATCTACCTCGCGGCGTTGCTGGTGATCTCGGCCATGGCCCTGTTCTTCTTCACGGCGGTGGCCGGGCGCCTGTGGTGTGGCTACGCCTGCCCGCAGACGGTCTACACCGAGATGTTCCTCTGGGTGGAACGCCACACCGAAGGCGACCGCAGCGCGCGCATGCGCCTGGACGCAGCCCCCTGGAGCGTGCAGAAGATCGCCCGCAAGGGCGGCAAGCAGGTCTTGTGGCTGCTCATCGGTCTCTACACCGGCTTCACCTTCGTCGGTTACTTCACGCCCATCCACACCCTGGCGGCGGAGGCCGCCGCCTTGTCCTTCTCGCCCTGGGAATGGTTCTGGGTGCTGTTCTACGGTTTCGCCACCTACGGCAACGCCGGCTACCTGCGCGAGCAGGTCTGCAAGTACATGTGCCCCTACGCCCGCTTCCAGAGCGCGCTGATCGACATGGATTCGCTGGTCATTGCCTACGACAGCCAGCGTGGCGAGGCGCGCGGCTCGCGTTCGCGCCAGGCCGATCCCAAGGCCCTGGGCCTGGGCGACTGCATCGACTGCACCCTGTGCGTGCAGGTCTGCCCCACGGGCATCGACATCCGCCAGGGCCTGCAGAACGAATGCATCGCCTGCGCCGCTTGCATCGATGTCTGTGATGACGTCATGGACAAGATGGGCTACCCCCAGGGCCTGATCCGCTATTCATCGGGCAACGCCATCATCAAGTCCTGGTCGCCCGCGCAGATGCTGCGCCGTGTCTGGCGCCCGCGGGTGCTGATCTATGGTGTCTTGCTGCTGGCCATGAGCCTGGCCTTTGTGGTCAGCCTCTCGCTGCGTCAGGGTTTTGTGGTCGACGTCATCAAGGACCGCGGCGCCATGGCGCGTGTGGTGGGGCAGGGCGTGGTGGAGAACGTCTACCGCATGCAGATCACCAATGGCAGCGAACACCCGCAGCACTACCGCATCGGCGTGGCCGGGCTGGAGGGGCTGGCCATCGTCACGCCCACCGAACTGGCGGTCGACGCGCTGGACATCGGCACCCTGCCGCTGCGCCTGACCTTGCCGCCCGAAACCGCCCAGGCCCACCCGGGCCAGGCCCAGCCCATCGTCTTCACCGTCACCACGGTGCAGGAAGGCGAGGAGAAGACCACGCGGGTGAAGTCCACTTTCCTGGTGCCGCGCTGAGCCCAAAAGAAGCCCGGCCGACCCGCAGGCCGGCCGGGCGCTCGTCCGGCTTCAGCTGCAGCCGCAAGCCGATCCCGAGCCGCAGCCCTGTGCCGGCTGGGGCGTCTCGAACTGCGGAAACAACACGTTGTTCTCCAGGTGGATGTGGTTGATCAGGTCTTCGTTGAGCTGGGCGATGCCGGCGTAGAGCGCGCGCCAGGTGTTGCAGGCGCCCTGGGGCGGGGTGGCGTCGTTGGTCAGGGTGGCCAGGCGTTCCAGCGCCTCGCCGTGGTCCACGTGCTCGTGCCGCATCATGCCGATGGGCTGCACCACGAAGGCGTTGCCGCCGGCCTTGAGGATCGGGAAGAGGATCTGCTCCTCCTTCATCATGTGCGAGAGCAGCTCCTGCTCCATGTCCTCCAGGAAATCGGCCAGCCCGGCGGGCACGTCCGGGTTCTCGCGGTGCACGGCCTCTACCCGGCGCGCCATGCGGATCAGCTCGGGCAGCTGGGCGCGGTGCACCTCGTGGTAGCGGGACAGGATGTGGTCGATCAGTGCGCCCGGCTCGCTGGCGGCCGGCATCGTGCTGGGGCGTTGCAGGGCGCCCAGTTCTTCCATCAGGGCGGGCAGGTTCAGGCCCTTGTCGGCCGCGGCATCGCGCAGGCTGATCTGGCCGCCGCAGCAGAAGTCCAGCTTCAGGCGGCGGAACACGGCGGTGGCACCGGGCAGCTGCACGGCGATCTGGCCTATGGCCTGGTCGGCGCTCAGGGTGTCGGGGGCGGTGGTTTCCAGTCGGGCGTTCATCACATTACTCCATGTCTGTATGAGGTGCAGCCATTATCAATTTAAAGAAATACTTTGTATATATCTTCAAATTGATCTGACGCAAATTTCAGCCATTTGGGGCGGATGCCCCTGGAGCGCGCAGGGAAATCGTGGGACTTCAGGCCGACCCGGGCGCGGGCCGCACCATCAGGGCCGGGTTCACCCAGCGGTCGAAGTCCGCTGCGCTCACATGGCCCAGCGCCAGCGCCGCCTCGCGCAGGGTGCAACCGTCCTGATGGGCGCGTTTGGCGATGGCCGCAGCGCGGTCATAGCCGATGTGTGGGGTCAGGGCCGTCACCAGCATCAGCGAGCGGTCCAGCAGGGCCTGGATGCGCTCGCGGTTGGCCGTGATGCCGCGCACACAATGTTCTTCGAAGCTGCTCATGCCGTCGGCCAGCAGACGGATGCTCTGCAGCAGGTTGTGGGCGATCAGTGGCTTGTAGACATTGAGTTCGAAGTTGCCCGAAGCGCCGCCCAGGGTGATGGCCACGTCGTTGCCCATGACCTGGCAGCAGAGCATGGTGAGCGCTTCGCACTGCGTGGGGTTCACCTTGCCCGGCATGATGGAACTGCCCGGCTCGTTCTCGGGGATCCCGATCTCGCCCAAGCCCGAGCGCGGGCCCGAGGCCAGCCAGCGCACGTCGTTGGCGATCTTCATCAGCGCCACGGCCAGCGTCTTGAGCGCGCCATGCACAGCCACCGCGCCATCGTGCGCCGCCAGCGCGGCAAACTTGTTGAGGGCACTGGTGAAGGGCAGCTGCGCGCCGCGCGCCAGCTCGGCCGCCACGCGCTGCCCGAACTCGGGGTGGGTGTTCAGGCCCGTGCCCACCGCCGTGCCGCCAATGGCCAGCGGGTAGATCGAGGCCAACGTCGCGGTGATCAGCGCTTGGGCATGCACCAGCTGCGCCGCATAGCCCGAGAACTCGTCGCCCAGCGTCAGCGGCGTGGCGTCCTGCAGGTGGGTGCGGCCGATCTTCACGATGCCGCCGAAGGCCTCGGCCTTGACCGCCAGCGTCTTGCGCAGCCGGGCCAGCGCCGGCAGCAGCGACACGGAGATGCTGTGCGCTGCCGCCAGGTGCATGGCCGTGGGGAACACGTCGTTGGACGACTGGCCCAGGTTCACGTCGTCGTTCGGGTGCACCAGGCGGGCGGCGCCGCGCGGGCCGCCCAGCAGCTCGGAAGCCCGGTTGGCCAGCACCTCGTTCATGTTCATATGGCTTTGCGTGCCCGAACCGGTCTGCCAGAGCGAGAGCGGGAACTCGGCGTAGTGCTCGCCGTCCAGCACCTCTTCGGCCGCACTGGCGATGGCCATGGCCTTGTCGGGCGCGAGCAGGCCCAGCTCCAGGTTCACGCGGGCGCTCGCCAGCTTGACCATGGCCAGCGCCTGCACCATCTCCACCGGCATGCGCTCGGTGGAGATCTCGAAGTAGGCCAGCGAGCGCTGCGTCTGCGCCCCCCAGAGCCGCCCGCTAGGCACCTCGATGGGGCCGAAGCTGTCGTGCTCGGTGCGTGTGGGCGCGGGGGGAGGAAATATGCCGAGGGACATGGTGATGCTCCCGTGCTGCGGTGGGTCATTCCACCGTCACCATTGTGCGCCGCGCCAGATGCGGGTTCAATACAGCCTGTGCCCCCGCTACTGCCGGGTACGGCCGGAAAGGAAACTGTCATGTCGCCCCATTACCACCAGTTCTGTGAACTGTTCGCCCAGCTGGGCCTGCCCGCCGATGTGCCCAGCATCGCTGCCTTCATCCAGAGCCATTCACCGCTGCCCCCCGCCATCCGGCTGGAAGACGCACCCTTCTGGACACCGGCCCAGGCCGCGCTGCTGCGCGAGCAGCTGGTGGACGATGCCGACTGGGCAGAAGTCACCGATCAGCTCAACCTGGCCCTGCGCGCCGCCCGGCCCTGACACCTCCCGCGGCAAAGCCCTTGCGCCAGCAGGTGCTGGCCAGCGGCACCACAATGCGCGCTGTTTCATCGCCATCACCCCGGAGACTTCCATGAGCATTTCCATGTACCAGGCCAGCTTGCCGCGTTTCATCAACATCCTTGGCAACCTCAGCGCCATCCTGGACAAGACCCAGGCCCATGTGGAAGCCAAAAAACTGGACGAGACCTCGCTGACGGGTTTCCGCCTCTACCCCGACATGCTGCCCATGGCCCGCCAGATCATGATCGCCACCGACACCGCCAAGGGCCTGGTCGCTCGCCTGGCTGGTGTGGAGATCCCGGTCTACGAAGACACGGAGAAGACGATTCCCGAGCTCAAGGCCCGCATCGCCAAGACCATCGCCTACCTGCAGAGCTTCAAGCCCGCGCAGATCGATGGCACTGAAGACAAGGAGATCGTCATCAAGCGCGGCGACAAGGAAACCCGTTACACCGGCATGCAGTTCATGCTGGGCCACGCCGTGCCCAACTTCTACTTCCACGTCACCACCACCTACGCCATCCTGCGCCACAACGGCGTGGAGATCGGCAAGCGCGACTACCTCGGCAACCCCTGAGGCGTCCGCGTGATCCCAAACAGAACGGGGCCATCAGGCCCCGTTCTGTTTGATGTCTGGTATGGTTTTTCACTGCACCGGTTGCATGCCCTTGGCGCGGATGGTCTGTGCCGCCTCCGTGCCGGTGAGGTTGGCCAGGAAGGCCAACGCGGCCTGAGGGTGGCTGCTGCGCGCGCTCACGGCGCCGGCATAGGTGGTGTAGTTCTGGATGGCCTCGGGCAGAGGCGCCACCAGCTGGGCGCCCTGCACGGGCAGGATCTCGCTGATCTGGTGGATGGCCAGGTCGGCCTCGCCGCTCACCAGCTTGTCGGCCACCAGGCCGCCGGGCACCAGCACGGCCTTGGCACGCACGGCCTCGGCAATCCCCATGCGCTGAAAGAGACCGTCCAGGTAGATGCCGCTGGAGCCGCCGGCGGCCGGGTCGATATAGGCGACCTTGCGCGCGGCCAGCACGGCCTGCTTGAAGTCTTCCACGCTGGCCATGGGCGGTTGTGGGGCGCCGGCCTTCACGGCCACACCGATGGCTACTTTGGCCAGGGGGGCTACGCTGCTGGCCGTTACCTTGCCCTCGGCGGCCAGGGTCTTGAGGCCGGCCGGGGTGAGTACCAGCACGTCAAAGCTTTCACCGGCGCCGATGCGCTTGGCCAGCGCACCCGCGGTGTCGTTCTGCACCTCCACCTTGTGGCCGGTGCGCGCCTCGAAGGCCGGCACCAGGGCCACCACCACCTGCTTGAAGGCGCCCGTGGTCAGCACCCTGATCGTGTCGGCCTGGGCCAGGGTGGCCGTGAGGGCCAGGGTGGGCAGCAGCAGAGCAGAGAGCAGTCGCATGTTGAATCCCTTGTGCAGGAGGTGGTGGAGGCATTCTAGGGAGCCAGCGCCTTGCGGTCTATCCGGTTCACTACCGGATACGCCCTCGTCTGGCCCAACGCAAACGGGGCCGGACTTTGCCGTCCGGCCCCGTTCTTGTTGACGCTTCAGCGCATCACATGCCGCTGTAATTCGGTCCGCCGCCGCCTTCAGGCGTGACCCAGACGATGTTCTGCGTGGGGTCCTTGATGTCGCAGGTCTTGCAGTGCACGCAGTTCTGCGCGTTGATCTGCAGGTGGTCGCTGTCGTCGGCGTTCTTGACGAACTCGTAGACGCCGGCCGGGCAGTAGCGGCTTTCGGGGCCGGCGTACCTAGCCAGGTTGATGCTCACGGGCACGCTGGCGTCCTTGAGCGTCAGGTGGGCCGGCTGGTCTTCGGCGTGGTTGGTGTTGCTGATGAACACGCTGCTCAGGCGGTCGAAGGTGAGTTTGCCGTCCGGCTTGGGGTAGGCGATGGGCGCGCACTCGGCCGCGGGTTTGAGGCGGGTGTGGTCGGCTTCCTTGCGGTGGATGGTCCACGGCGGGGTCTTGATGCCGATCTTGGGCAGGAACCAGTTCTCGATGCCGGTCATGATGGCGCCGATGAGGTTGCCCTTCTTGAACCACTGCTTGAAATTGCGGGATTTGTGCAGTTCGTCGTAGAGCCAGCTCTGCGCGAAGTTGACCGGGTAGGCGTTCACCTCGTCATGGGCGCGGCCGCCGGTCACGGCGTCGTAGATGGCCTCGGCGGCCAGCATGCCGCTCTTGATGGCGGCGTGGCTGCCCTTGATGCGGCTGGCGTTGAGGTAACCCGCGTCGCAGCCCACCAGGGCACCGCCGGGGAAGACCACCTTGGGCAGGCTCAGCAGGCCGCCGGCGGTGATGGCACGCGCGCCGTAGCCGATGCGCTTGCCGCCTTCGATGTGCTTGCGGATGGCGGGATGGGTCTTCCAGCGCTGCATTTCCTCGAAGGGGCTGAGCCAGGGGTTCTGGTAGTCCAGGCCGGTGACAAAACCCAGGGTGACCTTGTTGCCTTCCAGGTGGTAGAGGAAACCACCGCCATAGGTGCTGTTGTCCATGGGCCAGCCGGCGGTGTGCACCACGCGGCCGGGCTGGGCTTTTTCTGCGGGCACTTCCCACAGTTCCTTGACGCCCAGGGCGTAGCTCTGCGGGTCCTTGCCCTCGTCGAGCTTGTACTTCGCGATGATCTGCTTGCCCAGGTGGCCGCGCGCGCCCTCGGCGAACACGGTGTACTTGGCGTGCAGTTCCATGCCGAGCTGGAAGCCGTCATGCGGCTGGCCGTCCTTGCCGATGCCCAGGTTGCCGGTGGCCACGCCCTTGACGGAACCATCGTCGTTGTAGAGCACCTCGGCGGCGGTGAAGCCAGGGAAGATCTCCACGCCCAGGGCCTCAGCCTGCTCGCCCAGCCATTTGGTGAGCACACCCAGGCTGATGACGTAGTTACCGTCGTTGTGGAAGCAGTCGGGTACCAGGAAGTTGGGGGTGCGCTTGGCCCCGGTCTCGCTCAGGAACAGCACGTCGTCGCCGGTCACGGGCTGGTGCAGGGGGGCGCCCATCTCTTTCCAGTTGGGGAAGAGTTCGCCCAGGGCGATCGGGTCCATCACCGCGCCGGAGAGGATGTGGGCGCCGGGTTCGCCGCCTTTTTCCAGCACGACGACCGAGACGTCCTGGCCTTTTTCAGCGGCCAGCTGCTTGAGGCGGATGGCCGTGGACAGGCCGCCGGGGCCGCCGCCGACGACGACCACGTCGTATTCCATGGCCTCGCGGGGGCCGAACTGGGCAAGGATCTCTTCGTTCGTCATGGCGGCTGCTTTCGTATGAAGTCGCTTGATAATGGGGCTGTCCCGGGGCCGGATGTTAGGGGTAAACGCTCATCCGGCCTGTCGGATTTGCGACTGATTTTATTCCGGTTTGAGATGAAAATAGAACGGTCGTTCTATTTTGTTTGGGTTGACTCAGAAAGGGCCTGTCATGGCTTACAGCATCGATCTCTCCGGCCGCGTGGCCTTCATCACCGGCGCCTCGGGCGGTCTGGGCGCCCAGTTTGCGCGCACCCTGTCGCGGGCCGGCGCGGCCGTGGTGCTGGCGGCGCGCCGCATCGAGAAGCTCAAGGAGTTGCGCGCGCAGATCGAGGGCGAGGGGGGCGACGCCCATGTGGTGGAGCTGGACGTGACGGACATCGGCTCCATCAAGTCGGCGGTGGCGCACGCCGAGACCGAGGTGGGTTCCATTGACATCCTCATCAACAACTCGGGTGTGAGCACCACGCAGCGCATCGTGGACGTGACGGAAGAAGACTACGACTTCGTGCTGGACACCAACACCAAGGGCGCCTTCTTCGTGGCGCAGGAAGTGGGCAAGCGCATGCTGGCGCGCGCCAAGGGCGCGGCACCGGGCACGTTCACGGGCGGGCGCATCGTGAACATCGCCTCCATGGCCGGGCTCAAGGTGCTGCCGCAGATCGGCGTGTACTGCATGAGCAAGGCCGCCGTGGTGCACATGACCCGCGCCATGGCCATGGAGTGGGGCAAGTTCGGCATCAACGTCAATGCGCTGTGCCCGGGGTACATCGACACCGAGATCAATCATCACCACTGGCAGACCGAGCAGGGCCAGAAGCTCATCGCCATGTTGCCGCGCAAGCGCGTGGGCCAGCCGGCCGACCTGGACGCGGTGCTGGTGATGCTGTGCTCCAACGAGAGCCACTTCATCAACGGCGCGGTGATCCAGGCCGACGACGGCTTCGCGGTCTGAGGCCTGTGGGCGCCAGGCGTTGGCTCCCCCTTATTCCTGATTGTCAGGCGTCCCGATTGCCGATATAACAGGCGCGACGACCTCAAGACCAACAACAAGCGGCATTGCCACATGAGTCTCCGCGCCTCGCTCGCATGAACCAGCCCCTACAGAGCGGTGGCGCCTCGCATACCCTGAACCGGGTGACCAATGTGGTCATCGCCCTGGTTCTGCTGCTGTTTGTCTTCTACGCCATCGATTCCTGGCAGAAGGTCAAGGCCCGGGAAGACCAGCACATGGAGTCCATCCTGGTGCTCATGGCGAGGACGCTGGACACCTATTTCCTCTCCAAGCAGGCCGGCATGCTGACCCTGGCCGAGAGCATCGACAAGCTGCCCGGCGGTCCGGGCAACCGGGCCGGCATGCAGCACCTGCTGGAGGACTACAAGAAGCACCGGCAGGACATCAGCCTGGCTTTCGTCACGGACATGCGCGGCCAGTTTCTGGCCTCGTCCCATACCCGCGAGCTGGGCCAGCTCCCGAGCATCGGCGAGCAACCCTCCTTCCAGGTCTTCCTGTCGGAGTACGACAACACACGTGGCATCTACCTGGGGCGGCCGCAGCTGGGGATGCTGTCGGGGCAATGGGCTTTCTCGCTGCGTTATGTGCTGCGTGACCGCACGGGCAAGGGGGTTGCCGTGCTGACGGACGTGTTTCCCACGGACTTCCTGGTCTCGGTGTGGAAAGAGGTGCCCGTGGTCGAGCGGCTCGTGGTGGGCGTCATGCGGGACGATGGCTACCTGCTGTCGCGCTACCCTCTGCCCCCGACGATCCGCAAGGAAGACGTGTTCGGCAAACCCCGCACGGGGGCGCTCTACAGCTACCTGAAGCGGCATGACTTCCCGTGGTATGGGCGGGTGACGGGGCCCACCGCGCTCTCCGGCGGGGACGACTTCGTGAACGTCTTCTACCGGCTGGAGAGCTTCCCGTTGACGGCCTTCGTGGCCCAGCCCGAGCACCAGATCGTCTACCTGTGGTTCGCGGGTATCGGGACTCCGCTGGTCATGCTGATCCTGTTGCTGGTGTCGATCAAGCTGGTCTCCTGGAAACTGGTCGAACAGGCGCGTAGGAGCGAAGCCGAAAGAATGGCCGCCGATGCGGCATTGCGCGCAAGCGAGGCCGAGCAGCGCTTCCTGATCGACAACCTGATGACGGGCGTGGTCGTCCATGACGCGGCCGGCACCGTCCTGCGCTGCAACAACGAGGCCAGCAAGCTGCTGGGCCTGACCTTCGAGCAGATGACGGGCAAGCATCTGATCGATCCGGCCTGGCGTTTCCTCAACGAGGACGGCAGCACCATGCCGGTGACCGACTACCCGGCTTCGCGGGTGCTGACGACCCGCCAGCCCGTCAAGGACCTCGTGGCCGGCATCGTGAGAGCGGAGGGCGCCGACATCAGCTGGGTGCTGTGCCGTGCCGATCCCTGGATGGGGGCCGCCGGTGAGCTCGACCAGATCGTCGTGACCTTTGTCGACATCACCATGCGGCGCAAGCTGACGTCGGAACTGGAGGACCGCGAGCTGAAGTTCAAGGCCCTGTTCGAAAACAGCATGGACGCCGTGCTGCTGACCGTGCCCGATGGTCGGGTGCTGGCTGCCAACCGGGCGGCGTGCCAGCTCTTCGGGCTGAGCGAGGCGCAGATCATCGCCAGGGGGCGGGCGGGCCTGACGGACGCCGCCGATCCCCGGCTCCATGAACTGCTGGTGAAGCGGGCGGAGGCGGGCCGGGCGGGCGGCCTGCTGACCATGATCCGCGGCGATGGCAGCCGGTTCACGGTGGAGATCAGCTCCAGTCTCTACGAGGACAGCCAGGGCGGCCGCTACAGCAGCATGATCCTGCGCGACATGAGCGAGCGGCTGCGCAGCCAGGCCGAGCTGGAGGCCGCCAACACCGAAATGCGCCGCATCAACGAGCAGCTGGCCGAAGTCGCCCACTTCGACATGCTGACCCACCTGCCAAATCGGGTGCTGCTGTCGGACCGCCTGCAGCAGGCCATGGCGCAATCCGCGCGGCGGGACAAGTCCGTGGGCATCGCCTTCCTGGACCTGGACGGTTTCAAGGAGATCAACGACCGGTACGGGCACGCCACCGGTGACGAGTTCCTGGTGGTCATCTCCAAGCGGCTCAAGTCGGTGCTGCGCGACGGCGACACGCTGGCGCGCATCGGGGGCGACGAGTTCGTCGCCGTCATGACGGACCTGGCGAGCGAGCAGGACTGCGAGCCCCTGCTGCGCCGGTTGCTGCAGGTCGCGGCCGAGCCGGTGCAGATCGACGGCCACCCGCTCCAGGTGTCGGCCAGCATCGGTGTCACCCTCTACCCGACGGACAGTTCGAGCTCAGAGCAGCTGGTGCGCCATGCCGACCAGGCTATGTACCTGGCCAAGCAGGCCGGCAAGAACCGTTACCACGTCTTCGACGTGGTGAACGATGCCGCCATCCGGACCAAACGCGAGAGCCTGGAGCAGATCAAGGCCGCCTACCGGCGCCGGGAGTTCGTGCTGTTCTACCAGCCGCAGGTCAATATGGACTCCGGGGAGGTGGTTGGCATGGAGGCCTTGATCCGCTGGCTGCATCCGCAGCGCGGCCTGCTGGGGCCGGGCATTTTCCTGCCGGTGATCGAGGACCAGGAGCTGGCGATCGCCATCGGCGAGATGGTGCTGGAGATGGCCCTGGTGCAGATGGAGCAGTGGCAGGGTATGGGACTGCCGCTGCCCGTGAGCGTGAACGTGTTCTCCCGACAGTTGCAGCAGGAGGATTTCGTGCAGAAGCTGCAGGCGCTGCTGGCGGCGCACCCGTCCGTCCCGCCCGCGCGGCTGGAACTGGAGATCGTCGAGACCAGCGCGCTGCAGGACATTCCCCAGGTCTCCAGCCTCATGCACGCCTGCGCCGAGTTGGGCGTGCGCTTTGCGTTGGACGACTTCGGCACCGGCTACTCGTCCCTGACCTACCTGAAGAAGCTGCCCGCCCAATTGCTGAAGATCGACCAGAGCTTCGTGCGCGACATGCTGGAAGACCGGGACGACCTGGCCATCGTCGAGGGTGTGATCGGCCTGTCCAAGGCCTTCAACCGCAAGGTGATCGCCGAGGGCGTGGAGACCGTGGCCCACGGCCGCATGCTGCTTTCCCTCGGGTGCACGCTGGGCCAGGGGTATGGCATCGCGCGGCCCATGCCGGCCACGGATGTGCCGCGCTGGCTCAGCCAGTGGCAGGCGCAGCAGCCTTGGGCCCGGCGGCTGGGCTGACGGTCGCGGCGCGGCCCGGCGTTTCTTGATCCTCGTCAAGCCAGGCCCGGCCCGGCGGCGCACAATAGCCGCCATGCCGATCATCCAAGTTCCGCCCGCCGAGTTGCGCCTGGCCGTCGACGCCAAGGCGCTGGGGTTTGCCGACACCTCCGAACTGCTGGGCCAGCCGCTGCCCTGGATCGGCCAGGGGCGGGCCGAACAGGCGGCGCGTTTCGGCCTGCAGATGGATGCGCCGGACTACAACCTCTTCGTGCTGGGTGAGGTGGGCAGCGGGCGCACCACGCTGCTGGCGCAGATGATGCGCGAGGTGGCGGCCGGCCGGCCGGTGCCGCCCGACCTGTGCTACCTGCACAACTTCGACGCGCCCGAGCACCCACGCGCCTTGCGCATGCCGCCCGGCCAGGGCCGCCAGCTGCGCAGCCTGATGCAGCAGCTGATCAAGACGCTGCAGGCGGAGATCCCCAAGCAGCTGGGCGGAGGAGACTTCCGCGCCGAGAGCGATCGCCTGCAGAAGACCTACAAGGCCGAGGACGTGCGCGCCTTCGCCGAACTCGACGCCTACGCCGAGGCGCGCAGTTTTGCCATCATCCGCGACGAGGGGCACCTGGTGCTGACGCTGCGCGACGAGAAGGGCGAGCCCATGACCGAAGGCAAGCTGCTGGCGCTGCCGAAGGAAAAGCGCGCCGAGACGGACCGGCTCGAAGAAGAATTGCGCGGCGAGATCACCCGCTACCTGGAGCGGACGCGCGCGCTGGAGCGTGTGCTCAACGAGGGCCTGGCCGCGCTGCGCCGCCAGGTGATCAAGCCGCTGCTGGAGCACGAGCTGCAGGAGATCCGCAACGAGCTGCGCAAGCAGATCAAGGACACGGTCAAGCTGGGTAGCTACCTGGACCAGGTGGCGCACGACGTGCTGGAAAACCTGGAGTTGTTCCAGCCGGGCGACAACGACGAGGATGGCGTGCGCGCCGAGGCGCTGGCCAGCGTGCTGGTGCGCTACAGCGTGAACCTGGTGGTGGACAACCACGGTCGCGAGGGCGCGCCGGTGATCGTGGAAGACAACCCGCTGTTTCGCACCCTGTTCGGCAGCGTCGAGTACCAGAACGAGAACGACGTGCTGGTCACGGACTATTCGCGCATCCGTGCGGGCAGCCTGCTGCGGGCGCACGGCGGCTTCATCATGCTGCACCTGCGCGACCTGCTGGCCGACGAGCCGGTGTGGGAGAAGCTGCGCCGTTTCCTGCGCAGCGGGCGCCTGCAGATCGAGGAGCCGGGCATGCTCTACGCGCCAATTGCCGCGGTGTCGCTGCAGCCCGAGCCGGTGGACGTGCACGTGAAGATCATCCTGGTGGCCTCGGTTGAGGAGTACTACGCCGTGCAGGAGGGCGACCCGGAGTTCGCGCGGCGTTTCCGCTGCAAGGTGGACTTCGCCGAAAGCTTCACGGCCAATGCCCAGACGCGCCGCGCGACCGCCATCTTCGTGGCCCATACCTGCCGCAAGCTGGGCCTGCCGCACTTCAGCGCACCGGCCGTGGCCGCGCTGCTGGAGGAGGCCCATCGCGAGGCCGAGGACCAGGCGCGCCAGAGTGCCATCTTCGCGCACAGCGAGGCCCTGGTGATGGAAGCCGCCGCCATGGCGCGCGCACGTGGCGCGGCGCTGGTGGAGGCCGTCGACGTGCTGGCCGCACAGCGCTCGCGCATACACCGCCACGACTACCCCGAGCAGCGTCTGCAGGAGACCATCACCGATGGCGAGCGCCTGCTCGATGTGGACGGCGAGAAGGTGGCGCAGGTCAACGGCCTGACCGTGGTGGACCTGGGCGACTACCGCTTCGGCTTTCCCGTGCGGGTGACGGCGCGCACGCACGCAGGCGACGAAGGGTTGCTCAACATCGAGCGCGAGGTGGAGCTTTCGGGCCCCATCCACGACAAGGGCGTGCTTATCCTCAACAGTTACCTGGCCGCGCTGTTCGCCCACATCGCACCGCTGGCGCTCAACGCGGCGGTGGTGTTCGAGCAGGAGTACAGCGGGGTGGAGGGCGACTCGGCCTCCTGCGCCGAGTTCTACGCCCTGCTGTCCTCGCTCTCGGGCCTGCCGCTGCGGCAGGGCATTGCCGTGACCGGCGCGGTGAACCAGCACGGCGAGATGCTGCCGGTGGGCGGCATCAACGAGAAGATTGAAGGGTATTTCCGCAGCTGCGAACTCATCGGCCTCACGGGCCGCCAGGGCGTGCTGATCCCGCGCCGCAACCGCCGTCACCTCATGCTGGAACGCCGGGTGGTGGAGGCGGTGGAGCAGGGGCGTTTCCAGATCTGGACGGCCGACAGCGCCGGCGAGGGCATGGAACTGCTTTGCGGCCAGCGCTTTGGCGAACTCGGTGCCGGCGGCTACCCGGCCGATACGGTGCTGGGCCGCGCTCAGAAGACGCTGCAGGACTACCGCAAGGCCTGCCAAGCTTCGGGCGCCAAACCCGAACGCCGGCCACGCACACTGAAGTAGTTACTTCTTCTCCCTGGGCACGCGGCCCAGCAGATAGAACTCGGGGTTGGGCTGCATGTTGCTGAACGAGGCCATGCGGTTGGACAGTCCGAAGAAGGCCGTGATGGCGGCGATGTCCCAGGCGTCCTCGTCGTTGAAGCCGTGGGCGTGCAGGGCGCTGAAGTCGGCTTCATCGATCTCGTGCGAGCGCTGGCAGACCTTCATGGCGAAATCCAGCATGGCCCGCTGGCGCGGCGTGATGTCGGCCTTGCGGTGGTTCACGGCCACCTGGTCGGCCACCATCGGCTTTTTCTCGTAGATGCGCAGGATGGCGCCATGCGCCACCACGCAGTACAGGCAGTGGTTGGCCGCGCTGGTGGTGGTGACGATCATCTCGCGCTCGCCCTTGGTGAGGCCCGAGTCCTCCTTGAGCATGAGCGCGTCGTGGTAGGCGAAGAAGGCTCGCCATTCGGCCGGGCGGCGCGCCAGTGCCAGGAAGACGTTGGGGATGAAACCGGATTTCTCCTGCACCTCCAGGATCCGCGCGCGGATGTCCTCGGGCAGGTCCTTGAGTTCGGGATGGGGGTAGCGGTTCATGCGGTCTCCGGCGGCTTTTGGGTCATTATCCGCGCGGCCGGCCCGGACCAGGCGCTTCAGGGGCCCGGTGGTCGGTAATCCCGCAGCCAGTCCGGGAAGGCGTCGGCCGGCATGGGGCGGGCGATGAAATAACCCTGGGCGATGTCGCAGCCCAGTGCCGCCAGCTGCTCCCAGTGCTCGCGGGTTTCCACGCCCTCGGCCACCACCTTGCGACCGATGTCGTGGGCCAGGTCGATGGTGGAGCGCACGATGAGCTGCGAGTCCTTGCTCACCGGCATGTCGTGCACGAAGGACTGGTCGATCTTGATGTAGTCCACCGGCAGCTTCTGCAGGTAGCTCAATGAGGAATAGCCGGTGCCGAAGTCGTCGATGTAGAGCGGGATGCCCTGTGCGCGCAGGCCCTGCAGCACGCGCAGCGCGAACTCGGCGTCCTCCATCACCGTGCTTTCGGTGATCTCGACTTCGAGCAGCCCGGGGGCCAGGTTCCAGGTGGCCTGCAACTGCCGGATCTGTTCGATCAATTTTTCGTCGCGCAGGTTGCGCGCCGAGAGATTGACGGCGATTGGCAGTGCGCAGCCCTGGCGACTCCAGGCATGGTTCAGGCGAAATGCGGTTTCCATGACCCAGGTCGTCAGCGGCCGGATCAGGCCGGTGTGCTCGGCCAGTTCGATGAATTCACCCTGCGGGATCAGGCCGCGCGTGGCGTGACGCCAGCGCACCAGCCCTTCGGTACCGCACACGCGGCCGGTGGCGATTTCGACCTTGGGCTGCAGGTAGAGTGCCAGGTCGCCGCCCTCAATCGCACGGCGCAGTTCACCGGCAAAGGTCAGGCGCTGCGCAGGGTTGGGGTTGAGCAGCGGATCGAAGACGGCGTGTCCCAGCCCGCGTCGCTTGGCCTGGCGCATGGCCATGTCCATGTGGCGGAACAGGTCGTGCGGGCTCGACCCGTGGGCGGGAAACAGCACGACCCCGATCTTCACCAGCATGTCGAGCGCGATGTCGGCGATCGCGAACGGCGGGGCCAGCGCTTTTTCAAGCTCGCGGACCAGCGCCACGGCGGCATCGGCCTCGCCGCCGGGCAGCAGCACGGCGAACTCGTCGCCGCGCAGGCGTGCCACGGTGGTGCCGGCGGGTACGGCGCGGCTCAGGCGCGTCCCGAAATCGCGCAGCAGCTGGTCGCCGTGGCTGAAGCCGAGCGCGTCGTTGATCTCGCTCAGGCGTTCGATATTGGTCTGGAGCAGGGCAAAGGGCTGGCCGGTGTGCTGACCCTCACGGACGGCGCGGGTCAGCACTTCGGTGAACTGCGTCTCGTTGGGCAGCCCGGTCAGGGCGTCGTGGTGTGTCAGGTGGTGCAGCGCTTCCTGCGTGCGCCGCTGCTCCTGCCGCGCGCGCATGGTGGCGATGCCGAAGGCCAGGTCGTCGGCCAGCTCGGTCAGCAGGCTCACTTCCTTGTCGGTGAAGGCGTCGGCGCTGTTCGAGTAGATGGACAGGGCGCCGATCACCTTGCCGCCGACGTGCAGCGGGCAGGCCAGCCCGGAGACCACGCCGTGCAGGTGCGTGCGCCAGGGCGCGTAGGCCGGGTTGCTGGGCAGGTCGCGCGCCACGGCGGGCTGGCCGCTGCGCACCGCGATGCCGATGACGCTGTGGCCGCGCGCGTTGTCGCCCCAGCTCGGCTGCAGGGCGGCCAGGGCCTGGCTGCCACCGAGAAAACCGCTCTGCGCCTTCAGTCGCATGGAGCGCTGCTCGTCGTCATTGCAGTACCAGACCGCGGCATAGCGGTAGCCGCCGGAGGTTGCGATCACCTCGCACATGCTGTCGAGCAGGTCCTGCTTGGCAGCGGCGCGCACCATGGTGCGGTTGCCAGCGCTGAGCGTGCGCAGCGCCCGGCTGACGTGTTCGAGGTCATCGAAGCGCTCGGCCAGTTCGCGGTTGAGCTTGCCGATCTCTGCCTCGGACAGCTTGCGTTCGCTAATGTCGGTGCCCAGCACGTAGTAGCCGCAGATCTGCCCGGGGCCTTCGTAGCGGGGGACGTAGCTGATGGCCTGCCAGACGTCCGGGAAGGGTTCCCAGTCGTAGCTCTGGGGATGCCCCTGCATCACTTGCGCGATCCTGGGGGCGGCGACGGCGTAGCGCTCCTCGCCCAGGATTTCGCGCACGGTGTAGCCCGTGAGGTCGGCGCGATTCGGGGCAAAGCGTTCCCGGTACTGGTCGTTGACATAAACGTAGCGCTGCGCGGCATCGACATAGGCGATCAGCACGGGGACGGCACTGATGATGCTGCGCAGATGCCTTTCGCTCTCGCGCAGTTGCGTCGTGCGTTCCTGCACGCGCTGCTCCAGCAGTTCGTTCTGCTGGCGGATCATCTGCTGCGCCTGGCGTTCGGCGCTCACGTCGCGGAAGACCAGCACGACGCCGTCGATCCGGCCGGCCGCATCGCGTATCGGCGCTGCGCTGTCGGCGATCGGATGCTCATGCCCGTCGCGTGCGATGAGCGCCGTGTGGTTGGCCAAGCCCTGGATTTCGCCCGTGGTGAGCACCCTGGTGACCGGCACCTCGGCGGGCTCGCGGGTGCTTTCATGGATGATGCGAAAGACGTCCGTGATCGGGCGTCCCAGCGCCTGGGCTTGCGGCCAGCCGGTGAGCTGCTCGGCCACCGGGTTCATGCGTGTGACGCGCCCCTGCGTGTCGGTGACCAGCACGGCGTCACCGATCGAATGGAGCGTGGTGGACAGGTTGGCCTCGCTCTCGACCACGGCGTGCCGATGGGCCTCGGTCACGCGCAACTGGCGGCGGATCAGCGCGTAGGTGGTCGCCAGCAGACCCAGCAGCAGCAGCGAGGCCAGCACCCCGGTCAGCACCATGTGCTGGCGAGCGTCCTGGTAGTCGGCGTTGCGCTGTTCCAGCAGGTCCAGTTCCTGGGCTTCCATTTCGCGCAGCAGGCGGTAGGTGCGCGTGCGGGTCTCCAGCAGGGGTGCGGTGGCCACGTAGGCATTGGCCGCGGCCGCTCCCTGCAGCTTGCGCAGCTGTTCCACCTGCCGGGAAATCGCCAGGCGCTCGTCGATGACCTGGCGCAAGCGCGACCAGCGTTCACGCTGGAGGGTGTTGTCGGAGGTCAGCGCCTGCAGCGTGTTCAGCAGGCTTTCGCGGCCCTGGATGGTCTCATCGCGTTCGGCCAGCCGCGCCGGGTCGCCCGAGATCCGGAAGCTCTGGGTGCTGAATTCGATCTGGAGGGTGTCGCTGCGGATACGGGCCAGGCTGTCGATCACGGCGTGGGTGTGCGTGACCCATTGAACGGCCTCGGCGGCATCGTGTGCCACCTTCCAGGTGGCGATCGCCAGGCCGATGACCACGAGCATGGCAGCGGCGAAAGCGCTCAGTACCTTGGTTTCAAAGCTGGAGCGAGGGCCCACAGGCATTTGTTTTGACTCCCTGTGCTTCTGGGGCAGGCACTGGGGAAATTCTGCCACTTGGGTGCCGGGTGCCCGCCAGATCAACCCTGCTGGGTTTCCGGGTATGCCTGCGCAGGGGCAAGCCCTCGCCTCAGGCTTCCAGGTCGGTGAAGGCGCTGTTGCGGCCCGACGCCTTGGCGCGGTAGAGCGCCCGGTCGGCCCGGCGCAGCAGCGATTCGGCGTTTTCGCCCTCGCGCCACTGGGCCAGGCCGGCACTGATGGTGATGTGCTGGGGCAGTCCCGGGGTGTGTAGGGCCGCCACGGCCGCGCGCATGCGCTCCACCAGTGTCACGGCCGCGCTAATGCCGGTCTCGGTCAGCAGCACCACGAATTCCTCGCCGCCCAGGCGCATGACGTGGTCGCTCTGGCGCACATTGGCCACCAGGCTGTCGGCCACCTGGCGCAGCACCGTGTCACCGACGTCGTGGCCATAGGTGTCGTTGACCAGCTTGAAATGGTCCAGGTCGAAGTAGACGGCCGTGAGGGCCCGGCGGTAGCGCTGGGCCCGCAGGATTTCGTCGTCCAGGCGGAGCTCCAGCATGCGGCGGTTGCCGACCCCGGTCAGCGGGTCGGTCAGCGTCAGGTGTTCCAGCGTGCGGCGTACGGTCGCCTCGCCGCGCATGCAGCGCAGCAGGGTGATGCCCAGCAGCACGAAGGCGATCGAGATGAAGAGCGCGACAGATATGAGGATCAGCGTGTGCATGCGCCATTCGCGCAGCAGATCGTCGAGCGAGGCGGTGACGGCCACCACCAGCGGATAGTCCTGCACGCGGGTGAAGGCCACGGCGCGGGACAGGCCGTCGACCGGGCTGCGTTCGGATTGGTAGAACCCCCGGGGCAGCATGCCCATGTTCCGCTGCCACATCGCGCTCTTCGCGACGTTGGAGCCGATGATCTTGTCGTCCATCGGGCTGCGGAAGAGAAAGAGGCCGTCGTCCCGGATGATGGCGATGGTGCCCTGGGGCTGGATGCGCTCGGCCTCGAAGGTGCCGGCGATGCGGTCGAGTTCGATGGCGGCAAAGAGGACAGCGACGTCGCCGCCGGCCCGGGTCACCGGAATGGAAATCGGGATGCCCAGCTTGCCGGTGACGCGGCTGATCACCGGCTGGGCCACGTAGAGGCCGCGGGTCTTGTCGTTGAACTGGGCCTGAAAGTAGTCGCGGTCGGCGACATTGGTCCGGTTGGTCTGGCCCCGGTCGGGGATGTAACGCAGCGTGCCGTCACGCGTGACCATGCGGATGTCGATCAGCTTGTCGGAGGCCTCGCGCAGGTTCTCGACCAGCCGGATGAAGCCGGGCGCCTTGCCGGGGTCCTGGTCGGGGTGCTCGGCCATCCAGAGGCTGGCCACGGTGAGGGAAGTCTCCGCCTGCTTGAAGAGGTTGCGGGTCTGCTCATGGACCGCGGTGGTGAGCTGCTCCAGCACCTGCGCATTCGCTGCCAGGGTGCTGCTGCGTTCCCACCAGGACCAGAAGCCGACGAAGCCCCAGAGGCAAAGCAGCAGGCCACCGACCAGCCCGTAGACCAGGCGATGGTTGACCCCGCTCGACGGCGAGATCAGCCAGTCTTTGAGACGCTGCAAACCGGAACTCCTAACGACGTGCTCTTGTTCTTCCGGGCGCCTGTGGCGCTCTGCAGAATGTCCCTGAAACTTGTATACACTTTAATGCATATCCCCGGTCGCGTCGAGCCGGCCCGGCCCCGCCGGGTGCCAAAGTGATGAAGAAGTCACACCCGCTTCAGGCCGCGCTGTCAGGCCTGCAGCTGTTCCGATTCAACGATGTCTTCCCCCGGCTGCCCGCGCAGCACGCCGGCCAGCAGGGCCTGGGCGATGCGTGTCGCCGGCACGGCCCGGTAACGGCGCGGGATCAGCGGGTGCAAGGCGCGCGCGACGGCCAGGCCGATGCGCTCGCCCGGGCGCGATGCCTCGCGCTCGGCGTCGATCAGGGAAGGGCGCACCACGGTGTAGACCGGGTAGCCCAGGGCGCGGATGCCGTCTTCGGCCTGAGCCTTGGTGCGCAGGTAGAAATTGCCCCGCAGGCTCGCGCCCAGCGAGGAGTTGAGTGCGTAGCGGCTGGCACCGCCCGCGCGGGCCAGCCGGCCCACCGCGATGGGCAGGTCGCGGTCGATCGCGGCAAAGGCCGCCTGCGAGCCGGCGGTCTTGATCGTGGTACCCAGGGTACAGATGACGGCATCCACCTGCCACCAGGGCGCATCGGCGGGCAGGGTGGCGAAGTCGAGCACCGGGTTGAGCAGCTTGGGGTGGGCAGGCAGGGGCCGGCGCGTGGGGGCGACGACCTGATGAAAACGCGGGTCGGCCAGCGCGGCCGTCAGCACCTCGCGGCCGACGGCGCCGGTGGCGCCGACCAGCAGCAGGCGAAGCGGTGGGGTGGGGGTGGTCATGGCGTGATCAGCCGGCGGTGAGCTTGTGCACGAGGTCGGCCGTGGTGCTGGCCTTGTACTTGCGCATCAGTCGGGCGCGGTAGATCTCCACCGTACGGTAGCTGATGGCCAGGGCCTTGCCGATCTCCTTGGAGGTCAGGCCTTCGAGCAGATGGGCAGCGACCTCGCGTTCGCGTGCCGTGAGCTCGGCCTTGACGGGGCGGCGCGAGCTGAGGTCTTCGAAGGTCCAGATGCCGGCGCCGTGCGGCTCGGCCGGGTCCAGCGCGCGGCCGGTCACGTGGCACCAGAACACCTCCCCCTTGAAACGGCCGTCAACCCGCTTCATGATGCGGTCATCGGCATAACTGCCCTGGCGGTTCATGATGGGGGTGATGCGCGCGCCGGTGCGTTCGAACTCGTCGGCGCTGGGGTAGAGCACGAGGAAGGACTGGCCCACCAGTTCTTCGCGGCTGCTGCCGAACATCTCGCAGACATGCCGGTTGCAGTCCATGATGATGCGGTTGCGCGAGAGCACCATGCCGATGGGGGCGTATTCGAAAGCGAGTCGGTAGTCGATGTCCATAAGGGCTGCATTCTAGGCATAACTACGTATTCCGATAAGTAGTATCGTTGCCGATTTGCTGCTTCAAAGATTTTTAAAAGGAGAACAGCGTGAACAAGGTGTACCCGAGTGCAGCCAAGGCCATCGAAGGCGTGATCCGCGACGGCCAGCTGCTGGCTGTGGGCGGCTTCGGCCTGTGCGGCATCCCCGAAGCCCTGATCGACGCCGTGCGCGACAGCGGCGCCAAGAATCTCACCGCCATTTCCAACAATGCCGGCGTGGACGACTTCGGCCTGGGCAAGCTGCTGCAGACCCGCCAGGTCAAGAAGATGATTTCCAGCTACGTGGGCGAGAACAAGGAGTTCGAGCGTCAGTACCTGGCCGGCGAGCTGGAGCTGGAGTTCACGCCCCAGGGCACGCTGGCCGAGAAGCTGCGCGCCGGCGGCGCGGGCATCCCGGCGTTTTTTACCAAGACCGGCGTGGGCACCATCGTGGCCGAAGGCAAGGAGCTGCGCGACTTCGACGGCGAGACCTATGTGATGGAGCGTGCCCTGCTGCCCGACGTGGCGCTGATCAAGGCCGACATCGCCGACCGCTCGGGCAACCTGCGCTTCAACCTGACGGCGCGCAACTTCAACCCGGCCGCCGCCATGGCCGGCAAGATCTGCATCGTGGAGGTGGAGCGCATCGTCGCCACCGGCGAGCTGGCGCCTGACGACATCCACCTGCCGGGTATCTACGTGCACCGCATCGTGCACAACCCCACGCCCGAGAAGCGCATCGAGAAGCGCACCACCCGCGACCGTAAAGTTTGAGGAGACGAACATGCCCTGGAACCAAGACCAAATGGCCGCGCGTGCGGCGCAGGAGCTGCAGGACGGCTTCTATGTGAATCTCGGCATCGGCATCCCGACGCTGGTGGCCAATTTCGTGCATGACCACATCGAGGTGTGGCTGCAGTGCGAGAACGGCATGCTGGGCATCGGCCCCTTCCCCTATGAGGACGAGGTGGACGCCGACCTGATCAACGCCGGCAAGCAGACCGTCACCACCATCAAGGGCTCGGCCATCTTCGGTAGCCACGAGAGCTTCGCCATGATCCGCGGCGGCAAGATCAACCTGTCCATCCTGGGCGCCATGCAGGTCAGCGGCAAGGGCGACCTGGCCAACTGGATGATCCCCGGCAAGATGGTCAAGGGCATGGGCGGTGCCATGGACCTGGTGGCCGGCGTGCCGCGCTGCATCGTGCTGATGGAACACGTGGCGAAGAAGAAGGACGGCACGGAAGACTTCAAGATCCTGCCCGAATGCACGCTGCCGCTGACCGGCAAGGCCGTCATCGACCGCATCATCACCGACCTGGGGGTGATGGACATCACACCGCAAGGCCTCAAGCTGGTGGAGCTGGCCCCGGGCGTGACACGCGAATTCATCCAGTCCAAGACGGGCGTGCCGCTGGTCTGAGCGGCGACTGCACCAGGAAAAGGCCCCGTCGGGGCCTTTTTTCATGGGTGTTTCCCGAAACGCGGAATTGGCCCGTGATTGGACCGCTCCTGCCCCCATTGCCCGGCCCGGGATCCACCATCATGAAGATCGACCGCCGACGTCCGTCCGGACACGAACCCCATGCGTTTGAGAAACAGTTTTTGGGCCCTGCTGGGCCAGTCCGAAACCGAGGCCCCCGAGGCGGTGGTGGAGCGCGTGCGTGATGCCATGCTGCGCGCTCTGGTCGAGCAGCTCGGCCAGGATGCTCAGGAGCTCAGGCAGCAAGTGCACTTGGCGCGCGATATCGAAAGCCTGTGGTACTTGCGCCCGGAGATCATGAACGCCATGGCGGCGCGGCGCGGGGAAGCCAGGGCGCGCGCTTGCATGACGGGGCTGACCGCCCTGTTCAAGGACCATCATCCCGGCGCTGCTTCGTCGCGTTTCAGCGCCTTTTAGGCGGGCTGCAAGAGTGGCGGGCGGCCAGGGACCCGATATGATCGGCCGGAACTTTTCCTGGTCTCGACTGACGTGCCCAATCCCGCTTTCCCCACGACGCTTGCCCCGCAGGGCCGACCGGATGCCCTGCGGCGCGGGTATCTCGTTGTCTTTTTCGTCCTGCTGATCCTGGGTGGCGCCTGGACGGCGGTGCTGATCGACCTGCGCTTCAAGCGTGAGGAAACGCTGCAAGCCGAGGTGCGGCAGAACGCCAACCTGGCCCAGGCGCTGCAGGAGCAGACGCTGCGGGTCCTGGCCACCACCGACCAGGCCATGCTGCGCATGCGCGACAGGGTCCTGGCCGGCAGCTTCAGGGAAGAGGACTATGCGCGCATTGCCAACGAGACCGGGCTGGTGCCCGACATCCTGACCCAGCTGTCCTATGTCGGCGCTGACGCACGTTTCGTCGGCAGCAACCTGGACCCGACCGGTCAGAAGACCGGTCATGTGGACCTGTCCGAGCGCGAGCACATCCGGGTGCATCTGCGGCCCGAGCTGGAGCGCGACGCGTCCGGGCAGACCACTCAGGATGGGCTGTTCATCGGCAAGCCGGTGCTCGGCAAAGTCTCGGGCAAATGGACCATCCAGCTCACGCGCAGGATCACGGGCCCCGACGGCACGGTGCAGGGCGTGATCGTGGCCTCGCTCAACCCGGGCTATTTCGAGGAGGTCTACGGCAAGGTGCAGCTGGGCGGGCTCGGTGTGGTGACACTGGTGGGGGATGACCTGGTCGTGCGGGCTCGTGTCATCGGCGGTGTGTCCAAGGGCATGGGGACGGTGTTGCAGGCGACCGGCTTCTGGGCGCTGCAGCCCCGGCCCGATGCGGGGGCCGAAGTCCGGCCCAGCGGTATCGACGGGGCCGAACGCATCCTGGCGCATCAGCGCGTGGGGCAGTATCCCCTGCTGATCCTGGTCGGCACAACGACCGAAGCGGCCCTGGAGACCTGGCGTGCCACACGCTCCCTCACCTTGCTGCTGACCGCCTTGTTCAGCGTGGCGGTGTTCGGTGGCGCGGTGCTGCTGCTCGGCAGCCTGCGCTGGCTGGAGGCCAAGAACCGTGCCCTCGAACTCAGTGAGGCCCAGGCCCAGTCGGCCAACCAGGCCAAGACGGAATTCCTGGCGGCCATCTCGCATGAGTTGCGCACGCCGCTGACCAGCATCCGGGGCTTTTCCGAGCTCATGGAGCAGCGCCTGGAAGACCCGCGTTATCGTGAGCAGGCGGGCCTGATCCGCAAGGCGGCCGAGCATCTGAATGCCCTGCTCACCGAGATCCTGGACCTGAGCAAGGTGGAGGCGGGGGCCATGACCCTGCACCCGGAGCCCCAGGTGCTGGCCGAGCTGCTGCAGTCCACCGTGGATTTCTTCGCCGTGAGCGCGGCAGCCAAGGGCTTGAAGCTGGAGCTCAGGATCGCCCCCGGGGCGCCGGCTGTGCTGGTCTGCGATGGCCTGCGCCTCAAGCAGATCCTCAACAACCTCCTGTCCAACGCGATGAAGTTCACGCCGGCCGGTGCGGTCACGCTTGAGCTGGACGCCACGCCCGAGAGCGTCCGTGTGCACGTGGTCGACACCGGGCCGGGGATTGCGCCGGAGATGCAGGAACTGATTTTCGAGCGCTTTCGCCAGGGCAACAGCCGCGTGAGCTACGAGCACGGCGGCACGGGGTTGGGCCTGGCGCTTTCGCGGGCCCTGGCCCTGCTCATGGGCGGGACCCTGACGGTCGAGTCGCAGCCGGGTCAGGGCGCCCGCTTCACCTTGAGCCTTCCGCGCGGCGCAGCGCGCTGAACAGCCGACAGGACGGACCCGGAACGCTGTTCAGGAAGGCCCGACCCCGAGGATTTGGCGACGTTGCGCGTGGGGACGGCTCAGCCGATCCAGCGCACGCCACCTTGCACGATTTCATCGAAGAAACCGCGCAGCGACGACGGGCTCATGCTGTAGGGATCGAACTCGGATTTGCGCGAGTACTTCAGGAAGATCTGGCGGTTCTCGGCGATCGAAGAGATCAGGCCCATGTTCCAGTTGCTGAAGCGGCGCGAGGCGATCTCGCCGAAGTCCAGGATGGACGGCTCGGTGTGGCGGCTGTCCTTGAGGATGCGCAGATAGACCTTGTTGACCACGTCACGGTCGCCTTCGAGCTGCTGCAGGAAGATGCCGTTGGCCAGGCACAGCGCACCCGTCACGCCGACGGCCGCGTTGTTGCGCTGCGAGGCCTGCAATATGTCTTTGACGTCGGCCGGGCCGAGGATCTGGGAAGAGTGGCTGGCGTAGGTCAGCTGGATCAGCATGGGGTCGTCTCCTGTTGGGGCCGATTATCAGGAAGGGGAATAGCCCTTGCCGATGCCGTACTACATGTGAAAAAAATCACGCCGGTGCTGTAGCCCATGTGAGCCTTTCACAGGGGGGCTGCCTCCATCGCGGCCTGCCGCGGGCCGGTGGATGTTCCGGCGACGCGGTTAGCCGGCTTGCCTGATCTCCCAGCCGATGCGCGAGAACTCCTGCTGGAGCTGGGCGCGCACCTCGGGGGCAAAGTTCTCCAGCGGACGGCTTAGTCGCAGTTCATCAACATCGAGGCGCTGGTTCTTGCGGGCAAAGAGAATGCTGTTGCTTTTCTCCTTGGACGGAACTTCCAACACATGGCTGTCGAACGCCAGCCGCAGACGCCCCGTGTACATGCCGTGATCGGGGTGGTCGTGGTGCAGGTTGACGACCAGGACACCGCCGGGCGCGAGTGCCCGGAAGCAATCGTCATAAAAGCGTTGCGAACACAGGCTGGCTGACTGTCCCTGGCCATCGAAGCCGTCCACCAGCAGCACGTCGTAGCGCTCGGCGCTGGCATCGGGCAGAGTGCGGACAAAGTCGGCCCCGTCGGCGCAGATGATGCGCAGGCGTTCATCATCCTCGGGTACTTCGAACTCGCGGCGCAGCGCGATGACATGGGGGTTGATCTCGATCACCGTCAGCCGCGCTGCGGGCAGGTGCCGGTGGCAGAACTTGAGCAGCGACCCGCCGCCCAGCCCGATCATGGCAATGCTGGCCGGCTGGCTGTCCAGCAGCAGGAAGCCCATCATGGTGCGGGTGTAGTCCACGTCCAGCTGCGTGGGGTGCTCGCTGCACATGCGGCTTTGCAGCTGGTCGAGGGTGAAGTACAGGGACTTGTGGCCGTCCGCCGTAAAAACAAACGGCGCATCGAACTCGGGTTCGGATGCGCCGGATGGTGTGCTAGCCATGGAAGCTGAGTGGAGCGGGTGATGGGAATCGAACCCACGTTATTTGCTTGGGAAGCAAGAGTCCTACCATTGAACGACACCCGCGATAGTGCGTGATTCTAGCGCGAGGCCGGCAGCGGCAGTTCGCCGCTGGTTTCGAAGCGGTGGCTGTGAAAGAGCGGGCCCGATAGCTTGCCGCGCAACTGGTAGCGCATGATGGGGCTGCGCTCGCCGCTGGCCAGCGATAGGGCCTGGCGCACGACGGCCATGGCGTTGATCGTCACCGGCACGCTGAGCATCGCCTCGCTGAAGCGGGGCACGCTGCCCCGGGCGTCGATCACGCCGTCGGCGTATTTCCGCTCGTCCACATTGATTTCGACATAGGCGCCGTCGTACTCGAGCGGGGTGTCGCTGGGGTTCACGATGTGCAGCTTGACCAGCAGGCGGAACTCCGGCCCCAGCGTGGGCAACGGCTCGATGCCGACCACATCGATCTTGGGGGCGCTGTCCGGCGCCACCGTGGCGCAAGCGGCCAGCAGCAGGGGCAGGGCGGCCAGCGCCAGACGGCGGCCGATCCGCACCAGGGCAACAGCGATGGTGGTGGTCACTTGAGGATGTCGCCCAGGCAGAGGTACTTCAGCTCCACGTAGTCGTCCATGCCGTGGTGCGAGCCCTCGCGGCCCAGGCCGGACTGCTTGACGCCGCCGAAGGGCACGTGTTCGGTGGCCAGCACGCCGACGTTGATGCCCACCATGCCGTACTCCAGCGCCTCGCTCACGCGGAAGATGCGGCCGACGTCGCGGGTGTAGAAATAGGTGGCCAGGCCGAAGATGGTGTTGTTGGCCGCGGCGATGACTTCCTGCTCGGTCTTGAAGCGGAACACCGGCGCGAAGGGGCCGAAGGTTTCCTCGGTGGCACACAGCATGCTGGCGTTGGCCTCCGAGATGACGGTGGGCTCGAAGAACTGGCCCTGCAGTTTCTTGCCGCCGGTGATCACCTTGCCACCCTTGGCCACGGCGTCGGCCACGTGGCGCTGTACCTTCTCCACGGCGGCGTCCTCGATCAGCGGGCCTTGCGACACGCCGTCCTCGAAGCCGTTGCCGACCTTGACGGCCTTGACCTTGGCGGCGAACTTCTGCACGAACTGGTCGTACACGCCTTCCTGCACGTAGATGCGGTTGGCACAGACGCAGGTCTGTCCGGCGTTGCGGTACTTGCTGGCCATGGCGCCCTCGACGGCGGAGTCGATGTCGGCATCGTCAAACACGATGAAGGGCGCATTGCCGCCGAGCTCCAGCGAGAGTTTCTTGACGGTGGGGGCGCTCTGCTGCATCAGGATGCGGCCCACTTCGGTGGAGCCCGTGAAGCTGATGTGGCGCACCACGTCGCTGGCGCAGAAGACCTTGCCCACGGCAATCGAGTTGTCGCCGTCGGCGGTGAGCATGTTGAGCACACCGGCCGGGATGCCGGCGCGGATGGCCAGCTCGGCCGCGGCCAGGGCCGTGAGCGGCGTGAGTTCGGCCGGCTTGATGATGACCGGGCAGCCCGCGGCCAGCGCCGGGGCCACCTTGCGCGTGATCATGGCCAGCGGGAAGTTCCAGGGCGTGATGGCGGCGCAGACGCCGATGGGCTGCTTGATGACCATCAGGCGGCGGTTGTTGTCGAACTGCGGCAGGGTCTCGCCGTTGACGCGCTTGGCTTCCTCGGCGAACCACTCGACGAAGCTGGCGCCGTAGGCCACCTCGCCCTTGGCTTCGGGGAAGGGCTTGCCCTGCTCGGCCGTCATGATGCGGCCCAGGTCTTCCTGGTTGGCCATCAGCAGGTCGAACCATTTGCGCAGGATGATGCTGCGCTCCTTGCCCGTCTTGGCGCGCCAGGCTGGCCAGGCGGCATTGGCCGCCTGGATGGCGAGTTCGGCATCGGCCGGGCCCAGGTTGGCCACGTCGGCCAGCTTGCGTCCGTTGGACGGGTCCAGCACGTCGAAACGCGTGCCGGTGGCGCCCTTGACCCACTGGCCGTTGATCAGCGCGTCGGTCTTGAGCAGGGTGGGGTCCTTGAGCAGGGCCAGGGGGGAGGTCTTCATGTCCATGGTGTCTCTCTGCGGTGGTTTTATCTGGGATGACGGACGATTCTGCCAGCATGCATGCCGCAAGGACATCTCGGGGGCGACAGGCGGCCATTCCGATCCTGAAACTTATAATCGATAGTTCAAATAAATCAAGCAGTTACGTGCGCGCCGCGATCCCCCAGGGAGCGAGCGCACGGTCCAGGAAAACCATGAGCCAACCCGTCATCTCCGTTGCCGACATCCGCAAGACCTTTCTGGACTTCTTTGCCGCCAAGGGCCACACCGTTGTGCAGTCCAGCCCGCTGGTGCCGGGCAATGACCCGACCCTGATGTTCACCAACTCCGGCATGGTGCAGTTCAAGGACGTGTTCCTCGGCACCGACAAGCGCTCTTACGTGCGCGCCGCCTCGGTGCAGGCCTGCCTGCGTGCCGGCGGCAAGCACAACGACCTGGAGAACGTGGGTTACACCGCGCGCCACCACACCTTCTTCGAGATGCTGGGCAACTGGTCTTTTGGTGACTACTTCAAGCGCGAAAGCCTGAAGTGGGCCTGGGAGCTGCTGACCGAGGTCTACAAGCTGCCCAAGGAGCGCCTGCTGGCCACGGTCTACGCCGAGGACGACGAGGCCTACGACATCTGGACCAAGGAAATCGGCCTGCCGCCCGAGCGCGTGATCCGCATCGGCGACAACAAGGGTGGGCGCTACAAGTCCGACAACTTCTGGATGATGGCCGACACCGGCCCCTGCGGCCCCTGCTCGGAGATCTTCTACGACCACGGCCCCCACATCGCCGGCGGCCCCCCGGGCAGCCCCGATGAAGACGGCGACCGTTACATCGAGATCTGGAACAACGTGTTCATGCAGTTCAACATGGACGAGACCGGTGCCGTCACGCCGTTGCCCGCGCCTTGCGTGGACACCGGCATGGGCCTGGAGCGCCTGGCCGCCATCCTGCAGCACGTGCACAGCAACTACGAGATCGACATCTTCGCCGCGCTGATCAAGGCCGCCGGCCGCGAGACCGGCACCAAAGACCTGAGCAACCCCTCGCTCAAGGTCATCGCCGACCACATCCGTGCCACCGCCTTCCTGGTCAGCGACGGCGTGATCCCCAGCAACGAGGGCCGCGGTTATGTGCAGCGCCGTATCGTGCGCCGCGCCATCCGCCACGGCTACAAGCTGGGCCAGAAGAAACCCTTCTTCCACAAGCTGGTGGCCGAGCTGGTGCGCATGATGGGCGACGCCTACCCCCGCCTCAAGGCCGAGGAAAAGCGCATCACCGAGGTGCTCAAGGCCGAGGAAGAGCGTTTCTACGAGACGCTGGAAAACGGCATGGAGATCCTGGACGCGGCCCTGGCTAGTGGCGCCAAGGTGCTGCCGGGCGAGGTGGCCTTCAAGCTGCACGACACCTATGGTTTCCCGCTGGACCTGTCTGCCGACGTCTGCCGCGAGCGCGGCCTGAGCGTGGACGAAGACGGCTTCAAGGCCGCCATGGAAAAGCAGAAGAACCAGGCCCGTGCCGCCGGCAAGTTCAAGATGGACAAGGCGCTCGAGTACACGGGCGCTGGCAACCAGTTCGTGGGCTACGACAAGCTCGAAGCCCCCGCCAAGATCGTGGCGCTGTATGTCGACGGCACGTCGACCGCGGTGCTCAAGGCCGGCCAGCAAGCCGTGGTGGTGCTGGACACCACCCCCTTCTACGCCGAGAGCGGCGGCCAGGTCGGTGACGAAGGTGTGCTCACCAGCGGCTCGGCCCGTTTCGACGTGGGCGACACGCAGAAGATCAAGGCCGATGTCTACGGCCACCACGGCACCCTCGCCCAGGGCACGCTCAACGTGGGCGACCACGTGACGGCCCAGGTGAACCTGAGTGTGCGCGCCGCCACCATGCGCAACCACTCGGTCACGCACCTGATGCACAAGGCCCTGCGCGAGGTGCTGGGCAGCCATGTGCAGCAGAAGGGCTCGCTGGTCAACGCCGAGCGCACGCGTTTCGACTTCGCGCACAACGCGCCGGTCACCGAAGCCCAGATCCGCGCGATCGAGGCCAAGGTGAACGACGAGATCCTGGCCAACGCCGCCACGCAGGCGCGTGTGATGGACATCGAGTCGGCCCAGAAGACCGGCGCCATGATGTTGTTCGGCGAGAAATACGGCGACAGCGTGCGCGTGCTTGACATCGGCAGCAGCCGCGAACTCTGTGGCGGCACCCATGTGCAGCGCACGGGTGACATCGGTCTCTTCAAGGTCGTGGCCGAAGGCGGCGTGGCCGCCGGCGTGCGCCGCATCGAAGCGGTGACCGGTGTCAACGCGCTGAGCTATCTGCAACAGCTCGAAGACACGGTGACGCAAGCCGCCGGCACGCTCAAGGCGCCGAGCACGGAACTCAACGCCCGCTTGGGCCAGGTGCTGGACCAGGTCAAGGCGCTGGAAAAGGAAATCGCCGCGCTCAAGGGCAAACTGGCTTCGAGCCAGGGCGACGACCTGGCGACACAGGCTGTGGACGTCAAGGGCCTCAAGGTGCTGGCCGCGCGCCTGGAAGGCGCCGACGCCAAGACCCTGCGCGACACCCTGGACCAGCTCAAGAACAAGCTCAAGACTGCCGCTATCGTGCTGGCGGCCGTCGACGGCGACAAGGTGCAACTGGCGGCCGGCGTGACGGCCGACAGCGTGGGCAAGGTGAAAGCAGGCGAACTGGTCAACTTCGTGGCCCAGCAGGTGGGTGGCAAGGGCGGCGGCAAGCCCGACATGGCCATGGCCGGCGGCACCGATGCCAGCAAACTCAATGCAGCCCTGGCCAGCGTGCAGGGTTGGGTGGCAGAAAAACTTTGATGCAGCGTCGCGACCTCCTGGGCCTGACCCTGGCCACGCTGGCCGGTCCGGCGCTGGCCCAGCGCGGTTATGACGTGACCCCCTGGCCAGCCAGGCAACCGGTGCCCGCTCTGCGGGCGCTCGATTTGCAGGGCAAGACCTGGACCCTGGCCGACCTGCGCGGCCGCGCCGTGGTGCTGAACTTCTGGGCCACTTGGTGCCCGCCGTGCCGTGCCGAGATGCCCTCGCTGCAGCAGCTGGCCGAGATCTACGGCCCCGAGCAGTTGCTGGTGCTGGCGGTCAATGTCGGCGAAGGCCCGCGGCGCATCACCCAGTACCTGCAGTCCAGTGGCCTGGAACTCACCGTACTGCTCGACCCGCAGAGCGAGGCCACCAAGGCCTGGGGCGCCAATGTGCTGCCCACCACCATCCTGATCGACGCTGAAGGGAGCCCGCGTCAGCGCGTGCGTGGTGAGGTGGACTGGTCCGGTCGCGAGGCCTCGGCCCTGGTCGAGCCGCTCCTGCGCGGCAAGCCCCAGCGCGCCAGCGGCGTTTCGACGTAACGCTCGAAAGCCCAGGCCAGCGCCATGCTGGCCAGCCAGTAGCCGAGCACGACGCAGGCCAGCGTGGCGGCGCTCGTAGCGCCCAGCTGTGCATAGAAGGCATTGACGAGCATGAGCACGGGGAAGTGGATCAGGAAGAGCGCATAGGACGTCTGTGCGCCGCGGTGCAGCAGCTGCCGCAAGGGCGCAGGCAGCGGATGCTCCCGTCGCGGAAAGCGGTGCCGATGCCATACGAGGGCACCCAGCAGCAGGGCCACGACCAGCGCCAGGGCAATGCGTTCACGGAACTCCAGCCAGAGCGCAGCGATGCCGATCAGCGCCAGCAAGCCCAGCGCGGCCAGCGGGTGGCGCGAGCGCCCGGCCCACCAGGCCGCAGCGCCCAGGCCATAGGAGCCGAAGAAGTACAGGGCCCAGGGCTCCAGCTCGGGCTGGCGGTTGAAGAGCAGCAGCGAGACCAGCATCAGGCCCAGCACCAGCAGGACCGTCACGGTCTTGCTGGCATCCAGCCGATAGCCCAGGCGCATGAGCACGGCCAGCAGCAGGAAGAGCTGGAAGTCGATGGCCACATACCAGGTGCCGGCCGACAGGGCTTCGATGTCCAGCACGTCCTGCAGCAGCAGGGCATGGGCCAGGACCTGGCCCCAGCCCGGTGCGGCCGGCACAAATTCGTCATTCAGAACCAGCCGTGTCAGCGCCGCACCGGCCACGGCCAGCAGCAGGGCGGCGAAGAAAGGCAGGACCAGGCGCTGGTAGCGTCGTACCAGGGCCATGCGCAAGGAGGACTGGGCGCTGGCCATGGGCCCCAGGTGCTGCACTGCGAGGAACCCGCCCAGCACCAGGAAGAGCTGGACCGCCATGCGGGCGTAGTCGTAAAGCCAGCCGCCGACGGTGGGTGCCGTGCGGTGCAGGGCCTCGGCCAGCGGACCGTAGGCTGACAGATGGTGCAGGACGATGAGCTGCGCGCCCAGGGTCTTGAGACCGTCGACAAAGGTGTGCCGAACCTGCATGCGTCTGCGCGTGACGCTCAGGTCCTGGGGATGGGCATGTCCGACGTACCGGGGCGCACCCAGCGCGCGAACTCGCGCGTGGTGTCCATGCAGCCACCGGCTTCGGTGTAGACGCCGCGTGGCTCGCGCCAGCGGGTCATGCGCGCCATGACCTGCGCCAGCTCGTCCGGGTTGGCGAGCGTGGCCTCGATCATGGGTTCGATGCGGACCTCGTCGATCTGCGATTCACCTTGGTCGTCGCGGTACAGGCCGTGGCGCCAGTGGTAGATCTCGACGCATTTGCGGGTGAGGGTGTAGGGCTGATGCTGTTTCCAGAAATTGGTGAACAGGCCGTTGCCCAGGTACATGACCCAGGACCCCTCGAAACCGCAGGCGTCGGCCGAGGCCTCGTCGGGGTTGCGGAACCAGACGCGGTCGCCCGGCACGTAATACAGCGGCGGTACCGGTGCGTCCATCGAGCCCTGCTCGCGCAGGAAGACGGAGTGGAACTCCTCGGACATGATGGCGCGCTGGCGCCAGACGTCCTGCAGGCGCTCGAACAATTCGGCGTTGCTGCGCGACAGTTCCTGGGCGATGCCCAGCAGGGTCACGTATTCGGTGGCGCGGTAGCAGGAGAAGGAGTAGAGCCGGCCCGAGATTTCGGGCTGCGTGGTCTTGACCAGCGCGTCAATCAGCGGCACGTCCGGCAGCAGGGTGAAGCCCCGGTCTTCGTGGTAGGTCCAGCAGTCCTGGGGGCGCTCGGCGGCTGCGGTGTCGAAGGCCAGCGTGGTGCGGCGCGCGGCCTGCACGATGTTGCGGCGGATGTGGATGGCCGACTCGAATTCGTCCAGGCTGGGGAAGTCCAGGCCGGTCGGGCTCATGAGCAGGGTCACCAGGATCTCGCGCTGCAGGTCGGTATCGCTGTCCAGCGTGCGCAAGCCCAGGGTGCCGGCCAACCGCATGGTGTTGTGGCCCGGTGCCCAGGCCTGTCGGGCGGGGTGGTCCAGCCAGAGCCGCACCCCATGGCCCAGCGGGCCATGGCCGGGTTCGGCATGGATCTGCGCGGCCAGGTCGCTGGCGCCCAGCCGCTCCAGGACGACACGGCGCACACTTTCGGTGCTGTGGCTGCCCACGCCGCGCAGCAGGATGCCGCGACTGGCAAGCCCTTGCCCTGTCTGCTCCATCGTGTTGAAGGTCTCCAGCAGCTTTCTCATAGAAGTGACGGTCAATATACCCCAAGGTTCGTGGGGTTTAGCTTGGGGATTACTCCGGGGTGGGGTGGGCCCGATAATCTCGACTGTCACGGCATCCCAGCCGTGCGCACGCCGTTCCGGAGCACCTTGACCTGCGCCGGCGGCGTTCACACACCATGACGGAGCTCTCTTGATGACCACCGAACGTCGAACCTTCCTGAAGAACGCGGCAGCCCTGTCGGCCGCCTACACGCTGCCGGCCCTGGGCCTGGCGCAGACCGCGCCGGCGCAGCGCCAGTTCAACCCCCAGCCCGGCGCCTGGCGCACTTTTGAGGTGACGACCCGCGTCGACATCCAGCAGGCCGAAGGCGCCACCCGCGTCTGGCTGCCGGTGCCCTCGGTCGATGCCGACTGGCAGCGTTCGCTGGGCAACAGCTATGCCAGCAATGGCCAGGCCCGCATGGGCAGCGACGCGGTCTATGGTGCCCGGCTGCTGCAGGTGGACTTCACGCCCGGCGAGAAAAAGCCCTGGGTCGAACTGACCAGCCGCATCCAGACCAACAACCGCGCCGTCAACTGGGCGGCCAAAAAGCCGGCCCCCGAGGCCGCTGCCAATCTCCAGTTCTGGACCCGGCCCACGGCCCTGCTGCCCACCGACGGCATCGTGCGCAAGACCGCGCTGGAAGCCACGCGCGGCGCCCGGACCGACGCCGAGAAGGCGAAGAAGATCTACGACTGGGTGGTGGCCAACACCTGGCGCGAACCCAAGGTGCGCGGCTGCGGCGAGGGCGACATCAAGACCATGCTGGAGACCGGCAACCTGGGCGGCAAGTGCGCCGACCTGAACGCGGTTTTCGTCGGCCTGTGCCGTGCCGTGGGCCTGCCCGCGCGTGACGTCTACGGCCTGCGCCTGGTGCCTTCGGCCTTCGGCTACAAGGAACTCAGCGGCAACCCGGCCAGCCTCAAGGGCGCGCAGCACTGCCGCGCCGAGGTCTATCTCAAGGACCATGGCTGGGTGGCCATGGACCCGGCCGACGTGGCCAAGGTCATGCGGCTGGAGACGCCGCAGTGGATCAAGAACACCACCGACCCGGTGGTGGCGCCCGTCAACCAGGCCCTGTTCGGCGGCTGGGAAGGCAACTGGCTGGCCTGGAACATGGCGCATGACGTGGCGCTGCCCGGCGCCAAGGGCCCCAAGCTGGGCTTCCTGATGTACCCGGTGGCCGAGACCGCCGAAGAGCGCCTGGATTCCTATTCGCCCGACGCCTTCAAGTACCATATCACGGCGCGCGAACTCACGGTCTGAGTCCGCTGCGACGGGATAAAAAAAGGGCGCCATCGGCGCCCTTTGCAATTCCCTCCGGAGAACTCCCTCCCAACCTCACCCATCAGTTACGCAGCCGCCCGTTGCGCGTGACCATGGCCAGTTCCACGTACTTGCTGCCGTGGTTCTGCTCGGGCCCGTAATGCACGGTGTAGCCGCCGACGTCATAGCTGCCCAGGGTGCGCAGCGCGGCCAGCGTGGCCTTGGCGTCGCCGACGCGCTTGCTGCGGCGCATGGCCTCGGCCAGCACCTTGGCGCCGATGCAGGCCTCCAGATGCGTGCTGTTCATGGGTTTGCTGATGCCGGCGTCCAGCAGGGCCTTGCCGCACTCGCGGATGATGGGCAGCGAGGCCGAGGCGTTGGGCACCACCTGCGAAATGGAGGCGCCGGCGCCGGCCGCACCGGCGGCGTCGATGTACTGCTGCGCCCCGACGAAGGACAGGCTGGACATGGGCACGTAGAGGCCGCGTGCGGTCAGCTGCTTGCTGATGTCGGCCGCGGGACCGGAGAGCACGGTGTTGATGATGACCTCGGGCTGCAGGGCGACCAGCGCATCCATCTTGGCGGCGTCGATCCTGGCATTGCGCTGCAGCGCGAAGGCCTTGGGCGTCTTGCCCTGGCGCACCAGGTAGTCGGTGACCACCGCCAGGTTCTGCACGCCGACCTCGTCGTCGTAGTGCACCACCACTACCTGTTTCATGCCCAGGCTCATCCAGAAAGTCAGCATCTTCTCCAGCTCGTCGCCATAGGAGGCGCGCAGCGTGTAGACCACCGGGCTGGGCTTGCGCACCGGGTTGGCGCCGGAGAAGGGCGCATAAAAGAGCACACCGGCCTTCTCGGCCTGGGGCATGGCGTCCAGGCTCAGCGTCGCCGAGCCGTAGCCGAACAGGGCCACCAGGCCCTTGGTCTGCAGCAGTTTGCTGGTGTTCTCGCCGGCGATCTTGCGCTGGTTCTGGTCGTCCAGGGTGAGCAGCTCGACCGGGGCCCCGGCCACGCCGCCCTGGGCGTTGAGCATCTTGAAATAGGCCAGCGCACCGTCGCGGATGTCCTGGCCGAAGACGGCGTTGCTGCCGGAGATCGGTGCCGACTGGCCGACGACCCAAGCGTTCTGGGCGTGGGCGCTGGTGTGCAGCAAGCCGCCCAGCGTCCACAGCAGAGTGGCCAGGCCCAGGCGCTTGAAGTGTCGAGTGAACATGTGCGGTCCCATGGAAAACTTGATGCTTCCATGGTGAGCCTGAACTTGTTTCAGGACTAGGGCCGAAACGGAAACACCTGTGTGCAGGTGTTTAGCCGCGTAAGCAATTGTTTCTTGCTTCAGTTGCGCAGCTTGCCGCCGCGCGTGACCATGCCCAGTTCCACGTACCTGCTGCCGTGGTTCTGCTCCGGTCCGTAGGTCACCGTGAAGCCGCCGGTATCAAAACTGCCCAGATTCCTCAGGGCAGCCAGCAGGGCCTTGTGGTCGCCGGGTTTCTTGCTGCGGCGCATGGCCTCGGTCAGCACCTTGGCGCCGATGCAGGCTTCCAGGTGCGTGCTGTTCATGGCCTTGGTGACGCCGGACTCCTGCAGGGCCTTGCTGCATTCGCGCACGACGGGCAGCGACGCACCGGTGCTGGGCACCACCTGGGAGATGGACACACCGGCGCCGGCATCGCCGGCGGCGTCGATGTACTGCTGCGCGCCGACGAAGGACAGGCTGGACATGGGGATGTACATGCCGCGCGCCACCAGCTGCTTGCTGATCTCGGCGGCCGGGCCGGAGAGCACGGTGTTGATGATGACCTCGGGCTTGAGCGCGGCCAGCTGTGTGAAGCGGGCGTCGTCCAGCTTGGCATTGCGCTCCAGGGCGAAGGCCTGCGGCTGCTTGCCCTGGCGCGCCAGGTAGTCCTTGACGACGCCCAGGTTCTGGATGCCGACCTCGTCGTCGTAGTGCACCACCACCACCTCTTTCATGCCCAGCCCGGTCCAGAAGGCCAGCATCTTCTCCAGCTCGTCGCCGTAGGAGGCGCGCAGCGTGTGCACCACGGGGCTGGACTTGCGCACGGGGTTGGCACCGGAGAAGGGGGCGAAGAAGAGCATGCCGGCCTTCTCGGCCTGGGGCATGGCGTCCAGGCTCAGCGTGGCCGAGGCGTAGCCGAACAGCGCCACCAGGTTGCGGTTCTGTAGCAGCTTGGTGGTGTTCTCGCCGGCGATCTTGCGCTGGTTCTGGTCATCCAGCGTGATCAGTTCGATGGGTGCGCCGCCCACGCCGCCCTGCGCATTGACCATCTTGAAATACGCCAGGGCGCCGTCGCGGATGTCCTTGCCGAAGACGGCATTGCTGCCGGAGAGCGGTGCCGATTGGCCGACGACCCAGGCGTTCTGGGCCGATGCTGTCGTGCCGATCAAGGTTCCCAACGCGCACAGCAGCGCGGATATGGTTGTACGCATAAGCCATCACTCATAAAAGTGCCGCTAGAGCTTGCGACTGATTTCTATGATGACAGATTTTTACGCTTCGGCTATTGCGTTGCTGCTTATGAACGTATCTACCTGTGTGTCGGTGTAACCAAATTCCTTGAGCAGCTCGCGTGTGTGCTGGCCCAGCAGGGGGGCTGGACGCGTGACCTGCGCCGGGGTGGCGGAGAAATGGATGGGGCAGCCCAGGGCGCGTGTCAGCCCGGCCTGCGGGTGGTCCAGCTCCACCACCATGCCGCGTGCCAGGGTCTGCGGGTGGCTCAAGGCTTCGCCCACGGTGTGCACCGGCCCGGCCGGCACGCCCGCGTTGTCGAACGCAGACTGCCACTCGGCGCGCGTGCGTGTGCGCAGCACGGCGTTCATCAGCGCCACCAGTTCCTCGCGGTGCGCCATGCGGTCGCTGTTGGTGGCAAAGCGTGCATCGGTGCGCCACTCGGGGTGGCCCAGCACCTCGGCGATGCGCTCCCAGTTGGCCTGGTTGGCGCCGCCGATATTGATCCAGCCGTCGCTGGCCTCGAAGGCCTGGTAGGGCGCTGTCAGGATGTGGGCCGAGCCCGTGGGCTCGCTCGATTTGCCATTGGCGAAGAAGATGGCGGCGTGCCAGTAGAGCTGCTGCAGCGCGGCGTCACTGAGCGAGGTGTCGACGATCTGGCCCTCACCCGTCTTGAGCTTGTGCACATAGGCCGCGACGATGCCCAAAGCGCCCAGGATGCCGGCGTTCATGTCCGACACCGCATTGCCGTTCTTGGCCGGTGCGCCGCCGGGCTCGCCGGTGATGGACATCAGGCCGGCGAAACCCTGGGCGATCAGATCGAAGCCGCCTTTGTTGGCGTAGGGTCCGTTGCGGCCGTAACCCGTGATGGCGCAGTAGATCAGGCCCGGGTTGACCTTCGCGAGTTCCTCGTAGCCCAGGCCCAGCTTGTCCATGGTGCCGCCGCGGAAGTTTTCCACCAGCACGTCGGACTTCTCGACCATGCGCAGCAGCACGGCCTTGCCGTCGGCATGCTTGAGGTCGATAGCGATGCCGCGCTTGTTGCGGTTCATCATCATGAAGGGAGCCGAGACGCCGTTGACGAGCGGGTCGCGGTAGGCGCGTGCATCGTCGCCACCGGGCAGCTTCTCGACCTTGATCACATCGGCGCCCATATCGGCCAGCAGTTGGCCGCAGGTCGGGCCCGACATGATCTGCGTGAGTTCGAGCACGCGCAGGCCGTGCAGCGGGCCGGGACGTGTGGTCTTGTTGGTCATCACTTTCCTTTCCAGGCCGGGGGGCGCTTCTCGACGAAGGCGCTCACGCCTTCGCGGAAGTCGGCGCTGCCATAGGCGGCGCGCACCAGGTCTTCGCCCTCGGGCAGGCTGTGCACGGTCAGGCGGCGCAGGCCTTCCTTGCTGACGCGCTGCGTCACCGGGGCCAGGGCTGCAAGCTTGCCCGTGAGGCGTGACACGGCCGCATCCAGTTCGGCCGGCGCGCTCATTTCCTGCAGGTAACCGCAGGCCAGGGCCTCGTCGGCGTTGATCATCTCGGCCAGCAGCAGCATGCGCTTGACACGCTGCATGCCGAAGGCCGCACTCAGGCGCGCCAGGTTGCTCACCGACAGGCAGTTACCCAGGGTCTTGGCAATCGGCACGCCGAACTTGGCCGTGGGCGTGGCGATGCGGAAATCGCAACCCGTCGCGATGGCCACGCCGCCGCCTACGCACCAGCCCTCGACCACGGCCAGCGTGGGCATGGGCAGACTGCCCAGCAGCTCCATGCAGGCATCGATCTGGCGCTCGTAGGCGACACCGTCCTCGCCGCCTTTCGCGCCGTTGCCAAAGTTCTGGAACTGCGCGATGTCGGTGCCGGCCACAAAGGCCTCGCCGCCGGCGCCGCGGAACGTGACAACACGCACGTCGGGCGCGTCACGCAGCTGGCGGCAGATTGCCATCAACTGCTCGTACATGGCCCAGGTCATCGCATTGCGCGCCTGGGGGCGGTCAAACAGCACCGAGGCCACGCCGGCCTCAATGTTCAGGTGGACTTGGCCGGTGTCACTCATGGGGAAGGGAGGAGGAAGAGAAGTGGGCGTGAGGGGACGTCAATCGCGGGACGCCGTGGAACCGGCTTCGCCGGGCCACTGGCGTCGCCCCCTTGAGGGGGAGGCGGCACCAGCCGCCTCGGGGGTGTTCAACTCTCTACCGTGACCTTGGCATCCTTGATGATCTTGCCCCACTTCAGCTGCTCGGCGCGGATGAACTCGGCAAACTGCTGAGCCGTGCCGCCGCCGTCTTCGGCGCCGTACAGGTCCAGCTTTTCCTTCACGTCGGGCATGGCCAGCACCTTGTTGATGTCTTCGTTCATGCGCTGGGCCATGGCGGCCGGCATCTTGCCCGGGCCCACCAGGCCATACCAGGTGGTGGCCTCGAAGCCGGGGAAGCCGGACTCGGACATGGTCGGCACCGTGGGGTGACCCGAGGCGCGCTTGGCCCGCGTCTGGGCGATGGCGCGCACCTTGCCGCTCTTCACGTGCGGGGTGGCGGCCGTCATGGTGTCGAAGGAGTAGTGGATCTGGCCGCCGATCAGGTCGACCAGCATGGGGCCGGAGCCCTTGTAGGGCACGTGCAGCGCATCCACGCCGGCGGCGAGCTTGAAGGACTCCATGGCCAGGTGCTGGGCCGAACCCTGGCCGGCCGAGCCGAAGCTGACCTTGCCCGGGTTGGCCTTGCAGTGCGCCACCACGTCGGCCACGGTCTGGGCCGGCAGGCTGGTGTTGGCGATCAGCAGGTTGGGCGTGACGCCCACCAGCGTCAGCGGCGTGAAGTCGCGCTCCACCACATAACCCAGCTTGGGCATGAGGCCAGGCGCGAGGGCGTGGCTGTTGATGTGGGCCATCAGCAGGGTGTTGCCGTCGGCTGGGGCCTTGGCCACGAAGTCGGCCGCGATGACACCGGAGGCACCGGCCTTGTTCTCGATCACGACCGTGGTGTTCCACATGGCCTGCAGTTTCTGGCCGACGATGCGGGCCAGCACGTCGGTGCCGCCGCCCGGTGCGAAGCCCACGATGATGCGCACCGGCCCGCCGGGCAGGGTCTGCGCCTGGAGCATGGGGGCAGCCAGGGTGGCTGCAGTGGCCGCCGTGGCCGTGACGAAGGTTCTGCGTTTCATGGTGTGTCTCCTCGGGTCGTTGTAGAAATTCTGCTGGCCGGTCAGGCGGCCTTGCGCTGCGGCACGGCGGCCGGGTGGCCGGCGTAGTAGTCCATGATGGCCTGCACACCCGAGCCGGCCAGCTTCACGCCGCCGAGCTTCAGGCCCATTTCGCAGGCGGCAATGGTGCCGATCAGCGTGAGATCGTTGCTGTCGCCCAGGTGGCCGATGCGGAACATGCGGCCCTTGATCTTGCCCAGGCCCGTGCCCAGCGAGCAGTCGAAACGCTCGTAGACGATCTTGCGGATGGCGTCGGCGTCCACGCCCTCGGGTGTCATCACACCGGTCAGGATGGGCGAGTACACGCCCGCGTCGGCGCACTGGATGGGCAGGCCCCAGGCGTTCACCGCGGCGCGCACGCCGGCGGCCCAGCGCTGGTGGCGCGCCAGCACGGCCTCCAGGCCCTGGCCCAGGATCATGTCGGCCGCTTCGCTCAGGCCGTACATGAGGTTGGTGTTGGGCGTGTAGGGCCAGTAGCCCGTCTTGTTCATCTCGATGATTTCGTCCCAGGCCCAGAAGCTGCGCGGAAGCTTGGCGGTCTTGCTGGCCTCGATGGCCTTGGGCGAGAGCGCGTTGAAGCTCATGCCCGGCGGCAGCATCAGGCCCTTTTGCGAGCCGCTGATGGAGACGTCCACGCCCCATTCGTCGTGGCGGTAGTCGGCCGAGGCCAGGCCCGAGATGGTGTCCACCAGTAGCAGGGCCGGGTGCTTGGCGGCGTCGATCGCCTTGCGCACGGCAGCGATGTTGCTGGTCGCGCCGGTGGAGGTTTCGTTGTGCACCACGCACACGGCGCGGATAGCGTGGCCCGTGTCGGCCTTCAGGCGCTGCTCGATCAGCTCGGCCGACACGCCGCGGCGCCAGCTGGCGGGCACGCCGTTGTCGGTACCGGGCAGGGCGATGACTTCGGCCTTCAGGCCCAGGCGCGTGGCCAGGCGGTTCCAGAGGAAGGCGAAGTGGCCGGTCTCGTACATGAGCACGTGGTCGCCGGGCGAGAGGGTGTTGGTCAGCGCGGCTTCCCAGGCGCCGGTGCCCGAGGCCGGGTAGATGATGACCGGGTGTTTGGTCTGGAAGATCTTCTGGATGTCGGCCAGGATCTTCAGGCCCATGGCGCCGAATTCGGGGCCGCGGTGGTCGATGGTGGGCAGGCTCATGGCGCGCAACACGCGGTCGGGCACGGGGGAGGGGCCCGGAATCTGGAGGAAGTGGCGGCCGGTGGGGTGGAAATCGGTGGTCAGCATGGCAAATCAGAGGTAAAGGACAGACGCATTTTTTGCATACAAAATTTGTTTGTCAACCAGAAAGACCCTAAAATCGCTTGAAATCACGATCTTTTTGAATACAAAGCATATCCATGGCTGAAATCCTGTCCATGCCCACGGCCCTGCACGGGCAGGTCACCCAGCGCCTGCGCCAGCTGCTGGTGGAGGGCCAGATCGCCCCCGGCGCCAAGCTCAACGAGCGCGAGTTGTGCGAGCAGATGAAGGTCTCGCGTACCCCGCTGCGCGAAGCCATCAAGACCCTGGCTGCCGAAGGCCTGGTGGAGTTGCTGCCCAACCGCGGCGCCATTGCCGTGGAGCTGAGCGAGGCCGACATCCTCAACACCTTCGAGGTCATGGCCGGGCTGGAAGGCCTGTCGGGCGAACTGGCGGCGCAACGCATCACGCCTGAGGAACTGGCCGAGATCGAGGCCATGCACTACGAGATGAAGGCTGCCTATACCCGGCGCGATCTCTCGGCCTATTACCGGCTCAATGCCGCCATCCACCGCGCTTTCAACGCCGCGGCGCGCAACCCGGTGCTCACCGCCACCTACCAGCAGGTCAACGCCCGGCTGCAGGCCCTGCGCTTCCGCTCCAACCAGGATGGTGAGAAATGGGCGCGCGCCATGCAGGAACACGACCGCATGATCGAAGCCCTGCAAAAACGCGACGGCGCCGCCCTGCGCACCGAACTCGTCGCCCACCTGGGCCACAAGCGCGATGTGGTGGTTGAACAGATGCGCACGGCCCAGGCCGTGAACGCGAAAAACTGAGTACCGATATGAATGCACCCCTGCCCGCCAGCGTGACGCAAACCTCTGCCAGCCAGACCTACGAGTCTGTCTCCCGCCTCAGCAACGAAGTCGCCGGCCGCCTGGCCGCGCGCCTGCGCGCCGAGACCAAGGGCGAGGTGCTGTTCAGCCCGGCCGACCGCGGCCGTTACGCCACCGATGCCTCGATCTACCAGGCCATGCCCGTGGGTGTGTTCCTGCCGCGCGAGGCCGCCGACGTGCGTCTGGCCATCGACATCTGCCGTGACCTGAAGGTCCCCATCGTGCCGCGCGGCGGCGGCACCAGCCAGTGCGGCCAGACGGTGGGTGCGGGGCTGGTCATCGACCACAGCAAACACATGCGCAAGATCCTCGACGTCAACGTCGAGCAGCGCACGGCCCGTGTGGAGCCCGGCCTGGTGCTGGACCACCTGAACGCCGACCTCAAGAAACACGGCCTCTGGTACCCGGTGGACGTGTCCACCAGCGCGCAGGCCACGCTGGGCGGCATGGCCGGCAACAACTCCTGCGGCAGCCGCTCCATTGCCTACGGCAATATGGTGCACAACGTCATCGGCGCCCAGGCCTGGCTGGCCGACGGCGAGCTGCTGACCTTCGGCCGCTACGACACGGCCAGCGGCCGCGTGAAACAGATCGGCGACTACGTGCGCGGCCTGGCCGGCCTGCACCGCGACGAGATCGAGGCGCGCTGGCCCAAGGTGCTGCGCCGTGTGGCCGGCTACAACCTGGACATCTTCCACAACCAGAACGAGAAGCCCTACACCAGCGACGGCTCGGTCAACCTGGCGCACCTGCTCATCGGCAGCGAAGGCACGCTGGCGCTCACGCGTTCGCTCTGCCTGCAGCTCAGCGAACTGCCGCGCGCCAAGGTGCTGGGCGTGGTGAACTTCCCCACGTTCTACCAAGCGATGGACAGTGCCCAGCACATCGTCAAGCTGGGCCACAACATGCGGGGCGGGGCGCTCACGGCCGTGGAGCTGGTCGACCGCACCATGATCGAGCTCTCGCTGCAGAACCCGGCCTTCGCCCCCACCATCCGCACCGCGCTCTCGCCTGCCATCAGCGGTGGCAAACCCGAAGCCGTGCTGCTGGTGGAGTTCTCCGGCGCGAGCAAGGCCGACATCGCGCCCAAGATCAAGGAACTGGTGGACCTGATGGGCGAGCTGGGCTTGCCTGGCAGCGTGGTGGAGATGATCGACGACGCCCCGCAGAAGAACCTGTGGGAAGTGCGCAAGGCCGGCCTGAACATCATGATGAGCCTGCGCGGTGACGGCAAACCCGTGAGCTTCATCGAAGACTGCGCCGTGCCCCTGGTGCACCTGGCCGAATACACCAACGCGCTCACCGAGGTCTTCAGCAAATACGGCAGCCGCGGCACCTGGTACGCCCACGCCTCGGTCGGCACCCTGCACGTGCGGCCCATCCTCGACATGCGGCGTGGTGGTGCGGCCAAGATGCGCGCCATTGCCGAAGAGGCGAGTGAACTGGTGCGCAAGTACAAGGGCGCCTACAGCGGCGAGCACGGCGACGGTCTGTGCCGCGGCGAATGGATCGAGTGGCAGTTCGGCCCGCGCCTCACGCAAGCCTTCACCCAGATCAAGGAGTACCTGGACCCCGCCAAGCTGCTCAGCCCCAAGCGCATGATCGACCCGCCCAAGATGGACGACACCACGCTGATGCGCTTCCCGCCCAGCTACAAGGTCGTGCCGATCCAGCCCGCGCTGGACTGGAGCGCCTGGAACGTGCAGGCCGACCCGGTGACCGAAGTGACCACCGCCCCCGGCACCGGCGGCGACCCGGCCCAGGGCCTGGCCAAGGCCGTGGAGATGTGCAACAACAACGGCCACTGCCGCAAGTTCGACGCCGGCACCATGTGCCCGAGCTACCGCGTCACACGCGACGAGCAGCACCTCACGCGCGGCCGCGCCAACACCCTGCGCCTGGCGCTCTCCGGCCAGATCGAGGGGCTGGACGGCAAGGACGCCTTGACCAGCGAAGTCGTGCGCGAAGCGATGGATCTCTGCGTGAGCTGCAAGGGCTGCAAGCGCGACTGCCCCACCGGCGTGGACATGGCCAAGCTCAAGGTCGAGTTCCTGCAGCACTACAAGGCCAAACACGGCCACACGATCAAGGACAAGCTCGTCGGCCAGCTGCCCGACTACGCACGCCACGCCGCGAAGATCGCCCCTGTGCTCAACCTGCGCGACAAGCTGCCGCTCATGGCCCAGCTCAGCGAAAAGCTCTTCGGCTTCTCCGCCAAACGCGGTCTGCCGCAATGGAAGAGCCGGCACTTCTTCAACACGCCCGTGCAGAGCGCCACGCGTGAAGAGGTGCTCACCGCCCTGAAACCCGTGGTGCTCTTCGTCGACACCTTCAACGGCTTTTTCGAATCCGAGAACGCCCACGCCGCGCTGTTGGTGCTGCAGGCCGCCGGCTACACCGTGCACGTGGCGACCAAGGTGCAGGATGACGGCAAGCACCTCTGCTGCGGCCGCACCTTGCTCTCCGCCGGCATGGTGGACCAGGCCAAGGTGAAAGCGCGTGAGGTCGTGGAGAGCCTCTTGCCGTTTGCGGAAAAGGGCATCGCCATCGTCGGCCTGGAACCGTCTTGTCTGCTCACGCTGCGCGACGAGCTGCTGGTTATGGGCCTGGGCGAACCCGCGCAGGCCATCGCCAAGCAGGCGCTGCTGTTCGAAGAATTCCTGGCCCGCGAGGCCAAGGCCGGCCAGCTGGAAGCGTTCAAAGTCAAACTCAAACCCGTGAGTCAGCCCGTGCTGCTGCACGGCCACTGCCACCAGAAGGCCTTTGCCGCCGTCACGCCCGTGATGGAAGTGCTGTCATTGATTCCCGGCGCCAAGCCCGAACTCATCGAGTCCAGCTGCTGCGGCATGGCCGGCAGCTTCGGCTACGAGGCCGAGCATTACGAGGTCTCCATGCAGATGGCCGAGGCCAATCTGCTGCCTGCGGTGCGCGCCAAGGCGGATGCGATAGTCGTGGCCGACGGCACCAGTTGTCGCCACCAGATCGCGGATGGCGCGCAGCGCGAAGCGGTGCACGTGGCGAAGCTGTTGGCGGGGCAGTTGGGCTAGGCGGGCTGGCTCGCTTTACTGCGGCATAGTGCTTGACAGTCTGTCTTCGACCCATAGGCGCCATGGGTCCGAAGGGCGAGCAGACGTTCGTCGATTTTGACCAAGAATGGTTCTACGATGTGCGCTGGGGACCCAATGACAGGCCAAACCTATGCACGAGCAAGAACTTGAGAAGATCATCGGCACCCTTCGCGAGATGGAAGGTCGCTTTGAGCAGTCGACCACTGCTACGGCATCGCACTTGAACAGTGCTGACCGCGCTTCCTTCAAACGTCTAATGCTGGAAGCCAAGGGAATCTTGGGCGCAGCGTTAGGCCTCAATGATTTTGGGGTCCCGTTGCTTCTGATGACAAACCTTCCCGGATACGGCGTACTCAATCCGCCATCGATCGAGCAGCTCCACGAGGCTATTGGACTGATTGAAGGCGGGCTCAATCAAGTGCGCCGCAAGATCAGTCAGGTTGGCAAGCCAAACGGTGCTCCGTCGAAAGCAGCATATGTCGACCCGACGCGCATTCTGCAATTGCGTAGCATCAAATCACACCAATGGGACCTGAAACGCCTGGTGCGTCTGCTTGAAGAATTGAATTCTGCGCACGAGCACGAACTGCATATGGCGTCTGCAATGCTTGTCCGAGCCGTAGTCGATCACGTGCCTCCTATCTTTAATGCAAAGAACTTCTCCGAGGTTGCAAACAACTATCCAGCGCCTCGATCATTTAGCGATCAAATGCGGCAGTTGGACACATCGCTGAGGAAGATCGCTGACATGCATCTACATCAGCCAGTACGGAAAGCGGAGGCACTTCCACTTGCGCCACAGGTGGATTTCCGTGGCGCTCTCGATGTATTGCTTTCTGAGGTGGTTCGGTTGCTTCAATAGGAGTTCGCGGGCCTGGACCCTGGAACCAAAGATCGAGCGGCAACATTTAGTTTGCTTGCGAATGACTATTGATGGTCGTTAGGAGTCGTTTCGTGGGTGATGAGGTTGGCGGCGGCCGCAGATCGCCCTAAGATGCAAGTACCGCAGTGCATTCAATCTGAGGAGACTCGCCATGTACAAACGCATCTTGTTGGGCTACGACGGCTCCGAATCCGGGCAGCAGGCCCTGCTGGGCAGCCGCGAGATTGCGCAGTGGAGCCAGGCCGAGCTGGTGCTGGTGGCCGTGATGCCGCTGCCCATCGCTTCTCTTGGTCCCGAGGGCGGGCTCTACGACCCCAAGGTGGAGGAGATCGAGCGGGAGCGTTACCGCCTCATCCTTGAAGCCGGGGTGGAGCGCCTGGCGCAGTCGGGTTTGCAGGCACGCGGTGAGGTGCTCAGCGGTGACCCGGTGCACGAGCTGGCCAAGGCCGCCGGCCGTCTGCGGGCCGATCTGATCGTGCTGGGGCACCAGCACCAGGACAGTTGGGCGGCGCGCTGGTGGCGCGGCTCGGTGTCCAAATCGCTGATCGAGCATGCGCCCTGTAGCGTGCTGGTGGTGATCACGCACTGAGAACTTGCGAATAAATCTACTGCGCGACCCGATCGCCGCGTTGGGCGGTGCTCGGAATCCTCACGTACCGGAAGTACGTTCCGGTTCCTGCGCTCCGTCCGCCTTGCGCTCGGGCCGCTCGCTACGATTTCTTCACAAGTTCTGAGCGGGACCGCTCAGCCGCGCAGCAACGCGCCCTTCAGTCGTTGGCCTTGAAGCCGGTGGCGCGCACTACCTCGGCCCAGCGTGCGGTCTCGGCGGCGATGGTGGCGGCAAAAGCGTCACCGTATTCCTGCGGCACATCGAAACCCTGGGCTTCCAGCCGGGCACGGTAGTCACCATCGGCCTGCGCCTTCTGCGTGGCGGCGGCGATGGCGTCGAGCACCGGCTTGGGCGCGGCGGCCGGTGCCAGCAGGCCGAACCAGATGGTGGTGTTGAGTTCCTTGTAGCCCAGCTCGGCCAGCGTGGGCACCTGCGGCAGGTGGCGCGAACGCTGCGGGCTGGTCACGGCGATGGGATTGAGCCGGCCCGACTGCACGTGCGGGATCACCGACTGCAACTGGGCGAAACCCAGCGGCACCTGGCCGCCCAGCAGGTCGGTGGTCTGCGGGCCCGAGCCCTTGTAGGGGATGTGGGTCATGTCCAGCTTGAAACGCTGGCTGAGCTGATAACCCAGGAATTGCGAGGGCGTGCCCGGGCTGAAGGAGGCATAGGCGGCCTTGCCGGGGTTCGCGGCCGCCCACTTGACGAGCTCGGGCAGTGTGCGGGCCGGCACCGAGGGATGGGCAACGAGCACCAGCGGCGCTTCCACGCCCTTGGCGATCGGCTTGAAGCCCGCTTGCTGCCAGCGCTGGTTGGGATAGACCGAGGGGTTGATGGTCATCATGGCTTGGGTGCCGATCCACAGCGTGTGGCCGTCGGGCTGCGCCTTCTGCACGAACTCGGCGCTGATGTTGCCGTTGGCGCCCGGCTTGTAGTCCACGAGGAAGGTGCCACCCGTGACCTTGCCCAGTTGCTGGGCCAGGGCGCGCGCATAGGCGTCGATGGCGCCGCCGGGCGGCGTGCCGACGATGAGCGTGACCGGCTTGCTGGGCCAGACGGGGGCTTGCGCGCTGGCGGCCCAGGGGCTGAGCAGGCAGGCGCCGGTCAGGGCCAGCACCAGGCGGCGGGCACGGTGGATGGGGTTCATGCGGGTCTCCTCGATCGTCTTTTTCAGGTGCGCTCAGTCCAGCTTGAGCTTGATGCGGCGGGCCACTTCGCCCCAGCGTTGCGTGTCCTGCGCCAAGCGGGCGGTGGCTTCAGCGGCATCGCCGGCCACCACGACCTGGTCCGACTGCGCGAGCCGCTCCACCAGCTCCGGGTTCTTGAGCGCCACGGCCATGGCGTCGTGCATCTTCTGCACGATGGCGGCGGGCGTGTTCTTGGGTGCGAACAGCACCAGCGAGAAGGTGGCGTCGAAGCCGGGGTAACCGGCCTCGGCCACGGTGGGCACGTCGGGCAGCAGCGGCGAGCGCTTGGCGCCCGAGACGGCCAGCGCCACCAACTTGCCCGCCTTCACATGCGGCAGCACGGTGGGACCGGCGAGGAAGCCGCATTCCACCTGGCCGCCCAGCATGTCCTGCACGGCGGGAGCGGGGCCCCTGTAGGGCACGTGCGTCATCTGGATGCCGGCCGCGGTACTGAACAGTTCGGTGGTGAGGTGGCCGGGCGAGCCGGCGCCGCCCGTGGCGTAGGTCATGGCCGTGCTGCGTGCCTTCTTCACCAGCTCGGCCACTGTCTTGACGCCGACGCCGGGATAACACACCAGGGTCTGGCTGAAGGCGCTGGCGCGGATCACCGGCAGCAGGTCCGCGGCCTTGTAGGGCATCTTCTCGTAGACGTGCGGGTTGACCGTGAGCGTGGTATCGGTGGTCCACAGCCAGGTGTAGCCGTCCGGTGCGGCGCGCACGGCCTCGGCCGTGCCGATGTTGCCGTTGGCGCCCGGCTTGTTGTCAATGACCAGGGGCTGCTTGAGGATCTCCTGCACCTTGGGTGCGGCACCACGCAGCACGATGTCGCTCGGGCCCGCCGGTGGCAGGGGCACGATCACGCGGATGGGGCGCTCGGGCCAGGACTGGGCCGCCGCGTGGGGCGCGGCCAGGGCGAGCAGCAGGGCCGCGGCCAGGGCGGGCAGGGGGGTGGTTCGGTTCATGGGGTCTCCTCGTCGTTGTGTGTATAGGGTGCCTGGTCAGCGCTGCGGCATGTCCTTGACCGAGTAGCCCAGGCTGACGGTGGCGTCCTCGGGGATGGCGGGCACGGTAGCCTCCCACCGCAGCCATTCCTCGCGCATGCGGGCCAGGCGCTCGGGCTCGCGCGCCGCCAGGTTGGCGCGCTCGCGGGCGTCTTGCGTGATGTTGAACAGGTACTCATGCTCGTCCACCTTGAGGTACTTCCAGGGGCCTTGGCGCAGGGCGCGCTGGTGGCGGTGGTTCATGCGCCAGTACAACGGGCGCTCGAAGGTGTCGGACGGTTTGCGCAGCACGCGTGCCAGCGAGACACCGTCGATGGGGAAGTCGGGCGAGGGGTGTGCACCACCCACGTCCAGCAGGGTGGCCGACCAGTCCATGGTCATGCAGTGCTGGTCGCTGGTGCTGCCGGCGGGGATGACACGCGGCCAGTGGGCGATCCACGGCACGCGGATGCCGCCTTCGGTGAGGTCCATCTTGCCGCCCACCAGCGGCCAGTTGTCGGAGTAGCGTTCGCCGCCGTTGTCGCTGGTGAAGACGATCAGCGTGTTGTCCAGCAGGCCCTGTGCGCGCAGCGCGGCCACCAGCTTGCCGATGCCTTCGTCCATGTGGTGGATCATGCGGCGGTAGGTCTCCACGCTGCCGCCGTGCAGGTGGAAGAGGTTGTCTTTCACCTCCTCGGCCAGGTGCGTGTCGTCGCGGGTTTCCCAGGGCCAGTGGGGTGCGGTGTAGTGCAGGCTGAGGAAGAAGGGCTGGCCGCCGCGCGCGACTTCGGCGCGGCGCTGCACGTAGTCCACGGCGCGCTGCGACAGCAGGTCTGTCAGGTAGCCCACTTCGTGGTGCTCTTCCTCGCCGACGTAGAGGTCGTGGTCGCCCTTGCCCGAGCAGTGCGAGAAGTAGTCCACCCCGCCGGCCATGATGCCGTAGAACTCGTCGTAGCCCGAGCGCAGCGGCCCGAAGCTGGGCGGGTAGCCCAGGTGCCACTTGCCCACAAGCGCGGTGGCGTAGCCGGCGTCACGCAGCAGCGAGGGCAGGGTGGGCAGTTCGGGCGGCAGGCCCAGGCGCGGGTTGCCCTTGCTGCGGCTGTTGATGGGTTCTTCCATGCCGCCGCGCAGGCGGTACTGGTAACGCATGGTGATCAGCGCGAAGCGGGTGGGCGAGCACACGGGCGAGTTCGAATAACCCTCGGTCAGGCGCAGGCCGCCGGCGGCCAGGGCGTCGATGTTTGGCGACACCGGGCCGAACTGGGCGTTGCGCCCGCCGTAGCAGCCGAGGTCCGCAAAGCCGAGGTCGTCGGCGACGATATAGATGATGTTGGGTGCCATGGAGGTGAAACTTAACAAAGGTCAAGCTATTCGTAAAATAGTAGTTTGATTGTTTGGATTTAAATATTTCTATGGACCCGCGCCACCTCATCCAACTCTCGACTATCCTGGAATGCGGCTCGCTCAGCAAGGCCAGCCAGATCCTGCACCTGACCCAGCCCACGCTGACGCACAGCATGCAGGCGCTGGAGGTGCAGGCCGGCGGGCAGCTGTTCGAGCGCAGCCGTTTCGGGGTGCGCAGCACGGCCCTGGGCGAGGTGCTGGCGCGTGAGGGCCGGGCCATCGCGCGGCGCCTGCGCGACGCCGACGAGGCCTGTGCGCGGCATCGCAGCGGCTTTCGCCACAGCATCCGGCTGGGCACCGGGCCGCTGGTGGGCCTGGCCTTCGTACCCGGCCTGGTGGCCGCGCTGGCTGCCGCGCAGCCGCGTTACGCCCTGACGATCCAGAGCGACCGGCCCCACCTGCTGGTGGACCAGCTGGTCGACGGCCGGCAGGACTTCGTGATCGCGCCGTCCTGGCTGGACAAGCCGCCACCCGGCGTGGAGCGTTTCCTGCTCGTCGAGGACGAGATAGGCATCTTTTGTGGCGAGGGCCATCCGCTGCTACAGGCCGGCGGGCTGGCGCAGGCACCGGGGCTGGAACTGGAGTGGGTGAGCCTGGGCACGGCATCGCCCTTCGACCAGAACGTGCGCGAGATGCTGCAGCAGGCCGGGGTGGACAAGGCGCGTCCTGGCATCACCCTGGTCGGCGACGGTTCCATGCTGCTGCGCATCCTGGCGCAGGGGCGGCACCTGTCGGTGCTGCCCAAGTACCCGATGCGTCTGCTGGGGCCCGGTTCCGGTGTGCGCGAGCTGGAGGTCGCTGTGCGCCCCATGCCGCGCAACATCTACCTGTGGTGCCGCACGGAGTTGCTGGAAGATGCGTCGCTGGTGCGGCTCAAGGACTTCATCCTCAGCCACGCAGCGTCCACAGTGAGTGGGGACGCTGCCGGCGGGTGACGGGCGCGCCGCCCGCTCAGCCGCGCAGCAGCGCGGCGATCTGCTGGTCTTTTTCTTCCCAGATGGCTGCCAGCCAGCGGTGGAACTGGCCGCGGAATTCCGAATCGTCCTCGTAATCCCCCGTGCAGAACTCGGCCGGAATGGGCAGCTGGCGCGCGCGCACGATCACCTTGGGTGTGCGGCCGCAGAGGAACTGCCAGAAGGTGGGGGCGCCATTGGGGTAGACGATGGTCACGTCGATCATGGCGTGGAACTGGTCGCCCATGGCGTTGAGCGCCAGCGCCAGCGCGCCGGCCTTGGGCTTGAGCAGGTGGGTGTAGGGCGAGCCGGAGGACTGGTGCTTGGCCGCAGTGAAACGCGTGCCTTCGGCAAAGTTCATCACGCTGGTGGGCACGCGCGCGAACTTCTGGCAGGCACGGCGCGTGGTCTCCCGGTCTTGCCGGCGCAGGTCCGGGTTCTTGCGCAGGGCGGCCTTGCCGTGCCGGCGCATGAAAGGAAAGTCCAGCGCCCACCAGGCCAGGCCGATGACCGGCACGTAGATCAGCTGCTGCTTCAGGAAGAACTTCAGCATGGGGATGCGCCGGTTCATCACGTGCTGCAGCACGAAGATGTCCACCCAGGACTGGTGGTTGCAGTTCACCAGGTACCAGCCCTGGTAGGGCAGCTCGGCCACGCCCTGCACATCCCAGCGGGTTTTCTGTGTGAGCCGCATCCAGCCGCTGTTGAAGGCGATCCAGGCGGTGGCGATGGCGTTGAGGATCGGGTCGATGGCTTGCCGCACGGCCTGGAAGGGCAGCACCAGCTTGACCAGCGCGAACAGGAACAGCAGCGAGCACCAGAAGAGCGTGTTGATCGCCAGCAGCAGGGAGGCGAGGATGCCTTTGACAATGGAAGGCAGGAAACTGAGCATGGCAGGTAGAGGTGGGCGGAGGACAGGCCAGGTGATGGCCCGGACGCCGCCGCAGATGAATCGGTAGGCACATTGTGCGTCTTGTGCGGGCTTCTGGCACTGCGCTAGATCATCATTTGACGGATTTCCCCTGATGTAAGGCGGGTGGCAGCGAGCCGGCACATAATCGCAGGCAAGAGGCCGGGGCCAGGGCTCCGGTCGGGTTGGGCTGACTATTCAAGAAGTGCAGATGAAACGTCTGGATGATTTCCGTATGCGCCTGGGTCGCCAGGAACTGGTACCCATCATGATCGGGGGCATGGGGGTGGACATCTCCTCCGCCGACCTCGCCGTGGAGGCCGCCCGCCTGGGCGGGGTGGGGCATATCTCCGATGCCATGGTCAAGACGGTGAGCGACCGTCGCTACAAGACCAAGTTCGTCAAGGCCAAGCAGGCGCAGTACCAGTACAACGTGGAGTCGGCGGACAAGTCGGCCGTGAAGTTCGACCTGGGCGACCTGGCCGAGGCCACGCGCCTGCACGTGGGCAACACCATGGCACGCAAGACCGGCAGCGGCCAGATCTTCATCAATTGCATGGAAAAGCTCACGATGAACGGGCCCAAGGAGACGCTCAGCGTGCGCATGAACGCCGCGCTGGACGCGGGCATCGACGGCATCACGCTGGCGGCCGGCCTGCACCTGGGCTCTTTCGCGCTGATCGAGGGCAACCCGCGTTTTCGTGACGCCAAGCTGGGCATCATCGTCTCTTCGCTGCGTGCGCTGCAGCTCTTCCTGAAGAAGAACAGCCGTCTGAACCGCCTGCCCGACTACGTGGTGGTGGAAGGCCCGCTGGCCGGCGGCCACCTGGGCTTCGGCATGGACTGGGCCCAATACGACCTGGCCACCATCGTGGCCGAGATCCTGGCCTACCTGAAGACCGAGCAGCTCGACATTCCCGTCATCCCCGCGGGTGGCATCTTCACCGGCAGCGATGCGGTGCGTTTCATGGAGATGGGCGCGGCCGGCGTGCAGGTGGCCACGCGCTTCACCGTCACCAAAGAGTGCGGCCTGCCCGACGACATCAAGCAGGAATACTTCAAGGCCAACGAAGAGGACATCGAAGTCAACGAGATCTCGCCCACCGGCTACCCCATGCGCATGATCAAGGGCAGCCCCGGCATCGGCGACGGCATCCGCCCGAACTGCGAGGCTTACGGCTACCTGCTGGACGCCAACGGCAAGTGCGCCTACATCGACGCCTACAACCGCGAGGTGGCGGCCCACCCCGGCGAGCGCAAGGTCAAGGTGTGGGACAAGACCTGCCTGTGCACCCACATGCGCAACTTCGACATCTGGACCTGCGGCCAGCTGGCCTGGCGTCTGAAAGACACCAGCCTGCGCCACGCCGACGGCAGCTACCAGCTGCTCAGCGCGCAGCACGTCTTCGAGGACTACCAGTTCAGCACCGAGAACCAGGTGCGCTTGCCGGCGGCCGAGGCGGCGCCGGTGCCAGCCGACTGATCCGGTCGTTCGCGCGTTCGGGGCCGCCAGGGGCGGAAGGGCATTCAGGAACTAGGTGATCTTGAAGACGGTTCTTGTCTTCTTGGAACCCGCTTTTTCCTCGTAGGCCGCCCATTGCTTGATGCCTTTGACCAGGACCGATGCACTGACGTCCTTGAGGGTTGACTTGGCCTTGAGCCTGCTGGTGACCCAGTCCTGCACATGCGGCAGGGTGCTGCCTTGCTCACCCGTCGGGATGAGCAGCTCCTTGCCTGCAACGACGCCGGCCGATGTGACTTTGATCTCGGTGGCGGGCATGCTGCGGGTCTCGTGTGCGTGAAGGGTGTCCGGGATTATCCACGCCAGGCGGCGGCCAGCCGCGCAACGTGACACCCTCAGCCGCAGACCTTGCGCGCGATCAGGTCCTTCATGATCTCGTTGGTGCCGCCGTAGATCTTCTGCACGCGGGCATCAGCCCAGAGGCGGGCGATGGGGTATTCGGCCATGTAGCCGTAGCCGCCGAAGAGCTGCAGGCATTCGTCCGTCACCTTGCACTGCTGCTCGGTGGTCCACCACTTGGCCATGTAGGCAGCCTCCACGTCCAGCGTGCCGTCGAGCAGGCGCTGGGTGCAGTCGTTCACGAAGCTGCGTACTACGTGTGCCAGCGTGGCGCATTCGGCCAGCTTGAAGCGCGTGTTCTGGAAATCGATCACACGCTGGCCGAAGGCCTGCCGCTGCTGCGTGTATTCCACGGTGATCTCCACCGCGCGTTCGATGACCGAGGCCGCGGCCACGGCCAGCAGCATGCGCTCGAAGGGCAGCTGGCTCATGAGTTGCGCAAACCCCTGGCCTTCCGTGCCGCCCAGCAGGTTGGCCACCGGCGCTCGCACGCCGTCGAAGAACAGTTCGCAGGTGTCCGAGGCGTGCAGGCCCACCTTTTCCAGGATGTTGGCGCGAAAGCCCGGCAGCTTCTCCGTTTCCAACACGAGCAGCGAGACGCCCTTGCTGCCCTCGCCGCCAGTGCGCACCACCACAACCAGCAGGTTGGCGGTGTAGCCGTTGGTGATGAAGACCTTGCTGCCGTCGACCACGTAGTCATCGCCCTCGCGGCGCGCGCGGGTGCGTATGGCTTTGAGGTCGGAGCCGGCGCCGGGTTCGGTCATGGCGATGCCGGCGATCAGCTCGCCGCTGGCCAGCCCGGGCAGCCAGCGCTGCTTCTGCTCCTCGGTGCCGTAGTCCAGGATGTAGTGCGCGGCAATGGTGTGCACGGCCACCGTGCCGGGGATTTCGGCGCGTGCCAGTTCGTCCGCCACCACCAGCTGGTAGGCCAGGCTGGCGCCGGCGCCGCCATAGGCTTCGGGCAGTTCGGGCAGCAGGAAACCCAGTTGACCGAAAGGCCGCCAGACTTCGCGCGGGATGTAACCCTGCTGGCGCCAGCCGGCGAGGTGCGGCAGCAGTTCGGCGTTGACGTAACGACGCAGCTGGTCGCGGAAGGCTTCGATGTCCGTATCCATCCAGGGGTGGCGGTGCAGTTGCGGCAGCATGGGGTTCCTTCGGGGAGGGGGGAGGTGTGGCGCGTGTGCTGCCGATTGTGCGACAGGCTTGCGCGTCGTTGAAGGGGCCGGGTCTGCAGACGCTTTCTGATTTTTCGGGGTTTACATCATTCAAACAGACGTTAGAATGTACGCATGAAAAAACGCGAACTCAAGGACCTGCTCTACGAACAGGTGGCCCGCATCGGCAAGGCCGTCTCCAGCCCCAAGCGGCTGGAGCTGCTGGAACTGCTGGCCCAGGGCGAGAAGACCGTGGAGGTGCTGGCGATGGAGCTTTCCATCGACGTCAAGCTGGCCAGCGCTCACCTGAAGGCGCTCAAGGCCGCGCGCCTGGTGGAACATCGGCGCGAGGGCAAGTACATGGTCTACCGCCTCAGCGGTGAGGACGTGGGCCAGCTCTGGGTCACGCTGCGCGGGGTGGCCGAGGAGCATCTGGTGGAGCTGCAGCTGGCGCTGCAGAAGATGGTGGCCGCGCCCGAGCAGCTGACCCAGGCCAGCCGCAAGGAACTGCTGGCCCAGGCCAAGCGCGGCGAGGTCATCGTGCTGGACGTGCGACCGCAGGAAGAGTACGACGTGGCGCACCTGCCCTATGCGCGTTCCATGCCGGTGGCCGAGATCGAACGGCGCCTGGCCGAGCTGCCCAAGGGGCGCGAGATCGTCGCCTATTGCCGCGGCCCCTTCTGCCTGTTTTCCGAGGAAGCGCAGCAGTTGCTCACACGCAAGGGCTACCGCGTGCGCAAGCTGCTCGATGGCGTGGCCGAGTGGCAGGCCGCCGGTTTGCCGCTGGCGCGCGGATAAAAGGAAGCGGCATGTTCTTCAAGCAACTGGCGAGCCAGCAGGCCTCGCTGTCCTATTTTTTCGGGTGCGCAACGGCCGCCAAAGCGGTGGCCGTGGACGTCGTGGCGGGGGATGAACCTTGGTTCATCGAAGAAGCGAAGAAGGCCGGGGTGTCGATCACGCACGTGATCGACACCCACGTCCACGCCGACCACTACTCCGGCGGGCGCAAGCTGGCGCAAATGCTGGGCGCGCCCTATTGCCTGCACGAGGCGGACCGCAGCGTCGTGCAGTTCGACTTCGAGCCCTTGCGCGACGGCCAGAAACTGGACCTGGGCAATGTGCAGGTGGAAGTGCTGCACACGCCGGGCCACACGCCCGACAGCATCTGCCTGCTGGTCACCGACCTGCGCCGCGGCGGCGCGCCCTGGTTCGTGCTGACGGGCGACACGCTCTTTGTGGGCGCCGTCGGCCGCCCGGACCTGGCGGGGCAGGAGCACGTGATGGCCGGCCAGCTCTTCGACTCGCTGCAGAGCAAGCTCATGGGCCTGCCGGCCGACCTGGAGATCTACCCCGGCCACCAGGCGGGCAGCGCCTGCGGTGTTGGCCTGTCGGGCAAGCCGTCTTCCACCATTGGTTTCGAGAAGCGCTGGAACCCGGCGCTCTCCATGAGTCGTGAGCAATTTGTGGCCGAACTCACGCGCGAGATCCCGCCGCGCCCAGCCGACATGGACCGCATGGTCGCGGCCAATATTGCGGCCTGAACGGGCCACACCCATCCATCAAGGGAGAGTCATTTGGAAACAGGTTCTGTGAACCTGCCCCTGTGGGGCGGGCTAGGGTTGGGCGTGCTGCTCGGCGTGGTGCTTCAGCGCAGCGGCTTCTGCGCGCGCGCGGCACTGGCCGATGCATTTGACGGCAAGGACAAGGGGCGGCTGCGCGCCTTCGTGCTGGCCATGGCGGTGACGCTGCTGGGTACGCAACTGCTGGCGGGCTACGGGCTGGTCAACCTGTCCGGCACACCCTACCTGCGGGCCGGTGTGCCTCTGCTGGGGCTACTGATCGGCGGCGCCCTGTTTGGCGCCGGCATGATGCTGGCCGGCGGGTGCCCGAGCCGCCTGATCGTGCGCGCGGCGCAAGGGCAGGGCGCTGCATTGCTGAGCTGGTTGGTCTTTGTGCTGGCCATCATGGCCAGCCTGGAAGGCGTGCTGGCGCCGGTGCGTGAGATGCTGAGCGGCCCGACCGTGCAACTGCCGGCCGTTTCGCTGCCGGCTCTGTTCGGCGGCGTGCCGGCCTGGGCCGTGACGAGCGGCATGCTGGTGCTGATGGGGCTTTTCCTGTTCACGGCGCCCAAAGGTTCGGCCTGGCGCGGCTGGCGCCTGCCGCTGGGCGGTACGCTTGTGGGTTTGCTGGTGGCGACGAGCTGGTATGTGAGCGTGGCCGGTGCCGACGAGTTCGAGACCCCGGTGGCCAGCTCGCTGGCCTTTGTGGCGCCGGCGCAGGATTTCCTGCGCTATCTCACCATGACGCGCCTGGGCTTTGGCCTGAAGTTCGGCGCAGCCTCGGTGCTGGGGGTCTTCATCGGCACCTACGCCAGTGCCTTGCTGGCGCGCCAGTTCACCTGGACGATGCCCAGCGGCCCGCAGATGCTGCGCAACCTGGCCGGCGGTCTGATGATGGCCCTGGGCGGCATCCTGGCCATGGGCTGCACCATAGGCCAGGGCATAGCGGGCTTTGCAACCCTGTCGGTCTCCAGCCTGCTCGCCATGGTCGCCATGGTGCTGGGGGCCTGGCTGGCCCATCGCGTGCTGACCCGAGTGAGCTGAGGAATCGTCTATGAGTGAACTCAGCCAGGCGCGCCACGAGGTGCAGGACTATCTGCACGGCATCCGCCACAACCTGCACCAGTTCATCCACCAGCTGCTGCAGGTGCTGCTGGTGGGCCTGACCATCGGCATGATGCGCACCGTGGTGCCGGCGCTGGCCAGTGTCGAGTTCGGGGTGCCCCAGGGCTCCTTCATGCTGCTGATCTCCTTTGTCGTGGCCTTCGGCTTCGTCAAGGGCACGCTCAACTTCGTGGCCGGCCGCCTGTCGGAGCACATCGGGCGCAAGCGCGTGCTGCTGATCGGCTGGCTGAGTGCGCTGCCCATTCCCTTCATGATCCTGTGGGCGCCGAGCTGGGGCTGGATCGTGGCGGCCACCGTGCTGCTGGGCATGAACCAGGGCTTCGCCTGGTCCATGACGCAGACGTCCAAGCTCGACATCACACGCGCCGACCAGCGCGGCCTGACCATCGGCCTCAACGAGTTTGCCGGTTATGTGGGCGTGGCCATCGCCGGCATCGTCACCGGCTACATGGCCACGGCCTTCGGAGCGCGGCTGGGTCTGCTGATCTTCGGCGGGGTGGTGATCGTCTCGGCGCTGGTGCTGACGCTCTTCTTCGTGAAAGAGACGCTGCCCTGGGCCCAGGCCGAGGGCGCACGCCATGCGGCCGGTCAGGCCAGCGGGCCGCTGCCGCGTTATCCCGTCAATGTGCCTGCGCAGCCGAGCACCTGGGAAATCTTCGCCTTGATGACGTGGCGCGACCGCCGCCTGGCCGCGCTGTGCCAGGCCGGCCTGGTGGAGAAGTTCGTCGACGCGCTGATCTGGGTGTTCTACCCGGTCTTTCTCTACCGGCAGGGTCTGAGCCTGCCGCAGGTGGGCTGGGTCATCGGTGTCTACGGTTTTGTCTGGGGCGGCTCGCAGCTTTTCACCGGCAAGCTGTCGGACCGCATCGGTCGCCATCTCCCCAACGTGGCCGGCATGGGGATCTGCGGCGCCGGCGTGGCCATGATGCTGCTGGGCTCGGGCGTGGCCTGGTGGTCGCTGTCGGCGGCGGTGTCGGGCTTGGGCATGGCGCTGCTGTACCCCAATCTCTCCGCGGCCGTGGCCGACATCTCGCACCCCAGCTGGCGTGGCTCGGCCATCGGCATCTACCGCTTCTGGCGCGACCTGGGCTACGGCATCGGCGCGCTGGGCCTGGGTGCGGTCGCCCATTTCACCGGTCACATGGAGGGTGCCTTCTGGTTCGTCGCCCTCTCCATGGCTCTCTCGGGCGGCCTGCTGTGGCTGCTCGGTGAAGAAACCCATCCGCGGATCAACCCCGCCTGAACCGATTCAAACTGAAGGAATGAAAACCATGAAAAAGCTACTGACGCTTTCCCTGCTTGCGCTGTCTGCCGGTGTGGCCAGCCTGCCGGCCCATGCCAACGACAAGGCCACCATCGATGCGATGGAGGGCTACTTTGAATTCGTCGACTACGGCGGCGCCACCATCTTCCCCGAGCAGATCCCCAAGGAGGACTGGAAGAAGTTCTTCGTCATCGACGCGCGCGATGCCGGCCAGTTCGACAAGGGCCACATCCCCGGCGCGCGCAATATCGATTGGCGCCAGGTGCTGGCCAGGCGCAACGAGATCCCCAAGGACAAGCCGGTGCTGATCTACTGCAACCAGGGCACGCTGTCGGCGCAGGCCGGTTTTGCGCTGCGCCTGGCAGGTTACGAGAACGTACGCATCCTGCAGGGTGGCATGAGCGAGTGGCAGGCCAAAGGCGGATTTGATGCCGCCCAGCAGCCCACGCCCCTGGGCGGCAAGCACTGACAGCCGGCCACTGCGGCGCCAGACGCAAGTGCTTGCCCCGGGGCCGTGTTCGGCCCGGGGTGTCCTGAGCCTAAAGCCCCACGAGGGGCAGGCTGCGTGCGCCACCGCTAAGCTTGGTCGGATGGCTGAAATCCACATTCACCGTGCGCACACCCTGGGTCACGACGCTGCGCTCCAGCTGGCTCGCGACTGGCATGCCCAGGCCGTGCAGGACTGGGGTCTGCGCTGCACCGCGCATGCGCAAGATGATGGCTATTGCATTGATTTTGAGCGCCCGGGCATGCAGGGCACGCTGCGCGTGAGCCCCGACGCCTTTGAGCTGCGCATGAATCTCGGCTTTTTGCTCGGTGCCTACCGCGGTCGCATCGAGGCCGAACTGCAGCGCCGGCTCGATAGCTTGCTCGGCACGGCCTGAACCGGCGGTTGCGTTCAGCGAGCGCCGAGACCCTGGAAGCAGGTGCGCAGCAACAGCTCGATGATCTGCTCGTCGCTGTACTCCCCCGTGCTGCGCAGAAAGCCTGGCACCGGGTCGCAGGCGCGCGCGTAAAGCGTGTAGAGCACCACGATCGGTGGCAGCGTCTTGTCCAGGCTGCCCTCGGTCTGCGCGGCCTCGATCCAGCCGCCGAGCTTCTCGCTCACGGCCATGAGCCGATCGAGGTAGGCGCGATGCGCCATGAGCGCGGCGCGCAGGCTGGAGTTGGCGCTGGGCAGCGAAGGCATCTGGCCCTGCAACTGCACCTGCAGCATCCAGCGCACAGCGGCCTGCAGGTTCTGCACCGGCGGCTCGCTGGCATCGAGGCCGTCCAGGAAAGCCTGTGCGCGCTCCAGCGTGCGTACCATGGCCTCGGCCGCCAGGTCTTCCTTGCTGGGAAAGTGCCGGTAGAGGCTGGCCTTGGCGATGCCCACTTCGGCGGCCACGTCGTCCACGGTCATCGCATCGAAACCTTTTTCAGCCAGCAGGCGGTTGACCGCCTGGACGATCGCGTCCTCGCGGGCCGAATGCATCTGCTCGCGAAAGCTGCGCCGGGCCGGTGCGGTGGGTGATTTAAGGGCAGTAGCGTTCATATCGGGTGTTTGGGGGCGTGGATTGCCCTGAATAGACTATAACCACACCAATTGGTTAGTTATTATACTGATTGGTATCAAAATATACCAATGGGTTATTATTCGCCAGCGCCCAACGTTGCGGCGCAGCCCCAAGCGGGATCCCCCAACCTTTAGACACTGGAGTCCGAGATGAAGAAAGTCCTGATTGCTTCCCTGCTGAGCATGGGCGCCCTGAGCGCCCAAGCTGCCGACATCGTCGACACCGCCGTCGCGGCCGGTTCCTTCAAGACCCTGGTTGCAGCCGTGCAGGCCGCCGGACTGGTCGACACGCTCAAGGGCCCGGGCCCGTTCACGGTGTTCGCCCCCACCGATGAAGCCTTCGCCAAGATCCCCAAGGCCCAGCTCGACGCCCTGCTCAAGGACAAGGCCGCACTGACCAAGGTGCTGACCTACCACGTGGTGCCGGGCAAGGTGATGGCCGCCAACGTCAAGGCCGGCAAGGTCAAGACGGTGCAGGGTTCCGAGCTGACCGTCAGCACCATGGGCGGCGTCAAGGTTGACAACGCGAACGTGGTGAAGACCGACATCGGGACCGACAACGGCGTGATCCACGTGATCGACACCGTGGTGATGCCCAAGTAAATCTAGGCGTGCTCCGACTTGGCCCCTCTCGTGACGGGCTTTTTTTTTGCGTCGATCAAACGCGTTCGTACAGCGTCACCACGCAGGCGCCGCCCAGGCCCAGGTTGTGCTGCAGGGCCAGGCGCGCATCGGCCACCTGGCGCGCGCCGGCCTGGCCACGCAACTGCTGCACGAGCTCAGTGCATTGCGCCAGGCCCGTGGCGCCCAGCGGGTGGCCCTTGCTGAGCAGGCCGCCCGAGGGGTTGGTGACGAATTTCCCGCCATAGGTGTTGTCGCCGTCCATCACAAACTTTTCCGCGCCGCCCTCGGGGCACAGGCCCAGGGCTTCGTAGCTGATGAGTTCGTTCTGGGCGAAGCAGTCGTGCAGTTCGACCACGTCCACGTCCTGCGCACCGATGCCGGCGCTTTCATACACCTGGCGTGCGGCTTCCTTGGCCATGGAGTAACCCACGACCTCGCGCATGTCGCGCGCTTCGAAGGTCCGGGCCGTGTCGGTGGTCATGGCCTGGGCGCGGATGCGCACGCTGCGGTCCAGTCCGTGCTTTTGCGCAAACGCGTCCGAGCAGATCACGGCCGCCGCCGCGCCGCAGGTGGGCGGGCAGGCCATCAGGCGGGTCATCACGCCGTCCCAGAGCATGGGCGCGGCCATCACGTCGTCGGTTGTCACTTCCTTGCGGAACAGGGCCAGCGGGTTGTTGACAGCGTGGCGGCTGGCCTTGGCGCGGATGGCGGCAAAGGTTTCCAGCTTGGTGCCGTACTGCTGCATGTGGGCCAGGCCGGCGCCGCCGAAGTAGCGCAGGGCCAGCGGGATCTCGGCGTGGCCCACCAGTTCCTGGGTCGCTTGGTCGAAACGGTCGAAGGGTGTGGGACGGTCGTTGAAGACGGCGCCCAGGGCGCCGGGGCTCATGTGCTCGAAGCCCAGGGCCAGCACGCAGTCGGCGCCGCCGCTGGCCACGGCCTGGCGCGCCAGGAAGAGGGCGGTGGAGCCAGTGGAGCAGTTGTTGTTGACGTTGACGATGGGAATGCCGCTCATGCCCACGTCGTAGAGTGCACGCTGGCCGGCGGTGGAGTCACCGTAGACGTAGCCCACATAGGCCTGCTGCAGCTGCGCGTAGTCCAGGCCGGCGTCGGCCAGCGCGGCGCGCACGGCCTCGGCGGCCATCTCGGGGTAGGGGCGGTTGGCGCCCGGCTTGGCAAAAGCGATCATGCCGACACCGGCGACCAGGACATGGCTGGACATGGGGAACTCCGTGGTTAACAGACAGACCCGGCCAGCTTATCACCGGCGGGCCAGCCTTCAGACCGATACCACGCGGTTGCGACCGGCGTTCTTGGCGGCATAGAGCCGGTCATCGGCCAGATTGACGGCAGCGCTTTCGTCGTGGTTCTCGGGGCTGGAGACGGCTACGCCGATGCTGATCGTGATGTGGCCGGCGATCGGGTCCACCGAAGCTTCCACCGCCCGGCGGATCTTTTCGGCTACCTGGGCTGCTGACACCAGATTCGTGTCGGGCAGCAGGACGATGAACTCCTCACCGCCGAAGCGTGCCACAAAATCGGTTTCCCGCAGGCAGTGGTTCAGGGTCTTGGCCACCCGCTTGAGCACATGGTCCCCGGCTTCATGACCATAGCTGTCGTTGATGCGCTTGAAGTAGTCCACGTCCAGCATCAGAACCGCATAGGTGGAGCCGGTGCGTTTCATGCGCATGAACTCGCTGTGCAGATGCTCGTTGGCCGCCATGCGGTTGGCCAGGCCGGTCAGGACGTCGTGCCGGGACAGGTGGCGCAAGCCTTCATTGGCCTTTTCCAGCTCGGCGGTGCGCTCCCGGACCTTGTGCTCCAGCTCGGCATTGATCTGGAGAATGCGTTTTTCCATGGCCAGACGCTCGTCTTCCTGCGCTTCTTCAAGACGCTCGAAGGCGAGATGGCGGCGCTGATAAAGATAAAGCCCGGCCAGTGTCACCATCGCGATGACGCCAAACAGGGCAGCTCTGAGCTCCAGGTCCTTCAGCCAGGGGGAAAACATGACAGACAGATCCCGGTCGATGGCCACGACAAGCAATTTGTCGGCCTTGACCGTCAGGGGGGAGATGGTGGCGAAGGCAATCATCCGCCTCACCTGGGTGGCTGCCGCCAAGCCGGTGATGACGTCTCTGGCGTGTCCACTGTCCAGGAACTGCTTGAACAGCGAGCCTGGTTTGTCGGCCAGATTCACGCCTATGATTTTTTCCGTGTCGGGAGCCCGGAAGACGACCTTGCCGTCACCGTGCACCAGCGTGGCATGGACATCGGGCGCATAGATGACGGATTCCAGCAGGACGCTGAAGTACTCGGGGTCGAGGATGGCCAGCACATAACCACCGAAGCGACCCTGCCGGTCTTCCACCATCTTGCCGACGCTCATCGCATAGGTCCCCAGCGGGGTGACAAAGGGCGTCGACAGATGGAGCAGGGCGGGGTTCGCGGTCTGGCGTATGGCGGTATAGCGTTCCGAACCCCGGAAATTCTGGCCGATGAGTTCCGGGCGACTGCTGGCAATCGCATCCCCCTTGGCATTGATCAGGAGAATGGTGCGTACGCCCGTCTGGGCGGCGACCATGTCGGACAGGCGCTGGTTCAGCAAGTGGTTGCTGCTGCCCCCGGTGCGCAGCTCCTGGCGTATCGCATCGAGTGCGTTGCTGGTGGTTTGCAGGCGGCGGCTGAGATTGATGGTGACGACGTTGACCTCATGGAGCAATCGCGCGCGCTCGACTTGCGTCGTTTCCCTGTGGCTGGCATACAGATCCAGCCCCAGCAGGATGCCCAGCCCCAGCAGGACCAGGACCAGCCCCAGCCATTCATTGCGGTGCCGCTGATGGTGTTTGCTTTTGATCTCCATGAGCCATGAGTATCACGGGCATCGGGGTTTTTCGCAAAGGGCCAGCAAAGCACCGGTCAAGGCCATCCATCTGCGTGAGTGGGCGGGCGCGGGCTTGCAAGCCCGCCCCGTGACGTGAGACGTTTACTCGGGCTTGATGCCGGCTTTCTTGACCACCTGGCCCCAGGTATCGTACTCACGCTTCATGTAGGCCGCGAGTTCGGCCGGGGTGCTGGGGCTGGGTGACAGACCCTTCATCTCGAGTTCCTTGGCCACGTCCGGGTCCTTGAGGATCCTGACCAGCACCTGGTTCAGGCGGTCCACCACGGCCTTGGGCGTCTTGGCGGGCACCACGTAGGCGTACCAGTTCAGCGTGTCGAAGCCGGGGTAGCCCTGCTCGGCCACGGTGGGTACGTCGGGCATCAGCGGGTCGCGCTTGAGACCGGTGGTCGCCAGGGCGCGGATCTTGCCGCTCTTGATGTGCGGGCCGGCCGTGGGCGGGGTGGACATGAAGGAGTCGACCTCGCCGCCGAGCAGGCCCAGCATGGCCGGACCGCCGCCCTTGTAGGCGACGTGGGTGAGGTCGATGTCGGCCTTGATCTTGAGCAGTTCGCCCGCCAGGTGGCCGGCGCCGCCGATGCCGGGCGATGCGTAGGTCAGCTTGCCGGGCTGGGCCTTGGCCAGCTTCACATAGTCGGCCAGGGTCTTCACGGGCAGGTCGGCCTTGACCACCAGCACGTTGGAGAACACCACGGCCATGGTGACCGGGGCGAAATCCTGCAGGGGCTTGTAGGGAAGCTTGGCATTCATGTGCGGGGCGACCGTGAGCGAACCCACGCTGCCCAGTAGCAGGGTGTGGCCGTCCGGCTCGGCGCGGGCCACGAAGTCGGTGGCGATGTTGCCGCCGGCACCGGCCTTGTTGTCCACCACCACGTTCTGCTTGAGCTCGTCGCCCAGGTGTTTGGCGATGATGCGGGCCACCGCGTCGGTGGCGCCGCCGGCCGCAAAGCCCACCACCATGGTCAGGGGCTTGGTCGGCCAGTTGGCCTGGGCCAGGGCGTGGCCGGCGGCCAGCAAGGCGCCCAGCGCGAGGGTGAGTGTCTTGATCTTGAGTGTCATGGAATCTCCTCAGGTGGATGCAGCCCGCCAGGCGGGCCGAAACAATTTTCCAGTATAGGGAGCACGACCGACCGGCGGCCGCTGGTTTTTACTTAGCGGCTATCGGAAAAAGTGATAGCCCTATGGCGTCGGGCGATCACCAGCGCAGGCCCGCTTTCACACCCCAGGAGGTGGTGTCGCCGGTCTTGTCGGTTTCGAGGGCCAGGTTGAACAGGCCCAGGTTCAGGTTGAGCCCGATGAAGAGCTTGCCCTGGCTGAAACTTTCGCCTGCGAGGTTGCCCGCATTGGGCGAGCTGTTGGCCCAGACCTGGCCGACACCGGCGTAGGGCGTGAGCACGGTGAAGCCCTTGGAGATGGAGATGTCCAGGCTGCGCGTGCTCAGGGCGAGCTGGCTGGCGCCGTCGAGCCGGGTGTAGGCACCGCGCACGCCGATGGCCGGCATGGCCACGCCGCCACCGAGCAGGGCATAACGCACTTCGGCGCCGTAGAGCTGGGCGTTGATGGCCGGGACGTTGGCGATGAAGGCCCCCACGTCCAGCCCGAGCGGCAGGCCCTTGTGCAGATGCAGCTTCGGGATCAGCAGCGTGTTCATGCTGCTGTCGCTGGCGCCGGCCCGGGACAGGGCGCCGGCGCTTCTGGAGATGTCGGTGCCGGTGACTTCGAGGCCGATGTCGAAGCCCGTGATGCCTTGCGCCTCGGTCGGGGCGATGGGCTTGTAGCTGAAGGCCGCGCCGAGGTCTTCGGAGACCCGGCGGAATTCCGACTGGCTGAGGTTGCCGAGTGCCGAGAGGTCGCCTGCCAGGGCGGGCTGGGCCAGGGTGGCGGTGAAGGCGAGCAGGGTGAGGAGTTTTTTCATGAGGTGATGGTGCAGGAGATGCGTTGCAGTATCGCCGCGTCGTGGCGCTTGCGCTGTTTCAAGACGTATCACCCCACCGCCAGCTGGCGTCGGCTTTCGAAGTGCCGCAGCTCGCCGGTGACGGGGTCGGTGAAGGCCAGTGCGCGCGCCAGCAACTGGAGCGGGCGGCTCCAGTTTTCCTCGGCGTGGCCCGGGCCATGCACCACTTCGGGGTAGAAGAGGTCGCCGCTTATCGGTCGGCCCAGCGCGTCCATGTGCACGCGCAACTGGTGCGTCTTGCCGCTGCGCGGGCGCAGTCGGTAGCGCGCCAGATCGCCGAACGCTTCGATCAGCTCGATCCGTGTTTCGCTGTTGGGTTCGCCCGGCACCTCGCGCTGGCGGAAGAAGCGCTCGTCGGGTTCGATGCGGCTGCGGTGCACGGCCGGCAGCGGCAGGTCGGGGCGTAGCGGGGCGATGGCCTCGTAGGTCTTGTCCACCACCTGTTCGCGAAACAGTGCCTGGTAGGCGCCGCGGTCCTGCGGCCGCACGCTGAAGACCACCAGGCCGGCGGTTTCGCGGTCGATGCGGTGGATGGGGCTCAGGTGTTCGAGGCCGGTGCGGCGCTTAAGGCGCACCAGCAGGGTCTGCTGCACGTAACGGCCGGTGGGGGTGACGGGCAGGAAATGCGGTTTGTCGGCCACCAGCAGGTGCGCATCCTGGTAGAGGATGGTTTCCTCGAAAGGGATGACGGGTTCGGCGTCCAGCGCACGGTAGTAGTAGACGCGCGTGCCGTGGCGATAGGGCGCATCCGGTAACAGTGGCGCGCCGCTCTCATCGAGGACGTGGCCCTGCGCCATGCGTTCTTGCCATTGTTCGGCGCTCACTGCCGGCAGCCGTTCGGCAAGGAAGTCGAGCAGCCGAGGCCAGGGGCCGTGGGGCAGGGCGACGCAACTGGCGCCGACGCCTTCGCGCATCGGCGGCTTGCTGCGATGCGGCGGGCGGCTCATGGACGATCAGATACGCGTGAACACCAGGTCCCAGACCCCGTGGCCCAGGCGCAGGCCGCGTTTCTCGAACTTGGTCAGCGGGCGATACTCGGGCTTGGGGGCGTAGCCTTCGGCCGTGTTCTTCAGCAGCGGCTCGGCGCCCAGCACGGCCAGCATCTGCTGGGCATAGGGCTCCCAGTCGGTGGCGCAGTGCAGGTAGCCGCCGGGTCTGAGGCGCGCGGCCAGCTTGGCCACCAGCGGGGCTTGCAGCAGGCGGCGCTTGTGGTGCTTGGTCTTGTGCCAGGGATCGGGGAAGAAGATGTGCACGCCGTCCAGGCTCTGCTCGGGCAGCATGTGGTCCAGCACCTCGACCGCGTCGTGCTGCAGGATGCGGATGTTCGTGAGTTCGCGTTCACCGATGTGCTTGAGCAGCGCACCCACGCCGGGTTCGTGCACCTCACAGCCCAGGAAGTTGGTCTCGCGCATCAGGTCTGCGATGTGCGCCGTCGCGTCGCCCATGCCGAAGCCGATCTCCAGGATCAACGGGCGCTTCGCGGCTTCCGCGCCGAAGACGGCTACACGGTCCAGCGGCGCAGCGCTGTAGGGCAGCACAAAACGCGGGCCATACAGCTCGAAGGCCTTGGCCTGGCCCGTGGTGGTGCGGCCGGCACGCTTGACGAAGCTCTTGATGGTCTTGGGGAAGTCGACGCCGGGCGGCGGCAGGCGGCGCCGGTCTTTGGGCGGGGCTGACGCTGCGGCGTCCTGTTCGAGGGGCTTGGGGGTATCGGTCACCCCTGGATTTTAGCGGTCGCACTCCAGACAGCAGCCCATTGCGCCGTGGCCGCTGTCAAGCAGTCGCCGATGGTCGTGCCCGACACCCGCAGGTCCAGCACGTCGGCGGCGGTCTTGAGGGCGAGCAGCGGGTCGCGTGTGTCCAGCGCCTGGGCGCCGTTCTGCTTGCTGAGTTTTTCGCCGTTGGCGCCCAGCACCAGCGGTGTGTGCAGGTAGACGGGTGTGGGCAGTCCGAGAGCGAACTGCAGTAGGATCTGGCGTGCTGTGTTGTCGGCCAGGTCCTCGCCACGCACGATGTGCGTGACGCCCTGGGCGCCGTCGTCCACCACCACCGCCAGCTGGTAGGCGAAATAGCCATCGGCGCGTTTCAGCACGAAATCACCGACGTCGGCCTCCACATCCTGTGTCTGGGGACCCAGGCGGCGGTCGGTCCAGGGCACGATGCTGGCGGGCACGCGCAGGCGCCAGGCGCGTGGCGCTTTGCTGTGCAGCCCGTCACGGCAGGTGCCGGGGTAGACCAGTTCGCCATGGCGCGGTTTCGCACGCCCCAGGCGCTGCTGTTCGGCTTCGATGTCACGGCGAGAGCAGGCGCAAGGGTAGGCCAGACCGCGCGCCACGAGTTCATCGAGCGCCTGCTGGTAGAGCGCGCTGCGCTGCGACTGGTAAAGGGGCGGCTCGTCCGGCAGCAGGCCGCAATCGGCGAGCTGCTGCAGGATCACTCGGTCGGCGCCGGGTACACAGCGTGGCACGTCGACATCCTCGATGCGCACCAGCCAGCGCCCGCCGTGGGCGCGTGCATCGAGCCAGCTGGCGAGTGCCGCCACCAGCGAGCCGGCGTGCAGCGGGCCGGTGGGTGAGGGGGCGAAGCGGCCGACGTAATCTCTCACGGTGTGCAAAAGAGGCATGAAGCACGCACCCATTCGCGTTGAGCTTGTTGAAACGCTCAGCCGACACGGCGGGACGTCGACAGGCTCAGTCCGAACGGATTCAGCAGATTTTCAGCGCCAGCTCCAGTCCGGAGACAAAGGCGTCCTCGACACGGTGGCCCATGCACCAGTCGCCGCAGGCGCCGATGCGCGAGGCCGGGTCCCACAGGTGGCTCTGGTCCAGGGGCTGGATGGTCTGCGCGTAGTGCCAGCGGTGCACGGTGGCATAGCTGGGTTCGGCGCGGATGCCCGTGACTTCGGCAAAGGCCTTGAGCAGCTTGGATTGCACGCGCTCGGCGTCGTCGTTGAGGTGCTCCTGCGACCAGGCCGGGCTGGCCTGTACGGTCCAGCGTTCGATGGGGCCGCGTTGCGGCTTGCTCGATTCGCGTGCCAGCCAGGCAATGCGGTGGTGCGTGCTGCGCGCCGCATTCCACTGAGGCCCCAGCGCCGACAGGCCTGGCTGCATGGCCTGCGGAAAGGCCACCATCAGTGTCCAGCAGGGCGCGACCCGGACTTCGGCGATGCGCTCGGCCAGGGCCGGTGCCTGCTTCGAGTTGCGCAGCAGTTCGTGCGCCTGCACGCTGGGCATGGCCAGCAGCACGCCATCAAAACCAGAGTGCACGTGGCGGCTGTCGTCCAGGCCTTCGGTGTGCAGCTGCCAGCGACGCTCGTTCAGCGCATCACGTTCGATCTTGACTACCCGGGTCTGCAGTTCCACCGCACCCTGGGCCAGCAGCGGTTCGGCCCAGCGCTTGACGAGCGCGTTCATGCCGGGGGTGGCCACCCAGTGCGATTCGCGGGTGGGCAGCGGCGCGGCCACCACCCGGCCCAGCGGGTCGAGCACGCGCACGGCGTTGGCGCTCCAGGGCCGGCACAGGCCGGGCACGGTTTCCAGGGCGCGCGCGAACATCGGGTTGCGCACCGTGAAGTACTGGGTGCCGTGGTCGAAGCTGCCGAACTCGGTGTCACGCGTGGCCATGCGGCCGCCGGCGCCGCGGCTTTTCTCGAACAGCGTGACCTGGTGGCCGGCCTGCACCAGCGTGCGGGCGCAGGCCACGCCGGCCATGCCGGCGCCGATGACGGCGTAATGTTGCGCGGGTTTTTTCATGTCGGCAGTCTCCGTTCTTGTCGATATTTCAGTTGCAGCTTCGCTTCCACTGTACCGGAGCGGCGGCCGGCCCTCCCGGGCGCCGCCGCCGGGCGTCAGAAACTGGTGTGGACCGGCCCGAGCAGTGCGCGGCGGGTGGCCGGGCTTTCGAGCTGCTGCAGCCACCATTGCAGGGCGCGGCCTTGCTGGTGCTCGGTGCCGCCGCGCCAGGCGTAACTCACGCGCACCACGCGCGGCGGTCGCTCGGTTTTCTTGACCACGAGGTGGCCGGCTTCGATGTGCGGGCGCGCCATGCTCTCGGGCACGAAGCCGCCGCCCAGGCCGCGCAGCTGCGCATCGAGCTTGGCCTGCATGGTGGCCACGGTGAAGACGTCCTGTCCGGCCAGCAGGCCGATGGTCAGACCGCTGCCGCGTTGCGCGGAGTCGGCCACCGCCACGGCGCGATGGCGCAGCAGCATCTCGTCGGTCAGGCGCTCGGGCTCAGCCGCCAGCGGGTGATGCGGCGCCACGGCGTAGACGAAGCTGACCGGCCCCAGGGGCTTGCCGTGCACGCCGGCGCTGGTGCTGGGGTCCAGGGCCACGCCGATGGCCAGGTCGGCCTGACCGGCGGTCAGCGCTTCCAGCGTGCCCGAGAGGGTTTCCTCGCGCAGTTTCAGGCGGGTCGGTGCGCCCAGGGCGAAGAAGCTTTCGCACAGCTCCATGACCGTGGTGCGGTGGATGATGCCGTCCAGCGCCACCGTGAACTGCGATTCCCAGCCCGTGGCCACGCGCTTGACGCGGTTGGCCACAGCGTCGATTTCCGTCAGTAGGCGCTGCCCCTCGCGCAGCAGCTCGGCGCCGGCGGCGGTGAGCCTGGCCTGGCGTGAGCTGCGGTCGTAGAGCAGCACGTCCAGCGCATCCTCGATCTGGCGCACCCGGTAGGTCAGGGCGCTGGGCACCACACCCAGGGCGCGCGCGGCGGCGGCAAAGCTGCCGGCGTGCTCGATGGTTTGCAGCATGGCCAGGGCGTCGGGGGTCAGAACGTCACGAGCAGTTTGCATGGTGGATCATCTTAAATTCAATTTATTTGAATGATGCCATCAAAGCGCATGGATCGCAAACCCCGCAGACCGGCCTAAAGTTCATCCCATCGCAGGCCTGCCCTGCTGAACCCTGGAAGGAGCCCACCATGCTGACCGTACGCAAATCGCAGGACCGCGGCTACGCCGATCACGGCTGGCTCAAGTCCTTCCACAGCTTTTCCTTTGCCGGTTATTACGACCCGCAGCATATGGGCTGGGGCAACCTGCGCGTGATCAACGAGGACCGCATCGCCCCGGGCACCGGCTTCGGCACGCACGGCCACCGCGATATGGAGATCATCAGCTACGTGCTGTCCGGCGAACTCGCGCACAAGGACAACATGGGCAACGGCCGCGCCATCCCGCCGGGCGACGTGCAGCGCATGAGCGCCGGCAACGGTGTGATGCACAGCGAATACAACCACGCGCCCAAGGACACGACGCACTTCTTCCAGATCTGGATCGAGCCGAACGTGACCGGCATTCCGGCCAGCTACGAGCAGAAGACCTTTGCCACCCCCGAGAAGCGCGGTGCGCTGCGGCTGGTGGCCTCGCCCGATGGCGCCAACGGTTCCGTGACCGTTCATGCCGATGCACGCCTGTACGCCGGCTTGTTCGACGGCAGCGAAACCGCGACACTGTCCCTGGACCCGGCGCGCAAGAGCTATGTGCACCTGGTGCGCGGCGAGCTGGAGGTCAATGGCCAGCGACTGAGCGGCGGCGACGCCGCCCTGCTGGCCGGCGAAAGCCAGATCGAGCTCAAGGCCGGCAAGGACGCCGAAGTGCTGGTTTTCGACCTGGCCGACTGATTTTTTTCTCACCCTGTTTCATTCACCCTGTCTCATTTCACCCAAGGAGCTTCCCATGTTCAACACACTGCAAAACCCCCTGTCCCTCATCGGTCGCCTGCTGCTGGCCGCCCTGTTCCTGCCGGCTGGCATTAGCAAGATCGGCGGCTTTGCCGGTACCGCCGGTTACATCGCCTCCAAGGGCCTGCCCCTGCCGGAAGTGGGCGCAGCCATCGCCGTCGCGGTGGAAATCCTCGGTGGCCTGGCCCTGATCCTCGGTTTCGGCACCCGCCTGGCCGCCCTGGCGCTGGCCCTGTTCACGCTGGTTGCGACCTTCATCTTCCACAACTACTGGGGCGTGCCGGCTGACCAGGCCTTCGTGCAGCAGCTGATGTTCAACAAGAACATCGCGGTGGTCGGCGGCCTGCTGGTGCTGGCCGCGCACGGTGCCGGCGCCTGGAGCCTGGACGCCAAGCGTCAGCGCTGATCCTCAGCCCGCGTGCCGGGTCTCGTGACACACGAGATCCGGCACGGGTCCTTGCATTTTCTCAAGTCGTTTTTTTACCGGAGTCATCTCATGGCAAAAGTTGCTGTTGTCTTTCATTCGGGTTACGGTCATACCCAGCGCCTGGCCCAATCCGTGGCCGAAGGGGCCGGCGCCGAGCTGCTCACCATCGACGCCGAGGGCAACCTGCCCGAAGCTGCGTGGGAGACGCTAGCTGCCGCCGACGCCATCATCATGGGCTCGCCCACCTACATGGGCAGCGTGAGCTGGCAGTTCAAGAAGTTCGCCGACGCTTCCAGCAAGCCCTGGTACACCCAGGCCTGGAAGGACAAGGTGTTCGCAGGCTTCACCAACAGTTCCAACGTCAACGGCGACAAGGGTTCCACCTTGAGCTATCTGCACACGCTGGCCATGCAGCATGGCGGCCTGTGGGTTGGCCTGGGCATGGCGTACCACAACACCAAGGACTCCAAGCGCAGCGACGTCAACTACCTGGCCGCCAACGCCGGCCTTATGGGCCAGACGGCTTCGGACGCGCCGGCCGACAAGATGGAAGCCGGTGATCTGGAAACCGCGCGCCTGTTCGGCCAGCGCGTGGCTGCCATCGCTGCCAAGCTGCGCGGCTGAGCGTAGAGTCGGGCTCCAGGAGGGGCTGGGGCCTGTTCACGCTAATTTCTCAAGATGCGTTGCGAATCAAAAAGGCCATGCGCAAGGCGCGAAACGCAGCCGGGGTCGCCCCCCGGCAAGGCTTCGCAACGCCGCGCATGGCCTTTTTGGTCGCAACCCGGAGGGAATGGGGTGCAAACCGCGCCACTCGTTGTTGCACTCCTAACCCAGGCGGCCAGCCTGGGCGTCGTCGTGCGCCTAGATTGGCGCGGTTTGCACCCCATTCGCAATTGAGAAATTAGCGTGAACAGGCCCCAACCATGACATCGCCACTGCACATCCTCACGGGCCACCAGAAGGATCTGGGGGGCGGTTTCCTGGTGCGGCGCCTGCTGCCCGCTGCGACGCAGCGTTCGGTGGGCCCCTTCATCTTCTTCGACCACTTCGGGCCCGCGCTGGAAACGCCGCAGACCGAGCACGACGTGCGGCCGCATCCGCACATCGGCCTGGCCACGGTCACTTACCTGTTCGAGGGCGCCATGATGCACCGCGACAGCATCGGCTCCTCGCAGCTGATCGAGCCCGGCGCCATCAACTGGATGACGGCCGGGCGCGGTATCGTGCATTCCGAGCGTCGCCCCGAGTCGCTGCGCAGCAGCACTTACACCAACCATGGCTTGCAGCTCTGGGTGGCCCTGCCGCGCGAGTTTGAAGAGGTCGAGCCGTCTTTCGAGCACACACCGGCCGCGGCCATCCCCGAAGGGCGGGTTGATGATGCGACAGTGCGCGTGCTGGTGGGGCAGGCCTTCGGCTTGCGTTCGCCGGTGCATACGCTGATGCCCACGCTGTACCTGGATGTGCAGCTGTCGGCCGGCGGCCGTCTTCAGCTGCCCGCGCTGGCGCCCGAGATGGCTGTCTATGTGGTGCAGGGCTCGCTGGCAATCGATGGCCAGCCGCTGGCGGCCTTGCAGATGGGTGTGCCGGACCCGGCGGGCACGGAGTTGATCGCCAGCGAGGCCACCCGCCTGATGGTGATCGGCGGTGCGCCGCTGGATGCGCCGCGCCATATGTGGTGGAATTTCGTTTCCAGTCGCAAGGAGCGCATCGCGCAGGCGGCCGACGACTGGGAGGCCCAGCGCCTGGGTCAGGTGCCGGGCGAGACCGAGTTCATTCCCCTGCCTGAGCGACGCTTCCTGTCCTGAAGCAAGAGACGAGACCCGGACCGGGCCGGGCTTCGTGGCCAGTGATCAGCTGGTGATCTTGAACACGCTGACCATCTCGTTGAGACGGTTGGCCTGATCGCGCAGGCTGGCCGCTGCTGCGGCGGATTCCTCGACCAGGGCCGAGTTCTGCTGCGTCATCTGGTCGATGCCGGTGATCGAGTCGTTGACGCGTGCGATACCCGAGGACTGCTCGACCGTGGCCGCGCTGATCTCGCCGATCAGGTCGGTCACGCGCCGGACCTGGGCCACGATCTCGCCCATGGTGTTGCCGGCGTCGCCGACCAGGTGCGAGCCTTTGTCCACCTGGTTCACGCTGTCGGAGATCAGGGCCTTGATCTCCTTGGCGGCCTCGGCGCTGCGCTGCGCCAGCAAACGCACTTCACCCGCCACCACCGCAAACCCCCGGCCCTGCTCGCCGGCGCGCGCGGCTTCCACTGCGGCGTTGAGGGCCAGGATGTTGGTCTGGAAGGCAATGCCGTCGATCACGCCGATGATGTCGTTGATCTTCTTCGATGCGTTCTGGATGCCGGCCATGGTGCTCACGACCTCTCCTACGGCCTGGCCGCCGCGCGCGGCGACCTGGGAAGCGGTGGCCGCCAGCTGCGAGGCCTGGCGCGCGTTGTCGGCACTGTGCTGCACGGTCTGCGTGAGGCTGCCCATGGCCGAAGCGGTCTGCTCCAGGGAGCCGGCCTGCTGTTCGGTGCGGGAACTCAGGTCGGCATTGCCCTGGGCGATTTCCGAGGAGGCGGTGGCAATGGACTCGGCCGCGCCCTTGACGTTGCTGATGATGCCCACCAGGGAGCGGTCAGCGCGGCGCAGGTCGTCCATCAGGTCGGCGAATTCGTCGCGTGTGGCCGGCTCGGGCACGGTGCCCAGCTCGCCCGCGGCAATGGCGCGGCCGGCCTGCTTGGCCTGCTGCATGGCACCGGTGATGCCGTAGTACATGCCCATGTAGAGGTAGATCGAGACCAGGATGCCCAGGCCCAGCACGATGCCCAGCAGGGTGCGCTTGGTGGCAGCGCTGCTGGAGCGCTCGGCCAGCAGTTCGTCCATGACCTTGCGGTTGGCCTCCACCAGTGCCCAGGCCGCGTCGATGGTGGCTTGTGCCGCCTGGCCGGCCTGTTGCTGGGTGACACCGATGGTGTCCGAGGTGGTGAAGTTCTTGCGCGTGAAGGCGATGAACTCCTTGGCGCTGGACTTGAGGGTGTCGAAGTTCTTGCTGAGCTTCTTTTCCACGTCGGGGTTGGCCTTCATGGCCTGGGAGAGCATGGTCTCGACCGTGCCGAAGGTGTCGCTCAGTCGCGCCTCGGTCACTTCGTAGAACACCTTGTCCGCGGGCTTGATGTCGCCGCGCGAGACGTTGAGCGTGGAATACGCGGCCATGCGCACGGCGATGCCAGCGGTGCTGGGCGTGTTGTTGGCCAGCGGATAGCCCAGGTAGAACAGATCGAGGTCCGGGTCCAGCGACATGCGCGAGCGGTTGCCCATGTCGCGCATGAAGGCGTACAGGCGTCCGTACTCCGGCGCGTGCGCGCCGAAGGCCTTCTGTGCGAAGTCAGCGTCCAGCGGCAGGGCGTCGACCTTCTTCTGCAACTCAGCCCAGCCTTCCTGCAGGCCCTTGAGTTCCTTGCCCATGTCGAACCAGGGAGCGGAGGCCTTCACGCCGTCTTCGATGCGCTTGAGCACGGCATCCACCGCCTTGGCGTTGTCCTTGAAACGCTGGCGCACGGCGGGGTCACCAGGTGCGGCCGTGATGGTGATGCGCCGGCTTTCGATCAGCACCTTGTTCCATTCCACTAGGTCGGCCATCAGGGCGACAGCAGCGCGTTCCGAGGCGATCATGCTCACACGTGACTGCAGGGCCGAGAGCTGGGAGATGCCCATGTAGAGCAGCAGGGCCAGGGCCACGAGGCCAGAGAGTGCGAACTTGTAGCTGAAGCGCAGGCGTGCCATCAGGGCCGTGGCGGGCCCGAAAAAACCGGTCATGGGGGAGACTCCAGGGGAAACGGGTGAACTTTATGGACTAGATCGACCAGATCTGCCAAAGCTTGAGGCCGGGCATAGAAATACCCCTGGAATAGCCGGCAACCCTGTTGCAGCAGGATGTCGCGCTGGGCTTCGGTTTCCACGCCTTCGGCGATCACCTCCAGCCCCAGGCTGCGGCCTAGGGCGATGATGGTCTGGGTGATGACCACGTCGTTGGGGTCGGTCTGCAGGTCGCGTACGAAGGAGGCGTCGATCTTGAGCTGCTGGATGGGCAGGCGTTTGAGGTAGCTCAGTGACGAGTAGCCGGTGCCGAAGTCGTCCAGCGCGAACTGCACCCCCAGCGTCACCAGGCGGCGCATCTTGCTGGTGGCGTCGTCGATGTTGTGCGCCAGCACGCTCTCGGTCAGTTCGAGCTGCAGCCGGCTGGCGTCTGCGCCGGTGGCCATCAGCACCGAGGTGACGCTTTCGACGAAGTTGGCCTGCAGTAGCTGGTGGGCGCAGAGGTTGACGGAGATCACCAGCTCGCCCAGCACCGGCTGGCCGCGCCAGCGCTCGATCTGCTGGCAGACCTGCTCCAGCACCCACTGGCCCAGCGGCAGGATCAGGCCGGTTTCCTCGGCCAGGGGGATGAAGTGTCCCGGTGTCACCAGGCCGCGTTGCGGGTGCAACCAGCGCACCAGGGCTTCGGCGCCGACCATGCGGCCCTCGCTGTCGAATTGCGGCTGGTAGAAAACGCGGAACTGTTGCAGGGCCAGCGCCTGGTTCAGGTCGGCCTCCAGGGTCACGCGCTGGCTGAGCTGCACGGCGATGTCGTGGTCGAAGAAGCGGATGGCATTGCGTCCGCTGGCCTTGGCCTCGTACATGGCCATGTCGGCGCGCTTGATCAGTTCGTCGGCGCCGGTCTCGGGTCCGTCAAACAGCGCCACGCCGATGCTGACCGACATCTGGTGGTACTGGCTGTCGATGCCAAAGGGTTCGCGCATGCTGCTGCGCAGCTTCTCCGCCAGGCTGCGTGCCTGGGCACTGGCGCGTTCGGGGTCGGTATCGAGCTGCTCCAGCAGCACCGCGAATTCGTCGCCGCCGGTATGCGCCACCAGGCCGAGGTCGCCGACGATGCGCAGCATGCGTCCGGCCACGGCCTGCAGCAGCGCGTCGCCGACCTTGTGGCCCAGGGTGTCGTTGATCTGCTTGAAACGGTCCAGGTCCGAGAACAGCAGGGCGCCGCGGCTGCTCCCGTTGTTGCGCCCCAGGGTTTCCTGCAGGCGCTCGAACAGCAGGCGGCGGTTGGGCAAGCCGGTGAGGGCATCGTGGTAGGCTAGGTGGTAGACGTGCTCGCTGTGGGCCTTGCGGTCGGAGATGTCGGAGAACACGGTGACGATGCGTACGAAGCGGTCCTTGCGCCGCACCGGCCGGCTGCTGACTTCGACCGGGAAGGTCTTGCCGCTGGCGCTGACAAACAGGTTCTCGCCTTCATAGGGCTGCTGCCAGCGCTGTGGGTCGAGCAGCGGGTTGGTACTGCCCAGGGGCTGGGGCGCAGGCGAAAGGATCAGGGGCAGCAGTTGCCGGCCCAGCAAGGCCTCGCGCTGGTAACCGAGCAGGCGACAGGCGGCGCGGTTGATGTAGGTGACGATGCCCTGGCGATCCAGCACGAACATGCCTTCACCCATGGCATTGCTGAACGAGTCCATGCGCTGGCGCAGCAGCATTTCACGCAGCGCCATCACCACGATGACCAGCAGGGTCAGCACCGCACTGGCGATCAGCAGGCCGTACTGCTGCCAGATGTCGCGCCAGGAGATGACCGGCGGCTTGTCGAAGGGCGGGGCGCGCAGCTCGCGCATCATGGCGCGCACCGGTTCGTAGTCGGCCGGTACGGTGAAGCCGTAGATGCCCATGCGCCGCGCCGCTTCGCCGCCGTGCGGCAGCGAAAGCAGGGCGCCGGCGATGCGCACAGAGAGATCTTCCGGCAGGTGCGACATGGCGACGACCGGCCATTCCGGGTAAAGCCGGGAGGACAGGGCGTAGGGATAACCGGGGTAGTTCTGCTGTCCCAGGACCTTGAGCTCACCTGGCTTGAGCCGCCCCTCGCGCACCATGGTCTCGAGCAGGCCGGTGCGCACGAAGGCGGCGTCGGCCTTGTCGGCCAGCAGGGCTTCGATGACGCGGTCCTGCGGCAAGCCGGTTTCCACCAGCGACCCGGGGCTGATCGACAGGCGTGCCAGTTCGGTGGCCTGGATCTGGTAGCCGCCGAAGGACAGGCGCGAGACCATGGCGATGCGCTGGTCTTGCAGATCCTTCAGGTCGCGCAGGTCCTGGCGCTCGCTGCGGGCCAGGATCACGCCGCCCATGGCGCGTACCGGTTGGCTGTTCTCCAGATTGATCAGGGAGGCCAGCGGGGTGGAGAGGCCGTTCTGATGCACCATGCGCACATACTCGCCGGGCTGGGTGATCACCAGGTCCACCGCCTGCTGGCGCACGGCCTCCTGCATCGCTCCATACTCGTAGACCTTGAGTTCGAAGTGCGCCGAGGGGACCGAGCGGTTGAGGTAGTCGGTCAGGGGCTTCCACTGGGCCAGGGCAAGGGCTTCGGGCCGGAAAGACAGGACACCCACCACGATGGTTTCAGGGTTGGCCCGCAGCGACGTGGCGGCCAGGGCCAGCAGCAGCCCGGTGCATGCACTTTGCAGGCGACGCTTCATCATGAGGTGGGGGTGGCCGGAAGGTAGGCGCCGCTGTAGAGCCTGTTGGAGTCCACGGGCTGGCGGATGATGCCGGCCTGCAACATGATGGCCGAGAGCTTGTTCGTGACGCGTTGCAGGTCACCATCCTGCGCCGAGAGATAGCGCTGGTTGCCGATCAGGTCCGGCAACTCCATGCCGCGCAACGAGGTGATCAGTTCTTCAGCCGAAATCTCCAGATGGGTGGCGATCCGGTAGGCCGAGTCCCACGGGTTTTGCCGCAGGTAGGTCAAGGCTCGAAAGTGCGCTGCCAGCGCAGCGCGCAGCGGCTCGCCATGGGTGAGCAGTGCTGCCGGACGGACCGCCAGCACATCGAAGATTGTGTCGGGAAGTTCGCGTGTACTCAGCAGGGCTCGGGCGCCGAGTTTCCTGAGCTTGGTCGCCATGGGTTCATAAGTGAGGAGGGCGTCCACATCGCCGCGGGCCCAGGCCGCATCATGGCTCTCATAGTCGATCAGGCGGGTCTCGACATCCTGCTGCCTGAGCCCGGCCTTCTCCAGGGTCATCGACAGCATCAGGTAGCCCAGAGCATTGTCGACCAGCCCGATGCGACGGCCACGCAATGCAGCCAGGCGCGACAGGCCGGGCCGCGCCAGCAGCACGTCCGCCCCCTTGGAGATGTCGAAGACGAGCACGATCGTCAGGTCCGTGCCCTGGTCGCGCAGTCTCAGAATCTGGTCCAGCGTCAACATGACACCATCGACCTGTCCTGCCTTGAGCAGATCGATCATGGCATCGTGCGAGGGGGGCTCCCTCAGCTCAACCTGCGCAGGCAGGTATCCCAGGTTCCGGGCCAGGTACATGGGTTCGTAGCCTGGCCAGGGACGGCCGGCCAGGACCAGCGGGCGTTGGGGGGTGCAGGCACCGAGTGAGCCCAGCAGCGGCAGCAGGGACGCGGCCTGCAAGGCCCGGCGCCTGCCGACGGCCTGGCAGGCTGGAGGGGAGGTTTCGGGCTGCAGGTCGCGCATGTGTGGCTTGCCGGCGAACTCCCGCGCGGCAGGTGTGTTGACATCGTAATCGACCTTTCAGCTGCGCGTAAGGCCAGGACGAATCCAGGGAATGCTTTGCGGCAATAGTTCCGGGCCGGCGCTATTCACGCCGGGCGCGCAGATCGGCACCCAGAGCCTCGCGCTCGTCGAATACGAAGCATTCGCCTCTGAAGTGCTCGCCGCCGGTTTCCTCGAAATACTTGAGGATGCCGCCTTCGAGCTGGTAAACGTGCTCCAGCCCGGTCTCCTGCATGAGGATGGCCGCTTTTTCGCAGCGGATGCCGCCGGTACAAAAGCTCACCACGGTCTTGCCTTCCAGCTCGTCCCGGTGTGCCAGCAGCGCCTGCGGGAAATCGGAGAACTTGTGGATGCGCCAGTCGATGGCGCCTTCGAAGCTGCCGTGGTCGATCTCGAAGGCATTGCGCGTGTCCAGTGTCACCACTGGCCGGCCTTCGTCATCGTGACCCTGGTCGAGCCAACGCTTGACAGTCTGCGCTGCCACCGCGGGCGCGCGGCCCTCGGCAGGCCGGATGGTCGGATGGTTCATGCGGATGATCTCGCGCTTGACCTTGACCAGCATCTTGCGAAAGGGCTGGCGGGCCGACCAGCTTTCCTTGGGCGTGAGGTCGGCCAGGCGCGGATCTTCATGCAGTTGCGCCACGAAGGCGCGCACGGCTTCGCCCGGTCCCGCGAGAAACAAGTTGATGCCTTCCTCGGCCAGCAGCACCGTGCCCTTGAGATCGAGCGCCACCGCTTGTTCGTGCAGCTTCTCGCGCAGGGCATGGGCGTCGGGAAGAGGGACGAATTTGTAGGCGGAGATGTTGAGGATGTCGTTCACAGGGCTGATTTTAGTTATTTGGCTTTAAGGTGGGTTTTTGCTAGCGTGGCTTTGCCGGGTCTCGCCCCGGCGGGCGAGGTACTTTTCTTTGCTTCGCCAAAGAAAAGTACCCAAAAGAAAGGCGAGCCGGGTTCGTCGTCCCTCCGCTGCGCTACGGGCACGCTGCGTTGCTCGGCCAGTGCGGGAAGCGCAGAAACTCGCTTCGCTCAGACATCTGCACTTCTTTTTCCGCCCTGGCCTGCGCTACTCGCCTCCTCTCACGGCAATGGGGGACCGGAGACCAAAAACAACAAGGACGCGCCATGGCGCGTCCTTGTGGGGCTCTGGCTGTTGGTCCCCGGCCTTATGCCGTGTGGCAGGGCTGAGCAGCGCAGCAGCGCGCGGATCAGGGCGGGCGTTGTTTGAGCGCAGCGAGTTTAGCCCGACCCCGCCCGGTGCGAGCAGCGCAAGGTACCCCGCAGGGGCCCTGACTTCGGCTCGCCTTCTCTTTGCTTACTTTCTCTTGGCGAAGCAAGAGAAAGTGAGTGCCCTGTCGGGGGCACATCCCGACAATGCCACGCTAGCAGAAACGCCGCAGCAAAGAGGGGAAACCTTGAGAAGGGGCAAGCGCCAGCCTACTAAAATCAAACTCATATGTTCACCCACCTGCGCCTGCACACCGAGTTCTCCGTCGTCGATGGCACCGTCCGTATCGAGGACATCGTCAAGGCCGCAGCCAAGGACGGCCAGCCGGCGCTGGCCATCACCGACCTGAACAACCTGTTCGGGGCCATCAAGTTCTACAAGGAAGCGCGCGGCAAGGGCGTCAAGCCCTTGATCGGCGTCGAGATCATGCTCGAGGGCCTGGGCCAGGACCCGCTGGCCACCTCACGTCTGCTGCTGCTGGTGCAGAACAAGCAGGGTTACCTCAACCTCTCCGAAATCCTGGCGCGGGCCTGGACCGGCAATGTGGTGAAGGCCCAGGCGGTGGTCAAGCTGGCCTGGCTCAAGGAGTTGCATGAAGGTCTGATTGCCCTCTCCGGTGCGCAAAGTGGCGCCGTGGGCCAGGCCCTGGTGCAGGGTGACGCCGAGCGTGCCCACGAGGCGGCGCTGCAGCTGTCCACCGTGTTCCCGCATCGTTATTACCTGGAGCTGCAGCGCGCCGGCCGCCCGGACGACGAGGCCCATGTGACAGCTGCCGTGCAGTTGGCCGCGCGCATGAAGCTGCCGGTCGTGGCCACCCACCCGGTGCAGTTCGCCACGCCGGACGACTACGAGGCGCACGAGGCACGCGTCTGCATTTCCGAAGGAGAGATCCTGGGCAACCCGCGCCGGGTGCGCAAGTTCACGCGCGAGCAGTACTTCAAGAACGCCCAGCAGATGCAGGCACTGTTCGCGGACCTGCCCAGCGCGGTGGCCAACACCCTGGAGATCGCCAAGCGCTGCAATCTGACGCTGGTGCTGGGCAAGCCGCAACTGCCCAACTTTCCCATCCCTGGCGGCCTGAGTATCGAGGAATACTTCCGCCAGGTGTCGTTTGAGGGCCTGGAAGAACGCCTCGCGCATCTGTACCCCGACGCAGCCAAGCGTGACGCCGAACGGCCGCGCTACGTGGAACGCCTGGAGTTCGAGATCAACACCATTCTGAAGATGGGGTTCCCGGGTTATTTCCTCATCGTGGGTGACTTCATCCAGTGGGCCAAGGCCAACGGCTGCCCGGTCGGCCCGGGCCGCGGCTCGGGCGCCGGATCACTCGTGGCCTATGCGCTGAAGATCACCGACCTCGACCCGCTGGAATACAAGCTGCTGTTCGAGCGTTTCCTGAACCCCGAACGCGTCTCGATGCCGGACTTCGACATCGACTTCTGCCAGGCCAATCGCGACCGCGTGATCGACTACGTGAAGGACAAGTACGGCAAGGAGGCGGTGAGCCAGATCGCCACCTTCGGCACCATGGCCGCGCGCGCCGCCATCCGCGACGTGGGGCGCGTGCTCGACATGAGCTACACCTTCTGCGATGGCATCTCCAAGCTCATCCCCAACAAGCCGGGCCAGCACATCACGATTGCCGACGCCATCCAGGCCGAGCCCATCCTGGCCGAGCGATTGGACAAGGAAGACGAGGTCAAGACACTGCTGGCGCTGGCCCAGAAGCTCGAAGGGCTGACGCGCAACGTCGGCATGCACGCCGGCGGCGTGCTGATCGCCCCGGGCAAGCTGACCGACTTCTGTCCGCTCTACCAGCAGCCCGGCAGCGACGCGGCCGTGAGCCAGTACGACAAGGACGACGTGGAGGCCGTGGGCCTGGTGAAGTTCGACTTCCTGGGCCTGGCCACGCTGACCATTCTGGAGATCGCGCGCGAGTTCATCATGGCGCGCCACCCGGGCCAGGAGAACTTCGCCTTCGAGAACATCCCGCTCAACGACAAGCCGACCTACCACCTGTTCCAGGAAGGCAAGACGGAAGCGGTGTTCCAGTTTGAAAGCCGCGGCATGCAGGGCATGCTGCGCGATGCCAAGCCCACGCGGCTGGAAGACCTGATTGCCCTGAACGCCCTGTACCGCCCGGGCCCCATGGACCTGATCCCGAGTTTCGTTGCGCGCAAGCACGGGCGGGAAGAAGTCGAGTACCCGCATCCGGCGGTGGCCGAAATGCTCAGCGAGACCTACGGCATCATGGTCTACCAGGAGCAGGTTATGCAGACCGCGCAGATCCTGGGCGGTTACTCTCTGGGCGGCGCCGACCTCTTGCGCCGCGCCATGGGCAAGAAGAAGGCCGAGGAGATGGCCGAGCACCGGGAAAAATTCCGCGTCGGCGCGCTCAAGACGCACAACATTCCCCAGGACAAGGCCGACGAGGTCTTCGACCTGATGGAGAAGTTCGCCGGCTACGGCTTCAACAAGTCACACGCCGCCGCCTACTCCCTGCTGGCTTATCACACGGCCTGGCTCAAGGTGCACTACACGGCCGAGTTCTTCTGCGCGAACATGACCGTGGAAATGGATGACACCGACAAGCTCAAGGTGCTGTTCGAGGATGCCCTCAAGATGGGCATGAGCTTTGAGTCGCCGGACGTGAACCGCGGCCATTACCGCTTCGAACCGATTTCCGACAAGGCCATCCGCTACGGCCTGGGGGCCGTCAAGGGCACGGGCCAGCAGGCCATCGAGGCCATCGTGAAGGCGCGTGCAGAAGGCGGCCCCTTCACCAGCCTCTACGACTTCTGCGTGCGTGTGGACCGCACGCGCCTGAACAAGCGCAGCATCGAGGCGCTGATCAAGGCAGGCGCTTTCGACTCCCTGCAGCTCAACCGGGCCTCCCTGGTGGCCTCGGTCGACCGCGCCTTCGACTTCGCCAATGCCACAGCGGCCAACGTCAACCAGGGTGGCCTGTTCGACCTGGGCGACGATAGCCACGGTGCCAGCACACAGGAGCCCGACCTGGTGGAGGCGCTGCCCTGGGGCGTGAAGGAACGGCTGACGCATGAAAAGACGGCGGTCGGGTTCTACCTGTCGGGCCACCTGTTCGATGAAGTGGCGCTGGAGGTGCGGCGTTTCGCCAAGCGCGAGCTGGCCGACCTGATCGACACGCGCGAGCCGCAGCTGCTGGCCGGCATCGTCAGCGACTTCCGCGTCATCAACGGCCAGCGCGGCAAGCTCGCGCTCTTCAAGCTCGACGACAAGACGGCCGTGCTCGACGCCCGCGTGGACGAGGCGCTGATGAACGCCAACCGCAACCTGCTCAAGGACGACGAACTCATCATCGTCATGGCCAAGGTCATGCCCGACCGTTTTTCCGGTGGCCTGCAGCTCAACATCAACCAGGTCTGGAGCCTGGAAGCCGCGCGCTGCCGCTTCGGCAAGTACCTGCGCGTGGCCGTCAACGGCCGTGCGCCCGACGTGCAGCGTCTGGTTTCCGAGCATCCGCCCAAGAAGGAGATCACCGAACAGGGCGAGTTGCTGCGCGGCCTGGGCGTGCGCCTGACCTTGCGCCGCCAGGGGCCGGGGCTGGGTGCTGCGGCTGAACTGCAGCTGGGGGAGGATGCGAAGTTTTATCCCAGTGATGCGGCCTTGGCGGGGTGGATGGCGCAGGCGGATCAGGGGAAGGCTGTGATCGTTTACGAGTGACGCCTTTGTTTCTTTGCGCTGCCTGCGTTGTTGCTGGCGTGGCATGCCGGGTCTCGCCCCGGCGGGCGAGGTACTTTTCTTTGCTTCGCCAAAGCAAAGTACCCAAAAGAAAGGCGAGCCGGATTCGTCGACCCTCCGCTACGCTCCGGGCACGCTGCGTTGCTCGGGACCGGCGGGAAGCGCAGAAACTCGCTGCGCTCAAACATCTGCGCTTCTTTTTCCGCCGCTCCCTGCGCTACTCGCCTCCTCATTACGGCGGTGAAGTCCGAACACCGAATCCCACAAGGACGCGCCATGGCGCGTCCTTGTTTGGCCGTTTTGTCTTGGGCTGTTGGTCCCCGGCAGTTGGGTTCCCTATGCCGTGTGGCAGGGCTGAGCAGCGCAGCAGCGGGCGGATCAGGGCGGGCGTTGTTTGAGCGCAGCGAGTTTAGCCCGACCCCG
>JACPOI010000034.1 GCA_016185015.1 Burkholderiales bacterium
AACGATCCGGACGTATGGAGCCTCGAATGCGAAAGCGACGACCCAAACCCTACCCGTGGTTAACGGTCTCGCGCGCCCATGCTCGCCGGAAAATCAAGATACATGGTCACGACTGGGAGCCAAAGTAAGTGCCATTCGATTTGCGAATTGATGCCAACCACCTCGCCGCGCAGGTTGATCAGCGGGCCGCCGGAGTTGCCGGGATTGACCGATGCGTCGGTCTGGATGAAGTTCACCGCGCCGTCACCGTGCTTTCAAAACCAAACGGCGAACCGATGGCCAGCACCCACTCGCCGACACGTGACTGCTGCGGTGCTGCCGTGGGCACGGCCGGCAGGCCCTGGGCCTCGATCTTCAGCACGGCAATGTCGGTGGGCTTGTCAGTACCCAGCACCTTGGACGTGAACTCGCGCCGATCCATGAGCTTGACGACCACCTCCTCGGCGTCGCTGACCACATGGGCATTGGTCAGGATGACCCCATCGCTGCGCACGATGAAGCCGGAGCCCTCGCCGCGCACCGGCAGGCTCAGTTGCGGCGGTAGGCCGCCGTAGCGCTGCTGGAACTGGCGCAGGAACTCGCGTAGCGCCAGGTCTTCCTGCGAGTCCGATGGCGTCTCGCCATCCCCGCTGGCTTTGGCGCCGGTGGTGGAGACCTTGCGCACACCACGCACGCTGATGTTGACCACGCTGGGGGCAAAGCGTGCGGCAATGGCGGTCATGTCGGGCAAGGCGCTCGGCGCCGCCTGGGCGGGCGCTGGTATCTGCACCGGTGCCTGCGCGTAGCTCGGGTTGGGCATGCCGGCCGTGGCCAGCAGCCAGGCCAGCGCCACCGGGCGCCAGCCACGCCCCAGAAGGGGCAGGGAATGGGTAAGGGTTGTGATTGAAGCAGCCATGGCGCCATCTTGGCGCGCCACCATGCGCATTTGGTTGCGCGGCGGTGAAGCGCAGGTAAAGCCACGGCCCAATGTGTAACGGCGTTATGGGCACAATGCGGCCATGCTCCCGCCGACCGATTCCGTCCCCGTCGTTCCTGCCACTCGCGCGCGGCTGTCGCTGACCGCGCGGCTCACCCTGCTGTTTGCCGCTGGCTCCTGTGTGGCGCTGCTGGCGCTGGGCACGCTGATCAGTGGCCTGATCGACCGCCACTTCGAGGACCTGGACCGCGAGGCCCTGCAGGCCAAGCTGATGGGGGTGCACCACGCGCTCGCGCGCGTCGATGGCACGGCCGATCTGGCACACCTGCCGCACCTGCTCAGCGATGCCGCCACCGGCCACCACGATCTCATCGTGCAGATCACCGGCCCCGACGGACGCGTGCTGCTGGCCAGCCGGGGGGGCGAGTTTGCCGGCACGCAGACGCCCATCGGGGCACCACGCGACGGCGCACAACTACTGGAATGGTCCGCGCAGGGGCGCAACTACCGGGGCCTGGTCGCCGACATGGCGACGGCCATCCCCGGTGCCACCGCGCTGCGCGTGGCCGTGGCGGTGGACATTGCGCACCACCAGGTCTTCATGGACGCGCGGATGCGCACGCTGTGGCTGTTCGTGGCCGGCGCCGCACTGACCACCGGCCTGCTGGGCTGGTTTGCCGCCAGCCGCGGCCTGGCGCCGCTGAAGACCATGCGCGCGCGCGCCGAAGCCGTCACCGCGCACAAGCTCGACCAGCGCCTGGACACCGAGGCTGTGCCACCCGAGCTGGCCGATCTGGCGGCCACGCTCAACGCCATGCTGGCGCGGCTGGAGGAAGCCTTTCAGCGCCTGTCCCACTTTTCCTCCGACATCGCGCATGAACTGCGCACACCGGTCAGCAACCTGATGACACAGACCCAGGTGTCGCTGTCGCGCCCACGGGATGTGGCCGATTACCGCGCCATTCTGGAATCCAACGCCGAGGAGCTGGAGCGCCTGGCGCGCATGATCGCCGACATGCTGTTCCTGGCCCAGGCCGACAACGCCCAGGCCAATCCGTCACAACGGCTCGCCCAACACGAGTCGGTGGACCTGGCTGCGGAAACGCGGGCGCTGTTCGAGTTCTACGAGGCCCTGGTCGAGGACCGCGGTGTGCGTCTGGAACTGCACGGCCAGGCGCAGGTGCAGGGCGACCGGCGGATGCTGCGCCGCGCTTTAAGCAACCTGCTGTCCAACGCGCTGCGCTACACCCCAGCGGGTGGCTGCGTGCAGGTCGACCTGCTGCACGCCGGCCACCAGATCGAGGTGCGCGTCGACAACCCCGGCCCCACCATCGCACCGGAACACCTGCCCCACCTGTTTGAACGTTTCTACCGGGCCGACCCCGCACGCGAAAGCGCCAGCGGCGAAGGCACCGGCCTGGGCCTGGCCATCACCCAGGCCATCGTGCAGGCGCATGGCGGGCAAATAGCCGTCACCTCGACGCAGGGCCACACCTGCTTCACGATCACGCTGTCACCTACGTAAGTGCCCTGACCGACGGCGGCGGTACGATACCGGCAGCGACAGTTTTTTCTTTCATTGAACGGAGTTTTAGACATCATGAGCATCACCACAGTCGGCATCATCGGCGCAGGCACCATGGGCAACGGCATCGCCCAGGCATGCGCCACTTCGGGCATCAACGTCGTCATGGTGGACATTTCCGACGCCGCCGTGGCCAAGGGCATCAACACCGTCTCCGGCAGCCTGGACCGTCTGTTGAAAAAGGACAAGATCACCGCCGCCGACAAGGACGCCGCGCTTGGGCGCATCAAGGGCAGCACCAGCTACGACGACCTCAAGGGCGCCCAACTGGTGATCGAGGCCGCCACCGAGAACTACGACCTCAAGGTCAAGATCCTCAAGCAGATCGACGCCCTGGTGGCGCCCGAGGTCATCATTGCCTCCAACACCTCCAGCATCTCCATCACCAAGCTGGCCGCCGTGACCGGCCGTGCCGAGAAGTTCATCGGCATGCACTTCTTCAACCCCGTGCCGATGATGGCCCTGGTGGAAATCATCCGCGGCCTGCAGACCAGCGATGCCACCCACGCGGCCGTGCAGTCCATGGCCAAGGCCCTGGGCAAGGCGCCTGTCACCGTGAAGAACGCCCCCGGCTTCGTTGTCAACCGCATCCTGGTGCCGATGATCAACGAGGCCTTCTTCGTGCTGTACGAAGGCCTGGCCACACCGGAAGACATCGACGCCGGCATGAAGCTGGGCTGCAACCAGCCCATTGGCCCCTTGGCCCTGGCCGACATGGTGGGTCTGGACGTCTGCCTGGCCGTGATGGAGGTCTACCTGACCGAGTTCGGCGACAGCAAATACCGCCCCTGCCCACTGCTGCGCGAGATGGTCGCCGCCGGTCGTCTGGGTCGCAAGACCGGACGCGGCGTATACCAGTACTGATCGCCCAGCGCGAGAAGCCGCAGCCATGCTCCGACACACGCTTCTGCTCTTGCATTTACTTGCCGCAATGGCCTGGGTTGGTGGCATGTTCTTCGCGTACTTCTGCCTGCGCCCGTCTGCGGCCGACGTGCTCGCACCACCACAGCGCCTGCCGCTGTGGCTCGCAACGCTGACCCGCTTTCTTCGGTACATGGCCTTGGCGGCTCCCGTGGTCCTGGCCACGGGACTCAGCATGCTGATGTCCGTCGGCTCTCAGGCAGCACCCACCGGCTGGCACGCCATGTTTGCCATCGGTGTGACCATGGCGGTGGTGTACGCCTACATCCATCTCGGCCTGCTGCCCAAGCTGCGTGCGCACTGTGCGGCATCCGCCTGGCCGGCGGCCGCGCAGGTGCTGAACTCCATTCGCCAACTGGTAGCCCTGAATCTCACGCTGGGTGTCTTCGCCGTTGTTGCTGCCGTCTCGGGGCATTGAACTCGCGCAGCGGGACACACGATGGCCGAAGAAGAGATTTACTACGAAATGCTCTGGGACTGTACCCAGTGCAACACCAAGGGCCTGTTGGGCGACAGCCACCGGCACTGCCCCACCTGCGGCGCGGCGCAGGACCCGACCGAGCGCTATTTCCCAAAGGAAGGTGAAGAGGTCGAGGCCAAGAACCACAAGTTTGTCGGTGCGGACTGGAGCTGTGCCTATTGCAGCTCGCCCAATTCGCAGGCGGCCGCGCACTGCACGAATTGCGGTGCTGGGCAGGATGGCACCAAGCCGGTGGCGCTGGTGGCGGACAAGGCGACGCCCGAACCTCTGCCATCGACCATGCCCACCACCGCGCCCAAACGCAGCATGGGCTGGCTACGCTGGGTATTCGCCGCGCTGGCCCTGGTGGTAATCGGCATCGTCTTTCTCTTCACCAGCACCAAAGAGACCACGGCCACGGTGGCGCAGCGCACCTGGGCGCGCGAGATCCAGATCGAGCAGATGGGGCGGGTGGCGGATTCGGCTTGGCGCGACAGCGTTCCCGGGGATGCGTATGGTGTCTCCTGCAGCCGCGAGCAACGCTCCACCAAGCAGGTTCCCGATGGGCAGGACTGCCACACCGAGCGCGTTGACAAGGGTGACGGCACCTTTGTGAAGCGGCAGGAGTGCACGACGCGCTACCGCGACGTGCCGGTGTACGACGACCGTTGCAGCTACACGGTCAACCGCTGGCGCACGGTGCGATCCGTGAAGGCCGACACACAAAACGCCATGAACCCGGTCTGGCCCACGGTGAGCAACCTGAACGCCAACTTTCCGGGTGGCGGCGTGGGGTCACTGGGGTCCGAACGCGAGGGAACGCGGCATGAAAGCTATGTGCTGACGCTGGGCTCCGGCGGCAAGACCTGGACCTGCAACGTGCCCGAGAACGTGTGGAGCAAGTACCAGGAGGGCGCCACGACACCGCTCAAGGTGCGCCTGACCGGCGGCGCCGACTGCTCCAGCCTGAAATAAGGCCGCACCCGGCGCAGGCCTGCATCAAGCGCCCAGGTAACGCGCCTCCAGGTGCTTGCGGAAGTGGCTGGCATTGAGCGGCTCGCCGGTGGCGCGGGTCACCAGTTCGTCGGTGCTCCAGCGGCTGGCCTGGCTCCAGATATTGGAGTCCAGCCAGTTCATCGCCGGTGACAGATCGCCACCAGCAATGCGCGCATCCAGATCGGGGTGCTGCTGGCGGATGGTGGCGAAATACTGCGCGGCATACATCGCGCCCAGCGTGTAGCTGGGGAAGTAGCCAAACATACCGGAGGGCCAGTGGATGTCCTGCATGCAGCCGTTCTCGAAATTGCCGGCCACATCCACGCCCAGGTAGTCGCGCATCTTCTCGGCCCACAGCGCGGGAATGTCATCCACCTCGATCTCGTCGTTGATCAGCGCACGCTCGATCTCGAAGCGCAGGATCACATGCGCCGGATAGGTCAGTTCGTCGGCATCGACTCGGATGAAGCCGCGCTTGACGCGGGTGAAAAGCTGCGCCAGGTTGTCGGCCTCAAACGCCGCCTGCTCGCCCAGGTGCTGCTTGACCAGTGGCGCAATCAACCGCAGAAAGGCCGGGCTCCACGCGGCCCCACGCGCATGGCCAGCTTGAACTGGCGCTCGCCCTTGGCGCGCTTGAGGTAGTAGATGCGGTCGCCCGGCAAGCGGGTGATGTCCTTGATGGCATCGCCGCTGGCCGCGGTCAGCTCGGTGATGCGCTGTTCCAGCGCGTCGCGCCCGGCAATGCGGTCCAGCACGCCACGGGCATAGGCGCCTTGGCCCTTGAGCCAGTCCTGCACCTTCGGATCGCGCACGTTCTCCATGTAACGGTACGGGTCCTTGAGCGTGACGCCGTGCAGCGTCTCAGTCGCGTCCTGAATTGGCGCCACCGGTGCGGTGGACACGACGGCCGCCAAGCACACACTGGCCGCGGATAGCAGCCATGCACTCAGTGCAGCCAGGGATACGGTTGGGTGAAACCTGGGCATAGACACCTTTTCAAAAAGCGAGGGCGCCAGCATATCCGCGCTTTGGGGGCTGTGCTGAGCGAGTTAGGGTAAGCGATGATTGGCCGGGGCTATTGCGGCGCTGCTGTGAGGCATTCGGGTGCTTCTTGCGAAGGCAGCGCCTTGAGACTTGATGCCCTTTATCTCGCCCGATGGCGCATCACGACGCTACCAAATTAATAGCTGTATACGCAATATCTGCGATGGCTACGGCATGTTTCCATTAAAAATCAGTCAACGTGGATATGCCACACGAGCCGCCTCAGACCTCCCCCGCATTACGCCGTTCATGAGCTGCTCCGCAGTGGGCTATAGTTTCCCCACGTTGGGGCGGGGCACAGCACCCGACGCACACACCAAGTGGCCAACACGAGCGACCAGATTTTCAGGGACGGCAATGCATTTCACTTCTCGGCAAGGTTCGTTGCAAATCAAGTCTGCATGTACTTTCGCGCGCAATAGGGTTACGCATATGCAGTGGATAAATTGGCCTCTCTTGAAATCTGAGTGGGTAAGCTGACGCCATTTTGATCAACCTGGACGACCGAATTGATGACTGCCAAGCTGTTTGAAGCTGCCCTTGGGATTGCACCGCCGTGGACAGTTGCATCGGTTGATTTCGAT
>JACPOI010000015.1 GCA_016185015.1 Burkholderiales bacterium
CTACGGGCTACGCCCTTCGCAGCCTGTGCCCGCAGCTGCATCCTCATGTCCATCGTGATCTTGCACAGGGGACATCTCTAATTTGGACATCAGGGGACATTTCTAATTTGGGTTGACACATCCAGGCGGCCAGGGAACTGCCCCGGTAAAATCGGGGTAGTTCCCAAACACCCCATGGAACGGCGCCCTCGCGGGCGCCGTTCTTCATTTCCTGTCTGCACCATGACCGACACCGTCCAGCAACCGGGCCTCAACAGCCTGTCCAAGTCCTTCGAACCCGCCGCCCTGGAGGCGCACTGGGGCCCCGAATGGGAAAAGCGCGGTTACGGCCAGGCCGGTTTCCGCGGCACGGGCAAGGCCCAGGCCGGCGCGCCGTCCTTCGCCATCCAGCTGCCGCCGCCCAATGTGACGGGCACGCTGCACATGGGCCACGCCTTCAACCAGACCATCATGGATTCGCTCACGCGCTACCACCGCATGGCGGGGGCCAACACGGTCTGGGTGCCGGGCACGGACCACGCGGGCATCGCCACCCAGATCGTGGTGGAGCGCCAGCTGCAGGAACAGAAGATCAGCCGCCACGACCTGGGCCGCAAGAACTTCGTCGCCCGCGTCTGGGAGTGGAAGGAGCAGAGCGGCAACACCATCACCACCCAGATGCGCCGCATGGGCGACAGCGTGGACTGGAGCCGCGAGTACTTCACCATGGACGACAAGCTGTCCAAGGTGGTGACCGAGACCTTTGTGCGCCTGTACGAGCAAGGCCTCATCTACCGCGGCAAGCGTCTCGTGAACTGGGACCCGGTGCTGCAGTCGGCCGTGTCGGACCTGGAGGTGGAGAGCGAAGAGAAAGACGGCTCGCTCTGGCACATCGCCTACCCGCTGGCCGATGGTTCGGGCAGCCTGACCGTGGCCACCACCCGCCCCGAGACCATGCTGGGCGACGTAGCCGTGATGGTGCATCCCGAGGACGAGCGTTACAAGCACCTGATCGGCAAGATGGTGACCCTGCCCCTGGTGGGCCGCCAGATCCCGGTGATTGCCGACGCCTATGTGGACAAGGAATTCGGCACCGGTGTGGTCAAGGTCACGCCGGCCCATGACCCCAACGACTATCAGGTGGGCCAGCGCCACAAGCTGGAGCTGATCTGCGTGCTGACGCTGCAGGCCACCGTCAACGACAACGCGCCCGAGAAATACCGCGGCCTGGACCGTTTCGTGGCGCGCAAGGCCATCGTGAAAGACCTGGAAGCCATGGGCGCGCTGGTGGAGACCAAGAAGCACAAGCTCATGGTGCCCATCTGCACGCGCACGGGCCAGATCGTCGAGCCCATGCTGACGGACCAGTGGTTCGTGGCCATGAGCAAGGTCAGCGACCAGGACCCGACGGGCAAGAGCATCGCGCAGAAGGCCATCGATGCCGTGGACAGCGGCGCGGTGAAGTTCGTGCCCGAGAACTGGGTCAACACCTACAACCAATGGATGAACAACATCCAGGACTGGTGCATCTCGCGCCAGCTCTGGTGGGGCCACCAGATCCCGGCCTGGTACGACGAGGCTGGCAACGTGATCGTGGCACGCAATGAGGCTGAAGCGCAGGCCAAAGCCGGCGCGGGCAAGAAGCTCACGCGTGACGAGGATGTGCTAGACACCTGGTATTCGTCCGCGCTGGTGCCCTTCAGCACCATGGGCTGGCCCGAGCAGACCGAGGATTTCGACCTCTACCTGCCGTCGAGCGTGCTGGTCACGGGCTACGACATCATCTTCTTCTGGGTCGCCCGCATGATCATGATGACGACCCACTTCACGGGCAAGGTGCCCTTCAAACATGTCTACATCCACGGCCTGGTGCGCGATGCCCAGGGTCAGAAGATGAGCAAGTCCGAGGGCAATGTGCTGGACCCGGTGGACCTGATCGACGGCATCGCGCTCGCCCCCCTGCTGGACAAGCGCGTGGTCGGCCTGCGCAAGCCCGAGACCGCGCCCCAGGTGCGCAAGAACACCGAGAAGGAATTCCCCAGCGGCATCCCCGCCTTCGGTGCCGATGCGCTGCGTTTCACCTTCGCCTCCCTGGCCTCGCTGGGCCGCAACATCAACTTCGACAGCAAACGCTGCGAGGGCTACCGCAATTTCTGCAACAAGCTCTGGAACGCCACGCGTTTCGTGCTGATGAACTGCGAGGGCCATGACTGCGGCCTGGAAGAGCACACGAAGGAGCACTGTGTGCCTGGCGGTCCCTTCCACGGCTACCTGAGCTTCAGCGCCGCTGACCGCTGGATCGTCTCGCTGCTGCAGCAGGTCGAGGCCGAGGTGGCCCAGGGTTTTGCCGACTACCGGCTGGACAACGTCGCCAACACCATCTACGACTTCGTCTGGAACGAGTTCTGCGACTGGTACCTGGAAATCGCCAAGGTGCAGATCAACACCGGCGACGCGGCACAGCAGCGCGCCACGCGCCGCACCCTGATCCGCACGCTGGAGACCATCCAGCGCCTGGCGCACCCGCTGATCCCCTTCATCACCGAGGAGCTGTGGCAGAAGGTGGCGCCCGTGGCCGGCCGGGCTGGTGAGTCGGTGAGCGTGGCCGCCTACCCCGTGAGCCAGCCCGAGCGCATCGACGCCGCAGCAATGGCCGAAGTCGCCCGCCTGCGCCAGTTCGTCGACGCCTGCCGCAACCTGCGTGGCGAGATGAATGTCTCGCCGTCCACCCGCCTGCCGCTGTACGCCGTGGCCACCAGCGCCAGCGAGACGGCTTTCCTGGAGCAGTGGGCACCGGTGCTGCAGGCCCTGGCCAAGCTCAGCGAAGTCAAGGTCTTCAAGTCCGAGGCCGAGTGGGCGGCAGCCGCCCAGGCCGCACCCGTGGCCGTGGTCGGCGAAGCCCGCTTGTGCCTGCACATGGAAGTGGATGTGGCCGCGGAGAAGCTGCGCCTGGGCAAGGAAGCCACGCGCCTGGAAGGCGAGATCGCCAAGGCCAAGGGCAAGCTCTCCAACGAGGCGTTTGTGGCCAAGGCGCCGCCGGCGGTGATCGAGCAGGAGAACAAGCGCATGGCTGATTTCACAGCCACGCTGGCCAAGATCCGGGACCAGCTGGCCCGTTTGAACTGACATATTTCGCAGGGAGAATCGGGGCATGACGCAAAAAATCAAAACCGCCGTTTTCCCTGTCGCCGGTCTGGGCACGCGTTTCCTGCCCGCCACCAAGGCAGCGCCCAAGGAGATGTTGCCCGTCGTTGACAAGCCGCTGATCCAGTACGCGGTGGAAGAGGCCTATGCGGCCGGCATCCGCCACATGGTCTTCGTGACCGGGCGCAACAAACGCGCCATTGAGGACCATTTCGATACCGCCTACGAGCTGGAAAGCGAGCTGGAGCAGGCCGGCAAGCAGGCGCTGCTGGACTTGGTGCGTTCGGTGCAGCCGGACGACATGCTGTGCTCCTACGTGCGCCAGCCGCGCGCCCTGGGCCTGGGCCATGCCGTGCTGTGTGCCGAGCACCTGACCGAAGGGGCGCCCTTTGCCGTGCTGCTGGCTGACGACCTGATGATGGGTCCGCCGGGTGGCCAGCCGGTGCTGGCGCAGATGGCCGATGTGTTCCACAAAACAGGCAATTCCGTGATCGCCGTGCAGGAAGTGCCGCTGGATCAGGTGCGCCGCTACGGCATCGTGGCTGGCACGGCCGATGGCGAGCGCCTGCTCAAGATCAGCCACATGGTGGAGAAACCGGCGCCTGACAAAGCCCCTTCCCGCCTGGCCGTGGCCGGTCGTTACATCCTCACCCCGGCGGTGTTTGACCAGATCCGCCAGCAACCGCGCGGCGCCGGTGGCGAGATCCAGCTGACCGACGGCATTGCCGGTCTGCTCAAGCATGAAGCCGTGCACGCCTACACCTATGCGGGCAAGCGCTACGACTGCGGCAGCAAGGAAGGTTTTCTGGAGGCTACGGTGGAACTGGCCCTGGCGCACCCCGAGGTGGGGGCGAGTTTCCGCGCGTATCTGAAGTCGCTCAAGGTCTGAGCGCGGTCGCCCGCTGCAGGGCCGGCGGGGACCTTAACGGCGCTTGAGGACGTGGATGTAATCCTTGCCCTCGGTGGTCTGTTCCAGCAGTTCGTTGCCGGTCTGCTTGGCAAAAGCCACGAAATCACGGACCGAGCCTGCGTCGGTGGCCACGACCTTGAGAGTCTGGCCGCTGTTCATTTCCGACAGGGCTTTCTTGGCCTTGAGGATGGGCAGGGGGCAGTTCAGGCCGCGGGTGTCGAGTTCTCGGTCAGCGTTCATCACAAGTCCAGATTGGCTAATACAGCGATTTTAAGCAATCCTGGATTCAGGGGGCGCTGAGGGGTCTGGCGAGGGGCGGGCCCACTCGATGAACTGGGGCTCATGGCCGCGTGAGCGCAGCCAGTCGGCCAGGGCGTAGCCGGTGCCGGCGGGCCAGCATTTGACCTTGTCGGGCGTGAAGAGCCGGTAGTCCACCAGCTCGAGCGAGAGCTTCACCTCACCTTCGCAGCGTGCGTGGTAGGCAATGATCACCTGGTTCATGCGCTGGAAGTCGTAGACGCCGATCAGGTGGATTTCGCGGGCCTGAAGGTTTGTTTCCTCCAGGATCTCGCGGGCGATACCGTCCTGTGGCGTCTCGCCGGCCTCCATGAAACCAGTGATCAGCGCGTACATCTTGCCTTCCCAGGCGGCGTTACGTGCCAGCAGGATCTGGCCCTGGTACTCGACCACGCCGGCGAGTACCGGCGTGGGGTTGTTCCAGTGCGTCCAGGTGCAGGCCGGGCAGCGCAGGCGCTCCTTCGGCCCCCCGTCTTCCAGCAGGGTGACGGGTGCCAGCGGTGTGGAACAGACCGGGCAGTAGCGATAGGCCTCGTTCATGGCCGGGCGCGTCAGGCCGGAAAGACGCCTGTGGACAGGTATCGATCGCCGCGGTCGCAGACGATGAAGGCGATGGTGGCGTTGGTCTCGCGTGCGGCGATCTGCTGCGCGACCCAGCAGGCCCCGGCGGCCGAGATGCCGGCAAAGATGCCTTCCTCGCGTGCCAGGCGCCGGCACATCTCCTCGGCGTCGTTCTGGCTCACATAGACCAGTTCATCCACAGACTTGGGATCGTAGATCTTGGGCAGGTATTCCTCGGGCCATTTGCGGATGCCGGGAATGCGCGAGCCCTCGCTGGGCTGGGCGCCGATGATCTTGATCGCTGGGTTCTTTTCCTTCAGGAAACGGGACACACCGGTGATGGTGCCCGTGGTGCCCATGGCGCTGACGAAGTGCGTGATGCGCCCGTTGGTCTGCTCCCACAGCTCGGGGCCGGTGGTTTCGTAATGGATGCGCGGGTTGTCGGCATTGGCGAACTGGTCCAGCACGCGGCCTTTGCCGCTCTTTTCCATCTGCTCGGCCAGGTCGCGGGCGTACTCCATGCCGCCTGATTTCGGGGTCAGGATCAGCTCGGCGCCGAAGGCCTTCATGGTCTGGGCCCGCTCGATGGACAGGTCCTCCGGCATGATCAGCACCATGCGGTAACCCTTGATGGCGGCCGCCATGGCCAGGGCGATACCTGTGTTGCCCGAGGTGGCTTCGATCAGGGTGTCGCCGGGCTTGATGTCGCCGCGTTCCTCGGCGCGTTTGATCATGGACAGGGCCGGGCGGTCCTGGACCGAGCCGGCCGGGTTGTTGCCCTCGAGCTTGCCGAGGATGACGTTGCCGCGCGCGGCGTTATCGGTGGCGCCGATGCGTTGCAGGGCGACCAGCGGTGTCTTGCCGATGGCGTCTTCGATGGTGGGGTACTTCATGACCGCCACTGTGCCATAATTTCGGCCTTCTCTCCCTCTTGCCCGGGTGGTGAAATTGGTAGACGCAGGGGACTCAAAATCCCCCGCCGCAAGGCGTGCCGGTTCGATTCCGGCCCCGGGCACCACTTCCTTGAATACCTGACCGGTTTGAACTCGCGAGCCGGCACGACCAAGGCGGTATTGTTGAAGCGCGCTTCGCGCGCGGGTTCGATTCCGGCCCCGAGCACCATCCCATCGACTGGCAGCGCTGTTTCGTTCACGAGCCGGCATGCCCAAGGCGGGCAATGTTGACGCGCAGTTGCGTGCGCAGCTTCGATTCCGGCCCCGGGCACCTTCTCTCCGAACACCTCATTGGCTCGTGAATCGGCACACCCAGGGCGCGGTGAGACGTTCTCAGTCGAACATATCGGGCTGCTGTTCGACCAGTTGGCCCCAGATGGTCTGGAAGTGCAGCCAGCCCAGGTACTCGCTGCCCACGTGCTCGCGGCTGTAGCGTGCCGTCTCGGGCGAGAGATGGATGGGCTTGGCGCCACTGGCTTCGACCACCAGTTGCTGCTTGCAGCAACGCTCCAGGGCGATGAACCAGAATGCGGCGGCTTCGATGCTGTGACGGCTGACGGTGAACAGGCCGTGGTTCTGGTGGATGATGGCCTTGCCTTTGCCCAGCGCGCTGGCCACCCGGTGGCCGGCCTTCACCTCCACCACCACCTGGCCGGCTTCCTCGTTGACCACGTCGTGGTCCTCGAAGAAGGCAGCGGTGTCCTGGGTGATGGGGTCGAGCCGCTTGCCCAGCGAGGCGAAGGCCGTGCCGTAGACCGTGTGCGCATGGCACATGGCCAGGATGTCGGGGTGCATTTCATGAACCGCCGCGTGCAGCACAAAGCCTGCGCGGTTGATGGCATGCCGCCCCTCCAGCACGCGGCCGGAATGATCCGCCAGCACGAGGTTGGACACCTTGACCTGTGAGAAGTGCACGCACATGGGGTTGGTCCAGTAGAGCTCCGGATGTTCCGGGTCGCGGATGGTCAGATGCCCGGCCGAGCCGTAGTCGAACTTCTGCAGTGCAAAAGCGCGGCAAGCCGCGACCAGGCGCTCCTTGCGGTGCTGGCGCTCATCGGCGAAGTTGTCGAAGACGGGGATCTCGGGATAGATCAGACCCTCCTGCTCGGGCTGGTAGATCGAGACGCGCTCCTGCTTGCGCTGTGGGCTGGCAGGTTTGACTTTCATGTCCATGACGAGGGTCTCCAAGTGTTTTGGTGCCCGCATGTTCCGGCATGCCCCCCGGGTTTGACAAGTGATGCCTGTTCATGGAAACATGAACACAATTCATTTATATGGATATTGCATAAATGAGAAAAATGCCGAATTTCGTGTTGCTGCGAGCCTTCGAAGCCGCAGCCCGGTGGGAGAGCTTCACCCAGGCGGCGGAGGAATTGCACCTGACCCAGTCGGCCATCAGCCACCAGATCCGGGAGCTGGAGGAGCATTTCGGCCGGCAGCTGTTCCTGCGGCGTAACCGCCGGGTCGAGCTGACGCCGGAGGGCCGGCGCCTGATGGAAACCCTGTCGCGCGTCTTCGATGCCATCGAGGTGGCCTGCAAGGAGGTGCGCCTTGCGCCCAAGGCCCAGGTGCTGGCCCTGCACTGCTCGCCCAGTTTTGCGGTGAACTGGCTGGGCCCCCGCCTGCCCCTGTTCATGAAATCGCACCCGGACACCACCATCCGCATGACGTCCAGCTCCGACCCCATCGACCTGTCGCGCATGAAGGAGCTGGACATCGCGATTTCCTACGGGGAGCCGCCCAGGCGGGCGGAGGTCAGCGTGCTGCCGCTGGGCAAGGAGCGCATCGTGCCGCTGTGCGCGCCGGCGCTGCTGAAAAAGGGGGTGGCACCGGGCAAGCGGATCACGCAGCTGCCTCTGATCGATTCCCCCCTGAGCAAGGCGACCTGGGTCGACTGGTTCAGCCTGAACCGCCTGCAGATGCCAGATGCTCCCCGGTCCTCTTTCGACCGCGCGGCGCTGGTCATTTCGGCAGCGGTGGACCAGCTGGGCGTCGCGCTGGAAAGCACCCGTCTGGCCGAGCGGGCGCTGAAACGGGGCGAACTGGTCGAACTCGGCAGGCGCGAGTTCAAGGCCATTGAACAGGAGACGCATTTCGTCTACTTTCGCGCCAGCGAGGAGAGCCTGCCCAAGATCGCGCTGTTTCGCGACTGGCTGTTCCAGCAGATTGCCTAGGGCTTCTGGCGCAATCCGCTCGTCACGTCCGGGTAGCGCAGCGCGACCCGCAACTCGCGCTTCAGGCGCGTGTTGTCCAGGCGCCGCGACTCGCTCATGAAGCTCAGCAGCAGCGGGGGCAACTGCTCCCGCGCCTCCTGACGCGAGATGCGGCGTGGCAGGGGCAGGCCATACAACCTGGCGGCCAGGTCGAAGTAGTCGCCCATCTTCAGTTGCGTGTCGTCGCTCGCGTGATAGACCCGTTGTGCCGCGCCGCGCCACAGGGCGGCCACGCAGGCGCGGGCCAGGTCGTTGGCGTGGATGTGGTTGGTATAGACATCGTCCTCGGCGCACAGTACCGGCGTGCCGCGTTGCAGCCGTTCGCGCGGCGTGCCGCCTTCGCGATCGGGCGCGTAGATGCCCGGGATGCGCAGGATGCTGGTGCGCAAACCGCTGTGGCCGTGGAAGCGCACCAGTCTCTCGGCTGCCACGCGCCGCTGGGCGCGTGGCGTGCCAGCGCGCAAGGGACGGGTTTCCGTGACCCACTCGCCGGCGCAGTCGCCGTAGACGCCGCTGGTGGAGCCGTAGACGAGGGCGGCCGGCGGCGTGCGACGTCGCAGGGCATTCAGCAGGTCGCGGGTGCGCGGATCGTCCGAGCCCTCACCCGGCGGCGGCGCCAGATGCAGAACCCGCGTGGCCAGGCCGGCCAGGCGGCGCAGCGTGGCCGCTTCGTCCAGATTGCCTGACAGCGGCGTGATGCCGCGTGCGCGCAGTTCAGCGCGTCGCGTCGGTGTCGAGGTGAGGGCCAGCAGCCGAACGCGGGCTGGCAGGGCGGCAGCGGCGCGCAGGCCCACGTCGCCGCAGCCGACGATGAGCACACGCTGGCGTCTGAAGCGCATGGGCAGCGCGCCGTGGGGGCTTGTTAACACTGGCAAAATTCCTGTCTTTGCGTCAAAGAACTGTTCAAGGATAACGAAAAGATGTCGACCTACCAGGTCACCGTGCAGCCCAGCGGCCGCAGCTTCGAGGTTCTGCCCGGTGAAGCCATGCTGGCCGCTGGCATCCGCGCCGGCGTCGGCCTGCCCTACGGCTGCAAGGACGGTGCCTGCGGCTCCTGCAAATGCAAGAAGATTTCCGGCACCGTGGTGCACGGTCCCCACCAGAGCAAGGCCCTGAGCGAGGCCGAGGAAGCGGCCGGATATGTGCTGACCTGCTGCGGCCTGCCGCAGAGTGATGTGGTGCTGGAATCGCGCCAGGTGACGGAGGCCGGCGCTTTCCCGATCCGCAAGATGCCGGTGCGCGTGAACGAAATGCAGAAGGTCTCGCCGGATGTCATGCGCCTGGTGCTGCAGCTGCCGGCCAATGACAGCTTCCAGTTCCATGCCGGCCAGTACGTCGAGTTCCTGCTGCGTGACGGCGCGCGGCGCAGCTATTCCATGGCCAATGCGCCGCACAGCCGCGCGGGCCAGCCCACGGCCACGCCGCCGGTGGGCGCCACCATGGAGCTGCACATCCGCCACATGCCTGGCGGCAAGTTCACCGACCATGTGTTCGGTGCCATGAAGGAAAAGGAGATCCTGCGCATCGAAGGCCCTTATGGCAGCTTCTACCTGCGTGAGGACAGCGACAAGCCTCTGGTGCTGCTGGCCTCGGGCACGGGCTTTGCACCGATCAAGGCGCTGATCGAGCAGATGCAGCACAAGAACATCACACGTGCGGCCACCCTCTACTGGGGCGGCCGCCGCCCGGCCGACTTGTACATGCATGAGTGGGTGCTGCAGAAGACGAAGGACATGCCGAACCTGCGCTACGTGCCCGTGGTATCCGATGCCCTGCCCGAAGACCACTGGGCCGGCCGCACGGGTTTCGTGCACCAGGCCGTGCTGCAGGACTTCCCCGATCTGTCGGGCCACCAGGTCTACGCCTGCGGCGCGCCCATCGTGGTCGACTCGGCCCGGCGCGACTACGTAGCCCAGGCCGGGCTGCCCGAGGAAGAGTTCTACGCCGACGCCTTCACCAGCGAAGCGGACAAGCACGGCGCGTAGCGCCGGCCGCAGCCACAAGCCATCCATTTGCGGTGGAGACTAACTTCGCGCAGAGAGGTTGAGGCGCGTCAGCACCGGCCGTAGCCACGACGCATCCAAGACAAAAAGGCCCGCCGTCTTCCAACGGCGGGCCTTTGTTTGCGGGAACGGTGTCAGTGGCGCTTGCCCTGCTGGCGTTCGGTGTTGCCGCGATCTGCATGCTGGCGGTCCTTGCGGCCGTCGTGGTTCATGTCGCGCTGGCGGTCGTGCTTCTCGCGGGCGATGTCGTGGCTGGCACGGTCCTGCATATTGCCCAGGTGGGCACGTTCCTTGGCGGTGACCTTGCCATCGGCCTTGGCCTTGTCTTCGGCGCGGTCGATGCGGCCCTGCTGGTTTTCCAGGCGGGTGGCTTCGCGCGGCGTCAGCTGGCCCGAGTTCACGCCCTGCTGGATGCGGCGCTCCTGGTTGGCCTCGCGCTGGTCCACACGCGGCGTAGCCGTGGGGTTGGGGGCGCTACCCATATTGGCGGATTGGGCGTGGGCGCCGGCGGCGGCCAGCGCCAGGATACCGAGCAACATCTTGGTCTTCATGCGGAACTCCTTGGAGGTTGAAGCATGGAAGAAAAAGCTTCCATAGACCTGCAACGCGGTCGACCGGGCGGTCGGCCGACCGTTTTCTGCAAAGTCTTGTAAATCTGAGGGATGACCGGGGCGCCGAATTTTGCACAATGCAGTCATGAAACGACGCGTCCTCCCTCTCCTCGTCTTCGCCGCGCTGGCACTGGCCAGCCTCCCGGTTCTGTCGCAGACCCGGCCCATCCGCCTGATCGTGCCCTATGCGGCAGGCGGGCCCATCGACATCACGGCGCGTGCGCTGGCCGAACGCGTTCGGGACACGCTGGGCCCGGTCGTCATCGAGAACCGCGCGGGTGCCGGCGGCAATATCGGTGCCGATGCGGTGGCCAAGGCCACACCGGACGGCCTGACCATCGGCATCGCTGCCACGGCCACGCACGCCGTCAACCCCTGGCTCTACAGCAGGATGCCCTACCGGGCCGATACCGACTTCGCGCCCATCACGCAGATGCTGCGCGTGCCCAATGTGCTGGTCATCAACGCCGAGACCGCGCTGCGTTTGCGTATCAACTCGCTCCAGGACCTGATCGCCTATGCCCGGGCCAACCCAGGCAAGCTCAACTACGGCAGTGGTGGCAACGGCAGTGCCGGTCATCTGGCCGGTGAGCTGTTCAAGTCGCAGGCGGGCATCTTTGCCGTGCACATACCCTACAACGGAGGCAACCCGGCGCAGCTGGCCTTGCTCAGCGGGCAGGTGGATTTCAACTTCGACAACCTGGCGACGGCCTCGGCCAATATCCGTGCCGGCAAGCTCAAGGCCCTGGCCGTGACCACGCTGAAACGCACACCCGCCGTGCCGCAGGTCCCGGCGGTGGCCGAGATGCTGCCCGGCTTTGCGGTGGATACCTGGTGGGGGCTGGTGGCGCCGGCGGGCACGCCCAAAGACGTGCTGGCCCGCCTGAACCAGGCCTTCGTGGCCGCGCTGCAGGCACCAGAGACGCAGACCCGCTTTGCTGCGCTCATGGCCGAACCTGTGCCGACCACACCCGAGGAATTCGGCGCCTTCATGAAGGCTGAACTCGCCAAGTACGAGAAGGTCGTCAAGGCCTCCGGCGCAAAAGTGGATTGACGCCCGTGGGGCGTCTCAGAGCCGGTTCGAGACCTCGATCAGGTTCTGATCCGGGTCGCGGAAATAGACCGAGAGGATGGGGCCTTGCGCGCCGGTGCGCCGCACCGGGCCTTCACTCACCGTCACGCCGCAGGCCGCCAAGTGCGCCTGCACCTGGGCCAGCGGTACGGACGTCAGGAAGCACAGGTCGGCCGAGCCCGGCGTAGGCCGCTGGGCCTTGGGCTCGAACTCGTGGCCAGCCTGGTGCAGATTGATCTTCTGCGCCCCGAAGGCCAGGGCCTTGCGGCCGGCACCGAAGGTCACCACCTGCATGCCGAGTACGCGCTGGTAGAAGGTGCAGGTGGCCTCCAGGTCGGCCACCGTCAGCACCAGGTGGTCGAGGCTGTCGATCTGCATGCGCTTCAAAACTCCAGGCTGTCGGCAATGGCCTTGATGCCGGCCTTGGCACAGGCTTCGTCGGCATCGCCACCCGGGGCACCCGAGACGCCGATGGCGCCCAGCAGGTTGCCCCCACCTTCGATCGGCATGCCGCCGCCGGCGGCGATGACGCGTGGCACCTGGCGGATGCCGCTCATGGGTTTGCCAGCCTGGGTGTCCTTGCCGAACTCCAGTGTCGAGTTCTTGAAGCTGGCCGCCGTCCAGGCCTTGTCGGTGGCAACGCCGGGCGTGTGGGCGCCGGCATAACGGTCGCGCAGCAGCACCTGCAGCACGCCGCTGCGGTCGACGATGGCGACAGCGGTCTGGTAACCCTGCTTGCGGCAGGACTCCAGCGCGGCGCGCGCGGCCGTCAGCGCGGCCTCGGGCGTCAGCGATTTGGTCTGGAACACGGCTTCCTGGGCCGTGGCATGGCCCGCGAGCAGCACGGCCAGCAGGGAGAGGTACCTGAGTTTCATGATGCAGCCTTTCAGATCAGACACAGTAACTGCCATCGTAGCCCGACAGCGGCAGCCGGTCCAGTGGCGCACGCACTGGAGATTGCCAGCCATGGTCTCAGGGCTGCTGCAGTTCCTCGGCGAGCTTGCGTGCCTGCGCCGCACCGGCCGGGTCGCCCTGGGCGATGCGCGCATCGGCAATGAGGTGCCAGTTCAGGGCTTGCAGCGTGCGTTCCCGGACCGCCAGGCTGTTCGACTTCTGCGACAGGGAGACGGCCTGCGCATACTGGCCCTGGGTCAGGCGCAGCCGTGCCAACTCATGCCACAGCCAGGCGTTGCGCGGTTCGATGCGCAGGGCGCGCTCCAGCGACGCACCGGCGGATTCACGCCGGCCGCTGCCGGCTTCCTGGCGTGCGCGTTCCAGCAGGGCGACCACGGCGCGGTTGCCGGAAACCGGGGGCAGCGGTGCTACTGCCCCGCTGCCAGCCTCGGCCGGTGCAGCCGGCAGGGGTGTGGCGGTGTCGGTCGGCTGGGCTACCGCGGACGGGACAGCGGAGGGAGGTGCATTGCCCGTGGTCGTCTGTTCCTGCGGTCCGCCCGGCCCTGTCGGTTGCGACGTCTGGCTGCCTGGCGGCGACACGCTGGCGCAGCCGGTCAGCCAGGCGACGATGGTCCCGGCCAGGGCCAGGCGCAGAAGAGACAGGAAACGGAGTTGAGGCATGAAGTGCGGAGTTCTGGGTGTTCTGGCGCGTGCAGGCGCCGGACGCTAGGGGCTGTTGAGTATGGGGGCGCTCAGGCAGGCGGTCTCAGGCGGCAGCGAGCTTTTGATGAAGGGCACGGACACGGCGCCCTTGCATTCTTCCTTGTAACGCTGGCCGCTGGCCGGGTCGATGAAGGCGAATTCGATGTCTTCCGGCACTTCGGGCATCAAGGGCTCGGGCTGGAGGTTCTTCATCATCTCGCCCCAGATGGTCATGGCACCCGTGGCACCTGTGAGGCCGGTGGACTTGGCGTCGTCGCGGCCTACCCAGACCACCGCCACCATGTCGCCCGTGTAGCCAGCGAACCAGTTGTCGCGCAGGTCATCCGTGGTGCCGGTCTTGCCGGCCACGCGGACTTCGGGGGCAAGCCAGTTGCTCAGGCCCTGGGCCGTGCCATCGCGCACCACGCCCTGCAGGGCGGTGGTCAGCAGATAGACCGGTGCCGGGCTGGCCACAGCTTCGACGCTCAGCGGGTAGCGCTGTAGCGGCCTGCCGTCGGCCGTGACGATCTCGCGGATGGCGCGCAGGGGCGTGCGAAAGCCGCCGTCGGCCAGGGTCTGGTAGACCTGCGCCACCTCGATGGGCGAGAGCTCGAACGCGCCCAGCAGGCTGGACGGATAGGGCGACGGCCGCCCGACACCAAAGCGCGGCAGCTTGTCCAGGATGCGTTCCACACCCAGCTCGATGCCCAGGCGCGCCGTGGAGACGTTCAGCGAGCGTGCGAGTGCCGTGCCCAGCGGGACCTGGCCGTTGAACTTGCGGTCGTAGTTCATCGGCTTCCAGTCCGGCGCGCCGCGCTGGCGCCAGACCAGTGGCGAGTCGTCCAGCGGCGTGAGCAGCGTGTATTTCGAGGGCTGTTCCAGCGCCGTCAGGAACACGAGGGGCTTGGCCAGGGAACCGACCTGTCGTTTGGCGTCGATGGCGCGGTTGTAGCCCGCGTAGCGTGCCTGGCGCCCACCCACCAGCGCCAGCACCTCGCCTTGCTGCGTGCTGCTGACGACCACCGAGCCTTCCAGGGAATTGACCGGAATCTTGCGCGTGGTCTCCAGCTGGGTCAGGCGCTGAGCCAGGGCCTGCTCGGCCTCGCGCTGGACGCGCGGGTCCAGCGTGGTAAAGATGCGCAGGCCTTCGCTGCGCAGGTCTTCCTCGCGGTAGTCGCGCTGCAGTTGCCGCTGCACGTACTGCAGGAAGGCCGGGTAGGGCGAGGTGCCCGTAGGCGCGCGGCGGATCACGCCCAGGGGCTTGTCGCGCGCCGGTACGAACTGGGCCTGCGTGATGACGCCGAGTTTCACCATCTCCTGCAGCACCACGTTGCGCCGCTGCAGTGCCTGCTCCGGCTTGTTGCGCGGGTCGTAGACGCCCGGCCCCTTGATCATGCCCACCAGCAGTGCGATCTCCTGCAGTTCCAGCCGTTCCAGCGGGCGGTCGAAATAGAAGTGGCTGGCCAGTCCCACGCCGTGGATCGCGCGGCTGGCGTCCTGGCCGAGGTAGACCTCGTTCAGATAGGTCTCGAGGATCTCGTCCTTGCTGTAGTGCATTTCCAGCAGCAGGGACATGAGCACTTCCGTGCCCTTGCGCGTGAGCGTGCGTTCCGAGCTGAGGAAGAAATTCTTGACGAGCTGCTGGGTCAGCGTGCTGCCGCCTTCCATGCGCTGGCCGCTGAGCGTGCGGTACAGCGCGCGCGCGATGCCGCGCGGATCGATGCCCCAGTGCGTCTGGAACTTGCGGTCCTCGACGGCGATCAGCGTGTCGATCAGCACACGCGGCACCTGGTCCAGCCGCAGCAGCGCGCGGTCTTCGTTGTGCCCGGGGTAGATGCCTCCGATCAGGGGCGGCTCGATGCGCAGCAGCGGCATCTCCTTGTCCTCGGTACCGCGCTCCTGCAACTGGGCGACCTTGCCCTCGGCAAACACCGCGCGCAGGCGCTGGCTGGGCTGGGGGCCGTCCCAGAACACGAAGTCGCGGGTCGTGAACTCCACGCCGTCCTGGACGTTGCGGTAGCTGGCAGCCTCCTGCGGTTCGGGGTTCTCGCGGTAGCCCAGGGCGCGCAGTTCCTCCACCAGTCGCGCGGGCGTGAGCTTGAGGCCGGGGTACACCTCCAGCGCGCGGCCATAGACGCGCGCCGGCAGGGCAAACTTGCGGCCCTCGAAGGCCTCGCGGATGGTGATATCCAGGTACAGGGTAAAACCCGCCAGGACCAGCAGCAGCAACAAGGGGATGAGCCGCAGGGCCAGCCCTGGTTTTTTCCAGGACGGGCGGGGCAGGGCACGCAGACGATTCAGGAACGGTGACAGCCAATTCATGGGGAGGTCCGTGAGGGGCGGGTGAGCGGCGTACGCGCCCGCAGGATGAGCTGCTGGGATTGTAGGGGCCGGGACGGCCGGCGCGCCGGCCCGTACGCCCTGTTACGCGCTGGCGCGCCTTATTCGCCCAGGTAGGCGGCGCGCACGGCCGGGTCGTGCAGCAAGTCCTGCGCGGGGCCGGACAGTGTGATGAGCCCGGACTCCATGACATAACCCCGGTCGGCCAGGGCCAGCGCGCGGCTGGCGTTCTGCTCTACCAGCAGCACGGTCATGCCCTGGCTGGAGACTTCACGTACCACTTCGAAGATCTTGTCCACCATGATGGGGCTCAGGCCCATGGAGGGCTCGTCCAGCAGCAGCAGCTGGGGGCGGCTCATCAGCGCGCGGCCCATGGCCAGCATCTGCTGCTCGCCGCCGGAGAGCGTGCCGGCCAGTTGGGTATGGCGTTCCTTGAGACGCGGGAACAGGGTGTACATGCGTTCCAGGTCGGTGGCGATGCCGTCCTTGTCGTCGCGCGTGTAGGCGCCCATGAGCAGGTTCTCGGCAATGCTCATGCGCGTGAACACGCCGCGGCCCTCGGGCACCATGGCCAGGCCCTGGCGCACCAAGTCCCAGGGGCCCTGGCCACGCAGGGGCTTGCCCAGGTAATGCAACTGGCCCAGGCAGGGCAGGGTGCCGGTGACGGCCTTCATGGTGCTGGTCTTGCCGGCGCCGTTGGAGCCGATCAGGCAGACCAGTTCACCCCGGCGCACCTCGAAATCCACACCCTTGACGGCCTGGATGCCGCCGTAGGCCACCTTCAGGCCGTTGACCTGCAGCAGCACTTCTTTGTCTTCGCTCATGATGCGGTGGCCTCCGCGGCGGCTTTGGCGCCGGCGTGGCCCAGGTAGGCTTCGATCACCTTTTCGCTTTTCTGCACCTCGGCCGGCGTGCCTTCGGCGATCTGGCGGCCGTAGTCCAGCACGGTGACGCGGTCGCACAGGCCCATGACCAGTTTCACGTCGTGTTCGATCAGCAGCACGCTGACGCCGTCGGCGCGGATGCGTTCGATCAGCGCGCGCAATTCCACCTTCTCGGTGGCGTTCATGCCGGCGGCCGGTTCGTCCAGGGCCAGCAGCTGCGGCTCGGTGGCCAGGGCGCGGGCGATCTCCAGGCGGCGCTGGTCACCGTAGCTCAGGGTGCGCGCCTTATAGTCACCCAGGTGGCCGATGCCCACGTAGTCCAGCAGCTCGTTGGCGCGGCGGGTGATGTTCAGTTCCTCGCGCTCGAAGCCGCGGGTGCGGAAGATGGCGCCCAGCAGGCCGGAGGCCGAGCGGGTGTGTCGCCCCACCATCACGTTCTCCAGCGCCGTCATGTCGGCGAAAAGACGGATGTTCTGGAAGGTGCGCGCGATGCCGGCACGGGCTACCTCGTGCACGGCCGTGGGTTTGTAGGCCAGGCCGGCCAGCTCGAACTTGCCGCTGTCGGGTGTGTACAGGCCCGTGATGACATTGAAGAAGGTGGTCTTGCCCGCACCATTGGGGCCGATCAGGCCGTAGACCTGGCCGCGCTGGATGCGCAGGTGCACATCGTTGAGCGCCTGCAGGCCGCCGAAGCGCTTGGAGACGCCGCTCACGTGCAGGAGGACATTGCTCATGCCGGCCCCCCCTTCTTGCGCAATGCCTTGCCGTGTTCGGGCGAGGGCCACAGGCCGCGCGGGCGCAGCAGCATGACCACGATCATGGCCAGGGCGATCAGCAGCTGGCGCAGGATGGAGGCATCCAGCCGCCCGTCCGTCATGGATTGCAGCGGGCCGGCCACGTAACGCAGCACCTCGGGCAGGGAGGCCAGCAGCACCGCGCCCAAGATCACGCCCGGCAGGTGGCCGATGCCGCCCAGCACCACCATGGCCACGATCATCACGGACTCCATGAGGCTGAAGGACTCGGGCGAGATGAAGCCCTGGAAGGCCGCGAACATGGCGCCCGAGACGCCGCCGAAGGTGGCCCCCATGCCGAAGGCCAGCAGCTTCATATTGCGCGTGTTGATGCCCATGGCCTTGGCGGCGATCTCGTCCTCGCGGATGGCCATCCAGGCGCGGCCGATGCGTGAGAACTCGATGCGGTGGCAGATCACCACGCTCACCACCACCAGCGCCAGGAAGAGGTAGTAATACATCGTGACCGGCGCTACGTCGAAACCAAAGACGTTGAGCTTCTTGCCCAGGTCGAAGCCGAAGAACTTGATGGAGTCGATCTGGCCGATGCCCTTGGGGCCGTTGGTGATGTTGACCGGATGGTCCAGGTTGTTCAGGAAGACGCGGATGATCTCGCCGAAGCCCAGCGTCACGATGGCCAGGTAGTCGCCCCGCAATCTCAAGGTGGGTGCCCCCAGCAGCACGCCGAAAGCGCCGGCCAGCAAGGCCCCCAGCGGGATCACCAGCCACAACGGCGTGTGCAGGCCGTTGGGGAACATGGCGGCAAAGGCGGGGAAGTGGTCGCTCAGGTGGGGCGAGGCCAGCAGGCCGAACATGTACGCGCCGATGGCGAAGAAGGCCACGAAACCCAGGTCCAGCAGGCCGGCGTAGCCCACCACGATGTTCAGGCCCAGGGCCAGCAAGACGAAGAGCAGGGCCATGTCCAGGATGCGCACCCAGGCATTGCCGTAGCCCTGCAGGATGAGCGGCAGCACCAGCAGGCCGACGGCCGCGACCAGGATGGCGACGAGGCGCTGGCGGGAAGTCATCTGTATGTGTTTCATCTCAGGCCCGGTCCGCTACACGTTCGCCCAGCAGGCCCGAGGGCCGCAGCGTGAGCACCACGATCAGCACGATGAAGGCAAAGATGTCGGCGTAGTGGCTGCCCAGCACACCGCCCGTGAGGTCGCCGATGTAACCCGCGCCGATGGATTCGATCAGGCCCAGCAGCACACCGCCCACCACGGCCCCTGCCAGGTTGCCGATGCCGCCAAAGACCGCGGCCGTGAAAGCCTTGAGCCCGGGCAGGAAGCCCATGGTGTGCTGCACCGTACCGTAGTTGCTGGCCCACATCACGCCGGCAATCGCGGCCAGCACGGCACCGATGATGAAGGTGGCCGAAATCACGCGGTCCGGCTGCACGCCCATGAGGGCGGCCACACGCGGGTTCTCGGCCGTGGCGCGCATGGCGCGGCCGAGTTTGGTGGCATGCACCAGCCACATCAGTGCGGCGAGCGTGAGCGCGGTGACCACCAGGATCATGATCTGCGTGGGCGTGATGCTGGCGCCGCCGAGCTGGATGGGCGTGCTGGGCAGCAGCGTGGGGTAGGACTTGAAGTTGGGCTTCCAGATGATCATGGCCATGGTCTGCAGCAGGATGGACATGCCGATGGCGGTGATCAGCGGGGCCAGGCGCGGGCTGTTGCGCAGCGGCCGATAGGCCACCTTCTCGATGCTGTAGTTCAGCGCGGCGGCCAGCACGCAGGCCACGATGAGGGCGATGATCAGCACCAGCCAGGGCGGCAGCAGGGGCTGCAGCACGCCGATCACGCTCCAGCTCACCAGCGCGCCGACCATCAGCACCTCGCCATGCGCGAAGTTGATCAGGCCGATGATGCCGTACACCATGGTGTAACCCAGCGCCACCAGAGCGTACATGCTGCCCAGTACCAGCCCGTTGATGATTTGCTGCAGGAAAATATCCATAGATTCCCATCTGCAAGCTTCATGCCACTTGCATCCGGTCCCGTGTTTTTATGGCTGGTTCCGACTCTTTTCGTTCAGCGCGCGCAGCGCACGCATCTTCTCGGCGATTTTGATCTCCAGGCCGCGTTCCACGGGTCGGTAGAAACCCGGCTCGGCCATGCCCTCGGGCAGATAACTCTCACCGGCCGCAAAACCTCCGGCCTCGTCATGCGCGTAGCGGTAGCCCTTGCCGTAGTCCAGCTCCTTCATGAGCTTGGTCGGTGCATTGCGCAGGTGCATGGGCACCGGGCGGGTGCCGTCCTTCTTGATGAAGGCTTTGGCCTCGTTGTAGGCCTTGTAGACGGCATTGCTCTTGGGGGCAATGGCAAGGTACACCACGCACTCGGCCAGGGCCAGTTCGCCCTCGGGCGAACCCAGGCGCTCGTAGACCTCGGCCGCGTCCAGCGCCAAGCGCAGCGCACGCGGATCGGCCAGGCCCACGTCTTCACTCGCCATGCGCACCAGGCGGCGCGCCATGTAACGCGGGTCGGCCCCGCCATCGAGCATGCGCATGAACCAGTAGAGCGAGGCGTCGGGGTCCGACCCGCGCACCGACTTGTGCAGCGCGCTGATGGTGTCGTAGAACTGCTCGCCGCCCTTGTCGTAACGGCGCATGCGCTCGCCCAGCACCTTGATCAGCCACTCGTCGCTGATGTGTGCCTGCTTCTGCTGCGTGGCGGCCACGGCCAGGGTTTCCAGCGTGTTGAGCAGGCGGCGCGCATCGCCGTCGGCATAGGCGATGAGCCGGTCGCGCGCCGCATCTTCCATGGGCGGCACGGCGTTGATGTCGAGCGCGCGTTGCACGATCTGCTTCAGATCCTCTTCGCTCAGCGACTGCAGCACATAGACCGCCGCGCGCGACAGCAGGGCGGAGTTGACCTCGAAGGACGGGTTCTCGGTGGTGGCGCCGATGAAGGTGAACAGGCCGGACTCCACGTGCGGCAAAAACGCGTCCTGCTGGCTCTTGTTGAATCGGTGCACCTCGTCCACGAAAACGATGGTGCGCTTGCCCTGGCCCAGCGCCACCTGCGCCATCTCCACCGCCTCGCGGATGTCCTTCACGCCGCCCAGCACCGCGCTGATGCTGATGAACTGCGCCCCAAAGGCATCGGCCATGAGCCGCGCAATCGTGGTCTTGCCCGTGCCCGGCGGGCCCCAGAGGATGCAGCTGTGCGGCTGGCCCGACTCGAAGGCAATGCGCAGGGGCATGCCTTCGCCCAGCAACTGCTGCTGGCCGATGACTTCGCCCAGGGTTTTGGGGCGCAGGCGTTCGGCTAATGGCTGGTGCGGCGGGGCAGCGGTTGACATGCGGGGATTCTAGGGGTTCAGCTTTTCTGTTGGCTTACCCTTGAGTGTCCGTCGCATTGCCGGGATGTGCCCCCGGCAGGGCAGTAACTTTCTTTTGCTTCGCCAAAAGAAAGTCACCAAAGAAAAGGCGAGCCGGATTCGTCGACCCTCCGCTGCGCTACGGGCACGCTGCGTTGCTCGGGACCGGCGGGAAGCGCAGAAACTCGCTGCGCTCAAACATCTGCGCTTCTTGATCCGCCGCTCCCTGCGCTACTCGCCTCCTCATTACGGCGGGGGAGCCGGATACCGAAACCCACAAGGACGCGCCATGGCGCGTCCTTGTCAGCCTTTGAACGGAGGGTTCAGGTTGTAGCCTATCGCTGGGTCATTTGATTTCAGGGATAGGATGAATTCCATTTCTTTGCGAGAAACTTCGGCTTGTGGCGCATTCTCTGATTCCCAGAGAATTTCACGAGTTACTGTGAATTTCTGTCGTTCGGATTTTGTGAAATCTTTGGCGATGTAAGAGTCGTTGGGGCTGCCGAAGTAGTTAATGCTGTTCGTGCGATCTTGTCCAACGTAAATCTTTCCGTTGGGATAGGTGATTTTGTATACGACGCTGGTCATTTTCGTGCGCCCTTCAGGCTGGTGCTGGGAGGAGCATAGAGCAACGCAATACACCAGACGGAAGTTCCTGCAAGGCTCGTCCAGTCAGGGTTAACGCCAGATACAAGAACCTGCGAAAATTACGGGCTCGCAGTCCCACCCACCCCATGACCTACTCCGTCAAAGAAATCTTCTACACCTTGCAAGGCGAGGGTGCGCAGTCCGGCCGGGCGGCCGTGTTCTGCCGTTTTGCCGGCTGCAACCTCTGGAGCGGGCGCGAGGAAGACCGGGCCGGGGCCGTCTGCAAGTTCTGCGACACGGACTTCGTCGGCACCGACGGCACGGGCGGTGGCAAGTTCGCCACGGCCGATGCGCTGGCCGAGGCCATCGAGAAAAGCTGGGAACCCCAGGGCCGGGCTGGCCGTTACGTGGTGCTGACCGGCGGCGAGCCGCTGCTGCAGGTGGACGAGGCGCTGACCAAAGCTTTGCATGCACGCGGCTTCACGATTGCTGTAGAGACCAATGGCACGGTGCCGCCGCCGCCGGGGCTGGACTGGATCTGTGTGAGCCCCAAGGCGCAGGCCGAGGTGGTCTTGAAGCAGGGTAATGAGCTGAAGCTGGTCTACCCGCAGGTGGACGTGGACCCGGCGCGTTTCGAAGGCCTGGCCTTCGAGCATTTCTTCCTGCAGCCCATGGACGGGCCGGACCGCGCGGCCAACACGGCGCGCGCGATTGAATACTGTCAACAACACCCCCAGTGGCGGCTGGGCATCCAGTCGCACAAGATGATCGGAATCCGGTGATGTACGAGATCAGCCAGCGTTTTTTCTTTGACGCCGCCCACACCCTGCGCCGCGAGATCGAGGCCGAGGGCAGCAAGCGCGTGCACGGCCATACCTACTACGCCGAGGTCTTCGTGCGCGGCGAGCCGCAGGGCAAATCCGGCATGGTGCTGGACCTGGGTTACGTCCGGCGCGAGGTGGACGTGCTACGCGAGAAGCTGGATCACCATTTTCTCGACGAGGTGGCGGGCCTGGGCATCCCCACGCTGGAAAACCTCTGCGCCTTCATCTGGAAGGAACTGCAGCCCAAGGTGCCGGGTCTGTCGGCGGTGACGGTGGAGAGGCATGCCATTGGTGACAAGTGCGTCTACCGGCCGGATTGAGGCCCGGTAGCGCAATCCATGCGATCCGTCCCTGCCTCCTATTACTGGAGCGGTGAAACCATCCGCAGCCGAAGCGTGAGTGACGTCGTGCTGACAGGTACAGTTGATGTGCCTGCCCCCTCTGCCAGACTGGTGGCCGATTGGAACCGGGAGATAGCGCTGCGCCTGGACCTGGAACCCGGCGACGTCGAGACCTTGCCTTTGGCGCGCGCGCGCGTGCGCTGGCCTGAGTATCGACTCTGTGTGCAGGCGGTGGCCGACTGGACGCGTTCGCTCGGTCTGCAGGAGGTGCTGGCCTCCAGTGAGGTCGCTCTCATGGCCTGCCGCGGTGCCAGGTACCACCATGATGGCGAACGTTACGGCGGTGCAGCCTTTTGCAATCTCTTCCTGAGCGAGGACCGGGGGCTGGACCTGCATTTCCCGGCGATAGGTCTTCGCATTCCCCTGACCCGGGGGACGGCCGTGATCTTCGATACGGGCCAGCCTCACGCCGTCATAAACCGCGGCAGCAGCGGCTTTGATGTGGCCGATTTCCCGCCCGACCCGGAGCGCAATCAGGTCTTCCTGAGCTGGGAGCTTCCCATCGAGGATGTCCACGTCGCGCGCGCGCTGCGGATCGCCTTCGACATCGACCCCACAACGGCCTTGCGCCTTGAGGACGAGCAGGTCTGGATCAACGGCGCACGGGCCCGCGTCTGCCCGGTGACGGGCCGGTGGACCCCGGCTGATCCCGCTTAGCCCGTGTTGCGCAAGCCCGCCGCAATACCGTTGATCGAGATGTGGATGCCGCGGCGCACGCGTTCATCGGCCTGGCCGGCGCGGTAACGCCGCATCAGCTCCACCTGCAGGTGGTGCAGCGGATCGATGTAGGGGAAACGGTGGCGGATGGAGCGCTGCAGGGCAGCGTTGCCGGCCAGACGCTGTTTTTCGCCGGTGAGCAGGGTGAGGGCATGCACGGTGCGCTGCCATTCGGCCTCGATCTGGGTGAACACCTTCTTGCGCAGCTTGCCGTCGCCCACCAGTTCGGCGTAGCGCGAGCCCAGCGCCAGGTCGCTCTTGGCCAGCACCATGTCCATGTTGGAGAGCAGGGTCTTGAAGAAGGGCCACTGGCGAGCCATCTTCTGCAGCAGGGCCAGGCGTTCCTTGGCGGCTTTGGGGCCTTCGGCGTTCAGGAAGTTCTCCACCGCGGTGCCGAAACCGTACCAGCCGGGCAGGGTGACGCGGCATTGGCCCCAGCTGAAGCCCCAGGGGATGGCGCGCAGGTCTTCGATCTTCTGCGTGGCCTTGCGCGAGGCCGGGCGTGAGCCGATGTTGAGCTCGGCGATCTCGCGGATCGGGGTGGAGCCGAAGAAGTACTCGGCAAAACCCGGGGTGTCGTAGACCAGGGCACGGTAGGTGGCCATGCTGCCTTGCGACAGCGCCTCGGCGGCCTTCAGGTAGGTGGGGGCAGCAGGCTTGGTGGGTTGCAGCAGCGTGGCTTCCAGCGTGGCGGCCACCAGGGTTTCCAGGTTGCGCCGGCCGATCTCGGGGTTGGAGTACTTGGAGGCGATCACCTCGCCCTGCTCGGTCAGGCGGATCTGACCGCGCACCGTGCCCGGGGGCTGGGCCAGGATGGCCTGGTAACTCGGTCCGCCGCCGCGGCCCACGGTGCCACCGCGGCCATGGAAGAGGCGCAGTTGCACCGGCGCCAGCTGGTCGAACAGCTCCACCAGCGCGATCTCGGCGCGGTACAGCTCCCAGTTGCTGGTGAAGATGCCGCCGTCCTTGTTGCTGTCGGAGTAACCCAGCATGATGTCCTGCTCGCCACCGCTGCGCCGGATCAGCGCGGCGATGCCGGGCAGGGCGTAGTAGTCGCGCATGATGGGCGCGGCCTGGCGCAGGTCTTCGATGGTCTCGAACAGGGGCACGACGATCAGGTCGTTCATGCAGTTCGGGTCGTCCAGCGTACCGCGCATCAGGCCCACTTCCTTCTGCAGCAGCAGCACTTCGAGCAGGTCGCTCACCGTCTCGGTGTGGCTGATGATGTAGTGGCGGATGGCTTCCACACCATAGCGCTTGCGCATATGCCGTGCGGTCTCGAACACGGCCAGCTCACTCTGCGTGTGCGCGCTGTAGTCCACGCCCACCACACGCAGCGGCCGGGCGTCACCCAGCAGGCGCAGCAGCAGGGCGCGCTTGGCCATTTCGTCGAGCTTCGAGTACTGCGACTCGATGCGCGCCGTGGCCAGCAGTTCGGCGATGACCTCTTCGTGCTTGTCCGAGCTCTGGCGCAGGTCCAGCGTGGCCAGGTGGAAGCCGAAGACTTCGACGGCGCGGATCAGCGGGCGCAGGCGCTGCTGCGTGAGGGCAGCGCCGTGGCGCGTGTTGAGCGAGGCGTCGATGGTCTGCAGGTCGGCCAGGAAATCGGCCGCGCTGGCATAGGGGTTCTGCGGCGCCACGGCGTGGCGTGCGGCCTCGCCGCCGGTGAGTTCGTGCAGGGTGGCGGCCAGGCGTGCGTAGACGCCGATCAGCGCACGGCGGTAGGGCTCGTCCTTGCGGTGCTCGCTGGTGTCGGGCGAGCTGTCGGCCAGTTGGCGCATCTCGGGGCTGCAGCCCACCAGCAGCTCGGAGACAGAGAGCTCGCTGCCCAGCAGGTGCACCTCGGTCAGGTAGTGGCGCAGCGCCACGTCGGCCTGGCGGCCCAGGGCCATGGCCATGGTGTGCGCGCCGACGTTGGGGTTGCCGTCACGGTCGCCGCCGATCCAGTGGCCCATGCGCAGGAAGCTGTGCACATGGGCCTGGCCCAGCTCGCGCTCCAGGTTGGCATAGATGGCGGGGATCTCGCGCAGGAAGGTGGGCTCGTAGTAGCTCAGCGCGTTCTCGATCTCGTCGGCCACGCTGAGCTTGCTGCTGCGCACCAGGCGGGTCTGCCAGAGCTGCAGCACGCGCGCGCGCAGCTGGGCTTCATTGGCGGCGAGTTCGCGCGGGGTCAGCATGTCCTTGCGTGGGTCCACGCCGACGGCGCGGGTCTTGATCTCGTCGCGCTGCGTCAGCAGGCGGGCGATGTCGCGCTCGGCGTCCAGGATGCTCTTGCGCTGGACTTCGGTGGGGTGCGCGGTGAGCACGGGCGAGAGGTAGCTGTGCGCCAGGGTGTTGGCGATCATCTTGGGGCTGATGCCGGCCCAGCGCAGGCGTGACAGGGCGACGTCGATGCTGCCTTCCTGCTCGTTGCCGGCACGTTCGTGCACGGCACGGCGGCGGATGTGATGGCGGTCCTCGGCCAGGTTGGCCAGGTGGCTGAAATAGGTGAAGGCGCGGATGACGCTGACGGTCTGGTCGTCGCTCAGGCCCTTGAGCAGCTTTTTCAGGGTCTTGTCGGCTTCCGTGTCGTCGTGGCGGCGGAAGGCCACCGAGAGCTTGCGAATCTGTTCGATCAGCTCGTAGGCGGCGCTGCCCTCCTGTTCGCGGATCACATCACCGAGGATGCGGCCGAGCAGGCGGATGTCTTCGACCAGCGGTCGTTCATTGTCTCGGGAGCGGGCGGCGGGGGCGGGCATGGCGAGGTACCGTGTGGTGTTAAATGGAGGCTCTGCGATGCATGCTAGCATCGCCGGCTCGCTGATGTGTCCACGCTCTGTAACTGATGCATTGGCGACTTTTCCACACTCTCCAAGCGCCCGATGAAACTGACCATTGCAACCCGTGAGAGCCGCCTGGCCCTCTGGCAGGCCGAGCACGTGAAAGCCCTGCTGGAGCAGCACGGCCACAGCGTCACGCTGCTGGGCATGACGACCAAGGGCGACCAGATCCTGGACCGCTCCCTGAGCAAAGTGGGCGGCAAGGGACTGTTCGTCAAGGAACTCGAAGTCGCGCTGGAAGAAGGCCGCGCCGACCTGGCTGTGCATTCGCTCAAGGATGTGCCCATGGAACTGCCCGAGGGCTTTGCCCTGGCCTGCGTGATGGAACGCGAGGACCCGCGCGACGCCTTCGTTTCCCCGAAATACGCCAACCTGTCTGCGCTGCCCCAGGGGGCCGTGGTGGGCACCTCCAGCCTGCGCCGCGTGGCCCTGCTGCGTGCGACCCGCCCGGACCTGAAGATCGAGCCGCTGCGCGGCAACCTCGACACCCGCCTGCGCAAGCTGGACGAAGGGCAGTACGACGCCATCGTGCTGGCGGCGGCCGGCCTCAAGCGCCTGGGCCTGGAAAACCGCATCCGCGCCGTTTTCGCGCCGGGCGAGATGCTGCCCGCCGCCGGGCAGGGCGCGCTGGGCATCGAGATCCGCAGCGACCGCCAGGATGTCGCTGCCGCACTGGCACCTCTGGTGCACCAGGGCACCTGGCTGCGTGTGGCGGCCGAACGCGCCGTGAGCCGTGCCATGGGCGGCAGCTGTTCCATGCCGCTGGCGGCCTATGCCACGCTGGAGGGCGGCCATCTCACCATCCAGGCCGCCTGGGGCGACCCGGAGGGCCGTGTGGCCCTGGTGCGCGCCGACGCGGCGGCCTCCGTGGCGGAGCTGTCTGCCGCAGAGACGCTGGGCACGCAGGTCGCGGCCCGGCTCAAGGATGGCGTGCTGCGGGCCGGCGGTTCGCTGGATACCGAGAAGCACTGAGCACCATGCAGGTCATCGTCACCCGCCCCCAGCGCGAGGCGCAGGACTGGGTGCAGGCGCTGCGGCAGGCAGGCCACCAGGCGCTGGCCCTGCCCCTGATTTCCATCGCTCCGGCACCCGATGCAGCCGCGTTGCAGCAGGCCTGGCGCCGGCTCGGCGGCTACCTGGGCCTGATGTTCGTCAGCGCCAATGCGGTCGACGGCTTTTTCGCCGCCCGCCCGGCCGATGCGCCATGGCCCGCCCAGGCCTGGGCCACCGGGCCCGGCACGGTCAATGCGCTCCTGCGCGCCGGCGTGCCGGCCTCGCAGATCACCGCGCCGCCAGCCGATGCCGCGCAATTCGACTCCGAAGCCTTGTGGCAGCAGGTCGCCAGCCGGATCCATCCTGGGGTGCGCGTGCTGATCGTGCGCGGCGCCGATGCGGCCGAGGGCAGCAGCCAGGGCACCGGGCGCGACTGGTTTGCGCGTCAGGTGGGCGACGCGGGCGGCACGGTGGATTTTGTCGCCAGCTATCAGCGCCAGCGTCCCTTGCTCGACACCACCCAGAGGCAACTCGCGCAGGCCGCCGCGGGCGACGGTTCGGTCTGGCTGTTCAGCAGCAGCGAGGCCGTGCTGAACCTGCAGGCCAGCCTGCCGCAGCAGGACTGGGGCGCCGCGCGTGCCGTGGCCACGCACGCGCGCATCGCCCAGGCGGCGCGTGCAGCCGGCTTTGCCGTGGTGCGCGAGTCACGCCCGGCCCTGGCCGACGTCCGGGCCTCGATAGAATCGATGCAATGACCACACCCGAGCCCCTGGAGCCCCAAGCCACCGGCAGCACGGAGCCTGCCGGCTCGGTGGTGTCTGCACCATCCGCTGCGCCCGACGCCAAGCCGGCTGCCCCGGTGTCGCGCCCCCTGGTGCTGGCCCTGGGCGCCGCGGCCCTGCTGGCCCTTCTGTTCAGCATCCTACTGTGGGACCGCCTGTCCACCCTGCAGGACCAACTGGCCCGCCAGACCGCCGAGGCCGGCGCCAACGCGGCGGAGGCCCGCATGCTGGCCCGCCAGACCCAGGAGCAGGAGCGTGAACTGGCCGCGCGTCAGGCCGTGATGGAAGCGCGCCTGGGCGAGGTGGCGCTGCAGCGCAGCCAGCTCGAGGAACTGATGCAAAGCCTGTCGCGCTCGCGCGACGAGAACCTGGTGGTGGACATCGAATCCGGCATCCGCCTGGCGCAGCAGCAGGCCCAGCTGACCGGCAGCGTCGAGCCCCTGCTGGCGGCGCTGCGCACGGCCGAGCAGCGCGTGCAACGTGTGCCCCAGGCCCGGCTGGCGCCCCTGCAGCGCGCGCTGGCGCGCGACATGGCGCGCATCAAGGCCACGCCCCTGACCGATACGCCGACCCTGCTGGCCCGCCTCGACGAACTGGTGCGCCTGGCCGACGAATTGCCCCTGGCCAACGCAGTGGTGGTGGCCAAAACGCCTGCGGACACCGCCGTCAAGCCGCATGAGGCAACCGGGCTGACGGCCTGGTGGCAGCGCAGCCTGCAGCTGGTGCTGGACGAGTTGCGCGGCCTGGTGCGCGTCAGTCGCATTGATCACCCGGAGGCGGTGCTGCTCACGCCCGAGCAGTCCTTCTTCGTGCGCGAGAACCTCAAGCTGCTGCTGCTCAACGCCCGGCTGGGCCTGCTGGCACGCCAGCCCGAGGCTGCCCGGGCTGATCTGCTCAAGGCGGCAAGCGCCATGGACAAGTATTTCGATGCCGATTCACGCCGCCTGCGCGCGGCTGCGGGCCTGCTGCAGCAGACCCGTGAACAGATGAAGACGCTGGAGCTGCCACGCGTGGATGACACGCTGGCGGCACTGGCCACGGCCGCCGCCGGTCGCTGAAGGCAGCAGACAGACCCCATGCGCAACGTTCTTTGGTTCCTGGCCCTCTTCGCCATGGCGGCGGGGGTGGCGCTGTTTGCCGGCAACAACCAGGGCACGGTCACCCTGTTCTGGCCACCTTATCGCGTCGACCTGTCCCTCAACCTGGTGCTGCTGCTGCTGCTGGCTGCCTTTTTGCTGCTCTACGCGGCCTTGCGCAGCGTGGCCCTCTTGCTGGCCCTGCCGGGTGAGGCGCAACGCTGGCGTATGCGCCATCAGGAGCGTGTGCTCCAGCAGGGTCTGCTTGATGCGCTCTCGCATCTGACGGCGGGACGCTACATCCGTGCACGCAAAGCGGCCGAGCACGTGCTGGCCCAGACCGGGGCGCTGACGCGCGGCGAACAGGGCCTGCCCTACGGCACCCGGCTGGCCGCCATGGCCCACCTGCTCGCTGCCGAGTGCGCCCATGCCCTGCAGGACCGCAGTGCGCGCGACGAACATGCACGCCAGGCGCTGGAACGGACCCAGTCCCGGCGCCGCGACGAACTGGAAATCCGGGAGGGTGTGCAACTGCGCGTGGCACGCTGGGCCTTCGACGACCGTGATGTGCAGGCGGCCTTGCAGCGGCTGGATGAGCTGCCCCAGGGCGTGGCGCGCCGCACCTTGGCACTGCGCCTGCGCCTGCGGGTCACGCGCCTGGCCGGCCAGTCCCGCGCGGCACTGGAGACGGCACGCCTGCTGGGCAAGCATCGTGCCTTTTCCGAATCGGCCAGCAGCAGCATCGTGCGCGGGCTGGCCACCGAGTGGCTGCGCACCTGCCACGATCCGGCCCAGCTGCAGAAGGCCTGGACTCAACTCGACGATGCCGAACGTCGTTTGCCCGAGGTGGCCCTGCAGGCTGGCGAACGCATGCTGGTCCTGGGCGGTGACTTTGCGCTGGTGCAACAGTGGCTGCTGCCGGTCTGGGAACAGCTCGTGCGCCCGGCCTCGGCGCTGCCGCAGGAATTGCGCCTGCGCCTGGTGCTGCTGCTGGAGCGAGGTTTTCACCAGACCCCGGGCCAGCCCGACGCCGTTTGGCTGGCGCGCATCGAAGCGGCCCAGATGGGCAACCCGCGTGAACCCCTGTTGCAGTACTTGGCCGGCATTGCCTGCATGCACCTGAGCCTGTGGGGCAAGGCGCAACAATTGCTGCGCCAGTCCCTGACCCAGCTGGCTGACGAGTCGCTGCGTCGGCGTGCCTGGGCCGCCCTGGCCCGCCTGGCCGAGCAGCGCGAGGATGGCGCGGCCGCTCTGGAAGCCTGGCGCCAGGCCGCCCAAGGCTGAACAGGACGCGCTTGCCCCCCCGGGGCAAGCAGGGGGTGACGTCTGCGGCTTTCCCGGCTAATATGGTCAGCACTATGGCGACCCTGACCGAACACCTGATCAAGCTGACCGATCACCGTGAGCGCGATCTGCTGGAGTTGACGCTGGCCAAGGCCCTGATCGACCTGGTGCCGATCCAGCGTGTCGTGATTGCGCGCGTGAGCACCGAAGACAACGAGAAGCGCTGGCTGGACATCGTCTCGCTGGACTCGCGCGGCGGCGGCAAGGTGGTGGACCCGCTGCGCATCGATTTCCAGAGCCTGCCGCGCCTGGAAGACGCCTATGACCGCCTGCGCAGCCTGCGTGGACGCCAGGAGATCGAGGTGGCCTGGGCCGGCGAGGACGGTCCGCGCATCTACTACCTGCCCCTGTTTGCCGATTCGCGCGCCGACGACGAACAGGGCGTGATCGAGATCCATTCGGCCGGTCTGCTGGCGCCGGAAGACCGGCAGACCATCGAGCAGCTGCACCATATCTATCGCAACATGTACACGTTGCTGGCCTACAGCGACCGTGATGCGCTGACCGGCCTGCTCAATCGAAAGTCCCTGGACGACACCTTCTACAGCGCCGTGCTGGAAGAACTGGACGGCATCCTGGAGGACGCCAAGAACGAGCCGTCCCCGGGCAAGGAGCGCCGCCACCGCGTGCCGCCCAACTACTGGCTGGGCACCATCACCATCGACAACTTCCATCTGCTCAACGACAAGCACGGTCATCTGATCATGGAAGAGGTCACGCTGCTGGTGGCGCGCATCATGAACAGCACCTTCCGTACGCACGACCGGCTCTACCGTTTCGGCGGCGAGTCCTTCGCCGTGCTGTTCCACTGCCCCGAGGAAGCCCTGGCCCTGGGTGCCTTCGAGCGCATGCGGGCCAATGTCGAGAAGTTCAGCTTTCCCCAGGTCGGGCGTGTCACCATCAGCGCCGGCTTCACCCGCGTGCTGGCCGACGATTCGCCGAGCACCGCTCTGGAACGCACCGAGCAGGCCATCGACTTTGCGCAGAAGAACGGGCGCAACAAGGTCTGCAGCCATCTGGACCTGGTGCGGCGCGGGCTGTTTGGGGAAGTGGCCAGGACGGGGTCGGTGGACGTGTTCTGAACGGTCTTGCCTGTTCATCACGCTGAGCCCGCTTGATGCGGGCTTTTGCTTTTTCTGGGGTTTGGTTTGTTCGCGTGGCAAGCCGGGTCTCGCCCCGGCGGGCGACTCACTTTCTCTTGGTTCGCCAAGAGAAAGTAAGCAAAGAGAAGGCGAGCCGAAGTCAGGGCCCCTGCGGGGTACCTTGCGCTGCTCGCATCGGGCGGGGTCGGGCTAAACTCGCTGCGCTCAGACAACGCCCGCCCTGATCCGCCCGCTGCTGCGCTGCTCAGCCCTGCCACACGGCATGGGGAACCGGACAGCCGAAAACCCAACAGCCGAACCCTACAAGGACGCGCCATGGAGCGTCCTTGTTGTCTTTGCATTTGGTATTCGGTTTCCCACTGCCGTGAGAGGAGGCGAGTAGCGCAGGCCAGGGCGGAAAAAGAAGTGCAGATGTCTGAGCCCGCAGGGCGAGTTTCTGCACTTCCCGCACTGGCCGAGCTACGCAGCGTGCCCGCAGCGTAGCGGAGGGACGACGAACCCGGCTCGCCTTTCTTTTGGGTACTTTGCTTTAGCGAAGCAAAGAAAAGTACCTCGCCCGCCGGGGCGAGACCCGGCTTGCCACGCAAGCTATAACCCAGGCAGAAAGAGAAAAGGCACCCGTAGGTGCCTTTCTCAACCAACCGAACAGAGATTCAACCCTGAGCAGAACCCTGCTCAAACGGCAGCTTCATGTCCCGCAGATCCTTGCGCGTCTCAACCAGGATCAGCGGACCCTCGTCGATCACCACCGGCGCCGGCCGCTGACGCGGCACGTGCACCGGCTTGGGTTCGGCAGCAATGGCAGCCTGCACGGCGGCGATCTTGTCGGCGTCGGAGTTGACCCACTGCAGGCCTGCGGTGCTGGCGATCTGGTTCAGGTCGGACAGCGGCAGGTTGTAGCCCTGTACGCGCGGCAGTGCGCGTGCGGTCGGGGCGGCGGCAGGCGCGGCCGGGGCAGCGGTCCTGGCCTGAGCCGGTGCGCTGCGAACTTCAGCTGCCGGTGCCGGTGTGCCCTCGCTGGCGACAACCTCCTCAGGGGCGGCAGCGTCCTGGGCCGGACGTTCCTGGCGTTCACCACGCTCACCGCGTTCGCCACGCTGGCGGTCACGGCCGTAGCGGTCACGCGAGCGGCGCTCGCGCTGGCCATTGCCCTCGCCCTCGGGGCGGGCTTCGGCCATGGGTTGCGTGTCGGCGCCGTTCAGGGCTTCGACGGGCAGTTGCTGCTCGGCGTTGCCATCCTGCGGACGGATGTCTTCGGCGGGGCGACGCTCGCCCTCGGGGCGCGGGCCGCGCTCGTTGCGCTCACCACGCTCCTGGCGTTCGCCACGGGGCTGGTCACCGCGTTCGCCGCGGCCACGCTGTTCGCCGTTGCGCGGCGCGCGCTCTTGACGCGGCTGCTGTTCACCGCCGGCCTCTGCGGTCTGGGGGGTGCGTTGCTCACCCTCACCGCGCTGACCCTGACGGTCGCCACGGTTGCCACGTTCCTGGCGCTCGCCACGGGGCTGATCACCACGTTCGCCGCGACCACGCTGCTCGCCGCTGCGTGGGGCGCGCTCTTGACGCGGCTGTTGTTCACCGCCGGCTTCTGCGGTCTGGGGGGCGCGTTGCTCACCCTCACCGCGCTGGCCCTGGCGCTCGCCACGGTTGCCACCGCGTTGATCATTGCGGTCACCGCGTTCCTGGCGTTCACCACGCTCGCCACGGCCACCGCGGCCGCCACGGCCCCGGCCTTCACCGCGACCTTCGCTGCGGCTGCCGTCACGACCGCCACGGCCTTCGCGCTTCTCTTCCTTCTTCTCGGTGGTCTTGGCCGGTTCGGCGGCCGGCTTGCTGCCACCGAAAAGGCCCTTGAGCCAGCCGACAAAACCGGTGCTGGCCGGCTGCTCGGCTGCCTTGCGCGGCGCCACGGGCTTGGCCGCGGGCTGCGGCTCGGCCACCGGCTTCGGTGCCACGATCGGGGCCGGCGCATCGGGCAGTACGCCCTTGATGACCGGGGTCTGCTTGTTGGTCGGTTCCTGCGAGCGACGGGTGACGGCGGTGGGATCCTCGATTTCCTCGACCATCTGGTAGCTGGCCTCGATGTGGTCCAGGCGCGGGTCGTCGTGCTTGAGGCGTTCGAGCTTGTAGTTCGGCGTCTCCAGCGACTTGTTGGGCACCATCAGCACGTTGAGGCGCTGCTTGAGCTCGATCTTGGTGATCTCGTTGCGCTTCTCGTTGAGCAGGAACGACGCCACGTCGACCGGCACCTGCACATGCACGGCAGCGGTGTTGTCCTTCTGGGCCTCTTCCTGGATGATGCGCAGGATCTGCAGCGCCGAGCTCTCGGTGTCGCGGATGTGGCCGGAGCCGCCGCAACGCGGGCAGGGGATGGAGGCACCTTCGGAGAGGGCCGGGCGCAGGCGCTGGCGGCTCATCTCCATCAGGCCGAACTTGCTGATGGTGCCGAACTGCACGCGGGCGCGGTCCTGGCGCAGCGCATCGCGCAGGCGGTTTTCCACTTCGCGGCGGTTCTTCGACTCTTCCATGTCGATGAAGTCGATCACGATCAGGCCGCCGAGGTCACGCAGACGCATCTGGCGGGCCACTTCGTCAGCGGCTTCCAGGTTGGTGCGGGTGGCGGTTTCCTCGATATCGCTGCCCTTGATGGCGCGGGCCGAGTTGACGTCCACCGAGACCAGGGCTTCTGTGTGGTCGATCACGATGGCACCGCCCGAGGGCAGGTTGACCGTGCGGGCGTAGGCCGACTCGATCTGGTGTTCGATCTGGAAGCGGCTGAACAGCGGCGCGTTGTCGCGGTAGCGCTTCACGCGGGCGGCATGCTCGGGCATGACGTGCGCCATGAACTGCTGGGCCTGGTCGTACACGTCGTCGGTGTCGATCAGGATGTCGCCGATGTCGTTGTTGAAGTAGTCGCGGATGGCGCGGATCACCAGGCTGGATTCCTGGTAGATCAGATAGGCGCCCTTGCCGCCCTTGGCGGCGCCGTCGATGGCGGTCCACAGCTTGAGCAGGTAGTTCAGGTCCCACTGCAGCTCGGGCGCGGCGCGGCCGATGCCAGCGGTGCGCGCGATGATGGACATGCCGTTGGGGTACTCGAGCTGGTCGAGTGCTTCCTTCAGGTCGGCACGGTCGTCACCCTCGATGCGGCGGCTGACACCACCACCACGCGGGTTGTTGGGCATGAGCACGACATAACGGCCCGCCAGCGAGACGAAGGTGGTCAGGGCGGCGCCCTTGTTGCCGCGCTCTTCCTTTTCCACCTGGACCAGCAGTTCCTGGCCTTCCTTGATGGCGTCCTGGATGCGGGCCTGGCTGACCGAGACACCCTGCTGGAAGTACTGGCGCGAGATTTCCTTGAAGGGCAGGAAACCGTGGCGGTCTTCGCCGTAGTCGACGAAACAGGCTTCCAGCGAGGGCTCGACGCGCGTGACGACGGCCTTGTAGATATTGCCCGTGCGCTGTTCGCGCCCTTCGATTTCGATTTCGTAGTCGAGGAGTTTTTGTCCGTCGACAATGGCCAGGCGGCGTTCTTCAGCCTGCGTGGCGTTGATAAGCATCCGTTTCATGGATATGGTTTCCTTTACATCAGTACACATGCCCTGTGCGGGCGCACGATGCCGGAACTGACGCTTCGAAACGGATGGAATTGCCGGAGAACCGCAGGCTCAGCTTGTGAGCCGCGGCATAGGCGCGTGGATGGGGGCGAGGGGAGGTGAGTGTGGGGCCACCACCAACTTGGTGGCCCAGGCTGCCCGCACTGCGGGCGCTGACGGCTGACCCGTGCCATTGAACAGCACGCGTACGCGCTGCAGGCACATGAGTATCAGGCTCATCAACACAAACATTTCGCTTAGATCCGGCTGCCAGCTTGTGGCTGGCAGCACTGGGTATTCCGTTCAGTGTTTCAAGGCGTCGGTTGCGCCTTCCACTGGGCAGGCCACGGCAAGCAGCTGGCTTGCGGTTTGCGTACCCGGTGGTCGGTGACATCGACCTTCCAGCGCGGCCGGTGGTGTCATGTGGACTAAACTCCAGACAAATCAACCACTTACAGCGCGTCGCTAGTGAAACACATTATAGGGGGCAAATCGGCCCCCGCCAGCCCTGAAGTGAAACAGGTCGAGGTCGACGAGGAATCGGCCGGCCAGCGCCTGGACAACTTCCTGCTGCGCCAGCTCAAGGGCGTGCCCAAGACCCATGTCTACCGCATCATCCGCAGTGGCGAAGTGAGGGTTAACAAAGGCCGGGCCTCAGCAGATACAAGGGTTCAGGCGGGTGATGTGGTGCGGGTGCCGCCCGTGCGCCTGTCCGAACGGGCCACCGAAAAGGCCGAGGCCATGGCCGGGCTGGTGGCCAAGGGCGCGCCAGCGCGCGAATTCCCGGTGCTGTTCGAGGACGAGGCTGTGCTGGCCATCGACAAGCCGGCCGGGGTGGCTGTGCATGGTGGCTCGGGCGTGAGCTTTGGGGTGATCGAACAGCTGCGCATGGCCCGGCCCCAGGCCAAGTTCCTGGAGCTGGTGCACCGGCTGGACCGTGAGACCAGCGGCATCCTGCTGCTGGCCAAGAAGCGCAGCGCGCTCAAACACCTGCAGGACCAGTTTCGCGAGAGGGAAACGGGCAAGACCTATCTGGCCCTGGTGGCCGGCCAGTGGCCGCTGAACAAGAAGGTGCTGGACAAACCCCTGCACAAATACCTGCTGGAGGATGGCGAGCGCCGCGTCAAGGTGGTGGCGCGCGACGACCCGGACGGCATGAAATCCGTCACCCTGGTCAAGGTGCGCAGCCGCTCGGCGGGCACACCCGGCTACAGCCTGCTGGAAGTGACCATCAAGACCGGCCGCACCCACCAGATCCGCGTGCACCTGGCGTCCGAAGGGCTGCCCATCGTAGGCGACGACAAATACGGTGATTTCGAACTCAACAAGGCGCTGCAGAAACCCGCAGCCGGCGAAGGGGCTGTGCCGCTCAAGCGCATGTTTCTGCACGCCTGGCGTTTACAGTTCAACCATCCGGCCAGCGAGGAGCGCATCGAGTTGCTGGCCCCCCTGCCGCCTGAGCTGGAACAGTTCCTGGCGCAGGCCATTCCCGACAAGACCTGAAGACCTCATGAGTTCCCGACCAAGACAGTACGACCTGATCGCCTTCGACTGGGATGGCACGCTGTTCGATTCGACCGCCATCATCACGCGCTGCATCCAGAACGCGGTGCGTGACGTGGGCGGTACCGTGCCCAGCGACAAGGAAGCCGCCTATGTGATCGGCATGGGCCTGATGCAGGCGCTGGCGCATGCCGCGCCTGACGTGCCGGCCGACAAATACCCTCTGCTGGGCGAGCGCTACCGCTTCCACTACCTGGCGCACCAGAACGACCTGAGCCTGTTTGCCGGCGTGCTGGAGCTGCTGGACGCTTTGAAACAACGCCACCACTGGTTGGCCGTGGCCACGGGCAAGAGCCGGCGTGGGCTGGACGAGGTGCTGCACACGGTGCAGCTCAAGGGTGTGTTCAACGGTTCGCGCACGGCCGACGAAACCGCCGGCAAACCGCACCCGCGCATGTTGCAGGAACTGATGCGCGAGTTTGGCGTGGAGCCCGAACGCACCCTCATGATCGGCGATACCACGCATGACCTGCAGATGGCGCTCAATGCCGGCTGTCCCAGCGTGGGGGTGAGTTACGGCGCCCACGAGCCCGAGGCCTTCCATGCGCTGCAACCGCTGCATGTGGCGCATTCGGTGCGCGACCTGCACGACTGGTTGCTGCACAACGCATAAGGCCATGGAGGCCGAGGAACTGATCCCCCTGTGCAACTCGGCCGACCTGGTCGACGGCGGCCTGGGTGTGCCTTTTGATGTGGTCTACGGCGGCCAGACCTGTCGCGCCTTTGCCGTCCGCTATGCGGGTCGGGCGCAGGCCTACCTGAACCGCTGCACGCACGTGGCGATGGAGCTGGATTACCAGCCCAACCATTTTTTTGACCTCACGGGCCACTGGCTGATCTGCTCCACGCATGGCGCCCTCTATTCGCCTGAATCCGGCGCCTGCCGCGGCGGGCCCTGCCGTGGCGGGCTGGTCAAGATTGCCCTGACCGAGCAGGACGGCGTCGTGCACTGGCATACTGCCTACAACCTGAAACCTCTTGAGTTCTGACATGAGTGACAACCTTGGCGCCGAATCCGGCAGATCCCGGCAGGAAACATCCACGTCCGCAGCCCAGGCTCCGGGCTGGGAGCGCGCCGTGCTGGAAAAACTGGCCTTTGCCGCGCTGGATGAACAACGCGCGGCACGGCGCTGGAAGATCATCAACCGTCTGACGACGCTGGTCGTCCTGCTCTTGCTCGTCTGGCTCATCTTCGGCCTGGGTCAGGGGTCCAGTGCCCCCAGTACGCGTCATACGGCCCTGGTGGAGATCCAGGGTGAGATTGCCTCGGACAGCGAGGCCAGCGCCGATCTGGTGGTGGCTGCCATCCGCAACGCCTTCGAAGACCATGGCGCCCAGGCCGTGGTGCTGCTGATCAATTCACCCGGCGGCAGCCCGGTGCAGGCCGGCATCATCAACGACGAGATCCGCCGTCTGAAGGCCAAGCACAACAAGCCGGTCTACGCGGTGGTGGAAGAGGCTTGCGCTTCGGCGGCTTACTACATCGCCGTATCGGCCGACAAGATCTACGTGGACAAAGCCAGCATCGTGGGCAGCATCGGCGTGCTCATGGATGGCTTCGGTTTCACCGGCCTGATGGACAAGCTGGGCGTCGAGCGCCGCCTCATGACGGCCGGCGAGAACAAGGGCTTTCTCGATCCCTTCAGCCCGCAGACCGAGAAACAGCGCGCCTTTGCCCAGGCCATGCTGGACCAGATCCACAAGCAGTTCATCGATGTGGTCAAGACCGGGCGCGGCAAGCGCCTGAAGGAAACGCCCGATATGTTCAGCGGCCTGTTCTGGACCGGCCAGCAGGCCGTGGACCTGGGCCTGGCCGACCAGCTCGGCAACCTGGATTACGTGGCACGCGAGGTGGTCAAGGCCGAGGAGATCGTCGATTACACGCGCCATCCGAACGTGGCCGAACGCCTGATCAAACGCTTTGGCGCGGCGATCGGTGAGGGTTCGGTCAAGGCCGTGCGCACGCAGCCGACCTGGCGCTGAACCGGGATCGACGCATCAGGCCGGACGGCCTAGTGCTGGTGCTGGTGCGGCCGCAGAGGGGAGTTGCTGGTAGCCGTAGATCCGCTCCGGAGGCATGCGGGCGACCAGCGTCTTGTCAGCCACGGGACCGACGATGGTGTACGGTGCCTGAGATGTGTCGCGCTGGACGGTATGGACCATCGGGTGGCCCTTGTCATCGGTGATGGATGCCACGATGGGGCATTTCACACTGTCGGTGCGTCGCATCACGACCCCGATCTCTCCGCTGCTCAGTTTCACGACCTCGCCTGGCGGGTAGAGTCCAAACTCCTTGATGACGGCCGATGAGAGCGGGCCGCCATGGTCTTCACGGAACAGTTGCCGTGCCGCCTCCTGGATCGGCAGCGCGGCCCGCAGTTTGCGGGGACTGATCTTGGCCGTGAAGACATCGGCGACACGCAAGGCGACCGCCAGTTCGGTGGGATCGTTCCTGCCATGCGGATAACCGTTGCCGTCCGCATGCTCGTGGTGCTGGGCAATGGCCGTCAACCAGTCGCCATCGGTGACGCCAGCTTCGGTCAGCCACTGGGCTGCCAGTTCCGGGTGCGCGTGGATCAGCACTTTCTGGCTCTCGCGCATGGGTTCATCCTGCTCAGCCATCACACCCTGCAGCTGCAGGATGGGCATGTTCATGGTGAGGGCGGCGTGGACCAGGCTCAGGATTCTGGCTTGCGGCCACTGCAGCCGGCGCGCCATCAGCAGGCAGAGAACGGACGCATGGATGGCGTGGTTGTAGCCGTAGTAATACAGGTGCGCCGTTTCCTGCCGGACCATGTGGTACAGGGCCATGTCCACGTCCTTGTCCACCAGCGCGATGAGCCGGTTGACAAAGTCGGTGATCTGGCCTGGTGAGGGGGGCGCCTCCGGCAGCTTGGCCATGAGCTGGTGCATCTCCTCGGCGCTCTGATCCCAGAGGCTGAACAGATTCTCGGGACGCTTCAGGGCGGAGATATTGGCCCGTTCCTTTTCGGCCAGGTCCGCAAGGTGAGCGACCGCTCGGGCTTCCTCGATATCGACAAAAGCACCACGGGTCAGCAGGGCATCGAGCAGCTCCTCGCTCTCGACGATGTGGCCTCGCGATAGCAGCAGCCGGGTCGTCTCGTCACGGATGTTCCATGGCAAGGGTTCCCCGAGTCTGACCTTCGAGCGGGGCAGTCGAAGCAGCTTCATGCCGGACCATTATGGGGATGATCCCCCCGGGCAACAAGCGGGGTTGCCCTGCGGTGGGGTCAGCGTCCGATGGCGTAGACCGCCGGCGTATCCTTGTCCGCTGCCAAAGGCTGCTGCTTCCAGTTCTTGATGGTGTTGCTGCGCAGCTGCGCGGTGGCCAGTGTCAGCCCGCTGGCCACCGCCAGGCGGGTGTTGTGCTGCAGGGTCTTGAGCAGGGCTTCCTGCAGGGCGGCGTTGCGGTAGGGCGTTTCGATGAAGAGCTGGGTCTGGCCGCTCTTGAGTGCCAGCGACTCCAGCTCGCGGATGCGTGTGGCACGCTCGGCGGCGTCCTGCGGCAGGTAACCGACGAAGGCAAAGTTCTGGCCCGAGAGGCCGCTGGCGGCCAGCGCCAGCAGCAGTGAGACCGGTCCCACCAGTGGCACCACCGTGATGCCGAGCTCGTGTGCAGCTCGCACCACCGAAGAGCCTGGATCGGCCACGGCCGGCATGCCGGCTTCGCTCAGCAGCCCCAGGTCGTGGCCGGCCAGCGCCGGGGCCAGCAGGGGTTTGGCGTCGAAACCCGTGTTGCCGTGGTCGCCCTTTTTATGCACTTCCCGCGGCAGTTCCTGGAGGTCCAGCGCTTGCAGCGGGTTCGCCAGAGGTTGCAGTTCACCCACGCGTTTGAGATAGGCGCGGGCACTCTTGGCGTTCTCGCAGATCCAGTGCTGCAGCCGCGCCGCCACGACCAGGGTGCCGGCCGGCAGCACCTCGGTCAGCGGGGTCTGGGTGCTGCAGCCGAAGTCCAGCGGCGCGGGCACCAGATACAGTTTTCCGGGCGTGGTCATGCTGTGCCTAGCAGGGACAGGCCAGCCGCGCGCAGCAGGCGGGCCGTGCGGATCAGCGGCAAGCCGACCAGCGCGGTCGGGTCATCGCTTTCGATGGTGTCGAGCAGGGCGATGCCCAGGCCTTCGCTTTTGGCGCTGCCGGCGCAGTCATAAGGGGTCTCGGCACGCAGATAGTTTTCGATCTCGGCGTCCGTCAGCTCGCGAAAGCGCACGCGCACCGGCGCCAGCTCGACCTGTTCGAAACCCGTCTCGACGCAGACCACGGCCACGGCGGTCTGGAAGATGACGGTGCGACCGCGCATGCGGTGCAGCTGCGCCACGGCACGTTCGTGCGTGCCAGGTTTACCCAGAGGGTCACCGCCCAGGTCGGCGACCTGGTCCGAGCCGATCACCACGGCCGACGGTTGGCGGGCGGACACCGCTCGCGCCTTGGCCAGGGCCAGGCGCAGGGCCAGATCACGCGGGTGTTCGCCGGGAAGGGGGGTTTCGTCGACTTCGGGCGAGACCACCTCGAATGGCAGGCGCAGGCGCTGCAGCAGTTCGCGCCGGTAGGCCGAGGTGGAGCCGAGGATCAGGGGGCGGGGGGCGGGGGCGCTCATGCATCGATTCTCTTACACTGCCGGTATGACCCAAGAGTTTCATGTCCGCCGCCTGGATATCAATGCCTTTGCCCAAGCCGGTGCCGTCCTGTCCGGCCAGGATTTGCTATCAAACTATGAGCGATTGCTTGCGGAAACGGCTGGCACTGGCGCCGAGCGCGTGGTGCGCTGGGATGCCCGGGGCGAGCAGCGCATCGACGCCAGCGGTTTTGCCCAGATCTGGCTGCACCTGAGCGCCCAGGTCACCCTGCCGCTGACCTGCCAGCGCTGCCTGGGTCCGGCCGATATCGAGCTCGCGGTGGCACGCGATTTCCGTTTTGTGGCGAGCGAAGAGCAGGCCCAGGCCGAGGATGAGGAGGCCGAAGAGGACGTGCTGGCCCTGACCCGCGAGTTCAACCTCCAGGAACTGATCGAGGACGAACTGCTGATGGAGATGCCCGTGGTGCCGCGTCACGAGGTTTGCCCGACCGAGGTCAAGCTGGTGGCCCAGGACGCGGATTTCGAGGCGGCCCAGGCTGAAAAGCCCAATCCCTTTGCTGCCCTGGCTGGCCTGAAAGGCGCCAAGAAGGGCTGAAGGCCGGACGTATTGCAAAACTGGCGTCAAATCAACAAGTTAGGCTATAATTCAAGGCTTCGCGCAGACCCAACCTGTGCCGATCTGTCCAACCCTTGAACAACCCTTGCCGTGCGCCTGTCGCGCGGCCTGATTACCAGGAGCCAACCATGGCAGTCCAGCAAAACAAAAAGTCGCCCTCCAAGCGCGGCATGCACCGTTCGCACAACGCCCTGAACGTGCCCGGCATCGCCGTCGAGCCGACCACGGGTGAGACCCACCTGCGCCACCACATCAGCCCCAACGGCTTCTACCGTGGCCGCAAGGTGCTGAAGACCAAATCCGAAGCCTGATCACCTCAGGTTCTGCAGGGCCCGACGCTACACCACAGGTAGCTCGGGCCTTTGTCTTGATGCCGATCTTCTTTCGGTTCCTCTCGCGCCTGATTGCGTAGCTTGCCCATGATCACCATTGCTGTGGACTGCATGGGGGGCGATCACGGCCCCCGCGTCACGCTCGCGGCGTGCCGCAATTTCCTTGACCATCACCCGGATGCCGAGTTGCTCCTGGTCGGCCTGCCCGACCGCCTGAGCGACGCCAACCATGCGCGCGCGCGCGTTGTTCCTGCCAGTGAGGTGGTGGGCATGGATGATCCGATCGAGGTCGCCCTGCGCCGCAAGAAGGATTCCTCCATGCGCGTGGCCATCGAGCAGGTCAAGGCCGGCGCGGCCCAGGCTGCTGTCTCGGCGGGCAACACGGGGGCCCTGATGGCGATCGCCCGTTACGTGCTCAAGACGATGGAAGGCATTGACCGCCCGGCCATTGCCACCCAGCTGCCGAACGCAGCCGGCGGGGCCACCACGGTGCTGGATCTTGGGGCCAATGTGGATTGCACGGCGGAGCACCTGCTGCAGTTTGCCGTCATGGGTTCGGCCCTGGTGTCGGTGCTGCGCGATGATCCCAATCCCTCGGTCGGTTTGCTCAATATCGGCGAGGAAGTCATTAAAGGTAGCGAAGTCATCAAAAAAGCCGGCGAATTGCTTAGATCTGCCGCCAATTCTGGTGATCTCAATTTTTACGGCAATGTTGAGGGCAACGATATCTTCAAGGGCACGACGGATATCGTGGTCTGCGACGGTTTCGTCGGCAATGTAGCCCTGAAGGCGAGTGAGGGCTTGGCCTCGATGATTGGCGGCTTCCTGAAACAGGGCTTTTCGCAAAGCATCTTCACCAAAATGGCGGCTATCGTTGCCTATCCTGTTTTATCTTCTCTTAAGAAGAAGATGGATTACCGTCGTTACAACGGGGCTGCCTTGCTGGGCCTGCGGGGGTTGGTGTTCAAAAGCCACGGATCGGCCGACGAGCTGGCTTTTGAGCATGCCCTGAACCGCGCGTATGATGCAGCCCGGAACAAGCTACTGGAGCGGGTCCAGGCCCGTATCGCGCATGCCGCTCCGCTGCTGGCTGGTGTGGCCGCCGCAGAGTAGCCAGGACGGACCCGCCGGGCCCGTCACCCGTATTTCAAGCAGAACAACCCATGAGTCGTTATTCCCGCATCACCGGCACCGGCAGTTTCCTGCCGCCCAAGCGCCTGAGCAATGCTGATCTGGTGGCCCAGCTGGCTGCCGATGGCATCGAAAGCTCGGATGAGTGGATCGTCGAGCGCACTGGTATCCGTGCCCGTCACTTCGCCGAAGCTGGCGTGACCAGCAGCGACCTGGGCGCCGAAGCCGCGCGCCGTGCACTGGACGCGGCCGGCGTGGCCGCCAAGGATATCGACCTGATCATCGTGGCGACCTCGACGCCGGATATGGTGTTCCCGTCCGCGGCGTGCATCCTGCAGAACAAGATTGGCGCCAACGGCTGCCCGGCCTTCGACGTGCAGGCGGTCTGCAGCGGCTTCGTCTATGCGCTGACCGTGGCCGACGCCATGATCAAGAGCGGCGCGGCGAGCCGTGCGCTGGTGGTGGGTGCCGAGGTCTTTTCCCGCATCATCGATTTCAAGGACCGTACCACCTGCGTGCTGTTCGGTGACGGCGCCGGTGCAGTGGTGCTGGAGGCATCGGAGGAACCGGGCTTGCTGGCCAGTGATCTGCATGCCGATGGCAAGCATGTCGACATCCTGTGCACTCCGGGACATGTCTGTGGTGGCATCGTGCTGGGCGACCCGCTGCTCAAGATGGATGGCCAGGCGGTCTTCAAGCTGGCTGTGGGGGTGCTCGAAGAGACGGCCCGCGCGGTGCTGGCCAAGGCCGGCAAGCAGGAAAGCGACATCGACTGGCTGATCCCGCACCAGGCCAATATCCGCATCATGACGGGCACGGCCAAGAAGCTGAAGCTGCCCATGGACAAGGTGATCGTCACCGTGGACCAGCATGGCAACACGTCTGCCGCCTCGATCCCGCTGGCGCTGGACGTCGGCGTGCGCAGTGGCCGCGTCAAGCCGGGCAATCTGGTCATGCTCGAAGGTGTCGGCGGTGGCTTTACCTGGGGCGCAGTCCTGCTGAAAATGTAAGCAGGGGCGCCGTACCGGGCGCCTTCACTCCAATACACAAAACCAAGCAACAAGATGAAACCGTTTGCCTTTGTCTTTCCAGGCCAGGGATCGCAGTCGGTCGGCATGCTCGACGCCTGGGGCGACCATCCTGAAGTGCGCGAAGCGCTGCAGGAAGCCTCCGATGCCCTGGGTGAAAACCTGGGTCAGCTGATCAAGGACGGCCCCAAGGAAGCCCTGGCGCTGACCACCAATACCCAGCCTGTGATGCTGGTGGCCGGCGTTGCCGCCTACCGTGTCTGGATGAGCGAGACCGGCGTCGCGCCGGCCGCTGTGGCGGGCCATTCCCTGGGCGAGTATTCGGCCATGGTGGCCGCCGGTGTGCTGACGCTGTCGCAGGCCGTGCCGCTGGTGCGCTTTCGCGCGCAGGCCATGCAGGAGGCCGTGCCGGTGGGCACCGGCGCCATGGCCGCCATCCTCGGGATGGAGGCGGCCAAGGTGATCGCCGGCTGCGCCGAGGTGGTGCAGTCCTTCGGTCCGAATTCGAACGAAGTGGTCGAAGCCGTGAATTTCAACGATCCGGCCCAGACCGTGATCGCCGGCTCCAAGGCGGCCGTTGAGAAGGCCTGCGAAGTCCTCAAGGCCAACGGCGCCAAGCGTGCCCTGCCGCTGCCGGTGTCGGCGCCCTTTCACTCCAGCCTCATGAAGCCGGCCGCCGAAAAACTGCGCGAGCGCCTGGAGGATATTGAGTTGGGCGAGCCGCAAATCACCCTGATCAACAACATCGACGTGACGGTCGAGGTCGATGCCGACCGGATCCGCGACGCCCTTTATCGCCAGGCCTTCGGGCCGGTACGCTGGGTGGAGTGCGTGCAGGCCATCAAGGCGCATGGCATTGCCCACATCGTGGAATGCGGCCCCGGCAAGGTACTGGCCGGCATGGTCAAGCGTATCGACACCGAGTTGACCGGCATGGCCCTGTTCGATCCGGCCACGCTGGCGGAAGTCAAAGGAGCTTTGGCATGAGTGAAATGAAATTCGATGGTCAGGTGGCCCTGGTCACCGGCGCTTCGCGCGGCATTGGCGCGGCTATTGCGCACGAACTGGCCCATCAGGGCCTCAAGGTCATCGGCACCGCTACCAGCGACGAGGGGGCCGCCAAGATCAGCGCCGCCCTGGCCGCCTTCAACGGTTGCAAGGGCATCAAGCTCAACGTCAACGACGCGGCAGGCTGCGATGCCGCCATCGATGCCATCGTCAAGGAGCAGGGCGCCCTGCACGTGCTGGTCAACAACGCCGGCATCACGCGTGACAACCTGGCCATGCGCATGAAGGATGGCGAGTGGGACGAGGTGCTGGATACCAACCTCAAGGCCGTGTTCCGCATGAGCCGGGCCGTGATGCGCACCATGATGAAGCAACGTTACGGCCGCATCATCAGCATCACCTCGGTCGTCGGCGCCTCGGGTAATCCGGGCCAGGCCAACTATGCGGCGGCCAAGGCTGGCGTGGCCGGCATGACGCGTGCCCTGGCGAGAGAGCTCGGTACGCGCAACATCACGGTGAACTGCGTGGCGCCGGGTTTCATCGAGACCGACATGACGGCCCATCTGCCCGAAGAGCAGCAGAAGGCCCTGCTGGGACAGATCCCGCTGGGGCACCTGGGCAAGCCGGCCGACATTGCGCACGCCGTGGCCTACCTGGCATCACCGCACGCCGCTTACGTGACGGGACAGGAATTGCACGTCAACGGCGGCATGTACATGTAACGAGACAAGAATCAAGCCGATTTATCCGTACGGCAGCAGCCCGGGAAAACCCTTTTCCCGGGCCAGCTAAAATCACGGATTCATTTACAACCCTCTGAGGGAACACATGAGCGATATCGAAGCACGCGTCAAAAAAATCATTGCCGAACAACTCGGTGTGGAAGAGTCCCAGGTGACCAGCGAGAAGGCTTTCGTGGCTGATCTGGGCGCCGACTCCCTGGACACTGTCGAACTGGTGATGGCACTGGAAGACGAGTTCGGCATCGAGATCCCGGACGAAGACGCCGAGAAGATCACCACGGTGCAAAACGCCATCGACTACGCCAAGGCGCACCACAAGGCCTGATGGCCAACCCGGCGGTTGCGGCGCAGCTGTGCCGTCCGCCGCTGCAAGCGGCCTGTCCATCCGGATGGGATCTTCCGCTTGCGGTTGTTTCCGTTTCCTAGCCTGCACAGAAAACTATGTCCCGTCGTCGCGTCGTCGTAACAGGTATGGGCTGTATCAGCCCTGTCGGCAATACTGTGGCCGAGTCCTGGTCCAGCCTGCTGGCCGGTCGCTCCGGCATCGATCTGATCACCAGGTTCGATGCCAGCAACTTCGCCTGCAAGTTCGCCGGTGAGGTCAAAGGTTTTGAGCTGGAGAAGTACATCGGCAGCAAGGAAGCGCGCACGATGGACACCTTCATCCATTACGGCATCGCCGCGGCCGTGCAGGCGGTCGAAGATGCCGGCTTGCCCACCGGTGAAGGACTGGACGAAGAGCAGGCAGTCCGGATCGGCTGCCTGATCGGCTCGGGCATCGGCGGCCTGCCGCTGATCGAAGATACGCATGCCGAGTACACCAACCGTGGCCCGCGTCGCATTTCCCCGTTTTTCGTGCCGGCCTCCATCATCAACATGATTTCCGGGCACGTCTCGATGCGCTTCGGTTTCAAAGGCCCCAACCTGGCGATCGTGACGGCCTGCACCACGGGCTTGCACAGCATCGGCCAGGCCGGGCGCCTGATCGAGTACGGCGACGCTGACGTGATGATTGCCGGCGGTTCCGAGGCGACGGTGTCACCCCTGGGCGTGGGTGGTTTTGCCGCCATGCGCGCCCTGTCCACGCGCAACGACGACCCCAAGACGGCTTCGCGCCCCTGGGACAAGGATCGCGACGGCTTCGTGCTGGGCGAGGGGGCGGGTGTCATGGTGCTCGAAGAGTACGAGCATGCCAAGGCCCGTGGCGCCAGGATCTATGCCGAGCTGTCCGGTTTTGGCATGAGCGCCGATGCCGGTCACATGACAGCCCCGAACATGGACGGTCCCCGCCGCGCGATGCTGGGTGCCATGCGCAATGCCGGCGTCAATGCCGATCAGGTGGACTACCTGAATGCCCACGGCACCTCGACTCCGCTGGGCGACATCAACGAAACCAACGCCATCAAGGCGGCGCTGGGCGACCACGCCAAGAAGACCGTGGTCAATTCGACCAAATCCATGACGGGTCACCTGCTGGGTGGGGCTGGCGGCATCGAGTCGGTCTTTACCGTGCTCGCGCTGCATCACCAGAAGAGCCCGCCCACCATCAACATCTTCAACCAGGATCCGGAGTGCGATCTCGATTACTGCGCCAATACCGCGCGTGATGTGAAGATCAATGTCGCGGTGAAGAATAACTTCGGCTTCGGCGGAACCAACGGTACCTTGGTCTTCAAGCGCATCTGACGCGCAGAATCTCCGAGCGACATGCACAGCGCCCCAGCGGTTTCTTATCCGGTGGGGCGTTCTTCCATGCGCACGGCGTTTCTGCTCCTGCCCTGGTTGCTGGCGGGTCTGGTCTGTGCGATCTGGGTCCTGCAATCCGACCATTTTTCCGCAGCCCATGGCCTGGCGCTGATTCTGTGGCTGGGTGGTGCCTGGCTGGTGCATGCGGAGCTGCGTCGCCAGCCCGAGGGGCTGCTCGCTTGGGATGGCCAGTCCTGGAACTGGGAGACGCAGGGCGGCGTGCCCTGCGTCGGTGGGCTGCGCCCGCGCCTGGATTGGCAGCAGGGGCTGCTGCTGGAATTCCAGTCGCTGGATGGCCGGAGTTTCTGGCTCTGGCTTGAGCGCGGGATGGCGCCCCTGATGTGGGAGAGTTTGCGGCGTGCCGTGTATGCGCCAACGGCACCGGCTCCGTCCGCCCTGCCGGCGCGACAGGAGGCCGGATCTTGACGGCGACCCCATCCCCAAGTGGTGACAGCGACGCCCAGCTGGTGACGCGCACCCTGGCGGGTGATGCCAAGGCGTTTGAGCTGCTGGTTCTCAAGTACCAGCGCCGCATCCAGCGCCTGATCGCTCGCATGGTGCGCGACACCGACCTGGTGGAAGACATCGCCCAGGAGACTTTTATTCGTGCCTACCGGGCCTTGCACCAGTTCCGGGGGGAGGCGCAGTTCTATACCTGGCTGTACCGGATTGCCGTCAATACGGCCAAAAAGGCCTTGCTGGATCTCAAGCACGACCCGCTGGTGACCATGGCGGCGTTGCGACCTGAGGACGATGAGGATGAAACTTTCCAGCCCGGAAGGGAACCAATAGCAGAAGAAACGCCGGAAACCCTGTTGGCCGCGCGCGAAATTGCCGAGGCCGTGCAGGCCGCGCTGGAGGCCTTGCCGGAGGATTTGCGTCAGGCCGTGACCCTGCGCGAGATCGAGGGTTTGAGCTATGAGGACATCGCGGCCGTGATGGACTGTCCGATCGGTACGGTGCGTTCGCGTATTTTCCGGGCGCGTGAGGCCATCTCGGCGCGGGTGCGTCCCATGCTGGAGCGCCAGACAGGCAAACGTTGGTAGGAACAGAACAGATGCAGGAAACCAAGATGCAGCAGGCAGAGCAGGCCCATGAGCTGGCTTCGGCCCTGGCCGACGGCGAACTGCAGGGTGCGGAGTTCACGCAGGCCCTGCTCGCTCTGGAGTCTAGCCCGGAGGCGCAGTCGCGTTGGCACAGCTACCACCTGGTCGGAGATGTCATGCGCGCAGGGGCGCGCGCAGCGGTCAGTGCGCATGATGCCGAGTTCGTGGCGCGTTTGCGCCTGCGTTTGCATCAGGAGGGGAGCCGTCCGCAGCCTGAGGCCAGGCTCGGCCTGGGCGTCGTGCCGTCCAGCGCCAACGACAGTGTCTGGCGCTGGAAGCTGGTGGCTGGCCTGAGCTCTCTGGCCGTGGTGGCCGTGCTGGGCTGGCAACTGGCCGTCCCCTCGCCTCAAGCCGTGCAGCTGGCGGTCTCCGGGCCGGCGCCCGTCCCGCCCCAGACATCCGTGGGGCAGGCGAACGCCGAGCCCCCCGTCATGATCCGTGACCCGCGGCTGGACCAGCTGATCACCGCGCACCAGCAGCTGGGGGGGACCTCTGCCTTGCAGATGCCGGCGGGCTTCCTGCGCAACGCCACCTTCGAGCGCCCGTCGCGCTGAAACAGGCAGCCGCCATGTCCCGTATGCCGACCTTCTCCTGGCCTCGTCTGATCCTGCTGGCGGCCCTGCTTCCGGGGCTGGTGCTGCCGGCCGTTGCTGAACAAAGCGCTAGCAGTGCAGCCTCCCAGGTGGTTGCGCGTGAGCGCAGCATCTCTGAATGGCTGCTGCGCATGCACGAGGCATCGCGCCGCCGGGCCTATATCGGTACGCTGGTGGTGTCTTCGGGTGGCAGCATGGCCAGTGCGCGTGTCTGGCACGTCTGCGACGGGGAACAGCAGATGGAGCGTGTGGAGTCGCTGACCGGCACACCACGCTCGACCTTCCGGCGGAACGATGAGGTCGTGACTTTCTCGCCGCTCAGTCGTGTGGCTGTGGCGGAAAAGCGCGAGGCCCTGGGGCTGTTCCCGCACCTGCTCAAGACCGTGGATGCGGCGATCGAACAGCATTACGCCGCCAGCCCCCAGGGCAGTGAACGTGTGGCCGGTTTCGAGGCCGATATCGTGCAGCTGAACCCGCGGGACAGCCTGCGCTTTGGCTACCGGATCTGGAGTGAAAAACGCACGGGACTGGTGGTCAAGCTGCAGACCCTGGACGACCAGGGCCGGGTTCTGGAGCAGGTGGCGTTCTCCGAACTGCAGCTCGACGCCCCGGTCAGCATGGACAAGCTCCGCCGCCTGATGGGCAACACCGAGGGCTACAAGGTGGAGTCTCCGGCGCTGGTGAAGACCACGCCCGCGGCCGAAGGCTGGCGGCTGGCCCAGGAGGTGCCTGGCTTTCGTGCCATGAGCTGTTACCGCCGTCCTACGGCCTCCGGGGTGGATGCCGTGCAGTGGGCATTCTCGGATGGTCTGGCCTCGGTCTCGGTGTTCATCGAGGCCTATGACCCTCGCCACCATGGTCAGGAGGGGCTGCAAGCCCTGGGGGCCACCCATGCACTGGTGCGCCGCGTCATGGCGGGCGGCACGTCCTGGTGGTTGACGCTCGTGGGCGAGGTACCGGCCCAGACCTTGCAGGCTTTTTCCCAAGGGCTTGAGCGCACGCGCTGAGCCCACATCTTCATGGCCTTCCTTTTTTCTTTAATCGTTTGATCACATGGGGTTCAACATGTCTGTGATGGCTATATCGGTGTTCACCGGACCCAGGCGCAAGCTGTTCGCGCTGGGGACCGCGCTTCTGCTGGCGATGGCTGCCTATTCCATGAGTGGCACGGCCGCAGCCCAAGGGCGCGGCCTGCCTGATTTCACCGAACTGGTTGATCAGGTCGGGCCTTCAGTCGTCAATATCCGCACCCTGGAAAAGGTCAGCGCTCGTGCGGCCGATGAGAACGGCACGGATGAGGAAATGCTGGAGTTCTTCCGCCGCTTCGGCTTGCCGGTCCCCCCGAACCTGCCGCGCCAGACACCGCGGTCGGGTCGCCCGCAGCCCGAGGAGCAGCCACGCGGCGTGGGCTCCGGCTTCATCCTGTCGGCCGATGGTTACATCATGACCAATGCCCATGTGGTCGATGGCGCCGACGAGGTGCTCGTGACCTTGACCGACAAGCGCGAATTCAAGGCGCGCCTCGTGGGCGCCGACAAGCGCACCGACGTGGCCGTCGTGAAGATCGAGGCCACGGGCCTGCCTGCCGTGAAAGTGGGGGACGTGAACCGCCTCAAGGTGGGCGAGTGGGTGATGGCCATCGGCTCGCCCTTCGGACTGGAAAACACCGTGACGGCCGGCATTGTCAGCGCCAAGCAGCGTGACACGGGTGACTATCTGGCGCTGATCCAGACCGATGTGGCGATCAATCCCGGCAATTCGGGCGGACCGCTGATCAATCTGCGCGGCGAGGTGGTGGGCATCAACAGCCAGATCTATTCGCGCTCGGGTGGCTATATGGGCATCGCCTTCGCCATTCCGATCGACGAGGCCATGCGCGTGAGCGAGCAGCTGCGTGCCAGCGGGCGCGTGACCCGCGGACGCATCGGGGTGCAGATCGACCAGGTGACGAAGGAGGTGGCCGAGGCCATCGGCCTGGGCAAGCCCCAGGGCGCGCTGGTGCGTGGGGTGGAGACCGGTTCGCCGGCCGAGAAGGCCGGGGTGGAAGCCGGCGACATCATCACCAGGCTCGATGGCAAGGCGATCGAAAAATCGACGGACCTGCCGCGCATGGTCGGCAGCCTCAAGCCGGGCACGCGCAGCACGCTGACGGTGTTTCGCCGTGGCAGCAGCAAGGATCTCACGGTGACCATTGGGCAATTCGAGGTCGAGAAACCGGTGGCACGCAAGGAGCGTGAGGACAAGCCGCGTTCCGGTGCTGCACCGACGCTGGGTCTGACCGTGACCGACCTCAGCGAGGCGCAGAAGAAGGAGCTCAACCTCAAGGGAGGTGTGCGGGTGGAGTCGGCGGTCGAGGCCGCTGCACGCGCCGGCCTGCGCGAGGGCGATGTGATCCTGGCCCTGGCGAATGTCGAGGTCGCCAGCGTGCGCGAATTCGAAGCGCTGCAAGGCAAGCTCGAGAAGGGCAAGCCCGTCCATGTGCTGTTCCGCCGGGGCGAGTGGGCGCAGTACGCCGTGATCAGGCCGGTGCGCTGACGGTCGGCGGCCCCGTCTCCAACCCGAGTTGGGGATAGGGGCTTTGCCGCGCAAACCGCGTGCAAATATCTTTTAAATTTTCAGAGTGCCTTAAATTTATAAGTTTGTATTCACTTACTTCTTGCCAAGATTCGACATTTTGGTTAGAATGCATGGCGTTCAGACAGGCATTACCTGCATATAGTCCTGGTCTGAATCCACCATGCGGGATCTTTGGGCCTTCATACAGAGGCATCCACAGATCACCCACAACTTGTTCAAGATCAGCGCACAAGAATCTGTTGATAAACTGTTGATAAATTCCTGTTGTGACGTCGCAACGACGGAAATTTGCGATTTTTCGGGCTGTACGGGGCTGCCTTTTTGCCTACAATGAAGCTCCAACTATCGCAGTTGCCATAGATTGTTGGTTCAGGGCGCGTCACAACCCGACGCGCCCTTTTTTCTTGCCCGCGTCTTTTTAAATTCAATCACTTAAACGTTTTCGTTGATGAAGCACATCAGAAATTTTTCGATCATCGCGCACATCGATCATGGCAAATCGACGCTCGCGGACCGCTTGATCCAGCGCTGTGGCGGACTGGAAGAGCGCGAGATGGAGGCGCAGGTGCTCGACTCCATGGACATCGAGAAAGAGCGTGGGATAACCATCAAGGCGCAGACCGCTGCGCTGCAATACAAGGCCCGTGACGGCCAGATCTACAACCTCAACCTGATCGATACACCCGGCCACGTGGATTTCTCGTACGAGGTCAGTCGTTCGCTGTCGGCCTGTGAAGGGGCGCTGCTGGTGGTTGATGCCAGCCAGGGCGTGGAGGCGCAAACGGTCGCCAACTGTTACACCGCGCTGGACCTGGGGGTGGAGGTGCTGCCGGTGCTCAACAAGATGGATCTGCCCAATGCCGATCCCGACAATGCCAAGGCAGAGATCGAGGATGTGATCGGCATCGACGCCGACGACGCCATCCCCTGTTCGGCCAAGACCGGCATGGGCGTGGACGACATCCTGGAGGCCATCGTGGCCCGAATCCCGGCGCCGCAGGGTAACCCGGACGGTCCGCTACGCGCCATGATCGTCGACAGCTGGTTCGACAGCTACGTCGGCGTGGTCATGCTGGTGCGGATGGTCGACGGTCGTCTGCTCAAGGGCGAGCGCATCCGGCTGATGGCAGCCAATGCTGTCTTTGAGGCTGGCAGCCTGGGCGTGTTCACGCCGGCCAACCAGCCACGCGAGGCGCTGCATGCTGGCGAAGTGGGGTACATCATCGCCGGTATCCGGGAGTTGCAGGCCGCCAAGGTGGGCGATACCGTGACGCTGGAAAAGAAGCTGCCCAACAATGCCGGCCCGGCTACCGAGGCGCTGCCTGGTTTCAAGGAGATCCAGCCGCAGGTGTTTGCCGGCCTGTACCCGACCGAAGCCAACCAGTACGACGCCCTGCGCGACAGCCTGGAAAAGCTCAAGCTCAACGATGCTTCGCTGCACTTCGAGCCGGAGGTGTCGCAAGCCCTGGGCTTCGGCTTCCGTTGCGGCTTCCTGGGCCTGCTGCACATGGAGATCGTGCAGGAGCGGCTGGAGCGTGAATTCGACCAGGACCTGATCACCACCGCGCCCAGCGTGGTCTACCAGGTGCTCCGGGGGGATGGCGAGGTCATCATGGTCGAGAACCCGTCCAAGATGCCGGACCAGAGTCAGATCCAGGAGATCCGCGAGCCCATCGTGACGGTGCACCTCTACATGCCGCAGGAGTATGTGGGCCCGGTCATGACCCTTGCCAACCAGAAACGCGGTCTGCAGCTCAACATGGCCTACCACGGCCGCCAGGTCATGCTGACCTACGAGCTGCCCCTGGGCGAGATCGTGCTGGACTTCTTCGACAAGCTCAAGTCCGTCAGCCGGGGCTACGCCAGCATGGACTACGAGTTCAAGGAATACCGTGCATCGGACGTGGTGAAGGTCGACATCCTGCTCAACGGCGAGAAGGTCGACGCCCTGTCCATCATCGTGCACCGTACCCAGGCCGCCTTCCGCGGTCGGGCCGTGGCGGCCAAGATGCGCGAGATCATCAGCCGCCAGCAGTTTGACGTGGCCATCCAGGCCGCCATCGGTGCCAACATCATCGCGCGCGAGAACATCAAGGCGTTGCGCAAGAACGTGCTGGCAAAATGCTACGGTGGCGACATCAGCCGCAAGAAGAAACTCCTCGAAAAACAGAAGGCAGGCAAGAAGCGCATGAAGCAGATCGGATCCGTTGAGGTGCCTCAGGAAGCCTTCCTGGCCATTTTGCAGGTGGAGGATTGATGCAGATCCTCACCGCGATGGTGCTGGCGGCCTTCGCCGGCTATATAGGGGCCTGGTATTTCGGCTCGATCGAGGGCAATTTCGCCCTGTTGCTGTTCCTGGCCTCGGTGGTCACCGGCCTGTACTGGCTGGCCGAGCGTTTCTATTTCCTGCCGCAGCGCCAGGCGGCGGCGGCCCGGCTGGAAGCCGAGGCACTGCAGCGGCGCGCAGGCCTGCAGCAGCAGGGCATTGCCGTGGACGAGGGGGGCGAACTGGCCCAGGCCCGTGAACGCCTGCTGATGCAACCCTGGTGGCTGGACTGGACGGCTGGCCTGTTCCCGGTGATCGTGGTGGTCTTCCTGCTGCGCTCCTTCCTGTTCGAGCCGTTCAAGATCCCCTCGGGCTCCATGATCCCGACCCTGCTGGTGGGTGATCTGATCCTGGTCAACAAATACCACTACGGTATCCGCCTGCCGGTGCTCAACACCAAGCTGACCGAAGGCAACAAGCCCCAGCGCGGCGACGTCATGGTGTTCCGCTACCCGCCCCGGCCCAGCCAGGACTACATCAAGCGCGTCGTCGGCGTGCCGGGTGACGAGGTGGCCTACCTGAACAAGCGGCTGACGATCAACGGCCAGCCGGTGGCGACCAGCGAGCTGCCCGAGTTCTTCGACGAAGACGCCATGCGTTACTTCAAGCAGTACGGCGAGGCCCTGGGGGCCCAGTCGCACCGCATGATCGTCGACGGCGAACGCCGTGGCGGCTTCTCGGAAGCCGAGATCGGCGATTTTCCCGCCCGCCAGAACTGCCGTTACAGCGTCGAGGGCGTGGTCTGCAAGGTGCCCGAAGGACACTATTTCATGATGGGCGACAATCGCGATAATTCGCTGGATTCGCGTTACTGGGGTTTTGTGCCGGACCAGAACATCGTTGGCAAGGCCTTCTTTGTCTGGATGAATTTCGGCAACCTCAAGCGCATCGGTTCGTTCAACTGATTTCGATGATGGATAGACGGGGGAAACTATGACAAGGCAACTGAAGTCGGGACAGCGTGGCATCACCTTTATCGGCCTGCTCTTCATCGGCGGCATCCTGGCGGTCAGCGGGGTCATCGTGGCACAGGTAATCCCGACGGCGATCGAGTTGCAGGCCATCCACAAGGCAGCCAAGAAGGCCGCTGCGGAAGGTGGCACCGTCGCGGATGTGCGAGCAGTTTTCGACAGAGCCGCGTCGATCGATGACATCAAGTCTATCAGTGGCAAGGATCTGACGGTGACCAAAAACGGTGACAAGGTCGTCGTCAGCTTTGCCTATGAGCGCGAGATCCATCTGGCCGGTCCGGCCTGGCTGACGCTCAAGTACGAAGGAAGCACCAAATAGCGTGGCTGATGGTCTGACCGCATTGCAGGAGCGCCTGCAGCATCATTTCTCCGACCCAGCCTTGCTGGCGCGCGCGGTCACGCATCGCAGCTTCTCTGCCGACCACAACGAGCGCCTGGAGTTCCTGGGGGACTCCGTTCTCAATCTGTCCGTGGCCGACCTGCTGTACCAGCGGCTCAGCGCCTTGCCGGAAGGCGACCTTTCGCGCATCCGTGCCAACCTGGTCAAGCAGGACACCCTGCACCAGCTGGCCGTCACACTGGGCTTGTCCGAGGTGGTGCGCCTGGGCGAGGGTGAAGTTCGCTCCGGTGGCAGCCGCCGGCCCTCCATCCTGGCCGATGCCCTGGAGGCCTTGATCGGTGCGGTCTATCTGGATGCCGGTTATGGTGCCGCCCAGGGGCTCGTCCAGCGTCTCTTCGAGGCCGTGGAAATCAATCCACAGATGCAAGCCAGTGCCAAGGATGCCAAAACAGAGCTCCAGGAATGGCTGCAGGCGCGTAAACTCAAGTTGCCCCTGTACCGTGTGGTGGGCACCCTGGGGGCCGCCCATCGGCAGACTTTCGATATCGAATGCGAAGTCGCTGAACTGAACCTCAACGAACGTGGCATCGGCAACTCGCGCCGGGCCGGTGAGCAGGCTGCTGCTGCTGCCATGTTGCAATCACTCAAGACGCGGGACAAGGCCTGACCTCATGGAAAGCACAGTGGTAACCCCCCCGTCTGACGCAGCGCCGCATCGTTGCGGCCTGGTGGCCATCGTTGGCAAGCCCAACGTCGGCAAGTCCACGCTGCTCAATGCCCTGGTGGGACAGAAGATCAGCATCACCTCGCGCAAGGCGCAGACGACGCGCCACCGCATCACCGGTATGCGAACCCAGGGTTCGACCCAGTTCGTGTTTGTGGATACGCCGGGTTTCCAGACGGTGCACGGAAATGCGCTCAACAAATCGCTGAACAAGACGGTGGTGGGCGCGGTGTCCGACGTGGACCTGATCTTGCTGGTTGTGGAGGCCGGCAGCTTCACCCCTGCAGATGCGCGCGTGCTGGCCCTCTTGGGGCAGGGCATTCCTACACTGCTGGTGGCCAACAAACTCGACAACGTGCACCGCCGCGGTGACATCGCCCCCTGGTTGCAGGAAATGCAGGCCAAGCACGCCTTTGCCGAGTTCGTTCCCATGTCGGCCAAGAACCCCAAGGACATCGAGCGCCTGCTGGGTATTTGCGAAAAATATCTTCCCGAGCAGGACTGGTGGTACGCCGAAGACGAGCTGACCGATCGCAGCGAAAAATTCCTCGCCGGCGAGCTGGTACGCGAAAAACTGTTTCGCCTCACAGGCGACGAGCTACCCTACACCTCTACCGTCGTGATCGACAAGTTTGAAGAGGAACCACCGCAGAAGAAGGGGCAGAAACGCCTGCTCCGGATTGCCGCCACCATCGTGGTGGAGCGCGACGGCCATAAGGCCATGGTGATCGGCGACAAGGGCGAGCGCATCAAGCGCATAGGCATGGAAACCCGGGTGGAGCTGGAGAAGCTGGCCGATGCCAAGGTCTTCCTGGAGCTGTGGGTCAAGGTTCGCTCCGGCTGGGCGGATGACGAGGCTCGCGTTCGCAGTTTCGGCTACGAGTGAGTGGCCGCCAGGCCGGCTAGTGCGATGGCGACGAAACGCATTTCAGAAGAGCCGGCCTATGTGCTGCACCGCTACGACTGGAGCGAGACCAGCCTGATCCTGGAAGTGTTCACGCGCCATCATGGCCGCATTGCCCTGGTGGCCAAGGGCGCCAAGCGCCCCAGTTCCAGTTTCCGCCCCGTGTTGCTGCCGCTGCAGCCCCTGCAGCTCAGCTACGGCGGCGACGCCGAGATCCGCACGCTCAAGGGCGCGGAATGGATGGGCGGCCACGTCATGCCTACCGGCGAGTCCCTGCTGTCGGGTTATTACCTCAACGAACTGTTGCTGCTGCTGCTGGCACGCGATGACCCGCATCCGGTCTTGTTCGATGTCTATGCCAACGTGGTGCGGGTGCTGGCTTCCGAACACGATGAGGTGCTACAGGCTGCCTTGCGCACCTTCGAGCTGCTGCTGCTGCGCGAGATCGGCCTGCTGCCGCGGCTGGACCACCAGACCCTGACGCTGGCGCCGCTGCAGGCCGATGTCCAATACGCGCTGGTACCCGAAGGCGGCCTGCGCACGCGCAACGAGGCAGATCGCTCGGGCCTGAGCGGTGCACAGTGGCAGACATTGCAGCTGGCGCTGGAATCCGGAGCGCCTTTTACCGACACCTTGCGCGCCTGTGCGGCCGTGATGAATGAACTGAAACCGCAACTGCGTGCCTTGCTCCATTACCATTGCGGCGTATCCACGCTGCGCACCCGGCAGATGATGGTGGATATCCAATCCCTATGAAATTCCGCACCGCACTCTCTGTCAACGTCAACAAGGTCGCCCTGATGCGCAACACGCGCCACCTGGGCATTCCCAGCGTCATGCGTGCGGCCACCCAGTGCCTGCAGGCTGGAGCCCATGGCATCACGGTGCATCCAAGGCCCGACGAGCGCCATATTCGTGCGCAGGACGTGTTTGATCTCGCCACCTTGATGCAGGACTGGCCGGGCCGCGAATTCAATATTGAAGGCAACCCCTTCCACAACCTGATGGATTTCATCCGCCAGGTGCGCCCGCAACAAGCCACCTTCGTGCCCGATGCCGAGGGCCAGTTCACCAGTGACCACGGCTGGAGCTTTCCCCAGGATGCCGAGCGCCTGCGCCCCCTGATTGCCGAATGTCGTGATCTGGGCGTGCGCGTCAGCCTGTTCATGGATCCCGTGCCCGGGCAGATGGCGCTGGCCCGGGCTGCCGGGGCTGACCGTGTGGAGCTCTACACCGAACCCTATGCGGCAGCCTGGGGCCACGCCAGCCAGGCCGCGCAGTTGCAGCGTTATGCCGTGGCGGCGCAGGCGGCGCTGGATGCCGGGCTGGGTGTGAACGCCGGCCACGATCTGAACCGCGACAACCTCACAGAGTTCCTGCGCCAGGTCCCCGGCGTGGCCGAGGTCTCGATCGGTCACGCCCTGATTGCCGACGCGCTGGAACTAGGTTACAGCGCCACCGTCAGGGATTACCTGCGCTGCATCGCGGACGTTGCCCCATGATCTACGGCATCGGCACCGATATCTGCGACGTGCGCCGCATCCGTCTGAGCATGGAGCGACACGGCGAGCGCTTCGCCCAGCGCGTGCTCAGTGACGCCGAGTTCGCCACCTGGAAGGCGCGCAGCGTACGCTGGCCCGAGCGCGGCCTACGCTACCTGGCCACCCGTTTTTCGGCCAAGGAAGCGTTCTCCAAGGCCATCGGCCTGGGCATGCGTCTGCCCATGAGCTGGCGCCTGTGCGAGGTGGGCAAGCTGCCCAGCGGCAAGCCCTTCATCGTGCTCCATGGCGAGCTCAAGACCTGGTTCGAAGCGCAGGGCTTGAGCGCCCATGTCACTGTGACGGACGAGACTGATTACGCGGCCAGCTTCGTGGTGGTCGAGAAAGTCTCCGCCCGGCCTGACGAATTGCCCCACCCTTGATCTTCGGCGAAAGACCTGTATGAGTCAGCACGCACCCTTGATCATCGATATTGCCGGCCTGGCCCTGAATGCGGACGACCGTCGCCGGCTGGCCCATCCGCTGGTCGGTGGCCTCATCCTCTTTGCGCGCAACTGGCAGGATCGGTCCCAACTGGTTTCGCTCTGTGCTGACATCAAGCGGATCCGGGCTGATCTGCTGATCTGCGTCGACCACGAAGGCGGTCGCGTACAGCGCTTCAAGATCGGTGGCTACACCCACCTGCCGCCCATGCGCGCCCTGGGCGAGCTGTGGGTACGCGATCAGCTGGGCGCTACCAATGCAGCCACCGCTTGCGGCCTGGTGCTGGCCAGCGAGCTGCGCGCTTGCGGCGTGGACTTCAGCTTCACCCCGGTGCTCGATCTCGACTATGGAGAGAGCGGCGTCATCGGCGACCGTGCCTTCGGTCGCGACCCGCGTGTCGTCACGCTGCTGGCCAAGAGCCTGATGCACGGCCTGCGCCTGGGCGGCATGGCCAGCTGCGGCAAGCATTTTCCCGGGCATGGTTTCGTGAAGGCCGATTCGCATACCGAGATCCCGGTGGACAAGCGCAGCCTCAAGGCCATCCTGGCCGATGATGCGGCGCCTTACGACTGGCTCAGCACCGCGCTGGACAGCGTGATGCCGGCGCACGTGATCTACCCGAAGGTGGATGCGCAGCCGGCCGGCTTCTCCGAGAAATGGCTGGGCGATGTCCTGCGCGGTCGTCTGCGTTTCCAGGGCGCTGTCTTCAGTGACGACCTCAGCATGGCCGGGGCACGCATGATCGATGGTCGCCAGGTCAGCTATGCCGAGGCCGCCGTGACGGCTCTGAACGCCGGCTGCGATATGGTGCTGCTGTGCAACCAGTCGCTTGATGGCGGCCAGGCCGTGGACGAACTGATCGCCGGTCTGACCGAGGCGCAGGTCAAGGGCCAGTGGCAACCCGACGAGGCGGGGGAAGCCCGGCGCCTGGCCCTGCTGCCGCAGACACCGCCGCCCGACTGGGACGAACTCATGGTCAGCCCGTCCTATATGCATGCGCTGGACTTGATCCCCTGAGTCCCGGTCGACGTCCCGTCTGTCACGAAACCGAAACACAAGAGTCATAAACTTTTCCCCTGACGCCTAGCAGATCACGTTTGATCTGCGGTATCGGGGAGTTGGGATGACGAGTCTGAAGTTGACGCTGGTTCAGCGGATCGGGATGACCATCGCGCTGCTGGTGGGCGTGTTCCTGTTGGTCGGCGCTTTCACGGCCTGGGCCGTGCAAGGCATCCAGGCCCAGGCCCACCAGACCGTGAACGCGGACCTGGCCCAACTGGTGCGTATGGCCGCGGTCCAGGAAAACCTGCTGAAACTGCGCCGTGCCGAAAAGGATATTTCCATCGATCTGCTGATGAAGATGGAGCGGGTCCCGCAGCGCATCGCGGAGTGGAAATTGCATGGCGCCGCAGTCATCACACACCTGCAAGCCGCCATCGAGGCCGAGCCCGATCCAGCCCTGGCAAAGATGCTCCAGGACGGCCGGGCGCATCAGGACAGCTACATCACCCGGGTTGGTGCCATCGTCGCCAGGATCGAACGACGTGAGATCCTCGATCAGGCGATCTTTGAAGAGGAAATCCAGCAGCCTGTGCTGTCTGCGCTGGCGGCCGAAGCCAGCATCGGCCAGGCGATCGAACAGAACCGCCGCTTGACCGAGGCTGGCGGGGAAAAGGTGAATGCGGCCGTCTCTCAACTCACCTGGCTGGTGGGGGTGGGCCTGGCATTTGCCGTGCTCAGCGGCCTGGCGCTGGGCGGTGTCCTGCTGGCGCGGATCCGCCAGCCGCTGGCGCAGTTGACCGAAGGCATCACGCGTGTCCGATCGGGAGACCTGTCACGCGCGGTGCAGGTTCGCTCCGAGGATGAGCTGGGCCGCATGTCACACGATTTCAATGGCATGGTCGATGCGCTGCAGGCGATGGTGCTGGACGTCCGGCTGTCCGCAGACAGCATCACGGGCGCCAGTGCGCAGATCGCCAGCGGCAACCTGGACCTGAGCTCGCGTACCGAGCAGGCGGCCGCCAGCCTGCAGCAGGCGGCGGCTTCGCTGGATGCCCTGACCGCCACGGTACGCACCATGGCCGAGTCGGCGCGATCTGCCAGCCACATGGCCAGTGCTGCAGCCAGTTCCGCCGGGCAGGGTGGCGAACTGGTCCAGCAGGTTGTGCTCAGCATGCAGGGCATCCAGGCTTCCAGCAGCCGGATTGCCGATATCACGGCGGTGATCGACAGCATCGCCTTCCAGACCAACATCCTGGCGCTCAATGCGGCCGTGGAAGCGGCCCGGGCCGGCGAGCAGGGAAGGGGATTTGCCGTGGTGGCCGGTGAGGTACGGCTGCTGGCGCAGCGCTCCGCGGAAGCGGCACGCGAGATCAAACGTCTGATCGAAACCAGCCGTGCCGAAGTGGCGGCCGGCTCGCGGCAGGTCGAGGATGCCGGCTTGGCCATGGCGCAGATCGTGCAGCAGGTGTCCGAGGTCAGCCGCATGATTCAGGCGATCACGCAGGATGCCAGCGTGCAGTCGAGCGAGATCGGCGGCGTCAACCAGTCTATGGGCCAGCTTGAACAGATGACCCAGCAGAACGCGGCCCTGGTCGAGCAGGCGGCAGCGGCTTCTGCCAGCCTCAAGGATCAGGCCGATCGCATGGCCGGGGTGATGCGCCGTTTCATCGTGAACCGTGAGAGCCAGCCCTTGCTGCTGACGGTGTGATGTGGACCGCCGCGGCGGCACCACACTTTGGCCTGTATCAGGCCTTGCCCGGCTGATCTGGCCAGTCCAGGCGCCCGCTGGTCTCGACGTGGGTGAGGTACAGGCGCAGATCGAACTCGATCTGGTGGTAGTCCGGCTCCATGTGTGTGCACAGCTGGTAGAAGGCCTTGTCATGGGCCTGGACCTTCAGATGGGCCAGTTCATGCACCGCAATCATCTTCAGAAATTCAACCGGCACCTCCCGGAACAGGGTGGCGATGCGGATCTCTCGTTTGGCCTTCAGCCTGCTGCCTTGCACGCGTGAAATGCTCGTGTGCGTGCCCAGCGCATGCTGGATCACGTGCAGCTTGTTGTCGAAGCAGACCTTGTTCAAGGGCTCGGCGCTGCGCAGGAACTCTGCCTTGAGGTCCTGCACGTAGGAGAACAGGGCCCGGTCGGTCCGGATGCCATGCCGGCGCTGGTATTTTCCCAGCAGCATCTCACCCAGACGACCCTGGGCGAGCAGCTGCTGCACCTGGCTCTGAATTGGCTGCGGATAGCCCGACAGATAGTTCAAGGTGACTGCCGGCGCCGGACCGACTCAACCCTCGCGGCGTAGCGCCGGGAAGAGGATCACGTCGCGGATGCTGGGGCTGTCGGTCAGCAGCATCATCAGGCGGTCGATGCCGATGCCGCAGCCGCCGGTGGGCGGCATGCCGTATTCGAGCGCGCGCACGAAGTCGTGGTCGAAGAACATAGCTTCATCGTCGCCGCTGTCCTTGGCGGCCACCTGGCTATGGAAGCGTGCGGCCTGCTCCTCGGCGTCGTTCAGCTCGGAGAAGCCGTTGCCGAATTCGCGCCCGGTGATGTAGAGCTCGAAACGTTCGGTCACGTCCGGACGGGTGTCGCTGGCGCGTGCCAGCGGCGAGATCTCCACCGGGTGCTCGCAGATGAAGATGGGTTGCCAGAGCTTCTCTTCCACGACTTCTTCAAAGTAGAGCACTTGCAGGCTCGACAGCGAACGGGTCGAGAGCTTGTTCTTCTCCTCGTTCAGGCCGAGCTTTTTCAGTGCGTTGACCAGCCAGGCGCTGTCGTCGACAAAGGCGCTGCCAGCCTCGCTGTGGCGCACGATGGCTTCGCGGATCGTCAGGCGCTCGAACGGCTGGGCCAGGTCCACCGGCTTGCCGCCGTAGCTCAGTTGCAGCGTGCCAGTGGCCTGCTGGGCGGCATGGCGCACCAGGCCTTCCGTGAAGGTCATGAGGTCCTGGTAGTCCCAGTAGGCCGCATAGAACTCCATCATCGTGAACTCGGGGTTGTGGCGCACCGAGATGCCTTCGTTGCGGAAGTTGCGGTTGATCTCGAACACGCGCTCGAAGCCACCCACGATCAGGCGCTTGAGGTAGAGCTCGGGTGCGATGCGCAGGAACATTTCCTGGTCCAGCGCATTGTGGTGCGTCACGAAGGGCTTGGCATTGGCGCCGCCCGGGATCGGATGCAGCATGGGCGTTTCGACTTCCAGGAAGCCGTGCGTGACCATGAACTCGCGGATCGAGCTCACGGCCCTGCTGCGTGCGACGAAACGCTTGCGCGCCTCTTCGTCGGTCATCAGGTCCACGTAGCGCTGGCGGTACTTGACCTCTTGGTCGGCCACGCCGTGGAACTTGTCGGGCATGGGGCGCAGGCTCTTGGTCAGCAGGCGCACGCTGGTGGCCTGGATGGACAACTCGCCGGTCTTGGTCTTGAAGACCAGGCCTTCGGCGGCCACGATGTCACCCAGGTCCCAGTGCTTGAAGGTTTCGTAGGCTTCCTCGCCGATCTCGTCGCGCTTGACGTAGATCTGGATGCGGCCGCTGCTGTCCTGCAGGGTGGCGAAGCTGGCCTTGCCCATGACGCGCTTGAGCATCATGCGGCCGGCCACGCTGGCGCGGCTGGCCTGGGCCAGCAGGCCCTCGGGCGTCTGGCCGGCGTGGGCGGCAAAGAGGTCGGCGGCGCGGTCGGCCGGCTTGAAGTCGTTGGGGAAGGCCGGGCCCTTGCCCTCGGCCTGCCGCTGGCGGATGGCCTTGAGCTTTTCGCGCCGTTCGGCGATCAGCTGGTTTTCGTCCTGGGCGGGGGCAGCGGTGTGTTGTTCTGACATGAGAGGGCCGGGTAGGAGGTGGCCCTGAGAGAGGGCCAGAACCCGCTATTTTAATGACGCTATCATCCCTTCAGCTTTTTCCCTTCTGTCCGGGCCTGTCATGCTGTTCCAGATCTTTTCCCTCTTGCTCGAAGTCGTGGCCGGCGTACTCGGTGGCGCCTGTCTCTTGCGCCTGTACATGCAGTACCAGCGCATCCCCATGTCGTCGCGCTCGGGCAATCCGCTGGGCCGTTTTGTCTTTGCCTTGACCGACTGGCTGGTGCTGCCGCTGCGCCGTTTTGTGCCCTCTGCCGGCCGCTGGGACCTCTCCAGCCTGCTGGCGGCCTGGCTGATCGAGCTGGCCATGTTTTCGCTCTTGTGGGTTTTCACCAGCTTCGTCGCCAGCTATGTGTCGGTGCTGATCCTGGCCGCTTTTGGCGTGGTGCGCCTCGTGATTTCCGGCCTGACCGGGCTGGTGATCGTCTACGCGGTGCTGTCCTGGGTGCAGTCGCATACGGTGCTGTCCGACATCATCGAGCGCCTGGTGGCACCTTTCCTGGCACCGATCCGCCGTTTCGTACCGTTGGTGGGCGGGGTGGACCTGTCGCCCCTGGTGCTGCTGGTCTTGCTGCAGGTGGCGGCCATCGTGCTGGGACATCTGCAGGGCCTGGCGCTGCTCTAGAAAGCAGAAAGCCGGCGCAAGGCCGGCTCTCCGTTGGCGCAGGATCCGCTCAGATCACGGCATCGGCCGGCTGGCGCTGCAACATGGCCAGGGTGTTGGCCACGGTCTTGCGCAGTTCACGGCGGTCGCAGATGAAGTCCACGGCGCCCTTTTCCTGCAGGAACTCGGCGCGCTGGAAGCCTTCGGGCAGCTTCACGCGCACTGTGGACTCGATCACGCGCGGGCCGGCAAAGCCGATCAGGGCCTTGGGCTCGGCAATCACCACGTCGCCCAGGAAGGCGAAGCCGGCGCTCACGCCGCCCATGGTCGGGTCGGTCAGCACGCTGATGTAGGGCAGCTTCTTCTTGGCCAGGCGGGTCAGGGCGGCGTTGGTCTTGGCCATCTGCATCAGGGAGAGCAGGCCTTCCTGCATACGGGCGCCGCCGGTGGCGGTGAAGCACAGGAAAGGCACCTTCTGCTCGATGGCGGTCTCGACGCCGCGCACGAAACGCTCGCCGACCACGGAACCCATGGAGCCGCCCATGAAGCCGAACTCGAAGCTGGCTGCCACCAGGCTGATGCCGTGCACGGCACCGCCCATGACCACCAGGGCGTCGGTCTCACCGGTGGCTTCCAGGGCTTCTTTCAGGCGCTCGGGGTATTTGCGGCTGTCCTTGAACTTCAGGGCGTCGACCGGCAGCACTTCCTGGCCGATCTCGAAGCGGCCTTCGTTGTCCAGGAACAGGTTGAGGCGCGTGCGCGCGTCGATGCGATGGTGGTGGCTGCAGGTCGGACAGACGTTCTGGTTCTGTTCCAGATCGGTCTTGTAGAGCACGGATTCACAGCTGGGGCACTTGATCCACAGGCCCTCGGGCACGCTGCGGCGATCGGCCGGGTCGGTGTGCTGGATTTTCGGGGGCAGAAGTTTTTCGAGCCAACTCATGGTGTACTTCCTTTAATTGGGGTCAGATTCCAACGACGGTCAGGCGCAAGACCGGCATTATGAATCCAAAGCTTGGCGAATTTCCCGCAGGAAATCCGAGGCCACGGCAACGACTTGTGCCCGGGGCAGGGGGTCGATCAGCTGGATGATGCGGCTGCCGATGACCACGGCGTCGGCCACCCGGCTCACGGCTCTGGCGCTGGCCGCGTCACGGATGCCGAAACCCACGCCCACCGGCACCTTCACGTGCTGGCGGATGCGCGGCAGCATGGCCTCCACGGCGGCGGTGTCCAGGGTGCCGGCGCCGGTCACGCCTTTGAGGGAGACGTAATAGACGTAGCCGCTGGCCACACGAGCCACCTGGGCCATGCGTTCGTCGGTGCTGGTGGGGGCCAGCAGGAAGATCAGGTCCAGGCCGTGTTTTTTCAGCGCGGCAGCAAAGCCTTCGCATTCCTCGGGCGGGTAGTCCACCACCAACACGCCATCCACGCCGGCGGCGGCGGCATCACGCGCGAAGGCGTTGGGGCCGCTGGCCTGGTGCAACTGGTCGTAGCGCTCGATCGGGTTGGCGTAGCCCATCAGAACCACGGGGGTGGTGCTGTTTTTCTGGCGAAAGACGCGCACCATCTCCAGCACTTGGCGCAGGCCGATGCCGGCGGCCAGGGCCTTGTCACCGGCCGCCTGGATGACCGGGCCGTCGGCGCTGGGGTCGGAGAAGGGCACACCCAGCTCGATGACATCGGAGCCCGCAGCCACCATGCCGTGCATGAGCTCGGGCGTGATGTCGGGATAGGGGTAGCCGGCCGTGATGAAAGGGATCAGGGCCTTGCGCTGGCTTTTCTGCAGCGCGGCGAACGTGGAAGCGATGCGGCTCATTTTTTCAACTCGATCTTTTGTTCGGCCATACCACCCTTGACGGCCTGGCCCTTGCAGCTCGGGCGGCAGTAGAAGTCAGCCTGGCTCAGGTCGGCCACGGTGCCGATGTCCTTGTCGCCCCGGCCGGAGAGGTTGACCAGGATGGACTGGTCAGTACGCATGGTTTTGGCCAGTTTCATGGCGTAGGCCACGGCATGGCTGGACTCCAGCGCCGGGATGATGCCTTCGGTGCGGCACAGGTAGTGGAAGGCGGCCAGCGCCTCGGTGTCGGTGATGCCCACGTACTCGGCGCGGCCGATGTCCTTGAGGAAGGCGTGCTCAGGACCGACACCGGGGTAATCCAGGCCGGCGCTGATGCTGTGTGTTTCCGTGACTTGGCCGTCTTCGTTCTGTAGCACGTAGGTGCGGTTGCCGTGCAGCACGCCCGGGCTGCCGCGTTGCAGCGAGGCCGAGTGCTTGCCGGAGTCCATGCCCTCGCCAGCGGCTTCCACGCCGATCAGGCGCGTCTGCTCGTGCTGGATATAGGGGTAGAAGATGCCCATGGCATTGCTGCCGCCGCCCACGCAGGCGACCACGGCGTCGGGCTGCGCGCTTTTGCAGCCGGTGCGCTGAAGCATCTCGGGCATCTGCACCAAGCATTCCTCTCCGATCACGCTCTGGAAGTCACGCACCATCATGGGATAGGGATGCGGGCCGGCGACGGTGCCGATGATGTAGAACGTGTTGTCCACATTGGCCACCCAGTCGCGCATGGCCTCGTTCAGCGCGTCCTTGAGCGTCTTGCTGCCGGATTCGACCGGCACCACGGTGGCACCCAGCAGTTTCATGCGGTAGACGTTGGGGCTTTGGCGCTTGACGTCTTCGGAGCCCATGTAGACCACGCATTCCAGGCCATAGCGTGCGCAGATGGTGGCCGTGGCCACACCGTGCTGGCCGGCGCCGGTCTCGGCAATGATGCGCGTCTTACCCATGCGGCGGGCCAGCATGGCCTGGCCGATGGTGTTGTTGATCTTGTGCGCGCCGGTGTGGTTCAGGTCCTCGCGCTTGAGGAAGATCTGGGCGCCACCTTGCTCGCGGCTCATGCGTGCGGCGTGGTAGACCGGCGAGGGGCGGCCAACGAAATGGGCCAGCTCGTACTTGAACTCAGCCATGAAGGCCGGGTCGTGCTGGTACTTGGCGTAGGCTGCGCGCAGCTCGTTGATGGCATGGGTCAGCGTTTCGCTGACGAAGCTGCCGCCATAGATGCCGAAATGGCCCTTGGGGTCGGGCTGATGGTATTCAAACATGGGTTTAACCTGCAATGGGCTTGTCCGCGGCACGCACGGCCGCGACAAACTGGTGGATCTTGTCGGCGCTCTTGATGCCCTTGGAGGCTTCGACGCCGGAGCTCACATCGACGGCCAGCGACTTACAGCGCGGCCGCAGCTGCGCGATGCCATCGGCTACGTTTGCAGGTGTGAGCCCACCACTCAAGACGAGGTGAGCGTCGACGTTTGGAGGAAGAAGTGACCAATCGAATGCCTTGCCGCCGCCCCCGAAACCCTCGACATGGGCGTCGAGCAGGATGGCCTGGGCGGCCGAGTAATCCTGGGCGTATTTTACGAGGTCGAAGCTTCGCCCCGCTTCCCCGACGGGAATGCGGGCGGCGCGCAGGAAAGGGCGGGTGCCGGCAGCCAGTTGGCACTGATCCGGGGTTTCGTCGCCATGGAACTGCAGGGTGGCGGTCGGCACCAGGTCGCAGGCGGCCCGGATGGCCTGCGGGCTGGCATTGACGACCAGCAGCACCGGCGTCACAAAGGGGGGCAGGCGGCGCGCCAATTCGGCGGCGCGCTGGGCCGTCACGTGGCGAGGGCTCTTCTCGTACAGCACGAAACCCACGGCATCGGCGCCGGCGGCCACAGCCGCCTCCACGTCCTGCTCGCGCGTCAGGCCGCAGATCTTGATACGCGTCCTAGGCAGCTTATTCATGGCAGCCAATCATACGCAGGCGTGCGGTCCGGCAGGCCCCAGTGGGCGTCGTAGCGCGGCCCCAGGAAGTACAGGCCGTCGGGCGCGAAGGTGGGCGCGGCGGCATCGCGGCTGCGTGCAGCCAGCACCTCGGCCATCCAGGCTGGGGGCTGTTTGCCCTGGCCGATGACGATGAGGCAGCCCATGAGGTTGCGGATCATGTGATGCAGGAAGGCGCTGGCCTCGAACTCGAAGCGCCAATAGGCGCCGCGCCGGCTGATCTCGATGCGCAGCATGTTCTTGACCGGTGACAGGGCCTGGCAGGCCGAGGCGCGGAAGGAGGTGAAGTCGTGCTCCCCCAGCAGGTGCCGGGCCGCTTCCTGCATGCGCTCCAGGTCCAGGGGCTGGAAGACCCAGCCGACGCGATGCGCGTCGACGCTGGGGCGCACCGGCGACTCCAGCAACAGGTAGGCGTAACGGCGTGAGGTGGCGCTGGCGCGGCAGTGGAAGGCCTCGGGGACGATCTGCGCCCATTGCACGGCGATGTCGCGCGGCAGGAAGCTGTTGGTCCCGCGGACCCAGGCGTAGGGTGTGCGCTCGGCTGTGGTGTCAAAGTGCACCACCTGCATGAGGCCGTGCACGCCGGCGTCGGTGCGGCCGGCGCAGAGGGTGGAGACGCGTTGGTCGGCGAACTGGCCCAGCGCTTTTTCCAGCTGGTCCTGGACCGTGCGACCCGACGGCTGGCTCTGCCAGCCGTCGTAGGAGTGGCCGTCGTAGCTGACGCCGAGGGCGACCCTCACGACGCGGCCTGTGCCATGGACGAAGGGACCCGGCCGGATCAGCCGAGCTGGGCCAGGGCCTTCTGTGCGCGGGCCTTCATGTCACCCGAGGCTTCGGCAATGATTTCCTCGATCAGCGCGCGGGCGCCGTCGGTGTCGCCGATGGCCTTGAACTCGTCGGCCAGTGCCAGCTTGGTGCCCAGTGGGTCGTCCGAACCCGTGCCGGGTTCCACGGAAGGCGTGCCGAGGTCGAGCGAGAGCCCGCCCATGTCGAAGTTCATCATGTTGTCCGCAGCGGGGGCCGGGGCAGCGGCCCTCGGGCTGATCTGCGGCAGGGGCGGAGCTTCGAAGGCCAGGCTGTTGTCGGGTGCCGAGGCAATCGGTGCGGGCATGGTGGCGGCGGAGGGCGCAGGAGCGCGCGACTCTGCTTCGTCCAGCGAGAAGTCCAGATCCAGATCGAGGTCCATGCTGGCAGCGGCGGCAACAGGGGCCGGGGCCGCCTGGCGCGCGGGCTGGCTGGCGTAGCTGCTGGGGGTGGCCTGCAAGGGGGCGGGTACCGAAGCCGGGGGTTCGCCGCCGGGGTGGTAGGCCTCGTTGTTCGGGTCGATGCCGCGACCGAGTTCACAGATCTGCTCCCACTCTGTGCCACTGCCGCCGGTCACCTTGTAGGCTTCCTTGGCGATCACTCCGAAATTCTTGACATCGCGCCGCTTGGCGTAGATCTCCAGGAGTTTCTGGTGGATGGCCACGCGGCTCGGATGATTGCGCAGCGCTTCCTTGAGGATTTCTTCGGCCTGCAGGTCACGGCCATAAGCGAGATAGACATCGGCTTCAGCGACGGGGTCGACATCGTCGCCAGCATCGAGCTGGCTGGGCGAATAGACCATGGACGAGGAACTGCTGGCACCATTGTCGTTGGTGTCAACTCGTTGTCCGCCGCTTGCGCCGAAAAAAGAGTCAGGCTGGAGACGGCTCTCCAGGTAGGCGCTGTCGACTTGTCCTGCATTCTTGCGCTGGCGGCTGCGGTAGAAGGCCAGGCCGGCCAGCAGGGCCACCAGACCACCGGCCGCAGCCGGGATCAGCGGGTTGTCCATCAACTCGTCCAGCAGCGAGGGCTCCTCGGCCACGGGCGCCGGCATGGGGGCCGATGCCGCCGGGCGCGGAGCGGGTGCAGCCGCCTTGGGCGCGGAGGCGGCCGCAGCCGGCGCAGCGACAGGCGGTGCCACCGGGGCTGCTGCAACTTGCGGTGCGGGGGCGGGAGTCGCCACCGGTGCCGAGGCCACTGGCGCCGCTACCGGTGCGGCAGGAGCGGCCGGTTTGGTGGCCGGTGCGGGTGCCGGCGTAGCAGCCTTGCTGAGTTTTTCCAGCTCGGCCACGTTCTTGGACAGTTCCTCGGTGCGGGCTGCCGCATCCTTGGCGCTGCGTTCCTTGGCCAGTTTGTCTTCCGGGGCTTTGGCCTGGACAGCGCCCTTGGACAGGGTCAGCTTGTCGGGTGCGGTGGTCGCAGCTTTCTTTTCCTCGACCTGGGTCTGCACGGCGCCGCTGGTCTTGCGGTCGGCCGCTGCCTCAGGACTGGCCGGCGCGCTGGCCGCCAGGCGGCGGCGGAATTCGTTGAAGTCCTTGCTCTGGGTCTGCAGGATCTGGCGGGCTTCCTCGGCCGGCGTGGCTTGCGCGTCTTCTGCGCCGGGCATGTCCAGTACGGCACCCTTGCGCAGCCGGTTGACGTTGCCGCCGATAAAGGCGTCCGGGTTGCTGCGCAACATGGCCACCAGCATCTGGTCGAGGGATACCTCGGCTGGCTTCTGGTTCAGCGCCAGCTTGCCGGCGGTATCGCCAGCCTTGACGGTGATGCGCTCGCGGCCAGCCACGGCAGGCGGTGGCGGCTCCGCACTCTTGCGGGGCTCGGCGGCGGGCGCGGGGGCTGCCGCACTGGCTGCTTCGCTTGCAGGCTTGGCTGCAGCGTCTGCGGCAGGCGCTGCAGACGGTTCCGGCGCTGCGCTGGCCGGTGTTTCCGGTGCCGGCACGGGGGCCGGGACGGCAGCTTCAACAGGCGCGGGGGGCGGTGCGATGCGGATCGGCACCGAGCTGACCTGGGGTGCCTGCGGCACGACGGCGGTCTGGGCGCCATTGAGGACCGGTGGATCGAAGAGCATCGTGTAATCACGCACGATGCGACCCGAGGACCAGTTGGCCTCGAGGATCAGGTCCACATAGGGTTCATTGACGGCACGCGCATTGCTCAGGCGCAGGTACTGCTGCCCATTAGCGCGCTTTTGCAGGGAGATCTGCAGGCCATTGAGCGCTGAGCTGTACTCCATGCCACTGGCGCGGAAGGTGTCCGGCAAGGCCACACGGGGCCGCAGTGAGGATGCTTCGTCCTCACTGATTTCCAGGATCTCGATCTCGGCGCGCAGCGGCTCGCCCAGCGCTGACTGGACCATGATGCGTCCCAGCGATAAAGCCTCAGCTTGTGACCCCCACAAACCGAGAACCGAGGCAGAGGCCAGGGCCAAGGCGGTTCTTTGCCAGCGTGTTTTGGAAATCAATTTAGGGGCCTCCGATGATCGGGCGACAAATAGCGTAAACAGTCATGCTTGATGATCCTCAAACACGAGCCTTGAATCTGGAAAAGTACCTTAACATCAATACTTTAGCCTGACAAGCTGAGAAAGCGCTTAACCTTCTTGGCCTAAGCCGGCCAGCCTTCCCTGGGCCTCATTTGTTGTTCAATGGCAACGAGTGTGAGGCCCGAGGGGTATCAGGCCTGCAACAGGATGCGCAGCATGCGACGCAGCGGTTCCGCAGCGCCCCACAGCAGCTGATCGCCTACGGTGAAGGCGCCCAGGTAGTCATTGCCCATGGCCAGCTTGTGCAGGCGGCCTACCGGCACAGTCAGCGTACCGGTCACGGCTGCCGGGGTCAGTTCACGCTCGGTGATCTCGCGTTGGTTGGGAACCACTTTCACCCAATCGTTGGCGCTGGCCAGCAGGCCTTCGATCTCGGCCAGGGGGACGTCCTTCTTGAGCTTGATGGTCAGACCCTGCGAATGGCAGCGCATGGCGCCGATGCGCACGCACAGGCCGTCGATCGGGATGCTGCCGGCGCTGCGGAAGGCCGGGTTGCCCAGGATCTTGTTGCATTCGGCGCCGCCCTTCCACTCTTCCTTGCTCTGGCCGTGCTCGACCGGCACGTCGATCCAGGGGATCAGGCTGCCGGCCAGGGCCGTGTTGCGGAAGTTCTTGGTCGGGAAGCTGGCATCGCGCATGGTGGCGGCCACCTTGCGGTCGATGTCCAGGATGGCCGAAGCCGGGTCGGCGAGTTCGGCCTTGACCGCGTCGTGCAAGGCTCCCATCTGGCTCAGCAGTTCACGCATGTTCTGCGCGCCAGCGCCCGAGGCGGCCTGGTAGGTCATGGCGCTGACCCACTCGACCAGGCCGGCCTTGAACAGGCCGCCCATGCCCATGAGCATCAGGCTCACGGTGCAGTTGCCGCCGATCCAGTTGCGGCCACCCTTGGTCAGCGACTGGTCGATCACGTGCCGGTTGACCGGGTCCAGGATGATGACGGCATCGTCGGCCATGCGCAGCGATGAGGCAGCGTCGATCCAGTGGCCCTTCCAGCCGGCAGCGCGCAGCTTCGGGTACACCTCTTTCGTGTAATCACCGCCCTGGCAGGTCAGGACGATGTCGCACTTCTTGAGGTCCTCGATGCTGTTGGCGTCCTTGAGGGTGGTTTCGTTCTTCGCCTGTGCCGGAGCCTTGCCGCCGGCGTTGGAGGTCGAGAAAAACACGGGCTCGATCAGGCCGAAGTCGCCTTCGGCCTGCATGCGGTCCATCAGGACCGAACCCACCATGCCTCGCCAGCCGACGAGACCTACGACATTGCCTACCTTGCTCATCACATGCCCTTTCAATCAAATCCTGTTTGCCCGGCTCGTCGGCCGGGAGGGCGTGACGAACCGGGAGCTGTTCAGCCCTTGGTTTTCGTAATGGCGGCGACCACCGCGTCGCCCATCTCGCGGGTGCCCACTTTCGTGGTGCCTGCCGACCAGATGTCTGCCGTGCGCAGTCCGGACGCAAGCACGCGCTTCACGGCCGACTCGATACGGTCGGCGGCCGTGGCCTGGTTGAGCGAAAAGCGGAGCATCATGGCAGCAGACAGTATTGTAGCCAGCGGGTTGGCCACGCCCTTGCCGGCGATGTCCGGCGCGCTGCCGTGGCTGGGCTCATACAGACCCTGGTTCTTGCTGTTCAGGCTGGCCGAGGGCAGCATGCCGATGGAGCCCGTCAGCATGGCGGCTTCGTCCGAGAGGATGTCGCCGAACATATTGCCGGTCACGATCACGTCAAAGCTCTTGGGCGCCTTCACCAGCTGCATGGCGGCGTTGTCCACGTACATGTGGCTCAGTTCCACGTCCGGATAGTCCTTGTGCACCTCGGTGACCACGTCCTTCCAGAACTGGAAGGTTTCGAGCACATTGGCCTTGTCCACGCTGGTGACCTTCTTGTTGCGCTTGCGCGCGGCCTGGAAGGCCGTGTGGGCAATGCGCTCGATCTCCGGGCGGCTGTAGCGCATGGTGTCGAAGGCTTCCTCGGCACCGGGGAAGTGGCCGTCCACGGCTGTGCGGCGTCCGCGCGGCTGGCCGAAGTAGATGTCGCCCGTGAGTTCACGCACGATCAGGATGTCCAGGCCAGCAATGAGCTCGGGCTTGAGGCTCGACGCGCCCACCAGCTCTTCGTAGCAGATGGCCGGGCGGAAATTGGCGTACAGGCCCAGGTGCTTGCGCAGGCCCAGGATGGCCTGCTCGGGGCGCAGGGCGCGCTCGAGCTTGTCGTATTTCCAGTCGCCGACGGCGCCGAAGAGGATGGCGTCGGACGCCTTGGCCAGGTTCAGCGTGGCATCGGGCAGGGGGTGGCCGGCGGCCTCATAGGCCGCACCGCCCACGGGGGCGGTTTCCATTTCGAACTTGAGGTCCAGGACCTGGAGGACCTTGACGGCCTCGGCCACGATTTCGGTACCGATGCCGTCACCCGGCAGAACTGCGATTTTCATGATGTAAGTTTGCTATTGAATTGAGAGCGATCAGCCGAGCATGGTATGCGCAAGCCAGGGTTTTTGCGTCAGGCGCTGGGCTTCGAAGGCGGCAATCTTGTCCTTGTGGCGCAGGGTCAGGCCGATGTCGTCGAAACCGTTGAGCAGGCAGTACTTGCGGAAGGCCTGAACGTCGAAGGGAATCTCCTCACCTTGCGGCTTGACGATCACCTGGCGTTCCAGGTCCACGGTCAGCTGATAACCGGGGAAGGCCAGGCACTCGTCGAACAACTGGGCCACGGTGGCCTCGGGCAGCACGATGGGCAACAGGCCGTTCTTGAAGCTGTTGTTGAAGAAGATGTCGGCAAAACTCGGCGCGATGATGGCGCGGAAACCGTACTGGTCCAGCGCCCAGGGCGCGTGCTCACGCGAGGAGCCGCACCCGAAGTTCTTGCGCGCCAGCAGCACGGAAGCGCCGGCGTAGCGCGGCTGGTTCAGCACGAAGTCCGGGTTGGGTTTGCGGCTGGTCGGGTCCTGGCCCGGGTAGCCGGCGTCCAGGTAACGCCATTCGTCGAACAGGTTGGGGCCGAAGCCGGTCTTACGGATGGACTTCAGGAACTGCTTGGGGATGATGGCGTCGGTGTCGACGTTCTCGCGGTCCATGGGGGCCACGAGACCCTTGTGCACGGTGAATTTCTGCATGGGGGACCTCTCAGGAGAACTTGCGGATGTCGACGAAGTGGCCGTGCACCGCGGCTGCCGCGGCCATGGCGGGGCTCACCAGATGGGTGCGGCCGCCGGCGCCCTGGCGCCCTTCGAAGTTGCGGTTGCTGGTGGAGGCGCAGCGTTCACCGGGCTCCAGGCGGTCGGCGTTCATGGCCAGGCACATGGAGCAGCCGGGCTCGCGCCATTCGAAGCCCGCGGCCTTGAAGATCTCATGCAGGCCTTCGCGTTCGGCCTGTTCCTTGACCTGGCCCGAACCGGGCACGACCAGGGCCAGGCGGACGTTCTTGGCAACCTTCTGCCCGAGCTTCTTGACCACGGCGGCGGCTTCGCGCATGTCCTCGATACGGCTGTTGGTGCAGGAGCCGATGAAGACCTTGTCGATGGTGATATCGGCCAGGGCTTTGCCGGGTTCCAGGCCCATATAGGTCAGGGCGCGTTCGATGGCGCCACGTTTGTTGGCGTCCTTTTCCTTGTCCGGATCGGGCACACGGCCGTCGATGCCCAGCACCATCTCGGGCGAGGTGCCCCAGGTGACCTGCGGCAGGATCTGCGTGGCATCGAGTTCGACCACGGTGTCGAACTTCGCGTCGGCATCCGACTTGAGCGTCTTCCAGTAGGCGACGGCCTGCTCCCACTCCACACCCGTGGGCGAAAGCGGACGGCCCTTGACGTACTCGATGGTCTTCTCGTCCACCGCCACCAGGCCGGCGCGGGCGCCGCCTTCGATGGCCATGTTGCAGACAGTCATGCGGCCTTCCATGGACAGGGCGCGGATGGCCGAGCCGGCGAATTCGATGGTGTAACCCGTGCCGCCGGCCGTGCCGATACGGCCGATGATGGCCAGCACGATGTCCTTGGCGGTCACTCCCGGGGCCACCTTGCCCTCCACCTTGATGAGCATGTTCTTGGCCTTCTTGGCCAGCAGGGTCTGCGTGGCCATCACGTGCTCGACCTCGCTGGTGCCAATGCCGTGGGCCAGTGCGCCGAAGGCGCCGTGGGTCGAGGTGTGCGAATCACCGCAGACCACCGTCATGCCGGGCAGGGTGGCGCCGTTCTCCGGGCCGATCACGTGCACGATGCCCTGGCGCTTGGACAGGAAGGGGAAGAAGGCGGCGGCGCCGGATTCCTTGATGTTGGCGTCCAGCGTGGTGATCTGTTCCTTGCTGATCGGGTCGGCAATGCCGTCGTAGCCGAGCTCCCAGCCCGTGGTCGGCGTGTTGTGGTCGGCGGTGGCCACGATGGAGCTCACGCGCCAGACCTTGCGGCCGGCCTGGCGCAGGCCTTCGAAGGCCTGCGGGCTGGTCACTTCATGGACCAGGTGGCGGTCGATGTAGAGGACGGCGGTGCCGTCTTCCTCGGTGTGGACGACGTGCTCGTCCCAGATCTTGTCGTAAAGGGTGCGTCCCATGGTGTCCTCTGCAGAGTTTTCGATTTTAGGGGCTTGCCGGTGCGGCGGTGAGGTGGTCCACCAGCAGCCGCGCGGTGACGGGCAGGGTGGAAAAGTCGCGGGCGACGAGCTCGATGCGGCGGTGGGCCCAGTCGTCCTGAAGGGGCACACAGGCCAGCTTGCCCACGCCATGCATGAGTTCGAAGGCGCGGCGCGGCATCACGCCCACGCCCAGGCCGTTGTGGATCATGCGGCACATGGCGTCCAGGCCCGTGACGTGGATGCGCAGGCGAATGCTGCGGCCGGCAGCCGCGGCGGCTTCGCGCATGGCCAGGTAGATGGAGCTGGTGGCGTGCAGGCCTACATGGTCCCAGTCCAGGGTCTGCACAAAGTCGATGGCGCCGGCCGAGGCCAGCGGATGGCCCTGGGGCACGATGAGCACGAGTTGATCCTGCCGGTAGGGCAGGGTCTGCAGCTCACCCGTGCCGACCGCCACATTGCAGACGCCGAGGTCGGCGGCACCTTCCTGCACGGCGCGCACGACCTCGGTGCTCAGGTGCTCTTCGAGATCGATCTTGACCTGCTCGTGCTGGCGGATGAAGGCGCCCAGATCTTCGGGCAGGAACTGCACGATGGCCGAAATGCTGGCATGCACGCGCACATGGCCGCGCACGCCGTCCACGTATTCGCTGAGCTCGCCCTGCATCTTCTCCAGGCTGTAGAGCACGGAGCGCGCGTGGTGCAGCAGGCTCTCGCCGGCTGGCGTGAGGTCCACGCCGCGCGTGTGGCGGTAGAGCAGCGGTGTACCCAGCGTGGCTTCGAGGTCGGCCAGGCGCTTGCTGATGGCCGAGGCGGCAATGAATTCGCGTTCGGCCGCTTTGCCGATGCTGCCGAGTTCGCAGACGGCCACGAACAGCTGCAGGGACGTGAGGTCCATGCGGCGGGCGAAGCTGCGGTCGGCGGTTTTCATCGGGTGCATCGCGATTTGTCATCGCATTTGGCGATGAGTTTTCCGATTTTCCCTTATGAGGCGCCTGTTTGCCATCGTGATTCACGATGGCTGTGCTGCCTGACGGGGGATGCCGGCCGCTGGGAGGCTCAGTCGACGATCAGGCTCGTGTTTAGCACGCGCACGCGGTGGTCCACGTAATAACCACCGAATTCGGTGTAACGCAGCACCAGGCGCTGGCAGGCCTGGCAGCGCCAGACGTCGCAGCGGTTGTAGGGAAACCAGGCCAGGGCCACCGGGGCGTCGGGGTCGTCATAACGCGTGCCAGCGGGGTGGTATTCCTCGAAGGTCGGCTCGTAGATCTCGGGGTCGCGCAGGGTGGCGAGCTGGGTCATGAGCGCGGCGGGCCAGCGCTCCTCGGTCAGGCTGGTCCAGCCGGTGTAGACACCCAGGCCGCAGGCACAAGGGTCCGTGCCCGGAGCTTCAGTCTGCAGGGCGCGCAGTTCGGCGGCGAGCCGGATCAGTTTCATGCGTATGTCCCAAAGAAAAAGCCCGCCGACGTTGCCGTGCGGCGGGCTGTGTGGCGCGGCTTAGCGCTTGGCCAGCGGCGGCACGTCGCGGCGCGGCGAACCGGTGAAGAGCTGGCGCGGACGGCCGATCTTGTATTCGGGGTCGCTGATCATCTCGTTGAGCTGGGCGATCCAGCCCACGGTGCGGGCCAGCGAGAAGATGCCGGTGAACAGGTTGACCGGGATGCCGATGGCGCGCTGCACGATGCCCGAATAGAAGTCGACGTTCGGGTAGAGCTTGCGCTGCACGAAGTAGTCGTCTTCCAGGGCGATCTTCTCCAGGGCCATGGCCAGCTTGAACAGCGGGTCGTTCTCCAGGCCCATCTCCTGCAGCACTTCCTTGCAGGTTTCCTGCATGAGCTTGGCGCGCGGGTCGTAGTTCTTGTAGACACGGTGACCGAAGCCCATGAGCTTGACGCCCGAGTTCTTGTCTTTGGCCTGCTTGATGAACTCGCCGATTTTCTCGACGCCGCCGTTCTTCTGGATGTCACCCAGCATGTTGAGTGCCGCCTCGTTGGCGCCACCGTGGGCCGGGCCCCAGAGGCAGGCCACGCCGGCGGCGATGGCTGCAAACGGGTTGGTGCCGGAGGAGCCGCACAGACGCACGGTCGAGGTGGAGGCGTTCTGCTCGTGGTCGGCGTGCAGGATGAAGATGCGGTCCAGCGCGCGTTCGAGCACCGGGTTGACCTGGTAATCCTCGCAGGGCGTGCCGAACATCATGCGCAGGAAGTTGCCGGCATAGCTCAGGTCGTTGCGCGGGTACATATAGGGCTGGCCCACGCCGTACTTGTAGGCCATGGCCACCAGGGTGGGCATCTTGGCGATCAGGCGGATGGCGGCAATCTCGCGGTGCTCGGGGTTGTTGATGTCCGTGCTGTCGTGGTAGAAGGCCGACAGGGCGCCGACCAGGCCGGTCAGCACCGCCATGGGGTGGGCGTCGCGGCGGAAGCCACGCAGGAAGAACTGCATCTGCTCGTTGACCATGGTGTGCATGGTCACGCGCTTGGTGAAGTCGGTCTTCTTCTGGGCGTCCGGCAGGTCACCGTAGAGCAGCAGGTGGCAGGTTTCCAGGAAGTCGCACTGGGTGGCCAGCTGCTCGATCGGGTAACCGCGGTACAGCAGCTCGCCCTTGTCGCCATCGATGTAGGTGATGGCCGACTGGCAGGACGCCGTGGACAGGAAGCCCGGGTCATAGGTGAACATGCCGGTCTGGCCATAGAGCTTGCGGATGTCGATCACGTCCGGGCCGATATTGCCCTGGTAGACCGGCAGCTCCATGCTGGGGGTGCCGTTACTGAACGACAGGGTGGCTTTGTTGTCAGCGAGTTTCATGGGGGCCTTTCAGCAGGTTTCTCTCAACATTTTCAAAACTTCTTGCACATCCGCGCGGTCCAGCCCGGGGCTGACTTCGGCCAGCGGCTTGCGATCCAGGTGCAGGTCCAGCAGGTCGTTGTCGCTCAGATCCATCAGATCGGTCAGGCCCTGCGACTGGCGAACCGTCAGCGAGGACTCGAACTTGCGGAAAAAACGTTCGATGAACAGGTCGTTTTCGAGCAGGCCGCGGCGGCAACGCCACTTCAGCTTGCTCAGGCCCCTCTCGTCGATCAGTTCATTGTCCACGGCGAATCTGCTGGTTTGCTTACACCGCGCGGGCGACCATCATTTCCTTGATCTTGCCGATCGCCTTGGTCGGGTTCAGGCCCTTGGGGCAGACGTCGACGCAGTTCATGATGGAGTGGCAACGGAACAGACGGTAGGGGTCTTCCAGGTTGTCCAGGCGTTCGCCGGTGGCCTGGTCGCGGCTGTCGGCGAGGAAGCGGTAGGCCTGCAGCAGGCCGGCCGGGCCGACGAACTTGTCCGGGTTCCACCAGAAGCTCGGGCAGCTGGTGGAGCAGCTGGCGCACAGGATGCACTCGTACAGGCCGTTGAGCTCTTCACGCTCTTCGGGGCTCTGCAGGCGCTCCTTCTCGGGCGGCACGTCTTCGTTGACCAGGTAAGGCTTGATCGAGTGGTATTGCTTGAAGAACTGCGTCATGTCGACGATCAGGTCGCGCACCACCGGCAGGCCGGGCAGGGGCTTGAGCACCACGGTGCCCTTGAGCGTGTTCATGTTGGTCAGGCAGGCCAGACCGTTCTTGCCGTTGATGTTCATGGCGTCCGAGCCGCACACGCCTTCACGGCAGGAACGGCGGAAGGACAGGGTGGGGTCGACCGCCTTGAGCTTGATCAGGGCGTCGAGCAGCATGCGCTCGTTGCCGTCGAGTTCGACCTCGAGGGTCTGCATGTAGGGCTTGGCGTCCTTGTCCGGGTCGTAGCGATAGATCTGGAACGTGCGTAGGGTCATGATGTCACCTGTTCTATTCGGTTGGGGTCAGAGCACATCGCTGCGCGAAGGGTCTGACCCGCAAGGTTTCAGAATGTACGGACCTTGGGCGGGACGGATTCGACCGTCAGCGGCTTGAGGTTGACCGGCTTGTAGCTCAGGCTGTTGCTCGCGCTGTGCCACAGGGTGTGTTTCATCCAGTTGGCATCGTCGCGGCCCAGCGGTGCCACTGCGTCATCCACCGGACGCTCGTAGTCGCTCACCGTGTGGGCGCCGCGGCATTCCTTGCGGGCAGCGGCGGAGACCATGGTGGCCTGGGCGCATTCGATCAGGTTATCGACTTCCAGCGCCTCGATACGCGCGGTGTTGAAGACCTTGGACGTGTCCTTCAGACCGATGTGCTTGCTGCGCTCGCGCAGGGCGGCGATCTTCTTGACGCCTTCGTCCATGCTGGCCTGGGTGCGGAACACACCGGCGTGCTGCTGCATGGCAGCGCGCATGTCATTGGCAACGTTCTGGGCGTATTCGCCGTTGCTGGCGGAATCCAGCCGCGCCAGGCGCGCCAGCGTGCGGTCGGCGGCGTCGGCCGGCAGCGACTTGTGCGACTTGGTGCGCGAGGCGAAGTCGACGATGTGGTTGCCGGCGGCACGGCCGAACACCAGCAGGTCGAGCAGGGAGTTGGTGCCCAGGCGGTTGGCGCCGTGCACGCTGACGCAGGAGCATTCGCCCACGGCGTACAGGCCGTTGACGACCTTGTTGCTGTTGCCGTCATGCACCACCACCTGGCCGTTGATGTTGGTCGGGATGCCGCCCATCTGGTAGTGGATGGTGGGCACCACGGGGATCGGCTCCTTGGTGATGTCCACGTTGGCGAAGTTCACGCCGATTTCGTAGACCGAGGGCAGGCGCTTGTGGATGGTCTCGGCGCCCAGGTGGTCGAGCTTGAGCATCACGTAGTCCTTGTTCGGACCGCAACCGCGACCTTCCTTGATCTCCTGGTCCATGCAGCGCGAGACGAAGTCGCGCGGTGCCAGGTCCTTCAGGGTCGGGGCATAGCGCTCCATGAAGCGCTCGCCATTGCTGTTGAGCAGGATGGCGCCTTCGCCGCGGCAGCCTTCCGTCAGCAGCACGCCCGCGCCGGCCACGCCGGTCGGGTGGAACTGCCAGAACTCCATGTCCTGCAGCGGGATGCCGGCGCGCGCCGCCATGCCCAGGCCGTCGCCGGTGTTGATGAAGGCGTTGGTGGAAGCCGCGAAGATGCGGCCGGCGCCACCTGTGGCCAGCAGCACGGTCTTGGCGTGCAGCACGTGCAGGTCGCCGGTTTCCATCTCAAGAGCGGTCACGCCCACCACGTCGCCTTCGGCGTCACGGACCAGGTCCAGGGCCATCCATTCGACGAAGAACTGAGTGCGCGCTGCCACGTTCGGCTGGTACAGGGTGTGCAGCATGGCGTGGCCGGTGCGGTCGGCTGCAGCGCAGGCGCGCTGCACGGGCTTCTCGCCGTAGTTGGCCGTGTGGCCGCCGAAGGGACGCTGGTAGATGGTGCCGTCCGGGTTGCGGTCGAAGGGCATGCCCATGTGCTCCAGGTCGTACACGACCTTGGGCGCTTCGCGGCACATGAATTCGATGGCGTCCTGGTCGCCGAGCCAGTCGGAGCCCTTGACGGTGTCGTAGAAATGGTAGTGCCAGTTGTCCTCGGACATATTGCCCAGCGAGGCGCCGATGCCGCCCTGGGCCGCCACGGTGTGCGAGCGGGTCGGGAACACCTTGGACAGCACGGCCACGTTCAGGCCGGCGCGGGCCAGTTGCAGCGAGGCGCGCATGCCGGAGCCGCCGGCCCCGACGATGACGACGTCAAATTTGCGCTTGGATACGGAATAGGACATGGGTCAGAGTCTCCACAGGACTTGGATGGCCCAGCCGGCACAGCCGGCCAGCCAGACGATGGTGAATACCTGCAGGGACAGGCGCAGCCAGACCGGCTTGACGTAATCCATCCAGATTTCGCGCATGCCGACCCAGACGTGCCAGATCAGTGCGACGATGATGGCGAAGGTCAGGGCCTTCATCCACTGCGGCGCGAAGATGCCGGCCCAGCCCTCGTAGCCCAGGGGGCCGCGCGTAGCGAGCACCTTGACCAGCACGATGAGGGTGAACAGGACCATGAGGGCGGCGGTGACGCGCTGGGCCAGCCAGTCGCGCAGGCCATAGTGCGCACCGACGACGAGGCGCTTGGAGCCGTAGTTGACGGACATAGTAGGTTTCCTAGTCAGAGAGGGCAGAGCCGGGGATCGGGCTCGCCATTAATACAGATTGAACAGCTTGGCACCCAGCACGGCGGTCAGGCCCAGGCTGAGCACCAGTGTCACGATGGCCGAGCGGCGGCCGAATTCCTTGCTCACGGCGTGCGCGACGTCCATCCACAGGTGACGCAGGCCGGCCACGATGTGGTGCAGAAAGGCCCAGATCAGGCCCAGGGCGACCAGCTTGATGAACCAGCCCGGCAGGAAGCCCAGGCCGGTGCTGAATGCAGCGCTGAAACGGGCGTACGAGAACTCGGAGGACACCGAGGTGTCGAACAGCCAGATGATGAAGGGCAGCAGCAGGAACATGATCAGGCCGCTGATGCGGTGCATGCCGGACACGAGAGCGGCCAGTGGCCAGCGATACGTCGGCAGGTCCTTGAATGCGTTGATGTTGCGGAACTCGGGGCGCTGTGGCCGGGAGGGGGTGGCAAGCTCAGTCATGGGTGGGCTTTCTGTGGATGTAACCGCTTTGTAATTTTCGGGCTTTCGCAGCGGCAAATTCTATTGCAATGCAGCATTCATTGCTCTGTGGCGGCGGATTCATTCTGCGATCCACAGCTCGTAACCAAGTTTCTCAGCTCAGGACATTGCGGTAATGGTGCGTGTCGGTCAGGTACAGGCCACGACGCAGTTCCATGGGCGCGTCGTTATAGGTATAGGCAATACGCTCCACGCTCAGCAGCGGCGTGTTCCTGCCCACCTTGAGCAGGGCGCACTGGGCGGCATCGGGCAAGACAGCGCGGATCTTCTCTTCGGCGCGCACCATGCGCACGCCGAATTCGGTTTCGAACAGTTCGTACATGTGGCCGTGATGCTGGCTCAGGCGTTCGGCGGTCAGCCCCTTGAATGGCAGGCCCGGTAGCCACAGGTCCTCCAGGATGGTGGGGCGACCGGCAAAGGACAGTACGCGCCGCGCCTGCAGCACGCTGTCGCCGCTACGCAGCGCCAGCGCGCGCGCGATTTCGGCGCTGGCACGCAGGCGCTTGCAGTCGATGATGTTGCGTTCGGCCGGGCCTTCGCTCTGGCGGTCGCCCTGGTCGGGCATCAGGCGCAGGAAGCGGTATTGCACATGCTGCTCGGCATGGGTGGCCACGAAGGTGCCCTTGCCCTGGCGGCGCACCAGCAGGTGTTCGGCTGCCAGTTCGTCGATGGCCTTGCGCACCGTGCCCTGGCTGACGCGGTAGCGCGCGGCCAGATCCATCTCACTGGGGATGGCCTCGCCCGGTTTCCATTCACCCGACTGCAGGCTTTGCAGGATCAGGCCCTTGATCTGCTGGTACAGAGGGCTGAAGGCCGGCGCAGCCGCTCCCGGCCCGCCGCTTTCTGCGGAGGGGTCGGCCAGGGAAGGCGAGTTGGGGGTCATAAGGACGGCCGGACGATGAGGTGAGGGCGGATTATCAGTCCGAATCATATCTTATATAAGACATAAGACAAATTGATAAATTGGTGTTTTCGCGCTACACTTTCGGGTACATCCGGGGTACCACCGGCACGCTGTCCGGCACGGTTCCATGGTCACCCATCCCACATCACCATCTGGAGTTTCCAACATGAGCAAAAAGCCCGTTCGCGTCGCCGTCACCGGAGCCGCCGGTCAAATCGGTTACGCCCTGCTGTTCCGCATCGCTTCCGGCGAAATGCTGGGCAAGGACCAGCCCGTCATCCTGCAACTGCTGGAAATTCCCGACGAGAAGGCCCAGAAGGCACTCAAGGGCGTCATGATGGAACTCGAAGATTGCGCTTTCCCGCTGCTGGCCGGCATGGAAGCCCACAGCGATCCGATGACCGCCTTCAAGGACACCGATTACGCCCTGCTGGTGGGTTCGCGTCCGCGCGGCCCGGGCATGGAACGTGCCGAACTGCTGGCCGTCAACGGCGCCATCTTCACGGCCCAGGGCAAGGCCCTCAATGCCGTGGCGTCGCGCAAGGTCAAGGTGTTGGTGGTCGGCAACCCGGCCAACACCAACGCCTACATTGCCATGAAGAGCGCGCCGGACCTGCCGCGCAAGAATTTCACCGCCATGCTGCGTCTGGACCACAACCGCGCTGCCAGCCAGATCGCTGCCAAGACCGGCAAGGCCGTGGCCGACATCGAGAAGCTCACCGTCTGGGGCAACCATTCGCCCACCATGTACGCTGACTATCGCTTCGCCACCATCAAGGGCGAGAGCGTGGCCAAGATGATCAACGACCAGGAATGGAACGCCAATGTGTTCCTGCCCACCGTCGGCAAGCGCGGCGCCGCCATCATCGAGGCGCGTGGCCTGTCCTCCGCCGCTTCGGCTGCGAATGCTGCCATCGACCACATGCGTGACTGGGCCCTGGGCACCAACGGCAAGTGGGTCACCATGGGCATTCCGTCGGACGGCCAGTACGGCATCCCCAAGGACGTCATGTTCGGTTTCCCCGTCACCTGCGAAGGTGGCGAGTACAAGCTGGTCGAGGGCCTGGCCATCGACGAATTCAGCCAGAAGTGCATCGACAAGACCCTGGCCGAGCTGGTGGGTGAGCAGGACGGCGTCAAGCACCTGCTGTAATTTCCATGGCTCATCCGCGCGACATCCTCCTCGGCGCCCAGGCCGCAGCCGGCTTCCTGCCGGTCTGCGATCATTACAGCGGCGTCGAGCTGCGCATGCGCAAGAGCCTGCAGCTGCAGGCCGAGATGACGGCCGAGTTCGGCGCCTGCGTGTTCGACGTCTCGCTCGATTGCGAAGATGGCGCGCCCGTGGGCGGTGAGCGTGACCATGCCCAGATGGTGGTGGCGCTGGCGAACGAGGCCCAGGCCAGTGCACGCAAGGCGGCCTTGCCCGCAGCGCCACGCATCGCGGTGCGCGTCCATCCGGTGGACCACGCGGCCTTCGACGCCGATGTGGCCGCCATCGTCGGTGGTGCCGGTAAAGCCTTGTGCCATCTCATGATCCCCAAGGTCGAGACCGTCGCCGATGTCGAGCGCGCCGTGGCGGCGATCGATGCGGCGGCCCGCAGCGCCGGTCGGGCCGATCCGCTGCCCTTGCAGGTGCTGCTGGAATCGCCGGCGGCCGTGCACCGCGCCTTTGACATCGCCGCGCATCCGCGCGTGCAGTCGATCAGCTTCGGTCTCATGGATTTTGTGTCGGCCCATGGGGGTGCCATTCCCGACAGCGCCATGAGTTCGCGGCCCGACCAGGTGACGGGCGAACTGGGCCAGTTCACGCATCCCCTGGTCTTGCGCGCCAAGCTGGAGATTGCCGCGGCCTGCCACGCCCACGGGAAAGTGCCTTCTCATTGTGTGGTGACCGAATTCAGCGACACTGAAGCCATGAAGGCTGCCGCCCGCAAGGCCTCGCGCGAGTTCGGTTACACCCGCATGTGGAGCATCCACCCGAGCCAGATCCGGCCCATCCTGGAGGCGCTCGCTCCCAGCGGGGCCGATATCGAGCGCGCCTCCGCCATCATCCAGGCGGCCGAACAGGCGCAGTGGGCCCCCGTGAGTTTTGAGGGGCAACTGCACGACCGTGCCAGCTACCGTTATTTCTGGCAGGTGCTGGAGCGCGCCCACCAGACCGGGCGTGCCCTGCCCCCTGCCATGCAAGCCTATTTCGCGACCCCGGTCGCACTGGAAACCCCCGCTGTTCCCGCCTGAGGCGAGAGCGCTTTTTTGAATTGCTAAGAAGGAGTCACCATGTTGCAAGCCTACCGCGCCCATGTCGCTGAACGAGCCGCACTCGGCATCCCCCCGCTGCCGCTGACGGCCAAGCAGACCGGCGAGCTGATCGAGTTGCTCAAGAACCCGCCCAAGGGTGAAGAGACCACCCTGGTCGAGCTGATCACCCACCGCGTGCCGGCCGGCGTGGACGACGCGGCCAAGGTCAAGGCCAGCTATCTGGCGGCCGTGGCCCACGGCACCGAAAAATGCAGCCTGATCTCGCGCGAGAAGGCCACCGAGCTGCTGGGCACGATGCTGGGCGGCTACAACCTGACCCCGCTGATCGACCTGCTGGACGACGCCCAGGTGGGCAAGGTCGCCGCCGAGGGCCTGAAGAAGACCTTGCTGATGTTCGACCAGTTCCACGACGTGCAGGAAAAGGCCGCCAAGGGCAATGCCAACGCCAAGGCCGTGGTCCAGAGCTGGGCCGATGCCGAGTGGTTCACCAGCCGTCCCGAAGTGCCCAAGAGCATCAAGCTCACCGTGCTCAAGGTGACCGGCGAGACCAACACCGACGACCTGTCGCCCGCCCCCGACGCCTGGAGCCGCCCGGACATTCCGCTGCACGCCCTGGCCATGCTCAAGAACAAGCGTGACGGCATCACGCCCGAGGAAGACGGCAAGCGCGGCCCGATCAAGTTCATCGAAGACCTGCGCGCCCGCGGCAACCTGGTGGCCTACGTCGGCGACGTGGTGGGTACCGGTTCCTCGCGCAAGTCGGCGACCAACAGCGTGCTGTGGTTCACCGGCGAAGACATCCCCTTCGTGCCGAACAAGCGCTACGGTGGTGTCTGCCTGGGCTCCAAGATCGCCCCGATCTTCTACAACACCATGGAAGACGCCGGTGCCCTGCCGATCGAGCTGGACGTGAGCCAGATGAACATGGGCGACACCATCGAACTGCGTCCCTATGAAGGCAAGGCCCTCAAGGACGGCAAGGTCATCGCCGAGTTCACGGTTCGCAGCGAGGTGCTGTTCGACGAGGTGCGCGCTGGTGGCCGCATCCCGCTGATCATCGGCCGCGGCCTGACCGGCAAGGCGCGCGAGGCCCTGGGCCTGCCCCCGAGTACCCTGTTCCGCCTGCCGCAAGTGCCCAAGGCCACCGGCAAGGGCTTCACGCTGGCGCAGAAGATGGTCGGCCGCGCCTGCGGTCTGCCCGAAGGCAAGGGCGTGGTGCCTGGCACCTATTGCGAACCCAAGATGACCTCGGTCGGTTCGCAGGACACCACCGGCACCATGACCCGCGACGAGCTCAAGGACCTGGCCTGCCTGGGCTTCAGTTCTGATCTGGTCATGCAGTCCTTCTGCCACACCGCCGCCTATCCGAAGCCGGTGGATGTGAAGATGCACCATGAGCTGCCCGAGTTCATGAGCAACCGCGGCGGCATCTCGCTCAAGCCCGGTGACGGCATCATCCACAGCTGGCTCAACCGCATGCTGCTGCCCGATACCGTGGGCACCGGCGGCGACAGCCACACCCGTTTCCCCATCGGCATCTCCTTCCCCGCCGGCTCCGGCTTGGTGGCCTTCGCCGCCGCCACCGGCGTGATGCCGCTGGACATGCCTGAGTCGGTGCTGGTGCGCTTCAAGGGCAAGATGCAACCCGGCGTCACCCTGCGTGACCTGGTGCATGCCATCCCGCTGTACGCCATCAAGCAGGGCCTGCTGACGGTCGAGAAGAAGGGCAAGAAGAACGCCTTCTCCGGCCGCATCCTTGAGATCGAGGGCTTGCCGGACCTCAAGGTCGAACAGGCCTTCGAGCTGGCCGACGCTTCGGCCGAGCGCTCGGCCGCCGGTTGCACGGTGGCGCTGAACAAGGAACCGATCATCGAGTACATCAACAGCAACATCGTGCTGCTGAAGAACCTGATCGCCAATGGCTACCACGATGAGCGCACCATCAGCCGCCGCATCAAGGCCATGGAAGCCTGGCTGGCCAAGCCCGAGTTGCTCAAGGCCGACAAGGACGCCGAGTACGCTCATGTGGTCGAGATCGACCTCAACGAGATCACCGAACCGATCGTCTGCTGCCCGAACGACCCGGACGACGCCAAGACCCTGTCCGACGTGGCCGGTGCCAAGATCGACGAAGTGTTCATCGGCTCGTGCATGACCAACATCGGCCACTTCCGTGCCGCCTCCAAGCTGCTCGAAGGCAAGAAGGACATCCCGGTCAAGCTGTGGATGGCCCCGCCGACCAAGATGGATGCGCAGCAGCTGAGCGAAGAAGGCCACTACGGCGTCTTCGGCGCGGCCGGCGCCCGCATGGAAATGCCCGGTTGCAGCCTGTGCATGGGCAACCAGGCGCAGGTGAAGGAGGGTGCCACCGTGATGTCCACCAGCACGCGCAATTTCCCCAACCGCCTGGGCAAGAACACCAATGTGTACCTGGGCTCGGCCGAACTGGCCGCCATCTGCTCCAAGCTCGGCCGCATCCCGACCAAGGCCGAGTACCAGGCCGATATGGGCGTGCTCTCGGCCAATGGCGACAAGGTCTACAAGTACCTGAACTTCGACCAGATCAGCGAGTACAAGTACGTGGCCGACAAGGTCACCGCCTGATCCACGCGAGCGGTTGATCCGAAGCCCTGCGGCGCAAGCCGCGGGGCTTTTTTCATGGGCCCGTCGATAATTCGGGGCATGAACTCCCTCCAGTCCCTTCCTTTCTCGCTGCAGACCGTGCTGCTGCTGATCGGCAGCAATGTCTTCATGACCTTTGCCTGGTACGGCCACCTGAAGAACCTGGCGACGGCGCCCTGGTACTGGGCGGCGCTGGCCAGCTGGGGCATCGCCCTGTTCGAGTACCTGCTGCAGGTGCCGGCCAACCGTATCGGCTTCCAGCAGGCCGGCTTCACGGTGGCCCAGCTCAAGATCATGCAGGAGGTCATCACGCTCAGCCTCTTTGTGCCCTTTGCCGTGCTGTACCTGAAGGAGCCGTTCAAGCTTGACTACCTCTGGGCGGCGCTGTGCATGGTGGGGGCGGTGTACTTCATCTTCCGGTCTGCCTGAAACGTCAGCAAGCCGCGGGGATGCCGCGGTTAAACTTCACGCCATCCCAGTCCAACGACCGAACCAGAATCAGGAGCACCCCATGCTGTTTGGAAAACTGATGCCGCGCGACGGCAATTTCTTCGAGATGTTCAACCAGCATGCGGACCGCATCGTGGAAGCGGCGCGGGCCTTTTCCCAGCTGGTGGCGCATTACAGCGACGTCAACCTGCGCGAGCAGTACAACCGGGATGTCGACAATGCCGAAAAAGCAGCCGACCGCATCACGCACGAGGTCAACAAGGCGCTGCACAAGACCTTCATCACCCCGATCGACCGCGAGCAGATCCATTCGCTGATCAACACCATGGACGACGTGGCCGACCTGATCCAGGATGCCGCCGAGACCATGGCCCTGTACGACGTTCGTCACATGACCGAGGAGATCGTGCGCCTGACTGAACTCAGCGTGAAGTGCTGCGAGCGCGTCAAGGATGCGGTCTACCTGCTCAACAACATTGGCGATGCCAAGACGGCCGAAGCCGCCCTCAAGACTTGCGAGGAAATCGACCGGCTGGAGTCCGACGCCGACCGCGTCATGCGCACCGCCATGAGCAAGCTGTTCCGCGAAGAGCCGGACGTGCGCGAGGTCATCAAGCTCAAGGCCATCTACGAACTGTTGGAGACCGTGACGGACAAGTGCGAGGACGTGGCCAACCTGATCGAGGGCGTCGTCCTCGAGAACGCCTGATCGAGCGGCATCCGTCATGGAAAATATTCCGCAAGCCGCCCTCTGGGTGATCATCCTCCTGGTGTTCCTGGCACTGGCCTTCGACTTCATGAACGGCTTTCATGACGCGGCCAATTCGATTGCCACGGTGGTCTCCACCGGCGTGCTCAAACCCGGTCAGGCGGTGCTGTTCGCTGCGTTCTTCAACGTCATTGCGATCTTCATCTTCCACCTCAGCGTGGCAGCGACGGTGGGCAAGGGCATCGTGCAGCCCGGGGTGGTCGACACCCACGTGGTGTTCGGTGCTCTGATCGGCGCCATCACCTGGAACCTGATCACCTGGTACTACGGCATCCCCAGCAGCTCCTCGCATGCCCTCATAGGCGGCATCGTCGGCGCCGTGATCGGCAAGGCGGGGACGGAGGCGCTGCTTTCTGCGGGCATTCTCAAGACAGTGGTGTTCATCTTTGTCTCGCCGTTCCTGGGTTTCCTGCTGGGCTCGCTGATGATGCTGCTGGTGGCCTGGGTCTTTCGCCGCAGTTCGCCTTCGCGCGTGGACGGCTGGTTTCGCCGCCTGCAACTGGTCTCGGCCGGCGCCTACAGCCTGGGCCACGGCGGCAATGATGCGCAGAAGACCATCGGCATCATCTGGATGCTGCTGGTCGCCACGGGGTACATGACGTCCACCGACAAGTCGCCGCCGTCCTGGGTGGTGGTGAGCTGCTACATGGCCATCGGACTGGGCACCATGTTCGGCGGCTGGCGCATCGTCAAGACCATGGGACAGAAGATCACCAAGCTCAAGCCGGTCGGCGGTTTTTGTGCCGAGACGGGCGGGGCCATCACCCTGTTCCTGGCTACCAGCCTGGGCATACCAGTCTCCACCACGCACACCATCACCGGCGCCATCGTGGGGGTGGGGTCGGCCCGGCGTGCCAGCGCGGTGCGCTGGGGTGTGGCCGGCAATATCGTCTGGGCCTGGATCTTCACCATCCCGGCCAGTGCTTTCGTGGCCATCGTGGCCTACTGGATCAGCCTGGGGCTCTTCTGAGCTGCCACGGCATCAAGAGAAAAGGGCCTGAGGGCCCTTTTCTCTTGGGGTGTCAGCGGCTCACTGGCTGATTTTTCGTGCTTCCTCGACCTGGTATTCGAAGTAGCGCTGAAAGCTGAAGGCGATGCTGGACATCAGCACCGTGGTGCCCACGAGCAAAGCGCAGACCACGGCGCCGATCGTCAGCCAGCCGGTCTGGCCGGCGGGGGCGTCGGATGGAGCCTGGGGGTTGTAGCGGGCGTTCCATTTTTCGGTGGTCATCAACCCGTAGACGATGGCGTTGAGCGAGCAGGCGGCGATGGTGAAGCCCAGCAGCGGGATCAGCACCCAGCTCCAGGGGTCGTCCAGCCCGTATTGCTGTACGCGCTCGATGCCATAGATGCCCAGTGCGCTCGGGATGGGCAGCGCCCAGCCGATCAGGTCGTGAAAGCCGCGCAGATAGAAGCGGTGCAGGCCCAAGGGGCCAGCCAGAAAGGTCAGCCAAGCGGCCAGGGTCTTGTTTTTCAGCATGGGCTGATTGTGCCGGGAACGGGGGCCGTTGGCGTGCCGATCCAAGGGAGGCACCCTGGGCCAGGCAGTACAGGCTATAATCGCAGGCTCTTCGGTGTGTCGCTGGCCGGGTGGCCAGTCGCGTGTCTCAAACATCGGAAGAATCGCGGCGTGCAGCTCATGCGGCATGCTTCACCCACCCAAAGGACAAATCATGGTCGTGATTCGACTTTCCCGTGGCGGCGCCAAGGCCCGTCCGTTTTTCAACATCGTCGTAGCCGACAAGCGTACCCGTCGTGACGGCCGCTTCATCGAGCGCATCGGTTTCTACAACCCGATCGCCACCGCCAGCGAGGAAAGCATCCGTATTGCCCAGGACCGCCTGACCTACTGGCTGGGCGTCGGTGCCCAGGCTTCTCCCACCGTGGAACGCCTGATCAAGCAGTCTGCTGCCAAGAAGGCCGCCTGACCTGATCTCCCATGACGCTCGAGCTCGAAGCCGCTGAATTGCCAGCGGACGCCATCGAAGTCGGGCGCATCCTTGATGCCTGGGGCATCAAGGGCTGGTTCAAGGTTCAGCCCTACAGCGCCTCTGCGGAGGCGCTGTTTTCTTCCAAGCACTGGTTCCTGCTGCCGTCCGAACGAGGTGCCAAGACCTTTACCGGTCCGGTGCAGCTGTCCATCAAGGAAGCGAAAGAACACTCGGATTCGGTGGTGGCCATGGCGCACGACGTGCCCGATCGCGACACGGCCGAGGCCCTGCGCGGTGCGCGCATCTTCGTGGCCCGCTCCAGCTTTCCCACGCCTGATTCGGGGGAGTACTACTGGGTCGATCTGATCGGCCTGGAGGTGGTCAACCGCGAAGGCTTGCCTCTGGGAACGGTGCAGGAACTGCTGTCCACCGGCCCGCAGACGGTGCTGGTCATCGCCTATGAGCAGGATGGCAAGCCGGCCGAGCGGATGATCCCTTTTGTCGCGACCTATGTCGACGACGTGGATCTCAAGGCCCGCTGTATCCGCGTGGACTGGCAGCCCGATTATTGAAGCCGGACGTCCGTCCCATGCGCTTCGACGTCCTGACCCTGTTTCCCGAGCTGTTTGCCCCACTGCTGAGCAGTGGCATCACCCGCCGCGCCTATGAGTCCGGCCAGGTCGAGGTGCAACTGCACAACCCGCGCGACCATGCCGAGGGCAACTATCGTCGTGTCGATGACCGGCCCTTCGGCGGCGGTCCCGGCATGCTCATGATGGCCGAGCCGCTGGCGCGTTGCCTGCAGCAGGCCCAGGCGCAGCGCCAGGCCCCCGGGCCGGTCGTGCTGTTTTCCCCCCTGGGGCAGCCCCTGAACCACGCCATGGTGGAGCGCTGGGCCGTCAGCGACGGCGCCGTGCTGGTCTGTGGTCGTTACGAGGGGATCGACCAGCGTTTCATCGACACCCATGTGACCGAGCAGATCAGCCTGGGGGATTTCGTGCTGTCGGGCGGCGAGATCGCCGCCATGGCCCTGCTGGACGCCGTGGCCCGCCTGCAGCCTGGCGTGCTGGGCGACGCTGACAGCCACGCCCTGGACAGTTTCAATCCGGCCCTGGACGGCCTGCTGGACAACCCGCATTACACGCGGCCCGAGTCCTGGGCGGGGCAGGGCGTGCCTGAGGTGCTGCTGTCGGGCCACCACGGCCAGATCGAACGCTGGCGCCGCGAGCAGCGGCTGGCGCTGACCGCCCGGCTGCGGCCGGAGCTGATTGCCCGGGCCCGCGAGGCCGGCCGCCTGAGCCGCCAGGACGAGGCCTACCTGGCCAGCCTGCCCAGGCCCCTGGCCTGAAGCGTGCGCTTCCTGCTATAATTTCAGGCTTTCCAGATCCTCTGGCCGGCCGCTGGCCCTTTGTGGCTCAGCACTGCGTGTCATCCCGACACGGGCGCGGACAAGATCATTAGAGGTAAACATGAACCTGATCCAGACCCTCGAGCAAGAGGAAATCGCCCGCCTGGGCAAGAAGATCCCTGAATTCGCACCTGGTGACACCGTCATCGTGAGCGTGAACGTGGTCGAAGGCACCCGCAAGCGCGTGCAGGCCTACGAAGGCGTGGTGATCGCCAAGCGTAACCGTGGCCTCAACAGTGGCTTCACCGTGCGCAAGATCTCCAGCGGCGAAGGCGTGGAACGTACCTTCCAGACCTACAGCCCGCTGATCGCCAGCATCGAAGTCAAGCGCCGCGGTGATGTGCGCCGTGCCAAGCTGTACTACCTGCGCGATCGCAGCGGCAAGTCGGCCCGTATCAAGGAAAAGCTGGTCAGCAAGGCCGCCGCTTAATCGCCGGTCCGCTGTCCGAACTAGCCGCCCTCGCTTCTGCCCGGGCGGCTTTTTACTTTCTGCTTCGCACCGATGTCTTCCGCTGATCACATCACCCCCCTGTCCAAGCTGCCCAACTTCGATCCGCGCAGCGTGCCGGTGGTCGGTGTCGACGCGCATCTGCCCCCGGTACCGGCCGAACGCCTGCTGGCTGAGTCCCTGTGCCGGCGTTTTGCCATGCCGCCGGCCTGGGAGCCCGAGGTCCGGGCCGAGCCCCGTTTCACGCAGCGCAAGCCGGCGCAGGCCGCCGTGCTGCTGCCGCTGGTGGTCCGATCCGAGCCCACGCTGCTGCTGACCTTGCGCACCAGCCACCTGGCCCATCACTCAGGCCAGATCGCCTTTCCCGGCGGCAAGGTCGATCCGACCGACATCGACGTGGTGGACGCCGCCTTGCGCGAGGCCGAGGAAGAGGTGGGGCTGACGCGTGATTTCGTCCAGGTACTCGGCACGCTGCCGATCTACACCACGGGAACGGCGTTTGTCATCACACCGGTCGTGGCGCTGGTGCGTCCCGGCTTCACGCTCACGCCCAACACGGGCGAGGTGGCCGATGTGTTCGAGGTGCCGCTGTCCTTCCTGCTCGATCCGGCCAACCACCGGCGCCACGCCTTCGAGTTCGAGGGTTTGCGCCGCGAATGGTTTTCCATGCCCTGGCAGGACGCCGGGACCGAGCGCTACATCTGGGGGGCCACGGCTGGCATGTTGCGCAATTTTTATCGCTTCATGGCGGCCTGAGCGGCGGCCCAGACCTCGGCAGGCGCCATGCGTCGTTATGATCTTGGCATGAGTTTCTTCTCCCTTTTGCTGGCCTTGCTGATAGAGCAGGTGCGTCCGCTGGCCCGCGGCAACGCGGTGCATGCCGGCATGCGCAGCTGGATGCGCTGGGTGGTCCGCAAGCTGGACGCGGGTGAACGCTCGCATGGCTGGCTGGCCTGGGGGTTTGCCGTCCTGCTGCCCAGCGGGATCGCCCTGCTGATCTACTGGCTGCTGTGCCAGTTCGTAGGCTGGCCACTGGCCATGCTCTGGAACGTCGCCGTGCTCTACGTCACCCTGGGCTTTCGCCAGTTCAGCCACCATTTCACCGCCATCCGCGACGCACTCCAGACCGGCAACGAGGAGGAGGCGCGCCGCCTGCTGGCCGAGTGGCGGCAGATCGACGCCAGCGAACTGCCGCAGCGGGAAATCGTGCGTCACGTCATCGAATTCTCCGTGCTCGCGGCCCATCGCCACGTCTTCGGCGTGCTGAGCTGGTTCATCGTGCTGGCCGTCCTGGGGCTGGGGCCGGCAGGTGCCGTGCTGTACCGCCTGGCCGAGTTCGTCACCCGCTACTGGCCCTACGTCTCGCGGCGTCAGGCGCCTTCGGTCAGTGACGCGGCCTGCGGCGCCGCGGCACGCGCCTGGCAGTGGCTGGACTGGTTGCCCGCACGCATCACTGCGCTGGGTTTTGCCGTGGTCGGCAGCTTCGAGGATGCTGTCGACAACTGGCGTCGTTATGAATCCCTGCCCGAGAGCGAGGGTGTGGGCGGCAACGATGGCCTGATCGTGGCCGCCACGGCCGGCGCCATCAACGTGCGCCTGGGCACCACGGCCATGGCCCAGTCGGCAACCCAGGCCCAGTCCGACATGCCGGCCGCCTCGGCCCGGCACGAGCCGCAACTGGCCCATCTGCGCAGCATCGTGGGCCTGGTCTGGCGGTCGGTCGTGCTCTGGATGCTGCTGCTGGCCTTGCTGACACTAGCGCGCCTGATCGGCTGAGAACTCGCGAATAAATCTACTGCGCGGCCCGATCGCCGCGTTGGGCGGTGCGCGCCATCCTCACGTACCTGAAGTACGTTCCGGTGGCTGTGCTCCGTCCGTCTTGCGCTCGGGTCGCTCGCTACGATTTCTTCGCAAGTTCGGGAGCCTCAATAGCGCGGTGCCTGCGACAGCTCGGCGTGCAGTTCGCTATAAATTCTGTAGCGAGATGGGCTGATGCCCGCACCGCCCGTCTTGTCGTCCACCGCAGCGATCACGCCGCAGCCGGGTTCGTGCAGGTGGCTGCAGTTGTAGAAGCGGCAGTTGCCAGCGTGCTCGCGCAGGTCCGGCATCAGGCTCGCCAGCTGCGCGGCCTCGATGTGTTGCAGGCCGAACTCCTGGAAACCCGGTGAATCGAGCAGGGCCGTGTGATGGGCCGCATCCACCCAGTACCAGCGGGTGCTGGTGGTGGTGTGTTTGCCCGAGTTGAGCGCGGTGGAAATCTCACCCGTCGGGGCCTGCGCGCCCGGCACCAGCCGGTTGATCAGCGTGCTCTTGCCCGCACCCGAAGGGCCCAGTACCAGTGTTGCGCGCGCGTCGAGTTCCTGCTCCAGGGCAACCAGCGTGCCGTCGCTGCCGGCGCCCTGCGCCTTCAGGCTGAGCGGCAGCACGGTATAGCCCATGCGCCGGTACGGTTCCAGCCGGGTCCAGGCTCGCGCAAACAGGTCGGGCAGGTCGCTCTTGTTGAGCACGATCAGCGGCCGGATGCGTTCTGCTTCGGCGGCGATCAGCGCGCGCGCCAGCTGGCTTTCGGAGAATTCGGGTTCCGCGGCAATCAGGATCAGCACCTGGTCCAGGTTGGCGGCGAAGCTCTTGGTACGGATCTCGTCCTGGCGGTAGAAGAGGTTGCGCCGCGGCTCCACCTTTTCGATGCTGCCTTCGTCGGTGCTCGCCAGCCAGAGCACGCGGTCGCCGACCACGGCCTGACTTTTCTTGCCGCGCGGATGGCAGATCAACTGGCGGCCTTCCGGCGTCTCCACCACCACGTGGCGGCCGTGGCTGGCCACCACTAGGCCGCGTTCGAGTCCGGGTGTCTTGCTCAAGGTGAGCCCCGCAGCGCATCGACCTGGGCCGCACACTCGAAGTCGATGCGCGTGATGCCGCCGGCATCGTGCGTGCGCCAGGCCACCGTGCAGTACCTGTAGCCCAGCTGCATGTCGGGATGGTGGTCACGCCCCTGGGCGATCCAGGCCACGGCATTGGCGAAGGCCATGACCTCGGGGTAGCTGGCGAATTCGTAGCGGCGGGCGATGGCCAGCTCCGCACCGTCACCCTGCAGCATCCAGCCGGGGTGCTGGGCCAGCTGGGTCACGAGCTCAGTCGGGCCCAGGGCGCGGCGTGCGTTGCCGGACGGCGCGCTGCTCATGCGAGGCTCAGTCGTGCCAGGCGCTGGCTGGCCGGGGGGTGCGAGTAGTAGAAGGCCACGTAGAGCGGGTCCGGTGTCAGCGTCGACGCATTGTCCTCGTACAGCTTGAGCAGGGCGCTGGCCAGATCCCGGCCCTGGGTCTGGGTGGCGGCGTAGGCATCGGCCTCGAACTCGTGCTTGCGAGAGGACAGCGCCATGAGGGGTGCGATGAAAAAGCTGAACACCGGTGAGACCAGCACGAAGAGCAACAGGGCCAGAGCATCGTTGGGGACGGCATCGGCCGCGCCCAGGGCGGGCACCAGCAGCTGCAGGCTGGGCGTGGTGCCCAGGCCTGTGTAGAACCAGGCCTGCGTGGCCAGCCAGCCCAGCAGCGCGAAGCCGGCCAGGCTGATGGTGAACAGGACCACGATGCGCTTGAGGATGTGCTTGTGCTTGAAGTGGCCGAGTTCGTGCGCCAGCACGGCGTCGACTTCGCCCGGGCTGAGCTTGGCCAACAGGGTGTCGAAGAAAACCACGCGCTTGGCGGCGCCGAAGCCCGTGAAGTAGGCATTGGCGTGCGCGCTGCGCCGGCTGCCGTCCATCACGTACAGGCCCTTGGCGGAGAAGCCGCAGCGCTGCATGAGCGCGGTGACGCGCGCTTTCAGTGTTTCGTCCTCCAGCGGCTGGAACTTGTTGAACAGCGGCGCGATGAAGGTCGGGTAGATCAGCAGCAGGAGCAGGTTGAAGCCCATCCAGATGCCCCAGGCCCAGAGCCACCACAGGGTGCCGGTGGCGCCCATGACCCAGAGGATGAGGGCGGCAATCGGCAGGCCGATCAGGGTGCCCAGCACGGTGGATTTCACGAGGTCGACCAGCCAGAGCTTCAGCGTCATCTTGTTGAAACCGAAACGCTGCTCGATCACAAAGGTCTGGTAAAGGGTGAGCGGCAACTCGATCAGGCTGCCGATCAGCACGAAGCCGGCGATCAGCGCCAGCTGCTGCTGCATGCCGCCGCCCAGCCAGGCCAGCAAAGCCTGGTTCAACACGTCCAGGCCGCCCAGCAGGGTCCAGCCCAGCAGCAGGGCGGCACCCACGGCCGTTTCCAGCAGGCCGAAGCGCACTTTGACCACGGTGTAGTCGGCGGCCTTCTGGTGTGCGGCCAGCGGCATGGTGTCGGCAAAGGCGGCCGGCACCGCAGCACGGTGGCTCGCCACATGGCGCACCTGGCGCGTGGCCAGCCAGAACTTGACGGCCAGGCCCAGCAGCAGGGTTGCGGCAAAGACCAGGGTCAGGGCTAGGCTGGGATTGAAGGCGGGAGCAGAGACAGCGTTCATGGGCGAGGAGTTTAGGTCATCGGCGACAATCGGGCCCATGAGCGACAACGCACCCCCACTCGGCAAATCCGATCTCAACCTGGTCTGGCTCGATTGCGAGATGACCGGCCTGGACCCCGAAAAAGAACGCCTCATCGAAATCGCCGTCATCGTCACCGGCCCGAATCTGGAGCCGCGTATCGAAGGCCCGGTGCTGGTGATCCACCAGAGTGACGAGATCCTGGGCAAGATGGACGCCTGGAACAAGGGCACCCACGGCCGCAGCGGCCTGATCGACAAGGTCAAGGCCTCGACCCTGACCGAAGCCGAGGCCGAGGCGCAGCTGATCGCCTTCCTGGCCAAGTACGTGCCCAAGGGCGTCGCGCCCATGTGCGGCAACAGCATCGGCCAGGACCGGCGCTTCCTGGCCAGGTACATGCCCAAGCTGGAGGCCTTCTTCCACTACCGCAACGTCGACGTCAGCACCTTCAAGGAACTGGCGCGGCGCTGGCGGCCCGATGTCTACAGCGGTTTCAAGAAGGCGCAGAAGCACACGGCGCTGGCCGACGTGAACGAGTCCATCGACGAGCTGCTGCATTACCGCGAGCACTTCCTCAAGCTGGCCTGAAATCGGGTGGTGGTTAGTGATTAGGTGAAAACCCTGATCTGTGTCATAATTCGCCTTGCGCTGCAAAACGCGGCGCTTTTCGTGCATCTCCCCTCACACACCGGACTCCGGTTTCGATCTTCACGATCGTCAATCTGAATGAGTCCCCGGTGCCGGTCCCAACCGGTGCAGGTTTTGTTTGATGGTTGATGTCTTTTAACCATCAGCGAAACACCCGCAGTCCCTGCGGCGTTCGCGTGTGAGAAAAATCTAAATGACCGACGCTTTTGAAGTGACGGGCGAATTTGCGCCTGCCGAATCCATTCTTTCCACCGACACCGCCGTGGCGGCCGAGGTCGAAGTGACCGAAACCCTGCCCAACGGCTTTGTGCAGTTGGGCCTGGCGCCCGAGCTGGTGCAGGCTGTGGCCGATCTCGGCTACACCCAGCCCACCACCGTGCAGGAACGTGCCATCCCCCTCGCCATGCCCTCCGGTGCTGCCGGCGAAGCCCAGCGTTATATCGACCTGATGGTCTCCAGCCAGACCGGCAGCGGCAAGACCGCGGCCTTCCTGCTGCCCGTGCTGCACACCATCCTCCAGCAGCAGGCCCAGGCCGCTGAAGATGAGCGCGCCGCTTACGAACGCGCAGCTGCCGAAGCCGCTGCCAAGGGCGAGCCGGCCCCGAAGCGCCCCAAGCGCCAGGACCCGACCAACCCGCGCCATTTCAAGGCCGCCGCACCCGGCGCCCTGATCCTGTGCCCGACGCGCGAACTCGCCCAGCAAGTGGCGCATGACGCCATCGAACTGGTCAAGCATTGCCGCGGCCTGCGCATCGCCAATGTGGTGGGCGGCATGCCCTACCAGCTCCAGATCGCCAAGCTGCAGAACGCCAACCTCGTAGTGGCCACCCCCGGCCGACTGCTGGACCTGCAGCGTTCCATGCAGATCAAGCTTGACCAGGTGCAGTTCCTGGTGGTGGACGAGGCCGACCGCATGCTCGACCTCGGCTTCTCCGACGACCTGGCCGAAGTCAACCAGCTGACCGCCCAGCGTCGCCAGACCATGATGTTCAGCGCCACCTTCGCGCCGCGCATCCAGCAGCTCGCCATGCGCGTGATGCACGACAACGGTTCGGGCGTGAAGAAGGTGCAGATCGACTCGCCCCAGGAAAAACATGCCAACATCAAGCAGACGCTGTTCTGGGCCGACAACGCCCAGCACAAGCGCCAGCTGCTGGACCACTGGCTGCGTGACGCCTCGATCGACCAGGCCATCGTGTTCGCCAGCACCCAGGTGGAGTGCGACGGCCTGGCCAACGACCTGCAACAAGACGGCTTCTCTGCCGTCGCGCTGCACGGCGCCCTGAGCCAGGGCCTGCGCAACCGCCGCCTGATGGCGCTGCGCCAGGGCCAGGTGCAGATCCTGGTGGCGACCGACGTCGCCGCGCGCGGCATCGACGTGCCCACCATCACCCACGTCTTCAACTTCGGCCTGCCGATGAAGGCCGAGGACTACACGCACCGCATCGGCCGTACCGGCCGCGCCGGTCGCGATGGCCTGGCCATCACCTTTGCCGAGTTCCGCGACCGTCGCAAGATCTTCGACATCGAGGCCTACAGCAAGCAGCCGATCAAGGCCGAGGTCATTCCCGGCATGGAGCCCAAGCAGCGCATGCCCGAGTCGCGTCCCGGCTCCAACTTCGGTGGCCGCAACAGCCGCGGCGGCAATGACAACTTCTCGCGCGACCGCAAGTTCGGCGGCGGGGGTGCTCCGCGTGGCGGCTTCGGCGGTGGCAACCGTGGTGGTGATTTTGGCGGTGCGACCCGCGGTGGTGACTTCGCTGCGCCGCGTGGTGATTTCGGCGCCCCCCGTGCTGGTTTCGGCGACCGCGATGCCCGCGGCTCCTACCAAGCCCGTGACGGCGGTTATCAGAACCGTGGCCATGAGGGCGCGCCCGAAGGTCGCAGCTATGAGCGCAAAGGCGGTTTCAACGACCGCTTCGCCGGCGATGGCCGCCGTGAAGGTGGTGCCGCACCGCGTGGCGATTTCGCTGCGCGCAAGCCGGCCTTTGGCAAGCCTTCGTTCGCCAAGCCCGGTGCTGGCACCGGCAAGGTCTTCGTGCCGCGTGATGCAGCCAAGCGCTCGCCGCGCCCGGCCCGCTGATCAGCCAGCGACCTGAATGCAAACCCGCCCGCAGTGATGCCGGCGGGTTTTTTCTCGCCTACTCGAGACGCAGGCTGTCGCCGTTGACGACCAGGCGCTTGCCGAGCGGCGGCGTGAGCCAGGCGCGAGCCGGCTCGGGCGCCAGGCCGTAAGTGAAGCTGATGGGTCCGCTGACCGTTCCGCTGTAGCCGCTGGTTTCGCCCAGGGCGTTGAAGGGCAATTGGGCCTGCCTGCCGTCGCTGCAGCTCAGGTTCACAGTGCCGCTGGATGTGGCGGTGTAGCGCAGTGCGCCCATGCAGCTGAGCGCGGGCTCGCCTTCGCTGCGCAGCTGCAGCTTGCCGCTGCGGTCGGTGTAGAGCAGCACTTCACCGGTGAGTACGCGTTCGCCGACCACGGCCAGCACAGGTGCGGACGTGGCCAGTGCGCGCATGGTGACGTCGTTCACTGCGGCGCAGCCGCCCAGCAGCAAAGCCCCTGCGAGCAGCAGGACTGAACGGGTATGTGCATCGTGTTTCATGATGTGGCCATCATAGAATACCGGCCAGCGGGCACAAGACCCGGCTGTTTTCCCGAAAGAATAGACGTCGTATGGACAACGAAACCACCATGCCTGGGCTGCTGACGATGCCGGGCAGACTGCACGAGGATGCCAGGCGTAATCCGCACCGCCTTTTCCTCTATAGGCTCATCTTTGCCGCGGCCGTGCTGGCGTTGGCGCTGATCCTCTGGCTGCTTTGAGCGGCTGAACCCTGATACCGCCGTTTTCTTTCACGCCTTGGCAGGGCGCTCCATAAAAAAGGGCCCCGAGGGGGGCCTTGGAGGGGATGGAGTGCGACGCGCTCAGTGTGCGTCTGCTGCTTTTGCAGCTTCTACAGCTCCACGCGAGTCGCCACTGGCGCCGTTGAAGAACAGATTCAGCAACACGGCGCTGATAGACGCCAGCAGAATGCCTGACTCGATCAGCGGGTGGATGTCATGGGGCATCCACTGCAGGTAGCGTGGCGCGATCAGCGGAATCATGCCGATGGCGATGGACACGGCGACGATGAAGAGGTTGTTGCGGTTACCCTTGTAGTCCACCGACGCCAGGATCCGGATGCCTGTGGCAGCGACCATGCCGAACATGACCAGGCCTGCACCGCCCAGGACGAAGGTGGGGAGTGACTCGACGAGGGCCGCCATCTTTGGCAGCATGCCAAGCATAACCAGGATGACCCCGGCGGCGACGCAGACGTAGCGGCTTTTCACACCTGTGACGCCCACCAGGCCCACATTCTGCGAGAAGCTGGTGTACGGGAAGGTGTTGAAGATGCCACCGATCAGGGTGCCGAGGCCATCGACCCGAAGGCCGGCGGAAAGCTGCTTCTGGTCCAACTTCTTGCCCGTGATGTCGGACAGTGCCAGGAACATGCCGGTGGACTCGATCATGACGACGATCATCACCAAGGTCATCGTCACGATCAGGATCGGGTCGAACACCGGTGCTGCGATTTCGAAAGGCAGCACCAGATCGAACCAGTTGGCCTTGGCCACCTTGTCGAAGTTCATCAGACCCATGACCGTTGCGATGACGGCGGCGATGACGATGCCGAGCAACACGGAGATGTTGGCGATGAAGCCGCGGGCAAACTTGGCGATCACAAGGATGGAGGCCAGCGAGACGGCGGCGATGGCGATGTGGGGGAGTTGCGCGTACTTCGGGTTCGCAACGGTAGCGACCAGCGCCAGGCCCTGCGGAACTGCCGGCACCGTTGCCGGTGCGCTGGCAGCAGCGCCGGGTGCGATCGCAGCGCCGGCCATGCTCTTGACGGTGGCCAGCCACTGGGCGTGCTCGGGGTTGACGATCTGCGGGGCCGTCGGGCCGGCCGGGACACCGAAGATCCAGTTGATGCCCACGCGCATCAGGCTGATGCCGATCACGGCAATGATCGTCCCCGTGACCACGGGCGGGAAGAAGCGCAGCATGCGACTGACCACGGGGGCGAGCAGGATGGATATCACCCCGGCGCCGATGATGGCCCCGAAGATCAGGCCCGCCCCTTCGACCCCGGGCTTGGCGTTCGCCATCGCCACCATGGGCGCCACGGCGGCGAAGGTCACGCCCATCATGACGGGCAGGCGTATGCCGAACCACTGGGTCGCGCCAAACGCCTGAACCAGGGTCACAAGGCCACAGCAGAACAGGTCCGCCTGGATCAGCATCGTGACCTGCTCGGGGCTGAGCTTGAGCGCACGGCCGACGATCAGTGGCACGGCCACGGCGCCGGCGTACATCACCAGCACATGTTGAAGGCCCAGTGCAGTGAGCCTGCCGATGGGTAGGCGCTCGTCGACGGGATGGACGGTAGCGGTCATGGCTGTCTCCTTGGTGGTGCGACGCCGCGCATTGGATACATAACTGTATACAAATTATGTGTACAGAAGAAATCTTCATCCATGGGGTTTACCCGTGGTGAGACCGGGCTTCAGGCCGCCTAACCCTGGGCGCCGGTGCCCGCGGCCGCAGTCTCACGCACCCCACGTAGCCTGGTCCAGGAGGCCGACAGCGTTCTGCCCGGGCAGACCCGTCTGGTCCCCGTCTCCAAGAGTCGTCACCGCCTCACCATCGGCACGCTGTGCCAATGGTCCGGGGGTAAGGGCACGCCTGCGCAGCGCTGGCTCAGGCGGGACTGAGCAAATCCAGGAGCGTGCGTGCGACCACCTTGGTGGCGCGGCGCAGGTCGTCGAGCACCAGATGCTCGTCGGCGCGTTTGGCGTTGGATTCGCGCACGGTGCGCGGGCCGGCGCCGTAGATGACGCCGGGAATGCCGCGCTCGACATACAGGCGTACATCCGTGTACAGCGGGGTACCCAAGGCCGGGATGGCTTGGCCGAACACTTCCTGGCCGTGCTTCTGGATGGCCTGTACGAGCGGGGCATTGCCGGCCAGCGGCTTCATGGCCCGGCACAGCAGCATGCGCTTGACCTCGACGCGGATCTGCTTGCCGCCGCGCGGCGGGTTGAAGCTGGACGCCGCCTGCTCGATGGTGCGGCGCAGGCTGGCCTCGACCTCGGCCGGATCTTCCTCCGGGATCATGCGGCGGTCGAGTTTGAGCACCACCTTGCCCGGGATCACATTGGTGTTGGTGCCACCCTGGATCAGGCCCACGTTGAGGTAGGGGTGCGTGATGCCCTCGACCTTGGAGCGGACCTTGAGGTAGTCGGCGTTGAGCTGGTAGAGCGCATTGAGGATGTGCGTGGCGCCTTGCAGCGCGTCGGTACCGCTGTCGGGGATGGCCGCGTGCGACATGTCGCCGTGCACCGTCACCTCCAGCTGCAGGCAGCCGTTGTGCGCGATCACCACCTGGTAGCTGAAACCGGCCGCGATCATCAGGTCCGGCTTGGTCAGACCCTTGTCCAGCAGCCAGCCGGGACCGACCTCGCCGCCGAATTCCTCGTCGTAGGTCACGTGCAGCTCCACACCGCCCTTGAGCGGGGCGCCCAGCGATTCGAGGGCGCGGATCGCGTAGCTGAAGCTGGCGATGTCGCACTTGCTCACCGCGGACGCGCGGCCGTAGATCTTGCCGCCGTCGATCTCGCCGCCGTAGGGGTCGTGTGTCCACCCCTCGCCGGGCGGCACCACGTCGCCATGGGCATTGAGCGCGATGGTCTTGCCACCATCGCCATAGCGCCGGCGCACGATCAGGTTGGTGATGGTTTCCAGGCCGGCGGCCTTCACCTCGGCGTCGGGCACGGCGTGCTTTTCGGCCTTCAGGCCCATGCTGGCCAGCAGCTCGGCCGTGCGCTCGGCGTGGGGCGCGTTGTTACCTGGTGGCGTGTCGGTGGGAACGCGGATGAGTTCCTGCAGGAACTTCACTTCCTCATCGAAGTGGGCGTCGATCCAGGCATCGAGTTGCTGTTGCGGTGTGGTCATGGCGGGTCTCTTCAGGATTCGGTGGTCAGTTGTTGCAGCACGTGGTCGAAGGCCTTGACAGCCAGATCCATGTCGTCGGCGGTGCTCGACTCCAGCGGGTTGTGGCTGATGCCGCTGTTCTCGCCGCGCACGAACAGCATGGCCTGCGGCAGGATCTCGTGCAGCTTCATCGCGTCGTGGCCCGCGCCACTGGGCATGCGGTGCAGTGGCACGCCCAGCGCTGCGCACGCGCGCTCCCAACGTGTTTGCCAGGCTGGCGCGCTGGGGGCAGCGGCGGCGCGCATGGTCTCTTCCAGCGTGTGGTGCACGCCGCGGCGCGCGCAGATTTCCTGGAGTTTGGCCAGCACGTCCCGGGCCATTGCGTCGCGTTGTGTGTTGGTGGGCGCACGCATGTCCAGGGTGAACCGGCAGGTGCCGGGCACGACGTTGATGGAGCCGTTGGGGACCTGCAGCATGCCCACGGTGGCGACCGAGTCGCCGTCCTGCGCCGCCCTTTGCTCGGCATACAGGATGAGCTCGGCGACCGCGGCGGCGGCATCGCGCCGGCGATCCATGGGCGTGGTGCCGGCATGGCTGGCCATGCCGATGACCTCGCCGACATAGCGCACACTGCCGTTGATGCTGGTGACGATGCCCAGTGGCAGGTTCAGTTCATTGAGCACCGGGCCCTGCTCGATGTGCACCTCGATGAAACCCAGGTACCGGGCGGGGTCGCGTTGCAGCTTCGGGATGTCGGCGATGCACAGGCCGGCGTGCTCCATGGCCTCGCGCATCGTGATGCCGTCGGCGTCCTTCTGGTCCAGCCAGGCCGGGTCGAAGTGGCCGGTGAGTGCCCCCGAGCCGAGGAAGGTCGCCTTGTAGCGCTGGCCTTCCTCTTCGGCAAAGCCCACGACCTCGATGCCGAAAGGCAGGCGCCTGCCGGCGGCATGCAGCTTCTGCACGCAGGCCAGGGGCACGAAGATGCCCAGCCGGCCATCGTACTTGCCGCCGTTGCGCACGGTGTCGTAGTGCGATCCGGTCATCAGGTATCTGGCGCCTGCGACGGCCGGGTGGTAGCGCCCGACCACATTGCCCACCGCGTCGATCCCGACCTCGTCGAAACCGCAGTCCGTCATCCAGTCGCTGATACGCTGGGCGCAGGCGCGGTGCGCATCGGTGAGATAGGTCACCGTGAGCTGTCCCTTCTCGCCGTAGCCCGGGTCGCTGTGCCGGGCCAGCGTCTCCTGCCAGTCCCAGACCCGCTGGCCGTCCACCGGCTCGAAACCGAACTTGTCGTTCAGCCGGATCTCGGCGATGCGGTGGATGTTGCGTAGGCATTCCTGCAGCTCGAAGTCCGGGTGGCCGTGCAGGCGGCGCTCGAAAGCCTCGATGATCTGCGCCTTGTCCAGGCCGCTGCCGCGCGGGCCGCGCACCGCGAGGATGAAGGGCCAGCCGAACTTCGTGTTGTAGTCGGCGTTGAGCTGCTGGATATGGGCGAATTCCTCGGATGTGCAGTGGGTGAGGCCAGCCTTGGTCTGCTCGTTGGTCGATTCGGCCGTCAGGGTCTTGCTCACCATGGCCTTGCCGGCCAGCTCCGGGTGGGCGCGTATCAAGGCGATCTGCGCCTCGCGGCCGGCCTCGGCGAGCACGCGTGTCATGGTGTGCTTGAGTTGCGCCAGCGAGGCAAAAGGCCGCTCGCCGAGCGCGCGTTCGGCGATCCAGGGCGTATGTTCGTAGAGGCCGTCGAGCATCTGCAGCGCCTCGGGCAAGGGCGCGGCGTTGAGTTGGTCCAGGGTGAGGGGCATGGCGAGTGGCCTCAGGCGATGACGGGGTGCGTGGTTTTCCAGTGCCGTGCGATGTCGATGCGCCGCGCGACCCAGACCTTGTCGTGCGACTGGACGTGGTCCAGGAAACGCTGCAGCGCCGTGATGCGGCCCGGGCGGCCCAGCAGACGGCAGTGCATGCCGATGCTCATCATCTTGGGCTGGTCCAGGCCTTGCGGATCGCCCTCGGCGTAGAGCGCGTCGAAGCTGTCTCTCAGGTAGGCGAAAAACGGGTCGGCGTGGGAGAAACCCTGCGGCAGCGAGAAACGCATGTCGTTGCAGTCGAGGGTGTAGGGCACGATGAGCTGCCGAGCATCGCTGCCGTCGCTCTTGCGCACCCTCATCCAGAAGGGCAAGTCGTCGCCGTAGTAGTCGCTGTCGTATTCAAAGCCGCCGTAGTCGGCCACCAGGCGGCGCGTGTTGGGGCTGTCGCGGCCGGTGTACCAGCCCAGTGCGCGTTCGCCCGTCAGCTGGCGCAGGATCTCCATGGCCTCGGCCATGTGGGCGCGCTCGATCTGCTCATCCAGGTTCTGGTAATGGATCCACTTGAGGCCGTGGCAGGCGATCTCGTGGCCCAGCTCTGTGAAGGCGGCGCAGACCTCGGGGTGGCGTTGCAGTGCCGTGGCCACGCCGAAGACGGTGAGCGGCAGTCCGCGTTGTTCAAACTCGCGCAGGATGCGCCAGACGCCCTGGCGCGAACCGTATTCGTAGATGCCTTCCATGCTGATGTGCCGGGCCGGGAAGGCGGCCGGGTTGAACATCTCGGAGAGGAAGGTCTCGGCGGCGGCGTCGCCGTGCAGTACGGAGTTCTCGCCGCCTTCCTCATAGTTGAGCACGAACTGCACGGCGATGCGCGCGCCGCCCGGCCAGCGGGCGTGCGGCGGATTGCGGCCATAGCCGACGAGGTCGCGCGGGTAGGGGGCGGTGCTGTCGTAGATCATGACAACCCGCCACTCAGGCCAGCGCTAGCGCGATGTCGCTGGTGGGCGGCTGGCGGTCGAACGTGAGGTTGGCCATGACGTGCTGTAGGTGCTCGTCCATCAGGCGTACGGCCAGGGCTTCGTCCTTGGCGGCCACGGCCTTGACGAGTTCGACGTGTTCCTCGTTGGAATGCTCGGCCGCGCTCTTGGACTGGTAGACCAAGGTGATGAGGGCGCAGCGCGAGATCAGCTCCTCCAGCAACTCGGCCAGCACCTGGTTGCCCGTGAGCTCGGCCATGCGCACGTGGAAGTCACCCAGCAGTTCGTTGCGACCGGGGACATCGTTGCTGGCCACGGCTTTCTTCTCCTCGGCCACATGGGCGCGCAGGGCCTTGATCTTGGCCGGTGTGGCCTGGCGCACAAAGGTGCGCACCATCTCCAGTTCCAGCATACGGCGGACCTCGAAGACCTGCCGGGCCTCGTCTACCGAGGGCGTGGCCACGAAGGCGCCGCGCGCGGGCTCCAGGCGGATGAGGCGGTTCTGTGCCAGCTGAAACAGGGCCTGGCGCACCAGGGTGCGCGAGACACCAAAGTGGTCGGCAAGTTTCTGCTCGGCCAGCTTGGTGCCGGGGTGCAGGCGGTGCTCGACGATGGCGCGTGTGAGCGATTCGACGATCTGGCGGGTGCTGGACGATTCCATGCAATTAATCATAGCTGGATTCGAAAAAATTGTATACACTTTTGGTGGACTGTGGCGGTTGCCGCGATGAAGCCGATGCAGACATCCCGCGCGCAGGCATGAAGCGTGCGCTTAACGCGTTACTTTGGAGAAGGCAGATCATGGGACTCAGCACCCACGTACTCGACACCATGCATGGCTGCCCCGCTGCGGGTATGCAGGCGGCGCTTTACACCACACAGGGTGGTCGCGCGGAGCTGGTGCGCCGCTTCACGCTGGACGCCAACGGGCGCAACCCAGACGGCCTGCTTTACGACCATGCCAGCCTCAAGGCCGGTACCTACCGTCTGAGCTTCGATGTGAAGGGCTACTTCCTGTCGCGCGGCGTGGCGCTGCCCGAACCGGCTTTCCTGGACCAGGTGGCGCTTGATTTCGGCGTGGCCGATGCGACGCAGCACTACCATGTGCCCCTGCTGGTCAGCCCCTGGAGTTATTCGACCTACCGCGGGAGCTGAAACAGCCCTCAACCGATTTGATTCCATCCCGGTCGCAGCGGCGCAGACGGTGCACAGGTACCGCGAGGGCGCGACCCCAGGGGCTCACAGCGCCCGCAGTGGTGAGCCTGGTTCTTGCATAGTTGGCGTGTTGCACGCCTTGTCCTACCTATCGAGTCACCATGGAAACCTATCTGCTTGACTGGGCCAATCTCTTGGTGCGCTGGCTGCACGTGATCGTGGCCATCGCCTGGATCGGCTCCTCCTTTTATTTCGTCTTCCTCGACAGCAGCCTCACGCCCCCCGAAGATGCCAAGCTCCGCAGCGAAGGCGCCACCGGTGAGCTCTGGGCCGTGCACGGCGGTGGTTTTTATCACCCGGTCAAGTACGCGGTGTCGCCGCCCGCGCTGCCGCCGCACCTGCACTGGTTCTACTGGGAAAGTTACAGCACCTGGCTCAGCGGCTTCGCGCTTTTCCTTGTCTCCTATCTCTGGAGCCCGAGCGTCTACCTGATCGATCCGCGGGTGATGGACTGGGCGCCCTGGGCGGCGGTGACGGCGGCGCTGGCCTTTCTGGTGGTGTTCTGGGTGTTCTACGACCTGGCCTGCCGTTTCCTGGGCAAGGGGGAGCACGGGGATGCCAGGGTGGGGCTGGCGGTGGCCCTGCTGGTGGTCCTGGCTGCCTGGCTGGCCTGCCATCTTTTCGCCGGCCGCGCGGCCTTCCTGCTGGTGGGCGCCATGCTGGCCACCACCATGAGCGCGAACGTGGCCATGTGCATCATCCCGGGCCAGCGCAAGGTGGTGGCCGCGCTCAAGGCCGGCCAGCCCGTGGACCCGATCCACGGCCAGCGCGGCAAACAACGCAGCGTGCACAACACCTATTTCACGCTGCCGGTGCTGTTTGCCATGCTCAGCAACCACTACAGCTTCACCTATGCGTCGGCGTACAACTGGGTGTTTCTCATCCTCATCATGGCCGCGGGCGCGGCGATCCGCCAGTTCTTCGTGCTGCGTCATGGCTACAAGCTGGGGCGCAACGCGCACCCCTGGCCTTATGCGGCTGCTGGCGTCATCGTGCTGCTGGGGCTGATCGTCTGGCTGCGTCCTGCACCGGCGCCTGCTGCCGCTGCGCCGCAGGCCGTGAACCTGGCCCAGGTGCAGGCCATCACCGCCCAGCGTTGTGTCTTGTGCCACGGGCCGGCCTTGCAGTCCAAGGGGGTGCGGCTGGATACGCCGGAAGACTTGCAGAAGCATGCACTGCAGATTTACCAGCAGGTGGTGGTGAGTCGGGTGATGCCCATGAACAATGCGACGGGGATGACGGAAGCCGAACGCGCGGTTTTTGCGCAATGGTTCAAGCCCGGAGTGAAGTGACGTCTTTTCCCTTGTTGCGTGTTTTCTGGCGTGGCATTGCCGGGATGTGCCCCCGGCAGGGCAGTAACTTTCTTTTGCTTCGCCAAAAGAAAGTCACCAAAGAAAAGGCGAGCCGGATTCGTCGACCCTCCGCTTGCGCTACGGGCACGCTGCGTTGCTCGGGACCGGCGGGAAGCGCAGAAACTCGGCTAGCGCCTCAAACATCTGCGCTTCTTTTTCCGCCGCTCCCTGCGCTACTCGCCTCCTCATGACGGCGGGGGAACCAAATACCAAAACCCAAAACAACAAGGACGCGCCATGGCGCGTCCTTGTGGGGTTCGGCTGTCGGCTGTTCGGTTCCCTATGCCGTATGGCAGGGCTGAGCAGCGCAGCAGCGGGCGGATCAGGGCGGGCGTTGTTTGAGCGCAGCGAGTTTAGCCCGACCCCGCCCGATGCGAGCAGCGCAAGGAACCGCGCAGCGGCCCTGACTTCGGCTCGCCTTCTCTTTGCTTACTTTCTCTTGGCGAAGCAAGAGAAAGTGAGTCAAACAGAAACGGCAGAGCAAAGAAGATCAAGACAGATCAAGCGCTCTGCGACCCCCGATGCGCCCACCCCGTCGTGTGCTTCTCGATAAAGCTGAACAGCTCGTACATGGCCATGGCCATCGCCCCCACCACCAGCAGGCCGCTGAAGGCCAGGCCCATCTGCATGGCCGAGCCGGCCGAGATCAGCAGGTAGCCGATGCCCTCGTTGGCAGCCGTCATCTCGGACACCGTGGTGCCCACGAAGGCCAGCGTGATCGCCACCTTGAGCGAGCCGAAGAAGTAGGGCATGGAGCGGGGCAGGCCGACCTTGATGAGCACGTCCCAGCGCTTGGCACCCAGTACGCGCAGTACGTCCTCCAGTTCAGGCTCCAGCGTGGCCAGGCCGGTGGCGATGTTGACCGTGATGGGGAAGAAGCTGATCAGGAAGGCCGTGAGGATGGCCGGGCCGATGCCGATGCCGAACCAGACCACCAGGATGGGCACGAAGGCCGCCTTGGGCAGGGCGTTGAAGGCCGTCATCAGCGGGTAGACCGCCGCGTAGGCCAGGCGCGAACTGCCGATCAGGAAGCCCAGCAGCACGCCGACCACGATGGCGATGCCGAAGCCCGCCATGGTGACCCAGAAGGTGCGCCAGGCATGGCCGGCGATGACGGCCTTGTACTCCAGCGTCTGTTCCCAGATGCGCAGGGGGCTGGGGAAGATGAATTCCGAGACGCTGAAGGCCGAGGTGATGATCTGCCAGAGGATGACGATGACCACCAGCAGCAGCAGGGGGGACCAGCGTTCGAGTTCTTTGCGGGGTTTCATGGGAGAGGCCTCACTGGTTGATCACGGCGCCGGCCTTGCGCATGGCACCGATGTGGCCGCGCAGTTCGTGCACGATGCCGGTGAACTCGGGGGTGTAGGTGATCTCCAGGTCGCGCGGACGCGGCAGGTCGATCTCGCGCTGCACCACGAAACGGCCCGGGCCCTTGCTCATGACGTAGACCGTGTCGGCCAGGAAGACCGATTCGCGCAGGTCGTGCGTGACCAGGATGACGTTGAACTTCTGCGCCTGCCACAGGTCGCGCAGGGTGCACCAGAGTTCCTCGCGCGTGAAGGCGTCGAGCGCGCCGAAGGGTTCGTCCAGCAGCAGCATCTTGGGCTCGTGGATCAGGGCGCGGCAGATGCTGGCGCGCTGCTGCATGCCGCCCGAGAGTTCCCAGGGGAATTTCTTGGCATAACCACCCAGGCCCACGGTCTCCAACAGCTTGAGCGCGCGTTCCTCGAACTCCTTGCGGCGGTCCTTGAATTGCGAGCGGTAGGGCTCGACGATTTCCAGCGGCAGCAGCACGTTGTCCAGCGTGGTGCGCCAGGGCAGCAGCGAAGGCGCCTGGAAGGCCATGCCCGAGACCTTGAGCGGGCCGGTCACGGGCTGGCCGTCCACACGGATGCGGCCCATGCTGGGCATCTTCAGGCCGGTGGTGAGTTTCATGAAGGTGGACTTGCCGCAGCCCGAGGGTCCGACGATGGCGATGAACTCGCCCTGGCGCACGTTCAGGTTGATGGCCTCGACCGCGAAGTTGTTCTGGGCCAGCAACTCGTCGTTGTAGGCCAGCCAGACGTCGTCGAACTGGACGAAGGGGGGAGAGGTGGATTCAGTAGCCATGGTCTGCACAAAAAAATGGCCAGACGAGCTGGCCAGGGGAGGTTAGGAACGCATGTGAATCACTTCTTTGCCGGGGGCAGGATGTTCAGTTCTGCTGCGGTCGGCAGGAAGGAGCCGTTCCAGATCGCGCCGGCGTCCACACGGGTCTTGGTGCCGAAGGCGTCGGACACCTGCGAGGCCATCAGGGCCAGGCGGCCCGGGTTGATCTGGCCGAAACCCTCCTTGCGTGCGTCGGGGCTGGCGACCACCGAGTCGATGGCCATCTGCAGGCGGCGGGTTTCCAGTGCCACATTGATGATGCCGTCGCGCGCCTTGACGGTCTCGATGCCGGCGGCGGGGTTGGCCATCACTTCCTTGGCGCCCTTGGTGAAGGCCTTGAGGAAGGCCTTGATCAGCTCCGGGTTCTCCTTGATCAGCTTGGGGCTGGCGATGATGGCATTGCCATAGAGCTTCACGCCGAAATCGGCGTAGGGCATGACCACCACGTCCTCGGCCTTCACGCCGCGTGCTTCCAGGTTGAGCAGGGAGGTGAAGGAGAAGCCGGTGATCGCATCGACGTCGCCGCGCACCAGCATGGTTTCGCGCAGCGGCGGGTCCATGGCGGTCCATGCCACGTTCTTCACGTTATTGGCCTTCTCGAAAATCGGGAAGGCCTTGCGGCCGGCGTCGAAGACCGGCGCGCCGAGCTTCTTGCCGTTCAGATTCGCCGGGGTCTTGATGCCGGATTTCTTGAGCGCCATCACGGCGGCCGGCGTGTTGTTGTAGACCATCATGACGGCCACTGGCTTGTTGGGGGCGTCCGGGTTGTTGGCGTGGAACTCCATCAGGGCGGCCATGTCGGCGAAACCGATGTCGTAGGTGCCCGAGGCCACGCGCGTGACGGTGCCGCCGGAGCCGTTGCCGCTGTCCACGGTCACGTCCAGTCCGGCGTCCTTGAAATGGCCCTTGGCAGCAGGCAGGGTGAAGAAGGCGGCGGGGCCTTCGAATCGCCAGTCCAGCTGGAACTTGAGGGACTTGGTCTGGGCCTGTGCGGTGGCGAAGCTGGCCGTCAAGGCGAGAGCGACGACGGTTTGGAGGAGGTGGCGCTTGGACATGGGGAGCTCCTTGGGGTTAGCTTGTCTGCAGGCAATGGGAAAAGGCGATGGCCGTCATCACGGTACTAGGTCTTGAGCAAAAAGGGTGCCAGTTCCAGTCCCGGGGGTCTTGAGATTGAAAACATGGCTGTATACAGATTGTCTGGTCGATTCGCGCCCCAGATATTCAGACAAACCCTAAACGGTGCGCACCCGGGTGGTGCAATGCACGCTGCTTGTGCGCTTGGCAGGCGCCCGATGGTCAGCGCGGGCGCGAAGGCCGGTCCAGCCAGCGCTGCAGGGCGCGTTGCAGGCGGGGACGCAGGGGCAGGAACAGACGGTAGGCGCCCTCGGCCAGCCAGGACAGCGGCGGCACGGCGCACAGGCGGCCCAGCCAGCGCCACCCCGGCAGCTCGCGCCAGAGCCGCGCGAAACCCGCCGCGCCGTGGTGCAGCCGGCCTTGCGCATCGCGCACGTGAAAGCGCCGCAGGGCAGCCTTGCAATCGAGCCCGGGCCCGAGTTCGGTTGACTGGCTCACGTCGACCCAGTCCAGCCCGGCCGCGGCGGGTGAGCGCCGGTAGAAGGCGATCTCGCGTGAGCACAAAGGGCAGCTGCCGTCGTAGTAGACGGTCAGGGCGGCGGATGTCGTCGTTTCAGGCATGGGTGCATCATGCCGCGCCCGGCGCGCGCGGGTGGGGCGCCCGGGGATGGCCCCTGAGGCCACAGGTTTGTTGCGCGGTGCGGTGCCTCAGGGCAGGAGTGTGGCGACCCGGTGGGACATCCGGGCCTTCATGCGGGGGCCGTGAAGGTGAAAACGCCCTCGCGCATGAGTCGCGAGAATTCGGCCTCGATCATTTCCTGCACGACCGGAATGGCCAGTTTGCCCTCGGGCTCCAGCCGGGTCGCCAGCACCAGCAGGCGGTTGAGCTGGATGCCCGTGATCTGGGACATGACGACCTCGGATGCGGTGCCGGCCTCCTTGTAGACAGAGACCGGCATGATGGTGGCCCACGGCCCCTTCTGGACCAGCGCACGAATGGTGTCCACCGAGTCCAGCACCGCCTGCACGTTCAGCGTCTTGCCCAGCGGCAGCAACTGCCGCTCGACCAGGTCGCGATGCAGGCTGGTCATGAGCAGGGGGATGCGGGCCAGCTGGGCCACCGACACCAGCGGGCCCATGCCCATGGAGGCGTGGGTGACGAGCGCGAACGGTTCGCCGATCAGGGGCTGCAGCGAAACCGAGCGTCCCACCCCCGGGTTGGTGACCACGGCCATGTCGATGATGCCGCGCTCCAGCCAGTCCAGCAGCTCCGGCGTGAAGGCCTCGCGCGAGCGCAATTCCACCTCCGGCAGGGTGCGCAGGCAGTGCTCGAACAGGCCCGGCAGCAGCACCCGCGCCAGCGTGGGGGAGACGCCCAGGACCACGGTGGTCTTCGTGTCGCCGGTCTTGCCGGCCAGGCGCTGGCGCACGCGCTGTGCTTCGCCGAGGATGCGCTGCGCCGACTCGTAGAAGGTGACACCCGCCTGGGTCAGCCGCACGCCGCGCGGCATGCGGTGAAACAGCGCCACGCCCAGGTCGGCCTCCAGTTCCCGCAGCTGTCGTGTCAGGGCGGGCTGGGCGATCGAGATGGCGGCAGCGGCGGCGGTCAGGCTGCCGGCATCCGCAATGGCCACGAAGTAGCGCAGGGTTTTCAGGTTCATGTGGCAAAAATGAGGCGATCAATAGCAAGATGATATGGGCTTGCGAGAAATCAGTATTGGACGGGTCGCCCCGGCCTTCCTACACTGCGGGACTTCAGCACACCCGAGAGCCGCCCTGGGTCGACCTATAACAGGCACCCGGGCGCAGCCCTCGCAGCGATAACCGATTGAGATTCCATGGCCAGAGCCGGCGCCCACCCGGGCCCACCGGGCCGCCGTTACATGCCATCCAAGATCCAAAGAAAGAACGCCACTTGAACGCGCCCAGCCACAACTTCACGCCGGTCCTGCCCGAGACCCTGCGCAACTTCATCCAGGCGGCGTTTGTCAGCCAGGGGTTCCCGCAGGCGGACGCCCTGACCATCGCCTCGCTCATGGCCGAAGCCGACCTGCAAGGCTCGGACGGCCACGGCGTCATCCGCCTGCCGATGTACATGAAGCGCATCCGCGCCGGTGGCATCAACAAGCACCCTGACATCAAGGTGGTGCGCGAGCGCGCTGGCATGGCGGTGCTCGACGGCGATAACGGCATGGGACACCTGGTGATGTCGCGTGCGGTCGATCTGGCCATCGAGAAGGCACGCACCTGCGGCGTGGCCTGGGTCAGCGCGCGCCACAGCAACCATGCCGGCCCGGCCTCCTTGTATGCACGAAAGCCCCTGCAGCACGACATGCTGGGCCTGTACTTTGCCGTGGGCAATGCCAACCACCTGCCGCCATGGGGCGGCACCGACATGCTGCTGTCGACCAACCCCATCGCAGCCGGCATCCCTGCCGGTGCGGAGCCGCCCGTGGTGCTGGACATGGCCACGACGGTGGCGGCCTATGGCAAGGTCAAGGCCAAGGCCAAGCGCGGCGAGATGATGCCCGAGGGCTGGATGATCGACCGCCAGGGCAAGCCCCTGACCGATCCGAACCGCGCCAGCGAAGGCTTCCTGCTGCCCATCGGCGACTACAAGGGCTATGGCCTGGCGCTGGTGGTCGGGCTGCTGGCCGGCACGCTGGGCGGCGCGGCCATGGGCAAGGATGTGGTCGACTTCAATGCCGACCATGTCAGCGTCACCAATACCGGCCAGGCCATCCTGGTGATCGACCTCAGCGCCTTCGGTGACGTCGCGGTCTTCAAGGGCGCGGTCGATACGCTGGTCCGGGACATCCGCAACAGCGAGCGCCTGCCCGGGGTGGAGCGCATCTGGCTGCCGGGCGAGCAAAGCCATGAGCGTCGGCAAAGTTACCAGGCCGGCATCCCGATCGCCAACACCCTGGTCCAGGAACTGGCCGTGCTGGCCAAGGATCTGGGCATTGCGCCGCTGGTGCAGGGGAGCGCTGCACGATGATGAACTCCTTCAACCCGGCCACCGACACCCTGCTGGGGAAAATCTCCATCCATGACGAGCGGGCCATCGAATACCGGCTGCGCGTTGCCGCGGAATCCCAGAAAGCCTGGGCCCGCCTGGACGTCCGCCAGCGCCTGCCTTACCTGTTGCAGGTCGCGACCGTGCTGCGCCGCAAGAAGCAGGAACTGGCGCTGCTCATCACGCAGGAGATGGGCAAGCCCCTGAGCGAATCGCTGGGCGAGATCGAGAAGTGCGCCTGGAATTTCGAGTACTACGCCCAGCAGGGCGAGACCTTCCTGGCGGACCAGGTGGTCGCAAGCTCGGCCGCCGACAGCCGCATCGTGTTCGATCCGCTGGGGCTGGTGCTGGCGGTGATGCCGTGGAACTATCCCTTCTGGCAGGTCATGCGCGCAGCGGCCCCGGTGCTGGTGGGCGGCAACGGCATGGTGCTCAAGCACGCCAGCAATGTGCCGCAATGCGCACTGGCGCTCGAGCAGGTGTTCAAGGATGCGGGCCTGCCCGACGGCCTGTTCACCACGCTGCTGGTCGAGTCCTCCGCCGTGCGCGGGCTGATCGAGGATGCGCGCATTGCCGCGGTGACCTTCACCGGTTCCACCCCCGTGGGGCGCAGCATCGCCTCGCAGGCCGGTCAGGCGCTCAAGAAGCAGGTGCTCGAACTCGGTGGCTCGGACCCCTTCATCGTGCTGGCCGATGCCGACATCGAGGCGGCCGCCGCGGTCGCCGTCAAGGCGCGTTTTTCCAACACGGGGCAAAGCTGCATCTCGGCCAAGCGTTTCATCGTCGAGCAGGCCGTGGCAGACCGTTTTGCGGACGCTTTTGTGGCCGGTGCGCGCAAGCTCGTGGTCGGCGATCCCCTGCTGCCTGGCACCACCATCGGTTCCATGGCGCGCGGCAAGCTGCGCGAGGAACTGCATGCCCAGGTCATGGCCTCCATCCAGGAAGGCGCCAAGGTGCTGATCGGCGGCCAGCCGCTGCCCGGCCCCGGCGCCTACTACCAGCCGACGATCCTGGACCACGTCACGCCGGCCATGACCGCCGCGCGCGAAGAGACCTTCGGCCCGGCCGCCGCCATTCTTCGTGTGGTCTCGGCGGATGCCGCCGTCGCCGTGGCCAACGACTCGCCCTTCGGCCTGGGGGCTTCGCTCTGGACCGGTGACCTGGACCGTGCACGCCAGCTGACGCGGCGCATCGAGGCCGGCGCCGTCTTCGTGAACGGCCTGGTGGCTTCCGATCCCCGCCTGCCTTTTGGCGGCACCAAACAATCCGGCTACGGCCGCGAGCTCGGCCATCTGGGCCTGCATGAATTCATGAACATCAAGACGGTCTGGACCGGACCTGCTACAAACTGAAATTGACAGCCACGCTCAATGGAGAACACCATGACCACTGCCACACCCGCACGCACGCCCACCGTGCTCAAGCCCGACCAGATCAAGAGCCACGACCGCGGCGGCGGCGCCCGCACCACTCCCCTGGTGACGCCGGCGCTCGGCGCGCAGAGTTTCATCAACGGCATCACCGAGTTCTCGCCCGGCACGGCCATCCCCTTCCACAGCCACAACTGCGAAGAGAGCGTGATGCTGCTCTCGGGCAACGCCGTCATGGACGTCGCAGGGCAGGAGTCCCATGTGCTCAAACCCCTGGACACGACCTGGATCCCGCCGAACGTGTCGCACCGCTTCCGCAACATGTCGAGCACCGAGCCCATGAAGATCCTCTGGATCTATGCCTCCCCGAACGCGACGCGTACCCTGACCGAAACCGGCGAAACCCGGATGGTGTCGGTAGAACACAGCAAGTGATTTCCCGAGGGTCTGGGGCGTGCGTTTTGGGCGCCGCCACCAGGCCTGAATGCATAGACCTACAAGGAGACAAGATGATGTTGCGTAGAAACAGCCTGCGTCTGCTGAGCGGCGCCGTCCTGCTGGGTGCCATGGGCGTGGCCCTGGCCCAGGCGGACAACTACCCCAGCAAGCCGATCCGCCTGATCGTTCCGGCCTCGCCCGGCGGCGCTGCGGACTTCTTTGCCCGCATCGTCGGTCCGAAACTCGGCGAGGCGCTGGGCCAGAGCATCGTGATCGAGAACCGTTCTGGCGCTTCGGGCACGATTGCAGCCGACATCACGGCCAAATCTGCAGGGGACGGCTACACGATGCTGATCGGTCAGTCGACCAGCATGGCCGTCGCCCCGCACATGTACAACAAGCTGACCTACGACACCTTGCGGGATCTCAAGCCGGTGACGATGGTGGCCGAGGTCCCCAACATCCTGGTGGTCCACCAGAGCGTGCCGGCCAAGAATGTGCAGGAGCTGATCGCCCTGGCCAAGGCCAAGCCCGGTGCTCTCAATTACGGATCTTCGGGCAAGGGCGCGCCCACCCACCTGGCGGGCGAGCTGTTCGAGATCGCCACGGGAACCGAGATCACCCACATCCCCTACCGTGGCGCAGGCCCCTCCGTCAATGCCCTGCTGGCCGGCGAGATCCAGCTGATGTTCGCCCCCATGGTGGCCGTGTTGCCGCATGTGCAATCCGGTCGGGTGCGGGCCCTGGCCCTCACCTCGGCCAGCCGCTCGTCGGCCGTGCCCGACGTGCCCACCCTGGCCGAGTCGGGACTCAAGGATTTCGACGTCTCCTCGTGGTTCGGCTTCTTCGTGCCCTCCAGCACGCCGGCCGCCATCGTGGACCGGCTGCAGCGTGAAACCGCCAAGGTCCTCAAGGACCCCGGTGTGCTCGAACGCCTGGCCAAGGAAGGCGCAACCCCTGGGGGGAACACCTCCGCTGTTTTCACCCGATACGTCCACGCGGAATACGCCAAATACGGAAAACTGGTGAAGGAAAAGAACATCCAGGCGGACTGACGCTGCAGCGCCTGGACACACCCTGTATTTTTTGAGTGCAACATGAACAAACCTGATTTGACGACCCTGCGTCCCCGCGCCGACCAGCCCATGGCGCACAACATGAAGCTGATCTCGCACAACGAGCTGCAGGGCTTTGGCGGCATGGGCGAGGGCATTGCCATGCAGCTGGCCGACGACGGCCGGCGCATCCTGTGGATGGCGCATGAGTCGGCGCCCAAGAACTTCACTGGCGTCGACGTCACCGACCCCAAGAACCCGCGCGTGATCGTGCAGACCGAACTGCCGCACATGAAGGTGCGTTCCAACTCGCTGGACGTGGTGGGCAACATCATGGTGGTGGCCAGCCAGGTCAAGGAGCTCGGCGCCAAGCCGGCCGGCATCAACATCTACGACATCAGCAAGCCGGAAGAGCCGCGCCTGCTCTCGCACTTCGACTGCTCTGGTCCGTACTCGCGCGGCGTGCACGCGGTCTGGTTCGTGGACGGCAAGACCGTGCACATCTCCTCGGGCGCAGCGGACTTCCAGCCGCGCAACCCCAAGGACGACCAGATCTACCGCATCATCGACATCTCCGATCCGACCAAGCCCTTCGAGAAGGGCCGCTGGTGGTATTCCGGCACGCGCGAGGGCGATGAGGCGCCCCCGCCGCCGCGCCTGCCCGCGCAATTCGACACGGGCTTCCGCGCGCACAACACCAATGTCTTCCCCCAGCGCCCGGATCGCGCCTATGTGGGTTACATCGACGGCGGTGCCATCGTGCTCGACATCGGCAACCCCGCGGACATCAAGGTGGTGTCGCACTGGAACCATTCGCCGCCTTTCAACGGCTTCACCCACACGGTGCTGCCGCTGTTCGAACGCAATCTGTGGATCGTGTCCGACGAGTGCGTGCAGGACGACGGCGCCGACTGGCCCAAGCTGGTCTGGGTGGTGGATTCGCGCACCGACGCCAACCCCCTGCCCATCGGCACCTTCCCGGCGCCGCCCTATGACACCTTCGCCAAGCGCGGCGGGCGTTTCGGCGCGCACAACCTGCACGAGAACCTGCCGGTACCCTGTTCCTTCCGCTCGGAGACGCTGTTCATCGGCACCTTCTTCAACGCCGGCGTGCGCGTCTACGACACCAGCAATCCCTACCAGGTGCAGGAAGTGGCCTACTACGTGCCGCCGACACCGGCCCTGTCGCCGCGTGGCGCGGTGCAGCTCAACGACGTCTACGTCGACGAGCGCAAGCTGGTCTACACGGTGGATCGTTTCAGCGGTGGTCTTTACATCCTCGAAATGAATGTCTGAGTGGTCTGCAACTTCCGGCGGGCGTGACGCGCTCGCCGGCAAGATACCGGTCACGCTGGTCACCGGCTTCCTCGGCGCGGGCAAGACCACGCTGATCAGCAAGTTGGTGCGCCACCCGGAGATGGACCGGGTGGCGGTGGTCATCAACGAGATCGGCGAGATCGGGATCGACAACGACCTGGTCAAGATGTCGACCGAGAGCGTCAGCCTGCTGGCCAACGGCTGCCTGTGCTGCTCGGTGCGCACCGACCTCCAGGACACCCTGCGTGAGCTCTTCGGCGACCGCCGCGCCGGGGTCATCCCCGACTTCGACCGCGTCATCATCGAGACCACCGGCCTGGCCGACCCGGGCCCGGTGATCCAGACGCTCTCTAGCGACACCATGCTGGGCGCGCACTACCGCCTGGACGGCGTGGTGACGCTGGTGGACGCGGTCAACGCGCGTGACCAGCTGGCGCAGCAACCGGAGGCCCAGCAGCAGATCGCCCTGGCGGACCGCATCTTCATCACCAAGGGTGACCTGGTGTCTGCCCATGCGGTGGAGCAGCTCATGGCCGAGATCGCTGCGGTCAATACGCGCGCCGATATCCGCCACTGCATCCAGGGCGAACTGCATCCCCGGGACCTGATCGGTCTGGGCCTGCAAAGCGAGCGCGCCGGCCCCGACACTCTGCGCTTCCTGGGTGAGATGGCTGCGCGCGAGGACCAGGCGAGCGGGGAACAGGGCGCTTATCTGGCGGGGCGCCTGCCCGGCCGGCACCACCCTTCCGTGCGCAACCTGTCCTTGCGCTTCGAGGCGCCGTTCACCTGGCCCGCATTTTCGGCGGCCATGGAACTGCTGATCTCCCTGCGCGGCCAGGACATGCTGCGCGTCAAGGGCATCGTGAATGTCGAAGGCCGTCCCGTCGTCGTGCAGGGCGTGGGCCATGTGTTCCACCCGCCGGTCACGCTGGACCGCTGGCCCAGTGAAGACATGGGCACGCGCCTCGTCTTCATCACGCGCAACATCGATGCCGACAAGATCAAGGCCCTGTTCCAGGTGGTCGGCGGGCTGGGGTCTGCCGCCTAGCTGGGTCATCCCTCGCTACATACACTGACCGCATGATGTCCTTGCGCCTGCCTGAACGCCCTGTGCGCCACCTGCTGGCGGGTATGGGCTTGTGGCTCGGCCTGTTCATGCTGCCGGCGCTGGCGCAAACCGGTGGTCCCGCTGCGGCGGCCCCCACGCACGATCCCAGCACCTCCATGCTGCCCGATGCCCCCGGCGCCGTGCCCTGGTCCGTGCTCAGTGCGGCCACCATCAGGATGAGCCAGGGCAAGCTGGGCCCGGCTTTTCCCGAGGCCTTGCGGCCGCTGCAGGGCAAGACCGTCAAGCTGCAGGGTTACATCCTGCCCATCGAGGCCGGGCAGACCCACAGCTACTTCCTGCTCTCGGCCTGGTCACCCACCTGTCCCTTCTGCCTGTCGGCCGGGCCGGAAGCCATGGTGGAGGTGCGTGCGCGCAAGGCGGTGAAATATTCGAACGACCCGGTCGTGGTCGAAGGGCGCCTGCTGCTGCTGGACAATGATCCCGGCGGCGTGTTTTATCGGCTGGTCGAAGCGGTGCCCGCCAGCCTTCCCTGAACAACAACGGAGATCCCATGCTACGACGTCTATTTACGGCCGCCACGCTCACGCTGGCGGTGAGCGCTGCCTGGTCCCAGGCGGCTTTGCCGCCGCTGCATCCGCAGACCGAGGCTGCATTCGTCAAACTGACGGCGCATGCCGGCGTCAAGCAGGCGGTGGATTTTCTGCGGGCGGACGATGAACGCACGCTCAAGGATCAGATCGAGCTGACCGAAATCCCCGCGCCGCCGTTCAAGGAAATGGTGCGCGCCCAGGAATACCAGAAGCGGCTCAAAGCCCTGGGCCTGACCGACGCGCGCATCGACGCCGAAGGCAACGTGATTGCCGTGCGCAAGGGCAGCGGCAAGGGCCCGGTGCTGGTGTTGTCGGCGCATCTGGACACGGTGTTTCCCGAAGGCACGGATGTGAAAGTCAAGGTCAAGGGCAACCGTTATGAAGCCCCGGGCATCTACGACGACGGGCGTGGCCTGGCCTCGCTGCTCAGCGTGCTGCGCGCGCTGAACCAGACCGGCCTGAAAACGGTGGGCGACATCGTCTTCGTCGGCACGGTGGGCGAAGAAGAGCTGGGTGATCTGCGCGGGGTCAAGGCGCTGTTTCGCGACAACAAGGCCATCGACGGCTTCATCTCGCTTGATGGCCTGGACATCGGTCGCATCGTGAACCAGGCCACCGGCAGCCGGCGCTTCCGCATCATCTACACCGGCCCGGGCGGGCACAGCTTCTCGGCCTTCGGCCTGCCTTCGGCCACCCACGCGCTGGGCCGTGCGATTGCCAAGATCAGCGAAGTGCGTACCGTCGATCAGCCGAAGACCACCTTCACCGTGGGCACGCTCAAGGGCGGCACCTCGGTCAACGCGATTGCAGCCGAGGCCGAACTCGGGCTGGACATGCGTTCGAACAGCGCGGTCGAGCTCAAGAAGCTGGAAGACCAGATCATGGCGCTGGCCCGCGAGGCCGCCGATGACGAGAACAAGCGTTGGGACAAGAAAGACGTGATCAAGGTCGAATTCAAACTCGTGGGCGACCGCCCGGCCGGTGCCGGTCAGCTGGACTCCCCCATGGTCCAGGCCGCACGCCGTGCCGTGGCCACGGTGGGCGGCGAGGTCAAGGCCGTGACGGCGTCCAGCACCGACTCCAACCTGCCGATCAGCCTGGGCATTCCGGCCGTCACGCTGGGCAGCGGTGGTGTGGGCGGTGGTTCGCACGGCCCGGGTGAGTGGTTCTCGCCCATCAATGCCTGGCTCGGCCCGCAGAGCACCTTGCTCACGGTCTTGTCGCTGGTGGGGGTGGAAGGCGTTACCGAGCCTCTGCTGCCGGTGCGGGCGCGCTGAGCTGCTGCCGGCTCAAGCAAAAGCCCCAGGTAGCTCAGGCCGCCTGGGGCTTTTTTCTTGGTGCGGATGCCGCAGCCGGGCCTGGGCATGCGCTGGATGGTGTGGTGGAGAGGAGGAGGATCGAACTCCCGACCTTCGCATTGCGAACGCGACGCTCTCCCAGCTGAGCTACCCCCCCACACGTGAAGAAATTCTAGCCATCCTTGGCCGGTCCGGCCAGTGGTGCCTTCAAGCCCAGGCCGCCAGTTCCCAGCGGTGCCAGTCTTCGCGCTGCCAGCTCAGACCCCGGCCGGTGGACACGCGGTAGTCGCCGGTCGTTTCGCGCGCCACCCAGCGGCCGATCTCCGGCGCCAGCCAGAGCGTGTCACGCCGTATGGTTTCCGCGCGGTTGATGTCGCGATGCTGCAGGCGTGTGAGTTTCTCGATGCGCAGGGCGAGCTGGGGGCCGTTGGCCAGCGTCACACGTTCCCAGCCGGGCACCGTGGTGTGCTGGGTGATCCAGTAGCGGAAGGAATCGTTGTCGAGGCGGTAGTGCGTGCTGTGCGCGCTGCGGTGGCCCGGGCTCAGGTTGGCCGGCCACAGGGGCATGGCCTGTTCGTAGTTCAGCACATCGTCCCGGGCGAATTCGCGCAGCACCTGCCCCCAGGGCTGGTGCAGTTCTTCCTGCTCGGTGGCGCCGGCATCGCTGCGGATGCGCACGCGCACCCGGGGCTCCAGGTCTGTTAGCTCATGGGTTTCCGTGGCGAGCAGGGCGCTGTTGTAGCCGTTGTACTTGCGGTAGGTCCAGCGCTGGCCCGTGGTCGGCGGGCGCAGGCCGATCGGCTGGGCCGGTGCCGCCGCGGCTTCGGTGCGCAGCCCGGCCAGGGGCTGGTAGGCACAGCCGGCGGGCAAGGCCAGCAGGGCCAGGCTCAGTTTTCGGCGGGTGGGGTTCATGGACTAAGCTCCAAGTTCTGGACGCTATCATTCTGGCAGCCCATTTCCGCAGCCTCACCCCGAACAGGAAAGACCATGAAATCCAACGTGCCCTTTGCCCTGCTGCGCCGCAGCTTTTTCGCGGCCACCGTGTCTGCCGTGCTGGCCCTGCCGGCCCTGGCGGCCGACAACGTCAAGATCGGCCTGCTGTCCACGCTCTCGGGCCCCGGTGCCGGGCTGGGCATTGATATCCGCGACGGCTTCCAGCTCGCGGTCAAGCTGAACGGCGGCAAGCTCGGCGGCCTGCCGGCCGAGGTGATCGTCGCCGACGACCAGGCCAGCCCCGATGTGGGCCGCCAGACGGCGGACCGCCTGGTCAAGCGCGACAAGGTCGACTTCATGACCGGCATCGTCTTCTCCAACGTCATGTTGGCCGTGGGCGCGCCCACCTTTGCCGCCAAGACCTTCTACATCAGCGCCAACGCCGGCCCCTCGCAGCTGGCGGGCGAGCAGTGCAACCCCTATTTCTTCAGCGCTTCGTACCAGAACGACAACCAGCACGAGGCCGTGGGCAAGACCGTGGCCGACAAGGGCTTCAAGCGCGTGGCGCTGATCGCCCCCAACTACCCGGCGGGCAAGGATGCGCTGGCCGGCTTCAAGCGCTACTACAAGGGCGGCGAGATCGTCTCTGAAAGCTACACCCCGCTGAACCTGCTGGACTACGGCGCCGAGCTGTCCAAGCTGCGCGCGGCCAAACCCGATGCGGTCTACATTTTCCTGCCTGGCGGCCTGGGCATCAATTTCATCAAGCAGTTCGTCGGTGCCGGCCTGTCCAAGGACATGACGCTCTTCGGCCCCGGCTTCTCGGGTGACGAGGACGTGATCCGCGCCGTGGGCAATCCCATGCTGGGCATGTTCAACACCTCGCAGTGGGCGCATGACCTGGACAACGCGGCCAACAAGAAGTTCGTGGCCGCCTTCGAGAAGGAATACGGCCGCCTGCCCACGCTCTACGCTTCCCAGGGTTATGACGCGGCGCAGCTGATCGGTGCCGCCGTGCGCGACAGCAAGGGCCAGCTGGACGACAAGGCCGCCGTGCACAAGGCGCTCAAGGCCGCCAAGTTCGATTCCGTGCGCGGCAACTTCAAGTTCAACAGCAACCAGTTCCCCATCCAGGACTACCACCTGCGTGTCATCACCCAGGACAGCAAGGGCCGCGTGACCAACCGCACCCTCGGCACCATCTTCAAGAACCACGCCGACGCCTACGCCGCCAACTGCAAGATGCCGGGGCTCTGATCTGCGACACGTGTTCCTGTAGGCGATGACCGGCATTCTCATCCTGGAGCAGGCCCTCAACGGCCTGCAGTTCGGGCTCATGCTCTTTTTGCTGGCGGCCGGGCTCACCCTGGTCTTCGGCATCATGGACATGATCAACCTGGCGCACGGCTCGCTCTACATGGTGGGGGCCTACCTGGTGGCGGCGGCCACCACGGCCAGCGGTTCCTTCTGGGTCGGGCTGGCCGCCGGCATCGCCGGTGCGGCCGTCTTCGGCGTGCTGCTGGAGCTCACCGTGCTGCGCCGCCTCTACACGCGTGACCACCTCTCGCAGGTGCTGGGCACCTTTGCCATCCTGCTCATGTGCAACGAGGCCGTGCGTTTCATCTGGGGCTCGCAGCCCGTGCTGCTGAGCCCGCCGGAGTCCCTGTCGGGCCCGGTTGAGTTGCTCAGCGGTTTCTATTACCCGGCCTACCGCCTGCTCATCATCGGTGTGGGCCTGCTCGTGGCCCTGGGCCTGTGGCTGCTCATCACGCGCACGCGCATCGGCATGCAGCTGCGTGCCGGTGCGTCGAACCGCGAGATGGCCCTGGCCATGGGGGTGCCGGTGCGCGCGCTGTTCACCGCGCTCTTCGGCCTGGGGGCTGCGCTGTGCGCCGTGGCCGGGGGCATGCTGGGCCCGCTGCTGGCGGTGCAGGTGGGCATGGGCGAGAGTATCCTGATCCTGGCCTTCGTGGTCATCGTCATCGGCGGCATCGGCTCGGTGCGCGGTGCGCTGCTCGGGGCCCTGCTGGTCGGTGTGGTGGACACGGCGGGGCGCGCGCTGATCCCGCTGCTCTTCGGCGCCGTGCTCGGGCCCGCCGCTGCTGACAATGCCGGCCCGGCGGTGGCCTCCATCCTCATCTATGTGCTGATGGCCGCCGTGCTCTTCTTCAAGCCGCGCGGCCTGTTCCCTGCCCATGGCTGAACCCCTCGTGTCGCAAGCGTCGCAGCGCAGCCTGCTCGACCACGCACTGGGCTGGCGCTGGGCGCTGCCGCTCTTCGCGCTGCTGCTGGCCCTGCCGCTGATCACGCCGCTGATCGGCGGCGACTTCTACCTCGGGCTGGCTGCGCGCATCCTGATCTTCGCGCTGGCGGCCACCAGCCTCAACCTCGTCCTGGGTTTCGGCGGTCTGGTGAGCTTCGGTCACGCGGCCTTCGTGGGCGTGGGCGCCTACACGGCCGGGGTGCTGCTGCAATCCGGCATCACGTCCGCCTGGGTCCTCTGGCCTGCCGCCATGCTCGTGTCCGCGCTGTTTGCTGCCGTGATCGGTGCCATCAGCCTGCGCACGCGCGGCGTCTACTTCATCATGATCACGCTGGCCTTCGCGCAGATGCTCTATTACCTGGCCCTCTCCACCAAGGCCTATGGCGGTGACGACGGCCTCTCGCTCGCCGCACGCGGCACGCTGGGCGGTGGCCTGGAGCTGGCCAACGAACGCACCTTCTACTGGACCACGCTGGCCCTGGTGACACTGGCCCTGCTCTTCGTCTGGCGCCTGCTCAACGCGCGCTTCGGCCACGCCCTGCAGGCCATGCGCGAGAACGAGGCACGCATGGAGGCTGTGGGTTTTGCCGTCTACGGCCACCGGCTCACAGCCTTTGTCATCGCCGGGGCGCTGGCGGGCCTGGCCGGCGCGCTGCTGGCCAGCCTGGGTGGTTTCGTCAGCCCCTCCATGATGCAGTGGGGCCAGTCCGGCCTGCTGATGGTCATGGTCATCCTGGGCGGCGTGGGCCACCTGTGGGGCGGGGTGATCGGCGCCGTGGTCTTCCTGCTGCTCGAAGAGGTGCTGAGCCACTACACCATCTACTGGCAGTTTGCCCTGGGGGCCGCCTTGCTGGCCGTGGTGCTTGCTGCGCCCAACGGCTTGATGAGCCTGTTCAAGCGCAAGGAGCGGGTATGAGCGGCCTGCTGGAAGTGCGAGGCTTGGTCAAGCGTTATGGCGGCCTGGTCGCCACGGACCAGCTCGACCTGAGCGTGCGCGCCGGCGAGATCCACGCGCTCATCGGCCCCAACGGCGCGGGCAAGACCACGCTGATCCAGCAGCTCTCGGGCGCGCTGGTGCCTGACGCCGGGGCCATCACGTTCGACGGGGCCGACATCACGCCGCTGTCCATGCACGAGCGCGTGCACCGCGGCCTGGCCCGGTCCTACCAGATCACCAGCATCTTCCAGCGCCTCCCGGTGCTCGACAACGTGGCCCTGGCCCTGCAGGCGCGCAGCGGCAGCAGCCTGCGTTTCTGGGGCGCGGCCCGCGCCGAGGCGCAACGCTATGCGCAGGCCGTGGCCGTGCTGGAGCGTGTGGGCCTGGGCCAGCGGCTGGCCCAGCTGGCCGGCGCGCTCTCGCATGGCGAGCAGCGCCAGCTGGAGGTGGGCGTCGCCCTGGCCACGGGCGCAAAGCTGCTGCTGTTGGACGAGCCCATGGCCGGCATGGGGCCCGAGGAATCCGAGCGCATGGTGGCGCTGCTGCTGGGCCTGCGCGGCCAGCTGACCCTGCTGCTGGTGGAACACGACATGGACGCCGTCTTCCGCCTGGCCGACACCATCTCGGTGCTGGTGGCCGGCCGCATCATCGCCAGCGGGGCACCCGCTGCCATCCGCGCTGACGCCGAGGTGCGGCGCGCCTACCTGGGTGACGAAGTCGGGGAGGGCGTCTGATGCTGCTCCCGACTCCGACATCCATGGTCCCGCCCAGGGCGCCCACCGTGCGCTCCTGGTGGCGTTTCCATCCCCTGACCCTCCTCATCGGTTTCCTGCTGCAGCTCCACCTGGGTTATCTCCTGTGTGTGGACCAGCTCAACCCGGTGCCTGAAGCCGAACAACTGGTGCAGATGCCGGTCGAAGTGCTGCAGCTGCAGGACCGTGTGCCGCATCTGCAGGTGCGGCTGGCCGACGAAACGCAGCGCGGCATGGAGTTCCCGGTGTCGGCCGCCCTGCTGGCGACCGCGCGCACGCCGCTGGACGAAGCCGGTGAGCGCGACAGCCTGCCGGGCTGCATGGGCTACGTGCTGGGTGTGCCCCTGCGCTGGGTGTCGGAGGAGCGCTTCCGCATCTGGGAGCTGCACTGCGGCCCCGTGCACCGGGTCCATGCCGAGTTCAAGGCCAGCTACGAGGCCGCGGCCCGGGACGCGCAGCGTGCCATGGAGTGGCACGGTGGGGCCATCCTGCTGCTCACGCTCGTGGTCCTGGTGCTGGAGCACCGTGTCTTGCGGCGCAGGGGTCTGGTATGAGTGCATTGCTGGAAGTCACCGATCTGCAGACCGCCTACGGCGCCAGCCAGGTGCTGTTCGGCATCAGCTTCACGGTCGAGGCGGGGGGCGTGGCTACTCTGCTCGGCCGCAACGGCATGGGCAAGACCACCACCGTGCGCTCCATCCTGGGGCTCACGCCGCCGCGCACTGGCGTGGTGCGCTTCCTTGGTGAACGCATCGACGGCCTCAGCCCGGACCGCATCGCGCGCATGGGCCTGGCCCTGGTGCCCGAGGGCCGGCAGATCTTCCCCAACCTGACGGTCGAGGAAAACCTGCGCGCCTTTGCGGCCAACCGCCGCGCCTCGTCCCTGCCCTGGACGCTGGAGCGCGTCTACGAGCTCTTTCCCGCCTTGCCGGGGCGCCGGCGACACATGGGCAACCAGCTCTCGGGCGGCGAGCAGCAGATGCTGGCCATCGGCCGCGCGCTGATGACCAACCCGCAGCTGCTGATCCTGGACGAGGCCAGCGAGGGCCTGGCGCCGCTGATCCGCGAACAGATCTGGGCCTGCCTGGACCAGTTGCGCGCGCAGGGCCAGAGCATCCTGGTGATCGACAAGTACGTGCAGCGACTCATCCAATTGGCCGATCGTCACACCATCATCGAGCGCGGCCGGGTGGTCTGGACGGGCCCTTCGGCCGAACTGGCCGCCGATCCCGGCCTCTGGCACCGTTACCTGGGGGTCTGACCGCCCTCTGGCAAGGGTGCGGCTTTACGTGCCATGAATCCCCGCTTCACCTAGGGAAAACACCGATGTGGCCTAATTCTTGCGAATCAAGGCCATGTCTTGATCCCCAGGAAACCCGCCATGCACCCTCAACCCCTAGCGATTTCACGTCCGGCCCCGCGCCGGCTGGGGCTGCTGCGCGTGCTGGCCTTCCTGTTGCTGGCGGGCGGCTTGCTGTGGTCCTGGACCCAGGCCCACGCCACGCCGCCGCCCATGGTGGGCAGTGAGCTGGCTGGCTTCAACCTGCTGCCAGCCGATGTCGAAGCCGTGCTGGACAGCGCGGTCACGCCGGGTGCCGAGGTGGTCTGTCGCAAGCCGGCGCCCGTGAAGACCACGCCGGTCGAGCGCGTGCTCAATGAGGTGGCGGACCTGGAGGTCCTGCCCCGCCAGCCGGTGTGGCAACTGGCCGCACAGTCCGTGCCGATGCAGGGCCCCCAGCCCGCGCTCCCGCAGACCGAGCCGCAGCCCCTGCTGCGCCCGCCAGCCCGCCTGGGCTGACGCTCCCGCACTCCTGTTCCGTAGGTGACGCGACCGGCCATGGGCACAGGCCCGGGTCGGCTCGCGCCAGCCAAATTTTCCGAGGATTCCTTTGATGAAATCGACGACCTTGCGTCTCTGGGTGGGTGGCCTGTTGCTCGGGCCCTTGACCAGCCTGATGGCGCAGACGGCGGCGCCGTCCACGCCCCCCGCCAGCGCCACGGCAGCCTCCGGCCCGGCCTATGGCCTGGGCGAGCTGGTGGACATCGTGCTCACGCACAACCCGACCTTGCAGATGTCGCAGCGCTCGCGCGAGCAGGCCCAGGCCGGCATCCGCACGGCCGGTGCCCTGCCCAACCCGCGCCTCGAATTCGGTGACGGCCGTTTTCGCCCCAGCAATGGCGGCAGCAGCGGCACCGTCAGCGCCTGGGGGGTTTCGCAGATGATCGAGAACCCCTGGCTGCGCAGCGCGCGCGTCGACGCGGCCGAGCAGGGCCTGCGCAGCAGCGAGGCCCAGGTGGGCATGACACGCAGCGAGGTGGTGGCGCAGGTGCGCGTGCGCGCCTACGAGCTGCTGCTGCGCATCGAAGAGGCCCGCGCGGCGGCCGACGAACTGACCCTGCTGGAGCAGACGCGCGAACGCGTGCGCGTACGTGTGGACAGCGGCGAGGCCGCGCGCTACGAAATCATCAAGGCCGAGGCCGAGTTCATCAGCGCACGCCAGCGCCAGCAGTCCGCCCAGCTGGCGGTGGAGCAGGCGCGCATCCGCCTCAACCAGCTCGCCGCCGGCCAGCTGCCCGCGGGCTGGAGCCTGAGCGCCGACCTGGGCGACACCCTGCCGCCGCTCGACCCCAGCCTGCTGCGCGAGCTGATGCTGGCGCACAACCCCGAGTTGCAGGCCCTGCGTGCCGAGCAGGAGCGCCAGCAGGCGCGCGTGCGCGAGGCCGGTGCCAGCCGCTGGCCCGGCGTGGAGCTGCGCTACACCGACACGCGCGAGCCCGACAACCGCCAGAACATCGTGGGCGCCAGCATCCAGGTGCCCCTGTTCGACCAGAAGCGCGGCCCGCGCGACGAGGCACAGGCCGAGCAGCTGCGCGCGCGCACCCGCCTCGAAGGCCGTCAGGTCGAGCTGCAGCTGCAGCTCGACGCTGCCGTCATGACGCTGGAGATGGCGCGCCTGCGCGTCGAGGCCCTGGGCACCGGCGCCATCCGCGACGCCGAAGCCGCGCTGCGCGTGGCGCAGGCCGCCTACCGCTTTGGCGAGCGCGGCATCCTCGACGTGCTCGATGCGCAGCGCGTGCTGCGTGTCGTGCGCGCCGACCTGCTGCAGGCGCGCTTCCAGCAGCAGGCCGCCGTCATCGAAATCGACCTCCTGACCGGGCGCGACGCCGCCCAACCCTGATTCCATCGGACTCCACACCATGAACGACAAACACATGAACTTCCGCCCGGCCCTGCTGGCCGCCCTGCTGGCGGCGTCCGTGCTGGCCGGCTGCGGCAAGGGCCAGGACACGAAGGCCGCGGCCGCGCCGGCCGCCGATCCCAACCTGGTCGTGGTCAGCGCCGAGATGGCGCGCAACTTCAGGGCGGCACCGCTGGCCCTGCAAGCCGTCAGCATCGAGCGCGATGTGCCGGGCCGCATCGAGGCCAATGAACAGCTGGTCACCCGCATCGGCGCCTCGGTCACGGGCCGGGTCACCGAGGTCTTTGCCGAGGTCGGCGCCCGCGTCAAGGCCGGCCAGGTGCTGGCGCGCGTGACCAGCCCCGAGCTGACCAATGCCCAGCTGGCCTACCTGCGCGCCAGCTCGGCCAGCACCCAGGCCGAACGTGCGGTCGAGCGCGCCCGGCAACTGATCCAGGCCGACGTGATCGGCTCGGCCGAGTTGCAGCGCCGCGAGGCCGAACTCTCCATCGCCCGCGCCGAACTGCGCGCCTCCGCCGACCAGCTCATGCTGCTGGGCATGCCGGAGGGCTACATCGAGCGCCTGCGCGAAAAAGGCCAGCTCAACTCCTACGCGGGCATCATCGCCACGCGTTCGGGCGTGGTGATCGAGCGCAAGATCAGCCAGGGCCAGGTGGCCCAGCCGGGCGACCCGCTCTTCACCCTGGCCGACCTCTCCAATGTCTGGGTCGTGGGGGCCATGCCCGAGCAGGATGCCGCCTCGGTCGTCATGGGGCAGAAGGTCGAGATCTCGGTCCCGGCCCTGGGCCAGCGCCGCTTCAACGGCAAGGTCGTGTTCGTGAGCGACACCATCTCGCCCGACACCCGCACCCTGGTCGTGCGCACCCAGGTCGACAACACGGACCGCGCGCTCAAACCCCAGATGCTGGCCACGCTGCGCATCATCGGCCAGGCACGCCAGCAGCTGGCCGTGCCCGAGGCCGCCGTGGTACGCGACAACGACCGCGACCACGTCTTCGTGCAGCTGGCGGCCGGCCAGTTTCGCCTCACACCCGTGGACCTGGGACCGGCGTCGAACGGCCTGCGCCCGCTGCTCAAGGGCCCGGCCGAGGGCACGCCCGTGGTGGTGGACGGGGCCTTTCACCTGAACAACGAGCGCAAGCGCGCGGAACTGGAATAAGCCATGCTCACCTCTATGATCCGCGCCGCGCTCAGCCAGCGGCTGCTGGTGGTCGTGCTCGCTCTGGTGCTGTGCGCCTTCGGCGTGCGCGAAGCCACGCGCCTGTCGGTCGACGCCTTCCCCGACGTGACCAACGTCCAGGTGCAGATTGCCACCGAGGCCACCGGCCGCTCGCCCGAGGAGATCGAGCGTTTCGTCACCGTGCCGCTGGAGATCGCCATGACCGGCCTGCCGGGCCTGGTGGAAATGCGCTCGCTCAACAAGAGCGGCCTGTCCATCATCACCCTGGTGTTCACCGACGCCACCGATGTCTATTTCGCGCGCCAGCTCGTGCTTGAGCGGCTGATCGAGGTCACGCCGCGCATGCCCACGGGCATCACCCCCGTTCTGGGGCCGGTGTCCACCGGCCTGGGCGAGGTCTACCAGTACACCCTGGACCACCCCGATGACGGGCAGCGCGCGCTCACCCCGACCGAGCTGGCCGAACGCCGCATCGTGCAGGACTGGGTGGTGCGCCCCATGCTGCGCTCCATTCCCGGCGTGGCCGAGATCAACTCGCAGGGCGGTTACGTGCGCCAGTACCAGGTGCTGGCCAAACCCGAGCGCCTGCTGCACCACAACATCAGCATCGAGCAGGTCTACGAGGCGGTGGCCAAGAACAATGCCAACGCCAGTGGCGGTATCCTGCCGCAGCGCTCCGAGCAGTACCTGATCCGCGGCGTGGGCCTGATCCGCACGCTGGAGGACATCGGCAACATCGTGGTGCGCGAGAAGAACGGCGTGCCGCTCTATGTGCGCGACCTGGCCGAGGTGACCATCGGCCACGAGGTGCGCCAGGGCGCCATCATCAAGGGTGGCTACACCGAATCGGTCTCGGGTATCGTGCTCATGATGCGCGCGGGCAATGCCAAGGAGATCGTGACCCGTGTGAAACAACGCGTGGCCGAGATCAATAGCAAGGGCATGCTGCCCGGCGGCCTGCAGATCGTGCCCTATTACGATCGCACCGAACTGGTCGATTCCGCCCTGTGGACGGTGGGCAAGGTGCTGATCGAGGGCATCTTCCTGGTGGTGGTCATCCTCTTCATCTTCCTGGGCGATGTGCGCTCCAGCCTGATCGTGGTGGCCACACTCATCATCGCGCCGCTGACCACCTTCATCATGATGAACCGTTACGGCATCTCGGCCAACCTGATGTCGCTGGGCGGCCTGGCCATTGCCATCGGCCTGATGGTGGACGCCACCGTGGTGGTGGTGGAAAACGTCTTCCACCGCCTGGGCCCGGCCCGGCCCGAGACGCCTCGCATCCGCCTGATCCTGGACGCCACGCAGGAGGTGGCCACGCCCACGGTGTTCGGCATTGTCATCATCATGCTGGTGTTCCTGCCGCTGATGACGCTGCAGGGCATCGAAGGCAAGATGTTCGCGCCGCTGGCCTTGACCATCGTGATCGCGCTGGGCGTGTCCCTGCTGGTGTCGCTGATCCTCTCGCCCGTGCTGTGCTCCTACATCCTCAAGGGCGGCGCCGATCACGATACCAAGGTCATTGCCGTGCTCAAGGGCGCCTACCTCAAGCTGCTGGACCGGGCACTGCTCAACCAGAAGGCCACGCTGGCTGCCGCAGTGGGCCTGCTGCTGGCCTCGCTGGCGCTGTTCCCCTTCCTGGGCAAGTCCTTCATGCCGACCATGAAGGAGGGCGCGCTGACACCGCAGATCAACCGCGTGCCCAGCATCTCGCTGGATGAATCCATCCGCCTGGAGATGGCCGCCATGAAGACCATTGCCGAGGTGCCGGGCGTGCGTTTGGTGGTCTCCAAGCTGGGTCGCGGCGAATCGCCGGCCGATCCGGCCGGCCCCAACGAGTCCGACCCCATCGTGCTGCTCGACCCCGAATCGGAGCGTACCCAGGACGAGATCGACGAGGACATCCGCAAGCGCCTGTCCACCATCCCCGGCGTGCAGATCGTGCTCTCGCAGCCCATCTCCGAGCGGGTGGACGAGATGGTCACGGGCGTGCGTTCGCAGCTGGCCATCAAGATCTTCGGCGACGACCTGGGCGAGCTGCGCACGGTGTCGGAGCAGGTTGCGCGCCTGCTGCGCAGCGTGCCCGGCGCGCGCGACATCCGCATCGAACGGCTCTCGGGCCAGCAGGCCCTGACCATCGACATCGACCGCAAGGCCATCGCCCGCCACGGCATCAACGTGGCCGAGGTGCACAACCTGATCGAAACCGCCGTCGGCGGCAAGGAAGTGAGCCAGCTCTACGAGGGCGAGCGCCGTTTCGGCATCGCCGTGCGTTTCCCCGAAGAGGCGCGCAACTCCGTCGAGACCATCCGCAAGTTGCTGCTGCGCGCACCCGACGGCGCCCTGGTGCCGCTGGATGCGGTGGCCAAGATCGAGCTGCGCGACGGCCCGGCCCAGATCAGCCGCGAAAGCGCCAAGCGCCGCGTGGTGGTGGGCGCCAACGTCGAAGGCCGCGACCTGGGTGGTTTTGTGCAGGAGGTCGAGCAGCGCATCGCCAGCGACATCAAGCTGCCCGAGGGCTTCTATTTCGTCTTCGGCGGCCAGTTCGAGAACATGGAGCGCGCCATGGCCACGCTGACCATCATCGTGCCCATCACGATCGCGGCCATCTTCTTCCTGCTCTTCATGCTGTTCAAGTCGCTGAAGCTGGCCTCGCTCATCATCCTGGTGCTGCCCTTCGCCTCCATCGGCGGCCTGATCGGCCTGGCCGTCACCCGCGAATACCTCAGCGTGCCGGCCTCGGTGGGTTTCATCGCGCTGTGGGGCATCGCCGTGCTCAACGGCGTGGTGCTGGTGAGCTACATCCGGCGCCTGCGCGAGGACGGCATGGCCGTGATGCAGGCTGTGCGCGAGGGCTGCGTGGCACGGTTCCGCCCGGTCATGATGACGGCCACCGTTGCCCTGCTGGGCCTGGTGCCCTTCCTGTTCGCCAGCGGGCCGGGTTCTGAAGTGCAGAAGCCGCTGGCCATCGTGGTCATCGGCGGCCTGATCTCGTCTACATTGCTCACGCTGGTGGTGCTGCCCGCCCTGTACCGCTGGTTCGATGAGCCTTCGTTGGAAGCCTGAGGAAAAACGACATGAAACAGATGATGGAAATTCGCGCCATCGTGCGCCCCAACCGCCTGCCCCTGCTGCGCGAGGCGCTGCGCGGCATCCCCAACTTCCCGGGCCTCACGCTCACAAAGGCCGAGGGCTTCACCGCCCCGGCCGCCGTGGGCAAGCGCACTGTGAAGGAAGAGCTGACCGACTACACCCCCAAGGTCATGGTGACCGTGCTGGCCGACGACGCCATGGTGGAAGAGATCCGCAACATCATCATCGAGATCTGCAGCACCGGCCAGATCGGCGACGGCATCGTCTGGACCGTGCCGATTGCCACCATGCATCGCATACGCAATGGGTCGGACATGTTGGCGGAGTGAGGGGCGAAGGGAGGGGGTGAGCGAGGATGGCTTTGCGGTCTTAGCTGCGACTCAACGTTGGAGTTAGACCTCACGTCGCCGCAAGCCGATTGATGGCAGCATTCACCGCTTCCCACGTGAGTGCTCGCATGTACTTCTCGTTGCGAGGATCGCACGATACCTGAAGGGCGACAAGCCGAAGGCAGCTTTCAGGCGTCCAGACCAAAGTATCGGAGTTCACGACTTGCCAAACTGGACCTCCGCTGATCCCAGGAAGTCTGGGAACTTCCCTGTCGTGGCCCCAGAGATCCGCAGCGGTTTGCTTCAGTTGCAGGAACAGATCCTGCGGTCCTCGATTTCCGAGGACGTCTCCTGTGTAGGGAAGGGTGTGTATTTGCGTGAGGTCACGAGGTTTGAGGGTGTTTCCTTCACGGCGAATGGTTGCATGCGGAAACCCCGCAACTATGAAGTGATCACTATTGGCGCTGACGCGCCCCGTGTTCTCAATTGAGAGAACCAAATAACCTTCTCGCAGTTGCTTCGCAAAGTCTTCGTCATCGATGCGGTAGAGGCCAACGTCTATGTCGTTGTTCTTAGAAAGGCCCACCACGCCCCGACCCACCGTGAACACTTCGCTGTCGTGCTGGCGCAGAGGAATGCCGAGGCACCGGGGGTCTACATTGGTGAGTACATGACCTGCGGTAACGAAGTAGAGGTCATCTTGGTGCTGGAACAAACACCCTGAACCTCGGATTCCAATGACGTTGCCGGCTTCGTAGACCAACGGCACAGTTGACCGAAGTAAGAATGCCTTCAGTGCTCGAAACTCCCTCTCGGGGATTCCGGTGGCGGTCGGTCGATTGGTGTGCACGAGGTCTAACTTGAAGGCGACCGGCCGTCGTAGATGGTTCTGTTGACTGACCTGTTATGGGGCACTTTCGCTCTCCTTGCTTGCCGTCTGTAACCGGACGAACCGGGCACCGAGAACAAAGCCTGCTGCGGCTGGCACCATTGAAGTTACGGCAAGAGCCGCAGTGCCAAGCAGGGCCAGAATAAAAGGCCCCTGAGCGAAGACGACACCGAAAACGATCAAGAGAACACTGGCATACACAACAATGAAGCTACGTAGTGCAGAAAGTCGGAAGTACCCGGCTACGGCTCCCACCAAGAGGCCGATGACCCCCGCCGAGATTCCGAGAGTGATGATGCCGTCCAAGACTATGCTCCAGTCGCTAGCACTGACTCACGAGTGATTCTGCCGGGTAAGCCCGCGCCCGCCTATCCCCCAAAAGGGTCATCCCGCCACACCCGCCTCACTTCATCCCGTTGCGCTGCGCCAGTTCCACGAACAGGCCGGACTGGTCCAGCTCGTTCAGGCCGTGGGCCACGCCTTCGGCATACAGCTGCTCCAGCAGCGCCGTGATGGGGGCCGTGAAGCCCAGGCCAGTGGCGGTGTCCAGCGCGTTGCGCATGTCCTTGAGCTGCACGGTCATGAGGGCGCGCGGGGCGAAGTCGCGCTCCACCATGCGCTGGCCGTGCACCTGCAGGATGCGGCTGTCGGCAAAACCGCCGCTGATGGCTTCTTTCACCTTGGCCGGGTCGGCGCCGCCCTTCTGGCAGAGCAGCAGGGCCTCGGCCACGGCGCCGATGGTGATGCCCACGATCATCTGGTTGGCCAGCTTGGCCAGCTGGCCCGAGCCGCTGGGGCCGACCAAGGTGGCGCGGCCCAGGGGTGCGAAGACCGGCTTGGCGCGCTCGAAGGAGCTGAGCTTGCCGCCGGCCATGATGGCCAGGGTGCCGGCTTCGGCGCCCAGGGTGCCGCCGGAGACGGGGGCGTCCAGGTGGGTGATGCCCATGCCGCCCAGGCGCTCGGCGTGCGCGCGCGCTTCGGCTGGCTTGATGGACGACATGTCGATCAGCACGGTGCCCGGTTTCATGGTGCCGGCCACGCCGGTTGCAAACAGCACCTGTTCGACCACGGGGCCGTGCTCCAGCATGGTGATGACGAATTCCGCGCCCTGTACGGCGCCGGTGGCGGTGTCGTGCACCGAGGCGCCGAAGGCGGCCAGGCCCTCGGCCTTGGCGCGGCTGCGGTTCCAGACGTGCACGGTGTGGCCGGCCTCGCACAGGCGGCGCGCCATTGGAAAGCCCATCTTGCCGGTGCCCAACACGGTGATGTTCATCTTGTTACCTCCTACGCGTTTGCGGATATGCCAAGATAGCCGTATCCCTGCGAAATCGCACCATTGTCTTTCATCCGGAGCCCTGACATGAAGAAGTTCGATCCCGCCTGGCTGGACCGCATGTACAACAACCGCGCCCTGGTGCCGGAGCACGCCATGCACTTTGCCCGTTGGGCCGAAGCCTCGGAGGACGCGCGTGCCGCCCATCCCTGCCAGACCGACATCGCCTACGGCGACGGTCCCATGGAAAAGCTGGATGTCTTCCCCAGCAACCAGCCGGGCGCGCCCGTGGTGGTTTTCATTCATGGCGGCTGGTGGCGCGCGCTCGACAAGTCCGATCATTCCTTCATCGCCCCGGCTTTCAAGAACCTGGGCGGCTGTGTCTTCATTCCCAACTACGCGCTGTGCCCGGCCGTCACCATCCCGCAGATCACGCTGCAGATGGTCAAGGCGCTGGCCTGGGTGTACCGCAACGCCAGGAAGTTCGGCGGCGACCCCAGCCGCATCTACGTGGTGGGCCATTCGGCCGGCGGCCACCTGGCGGCCATGCTGCTGGACTGCGTCTGGCCGGCTTATGCCAAGGACCTGCCGGCCGACCTGGTGAAGGGGGCCATGTCCATCTCCGGCCTGTACGACCTGGAGCCCATCATGCACACGCCCTTCCTCAAGGACTCGCTGCGCCTCACGCCCGAACAGGTGCGCCTGGCCAGCCCGGCGCTGCTGCCGGCGCCGAAGAAGGGGCTGCTCTACACTGTGGCCGGCGCGCAGGAGAGCGCCGAGTTCATCCGCCACAACAAGCTGATCCAGCAAGCCTGGGGCAAGCAGGTGGTACCGGTTTGCGAAACCATCCCGGAGCGCAACCACTTCAGCGTGCTGGAAGACCTGACCGCGCCCTGGCAGCACCTGCACCAACTGGCCATCCGGCTGGTCTTCGGCAAGGTTTGATGTAACAGAAGTCAGCTGTGCGTCAGTCTGGAGCCGCTTTTGAAGCGGCTCTAGGGGAAGTCCCTGAGTCTCTTGCAGGCGGCGGCGCGGCTTGCGCCACTACACTCCAAATTTGGGAAAGGACGAGGGGCTCAGGCCCCTTTGCCTTGTGTAGGTACAAAGAAGAGACAACGTCCAATAATGAAAACCGACGAGCACCTGATTGCCAGCCGTGCCATACACATCGAGCTGGAGCGGCTGACCGAACGCCTCATGGAGCTGGCGCGTTTCCGCTGTGCTGAACCGTCGAACCAGGCTTTCCTGAACCTCATGGCCCGGCAGGTCGAGCTGCTGCAGACGCTGGGCGACCTGCACGACAAGATCTCCGCGGATTTCAAGAGTTCTTCGCGCGCGCCCCTGGTTTGAGCGGGGTTCCTACAATGGAGGCATGTCCTCTGTCCTGCCGCCTTCCGGTTCCACGTCTTCCCTGTTCCCCGCGCCCACCGAGTCGCCGCTGCTGGCCAGCCTGAACCCCGAGCAGCGCGCCGCCGTGGCCTTGCCGCCCGAGCATGCGCTGATCCTGGCCGGGGCCGGTTCGGGCAAGACCCGCGTGCTGACCACGCGCATCGCCTGGCTGCTGCAGACCGGCCAGGTCTCGCCCGGTGGCCTGCTGGCCGTGACCTTTACCAACAAGGCGGCGCGCGAGATGATGACGCGTCTCTCCAGCATGCTGCCCGTCAACGTGCGTGGCATGTGGATCGGCACCTTCCACGGCCTGTGCAACCGCCTGCTGCGCGCGCACCACCGCACCGTGGGCCTGCCGGCCACCTTCCAGATCCTGGACACGCAGGACCAGCTGTCCGCCATCAAGCGCCTGTGCAAGCAGTACCAGGTGGACGAGGAGCGTTTCCCCCCGAAGCAGCTGGCCTGGTTCATCGGCGGCTGCAAGGAAGACGGCCTGCGCCCGAACATGGTGGAAGCCAGCGACCCCGACACGCGCAAGAAGGTCGAGATCTACCAGCTCTACGAAGACCAGTGCCAGCGCGAAGGCGTGGTGGACTTCGGCGAACTGCTGCTGCGCAGCTTTGAGCTGCTACGCGACCACGATGCTGTGCGCGAGCACTACCAGCGGCGCTTCCGTCACATCCTGATCGACGAGTTCCAGGATACCAACAAGCTGCAGTACGCCTGGATCAAGCTGCTGGCGGGCTTCAGCCCGGCCGGCACGCTGCGCGAGGACGGCGGCGCCGGCGCGGTGCTGGCTGTGGGCGACGACGACCAGAGCATCTACGCCTTTCGCGGCGCGCGCGTGGGCAATATGGCCGACTTCGTGCGCGAGTTCAACGTCAAGCACCAGATCAAGCTGGAGCAGAACTACCGCAGCCACAGCAACATCCTGGACACGGCCAACGCCCTGATCAGCCACAACAAGCACCGCCTGGGCAAGAACCTGCGCACCGACCAGGGCGCGGGCGAGCCGGTGCGCGTCTACGAATCCGCAAGAGACATCGACGAGGCGCAGTGGATGGTCGACGAGATGAAACAGCTCGTGCGCGAGGGTACGAGCCAGAAAGAGATTGCCGTGCTTTACCGCAGCAATGCGCAGAGCCGGGTGATCGAGACAGCGCTGTTCAACGCCGGCCTGCCCTACCGCGTGTACGGCGGCCAGCGCTTCTACGAGCGCGCCGAAATCAAGCACGCCCTGGCCTACCTGCGCCTGCTGGAGAACCCCAGTGACGACACCAGTTTCATGCGGGTGGTGAACTTCCCGCCACGTGGCATCGGCGCGCGTTCCATCGAGCAGTTGCAGGACGCCGCGCGCAGCGCCGGCTGTTCGCTGCACGACGCGGTCAGCGCCCTGCCGGGCAAGGCCGGCGCCAACCTGGGCGCCTTTGTCGCCAAGATCGACGTGCTGCGCGAGCAGACCCAGGGCCTGACCTTGCGCGAGATCATCGAACTGGTGCTGCAGCACAGCGGCCTGGTCGAGCACTACCAGACCGAACGCGAGGGCGCGGACCGCATCGAGAACCTGGAGGAGCTGCTCACCGCGGCCGAGAGCTTCGTCAGCAATGAAGGCTTCGGCCGTGAGGCCGAGGCCACCGAAGCCGCAGCTAACGCTATGCCGGACGAGGAGAGCGGGGAAGTGATGTCACCGCTTTCTGCGTTTCTGACTCTTGCGGCACTGGAGGCTGGTGACAATCAAGCCAAAGAGGGTCAGGAGGCCGTGCAGTTGATGACCGTGCACGCCAGCAAGGGCCTGGAGTTCGACGTGGTCTTCATCACGGGTCTGGAAGAAGGCCTGTTCCCGCACGAGAACTCCATGAGCGACTTCGACGGTCTGGAGGAAGAGCGCCGCCTGATGTACGTGGCCATCACCCGCGCGCGCAATCGTCTCTACCTGAGCCATTCGCAGACGCGCATGCTGCACGGCCAGACGCGCTATCACATCCGCAGCCGTTTCTTCGACGAGTTGCCCGAGGAAACGCTGAAGTGGATTACCCCGAAGAACCAGGGCTTCGGCAGCGGCTTTGCGCCGCCGGCCTCAGGCTACAACCGCCAGCGCGAAGGCTGGAGCGAGGGCTGGAAGAACAGTTATGCGCGCGACACGGGCAGCAGCCCGGCGCCGGTGCCATCCAAGGCGCAGGAAGCGTCTACGGGCCTGAAACTCGGCATGCGCGTCTTCCACAACAAGTTCGGCGAGGGCACGGTGCTCACGCTCGAAGGTTCGGGCGACGATGCACGCGCCCAGATCAACTTCCCGCGGCATGGCACCAAGTGGCTGGCGCTGTCGGTGGCGAAGTTGACCCCGGTAACTTAAAACTTAGCTGCCCAGCCCCACGAACATGTTCTGCACGTCGTCGTTGGCATCGATGGCCGCCAGGAAGGCCTCCACTTCTTCCAGCTGTTCGGCGCTCAGGCTGGTCGGGTCCACCGGGTTCTTGGGCTTGTAGCCCAGCTTGGCGGACAGCACGGTGAAGCCCTGGGCCGGCAGGGCGCGGCTCACCAGGTCCAGGTCGGCGGCGTCGGTGATGAAGGTCGTGACGCCGTCTTCACCGGGGGCTTCGAAGTCCTGCGCACCGGCTTCGATGGCGGCCAGTTCCGGGTCGGCGCCCGCGGCAGCCGGTTCGGCTTCGATCAAACCCACGTGGTCGAAGTCCCAGGCCACCGAGCCGGAGGTGCCCAGCTGGCCCTTGCGGAACAGCACGCGCATTTCAGGCGCGGTGCGGTTCACGTTGTCGGTCAGGCATTCCACCATCACGGGCACGCGGTGCGGGGCAAAGCCTTCGTACATCACATGCTCGAAGTTCACGGCATCACCGCCGATGCCGGCGCCTTTCTTGATGGCGCGTTCCAGCGTGTCCTTGGGCATGGAGACCTTGCGGGCCTGTTCCACGACCAGGCGCAGGCGCGAGTTCAGGGCGGGGTCGGCCCCGCCGCGTGCCGCCACCATGATTTCCTTGGCCAGTTTGCCAAACAGCTTGCCTCTGGCATCTGCGGCCTGTGCCTTGCCTTTTGCTTTCCACTGCGCGCCCATGTTGGCTGTTCCTTGATGTTGTGGCGCACCGTTGCGCCGGCCCTGCTTTGGGGGATGGGGGCATGCGCACTATCCGTGGAGTCGTGACGCATGACCGAAAGGGCGTAGTTATACACCCATGCGTTCACACGCCCATCAGGGCCGGGGGCGGCGGCTGGCTAGCGCAGCAACCGCCCGTCACGGCCGATCACCGTGACCTCCATGAACTTCGAGCCCGTGTGGTTCTCCGGGGAGAAGGTCACCCGGAAGCCGCCCACGTCGTAGTTGTTCAGCTTGTCGAGCTGGGTGATGACTTTCTGGCGCGTGAAATCGGGGCCGCTGCGGCGCAGGGCCTCGACCAGGATCTTGGCAGCGATGAAAGACTCGATGCTCGCGTAGGAGATCACCTTGTCGGGCTGGTACTTGGCCATCAGGGCCTGGAACTCGCGCACCACCGGCACCCGGGCCGAGTAGGGGTAGGGCATGACCTGCGAGATGCCGATGCCGCGGGCGTGGTCCGCGCCGGCGTTGTTCAGCAGCTCCTTGAAATTCACCACCGAGATGCTGAACAGCTGGGCCTGGCTGCCCAGGGCGCGCAGCTTCTTGATGAAGGCCGCCGAGGCCCGGTTGACCGAGACCATGATGACGGCATCGGGCTGGGCCGGCGCGATGGCGGCCACGGCCGCGTCGACCTCCTCGGGCTTGGTCCGGTCATAAGCCCCCTTGGCGGCCAGCTCCAGGCCCAGTTTCTTCAGCGCGCTTTCGGCGCCGGCCAGGCCGCTCTTGCCGAAGGCGTCGTCCTGGTACATCACGGCGATGCGGCGCACGCCGATGGTGTGCAGGTGCTCCACCATGCCAGCGGTCTCGTCGGTGTAGCTGGCACGGATGTGGAAGAGGTTGGGGTGCATGGGGTTGCGCAGGTCCTGCGCCCCGGTGTACGGCGCCAGCAGCGCAATGCCGGCTTCCTCCAGCACCTTGTTCTTGTTCAGCGCCAGCACATTGGCCGTGCCGATGAAGCCGAACAGCGCCAGCGGCTTGTCTTCCGCCAGCAGCTGGCGCGTGAGGGCCAGGGTCTGGTCGGGCTTGTAGCTGTCGTCCTTGACGACGACGCGGATCTTGCGACCGTGGATGCCGCCGTTGTCGTTCACGTAGGCGAAGTAGGCCGCGCCCCCGGCCACGTATTCAGTGCCCGTGCCGGCGATGGTGCCGGTCAGCGGCGCGACCTGGCCGATCACGATCTCATCCTGTGTGACGGCGGCCTGGGCCGTGGTGAGGCAGGCGATGAGTCCCAACGACAGGACCCGGTTCCATAGGCTCAGCATGACGGAGTCTCCTTGTATTTGTAGTCTGGCCGGCCATTATTTCTGCACAGCAGAACAAATGGTTAAGCCCAGGCGGGAATTTTGTAAGCGATTGATCACGACCAGGGTATGGATAACCCGAGAAATGACACCATGGCGACAGTCTTGGCAACTTATGCAGATCGATTCATAATTCCGCTATGCAGAACATAGTGCCTAAAACGAAACCTGTGAAGGGCGGCGTGCGCCCCAAGGAAGACCGTCACTTCGTCACGGCGCTGGCGCGCGGCCTGCAGGTGCTGAGCGCCTTCCGCTCGCGTGACCGCATGCTGGGTAACCAGGAACTGGCCCGCCGCTGCGGCCTGCCCAAATCCACCATCTCGCGGCTGACCTACACCCTCACGCGCGAGGGTTACCTCGAACCGGCGACGGACGGCCAGGGGGCCAGCGGCTACCGCCTGGGCAGCGCGGTGCTGGCGCTGGGCGGGGCCATGCTGGCGCACATGGACGTGCGCACCCTGGCACGTCCGCTGATGCAGGACCTGGCCGACAGCACGCAGGCCATGGTTTCACTGGGTGTGCGCGACCGGCTCAGCATGATCTACGTGGAGAACTGCCGTAGCGAATCCGCACTGACGCTGAGCCTGGATGTCGGCTCGCGCCTGCCGCTGGGCAACAGCGCCATGGGCCGTGCCTACCTGGCGGCCTGCAGTCCGGTGGAGCGCGACGACCTGTTCGAGCGCCTGCGGCAGCAGGAGGAGCGGGCCTGGCCGCGGCTGCGCCGTGGCATCGAGCAGGCCGCAGCCGACTACCTGGAGCACGGCTGCTGCGTCTCGTTTGGCGAGTGGCAGAAGGAAGTCAACGCGATCGCGGTGCCGTTGCGGCTGGAGGGCGGCCCGCTGATGGTGGTCAGCTGCGGCGGCCCCGGTGTCAATCTCTCGCCGGCCTTCCTGATGGACAAGGCGCGGCCCAGGCTGCTGACGCTGGTGCGCAAGCTGCAGGCCACAGGCGGTGTGTATGGCGGTCCGGCCCGCTGAGCGGCCGGGTGGCTTCAGGCCGCCGGCGCGGCAGGCGGCTCTTCGGCGACAAAGCTGTCGCTGAAGGTGAACCAGATCGAGCTGAAGAACATCGCCGCCAGCAGCATGGCGGTGGGGAGCATCAGCGTGTTGGCCAGGCCGGGCTGGCCCAGGGTGATGCTGAGGACCACGACAACCATGCCCACGCCCATGAACAGGCCCATCCAGGCCAGCACGTAGAGCGAGAGCGCGCCAAAGTTGCGCGTGCAGGCCACGAAGCTGAAGAACAGGCTCTTGCCCGGCGAGACACCATGCCAGTGCACCAGGGCCGGGGCGTGCCAGAACAGCATGGAGAAGGGCAGGTACAGGCCCATGGCCACCCACATGGCGTTCTGAAAAGCCGCCGACTGCAGCAGCTCGGGGGTGAGTTCGCCGCCCACCAGGTACATGCGGGCAAACGCACCGCCGTCGACCAGGGCCGAGGCGCCCAGCACGACCAGGAAACCCGCGGCATAGGCGACGCCCAGCCCGGTCATGGCACGTGCCTGCAGGCGGCCGGCGCGAAAGGCGCTGATCAGGATGGAGGGCATGGGGAACCTGCCCTCGGCAGCCTCGCGCGTGGCGGCCATCAGGCCCAGGGTGGCGGCGGGCAGCAGCACCAGGGCCAGCACGCTGCCCACATAGGGGATCAGGCTGGCGACCGAGATCAGCGAGATGAACATGAAAAACAGTCCCGCCAGCGCCAGCGGCTGGCGCCAGAAGGTGCGCAGGCCGGCGCGGACCCAGGTCAGGCCGGTGCGGGCGGGGACGATGTTGAGTTTCATGCGGGTGTTGCTTCGAGGAGTTCGGCCACGTGCAGTGGGTGCAGCACCCGCTGGCACAGCACGCGTTCGAAGTGGGTCGGGTCGTGTGGCTGCAGCATGCTGGCTTCGCGCGGCAGGTGGAAGTCCCACAGGCGCGAAATCCAGAAGCGCAGGGCGCCGGCGCGCAGCATGGCCGGCAGCAGCTGGCGCTCGGCGGCGGTGAGCGGGCGCACGGCAGCGTAGGCCTGCACGAAGGCGGCGCTGCGCTCCCGGTCGGTCTCGCCGGTGGCGAGGTTGATGCACCAGTCGTTCAGGCAGACGGCCAGGTCGAACAGCCAGGTGTCGATGCCGGCGAAATAGAAGTCGAAGAAACCGCTGAGTTCGGGCGCATCGGCCGGGCCGTCGAACATGACGTTGTCGCGGAACAGGTCGGCGTGGATGGCGCCGCGCGGCAGGGCGATGTAGGCGGACGAGGCAGCCACGTGGTTCTGGTAGGCCAGCTCGCCGCGCAGCAGGGTGGCCTGCTCGGCGTCGATGTGCGGCAGCACCAGGGGCACGGTCTCGTTCCACCAGGGCAGGCCGCGCAGATTGGGTTGGCGGCGCGCGTAGTCACGCCCGGCCAGGTGCATCTGCGCCAGCATGGCGCCCACGGCGGCGCAGTGCGCCGGTGTGGGGCTGAGTTCGCTCTTGCCGCGCAGGCGGTTGACCACGGCGGCGGGTTTGTCCTTGAGCCTGTGCAGGATGTCGCCGTCGCGGTTGGCGGCCGGGTCGGGCACCGGGATGCCCTGCAGCGCCAGGTGCTTCATGAGGTGCAGGTAGAAGGGCAGCTGCTCGAAGGACAGGCGCTCGAACAGGGTCAGCACGTAGGCGCCCTGGTCGGTGGTGGCGAAGTAGTTGGTGTTCTCGATGCCGCCCTGGATGCCGCGCAGTTCCTGCAGCTGGCCCAGGTTGAGGTCTTGCAGCAGGGTGCTGGCCTCGTCGAAAGAGACTTCGGTAAAGACAGCCATCGGATCAATATTTGAGGATGTTCCAACCGCCAGTACCGCTGCGTTCGCGGTCGGTGCTGGCGGGGTTGCGGTTGTTGCTTTCGGGAGGAACCTGGTAGGCCGGGGCATCGCCCTTGGGGCTCACGGTGATGCTCTTGCTCTCGCCACCCACACGCAGTTCGTCGATACGCGAGCCCGCGTCTTCGTGGCGGATGCGTTCGATCTTCTGCTCGGTCCCGCTGGCCGGGGGCGGTGCGACGTCACGCGGCAGTGCCGCCGGTGTCTGCGCCAGGGCGGCAGCGGCGGCCAGGCAGGCGAGGGCCGGCAGGGGGCGCAGGAGACGGGGGAGGAGCGCGGACATTCTGCAATTGTAGAGGGCGCCGCTGCTGGCCCCGGGCACAGGCACAATCAGCACCTGCCCTACGGACCCTGCTCATGAGCGACAAGAAAACCCTGCTGCTGGTCGACGGTTCCAGCTACCTGTACCGCGCCTTCCACGCCATGCCGGACCTGCGCGCCGTGCCGGGGGACCCGACCAGCCCGCCCACCGGCGCCATCCGCGGCATGATCAATATGCTGCAGAGCCTGCGCAAGGAAGTGCCCGCTGACTACGCGGTCTGCGTCTTCGACGCCAAGGGCCCGACCTTCCGCGACGCGATCTATCCCGAGTACAAGGCCCAGCGTTCGCCCATGCCCGACGACCTGCGTGCGCAGATCGAGCCCATCCACGAGGTGGTGCGCCTCATGGGCTGGAAGGTGTTGGACGTGCCCGGCGTGGAAGCCGACGACGTGATCGGCACCCTGGCCGTGGCCGGCGCCAGCCATGAGGTGGAAGTCATCATCAGCAGCGGTGACAAGGACCTGGCCCAGCTGGTCACGCCGCACATCACCATCGTCGACACCATGAATGGCAAGCGCCGCGACATGGCCGGGGTGGAGGCCGAGTTCGGCGTGCCGCCCAGGCTCATGGTCGATTTCCAGACCCTGGTGGGCGACGTGATTGACAACGTGCCGGGTGTGGCCAAGGTCGGCCCCAAGACCGCTGCCAAGTGGCTGCAGGAATACGGCTCGCTGGACAACATCGTGGCCAACGTCGACGCCATCAAGGGCGCGACCGGCGAAAACCTCAAGAAGGCGCTGGACTGGCTGCCCACCGGCCGCCAGCTGCTGACCATCAAGACCGACTGCGACCTCAACGGCTGGGTGCCCGGTCTGCCGGCGCTGGACGCCGTGCGCGTGGGGGAGCCCGACACCGCGGCGCTCAAGGACTTCTACGAGAAATACGGCTTCAAGGGCCTGGCGCGCGCCATCGGTGGCGAGGTGCCGCCCGCACCGGCGGCCAAGCCCAAGGCCGCCGACGCCAGCAACCCCGGCTTGTTCGACGAACCGGCCGCACCGGTGGCCCCGCGCGTGAGCCAGCTCAAGTACGACACCATCCTCGACTGGGACGCTTTCGAGCGCTGGCTGCAGAAGGTGCAGGCCGCCGAACTGGTGGCCGTGGACACCGAGACCACTTCGCTGGACGAGATGGTGGCTGAGGTCGTGGGCATTTCCTTCAGCGTGGTGCCGGGCGAGGCGGCTTACATCCCGCTCACGCACGACTACCCCGATGCGCCCGCGCAGCTGCCGCGCGACGAGGTGCTGGCCAGGCTCAAACCCTGGCTGGAAAACCCGGCGCACAAGAAGCTGGGCCAGCACGTCAAGTACGACCGCCATGTCTTGGCCAACCATGGCATCGAGGTGCAGGGCTACGCGCACGACACCATGCTGCAGAGTTATGTGCTCGAAGTGCACAAGCCGCATGGCCTGGCCAGCCTGGCCGAGCGCCACCTGGGGCGCAGCGGCATCAATTACGAAGATCTCTGCGGCAAGGGCGCCAAGCAGATTCCCTTCAGCCAGGTCGCCATCGACAAGGCGGCTGAATACTCCTGCGAAGACTCGGACCAGACCCTGGACGTGCACCGTGTGCTGTGGCCGCTGCTGCAGGCCGACGAGAAGCTGATGTTCATCTACGAACTGGAGATGGCCAGTTCCGAAACGCTGTACCGCATCGAACGCAACGGCGTGCTGATCGACGCGCCCACCCTGGCCAACCAGAGCCATCAATTGGGCCAGCGCATCCTGCAGCTGGAACAGGAAGCGTACGAACTGGCCGGGCAGCCCTTCAACCTCGGCAGCCCGAAGCAGATCGGCGAGATCTTCTTCACCAAGCTGGGTCTGCCCATCGTGAAGAAGACCGCCACCGGCGCGCCGAGCACCGACGAGGAAGTGCTGGAGAAGCTGGCCGAGGACTTCCCCCTGCCGGCCAAGATCCTGGAGCACCGCGGCCTGTCCAAGCTCAAGGGCACCTACACTGACAAGCTGGCGCAACTGGCGCACCCGCGCACCGGCCGGGTGCACACGCATTACGCGCAGGCCGTGGCGGTGACGGGGCGCCTGTCCAGCAACGACCCGAACCTGCAGAACATCCCCATCCGCACGCCCGAAGGCCGGCGCGTGCGCGAGGCCTTTGTGGCCCCGGCGGGTTGTGTGATTGCGAGTGCCGACTACTCGCAGATCGAGTTGCGCATCATGGCCCACATCAGCGGTGACGCCGCCCTGCTGCTGGCCTTCCACGACGGCATGGACGTGCACCGCGCTACCGCCTCCGAGGTCTTCGGTGTGCCGACCAGCCAGGTCAGCAGCGAGCAGCGCCGTTACGCCAAGGTCATCAACTTCGGCCTGATCTACGGCATGAGCGCCTACGGCCTGGCCAAGAGCTTAGGGATAGACAACACCGCGGCCAAGAACTACATCGAGCGTTATTTCGACCGCTACCCCGGCGTGAAGCGCTACATGGACGAGACGCGTCAGCAGGCCAAGGCCCGCGGTTATGTGGAGACGGTCTTCGGCCGCCGCCTCTACCTGCCCGAGATCAACTCACCCAACGGCCCGCGTCGCAGCGGCGCCGAACGCGCCGCCATCAACGCGCCCATGCAGGGGACGGCGGCCGACCTGATCAAGCTCAGCATGAACAAGGTGCAGGAGGTGCTGGACGCCGAAGGCCGCAAGACCAAGATGATCATGCAGGTGCACGACGAACTGGTGTTCGAAGTGCCCGAAGATGAAGTCACCTGGCTGCGCCACGAGATCCCGAAGATCATGGCCGGCGTGGCCCAGCTCAAGGTGCCGCTGCTGGCCGAGGTGGGGGTGGGGCCGAACTGGGACAAGGCGCACTGAGACCTACCTTGGAACCAGGCATCGCGCCCGGCGCGTCTGCGCTGCCGGGCGGAGCAGTCCTCACTCCTCGATCTGGAGCTTGGTCTCCTTGACCAGGCGCTTCCATTTGTCGACCTCGGCCACGAGGAAGTCGCGGAACTGCTGGGGTGACATGGGCGTCGGTTCGGCGGCCACTTCGCTCAGGCGTTGCTTGATGTCCGGGTGCGCCAGGGCCTCGTTGAGCGCCTGGTTCAGCTTGCTCACGATGGCTTCGGGCGTCCTGGCGGGCGCGCACAGGCCCCACCACTGGATGGCGCTGAAGCCGGGGAAACCGAGCTCGGCAATGGTCGGCACGTCGGGGAGCATCGGGTCACGCTTGGGCGAGGCCACGGCCAGCGCGCGCAGCTTGCCCCCGCGGATCTGCGGCAGGGCCGCCGTCAGGCTGGGGAACATGGCGTCCACCTGGCCGCCCAGCAGGTCCTGCATGGCCGGCGCTGCGCCCTTGTAGGGGATGTGGACCAGGTCCACCTTGGCCTGGTTCTCCAGGTACTCCATGATCAGGTGCGTGGCCGAGCCGCTGCCCGCCGAGGAGAAGTTGAGTTTGCCCGGGTTGGCGCGGGCCATGGCCAGGAAGTCCTGGAAATGCTTCGCGGGGTTCTTGCTGCCCACGACCAGCACGTTCGAGGTCAGGCCCATCATGCCTACGGGGGCGAAATCGGCGATCGGGTCGTAGCGGATCTTCAGCACCGCCGGGTTGGTGCTGTGCGTGGCCACAAAACACTGCATGAGGGTGTAGCCATCGGGCGTAGCGCGCGCCACTTCCATGGCGGCGATGGTGCCCGAGCCCCCGGCCTTGTTCTCGATGACGAAGGGCTGGCCCAGGCTCTGCCCCATCTTCTCGGCCACCAGGCGCGCCACCATGTCGGCGCCGCCGCCTGCGGCCACGGGCACGATGATGCGCACCGGCTTGCTCGGGAACGCGGTGTCCGCCCAGGCGGCGCCGGCGACGGACAGCAGGAGCAGCAGCTTGAGGAGAAACGAGGCGGGCGCGAGGTGTGTCATGGGCAGGTAGAGCAAGGAGAGAGGCAACATCCTAGAACGCTTGCCTTGTCCCTCCCCTATGTGTAAACCCTTGCTGCCGGTCCCCTCGGGGCGTGTCCAGCGCGGCCCTAAGCGCCGATAAGGGGCCGGTTTCGCCAGCTGTACGGTTGTCGGGGGCCGCCGTTTGGCGGGACAATACTGGCATCCCTTCCCATTCCTGACACCCATGGCGGCTCGTTTGACATCTGGCATCCGGTCTGCGCGTTGTGTACGCGCGGTGCTGGCCTGCCTGTGTCTGACGGCCTCGGCGGTGTGGGCGGCCGGCGAAGCCGCGCCGGGCACCCCGCCCCAGGACCTGCCCAAGCCCAGCCCCAAGGTCTACCGCTACCTGTCGGGCGGCGGCACCACCTCGTTCTCCGACCGGCCGCCGGCGCACGACCGCTACGTCGTCATGCACTATGGCTGCTACGCCTGCAACCCCAAGTCCACGGTCGACTGGAAGGTGACACGGCTCTACCACGATGCCTATGCCAGCGAGATCGAGCAGGCCGCGCGCCTGTACAACGTCGATCCTGCCCTGGTGCGGGCCGTGATCCATGCGGAGTCGGGGTTCAACCTGCATGCGCGCTCGCCCAAGGGGGCGATCGGCCTGATGCAGCTGATGCCGGCCACGGCACGGCAGCTGGGCGTGACCGACCCGCGCCATCCGCGCGAGAACATCCGTGGCGGTGCGCGCTACCTGGCCGAGATGCTGGTCCGCTTCCGCAACGACGTGAGCCTGGCCACGGCCGCCTACAACGCCGGCCCGCAGGCCGTGCAGAAGTACGCGGGCATACCGCCGTACACCGAGACCCAGGTCTATGTGCAGCGCGTGCGCATCCTGCACCAGCGCTACAAGGCCAGCCCGCTGGGTTGAGGCGCTGGCGAATCACCCCGGTCAGCACGGTCATCGGTCCTCGCCGAGAATAGGCGCATGAAAGCACTCCAAGACATCAACTTGTCCATGCTGGACCTGGTGGCCGTGCGCGAAGGCGGCACGGTGGCCGATGCGCTGGCTATCGCGCTGCGCACGGCGCAGCGCGCCGAAGCCCTGGGCTTCACGCGCTACTGGCTGGCCGAGCACCACAACATGGCCGGCATTGCCAGTTCCGCCACGGCGGTGCTGGTGGGGCACATCGCCGGCGGCACGCAGCGCATCCGTGTGGGATCGGGCGGCATCATGCTGCCCAACCATGCACCGCTGGTGGTGGCCGAGGCCTTTGGCACCCTGGCCGAGCTTTACCCGGGCCGTATCGACCTGGGCCTGGGCCGCGCGCCGGGCACCGACCCCATGACCATGCGCGCGCTGCGCCGCGACCGTGTGGAGACCGAAGAAGATTTCCCGCGTGACGTGGCCGAGTTGCAGCGCCTGCTGGGCCCGGCCCAGCCCGGCCAGCGCCTGATCGCCATGCCCGGCGCCGGCACCAACGTGCCGATCTGGCTGCTGGGCTCCAGCCTGTTCTCCGCCCAGCTCGCGGCCGAGCGTGGCCTGCCCTATGCCTTCGCCTCGCATTTCGCGCCGCGCCTGTTGCTACAGGCCATCGAACTGTACCGCCGTCGTTTTCAGCCTTCGGCCACACTGGCCCAGCCCTATGTGGCCATCGGCGTGCCGGTGATCGCCGCGCCGACCGACGAGGAAGCCGAGTTCCTGGCCAGCAGCACCTACCAGCGCGTGCTGGGCATCATCACTGGCAAGCGCGGCCGCCTGGCGCCGCCGGTGCCGGACTTCATGGCCCAGCTGCACCCGCAGGAACGCGCGGCGATAGCCGACTTCCTGGCCATGGCCGTGATCGGCGGGCCGCAGACCGTGCGCGCTGGCTTCGAGCAGCTGGCCCAGGCCACGCAGGCCGATGAATTCATCCTGGTCTCCGACGTCTTTGATGCCGACCTGCGCCTGCGCTCGCTGGACATCGCGGCCGCTGCACGGGCCGCCGAGACCCAGGCTGTCTGATCCGCGGTCTGTACGACAATACGTCCCCATGAACGACACCACGCAACGCCCCGAACTCCCCGACCACCTCTCCATCGATCCGCGCAGCCCGCACTACGTGGCGGCCGTCTTCGAACACGACGTGGGCATCACTTTCAACGGCAAGGAACGCATGGACGTGGAGGAATACTGCGTCAGCGAAGGCTGGATCAAGGTGCCTGCCGGCAAGACGCTGGACCGCAAGGGCAATCCGCTGATGATCAAGCTCAAGGGCAAGGTCGAGGCCTTTTACCGCTGACCGCAAGCTGACCAGTTTCGACGCCCGCACCTGTTATCGTTGCGCTGCACATTCCACTGCATGAATGTGTCGTTTACGTCGTCGAACATTAGGAAAATTGAAGATGAACAAGTTGCTCGCTGCCCTCGTCGCCGGCCTGTTTGCCGCAGGTGCTTATGCTCAGGCCCCCGCTCCCGCCGTCGCTCCGGCCCCGGCGGTTGCGCCTGCGCCCGCTGTGGCCCCGGCCAAGAACGACACCAAGCCTGAAGCCCGGGCCGACAAGAAGAAAAAGGCCAAGGCCAGCAAATCCAGCAAGGCCAAGAAGTCCAAGAAGAAAGCAGCGATGAAGGACGAAGCCGCCAAGTAAAGGCCGCTGTCTTTCACCGAAAAGCCCGCCTCGGCGGGCTTTTTTCATGGCGCTGCCGAGGGCGCGCTTCAGTCCGCGCCGACCAGCCGGGCCTTCACGCTCTTGCCCTTGACCTTGCCCGCATTGAGCCGTGCCACGGCCTCGCTGGCAATGCTGCGCTCCACGGCCACGAAAGTGCAGAACTCGGTGACGTGGATCTTGCCGATCTGCTCGCGCGTGTAGCCGGCCTCGCCGGTCAGCGCGCCCAGCACGTCGCCGGGGCGGATCTTTTCCTTGCGCCCGCCCAGGATCTGCAGCGTCGTCATCGGCGGCAGGAGTGGCTCTTTGCTCGCGGGTTTCAGTTCGTCGAGCTTGTGCCAGACGGATTCCTGCGTCTGGTACTGCTCGATGCGGCCGACGGCACCCATCTCGTCCATGCTGGCCAGGCTCAGGGCCAGGCCGGATTCACCGGCGCGGCCGGTGCGGCCGATGCGGTGCACGTGCACCTCGGGGTCGGGCGAGATGTCCACATTGATCACGGCTTCCAGTTGCGTGATGTCCAGCCCGCGCGAGGCCACGTCGGTGGCCACCAGCACTGAACAGCTGCGGTTGGCAAACTGGGCCAGCACCTGGTCGCGTTCGCGCTGCTCCAGTTCGCCGTAGAGTGCCAGCGCGCTGATGCCCTGGGCCTGCAGCAGCGTCACCAGTTCCTTGCAGCGTTGTTTGGTGTTGCAAAACGCCAGTGTGCTGACCGGGCGGAAGTGCAGCAGCAGCTGCGCCACGGCCTGCAGGCGGTTGGCGCGGGTGACCTCGTAGAAACGCTGCTCGATTTTCGGCGCGCTCTGTTTCGTCTCCACCTTCACCTGCTGCGGATCGCGCAGGAACTGGGTGGCGATCTTGGCGATGCCTTCGGGGTAGGTGGCCGAGAACAGCAGGGTCTGGCGCTCCTTCGGGCATTGTTTGGCCACGGTGGCGATGTCGTCGAAGAAGCCCATGTCCAGCATGCGGTCGGCCTCGTCCAGTACCAGGGTGTTGAGGGCGGCCAGGTCCAGGGTGCCACGCTGCAGGTGGTCCATGATGCGCCCCGGCGTGCCCACCACGATGTGGGCACCGTGCTCCAGGCTGGCGCTCTGCATGCGCAGCGGGACGCCGCCGCACAGGGTGACGATCTTGATGTTGTCCTGCGCGCGCGCCAGGCGGCGCAGCTCCACCGTCACCTGGTCGGCCAGCTCGCGCGTGGGGCACAGCACCAGGGACTGCACGGCAAAACGGCGCGGGTTCAGGTTGCTCAGCAGCACCAGGGCGAAGGCGGCGGTCTTGCCGCTGCCGGTCTGGGCCTGGGCGATCAGGTCCTTGCCCAGCAGCGCGATGGGCAGGCTGGCGGCCTGGATCGGGGTCATCGCGCTGTAACCCAGCTGCTGGAGGTTCTCCAGCATGGCGGGGCTCAGGGGCAGGGTGCTGAAGGCGGTGGGTGAGGACATGCCCGATTATCGGGCTTCGCAGCGTGGGGGATTGCGTGGGGCCCGTGCAATGAATCGGGAGCCCCCCTAGACTACGGCCTTCCGAAAACCGATACGAGGAACCTCCGATGATGAACCGCGATCTGGAAACCGAATTCAAGGCCCTGCTGCCGGGCCAGAGCACCGAGCTGGGCGCTACGCGCCGCACCGCGCTCAAGACCGCGCTGGGCGTGGGCTTTGCCGCCTCGGCCCTGCCCATCATGGCGCAGACCGTCATCAAGACACCCACCGACGGTCTGACCGCGGGTGAGGTCAGCATCGACGTCAAGGGCTTCAAGATGCCCGCCTACCGCGCCATGCCTGCCGGTGGCAAGAACCTGCCCGTGGTGCTGGTGCTGTCCGAGATCTTCGGCGTGCACGAGCACATCGCCGACGTGGCCAACCGCTTCGCGCGCGCCGGTTACCTGGCCATCGCCCCCGAGCTGTTCGTGCGCCAGGGCGATGCGCAGAGTTATGGCGAGATGGCCAAGCTGATTGCCGAGGTGATCTCCAAGGTGCCCGACGCGCAGGTCATGGCCGACCTGGACGCCACCGTGGCCTGGGCCGGCGCCAATGGCGGCGACCTGGCCCGTGTGGGGGTCACCGGTTTTTGCTGGGGCGGTCGCCAGACCTGGCTCTACACCGCGCACAACAAGTCCATCAAGGCCGGCGTGGCCTGGTACGGCCGCATCGTGGGCGCCCAGAACGAGCTCACGCCGAAGAACCCGATCGACATCGCCGGCCAGCTGAACGGCCCGGTGCTGGGCCTGTATGGCGAGGCCGACACCGGCATCCCGCTGGACGGCGTGGAGAAGATGAAGGCCGCACTGGCCGCCGGCAACGCCCAGTCCAAGGCCTCGCAGTTCGTGGTCTACAAGGACGCACCGCATGCCTTCCATGCCGACTACCGCCCCAGCTACCGCAAGGAAGCGGCCGAGGACGGCTGGAAGCGCTGCCTGGCGTGGTTCAAGGCCAACGGGGTGTAAAAGCCCGCTGCTTCGGAAGCAAGCCGCCTGCGGGCGGCTTTTTCATGGGCTGGAGCGGCGCCTCTTGACACGTCTGAGAGAATCGAGGGCATGACCCTGATTGCGATCCTCCTCGGCACGCTGGCGGCCGGCATCGGCAGCGTCTGGCTGGCCGCGGCCCTGAGCTTCGGCGTGCTGGCGCGTTACACACAGCACATGCTCAGCCTGGCGGCCGGCGCCCTCTTGGGCACGGCCTTTCTCCACCTGCTGCCCGAGGCCTTCGAGAGCGGCGTCGATGCGCAGGCGCTGTTCCTGACGCTGCTGGTGGGGGTGGTCTTCTTTTTCCTGCTCGACAAGGCCGAGCTTTGGCACCACGGCCACGAGCACCATCATGACGATGCCGGGCACGACCACGACGATGAGCACGACCATGGGCACGATCACGCGCACCATCATGGCCACGGGCATGCGCCCGAGCGCATGGCCGGCGGCTGGAGCGTGCTGGCCGGCGACAGCGTGCACTGCTTCGGCGACGGCATCCTGATCGCGTCGGCCTTCATGGCCGACCTGCGCCTGGGCGTGATCGCCGCGCTGGCCGTGCTGGCGCACGAGGTACCGCACCATATGGGCGACCTCATGGTGCTGCGCCTGAGCAGCGGCACGCGCAAGGCGGCCCTGCTCAAGGTCACGCTGGCCGGCGCCATCACGGCCCTGGGCGGCCTGGTGGGTTACTGGCTGGTGGACCTGCTGCACGACTACCTGACCTATTTCCTGGTCGTGGCCGCCAGCAGCTTCATCTACGTGGCCCTGGCCGACCTGATCCCCCAGTTGCAAAAGCGCCTGAGCCTGGCCGAGACCCTGGCGCAGATCGCCTGGCTGCTGGCGGGCATCGGTCTGGTCACCGTGGCCAGCATCCTCGCTCACACCCATTGAGGTTCCCCGTGTTCAAGTTCAAGATGAACGAGCGTTCGCTCTTCGCCGTGCTGCTGCGCTCGCCCTGGTGGATCAGCCTGCTGATCTCCGTGCTGATGTCGGTGGTCGCCTTTGCCCTGCTGCCGCGCGAGTTTGCGGTGGTCGTGATGCTGGGCACCTTCCCCTTTGTGGTGGTGGCCGCCGTGGCGGCCTGGCGCCAGTGGCGCGCCCCCAGTGCGGCCCGGCTGGACGAGGCGCTGGCACGTGCCGCGGCCATGAACTGGCGCGATTTCTCGGCTTGGGTGGCGCAGGCCTATACACAGCAGGGCTACAGCGTCACCCGCCTGGAGGGCGAGTCCGCCGATTTCCGCATCGAGCGCCAGGGCCAGGCCAGCCTGGTGAGTTGCCGGCGCTGGAAGGCCGCCAGCCAGGGCGTGGAGGCGCTGCGCCTGCTGCAGTCGGCCTGCGACAAGCAGGGCGCACGCGGCGTCTATCTGAGCCTGGGCCCAGTTTCGGAGGCGGGCGAACGCTACGCGAAAGAGCAGGGCCTGCAGCTGGTGGACGGGCGCACGCTGGCCCTGCTGCTGGTGAAGTAAAGAAATGCGGCCGGCCCTTGCAAGGCCCGCATCCCGACCCATCTGCCCCCGATGAACCTGGACAAGATGATCAAGCGACTCTTCGGATTCCTGCTGCGCCTCGTGCTGGCCCTCATGGGCCTGGTGTTCCTGCTCAGCCTGCTGGCGGCGGGCCTCCTGCTGCTGGTCTTCTGGGGCTTGCGCGCGCTGTGGGCCCGCCTCACGGGCCGGCCGGTGCAGCCCCTGGCGTTTGCCATCCTGCGCCGCGCGCAGTGGCAGCGTTTTTACCGCCCGGGAGCCGCGCAGACGGCGCGTGATGCCGATGTGATCGACGTCGAATCGCGCCAGGTCGACGGCCCGCCCTCCGACCGGCTGGGACGCTGAATCAGCCTTCCCAGGCCGGGTTCCAGACCACTTCCCACAGGTGCTGGTCCGGGTCCTGGAAGTAACCGGCATACCCACCCCAGAAGGTGACCTGCGCCGGCTTGACGATGACGGCCCCGGCGTGCGCTGCCTGCTTCATCACCGCATCCACCTCATCACGCGAGGCCACGTTGTGGCCCAGCGAGAGCCCGGTGGGGCAGGGCGGGGTGAGGGCCAGGCCGCTGTCGCGTGCCAGGCTGCTGCGCGGCCACAGCGCCAGCTTCAGGCCGTGCTGCAGGTCGATGAAGACCACGGCCCCGTGTTCGAACTCGGTGCCGATGATGCCTTCGGTGGCGAAGCCCAGGCCGTCGCGGTAGAAGCGCAGCGCGCGTTCCAGGTCCTCGACGGCCAGGGTGATGACGGTGATGCGCGGCTTCATGAAATCATCGTACACCCCCGAGCGGAGCAGCGTCTCGGGGGGAACCTATAGCCAGCGGAATGCCAGCACCGCCACCAGGGTCGGCGGCAGGGCGGCCAGCAGCAGGCCCAGGGGGTGGATGGTGCTGTCTTCGAACTTGCCGCGCAGGATGGACACCCCGGCCGGGTTGGGCGCATTGGCGATCACCGTCAAGCCGCCGCCGGTGACGGCGCCGGCCACCAGGGCCACCTTGAACTCGTCGCTCAGCCCCTGCACCAGCGAACCCAGGTAGGTCAGGGCCGCGTTGTCGGTGATGGCGGTGAGTGCCACGGCGCCGTAGAACACGGCCGTGGCGTCCATACGCATGAGCACCGGTTGCAGCCACCATTGCTGCAGGCCGCCCAGCACCACCAGGCCGGCCAGGAAGAAGGCCACCAGCAGCGCCTCGCGCAGGATCAGGCGGTCCTGGTGCCGTTCATAGGCGGCGGCGTAACCCATGAAAAAGAGAAAGAGCCCCATGAAGACCGGCGGATAGTGCGCAAACAGCACGACCCCCAGCAGGAACGCCAGGTGCACGCCTACCACCGGCCAGGGCACGGCGGGGCCGGCGTCGGCGTCGCTGCGGTCCATGTGGCCCAGCTCCCGGCGGAACAGCAGCGTGGCCACACCGGCATTGACCAGCACCGCGAGGGCCGCCTTCCAGCCGAAGGTCGTCATCATGAACCACAGATCCCAGTTCCAGGTGGCCGCCACCATCAGCACGGGCGGCGCGGCAAAGGGCGTGAGCGTGCCGCCGATGGAGATGTTGACGAAGAGCACGCCCACCGTGGCGTACTGCAGGCGGCGCGAGACCGCCTGCGCGAACAGGGTGTCGCGCAGCATCAGTGCGGCCAGCGTCATGGCGGCCGGCTCGGTGATGAAGGAGCCCAGCAGCGGCACGAAGGCCAGCACCAGGAAGTACATCGCCATGCCGCGCGGCAGCGGCAGCAGGCGGGCCACGGCACGCACCAGTGCCCCTGCGAACTGCAGGATGGCGCGTGTGCCGGCGATCACCATGATCACGAACACGAACATGGGTTCGGTGTAGTTGCGGGTGTCGAGGTAGGTGGTGGTTTCCTGCTTGCCACTGAGGGCGAACATGCAGACCACCAGCACCATGGCCCAGAAACCGAACACCACCTCCACCTCGCCCAGCAGGTGCCACAGGCCAGCATGGCGCGGCTGCGTGTGGGCCAGGTGCTCGAAGAACTTGGTCGAGAAGGTGTGCAGCACGGCCAGCGCAAACAGCACCGCGGCGATGGTCTGGATCAGGGTCGGATCGCTCATGCCCCGACCTTAACCCGGCCAGCCGTCCCTGTGCCATTTCCCCATGCCCTTTCGGGAATACACGCCCCGGACTTTCGGCCTTGTGCGTGCGCAGGGATCGGTCTTGCGGCTAAGCTCGATGCCAGCATTCCCACCGGTATTGTCATGTCCTCACTTGTCCGTTTTTCCATGGCCGCCCTGCTGGCCGGCCTCAGTCCTTTCGTTGGTGCCCAGGGGTTCGAGGCCGTGCGCCTGGCGCCGCTGCCACCGGGCCAGGATGGCGGGCGCTTAGGTGCCTTCTTCATTGCCGGCACGGCCTACCGGGGCTCCGACGAGCGGCGCAACCTGCTGCTGCCTGCCATCGATTACCAGTGGAGTAACGGCTGGTTTGCCGGTGTGGGCAACGGCCTGGGTTACAACGCCTCCCCGTCGCCCGAGCTGCAGTACGGCCCGCGCCTGACGGTGGACCTGGGTCGTGATGAGGGGCGCTCCGAGGCCCTGCGCGGCATGGGCAGCATCGACACCCAGCCCGAACTGGGCGTGTTTTTCAATCGCCTGTGGGGGCCGCGACTGGCCTTCACGTCTTCGCTGCGCCAGGGCGCGGGCACGCAGCGCCGCGGCCTGGTGCTCGACCTGGGCACCAGCTATGGCGTGCCGCTGGGCATGCAGACGCGCCTGTCCCTCGGCCTGGGGGCGCACTGGGCCAATGCCGACTACATGCAGGACTACTTCGGGGTCACGCCGGCGCAGTCGGCCGCCAGCGGTTATGCCGTGGCCAGCCCAGGGGCGGGTTGGCGCAACGTGGGGATGAACGTCTCGCTGAGCCGGCGTCTGGACAAGGACACCTCGGTGTTTGCCGGGATCGCCTTCAACCAGCTGCTCGGTGATGCACGCGAGAGCGTGCTGACCCGCAGGAGCGCCGCCCTGACGGGTGTGGTGGGGCTGGCCTACGCCTTCTGAGCGGCCCGGTTCAGCCCCGCGCCACGGGGCGGTCGGGGCTGGCGCACCACTCGCTCCAGCTGCCGGCGTAAAGCGCGCCACGGCCCAGGCCGGCGATCTCCATGGCCAGCAGATTGGGCAGGGCGCTCACGCCGCTGCCGCAGTGGTGCACCACGCTCTGCGGGCGGCGGTCGCCGAGCAGGGCCTGGAACTCGGCCTTGAGTTGTTCAGCCGACTTGAACTTGCCGTCCGGCCCCAGGTTGTCGCCGAAGGGGCGGTTGAGCGCACCGGGGATGTGGCCGGCCACCGGGTCCAGCGGCTCGACCTCGCCACGAAAGCGTGCCGGCGCGCGCGCGTCGATCAGTGTCTGGTCGGGCAGTTCCAGGTGCTTGAGCACGTCTTCGGTCGTGGCCAGCTGGGCGCGCGGCGCGCCGGCCTTGAAGGCCGAGGGCACGCGCGGCAGGTCGGGGCCGGTGGCCACCGGCCCGTTGACGGCCTCCCAGGCCTGCAGCCCGCCGTCGAGCACGGCCACGTTCTCGTGGCCCACCCACTTGAGCATCCACCACAGGCGCCCGCAGTAGTTGGCACCCTGGCGGTCATAGACCACGGCCTGCATGTCGCTCTGGAACCCCACGCTGGCCAGCCAGGCGGCAAACACCTCGGGCTTGGGCAAGGGGTGGCGCCCGCCGTTGACAGCCTGGGACTGGTCCTTGGCGCTGAGATGGCGGTCGACGTTGGCGCGCACCGCGCCGGCGATGCGCACGCGCTCGTACTGCGCGTCGCCTTCGGCGGGTTTCATGAGCTCGAAGCTGCAGTCGAAGACCATCAAGGGTTTGTGGTCGTGCACCAGGTGCTTGAGCTGCTCGGCGCTGATGAGGGTCGTGTACATGGCGAATCCTTGGTCGAGTTCAAATATTAGTCTGTATTGCGAACAGCCCTCGGGCACAAAAACCTGACTCAGGGCACCCGTGGAACCGGCTTTGCCGGGCCGCTGGGTGCGCCCCCTTGAGGGGGGATGCGAGCCACACGCAGTGGGCGAGAGTCGGGGGGATTAATGCTCTTCGGCAGGAGTGTTGGGGATCGCGCGTTCGCGCAGGAAGGTGGCGGCCACGCCGCTGCCGACGATGAGCGTGATGCCCAGCCAGCCGTAAAGCGGGATCTGGTCGCCGAAGAGCACCAGACTGTAGAGCGAAGCGAAGACGATGCCCGAATACTGCAGGCTGGCCACCACCAGGGTATGGCCGCGGCTGTAGGCGCGTGTCATGCACCACTGGCCCAGCGAGGCCAGCACGCCGATGGGCAGCAGCCAGACCGCGGCCTGCCAGTGGATCTGCTCGGGTGGGGTGAAGCCGGTGAACAGGATGCCCACCAGGCCGGTGACCGCGGTGCCGACGGCGAAGTAGAAGACCGTGCGGCCCTCGGGCTCACCCGCGCGGGCCAGGGCGGTGACCTGCAGATAGGCGAGTGAGGCACTCATGCCCGAGAGCAGGCCGATCAGGCCAGCGAAGAGCTGGTTCTGGTCGATGGTGGGGCGCAGCGTGAGCACCACGCCGGCAAAGCCCAGCAGCACGGTGGCCAGCAGCGGCCCCTGGCGCTCGGTCTTGCCATAGAGGATGGCGCCGCCCACGATGAAGGCCGAGACCCAGATGCCACTCATGTAGTTCAGCGTCATGGCCGTGGCCAGCGGCAGCCAGGCGATGGCATAGAACCAGGCCGTCAGCGAGGCCCCACCGATGATGCTGCGCCAGGCGTGCATATAGGGCACGGGGGTCTTGAGCCCGATGCCGCGGCCGCGCAGGATCAGGGCCAGGAAGGCGATGCTGATGAGGCCGCGGTAGAAGACCAGCTCGAAGGTACTGAAAGACGCCGAGGCGTACTTCACCGCCACGCCCATGGTGGCGAAGAAGAAGGCGCCTAGGACCATCCAGAGGGCTTGCATTTACTGATTTCCTCTTATGTTTTCTCTGTCTCTGGCGAGGCGTTTAACAACCCCCCAATCATCCCCCCGCCCTTCTTTGCCCCCCGCCGGGGGCAAAGAAGGGAGCCTGGATTTTGCTTCTGGTGTTTTGGAAAGGCTTCTACGGCACGGACCGACGCCACCGCTTCCGGTCAGCCTAGATTGCTGGCCTGCGGTCGTAGTAAATGGTGCAGCTTTGTTATGCCAACGACGGCCGCCGCTGTGCGGTCGGCCGTGGGCGAGACATGTTTCGTTGCTGGCCGGCGCAGCCGCCAGCGTTGGCGTACCAAGGCCGAGCCGTCGACTACGACCGTTGGCTCGCCAGTCGAGGCCAGCGAGGATGACCGCGACCTCTCGCGTCCTAGAAGCGTAGCCGGCGCGAAGTAACCAAATCCAGGCCCCCCTCTCTACCCCGGCGGGGGTAGAGAGGGGCGGGGGGATGAGAGGGGGGAAAGAAAACGCCCCGTCAGGGAAAGAGACCACGTGAATAAAGGTCAGTGACGAGGGGCTCGAAAAATCACAAGGCCATCTGCTTCCGATACCACTCATGAAAATGCTGCATGCCATCCTCCATGGGGCTCTGGTACGGACCGACTTCGTTGTCGCCGCGCTCGAACAGGGCCCGACGCCCCGCGTCCATGCGCTCGCCGATCTCGTCGTCCTCGATGCAGGTTTCCATGTAGGCGGCCTGCTGGGCTGCGACGAACTCGCGCTCAAAAGCGGTGATCTCTTCGGGGTAGTAGAACTCCACCATGTTGAGCGTCTTGCCGGGGCTGACGGGGTGCAGGGTGGAGACGGTCAGCACGTGCGGGTACCACTCGACCATGATGTGCGGGTAGTAGGTCAGCCAGATCGCGCCGCGCTCGGGCAGCTGGCCGTTGCGGTATTTCAGCAGGGCGTCGTGCCAGCGCTGGTAGACCAGCGAGCCCGGGCGCTGGAAGGCGCTGGACACGCCCACGGTCTGTACCGAGTAGTTGTCCTTGAACTCCCAGTTCAGGTCCTCGCAGGTCACGAAGTGGCCCAGGCCCGGGTGGAAGGGGCCGACGTGGTAGTCCTCCAGATAGACCTCGATGAAGGTCTTCCAGTTGTAGTTGCACTCGTGCAGCTCCACGCGGTCCAGCGTGAAGCCGGTGAAGTCGAGTTGCGCGCGCGGGCCCATGCCGGCCAGGTCGGCGGCGATGTCGCGGCCATTGTCTTCAAAGAGCAGGCCGTTCCACTCCTGCAGCTTGTAGTTGTTCAGGTTCAGGCAGGGGTCGTGCGCAAAGTGCGGCGCGCCGATCAGCTGACCCTCGGGCGAATAGGTCCATCGATGGATGGGGCAGACGATGTTGCCGCCGGCGCTGCCGGGAGCGGTGGCCTGGAGCGAGCCGCGGCCCTTGAGCATGACGGCCTGGCGGTGGCGGCAGACGTTGGAGACCAGCGACACCCCTTCGGGCGTGCGCACCAGGGCCCGCCCTTCCTTTTCCTGGGGGAGGGCGTAGTAGTCGCCGACTTCGGGGACGCTCGCGGCATGGCCTACATAACGCGGCCCGCGCCCGAAAATGAGTGCCATCTCGCGCTGGAACAGCGCTTCGTCGAAGTAGCTTGAAACTGGTAGTTGGCTGTGCGCCTGCTGCAGTTGAAGACTTAAATCAGACATGGGTGACCTGACCTAAAGACTCCCCACAGGGAGGTACGCCCCGAGGCGTGACAAAGGAAAAAAGGCGTTGCCAGTACGGCAGGCCAGGAGAGCCAAGGATTGTACCCCGGGGGGCGCCAGGTACCGGCTGCTGCGAGCTATTTTGCGTTCCGTCACCGAATTTCATGGGCCTGTGGCGGTGTTGGCCCGGCCCCGAGGCGGCACACGGCCTAAAATGCTGCGTTTACACCGTCCTGTTTCCATGGCCAAGGCTTCCACATCCACGTCCGCATCCGGCACCCCCGTCAGCTACGAGGCGGCCCTGCAGGAACTTGAACAGCTGGTCAGCCGGCTGGAGTCCGGCGAACTGCCGCTGGAGCAGCTGCTCACGGGCTACCAGCGCGGCGCCGAGCTGCTCAAGTTCTGCCGCGACAAGCTGGAAGCCGTCGAAGGCCAGATCAAGGTGCTGGACGAAGGCACCCTCAAGACATGGACACCCGAGTGAAAGTAATGAGCGACGCAGGGCCGCCCCAAGGCGCGAAGGCCCCCTTGGGGGGCAGCGCAGCACACGCAGTGGCAAGCGTGGGCGCCCATATGACGGAATTCGAGCTGCGTACCTGGAGCAGCGAGCGGCTGGCGCGCGTGGAGCGTGCGCTGGAGGCATGGGTCGGCATCGATGCCCCGGCCGGCCTGGGCGAGGCCATGCGCTATTCGGTGCTCGACGGTGGCAAGCGCCTGCGCCCCCTGCTGGTGCTGGCGGCGTCCGAAGCCGTGGGCGGCAATGAGCGTGCCGCGCTGCGCGCCGCCTGCGCGGCAGAACTGATCCACGCCTATTCCCTGGTGCACGACGACATGCCCTGCATGGACAACGACGTGCTGCGCCGGGGCAAGCCCACGGTGCACGTGAAGTTCGGCGAGGCCGGTGCCCTGCTGGCCGGTGACGCACTGCAGGCCCTGGCCTTCGAACTGCTGACGCCCGAGAACGACGGCGTGCCCGAAGCCATGCAGGCGCGTCTGTGCCGCCTGCTCGCGCATGCGGCCGGCAGCGCAGGCATGGCCGGCGGCCAGGCCATCGACCTGGCCAGCGTCGGCGTGAAGCTCGATGAAACTCAGCTGCGCCAGATGCACCGTCTCAAGACCGGTGCCCTGCTGCAAGGCAGCGTGCTGATGGGCGCAGCCTGCGGTGAGGTGAGCGCGAGCGAGCGCCAGGCCTTGAGCGATTACGGTGCCGCCCTCGGCCTGGCCTTCCAGGTGGTGGACGACATCCTCGACGTGACGGCCGATTCCGCCACGCTGGGCAAGACGGCCGGCAAGGATGCCGAGCAGGACAAGCCCACCTACGTGTCCCTGCTGGGGCTGGCGCGTTCCCGCACCTACGCGCAGGAACTGTATGCCCAGGCCTTGCAGGCACTGGAGACCAGCGGCCTGGCCGATACGCGCGCCCTGCGCGCCCTGGCCGACATGGTGGTGAACCGGGTCAATTGAGCAAGAGCATGTCCGATACCTCCTATCCCCTGCTGCAGACGATCAACGACCCGGCCGAGCTGCGCCGGCTGCCGCGCGCCGAACTGCGCACCCTGGCCGACGAGCTGCGGGCCTATGTGCTCGACAGCGTCTCCAAGACCGGCGGCCACCTCAGCTCCAACCTGGGCACCGTGGAGCTGACGGTGGCGCTGCACTACGTCTTCAACACCCCGCAGGATCGCCTGGTCTGGGACGTGGGCCACCAGACCTATCCGCACAAGATCCTGACGGGTCGGCGCGAGCGCATGCACACCTTGCGCCAGCTCGGCGGCCTCAGCGGTTTTCCCCTGCGCAGCGAGAGCCCTTTTGATGCCTTCGGTACCGCGCACAGCAGCACCTCCATCTCCGCCGCGCTGGGCATGGCCCTGGCGGCACGCCAGAAGGGCGAGGACCGCCACGCCATTGCCGTGATCGGCGACGGCGCCATGACGGCGGGCATGGCTTTCGAGGCGCTCAACCATGGCGGCGTCGAAGACTGCAGGCTGCTGGTCATCCTCAACGACAACGACATGTCCATCAGCCCGCCGGTGGGCGCGCTCAACCGCTACCTGGCGCAGCTCATGAGCGGGCGTTTTTATGCGGCCGCCAAGCAGGTGGGCAAGACCGTGCTCAAGGGCGCGCCGCCGCTGTTCGAGCTGGCCAAGCGCTTCGAGGAACACGCCAAGGGCATGGTGGTGCCGGCCACGCTGTTCGAGAAGTTCGGCTTCAACTACATCGGCCCCATCGACGGCCACGACCTCGACTCGCTGATCCCCACGCTGGAGAACATCAAGCACCTGCAGGGGCCGCAGTTCCTGCACGTGGTCACCAAGAAGGGCCAGGGCTACAAGCTGGCCGAGGCCGACCCCGTGGCCTACCACGGCCCCGGCAAGTTCGACCCGGCCGTGGGCCTGGTCAAGCCCGCCACGCCCCCGAAGCAGACCTTCACCCAGGTCTTCGGCCACTGGCTGTGCGACATGGCCGACAAGGACCCGCGCCTGGTCGGCATCACGCCGGCCATGCGCGAGGGCTCGGGCATGGTGGAGTTCCACCAGCGTTTCCCGGGCCGTTATTACGACGTGGGCATCGCCGAGCAGCACGCCGTCACCTTCGCCGCCGGCCTGGCCTGCGAAGGGCTCAAGCCGGTGCTGGCGATCTACTCCACCTTCCTGCAGCGCGGCTACGACCAGCTGATCCACGACGTGGCCCTGCAAAATCTGCCTGTGGTGTTCGCGCTGGACCGCGCGGGCCTGGTCGGTGCCGACGGCGCCACGCACGCGGGCAACTACGACATCGCCTACCTGCGCTGCATTCCCAACATGGCCGTGGCCTGCCCGGCTGACGAGCGCGAGTGCCGCCAGCTGCTGAGCACCGCCTTCGAGCAGAACCATCCTGTGGCCGTGCGTTACCCGCGCGGCGCCGGTGCGGGCGTGGCCCCTCTGCCGGGTCTGGAATCCCTGCCCTATGGCAAGGGTGAGGTGAAGCGCGAAGGCAAAGGCGTCGCCATCCTGGCCTTCGGCACGCTGCTCTACCCGGCCCTGGCCGCCGCCGAGAAGCTGGGTGCCACCGTGGTGAACATGCGCTGGGCCAAGCCGCTGGACGTGGAGCTGCTGCTCAAGGTGGCCGCCACGCACGAGGCCCTGGTCACGCTGGAGGAGGGCGCCGTCATGGGCGGCGCCGGCAGCGCGGTGGGCGAAGCCCTGCAGGCGGCCGGTGTGCTCAAGCCCCTGCTGCAGCTGGGCTTGCCCGACGTCTTCATCGAACACGGCGACCCGGCCAGGCTGCTCGCCCTGCAGGGGCTGGACGCCGCGGGCATCCAGGCTGCGATCGAAAAGCGTTACCCCGCGCTGGTGACCCAGGCCAAACCGGCACTCAAGGTCGTGGGCTGAGGTGGCGGCCGCCGCTTGGCGCGCCCATTGAGTGGCGACCCTGCGCAGCCGGCCTCATTGGGGCTGCTGGTTGCGCCGTTCCATTTCACGCCGTTCCACACACACCGGGTGCTGCGCGTACAGGGCCTTGTCGCACTGCTCTTTCATGCACGTGAGGTAACCGAGCAGGATGCGCCCCTCGCAGGCCGCATTCGGGTCCGGTGGCGCCGTCGCAGCGGCGGCCGGCGCGGGCGCCTTGCTCGCCGGTTTCGGGCTGTCCGGGGCCCGGGGCTTGTCCTGGGGTGGGGTTGTGGCTGCCGCCTTGGGGGCTGGTTTCGGTTCGGCTGCCCGGGGCTTCACGTCGGCACGTTGTGCAGCAGGCGTCTTGGCAGGGGGCGCCACCGCAGCGGATTTGCCCTTGGACGTTGCATCTGCTTCTTTTTCGACGATGGCGGCTGCGGGTGTGGGCGCGGGCTTGCCCGACAGGCCCAGGTAAGCGAGGACGATGGCCGCCACGATTGCCAGGCCGGCGCCGCCCAGGATCCAGCCGCGCCGGCTGCGGGCGGGCGCGTCGGTAACGGCCTGCGCTGCGGCTGCCTTGCGTGGCGGGAGCATGCGGGTGGCTTCCGGGTCTTCCTCCGCCGGGGCCGGCGCCGCGGCCATCTTCATCGTGGGCTCGTTCGCAACGGTCGTCGCCTGGGGGACGACCGTGCGCGTTCCGGTGCCGGACCTTGAGCCGCCGTGCTCGCCGCCGGGGTTGCTCAGCCGCTTGATGCGGCGGCGCGCCAGGTCGGCATAGATGCCGGCCGGGAACTTGAGCAGGAAATCCCTGAATTCCTCGACATCGACCGAGTCCTTGATCTCCTTCCAGTAGACCAGCTCCACCTCCTGCGTCACGGTGGAACTGGGCAGGCCGGACATGCTGCCCGAACTGGTACTGACCAGCGATTCGCCCTTGATCACCGTGGAGGTCCAGGTCGAGCTTTCACCGGGGCGAGGCGGGCTCTTGGGTGGCGTGATCGTGGGGTCGGCGGCCGAGCCGGCGGCGGCCTGCAGCGCGGCGTTGAATTCCTGGGCGTTCGGGTAACGGTCGTCGCGCGACTTCTGCAGCGCGCGCGCCATGAGCTGGTCGATGGCCGGCGGCAGCAGGGGGTTGATGGTCGATGGCGCTGCCACCTCCTGCCCGACGATCTTCTGGATGATTTCGTAGTCGCCCGTGCCGTCGAAGGGCCGGGTCCCGGTCAGCAGCTGGTACAGCACGATGCCGGCCGAGAAGAGGTCGGATCGGGCGTCGATGGGCAGGCCGTGCAGCTGTTCCGGCGACATGTACTTGAGCGTTCCGACCATGGTGCCCTTGGTGCGGGTGGCTTCGCCCGAATCCTGGATCCGCGCGACGCCGAAGTCCGTGAGCTTGATGCGCCCGCTGGCCTCGATCAGCAGGTTGGCCGGCTTGATGTCGCGGTGCACGATGTTCTGCTGGTGCGCATAGTCCAGCGCCGAGAGCAGATCGCTCATGATGCTGGTCGCCTGCTGCAGGGTGTAGCGCACCCCCTGGTCCAGGTGGTGCTTGAGGTCCTCGCCCTGGATGTATTCCATGACGAGGTAGGCGATGTCGCCGTCGCGGTCGGAGTCGTAGACGCTGACGATGTTGGGGTGCTGCAGGCGCGCGGCGGAGCGTGCCTCCGTGCGGAAGCGGATCTCGTATTCGGCGGCTTCTTCGCTCGTGAGGTTCTCCACCTTGATGGTCTTGATCGCCACGCGCCGTTCCAGATTCGGGTCGCGGCCCTCGTAGACCAGCCCCATGGCCCCCTTGCCCAGGACCCGGATCAGTTCGTAGCGACCCAGTGTCTTCTGGCTCATGGTCAGGTCACCTGGCTCTTGATGGAGAAGGTGATCAAGGGGGCATCCTCGTCTTCACGGGCGCAGCCCAGCACGATCTGGCCGCTGCCCACCAGGGTGCATTCGGTACGCCGCAGCACCACGGCCTCGTCCTGGTTGCCCAGGTAGACCCAGGTGCCGAAGCTGGAGGCATCGGTCAGCACGAACTGGCCGCCGCGCCACTCCAGCGTCGCGTGCAGGCGCGAGACCCGGGGGTCGTTCACATGCAGGGCCGCATCGGCTGCGCGGCCCAGGGACATCCGGTCGCCCTTGGCTTTGAGTTGCAGCCGTTTGTCCCCGTGGGAGAGTTCCAGCGATTCCTCGCGCCGCGGCGGGATGGTCGAGCGCCCGATCATGGTCGCTTCGCCATCGCGGCCGGCCTGCCATTCGACCCGGTAGACGTGGCTGGACTCGGTCTTGCCGCGAAGGTACATGGGGCCCATGCTGCGCAGCGCGGCGCGTTGCACCGGGAAGATGGCCTTCCACACGTTGTCGGTGGTCAGAATCTGCGAGGCGCCGGCCAGGTCGGCCAGGCGGGCGGCGGAGTTGACCGTATCGCCGAAGCAGTCGCCTTCGATCTCGACGACTTCGCCGCTGTCGATGCCAATCTGCAGTTCCACGGGGGCGCCGCTGTCACCGGGACGGATCTGTTTTTCCAGCAGGTGGTTCTGGACCTGCATGCAGGCGGCCAGGGCGGCGCCTTCATGCTGGAAGACGACAAACAGACCATCGCCCAGCACCTTGACGACCCGGCCCTGGTGTTGTCCGAAGATCTCGCTGAGCATGCTGACCAGCTGGGTGACAAACCTGGAGGCTGCTTCATCTCCCAGTCGCTCGAAAAGACTGGTGCTGCCTACGAGATCTGCAAATACGACGGTGGCCATCGAACGCCCGGGTTGGTTGTCAGCAGGGGACCTCACTCAACCGTCGAAGCCGTGCTGACGCCCCCCACCTCCGAGGAATGGTACTCGAAAAGCGTTGCCCGGCCTCCTCCCGTGCGCCGGGGCTCCGGGGATGGGCACAGCCCTGCGAGGGCGTTGCCGCCGCCGACCCGGGGTTCCCCGTCGCAGGCGGCTACACTTGCAGGTTCCCCGCGCGTGACGCGCGGAGATTCGTACCATTGAACTGGAGTCAAGAACATGGATCGTCGTTCCCTCATCAAGAATGCCGGCATTGCCGGCGTGCTGGCCGCTGGTGCCGCCCCCGCCGTTCACGCGCAAGCTGCAGTGCGCTGGCGCCTCGCTTCGAGCTTCCCCAAGTCGCTCGACACCATCTTCGGCAGCGCCGAGAAGTTCTCGCAGACCGTCAAGGCCCTGTCGGGCGGCAAGTTTGAAGTTTCCGTGCACGCCGCCGGCGAGCTGATGCCCGCCTTCGGCGTGGTGGATGCCATCCAGAACAACTCCATCGAGATGGCCCAGACCGCACCGTATTACTTCACCGGCAAGAGCCCCATCTTCGCCTTCGGCTGCGCCGTGCCCTTCGGCCTGACCGCACGCCAGATGGACGCCTGGATGGAGCACGGCAACGGCCGCAAGCTGCTGGACGCCTTCTTCGATCAGTACAACATCAAGAGCGCCAGCGCCGGCAACACCGGCACGCAGATGGGCGGCTGGTACCGCAAGGAGATCAAGACCGTCAAGGACCTCAAGGGCCTGAAGATGCGCCTGGGCGGCGGCCTGTTCGGCGAGACCATGGCCAAGCTGGGCGTGGTGGCCCAGAACATGCCTGCCGGCGAGGTCTACCAGGCCCTGGAAAAAGGCACGCTGGACGCCACCGAGTTCGTCGGCCCCTACGACGACGAGAAGCTGGGCTTCAACAAGGTTGCGCCCTTCTACTACTACCCCGGCTGGTGGGAAGGTGGCGCCGAGCTCGAGTTCTTCATCAACAAGAAGGCCTACGCCGCACTGTCGCCTGAGTTCCAGGCCATCGTTGATGCCGCGACGGCGGTTGCCGCGCGCGACATGACGGCCAAGTACGATGCCAAGAACCCGCTGGCCCTCAAGCGCCTGGTCGCCGCCAAGACCCAGCTCAAGCCCTTCTCCAAGGAAATCATGGACGCCGGCTACAAGGCTGCCATGGAAGTCTTTGCCGAGCACGAGGCCAAGTCGCCTGAGTTCAAGAAGATCCACCAGGACATGCGCGCCTTCCAGCGCGACCAGATCCTGTGGGCGCGTTTCTCCGAGTTCCGCTACGACGGCTACATGACCACTGCCAAACTGTAAGCAGGACGACAATGAGCATAAGGAACGGGCCCTTCGGGGCCCGTTTTCTTTTGCGCGGCAGGGCGTTCGGGGGTAACTCCCTATGCCTCCCGCCGTGAGCCGTTCCTAGAATCGGCCACCTCTATTCTTCTTCAGCTGGAGACATTCATGGACCGTCGTTCCCTCATTAAGCAGGCCGGTATTGCCGGCGTTCTGGCCGCTGGCGTCGCCCCCGCGGTGCACGCCCAGGCCGCCATCCGTTGGCGCCTGGCCTCCAGCTTTCCCAAAGCCCTGGACACCATCTTCGGCGCAGCCGACGTCTTCGCCAAGTCCGTCAAGACCATGTCTGGCGGCAAGTTCGAGGTCTCGGTGCACGCGGCCGGTGAAATCATGCCGGCCTTCGGCGTGGTCGACGGCGTGCAGCAGGGCTCCATCGAGATGGCCCACACCGCGCCCTACTACTTCTTCGGCAAGGACGAGACCTTCGCCCTGGGCTGCGCCATCCCCTTCGGCCTGAACAGCCGCCAGATGACGGCCTGGATGTACGAAGGCAACGGCCTCAAGCTCATGCGCGAGTTCTACGCCAACTACAACATCATCAACCTGCCCGGCGGCAACACGGGCTGCCAGATGGGTGGCTGGTACCGCAAGGAGATCAAGTCGCTCAAGGACATCAAGGGCCTGAAGATGCGCATCGGCGGCTTCGGTGGCAAGATCCTCGAGAAGATCGGCGGCGTGCCGCAGAACATCCCCGGCGGTGAAATCTATTCCGCCCTGGAAAAAGGCACCATCGACTCCGCCGAGTGGGTGGGCCCTTACGACGACCAGAAGCTGGGCTTCAACAAGGTCGCCCCCTACTACTACTACCCCGGCTGGTGGGAGGGCGGCCCCGAGCTGGACTTCTACATCAACAACAAGGCCTTCGAAGCCCTGTCGCCCGAGAACAAGTCCATCGTGCAGGCTGCGGCCAGCCACGCCCACGTGACCATGCAGGCCATGTACGACGCGCGCAACCCGGTCGCGCTCAAGCAGCTCGTGGGTGCCGGCACCAAGCTGCGTCCTTTCCCGAACGACGTGATGAAGGCCGCCTTCGACGCCGCCATGGCCTTCTACGACGAGCTGTCCAAGAAGAACGAGAACTGGAAGAAGGTCTACGCCGACTTCTCGGCCTTCCGCCGTGACCAGAACCAGTGGTTCCGTTTCACGGAAGCGCGCTTCGACAGCTTCATGCAGGCCCAGAAGCTGTAAGCCCCTGCCGCTTCAAAGAAAAACCGCGCCACGGCGCGGTTTTTTCATGCTCAGTCGAGGCAGGCGCCGCCGCTTGCGTGCTCAGTCCATCCGTCGAAATTCAGCGACTTCACGCACCAGGCGTTCGAAGTCGGCCAGCAGCACCGGGTCGGCCGCGTAGAAGACCGCGAACTTGCCCAGCAGGGTACGTGCATAGAGGCGTGGCGCGATCAGCCAGTCCAGCCCGCGCACGCGGATCAGCTTGCCGTAGGCCAGCTCGCGCAGCTCCAGCTTCTTGTCCCAGACCCAGGTCTGGTGCAGCGCCGTCGTGTCCAGCCGCGTGCGGCTGCTCATGATGTGCCACCAGGTGTAGAGCATCAGGGCCAGGGCGGAGATCAGCCAGACCAGGCCCGTGCTGCTGCCCGAGCCCAATGCACCCGCGTGCCAGAGCGTCGCCAGCCAGGCCGAGCCCGCGGTCACGATGACGCTGGCCAGGATCTTGAAAGGGCGGGTGAAGGCCGGGCTGGAGAGCGCGGCCTGGGTCGGGGTGAAGCGAAAGGGGGGCGGCCCCAGGCTTTGCAGCAGTTCTTCGTTCATGGAACAGGCTGGGGCGCCGCAAGGCGCCCCGCCTTCTTATTTCTTGCTGTCCTTGAACATATCGTCGAGGCGCTTCTGGTCCTCGTCGGCGCTGGCATCGGCCGCTTCCTCGGCCGTGCCGCCTTCTTCGATGACCAGTTCCAGGTTGACCTTGTCGAGGTCGACCTTCTCGACCTTGTCGAGGAAGGCGGTCACAGTCTCGGGCACGAAGATCACGATGGCCACCAGCACCAGCTGCATGATCACCCAGGGGATGGAGCCCATGTAGATGTCGCTGGACTTGACCGGCTTGTCGATGCGCTTTTCCTTGAACAGCGTGTCGGCGATGCCGCGCAGGTAGAACAGCGCGAAGCCGAAGGGCGGGTGCATGAAGCTGGTCTGCATGTTCACGCACAGCAGCACGCCGAACCAGATCAGGTCGATGCCCATCTTCTCGGCCACCGGGCCCAGCATCGGGATGATGATGAAGGCGATCTCGAAGAAATCCAGGAAGAAGGCCAGGAAGAACACGAAGATGTTCACCGCGATCAGGAAGCCCAGCTGGCCGCCCGGCAGGCCGGAGAGCATGTGCTCGACCCAGATGGCGCCGTCCACGCCCTGGAAGACCATGGAGAACACGCGCGAGCCGATCAGGATGAAGACCACCATGGCGGTCAGGCGCATGGTGCCTTTCATGGCGTCCCAGATCAGCGGCATGGTCAGGCGCTTGTGCATGGCCGCCAGGATCAGGGCGCCCACCACGCCCATGGCACCCGCCTCGGTCGGCGTGGCGATGGCAGTGTTCAGGCCGGGCAGGCCGCCCATGGAGCCCAGCACGGCGAAGATCAGGATGGCGGAGGGGATGATGCCGCGCAGGCACTTGGCCCACAGGGCCCAGCCGTTGAGCGTGCGCGCTTCTTTCGGCACACCGGGCACATGGTGCGGCTTGATCATGCTCAGGGCGAAGGTGTAGAGCGCGAAGATCAGGATCTGCAGCAGCGCCGGACCCCAGGCGCCCTTGTACATGTCGCCCACGGGCTTGCCCAGCTGGTCAGCCAGCACGATCAGCACCAGGGAGGGCGGCACCAGCTGCGTGATGGTGCCCGAGGCGGCCAGCACGCCGGTGGCATAGCGCATGTTGTAGCCGTAGCGGATCATCACCGGCAGCGAGATCAGCGCCATGGCGATCACCTGGCCGGCCACGGTGCCCGTGATGGCGCCGAGGATGAAGCCCACGATGATGACCGAGTAACCCAGGCCGCCGCGCACCGGGCCGAAGAGCTGGCCCATGGAGTCCAGCATGTCCTCGGCCAGCCCGCATTTCTCCAGGATGGCACCCATGAAGGTGAAGAAGGGAATGGCCAGCAGCAGGTCGTTGCTGAGGATGCCGAACATGTTGAGCGGCAGGTTGGCCATGAACTCGGCCGGGAACCAGCCCATCTCGATGGCGAAGAAGCCGCTGAACAGGCCCAGGGCCGCGAGCGAGAAGGCCACGGGGAAGCCGATGAGCATGACGAGCACGAGGCCCGCGAACATGATCGGCGCGAAGTTTTCCATCTGCATTTTGACGTTCCTGAAATCTGTAGGGTGGGGCGGGCAGATGGTGCTTACTGCACCGGCTTTTCGTAATGCATGTCCATCTCGATCAGGCCCATCAGGTAGGCCACGCGCTTGATGATCTCGCTCAGGCCCTGCAGGAACATCCAGCCGAAACCCAGGGGCAGCAGCAGCATGGCGGGCCAGCGGATCAGGCCGCCGGCGTTTTGCGACATCTCGCCGGAGAAGTACATCTTCACGAACAGCGGCCAGCTGAAGTACGTCAGCAGCGCCATGACCGGCAGCAGGAAGACCACCAGACCGAACAGGTCCACGTAGACCGGGCCGTGGTTCTTGAGCTTGCCGTAGAAGATGTCCACGCGCACATGCTCGTTGAGCTTGAGTACGATGGGCGCGCCCAGCATCACGGTGGCGGCGAACATGTACCACTGGATCTCGAGCCAGCCGTTGGAACTGATGTCCAGGCCATAACGCACGAAGGCGTTGCCGGCGGAAATCAAGGCGGCGGCCAGTACGGCGACGGCGGCGATCTTGCCGAACTTGTCGCTGATCCAGTCGATCAACTGGCTGAATTTCAGAAGGGCATTCATGCTCTCTCCAGGAGGGGTAATCCGGTTTTGCCCGGTGTCCGTCAGCGCCGGCAGGGTACTGCGTGGTGCTTTCGGCAAATCCGACGATTTTAATGGACGCCTGCGCGCTTTCGAGGGTGTTAACGCTAGGTAGTTGTGCCGACCTGAGCTTGTGGCGGTCAGGCCGTGGTCAGGTCGACAGCGGGCCCGGCTCGGGGAATAATGGCCCATGCCCTTTGAACTCCCTCTGTCTTCCTACGCGCGGCTGGACGCGTCCGATCTGCGTATCGCCGGGCGCGATCAGCTGAGCCTGGCGCTGATGGACGCGCGCAATCACACCTTGTATTTGATGGGGCAGTATGAGCAGGCATTGAGCACGCAGGGCATGCAAGTGCCGTGCCAGCCGGAGCTCAACCCACCCCTTTGGGAGCTGGGCCACGTGGGCTGGTTCCAGGAACGCTGGATCGGGCGCAACCTGCAGCGCCACCAGGGCCCGCGCGCCGACCCGCAGGCCACCCGTCTGGCCTCGCTGCTGCCCCAGTCCGATTTCTGGTGGGATTCCAGCCGCATGCCGCACGACCGGCGCTGGGCCCTCGAATTGCCCCCGCTCACCGACCTCAAGGCCTACCTGCTGGCCACCCTGGAATCGTCCCTGGAACTGCTGGCCAAGACCCCGGACGAGGACGACGCGCTCTACTTCTACCGCCTGGCCCTGTTCCACGAGGACATGCATGGCGAGGCCTTCGTCTACATGGCCCAGACCCTGGGCCTGGGCCTGCAGCTGTCCCTGCCGGCGCCGGCCCTGGCGCGTGAGCCCCTGTGGGTGCCGGCCACGCGCTGGCGCCTGGGGTCGGATGCGGGGGCTGGTTTCACCTTCGACAACGAGCGCCCGGCGCACGAGGTGGCCGTGCCCGAGTTCGAGATCGACGCCCAGCCCGTGAGCTGGACGCAGTACGTCGAATTCGTCGCCGACGGCGGCTACGACCGCCCCGAACTCTGGCTGCCAGCCGGCTGGGACTGGCTGCAGCAGCAGGTGCAGCGCGAGGGCCGGCGCGCCCCGCGCCATGTGGAGCAGATCGGCGTGGCGCGGGCCGGCTTGAAGGGGGGCGGGCAGGGCGGGGTGCTGCAGCACTGGTTCGGCCAGACCGTGCGCCTGGCCGGCTGGTCACCCGTGATGCACGTGAGCTGGTGGGAAGCCGACGCCTGGTGCCGCTGGGCCGGGCGGCGCCTGCCTACCGAAGTGGAGTGGGAAGTGGCGGCGCACCAGGTGGCGGGGCGGGGTTTCCGCTGGGGCGATGTCTGGGAGTGGACGGCCAGCACCTTCTACGGCTACCCGGGTTTCAGCGCCGATCCCTACCGCGACTACTCCGAGCCCTGGTTCGGCACCCACAAGGTGCTGCGCGGCGCCTCGCTGGCCACGCGCCGTCGCCTGAAGTCGCCCAAGTACCGCAACTATTACCTGCCCGGGCGCGACGACGTCTTCAGCGGTTTCCGTTCCTGCGCCCTCTGAGGCGCAGACTTCGCGGCGCGTTTTTTGGCGGCCGCCGGTTTCTCCTTGGGCGTGCGGTAGTTCCACCAGGGCAGCAGGCGGCTCATGGCCAGGACCTCGCCCATGCGGGCGGCCGGGTGGTAGCCCGGCAGCTGCTGCAACTGCTGCAACCAGCCCTCGCCCTGCAGCACCTTGCACAGCGCCTGCACGGCCGGTTCGTCCAGCGCCGACTTCAGGCAGACCAGGTGGTAGTCCTCCTCGACCAGGGGCACGAAGTCCAGCCCGCGTGCGCGTGCCGCCGCCTCGATGCCCAGGCCCGCATCGGCCTGGCCCGCAGCGATGGCCTGTGCCACCGCCGCGTGCGAGGGTTCGGTGTGGCGGTAGCCCTTGATGCGGCTGGGCGCGATGCCCTGCTGCTTGAGCAGTTCGTCCAGCAGCACGCGCGTGCCCGTGCCGAGGGCTCGGTTCACGAAGCGCGCGCCGCTGCCAGCCAGCTGCCGCAGGCCGTGCAGGCCCAGGGGGTTGCCCTTGGCCACCATCAGGCCCTGGCTGCGCCGCGCGAAACCGATGATCTTGTGCAGGCCGGGCTTGAGCAGGGGCTTGTAGGTCTGTTCCGCCAGCGAGCCCGCGCCGGGCTGCTGCAGCGTGTGAAAACCGGCCAGCACGCAACGCCCCTCGTTGAGCGCGCGGATCGCGTCCACACTGCCGGTGAAACGCACGTCCAGGTGCAGTTGCTGCGTCTGCGCCGCGTGCGCGCGCAGCGCGCTCAGGGCGTCGTCGTGACTGGCGTAGAGCGTGAGCACGTGCACCGAGTCATCGAAGGCCACCGCATAGGCGCGTTCCAGATCGGCGCGCAGCGCCTCGATCTGCGGTGACAGGCGCGCCTGCGCCTGGCGCTCGGCCCACAGCAGCTTGGTGCCGAACTCGCTCAGGCGCGCGGACTGGCCTTTCTCCCAGATCAGCAGCTCGTTGCCCAGCTCGTTTTCCCAGCGCTTGAGCTCGCCCCAGACGTGACGGTAGGACAGCGCCAGCTGGCGCGCCGCGCCGGAGATGGAGCCGGACTCCTGAACCGCGTGCAACAGGTCCAGCAGCGGGTTGCGGATCAGGGCGGGCTGCTGCTGCGCCTGCGGGACGAATGTGTAGTGAAACTGCAACCTATGCACGATTGTTCATATGGTGGGGTTTTGGAGCCATCCGTACGATACCCGAGAACCTTTTGTGCCCCGTCCAGATGTCCACCTTCACCGAAAGCGCGTCCACCGCGCTGCAGCTCATCGCCTCCCTCGACCCCGTGCTGCTGGCCATCGTTGGCCGCTCGCTGGCCGTCAGCGCCACGGCCTGCGCCATCGCCTGCGTGCTCGGTGTGGTGCTGGGCGCCTGGCTGGGCGTGGCGCGTTTTGCCGGGCGCGACGTCGTGCTCACCGGGCTCAACACGATGCTGGCCGTGCCCTCGGTGGTGGTGGGCCTGGTGGTCTACCTGCTGCTTTCGCGCTCCGGTCCGCTGGGGCACCTGGGCTGGCTGTTCAACTTCGAGGCCATGGTGCTGGCCCAGGCCATCCTGGTGCTGCCCGTGGCCACCGCGCTCACACGCCAGGTCATCGAGGACGCCGAGGTCCAGCACGGCGAGCAGCTGCGCTCGCTCGGTGCGGGCACGGCCTTGCGCGGCCTGCTGCTGGCCTGGGACGAACGCTACGCCTTGCTCACCATGCTCATGGCTTCCTTCGGCCGTGCCATCTCCGAAGTGGGCGCCGTGATGATCGTGGGCGGCAACATCGACGGCTTCACCCGCGTCATGACCACCGCCATCGCCCTGGAGACCAGCAAGGGCGACCTGCCGCTGGCCCTGGCCCTGGGGCTGATCCTGCTGGGGGTGGTGCTGGCGCTCAACAGCCTGATCGCCCTGGTGCGCCGTTGGCGCGAGCGCCTTGAAGGCAGTGGTCGCGGCAGGGTGACCGGTGTGGAGGCGGCGGCATGAGCGCCGTGCTGCCGACCCGTGGCACCACGCTGCACGACCTGGGCGACGCTGTCGAGCGTTCGGCCCGGCCCGTCTTCGAGCTGCAGTCCGCCGGCCTGGCCTTTGGCGCCCTGCAGGCCCTGCGCGGGCTGAACCTGAGCATCCAGCCCGGTGAGTCCGTGGCCCTGCTGGGCGCCAACGGCAGCGGCAAGAGCACCTTGCTGCGCCTGCTGCACGGCCTGCTAAGGCCTACCGCCGGTACCTGCCTGGCCGACCCGGGCCTGCGCCAGGCCATGCTGTTCCAGCGTCCCTTCATGCTGCGCACCACGGCGCAGAACAACGTGGCCCTGGCCCTGTGGCTGCGGTGCACGCCCTGGCGCGAGGCCCGCGTCCGCGCCTTGCCCGCGCTCGAACGCGTGGGCCTCTTGCCCCAGGCCGGCCAGCCGGCGCGCACGCTCTCCGGCGGCCAACAGCAGCGCATGGCGCTGGCGCGCGCCTGGGCCCTGCAGCCCGACGTGCTGCTGCTGGACGAACCCACGGCCAGCCTGGACCCGCACGCCAAGCGCGAGGTCGAGCAGCTCATCGCCGACGTCGCCGCCGGCGCGCAGGGCCGGCCTGTCACCGTCGTTTTCGCCAGTCACAACCTGGGCCAGGTCAAACGCCTGGCCACCCGCGTCATCTACCTGGAGGCGGGCCGTGTGCTGGCCGACCTGCCGGTGCAGGCGTTTTTCGACGCGACACGGCTGCAGGCCGTCTCGCCATCCGCAGCCTTGTTCGTCAAAGGAGAACTCGTATGAATGTTTTCAGATCCGCTGTCGTCAAGGCCGCGCTGGGTGCCACGCTGGCCGTCGCCGCGCTGGCGAGTTCGGCGCAGACCATCGTCATGTCGTCCACCACTTCCACCGAGCAGTCGGGCCTGTTCACCTACCTGCTGCCCGAGTTCAAGAAGGCCAGCGGCATCGACATCAAGGTGGTGGCCCTGGGCACCGGCCAGGCGCTGGACATGGCGCGCCGCGGCGACGCCGACGTGGTGTTCGTGCATGACCAGGTGGCCGAGGAGAAGTTCGTCGCCGACGGTTTCGGCCTGCAGCGCCAGGCCGTCATGTACAACGACTTCGTGCTGATCGGCCCCAAGGCCGATCCGGTGGTTACCCGCGGCAAGGACATCGTGGCGGCCCTGAAGAAACTCGCCGCCGTCAATGCGGCCTTCATCTCGCGCGGTGACAAGAGCGGCACGCACGCCGCCGAGCTGCGCTTCTGGAAGATGGCCGGCCTGGAGGCCAAGGGCAGCGGCTACAAGGAATGCGGCTGCGGCATGGGCCCGGCGCTCAACATCGCCGCCTCCAGCGGCGCCTATGTCTTGGCCGACCGTGGCACCTGGCTCAACTTCAGGAACCGTGCCGACCTGGCCGTGCTGGTCGAGGGTGACAAGCGCCTCTTCAACCAGTACGGTGTGATGGTGGTCAACCCCGCCAAGCACCCGCAGGTCAAGTTGGCTGCGGCGCAGAAGTTTGTCGACTGGATCGTCTCGCCCGCCGGCCAGAACGCCATCGCCGGCTACAAGATCGGCGGCGAACAACTCTTCTTCCCCAACGCCGGCCAGTAAAGCGGGCCGTGCACCGTGAAGCGTCTGCTCTTCCTGCTGGGCCTTGCGCTGGCGCTCACCAGCTGCGCCGTGACTGAACAGGCCGCCGCACCCTTGCCGGTCTACGCCGCCGGCAGCCTGCGCGAAGCGCTGAGTACCATCGCTGCCGACTACGAGGCGCGCAGCGACCAGAAGATCGCGCTGACCTTCGGCGCCTCGGGCCTGCTGCGCCAGCGCATCGAGCAAGGCGAGGGCGCGCAGGTCTTCGCCTCGGCCGACACCGAGCACCCACAGCGCCTGGCCACGCGCGGGGGCTGGGCGGCGCCACAGGTCTTCACGCGCAACAGCCTGTGCGCACTGACCGCGGCGCACATCAGCGCCACGCCCGACACGCTGCTGGCCACACTGCTGCGCACGGACGTGCGCGTGGGGACTTCCACGCCGAAGGCCGATCCTTCGGGCGACTATGCCTGGGCCTTGTTCCGCAAGGCCGAGGCCTTGCGTGCCGGCAGCTACGTGGCGCTGGACGCCAAGGCGCTCAAGCTCACGGGCGGCGCCGATTCGCCCAAGCCGCCGGCCGGCCGCGGCACCTATGCCTGGGTCATGGACGAAGGCCAGGCCGACGTCTTCCTCACCTACTGCACCAATGCCGTGGCCTCGCAACGCGAAGTGCCGCGCCTGAAGATCGTGCAGGTGCCGCCCGAGCTGCAGGTGGGTGCGGCCTACGGGCTCACGTTACGCAGCGACGCGCCGGCAGCGGCGGGCCGCTTCGTGGCCTATCTGCTCTCCGAACCGGGCCAGGCCGTGCTGCAGCGTTACGGCTTCGGCCGGCCATGAGAACCCTGCTGTTCCTGCTCTGTTGTTGGCTGGGTGTTGCGCAGGCCGCCGAACCCGTGCTGCTGCAGGTCGGCGGTATGGTGCAGCAGAAGCTCGTGCTCACCGCGCAGGACCTCAAGGCCCTGCCGCAGAAGGACTACACCGAGAAGCGCAGCGTCATCGTCGACGGCCGCGAAGTCACGCAGACGGTGCTGATGCGCGGCATTCCGCTGCGTGCGCTGCTCGACCAGGCCGGCCTGGCCCCGGATCGCCACTCGGTGCGGCGCGCCTATGTGCTGCTCTCGGCACAGGATGGTTATCAGACAGTCTTTTCGTGGGGTGAGCTCTACAACACACGTATGGGCGACGACGTGCTGGTGCTGCTCAAGCATGGCGATGACGATCTGCTCGCGCGCGACGGCTTTCCCTCCCTGCGGTCGCTGCAGGACGTGCGCCCCGGCCCGCGCCATGTGCGCTGGCTCACTTCCGTGGATGTGCTGCTGGCGCCCAGCCGCTGAAGCAGGGCCCAGGCTGCGCTGCCTGCCCTAAGATGTGGCGGATGAAATTCAGGTGTTTCGGGGTCGTGCTGCTGCTGGGGGCCAGTCTTGCCAGTGCGCAGGAGATCGACCGCGCAGCCATGGTGGCTGCCCACAACAAGTGGCGCGCCCAGGTGGGCGTGGGCGAACTCAGCTATTCACTCAGCCTGGAGGCATCGGCCCAGGCCTGGGCGGACCAGCTCAAGCAGGCCCGGCAGTGCCGCATGCAGCACAGCAAGACCGAGGGGCGCTACGGCGAAAACCTCTACTGGTCCAGCGCTTTGCGCTGGTCGGACGGGCGACGCGAACAGGCTCAGGTCTTGCCGGACAAGGTGGTCGACAGCTGGGGCAGCGAGAAGCGCGACTACAACCACGAGAAGAACAGCTGCAAGCCCGGCAAGATGTGCGGTCACTACACGCAGATGGTCTGGCAGACCAGCACCGAGGTTGGCTGTGCCAAGGCTGTCTGTGCCGACAGCCAGGATCAGGTCTGGGTGTGCCAGTACCAGCCCGCGGGCAACTGGGTAGGGCGCAAGCCTTATTAATCCTGCCGGAACAACTCGTGGATTTGCTTGCGCAGCCAGGCGTGCGCCGGATCCTTCTGGAAGCGCTGGTGCCAGAACAGGTGCACGTCGATCACCGGTGATTTCATCGGGGTGTCCACGTAGCGCACCGCCCCATGCTGCACGAAGAACTCCGCCAGGTCGCGTGGCACGGTGGCGATCAGGTCCGAGGTCTCGACGATGGGCAGCAGGCTCATGAAGTGCGAGAGCTCCACACCACACGCCGCTGGATGCCCTTGGCCTGCAGGAACTGCTCGATCACGTGTTCGCGCCCGTCGGGCTTGACCACCGCGTGCGAGGCCTTGAGGAACTGCGCCAGTGTGAGCTTGCCTTTGCCCAGCGGGTGCCCCCTGCGCAGCAGGCAGACATGCGAGCTGCGGATCAGGCGCTGCTGGTAGAAGCCCGCCTTCTGCAGGTCGGGGAAATAGCCGATGGCGAGTTCGGCCGCACCGGACTCCAGCGCCGAGGCCGCGGCATGGCGCGGCATGGCCAGGGTCTTGATATTGACCTGCGGCGCGTGTTCGGCCAGATGCGCCAGCAGGCGCGGCAGGAAGTTCATCTCGGCGATGTCCGGCGTCAGCAGGGTGTAGGCGCGCTGGCTGCTGGCCGGCTCGAAGGCCGAGGGCTGCAGGATCTCGGACTGGATGGTCAGCACGATGGGCCGGATCACCGTGCCCAGGCTCTCGGCGCGTGGTGTGGGGTTCATCAGGGCGCCGGCGCGCACGAACAGCGGGTCGTTGAAGAGCACGCGCAGCCGGGCCACTGCCGCGCTCATGGCGGGCTGGCTCAGGCCCAGGGCCTCGCCGGCGCGTGTCACGTTGCGATGCTGCAGCATGGCGTCGAACACCACCAGCAGGTTCAGGTCGACCGATCGTATATCCATGCTGTGGATTCTATGTATTTATGGAATCGACTAGATCAATGGTGGAGCTCTCCCTAGACTCGCCCCATCACTGAATTGATCCGCGTCAAGACGGACCCACCCACGAGGAGACCGACAAGGTGCAGACACTCACGCTCGCCCAGGCGCATTCCAAAAGCGCCGGCTACCTGCCCATGGGCATCGCCGTGCTGGACGCAGCCATCTGCATGGCCGGTGGGGTTCAGGCTGGCCTGGTCGCAGGCTGAGAAGGCAGCTTATGCCCTGCAACTGCGGCGTGGACGTGCACGCCCACGTCATCCCCGGTGAATTCCCCGCCTACCTGGGCGGCGCCGCACCGGCCGGCTGGCCCTCCATGGCGCCGGCGCAGGACTGCCATCACCGCAGCGTGATGATCGATGGCAAGAACTACCGCACGGTGTCCGACAAGAGCTGGACCACCTCGCGCCGCCTCGCCGACTTCGCCGACATGGGCCTGGAACTGCAGGTCATCTCGCCCATGCCCGAGCTGCTGTCCTACTGGCTGGCCCCGGCCGCCGGTGCGCAATTGGTGCGTTATCTCAACGAACAGATCGCCGGCATGGTGGCCGAGTCCGACGGGAAGCTGATTGGTTTGGGTGCCGTGCCCCTGCAGGACCTGGACCTGGCTCTCCGCGAACTGACTTACATCAAGACTTCGCTGGGGCTCAAGGGCGTGGAGATCGGCAGCAACATCAACGGCGTCGTCATGGGCGACCCGCGCTGGTTGCCCTTTTTCGAAGCCTGTGCCGAGCTGGATATGCCGGTCTTCGTGCACGCGCTGCGCCCGGCCGGCATGGACCGCCTGGTCGGCCCGCCGCCGCTGCAGCAGGTGCTGGCCTATCCCACCGACGTGGGCCTGGCTGCGGCCTCGGTGCTCACCGGCAACCTGCTGGCGCGTGTGCCTGGCCTGCGCCTGGCCTTCAGCCATGGTGGGGGCACGCTGGCCATGCTGCTGCCACGCCTGCAGCAGGCCATGAGCGTCTTCCCCGCGCTGAAAGACAGCGTGCTGAAGTCACCCGCCGAGCAGGCGCGCGAACTCTATTACGACACCCTGGTGTTCGATACACCCACGCTTCAGCATCTGGTGCGCACCTTCGGCGCCAGCCAGCTCATGGTGGGCACCGACTACCCCTTCAACTTCCACGATGCCCGCCCGCTGGAGCGCATCCGCGCCGCCGGTTTCGACGAGACCGTGGTCGAACAACTGGCCCAGGCCAATGCCCGGCGTTTCCTGGGCCTGCCTCCCGAATCCAAAGGAACCTCCCCATGACCCATGCCTCCTCCCGCGTGGCCGCCCTTCGCAGCGTGGCCCTGAACGTGCCCGACCTGCAGGAAGCCGAGAAGTTCTACACGCAGGTCTGGCACCTCAGCGTGGCCGCACGCACGGCCGACGCCCTCTACCTGCGCGGCACCGGCGCCGACCACCACCTGCTGGCCCTGCACCAGGCGCCGGGTGCGGCGCGCATCCGCAACGTCACGCTGCGCGCACGCAGCCGTGCAGCGCTGGACGAAGTGGCTCAGGCGGTAGTCGGCGCAGGCGGCCGTGTGCTTGAAGCGGCTTCGCCCGTGCAGGAGCCCAGCGGTGGCACGGCCGTGACCGTGGCCGATCCCGACGGCCGCATCTTCCGCCTCGTGCATGGTGACGCCTTGCATGCCGATGCGCATGAAACCGAGGACCGCCCCGTGCGCCTGGCCCACGCCGTGCTCAACAGTCACGACGTGGAAGCCACGCGCGCCTTCATGGAGCAGGTCTTCGACTTCTCGCTCTCGGACCGTACCCGCATCATGGCCTTCATGCGCTGCGGCGACGACCACCACAGCATCGCGCTGGGTGACACCGACAACGACGCGCTCAACCACATCGCCTTCCTCATGCCCGACCTGGAGTCCGTCATGCGCGGCGGTGGCCGCATGAGGGACGCGGGCTTCGGCATCGAGTGGGGCCCGGGCCGCCACGGCCCCGGTGACAACGCCTTCAACTACTTCGTCGGCCCCTTCGACGTGGTCATCGAATACACGGCCGAGGTCGAGCAGATCGACGACAGCTACCAGGCCGGCCAGCCCTCGGACTGGACGTGGCCGCCCGGCCGCGTTGACCAGTGGGGCATCTCCCAACCGCCCAGCGCACGCCTGAAGCAGGCGCAAAAGGCCATCGTTTTCATTTCCTGATTTTTAGCTAGGAGTTTTCATGCGTTTCATCACCTATATTCAGGGCGGCCAGCAACGTCTGGGCGTCGTCACCGGCCAGGAGGTCATCGACCTGAACCAGGCCCAGCCCCAGATCAGCGCCGACCTGCGCACCGCCCTGCGTGCGGGCCAGGACCTGGCCGGCGCCGCCAAGGCGGCCATCGCTTCCAGTGCCAAGCGCGTGCCGCTTTCCAGCGTGCAGCTGGCCCCCGTGCTGCCCGAGCCCGGCAAGATCGTCTGCCTGGGCCTCAATTACTACGACCACGCCAAGGAGGGCGGGCGCGAGAAGCCGGTCTACCCCTGGTTCTTCCTGCGCTGTGCCTCCTCGCTGCTCGCGCCCGATGCCAAGGCCCTGCGCCCCAAGGTGTCCGAGCGCCTGGACTGGGAGGCCGAACTCGCCGTGGTGATCGGCAAGACCGTGAAGCACTGCACCCTGGACAACGCGCTCGACGCCGTCTTCGGTTATTCCGTCTTCAACGACATCTCCGTGCGCGACTACCAGAAGAAGACACCGCAGTGGAGCATCGGCAAGAACTTCGACCGCACCGGCCCCTTCGGCCCCACGCTGGTCACCGCGGATGAGTTGCCCGCGGGCGCCACCGACCTGCGCATCCAGGCGCGCCTGAACGGCCAGATCATGCAGGACGCCAATACCCGCGACATGATCTGGGGCGTGGCCGAAACCATCCAGCTGCTCACCGAGTGCATGACGCTGGAGCCCGGCGACGTCATCGTCATGGGCACGCCGGCCGGCGTGGGCCAGGCCCGCACGCCCCCGGTCTGGATGAAACACGGCGACGTGGTCGAGATCGAGATCGAGAACATCGGCCTGCTGCGCAACACCATCGAGGACGAGGCCTGACCATGGGGAACGTGAAAGCGGCGGCGCCGTACGACGTCGCCATCGTCGGCTTCGGCCCCTCGGGCGCGGTCGCTGCGGGCCTGCTGGGCGCGCAGGGCATCCGCACCTATGTGTGCGACAAGCTGCATGAGGTCTACGACAAACCCCGCGCCATTGCGCTGGACCACGAGATCATCCGCCTGTTCCAGCAGATGGGCGTGGCGAAGAAGATCAAGCCCTACCTTGAGCCCTTCACCGATTCGGTCTACTACGGCGTCGACGGCCAGGTCATCAAGCGCATGTCCACTGTGGCGCCGCCGTACCCGCTGGGCCACACGCCCTCGGTCGTCTTCACCCAGCCGCCAGCCGAGCGCATCCTGCGCGAGCACGCGCTGTCCTTCCCTTGCGTGACGGTGCAACTGGGCCAGACGCTCACGCAGATCACGCAGGACGAACAAGGCGCCACGCTCACGCTCAAGGGTGACGATGGGCAAGCCTCTACCGTGCAGGCGCGCTACGTCATCGCCTGCGACGGCGCATCGAGCACCGTGCGCAGCCAGGTGGGCATCACGCTCGAAGACCTGGACTTCGACGAGCCCTGGTTGGTGGTGGACGTGCTGGTCAATGAACAAGGCCTGGCCAAGCTGCCCACGACCAGCGTGCAGTACTGCAACCCCGAGCGCCCCAGCACTTACCTGATCTGCCCCGGTAACCATCGCCGCTGGGAAATCTCCATCAACCCCGGCGAAGACCCCAAGCAGGTCGCCACGCCTGAAGGCACCTGGAAACTGCTGGCGCCCTGGCTCACGCCGGCCGACGCCACGCTCTGGCGCCAGGCCAGCTACCGCTTCCACGCGCTGGTCGCCAGCGAGTGGCGCAGCGGCCGCGTCTTCGTGGCGGGCGATGCTGCCCACCAGCAGCCGCCCTTCCTGGGCCAGGGCATGTGCCAGGGCGTGCGCGACGTGGCCAACCTCTGCTGGAAACTGGGCGCCGTGCTCAAGGCCCGCGCGCCCGAGCGCCTGCTCGATACCTATGGCCCCGAACGCAAGGCCCACGTCACTGACCTGACCACCCGCATCAAGGGCATCGGCCAGATCATCTGCGAGCGTGATCCCGTGCGCGCCCGCGCGCGTGACGCGAAGCTGCTGGCCGAATGCGGTGGCGTCGTGCAGCCCACGCCGCGCCAGGACGTGCAGCCGGCCTTGCGCGCGGGCCTGCTCGCCGCGCAGCAGCACCCGGCGCGCGGCACCATCTTCCCGCAGCCCTGGCTGCTGGTCGATGGCGAAAAACAGCGTATGGACGACGTGCTCGGCAGCGGCTGGCGCCTGGTGCTCGACCGCCATGCCGACGCGGCCCTGCGCCAGCAGGCGCGCGTGCTGGCGCGCCCGGGCCTCACGGTGGTGCAGCTGGGCACACCGGGCTGCACCGAGGCCGAAGGCGTGCTGGCCCGCTGGTTCGAGCGCCAGGGCTGCAGTGCTGCCCTGGTGCGGCCCGATCACTACGTCTATGGCGTGGCCGCCAGCGCACAGGAGCTGTCGGACCAGCTCTCGACGCTGGCCGCTTTCTGAGACACACGGTTTTTACAACGACAAACCCCACGAGGAGACAGACATGCAACGCAGACATTTCATCCAGGCCAGCCTGCTGGCCACAGCCGTTCCCGCCGCCTGGGCCCAGGGCAATGGCGCCTGGCCCGACAAGCCGGTCAAGTTCATCCTCTCGCAGCCGCCGGGCTCTGGGCCCGACAACGTGGCGCGCCTGCTGGGTGACCGCCAGGCCCGTGCGCTCGGTCAGCCCATCGTCATCGAGAACAAGCCCGGTGGCCAGAACATCATCGGCGCGCAGGCTGCGGCGCGCTCGCCGGCCGATGGCTACAGCCTGTACTTCGCCACCACCGCGGCGCTGGTCACGAACAAGTACCTGTTCAAGACCATGCCCTACGACCCCGAGAAGGATTTCGTGCCCGTGGCCTTCATCGCCAAGAGCCCCTTTGCCGTGGTCGTGAAGGCCGAATCGCCCATCACCTCGATGCAGGACCTGATCGCCCGCTCCAAGGCCGAACCCGGCAAGGTCTCGCTGGCCAACGAAGGCCCCCGCACCTTCGGCGGCATCATCGCGCGTGTCATCAATGCGCGCACCCAGATGCAGGCCAACCTGGTGGGTTATGCCTCGGTCGGCGTGGCCGTGCAGAACCTGATCGGCGGGCACGCCGACGTGGCGGTGGCCGATGTGGCCTCCACCGCGGCGCTGGTGCGCCAGGGCCGCCTGCGTTACCTCGCCGTCACCGCGGCCAAGCGCGTGGCCGGCTGGGAGCAGGTGCCCGCGCTGTCCGAACTGCTGCCCGGTTTCGAGATGGTGGGCTGGTTCGCCGTGGTGGCACCCGCCGGCACGCCGGCCGCTGCCATCCAGCGCATGAACAAGGAGATCAACACCCTGCTGGGCGACGCCGATGTGGCGCAGCGCATGGCCACCATCGGCCCCATCGCCGAGTCCATGGGCGCGCCCGAGCAGACCGGCGCCTTCCTCACGCTGGAGCACCAGCGCTGGAGCCGCGCCGCACAGGAAATCGGCCTGCTGCCGGAATAAGGGAGAGGCCATCATGTACCTCCTGCAACGCAGCTTCAAGCTCGGCCTGCTGCTGGCCGCGACCAGCCTGCTCGGCGCCTGTGCCAGCCTGTCCAGTCCCTCGCCTTACAGCGCGAGCGGTTTCAACCTGGTCTCGCCCGGTCGCCTGGACAACGCCATGCTCACGCAGCCCTACGCTGGCAAGAACCCCGCCAATCCCAATTGCGTGGGCGAGAACCTCACGCCGGCCCTGAGCTGGGTGCGCGCGCCCGTTGGCACGCGCAGCTTTGCCATCGTCATGGATGACCAGGCGGGCCGCGCCGGCCTGGGCGTCAACCACTGGACGGCTTATGGCATCGCAGCCAGCGTGACCGGCCTGGCCGAAGGCGAGGCGAGCGCCCCCAGCAACAAGCTGGTGATGGGCAAGAACACGCTGGGCATGGCCTATCTGGGCCCCTGCCCGCCGCGTGGCAATGCGCCCCAGCATTACGTCTACACCCTGATCGCCACCTCGCTGGCGCCCGATGCGCTGCCGCCCGGTCTGAGCAAGGCCGAGCTGATGGAGGCGCTCAAGGGCAAGGCCCTGGGTGCTGCCAGTCTGGTGCTGCGCTACGCACACTAGGACGCCTATCGCCGGCTTGCGTCGGCGGACCTTGTGCCATGAAGCCAGCCCGCGAGGCTGGCTTTTTGCATGCCGCGCCGCGCTACAGTGCAGGCATGAACCTGCGCATCCGCGACGAAACCACCCTCGACGTGCCAGCCATCACGGCCCTCACCGAAGCGGCATTCCTGAATGCCCCGCACACCGCCCACACCGAGCACTACATCGTCAACGCCCTGCGCCGCGCCGGGCAGCTCACGCTCTCGCTGGTGGCAGAGCAGGCCGGGGCCGTGGTCGGCCACGTGGCGCTCTCGCCCGTCACCGTGTCCGATGGCAGCCCGGGCTGGTACGGCCTGGGCCCCATCTCCGTGCTGCCCGCGCTGCAAGGGCAGGGCATCGGTTCGGCGCTCGTGCATGCCGCGCTGGACGGCCTGCGCGCGCGCGGCGCGGCCGGCTGCGTGCTGGTGGGCGATCCGGCGTATTACGCGCGCTTCGGCTTCAAGCCACAGCCCGGCCTGGTCTACCCCGGCATCCCGCCCGAGTTTTTCATGGCCCTGGCCTTCGGCTTCGCCGTGCCGCAAGGCAGCGTGGTGTTCCATGGCGCTTTCGGGGCCACGGCCTGACACACATCCACACATCTGGCAGGGGGCACCGCGGTACCATACCCGCATGCACAAGAACGAGACAGGGAGCGGCGCAAGGGCGCCGGACACCACGGGCGGGCCTGCGCGCCTGTCGGTGGCCCTGTTGCAGGCCGAGAACCAGCGCCTGCGCGAGCAGCTCGACGGCCTGATCGGCGAGGCCCGCCTCAACCAGGACAAGCTGCGCCGCTTCGACCAGCTCGAACGCAAGGTCATCGGCGCGGCCTCGCTGATCGATCTGGTGCAGACCCTGCTGGTGGACTACCCCGCACTTTTCGAACTCGACTGCGTCACCCTGGCGCTGGTGGACGCGCAGTACGAGGTCGCGCGCATCCTGGGCGAGGGCGGCGTGGCCCAGCCCGCCGAGCTGCTCCTGCTGCATGGTGAGCAGCCCCTGCAGCAGCTCTATGGGGCCGGCACCCGCCCGCTGCTGGGGGAGCCGACGGCAGCGCACGATTTCCTGTTCGACGGGGCATCTGCCACGCCGGGCAGCGTGGCCCTGCTGCCTCTGGTGCACCGCGGTGCCTTCATCGGCAGCCTCAACCTGGGCAGCCGCGACGCCGCGCGTTTCGCCACCGGCAGCAGCACCGATTTCCTGGAGCGCCTGGCCGCGCTGGTGGCCGTCTGCCTGGACAGCGCGCTGGCCACCGAGCGCCTCAAGCTCGCCGGCCTCACCGACGGCCTGACCGGTGTGCATAACCGCCGATATTTCGAATCGCGCTGCCTGGAAGAAGTGCAGGCCGCACGCCGCAGCAAGTTGCCCCTGGTCTGCCTGCTGCTGGACGTGGACCACTTCAAGCGCATCAACGACACCCACGGCCACCCCGCCGGCGACGCCGTGCTGCGTTACGTCGCGCGCCTGATCCGCGCGCAGCTGCGCGGCAGCGACGTGGTGGCCCGTTACGGCGGCGAAGAGTTCGTGATGCTGCTGCCGGCCACGCCGCTTGCCGCCGCGCTGGACACCGCCGAGCGCATCCGCCGGGTCATCGCCGCGCAGAGCATGCCGGTGCAGGTGGCCGAGCCGCTGCGCATCACCGTGTCCATCGGCGCTGCGCTGTTGCCGCCTGAAGCCGAGGTGGACGCCGCTGTGTCGGCTGCGGCCCTGGTGCAGCGCGCCGACCAGGCGCTGTATGCCGCCAAGCAGGGTGGGCGCAACCGGGTGCTGGCGGCCGACTAAACGGCCGCCTCCCTCACCACGCAGTCCCCCCCAAACGACAAAGGCCGCCTCGTGGGCAGCCTTTGCGGGTCAGCGGCCGCAGGGGCCGCGGTGCGAACCGTCCTGGATCAGGACTGGCGGGCGTAGCGGCCCGGCATCACTTCGCTCAGCTTCTTGCCGCCGCCAAAGCTCTCGCTGTCGGTGGCGATGTCGCCGTTGCGTTGGGCTTCGATCAGCTCGGCCTTCACCTGCTCACGGCTCTTGCCGGCCACCTGGGCCTTGGCAGGGTAGTTGCCCGGAATGATCTCGTTCATCTTGCGACCGCGGGTGTCGGGGCTGAGCGGCGCGATGTCGCCGGTGCGGATGGCTTCGGCCAGCTCGGCCTGGACCTGCGCGCGGGTCTTGCCGGCGGCCTGGGTCTTGGCGGGGTAGTTGCTGGGGAAGACTTCGTTGAGCTTCTTGCCGGCGTAGGCTTCGTTGTCGGACACGATGTCGCCATTGCGGACGGCGTCGGCCAGCTCGGCCTGCACCTGGGCGCGGGTCTTGCCGGCGGGTTCGGCGGCCAGGGCCTGGCCAGCGGACAGGGCGGCCACAGACAGGGCCAGGATCGAAACAGTGGTGCGGTTCATGATGACATTACCTTCAGATAAACATGGAAACTGACCCCCGTCTGGCCTGGTGGGCCGGGCCGGGATCCCGTCGATGCCGCTATTTGCGTACCGTTGCTGCATCGATGGAATGAACTTTAAAGTTTCTGAAACAATCAATAAATAGCCTCCGTTGACCTACGGTGTTTCTGTTTCAGAAATAATAGAGCCCTTGAATAGGCCGGAGTCGCCATGGATCGTCTGCTTTCAATGAAGGTGTTTCAGCGCGTGGCCGACGAGGGCAGTTTTGCCGCCGCCGCCCGTGCGCTGGACATGTCCGCCCCGGTCGTGACGCGGCTGGTGGCCGATCTGGAAGACCACCTGGGTTCGCGGCTGCTGCAGCGCACGACGCGCCGCCTCGCGCTCACCGACGCCGGGCAGCTCTACCTGAACCGCGTGCGCAACATCCTGCAGGACATCGAGGAGGCCGACGAAACCGTTGGCGCCCACACCCGCGAGCTCGGTGGTCTCTTGCGCCTGCATGCGCCGCCGGTGCTGGCTTCCTACGTCATCGCGCCGCTGCTGGCAGGCTTTCGCCAGCGTTACCCCAACATCCTGATCGACATCGAGGTCGAGAGCGTGCGTGAACCCCCGGTGGAGGACTTCGATATCACGCTGATCCCGGCCGATGAGAGCTTCGACGCCGATCTCGTGGCGCGCAAGGTCATCGAGTCCAACGCCATCCTCGTGGCCTCGCCTGCCTATGTGCAGCGACGTGGCCAGCCGCAGTCCCCGGCGGAACTGGCGCAGCACGACTGCCTGCGCCTGAAACAGGCCTTTGGACGTTTTCGCCAGTGGCGCCTGTGGCGCGAGGGGCAGCCCGATCTGGTCGAGGAGGTCGAGATCCAGTCGGTGCTGCTGGCCAACCACACCGACACCCTGTTGCGCGCCACGCTGGACGGTGCCGGCATCACCTCGGTCACCATGGAGCTGGTGGCGCCGTATCTGGCGCGCGGTGACCTGGTGCGGGTGCTGTCGCCGTGGATCACCGGGCGCCTGGCCATGTACGCCGCCTTGCCCAGCCGCAAGTTCATTCCCCAGCGCAGCCGCGTCTTTCTCGACTACCTGATGGAGCAGACACGCGAGCAGAGCCTGCGCGCGCTGGAGGCCTGCACCGTCTGCTGAGTGCCGCAGGGCTCAGCCGGTCGCCTCGTCCTGCCCCGCGCCGAGGCGCTCCTGTACGCCGCTCAGCAACTGCAGCAGCTGCTCGCGCTCCTGCGCGCCGAGCTTGCCGAACAGGTCCGTGGCCAGGCTGGCCTCGATGGACAGGAACCAGGCGCACGCCTTCTCGCCGGAGGGGGTGACGTGCAGGCGCCAGACCCGGCGGTCCTGCTCGTCCGGGCTGCGGGCCAGGTAGCCCTGTTCCTCCAGCTCGCGGAGCAGCCGCGTGATCTGCCCCTTGTCGCGGCCCATGGCCTGGCCCAGTTGCTGCTGCGTCCAGCCCGCGTGGCGCTGGCACAGGCTCAGCGCGCGCAGGTGCACCGGCCCCAGCGCGTGCCCGCCGTCGTCCTGCATGCGGGTCTTCATGACCTGCCGGATGCTGCCGAACAGGGTCATGAAGGCCTGGAAGGTGGCCAGGGCAGAGGCGGTCTCGCGGCGACGGGGGGTGGTGCTCATGGTCTATTGAAGGTTGATAAAGTCAACCATCGGTTACAATGTTGATATTGTCAACCATTTGGGTCTTCATGAACACTCCCCGTCCCGTCGCGCCTCCTTCCGCTGCCGCCCGCACGCTGCGCAAGATATTGCCGCCGCTGATCATCATGCCCTCGGTCGCTTTTGTCCTGAGCGCCTTCATGAGCTGGGCCAACGTCGGGTTCGGCGAGGCCTACCTCTCCACCTGGGCGCGCGGTTTCCTCAGCAGCCTGGTGATCCTGCCCCTGGTGCTGGCCAGCCTGGGCCCGCTGGAGCGGCTGGTGAACAGGCTCTTCCCCGCCATGCACCGCTTCGGCCGCAAGCTCATCGTCTCGCTGCTCACGGCCTTTGCCATCGAGAGCGTGCTGGCCCTGGCGGTGTCCGCCATCAACAGCCCCTGGGACAGCGGCTTCGGCCTCTACTGGTGGCGCGCCTTCAGCCGCTCGCTGCCGGTGGGCGTGCTGATCGGTCTGCTCATGGCCTTCTACGTCAAGCCCAAGCTCGACCGGATGATGCAGGCTGCGCGTGCCTGATCCCCACGTACACGGATGGTTAATTGCGGTGGGCCGCCCGAAGGACTAAGCTGCCCTGCATGGAGCCCGCCCGCACCGTGGCCGCACCGCCAGTCCTCCCGCCCCGCCGCAGGGCAGGCCCGTGGCTGACCCTGGTGCTGGCGACGGGCCTGCTGTTGCCGGCCGGTGCGTGTTGTGAGGAAAAGGACTGGAGCCTCGGCTTCTACGGCGGCCAGTACTACGACTCCGAGCCTGCGGGCTTCTCGCAGGGCCGGGCCAACTACCTTCACCAGTACATCGTTGCCCTGACCGCCAGCAAGACGATCTGGCGTGCGCAGGAATGGCCGCTCTCGCTGGAAGTGGATGGCATGGTCGGCCACCAGTTCGGCACGGCCACCCTGCAGGAGTTCGCCATTGCGCCCGTGCTGCGCTGGAGCGGTTTCCCGTGGAACGGCGTGTTGCCCACCAGCATCCGTGCCGGCCCCCTGGGTTATTCCTACACCACCATCGTGAGCCCGCTGGAGCGCAGCGAAAAAGGCGAGGGCAGCCGCCACCTGAACTTCCTGATGATCGAGCTGACCTTTTCCTCGCCCAGGGCGCGCGAGCACGAGGTCTTCCTGCGTCTGCACCACCGCTGCACCATCTACGACCTGCTCAACAACTACGGCGCCAACGGCCAGGACTTCTTCGCCATCGGTTACCGGCGTTTCTACTGAGGCCGGCCAGGCGGGGACGCGACGCTCAGCCCAGCAGGCGGGTGCCGCCCGCACGGTGCGCATGGCTGAAGTCGCTACCCTGGCCCAGCTTGAACACCGCCACGGCCTGCACCAGCTCCTGCGCCTGACCGTTCAGGCTGCCGGCCGCGGCCGCCATCTCTTCCACCAGCGCCGCGTTCTGCTGCGTGGCCTGGTCCATCTGCGTCACGGCTTCGCCGACCTGGGCCACGCCCTGGCTCTGTTCCGTGCTGGCCGCGCTGATCTCACCCATGATGTCGGTCACCCGGCGGATGCTGGCCACCACTTCCTGCATGGTCTGGCCGGCCCGGTCCACCTGGGCCGTGCCTTGTTCCACCCGGCTCACGCTGTCGGTGATGAGCGTCTTGATCTCCTTGGCCGCCTCGGCGCTGCGCCCGGCCAGGGTGCGCACCTCGCTGGCCACCACGGCAAAACCGCGCCCCTGTTCGCCGGCACGGGCTGCTTCCACTGCGGCGTTCAGTGCCAGGATGTTGGTCTGGAAGGCGATGCCGTCGATCACGCTGATGATGTCGGCGATCTTCCTGGAGCTGTCGCTGATGCCTTTCATGGTGTCGACCGCCTGGGTCACCACCTGTCCGCCTTGCACGGCCACGCCCGAGGCGCTCTGCGCCAGCTGGTTGGCCTGGCGGGCGTTGTCGGCGTTCTGTTTCACGGTGGAGCTCAGCTCCTCCATGGAGGCGGCCGTCTCTTCCAGCGCGCTGGCCTGGCTCTCGGTGCGCGCGCTCAGGTCCTGGTTGCCCTGGGCAATCTCGGTGCTGGCCGAGGCCACGGATTCCGAGCCCCGGCGAACCTGGGCGACCACGGTGGACAGGCTCTGCTGCATCTGCTGCAGGGCCAGCGTCAGCTCGCTGGCTTCGTCACGGCCTGTGCTGGTGATGGCCTGCGACAGGTCCCCGGAGGCGATGACACGTGCGCTGTCCACGGCTTCGCGGATGGGCGTCACGATGGAGCGGGTCAGCAGCGTGGCAAACAGCAGGCTCAGGACCACGGCGATCACGCCGCCGCTGATCATCAGCATGCGGGCCTGGGCCGCGGCGGCTTCCGCGCGCGTCAAGGACGCCTCGTAGAGCACCTTCTGCCGCTCTTCGAGCTTGAGGACCTTACCGCTGAAGGCGTCCGCCAGCGGCTTGAGGTCCTTGTCCAGCGACGCTGCGACGTCTTCACCCGCCATGCGCCGCTTGACGATGGCTTCGCGCGGCCCGCGATACGCCACCCGCGCCGTATCGACTTCCTTCAGGATGGCCTTGCCTTCCTCGGAATCGATCAGCTCCACCAGGCGCTTGCGCGACGGGTTGAAGGCGTCCGAAGTCTTGTCCATCTCCTTCTGCCACCAGTCGATGTGCTTGGGGTCGCCGTCGAACATGGCCGCCTGCGTGCGCACCCAGTTCAGGTCGATGATCTGCCGCCAGCCCACCGCCAGTTGCAGTTTTTCGTTGTCGGTGGTCGCCAGTTGCCGGGTGGTCTTGGCGATGTCGTTCAGGCGTGACACGCCGATCGCGATGCTGCTGATCAGAAAGATCAGGATGACGGCGAAGGCGATGGCCAGTCTGCTGCCGATCCGGAAGTTGCGCAATGCGTTCATGATGGTGTCGTCCTGTTGTGGGTTTGTTCTTGACCAGCTTCATTCTCAATGCTGCCATGCAAAAGCGCACGTGAATCCGAGCAAATCTGAGCAAAACTTGCACAAATGACGGCCCGCTTGGGCCTGCGCGCCGGCCCGGCGGCGGTTTCACCACAGCGGCCTGCCCGCTAGGCGCGGGCTTGCTGCTTCAGTTCGAAGTGGCCTTGCGCCACCGTCAGGCCGTTGACCAGTAGCTCCACCGCATGCCGCCCCGGGTAGTGCACGCGGGTGGTGAAGTCGGCGATGGTCTGCTTTTTCTCCAGCGCCAGCTCGGCGCCGCCCGCCAGTTCGAGCGTGCGCAGCTTGAAGACCTTGCGGCTGCTCTCGCCATTTTTCTTCACGTAGTGGATGGCGTAATCCACCACCAGCTTCTGCGGCTGGTCCGCCGTGGAGCGCAGCGTGGCCTTGAGCTGCAGCGTCTGCCCCAGGCGCAGGGCAGCCGGCGTGACTTCGAACGCACCCAGCTTCACCTTCGCGCCCAGCGTCGCTCCCACCGCCTTGAGCGCACGCGGGTGGCCGGCCTTGATGAGGTTGCGCAGCGCATGCTTGCTGATCCACCTGGTCTCGGGCTGCTGCGTGGGCCAGCCCTCCAGCAGGTCCAGCACCCACTCGGGGTGGTCCTTGGCGATGTCGTTCAGGTGGTTGGCCACCGAGCGACGCACGTAGTCGCTGGGGTCGGCCTGCAGCTTTTCCAGGATGGGTCGCGTGCGCTGCGGCTCGGCCACCAGCAGCGGCAGGCGCCGCGCCCAGGGCAGGCGCGGACGCGTGCCTTCGCTGGCCAGGCGGCGCACGTGTTCGTTCTCGTCCTCGGCCCAGCGCAAGGCGTGGGCCAGCACGGCCTCGGGGTCCAGCGCGATATAGGGGCGGATGGCGAACTCCGCGCTGCTGTAGGGCGTGAGCTCGCGCAGCGCTTCCAGCGACAGATCGAAATGTTCCAGCCCGTGCCGGCCCACGAACTCGGGCAGCACCATGTCCGCAAAGCCGCCGGGCAGCAGCGGCGCCATCTTGCGCACGATCTTCAGGGCCTTGGGGTAGTCGTCCGGCAGGTGCGCGCGCAGGCTGTCCGCCGCGCGGCTCATGCGCTGCATGATGGACAAGTCTTCCAGCCCCTTGCGCGCCATGGCCAGATAGGCCCGTTCGTCAAAGCCCGGGTGCACCTGCGCCGCCGCGCGGCCAATGCGTGCCAGCGCCTGGGCGTTGAGCAGGTCCTTGAGCAGCGGGGCGGGTTCCTTGTCTTGCGGCATCACTTGCAGTCGTTGTGCAGCTTCCACTTTTCCTCGTGCCCGATCTTCTTGGCGAATTCGGGGACGCGGCAGCGCTCCTCTTCGGCCGCGCTTCGTGGCTGCGCCGGTGCGCCATCGGCTCCAGCAGCGGGCGCCGCGGGGGCCTGCGGCATCAGGGTCGCGGCCAGTGACAGGCCCACCAGAAAAGCGGCCACGGCGGCGTATTGCGCGCCGGAGACCCACTGGATCGGCTGGCGGTCCTTGACCTCGCACACGCCGCCCGGGCAGAGCTGGGCCTGCTCCTTGTTGAAGAGGTTGTAGAGCTTGCAGCCGATGCAGATGCCGAAAGCCGTTTCAAAGAAGAGCAGCAGCAGGCACAGGGCGCAGACCAGGATATTGATCGGCCCCCTCACGTTGTTGAACACCACCAGGTAGAGCATCACCGTGGCCAGGGCCAGGCCTATGGCCCAGGCAAAACGCTTCTGCGGCGCGCCCACGTATTCGGGGATCTGGTTGCGCACGGCCAAACGTCCCAGCACCAGGCTGGGCGAGTAGCGCGGGTGGACCAGCACCCGGATGAAGAAGTCCGCAAAGAACCCGATCACCACCAGCTTGGTGGGCGCGAAATCGCCGCTCAGCCAGGCGTTCATGAAGGCGATCAGCGCCAGGAAGAACAGGATGCCGGCCCCGGCCCGGGCTTCGCGCTCGTTGATGACGCGGACCGGGTAGCCCGGGTGGTGTTCGCCGAATTGGAAAAGGGTGGTCATGGGCAAATTATGGGGCGCACGCTGCAGACCAGCCCCGGGGGCGGCCCGAATTCGTGGCAGGTCGGTCCCCAAGCTTGGCAGTTGCATCCGGCACTGGCAGACTCTCGGTATGAAGCTCGTTGAATTGGGATGGGATGCTTGGTTGGCGGCACAAGCCGGTGAACTGTGCGGGCCGGATTCGTCACCGGCCCGTGTCACCGCGGTTGATCGGGGCCGCTGCCTCATCCGGGGTGAACACGGCGAAGTGCCTGCCGAGTTGACCGGCAAGTTTCTCCACCTCGCGGAGTCGTCCGCCGAATTGCCCTGCGTGGGCGACTGGGTGTGCGCGCACTACCTGGACGGCGCCAGCCACGCCATCATTCACCACCTCTTGCCGCGCCGCACCTTCCTGCGGCGCAAGGCCGCCGGCCGCGATGTCGAGTTCCAGATGATTGCCGCCAACATCGACGTGGCTTTCATCGTGCAGGCCTGCCACTTCGATTTCAACGTCCGCCGTCTGGAACGCTACCTGGTCATGGTGCGCGACGGCCACATCCAGCCCGTGGTGCTGCTGACCAAGACCGATCTGGTGAGCCCGCAAGAGCTGGAACAGCTGATAGCCCGCATCCGCGGCATGGGCGTGGACGCCGAGATCGTCTGCGTCAGCAACGTCACGGGCGCGGGTGTGGACCAGGTGCGCGAACGCATGGTGCCGGGCAAGACCTATTGCCTGCTCGGTTCATCAGGCGTCGGCAAGACCACGCTCATCAACCGCCTGCAGGGCGACGACGCGCTGGAGACCCGCGCGGTCAGCCACACGGGGGAGGGCCGCCACACCACCACGCGGCGTCACCTGATCGTGCTGGGGCAGGGCGCGCTGCTCATCGACATGCCGGGCATGCGCGAGCTGGGCCTGCTGGGCGCAGGCGAGGGTCTCACCGAAACCTATGCCGATATCGACGACCTGGCTGCCGGCTGCCGCTACCCGGATTGCACCCATGTCAGCGAACCGGGGTGCGCGGTGCGCGCCGCGATCGAGCGCCAGGAACTCAGTGAAGAACACCTGGGCAACTACCAGAAGCTGCGCAAGGAATCCGAGTTTCACGAACTCTCCAGCCTGGAGCGGCGCAAGAAGGACCGGGCCTTCGGCCGTTTCCTCCACAACTACAAGAAACAGCAGGACTGAGCACCTGCCTCGCCGCTCAGCCCCCGCTGTACACCAGCCCCGAAGCCACCCCGCCGAACAGGTCGCCCTCCACCAGCGGCACGCCGGCGAACTCCGCCTGCAGCGCGCGCTGGAAGGGCCGTAGGGCGGAAGAGCCGCCGGTGAGGTAGATGGCATCCAGTGCGCCATCGGCCACGCCGGCCTTGCGCACGCACTCGCGCGCGCAGGCCACGGTGTTGGCCAGCAGGCTGTGCAGGTGTTCCTGCATGCCGGACACCGTCATGGCTGCGGCCAGGCCGGCTTCGATGTCGCTGAAGTCCATGGCCGCATCGGCGTCCGTCTGCGAGCAGCGGATCTTGGCCTGCTCCACCTCGTGGGCGATGCGGTGGCCGTGGCGCTGCTGCAGCACGCGCATCAGGCGCTGGTGCAGGCGGATGTCGGCGTAGTTGGTCCACAGGGCCTGCGCCTGCGCCAGCGCGCGTGGCTGGTAGAGCCAGTGGATCAGGTGCCAGGTGGAGAGGTCGAAGAAGATGCGGCTGGGCACCTCGCGCCCCTCGGGGCCGATGTGGCGGTAACCCAGCAGCGGCATCACCTGTTCCAGGCTGAGCTTGTGGTCGAAGTCCGTGCCGCCGATGTGCACGCCCGTGGTGGCCAGCACATCGTCGGCGCGGTTGGTCTTTTGGATGCGGTCCGGCCCCAGCCGCACCACCGTGAAGTCCGAGGTGCCGCCACCCAGGTCCACCACCAGCACCGTGCTCTCCTTGTCCAGTCGGCGCTCGTAGTCCAGTGCCGCGGCAATCGGCTCCAGCTGGAACGTGACGTCGGTGAAACCCACGGCCTGCGCGGCCTGCAACAGGGACTGCTGGGCCAGTGCGTCTCGCTCGGCGTCGTCGTCCACGAAGTGCACGGGCCGGCCCATCACCACCCGCAGGGGCGCCGCACCCAGCGCCAGGGTGGCGCGATCGCGCAGCGTGGCCAGGAAGGTGGCGATGATGTCCTGGAAGCTCACCTGCCGGTTGTTCACCACCGTGGTCTCCAGCAGCAGCGGGCTGCCCAGCAGGCTCTTGAGCGAGCGCATCAGCCGCCCCTCGGTGCCTTCCAGGTACAAGCCCACCGCGTCGCGCCCGAAGTGGGTGCTCAGGTCTTCGTGGTTGTAGAACACCGCCGTGGGCATGGCCGTGGCCTGGCCTTCCAGCGGGATCAGGCGCGCCGTGCCGCCGGGCGCAGCCCAGGCCATGGCGGAGTTGGAGGTGCCGAAGTCGATGCCGAGGGTGCCGGGGAGGGGACGGGTCATGAATGGGGAGCAGTGAGGAGCGGGCGCATGGCGCGCCGGGCACGGGGGATTTTGCCACCGTCACGACGAGCCGGGTGGCGAGCGGCTTCTGCCCGGCTTTGCGCGCGCGTTTGCGCCAAATCAAACGCAGGCCCGAAATACGGCACGTACCTGCCCTTGCATTCCATAAGATACATATTAGATATTGCTTACGTGCACGCAGGATGGAAGTCACAGGGCGTGGGCGCATGTTCAACCTCACAGGAGTCATCATGAAATCAGGACAACGTCTATTGGCCGGGTTCTTCAGCCTGGCCTTGCTGGTCGCCGGGGGCGCCGCCCAGGCGGCCACGGCCAGCCACGCCGAGGAAGACGCACATGGCGCGGCCAAACTGCAGCTCAACAAGGGCAAGAAGTGGGAGACCGACGCGCCGCTGCGCCAGGGTATGGCAGCCATGCGCGCCAGCATGGACGAGAAGCTGGGCGCGATCCACAAGGGCAAGCTCACCGCCGAGGAATACCGGGCGCTGGGCGGCAAGATCGACACCGAGGTTGGCACCATCGTGGCCCAGTGCAAACTGGCGCCCGAGGCCGACGCCATGCTCCACCTGGTGGTCGCCGACCTGCTGGGCGCCGCGGAGATCATGCAGGGCAAGCACAAGGGTTCGCCCGCCGCAGCGGCACGCACGGCCGTTGGCGCCCTCAACAAATACGGCCGTTATTTCGACGACCCGCAGTGGAAGGCCCTGAAGTAGGCCGGGTCTGACACCTGTGAACAACGGGCACTGCGGTGCCCGTTGCTCATCCTGCTAGCTGCCCGGGCCGGCTTGCTCCGTCCCCAGGAAGAAGCCGATCGCCCGCTCCACCACCCAGGGCACGATGACGTGGTCGCCATCGAAGGGCAGCAGCGTCAGGTCGGTGCCGTCGGCCAGGAGGCGCTGCGCATGGGGCCCGGCGCTGGTCTCGAAGGGCAGTTGCGTGTCGGCGCGTCCATGCGCCAGGAACACTCGCGGCGTACCGTGGCGGGTGAAGGTGTTCATGAACCCTGCCGATAGCGCGATCACGTGGCTCACCACATCGCCGTTGGTCAGCCCCACCGACAGCGCATAACTGCCGCCATCCGAAAACCCCGCGAAAGCCAGGTGCCCCGTGTCGATGGGAAAGTGCGTCGCCACCTGTTGCAGGGCGGTCTGCAGACGCTCCAGGTCCGGCCCGTGGCCACCGATCACGATGTCCCAGGTGGGGAACATGGACTGCGGCACCAGCAGCAGGAAGCGCCGCGCCCGCGCATGGCGCACCAGGTGGGGCAGCACCTTGTTGGCCTCGCCGCCCGCGCCGTGGAACATCACCAGCAGGGGCACGGGCTGTCCGGCCTCCAGCCCTTCGGGCACGACCAGCACTGCCTCGCGGCCTTCGGGGAAAGTCAGGGCATGGCGGCCTGGGGGCAGGGGAGGTTCGCTGGGGGCCGCGTCGAGCCGTAGCGTCATGCGCCCGGCCAGGGCCCCGCTCATCAGGCTGGGATCGATCATGGGCTGCATTCTAGAAGTGCAGCCCGCAGCCCCGGGGCGAACACGGCACCCGGGCTCCTTGCGGCTCAGCGGCGGATGATGCGCAGCAACACCACCACGACCGCGATCACCAGCAGCACGTGGATGAAGCCGCCCATGGTGTACGAGGACACCAGGCCCAGCAGCCACAGGACGATCAGGATGACAGCAATTGTTTCAAGCATGTGTTTTCTTTCGGAGACCCATGGTGTTCTTCGGGGGAATGGCTGTCAAGGCGGTAGGCGGGTGGTTTCCCCGGCCGGCGTCCGGCCATGCTTTACAGTGCTGGCGACGCACGTGATTCCAAGAATTTCCCCATGACTTCCCATAACCAAGAACAAGCCCCCGTCCTCATCGCCGGCGGCGGCATCGGCGGCCTCACGCTGGCCCTCACCCTGCATCAGATCGGCGTGCCCTGCCAGGTCTTCGAGGCTGTGCCCGAACTCTTGCCCCTGGGCGTGGGCATCAACCTGCAACCCAATGCCGTGCGCGAGCTGTACGAACTGGGCATCGGCGCCGACATGCTGGACACCACCGGCATCCAGGCGCGCGAATGGGCCCTGGTGGGCCGCAACGGCAACGACGTGTATTCAGAGCCGCGCGGCCTGCTGGCCGGCTACAAGTGGCCGCAGTATTCCGTGCACCGCGGCCAGCTGCAGATGCTGCTGCTCAAAGAAGTGCAGCGCCGTCTGGCGCCGGGGACTGTGCAGTTGGGGCAACGCGTCGCGGGTTACCGCAACGACGCGCAGGGCGTGACCGCCATCGTCGAAACCCGCAATGGCGAGCGCCGTGAAGTGCGGGGCAGCCTGCTGGTCGCCGCCGACGGCCTGCACTCTGCCGTGCGCGCGCAGATGCATCCCACACAGCCGCCCATCCAGTGGGGCGGCGCCATCATGTGGCGCGGTGTCACGCCGGGCGTGGCGCACCGCACGGGCGCCTCCTTCGTGGGCGTGGGCTCGCTCAAACATCGTGTGGTGGTCTACCCCATCACCCCGCCGGACCCGAAGACCGGCCTTTCGATGATCAACTGGATCGCCGAGATCACCGTCGACAACAAGGGCGGCTGGACCCAGGGCGACTGGAACCGCCGCGTGAAGCTGGAGGAGTTCATCCACCACTTCGAAGGCTGGAACTACGACTGGCTCGACGTGCCCGCCATGCTGCGCGGCGCCAAGGAAGTGTTCGAGTACCCCATGATCGACCGCGACCCCGTGCCCACCTGGGTGGACGGCCGCGTGGCCCTGCTGGGCGACGCCGCCCACGTGATGTACCCCGTGGGCTCGGCCGGCGCCAGCCAGGCCATCGTGGACACACGTGTGCTGGGCGCGGCCATGGTGCAACACGGCGTCACGCCGCAGGCCCTGCAGGCCTACGACCAGAAGCTGTGCAAGGACATCTCGGCCCTGGTGCTGCGCAACCGCGGCTCCGGCCCCTTCGCCATCCTGGGTGTGGTGGAAGAGCGCTGCGGCGGTGTCTTCGACAACATCGACACCGTCATCCCCAAGGCCGAGCGCGACGAGTTCATGGCGCGCTACAAGCAGGCCGCGGGCTTTGCCATCGAGGCGCTGAATGCAGCGCCGCCCATCATTGCGCCGGGTGCGCGGGTGGGGCCGGCCGGCGCTCCCAGCTGATCCAAACCCATGCGTTTGCGTGCGATAACCGTGCGCTGTTACCATCGCCGCGCAAACCTGCCTCTCCCGAACCACCATGCCTGCCTCCTTCCTTCCCCTTTGCATGCACTGCAGCCGCAGCCTGCTGGGGGATGGGTGCGCCGCCGTGTGCGAGACCTGGCCATACAAGCCGGTCGCACATTCCTCCGCCCGGCGATAACTTTTCTCACTTTTCTGCGCAACCATCCATCGCCGGGCCCCAGCCCCGCGCGATCGCGCCCGTCCTGGCCATCTGCCCAGAGGAGCGCACCTGATGGAGATGCGTCATGCATGTACACAACGCCGGTGAGCGCCAGCTGACCGAACTGGACTACGTCCGCCTGTCCAAGCTCGATGGCGGGCATCTGGCCGACGCCTTCAGCGCGGCCGACCTCGTGCCCTCGCGTGAGATCGCGGCCGACGTCGTCACCATGAACACCCAGGCCGAGATCGTCTTCACCGACTCCGGCCTGAAGCAGACCGTCACCCCCTGCTACCCCGCGGATGTCGCGCCCGTGATGGGCTTTGTCTCGGTGCTGTCGCCCCTGGGCGCGGCCCTGCTGGGCCTGCGCGTGGGCGACGTCGCCGTCTGGCAGCTGCCCCACGGCGAGGAGCGGTCGGCCCTGGTGGCACGCATCGTGTTCCAGCCCGAAGCCTCGGGTGACTACACCACCTGAGCCAGGGCGTGGTCGAAATGAACGCCATGGCATTCACCAGGATTTTCCTGCCGGCCAAGAGCTCTGCCGTCGACCCTGCGCATGGCTGTCTATACTGGCCCGCACCGACCAGGAGGAGGTGCTTGCCATGTGGCCGTTCAGCAAAAAACTGGATAAGAACCGGATCGAGATGCGCCTGCACTACTGGGGTGGGGCGGACGAGCCCGCCTGGACCTTCAAGCTGGTCGTGGGCGGGCACGAGGTGCTGGAGAGCGTGGGCCTTGTCCACAGCCAGGACTTTCGCGTCAGCAACATCGTCACCGTGCCCGACTATCGCCGCCAGGGCTACGGCACCCTGGCCATCGGTACCCTCATCGCAGCCGCCCGTGCGCGCGGCTGCAGCAGCTTCACGCTGGAGAACGTGTCACCGAAGAATGTGGAGGCGGTGAATCTGTACCGGCGCCTCGGTGCCGTGGTATTGCCGCCGGCGCAAGTTGGCGGGCATTCGGATCACCGGATCACGCTGGGCGCGGCATGAAGGTGCGCGTGTCGGCCCGGGCCCGCCTGGGGTCTTTGGGGAAAGATATGCGGCACGCATTACCCAGTCCCGGTAGACTGGGCGCCATCAGGGCAAGCGCATTGAAAAGTGCGCACGCAAAGCCACCGGTCTAAGGCCAAGAGCTACGACAGCGGGGTTGCACGGAACAAGGTCCGTCAGCGTATGCCCTCGTCCAGCCGTGCTGGAGGAGGGCATTTTTGTTGGGGCGTGGCATCTGCTGCGCTGCGGTATCGGACGACAGGCGAAAGAGCGGCACGTGAAAGACCACGAGAAGGTTCTCGACATCTGCAGGCGCATCGAGCGTGTGCTCCAGCGTGACTGGGGCGGCTCGGGCCATGGCTTGCGCGAAAAGCTCACTTCGACCCAGTACGTGGTACCCGCGGACCTGGAAAAGCGCATCCGCTACCTCCATGGTCTGCAAAAAAAGGCCACGGGCAACAGCGGCTTCAAACTCAAGTCGTCCGAAGACTTCCTGGCCAAGGGCGAGCAGGTCATCAAGGAACTGGCGCTCGCGCGCCATGCCGCCAAGCGCCGCCTGCTGCCCTGGCTGCGCGAGCTGGCGCTCAAGCATCGCGTCATCGTGGGCACGGCGGTCGTCGCGCTCGTCGCTGGGCTGGCGCTGCTGTTTTTCCTCGTCCAGCCCGAGCCTGCGCCGGTGACTGTACCCAGGCCCGTGCCCAAACCGGCCCCCAAGCCTGCGCCCCGGCCCAAGCCCGCGCCGGCGCCCGCAACGGCTGCGTCAGCGCCGGCCCCGGCGGCCGTGGCCTCCGCCCCCGCGCCGGCAGCTTCAGCCCCCGTCGCCCCGGCGTCTGCCGCTGTGGCCGAGCCCGCGCCCGGCCCGGCCGGTGTCAAGGTCCACATCGAAACACCGCCCGAAGTGGTGGTGACGCTCAGGCACGCCGAAGTCGTGCAGGGCGCCTCGGGCCGCGACGAGATCGCCGTCATCGTCGACGTGCAGAACATGGGCTACCCCAGCCTCAAGCGCATCACCTTCGATGCCTGGCTCTACGACACCTCGGGCGCCAAGCCCTTGCCTGTCATCCTTGCATCGGGGGCCGACGCCACGCCCTGGCACGCCTTCCTGCGCCTGGCCATCATGCGGGGCCAGAGCGCCGAGGTGCGGCTCAACTACAGTTCCTCGTCCAAATGGTCTTCAGACCAGGCCATCGCGCTGGTGAATTCGGGGCGTTACCAGATCCGGCTCAAGGCTGTGTCGCTCATCGACGATTCGAACAAGTCCCTGGGCAAGTAGGCTGCGCCCATAGTCTCATGGCATGCCTTCAGCTCGGCAAAGAGGGCTCAGATGTGATTAGAGTCGTAGCGCAGCCAGAAGTCGAGGTGGGACTCGAGGGGCTGGTGGATCTGGGCATTTGGTTTCTCTGGAGACTATGCCGGTATAAAAGCCAGAGGAGGGATGCCTATGCGTGGGTATGACTGAGCTTTGCGCAGAGTTGAGTGACGGAATTAGTGAAGAGGAAAAAGCAAGACCGAAACCCGTGTCGCGAAACTAGCCGTCCCAACCTGGCCAGTAGATTTCTCTATTTCCAATAGTACACTTCGTGTGTCACCTCGACTTGAACTTAATTTTGTCTGCGTTAACGCGGACATTGCAGTATCGTAACCCCGTATCTAGCGGTTCTATCTGTTGAGCATATAGCCGCTAAGGTTGTACAGGTGAAAGATGTCGAGGTGACACCTCCTATGCCTGTAGTCTCATCCCCAATTGATCTTCATGGGGTCTTCCTGAAGGTAGACGCCGACTATTTCTCGCGGCATGTATTTGGCGTTCCATACTCATCGCTAAAGGCGGTTCTCTATCCGACGCCAAGATATAGAGCATTCATCATTGCAAAGCGCAACGGAAGCCCTCGAATAATTCACGAACCCAAGCGGCAGCTCAAAGAGTTTCAGCTGAAGCTACTGAGCTTCATGGAGTCGCAAGTAACTCAGATAAAGCCGTGCGTCCACGGTTTTGTTAAGGGTCGGAGCATTGTCTCGAATGCGGAGAGACATCTTGAGACGCAGCCTCATCACCTTCTCAACCTTGATTTAGAAGACTTCTTTCCGTCGATCAGCTTTTATAGGGTCCGTGGCGTATTCAAAAAGGCGCCATTTGGCCTTTCGCATGAAGTGGCAACGGTCTTGGCGCAGCTGTGCACTTATTCAAACAGTCTTCCTCAAGGGGCGCCGACCTCGCCAATGCTCTCGAATTTGGTGTGTCGGAGTCTTGATAGGGATCTCACGGCACTCGCTCGTCGGCATAGAGCAACCTACACCCGATACGCGGATGATTTGACTTTCTCTTTCACAGTCCGCGATCCAAATCGACTTCCATCAAATATTTGCTCTTTTGATTCGGGGATAGTGAATCTTGGTCATGAACTTCAAGCGCTTATCCAGGAGCAGCATCACTTCCGAATCAATCCCAAGAAGACTCGGATGTCTACTCGCTTTCATCGCATGGAGGTGACAGGCTTAACCATCAATGAGTTTGCAAACGTTAAGCGCGAATTTATCGATCGAATTCGCGGCGCCTTGAGCGCATGGAAGAAGTATGGGTATGGAAAGTCGCAGGCTTCGTGGCAGGATCGTGTCATTGACGGGCAGACAAAACCATATGAACAACGTTTGTGGCGACGCCAGGTAAGAGGTGGGGGCGTTCCAGAGTTAAAAAATGTGTTGTGGGGAAAATTGCTCTATGTGAGGATGGTTCGCGGTAGAGACGATTCGATATACACACGTCTGGCTGATCTGTACAACGAACTATGTAAGCAAGAAAAGAAAGTCGATAAAGATTTTCTGTTTTCTTCTCTTCCTGTTGAAAAGATTGTTCGAAATGCGGTTGACGCCGAGAGGGCGGTATTTGTCATTGAATGGTCTGGCGACTATTGCCCGCCGGGGGCATCTGCTTCTGAAATGGTTGGCGGTCAAGGCACGGCCTTTGCATATAAGAAAGCAGATCAACTAATTACTTGCGATCACGTGTTCAATTGGGAGGGACAGTATGCCGGAGCCAGTGTCTCTGTTAATTGTCAGTCTTCGGATGTCCACGGATTGACACTGAGGGCTGTAAATCCTGCAACTGGTCTCTCGTGGCCGGTAACGATTGTTCGTCGTGATGCGCCACGAGATCTGGCAGTTCTGCAGATCGCTGGCGGTTCTCTAGCTCATAGACACTTTGTCGCAATCGAGGCACCTCTTAAGCGCAATACTCGTGGATTCTTGATTGGCTATCCGAATTGGTCTCCTGGGCGTGTTGCAAATCAAGTTACTGCGAACGTACAAAGTCTGTACAACCGATCTGCATTGGCTAGGTTCGAAATTTCTACATTGATTCGTCAAGGCAATAGCGGCGGACCATTTGTCGACGCTCAATTTCGTTTGGTTGGCGTGGCACAGCAGGGGGCTACTCAGCAAAGTGGAAATGATGAATGTTTATCTGTTTTGGAGTTAGAAAAATGGTTGTAGGCGCGGGCCGAGTAGAGGTTTCCTTGCATTGCTTCTGAATCAATGCTGTTTCCTACATCTTGTCTATGCACGGCGTTGCATACATCATCAAACTAAATCCCCACATGTCACGAATCAATTTGCCCCAAGGTTGATTCGAGATTGACACTGCGCCTCGTTAGACGTGCCCTTTCCCTAGGCGCGTCGCTGAAAAGCGAGGCAGACATGACAAGCAAGAGCTAGGTCCAGAGCTCCATCCGCAGCGTGCTGGACGAGCCACCTTCCGAAGGGCTGCTGCCCTTGCTGCATGACCTGCAGTTGGCGCTGCCCTGGTTGGCCACGGGCGTGCCCGGGGCCATGGCCGGCATCACCACCTATCTGCAGCGGTGCGGCGATACGCAGCAGTGGCGGGCTTTGCAGCAGAGGCTGGAGCAGGGTGACGACGCTGGCCTGCAGGCTTTGGCCTGCATGGCGTTTCACCAGCTGCGGGCTCCGCGCGAGTGAGGGGCGGGGTGGATAAGCCCGGCGCGCGCAAAGTTGGCGTGGATTGCGTAAACTGACGCCGCCTTTCCCGCCGCTGGCGGGCGAACCAACCTTCATCCCGAGACCCACACCATGAAACTCTTCATCAAACCCGGCGCCTGTTCCCTCTCTCCCCACATCGTGCTCGAAGAACTGGGCCTGAAGTACGACACCGAGGTGGTGGACCTCAAGGACAAGAAGACGGCCTCGGGCGGTGATTACCTGGCCATCAACCCCAAGGGCTATGTGCCGGCGCTGCAGCTGGATTCCGGCGAAGTGCTGACCGAAGGCCCGGCCATCGTGCAGTACCTGGCCGACAGCCAGCCCGTCAAGAAGCTGGCTCCGGCCAACGGCACGGTGGAGCGCTACCGCATGCAGGGCTGGCTGACCTTCATCGGCACCGAGCTGCACAAGACTTTCAGCCCGCTGTTCAACCCGGCCGCCCCGCAGGAGTGGAAGGATTTCTGCCGCGGCAACATCGAACGCCGCCTGAAGTACGTGAACGAGCAGCTGGCCGGCAAGGACTATTTGATGGGCCATGACTTTAGCGTGGCCGACGCCTACCTGTTCACGGTGACGGGCTGGGCCAAGCGCGTGGCCATCGACATCAGCGGCCTGCCCAACCTGGTGGCCTACATGGCCCGCGTGGCCGCCCGACCAGGCGTGCAGGCGGCGATGAAGGCTGAAGGGCTGATCTGAACGCAGCAGCGCCCTGCGCAAAAACCCAAGGGAGGCCGTGGCCTCCCTTTTTTCATGGGGTCGTGCTGCGTGCGCTCAGCCGCGCCGCCTGCCCGGCAGCATGGCCGTGAGCACGCCGTCCCCGAGCACGAACTGGTGATACAGGGCGGCCGCCGCATGCGCGCCGGCGACGAGCAGCAGGGTGTTGCCCAGGACCTCATGCACGTCGCCCCAGTCGAGCAGGCGCGAGAGCGCGGAGTGGGCGATCCAGGGCAGCTCCTGCAGCCGCAGGCCGCCGAGCAGGGTGAGCGGGGCGTCCTTGCCGGCCAGCGTGAGCAGGGCCGCCAGGGGTGTGAGCAGCACCAGCCCCCACAGCGCGAGGTGCGTCAGTCGCGCGGCCCGCTGCGTCCAGCCAGCCATCTCGAGTTGCGGTGGGGCCGGTCGAACGGCCAGCCAGAGCAGGCGCAGCAGTGTCAGCACCAGCACGAGGATGCCGAGCGATTCGTGCCAGAGCACGCTGCTGCTGGCCGCCGGGTCCAGGCCCTGGCGCAGCAGCCGCTTGAAGCCGTGGGGCTCGACGACGTAGGCCGCGACCACGGCCAGGGCCGTGGCCCAATGGAAGAACTGGCTCAGCCAGTCGTAGCGCCGGGGTGTGGATGGGTTCATGGTGCAGTCCGCCTAAACATGCCGGATTGTGGGCCAGCTGCGCGCGGCTTTCCATGATCCTGGGCAAGGTTCGGTGGCGCGGCGTCACCCGCTTGCCATGACGTCTTGCTCTAGCTGATAGTGCGCACGTGCCGGGCGCGCGGGCCCGGGCGTGGCTACACTGGTTTGTTGCCAATGTGGCAACCGTGTCCCTTCTTCCCCCACAGACCGCCACCCATGACTTCCCATTCCCGTGACCCTGCCGTTGCCGCCCCGGCGCATCCCGGTGGCTGGCTGATGGCCACGCTGCTGCTGCAGATCACCTTCGGTGTCGTGGCCATGACCCTCTGCCTGCCATCGATGCCGACCTGGGCCACGGAATTCGGTGCCAGCCAGGCCAGCGTGCAGCTGACCTTCAGCGCCTATGTGGCGGCCTTTGGCGGCCTGCAGCTGGTCTACGGCCCCTGGTCGGACCGCATCGGGCGCAAGCCCCTGCTGCTGGGCGGCATGGCGCTGGTCCTGCTGGGCTCGGTGATCGCGGCGCTGGCGCCCAATCTGGCGGTGCTGGTGCTGGGGCGTGTGCTCCAGGGGGCAGGCGGCGCGGCGGGCATGTCCGTGGGGCGGGCCATGGTGCAGGATTTTTTCAGCGGCCGCGAGCGCACGCGCATGATGGCCTACGTGGGCATGGCCATGGGCACCTGCCCGCCGCTGGCCACGCTGCTGGGCGGCCAGGTGCACGTGGTGCTGGGCTGGCAGGCCAATTTCTGGATCACGGCGGCGCTGGCAGCGCTGGCGCTGCTGGCGGCCTGGCGCGGCCTGCCAACGCGCAAGCCGGTCCATGCGAACGCCACCCACTGGCTGACCGCGCTGTTCAGTGCCTACGGTCGGCTGCTGCGCGAGCCGACCTTCCTGAGCTACGTGCTCATCATGGCGATGCTCACCTCGGCGTTCTACTGCTTCCTCTCGGGCGCGCCCATCGTGCTCACGCACTACGGCGTGCCGCCGGACCGCATGGGCTGGTACATCATGGCCGTGCCCATCCCCTACATCTTCGGCAACATGCTGACCAGCCGCCTGGTGCACCACATGGGCGACCGCCGCCTCATGGGGCTGGGCTTCTTCGCGGTGCAGGCCGGGCTGTGGCTCATGCTGCTGCTGGCCTGGGGCGGCTTGCACACCCCTTGGGCCTTTGCGCTGCCGCTGACGCTGCTGGGCCTGGGCCACGGCCTGATTGCGCCGCCTGCCATCTCGGGGTCGGTGGGCCTGATCCCCGCGCTGGCCGGTGCCGCCGCAGCCGTGGCCGGCGCTTCGCAGCAGGTGATGGGCGCCTTCGGCAGTTATGTGGTGGGCCTGCTCGACCACGAGGGCCCGGTGAACCTGGGCCTGCTGATGATGGGTTTTTCGCTGATGGGCGGTGTGGCCCAGTTGCTGCTGAGCTACGCGGTCAGGCGCAAGCCGGTGGTGTTCTGAAGGCGCCCTAGCGACGGCTCAGGCGCAGGGCGTTGCCTATGACCGAGGCGGAGCTCAGGCTCATGGCCAGGGCGGCCACCATGGGCGAGAGCAGCCAGCCGGTGAACGGATACAGCAAGCCCGCCGCGAGCGGAATGCCCAGCGCGTTGTAGAGGAACGCGAACATCAGGTTCTGCTTCATGTTGCGCACGGTGTCGACCGAGAGCAGGCGCGCCACCGCGATACCGCGCAGATCGCCCTTGACCAGGGTGACCTGGGCGCTGTTCATGGCCACATCGGTGCCGGTGCCCATGGCCACGCCCACGTCGGCCTTGGCGAGTGCGGGTGCGTCGTTGATGCCGTCGCCCGCCATGGCCACCACACGTCCTTCGCGCTGAAGCCGCTCGACCAGGGCCAGCTTGTCGGCAGGCTTCACTTCGCCGTGCACTTCATCGATGCCGAGCTTCAAGCCCACGGCCCGCGCCGTGGTGAGCCCGTCGCCGGTGGCCATGACGATGCGCAGGCCCGCGGCCTTGAGCGTGGACAGGGCCTCGGGTGTGCTGGGCTTGATGGGGTCGGACACCGCCAGCAGGCCGGCGAGCTGGCCGTCCACTGCGAGGTACATCACGCTGGCGCCTTCGGTGCGCAGGTTTTCGGCCTGAGTGCTCAGCGTGTTCACGACAACGCCGGCCTGTTGCATCAGCGCGGTGTTGCCCAGGACGAGGGCACGCTTGCCCACCGTGCCGCGCACGCCGATGCCCGAGCTGGATTCGAACTGTTCGGGGCTGTCCAGCGCCAGGCCACGCGTGCGCGCGGCCTGCACGATGGCGGCGGCCAGCGGGTGTTCACTGCCCTGGTCCAGGCTGGCGGCCAGGCGCAGCACCTCGTCGTCGGTGAACCCCGGGGCGGCGATGGTCTGCTCGAAGGCCGGGCGGCCTTCGGTCAGGGTGCCGGTCTTGTCGATGATCAGCGTGTCGATCTGGCAGAACTTCTCGATGGCCGCCGCATCGCGGAACAGCACGCCGTGCGTGGCGCCCCGGCCGGTGGCGACCATGATGGACATGGGCGTGGCCAGACCCAGCGCGCAGGGGCAGGCGATGATGAGCACCGCCACTGCGTTGATCAAACCGTAGACCCAGCTTGGCTCGGGCCCCCACAGGCCCCAGGCCAGCAGGGTCAGCACGGCGATGGCGACGACGACCAGCACGAAATAACCGGCCACGACGTCGGCCAGGCGCTGCATGGGCGCGCGCGAGCGCTGCGCCTGGGCCACCATCTGCACGATCTGCGCCAGCATGGTGGCCGAGCCCACGCGCTCCGAGCGCATGACCAGCGCGCCGCTGGTGTTCATGGTGGCGCCGATGACCTTGTCGCCAGCGCGTTTGGTGACGGGCAGCGGCTCGCCGGTGAGCATGGATTCGTCCACCGCGCTGCGGCCTTCGGTCACGGTGCCGTCGACCGGCACCTTCTCGCCCGGGCGGATGCGCAGCAGGTCCCCGACGTGGACATGCGCCAGCGGCACGTCTTCTTCCGTGCCGTCGTTGCGGATGCGCCGGGCCGTCTTGGGCGCCAGGCCCAGCAGGGACTTGATGGCAGCCGAGGTCTGCGAGCGCGCCTTGAGTTCGAGCACCTGGCCCAGCAGGGTGAGCGAGATGATGACGGCCGCGGCCTCGAAATAGACGCCCACACGGCCCATGGAGACGAAGCTGTCCGGGAAACTCTGCGGCGCGACGGTGGCCAGCACGCTGTAGACAAAGGCGGAGCCGGTGCCCAGGCTGATGAGGGTCCACATGTTCGGGCTGCGGTTCACCACCGACTGCCAGCCGCGCACGAAGAAAGGCCAGCCCGCCCACAGCACGATGGGCAGCGAGAGGACGAACTCCACCCAGGTCTGGGTGGCGGCGCTGAAAAGGGCCAGTGTGTGGCCGGCCATGGCCAGCAGGGTAACCACCACGGTGAGGGGCAGCGTCCACCAGAAGCGGTGCTGGAAATCGCGCAGCTCGGGGTTGTCGTCTTCCTCCAGCGTGGGCATGACGGGTTCGAGCGTCATGCCGCACTTGGGACAGGTGCCCGGGTGGTCCTGCCGGATCTCCGGGTGCATGGGGCAGGTGTAGACGGTGCCTGCTGCCGGGGGCACCACCGGCGCGGCCGGCGTGGTGGCCGGGGGATGGTGATGCGTGTGATCGTGCGGCTGGTTCATGGCAGTGGCGGCCGGGGGTGTCAGCTTCCAGGCTGGTCGCGGTCGAGCAGGGCCTTGGCCTGTTCATAGGCTTCGGGCGTGATCTCTCCGCTGGCTAGGCGCCGGCGCAGGATCTCATGCGGTGTTTCGCGGTCCCGGCGCCGGGCGCGTTTCCCGGGGCTGAGCACTGTGAACCAGACCACCAGAATCAGCACCAGCCAGATGAACCACCAGAAGCTGTGCATGCCGCCCATGTAATAGCCGTATTCGGAGAACATGGTCCACCTCCTCGAGGCTGACGTGTGGCCAGGGGTGCCCGTGCGCCACGCACGTCCGTCGATCTGCGGTTGTGGCACCGAAGCCCGGTCTTGTCAACTGCGGCCCGGCGCGGCGACGCAGTGCCCGGGCTCAGTCCCGGTAGACGATGCGGTTGCGCCCGGCGCCCTTGGCCTGCAGCATGGCCTGGTCGGCGATGTCGATGGAGGCGGCCAGGGCGCGCCCGGCCATGACTTCCGCCACGCCGATCGAGACGGTGACCGGCGCCGGCCCCGCGAGCTCGGCCACGGCGCGGCGCAATTTTTCGGCGACCAGCAGGGCGTCCTCGTGCTGCGTGCCGGGCAGGCAGACCAGAAACTCCTCGCCGCCCCAGCGCATGACGCTGTCGTCCGGGCGCAGCACGCCGCGCAGTGCCGTGGCCACCTTGTGCAGCACCTGGTCGCCCACCGCGTGACCCAGCTTGTCGTTGACGGCCTTGAAGTGGTCGACGTCGACCATCAGCAGGAAGGACAGCGGGTCCGATGGGGTGCGACGCAGCAGGCGGCGCTCGATGATGGGCAGGGCATGCCGGTTCAGCACGCCGGTGAGCGCGTCGTGGTTGACGGCCTGTTCCAGGGTGGTGCGTTCGGCCAGCGAGGTCAGCACAGATGAAAACAGCTCACCCAGCGCGGTGAAGAGGCTTTCGCCGACTTCGTGGAAGTAGTCTTCGTGGTCGGCGTAGATGACGAACAGCCCGCCCATGCCGGACAGCGTTGATTTCAGTGGCACCGCCATCACGCTGCGCACGCCATGCGCCTGTGCCAGCTCGCGCCAGGGCCCGTAGGGCGAGTCCAGGGAGACGGGGAACTGCTCCGGGGCCTTGCCGCCCAGGGTGCGAAAGACCGGGCCGGGCTCGGTCAGACGGCTGCGCCGGATGAGGGTGCGCGCGGCATAGTCGCTGGCCACGCCGGCGTAGGCCTGGGGCTGGATGACGTCGGATTTTTCGTCGCCGAACCAGGTCCATGCCAGGCGGATGTGCTGGCTGGCGCCGCACATGGCGACACAGACACCGCGTACCAGTTCGAGTTCATCGCGCACGGCCATCAGCCGTGCGGCGCTGGCGATCAGCGTTTCGGCGATCAGGGCGCGTTCGGCGAGCGGGTCCAGCGGCACGCCGGGGGTAGTGGTTGGGGTCATCGCTGTTGTGCTGCCCGGTGGGAGGAAGGGCAGCTCTGGGAGCCGCGTGGGGGATGTCCGGCAGGGTGTTCGGGGCGCCTGGACCGGCCAGGCGATGGGGTGGTGGTGCAGGCCAGACCGAGGGGGCGTTCAGTCGCGCTTGCCGGTGCCGAGCTTGCGATAGACCGTGGCGCGGCTGATGCCCAGGTTGCGCGCGGCCTGGGCCACGTTGCCGCGGGCTTCTTCCACGGCCTTGCGGATCAGGCTGGTTTCCACGTCGCGCAGCGGCAGGGTGGTGGCCGGCGTGCCGGCCATGCGCAGCGCCATGGTGGGGCCGGCGGCGCGGCCCACCAGTTCGGCACGCGCCTGCAGGCGCAGGCCGGACCATAGCGGCACTTCCACCGGCTGGCCCTGGCGTGCGGCGTCGAACAGCATTTCCCAGGGCAGGGCGAAGAGGTCGCGGCTGTGCAGCTCGTTGTGCTGGTTGCCGGCCAGCGGGGGCAGCAGCTGGCGCGCCGCGCGGTTGCTGGCGCACACCAGGCCGTCGGCGTCCAGTGCCAGCAGGCCGTCGGCGTCGTCGCCCAGCGGCATGCCGGGCCAGTTCATGCGCAACAGGAGGCGATGCGGGCGCTGCAGCAGCAGCGCGTTTTCGATGCGGCGCGCGGCGTGCGTGGCCAGGTGGCGCAACTCGGGGCGCTCGGCGGCTTCGATGCCGGTGAGGTCGAGCATGCCGACGCAGCGGCCGTCGGGGCCGAACAGGGGCGAGCCGGCGCAGCTGTAGACCGAGGTGTCCTGGAAGAAGTGTTCGCCGCGGTGCAGCCAGACCGGCTGCAGCTCGCGCAGCGCCGCGCCGATGGCCGTGGTGCCCACGCTGTTTTCGGAGAGGTTCACGCCGACGCGGGTGATGAGGGCGGCACGGCGGTCGCTGCGGTCGACGGGGCCGTCGGTGTCGATCACCACACCTTCATGGTTGGTGAGGATGGCGAAGTAGCGCGTGTCGGCCAGGGCGCCGCCGAGCTGCTTGAGGATGGGGCGCGCGGCCTGCATGAGCTTGTGGTTGGCCTCCGAGGCCTGGCGCATGACGGCGGCCGAGACGGCCTCGAAGTTCACGCGCTCCTGCGGGCGCAGGCCGCGGGCCAGGCAGCGCTGCCAGCTCTGCGCGATCCAGGGTTCGACCAGGCCGCCGGCCAGCGGCGCAGCTTCCTGCAGGGCGAGCTGGCGAGCCTGCGCGATGCGCGCGAGGCGGGAGACGGGTTGGGGAGCGGGCGTGGCATGCATGGCGGTATGCGGTGGCGGTTCGTGCCTGACGCGCATCATGCCAGCGTTTGGCATTCTTGGGGCGGTGTTGCATTTTGAGAATAAAGCTCGCCGACGCCATAGCCGACTAGGGTTCTCCCTAGTCACTCCGGGAGGCCGCAATTCAAGAATGCCTATGCACAACGATTCATAGGCAAAGTGCCGCGGCACGAACCCCAGGAGAGCTCCATGCAAAAGGTGTTGCACATCAACGCAGACAAGTGCACCGGCTGTCTGCAGTGCGAAATGGCCTGTTCCTTCGAGAACTACGGCACCTTCGCCACCGCCAAGTCGCGTATCAAGGTATTCGACTTCCACCACACCGGCAAGAAAGTGCCCTACACCTGCACCCAGTGCGACGAGGCCTGGTGCCTGCACGCCTGCCCGGTGGAGGCCATCACGGTCAACAAGGAGACCGGCGCCAAGGTGGTGAACGACTCGACCTGCGTGGGCTGCAAGGTCTGCACCATCGCCTGCCCCTTCGGCACCATCAACTACGTGCAGGAAACCGGCAAGGTGCAGAAATGCGACCTGTGCGGCGGCGAGCCGGCCTGTGCCGACGCCTGCCCGACCGGGGCCATCACCTTCATCGACGCCAACTGGACCGGCCTGGGCAAGATGGAACAGTGGGCCAACAAGCTCGGCAACCAACCCTCTGCGACTTAAGGAGAAACATCATGTCTTGGGCAGGAAAAATTCTCCGCGTCGATCTGACGAAGGGCACCGTGAAGTCGGAGCCGCTGAACATGGACTGGGCGCACGCCTACCTGGGCTCGCGCGGCCTGGGCTCCAAATACCTGGTGGAAGAGGTGGACGCCAAGGTCGACCCGCTCTCGCCGGCCAACAAGATCATCTGGGCCACCGGCCCGCTGACCGGCACCATGGCCTCCACGGGCGGGCGCTACACCGTCATCACCAAGAGCCCGCTGACGGGCGCCATCGCCTGCTCCAACTCGGGCGGCTACTGGGGCGCCGAGTTCAAGATGGCTGGCTGGGACATGGTGATCTTCGAAGGCAAGAGCCCGAAGCCGGTCTACCTGTATGTGAACGACGACGTGGCCGAGTTGCGTGACGCCGGCCACCTCTGGGGCCAGAGCGTCTGGAAGACCGAGGAGGCGCTCAAAAAGAGCCTGCAGGACCCGCTGCTGCGCGTCTCCAGCATCGGCAAGGCCGGTGAAAACGGCGTGCTGTTCGCTGCCGTGGTGAACGACCTGCACCGCGCGGCTGGCCGCTCGGGCGTGGGCACGGTGATGGGCAGCAAGAACCTGAAGGCGATTGCCGTGCGCGGCACCAAGGGCGTGGGCAATATCCGCGACCCCAAGGCCTTCATGAAGGCCGTGAAGGAGAAGAAGCAGATCCTCAAGGACAACGCGGTCACCGGCCAGGGCCTGCCGGCCTACGGCACCCAGGTGCTGATGAACGTGATCAACGAGGTGGGCGCGCTGCCCACGCGCAACCACCAGGACGTGCAGTTCGAAGGCGCCAAGGACATCTCGGCCGAGGCCATGGCCACGCCGCGCAAGACCGACGGCAAGAAGCAGCTGGTGACCAACCAGGCCTGCTTCGGCTGCACCATCGCCTGCGGGCGCATCAGCAAGATGGACGAGGGCCACTTCACGGTGGCCAACAAGCCACAGTACTGGGGCGCCTCCGGCGGCCTGGAGTACGAAGCGGCCTGGGCGCTGGGCGCGGCCAACGGCGTGAACGACCTGGAGTGCCTGCAGTACGCCACCATGATCTGCAACGAGGAAGGCATCGACCCCATCAGCTTCGGCGCCACCGTGGGCGCGGTGATGGAGCTGTATGAAAAAGGCGTCCTGACCAAGGAGCAGATCGGCATCGAGGCGCCCTTCGGCTCGGCCAAGGCGCTGGCCTTCCTGGTGGACGAGACGGTGCACGGCCGCGGCTTCGGCAAGGAGATCGGCCAGGGCAGCAAGCGCCTGACCGCCAAGTACGGCCACCCCGAGCTGTCCATGACCTCCAAGGGCCAGGAGTTCCCGGCCTACGACGGGCGCGGCATCCAGGGCATCGGCCTGGCCTACGCCACCAGCAACCGCGGTGGCTGCCACCTGCGGGGGTACACCATCGCCTCGGAAGTGCTGGGCATTCCGGTCAAGACCGATCCGTTGGCGCACGAGGGCAAGCCCGAGCTGGTGAAGGCCTTCCAGGACGCGACTGCGGCTTTCGACTCGTCGGGCCTGTGCGTGTTCACCACTTTTGCCTGGGGGCTGGCCGACCTGGCGCCGCAGTTGCAGGGTGCGATTGGCGAGCAGTACACGACCGAGGAGCTGGAGAAGATCGGCGAGCGCATCTGGAACATGGAGCGCGAGTTCAACAACCGCGCCGGCCTGACCAAGGCGGACGACTCTTTGCCGAAGCGCCTGCTGACCGAGCCCGCCAAGACCGGCCCGGCCAAGGGCAAGGTCAACGAGCTGGCCAAGATGCTGCCCAAGTACTACGAGGTGCGCGGCTGGGACACCGAAGGCCGGCCCACGCCCGCGACCAAGAAGCGTCTGGGGCTCTGAGTCATGCACCACGTGATCCTGGGCGCCGGTCCGGCCGGCGTGATCGCGGCCGAGACCTTGCGCCGGCAGGCGCCGGATGACCGCATCACCCTGGTAGGGGAGGAGCGCGAGGCGCCGTACTCGCGCATGGCCATTCCCTATCTGCTGATGGGCAACATCGGCGAAGAGGGAACCTTGCTGCGCAAGGGCGCGCGCCACTACAGCGACCTGCGCATCGAGGCCGTGCAGGCCCGGGCGACGAAGGTCGATGTCAAGGTGAAGCAGGTCACGCTGGACAACGGGCAGACCCTGGCCTTCGACACGCTGCTGATCGCCACCGGCTCCAACCCGGTGAGCGCGCCCATTCCCGGCATCGACCTGCCCGGCGTGGAGAGCTGCTGGACGCTGGCCGATGCGCGCGCCATCCAGGCGCGTGCGGCCAAGGGCGCGCGTGTGCTGCAGATGGGCGCGGGTTTCATCGGCTGCATCATCCTGGAAGCGCTGGCCGCACGCGGTGTGGCGCTGACCGTGGTGGAGATGGGCGACCGCATGGTGCCGCGCATGATGGGCCCGGCCGCTGGCGGCATGATCAAGCAGTGGGTGGAGTCCAAGGGCGTGACGGTGTTTACCGGCACCAAGGTGGAGTCCATCACGCAGGGCAAGGACCAGACGCTGGACGTGAAACTGTCCAACGGCAAGACGCTCAATGTGGACCTGGTCATCAGTGCCACCGGTGTGAAACCCGCCATCGGCTTCCTGGAGACATCAGGCCTGAAATGCCTGCAGGGCGTGCTGACCGACGAGCACATGCAGAGCAATGTGCCGGGCATCTACGCCGCGGGCGACTGCGCCGAGGCCTTTGACAAGGTCAGCGGCAAGCCCATCGTCAGCGCCATCCAGCCCAATGCGGCCGAGCAGGCGCGGGTGGCGGCGCTGAACATGGCGCTGCAGAACAGGCCGGGCAAGCGTGCCGTGCTGCGCGGCGTGACGCAGATCAACGTGCTGGACACCCTGGGCCTGATCTCCACGAGCTTCGGCAACTGGCAAGGCGCACCCGGTGGCCAGCACGCCGAGCTGACCGATGCGCCGGCCTGGCGCCATCTGAGCCTGCAGTTCCAGGGCGATGTGCTGGTGGGTTGCAACAGCGTGGGCTGGACCGAGCACGTGGGTGTGATGCGCGGTCTGGTCGAAGGCCAGGTGAAGCTGGGCGGCTGGAAGGACGCGCTGCTCAAGGACCCCACGCAGCTGGTGCCGGCCTACCTGGCTTGTGCGCAGGCGCAGGGCCACTGGAGCGGGGCGGACGATGCGCGTCGGCGTGCATGACGATCGATAATTGGCGGTGATGAAGATCACCTTCAAGCTCTTTGCCTCGCTGACCGACTACCTGCCGCCGCAGGCGCGCGGCGACAACCAGATCGCGGTGGACGTGGCCCCCGGCGCCACCATCACGCAGGTGATCGAACCCTATGGCCTGCCGCCCAAGCTGGTGCACCTGGTGCTGGTCAACGGCGTCTACATTGCGCCGGAGCAGCGGGCCACGCGGGCGCTGGTCGAAGACGACGTGCTGGCCATCTGGCCGCCGATTGCCGGCGGCTGAGACGCGCGAGCCGGCGCCGTGCAATCCTTCTACCCCGAGCGTTTCGAGCGCGACATGGCCTGCACCGAGGCCGAGTGGCTGGCATGGCTGCCGCGTGCCGTGGGCGAGCACGCCCATGAGGTGCGGGGTGCCTCGGCCCGCGTCACCCTTGGCGCTGGAGAACTGCAACTGGACTGGCGGGTAGAGCCGCCGCGGGTCATCGCCCTGATGCGCCTGCCGCGCCTGGCCTTGCGTTTTGCCTTCAGCGGCGTGGGCGAGGCGCAGCGTTACGCTTTCATGAAACGCTTCGACCTCTACACCCAGCGCGGCGGCGGTTGAGGCGGGGGCTCACCAGCGAGCCATCAGCCGGCCCACTTCCACTTTCGATTCGATGGGCGTCAGCGGGGTCTTGCCGTTCTTGATGCAGGCGCCGCTTTTCACGTCGAAGGCCCATTCGTGCTTGGGGCAGGTGAGGGTGAGGCCCTGCAGCGCGAGTTGCGGGATGTCGGTGCCCTGGTGCGGGCACAGGCTGTCGTAGACCTTGTAGCTCTGGCCTTCGCGGTAGACGAAGAGGCCGCGGCCCTCGCAGTCCATGCGCTTGACTTCGCCGTCATCGAGGTCGGTGGCGGCCATGATGTCGTGCCACCGCGGCTGCGCGCCGTGCAGGGCCTCGGGCGCAAAGCCCGGCAACTGCATGGCGAGGATGATGTCGGTGGCCCAGACGATCTTGGTCAGGCCCAGGGTGGGGAAGGCCATGAGCAGCGCGTCGATGATCTCCAGGGGCGTGCAGCCTTCTTTCAGCGCGCGCTTGAGGTACTGGCGAAAACCGCGCTCGGTCTGCGCATCGACCTTGGTGATGACGGAGATGAGATTGCGGGTCTTCGGGTCCAGGTGCTTGCCGGCGTCCTTGAGGAAGCTGAAGTAGTGGCCCATGGCCTCGGGGCGGGCCTGGACGAGGTAGTCGAGCGCGTCGCTCATGAAGGTCTCCTGGAAACGGTGGGCGACAGGGGCGGCAACTGGGCGGCCTCGTCGTGGGTCAGGCGCGTCTGTGCGCCGCTATGGGGTTCGAACCAGTCCAGCGTGCCGTGCAGCTGCACGACGTCGCCGACGATGAGCAGGCTGGGCGACGAGAAGCCGCTGGGGGCGACCTTGGCTGGCAGATCCGCCAGGGTGCCGGTGAGCACACGCTGCGTGGCCAGGGTGCCGTGTTGCACGATGGCGATGGGGCGCGTGGCCGGCGCGCCGTGGGCGATCAGCTGCAGGCAGATCTCGGGCAGGGCACTCAGGCCCATGTAGATCACCACCGTCTGTTGCGGGCGCACCAGCGCGGCCCAGTCCAGCTCGGGGTTGCCGTCCCTGAGGTGGCCGGTGACGAAGAGGCAGCTCTGCGCGTGGTCGCGGTGGGTGAGCGGGATGCCGGCGTAACAGGCCACGCCGCTGGCGGCCGTGATGCCGGGCACCACCTCGAAGGGCACGCCGTGCTCGGCCAGCTTCTGCATCTCCTCGCCGCCGCGGCCGAAGATGAAGGGGTCGCCGCCCTTGAGGCGCACCACCTGCTTGCCTTCCTGCGCCAGCTGCACCAGCAGGGCGTTGATCTGCTCCTGGCGCAGGGTGTGTTCGTTGCGGCGCTTGCCGGCATAGATGCGCTGCGCAGCCGGGTTGGCCAGCGCCAGCACGCCATCGGAGACGAGGTTGTCGTAGACCAGCACGTCGGCGCTGGCCAGCAGGCGCGCGGCGCGCAGGGTCAGCAGTTCGGGGTCGCCGGGGCCGGCGCCCACGAGGTAGACGCGGCCGTTCGTTGGCAGGGGCTTGGAATCGTTCTTCAAAGTTGCACTCCTGGGGTGCCGATCGAGTGCTCGCCCCCGCAGGCCACGCGGCCAGTGTCCGGTGCCAGCCTGCGAATGGTACCGCGTGCGCCGGGATAGCCACTCATCAATCAGTACCCTGACACCGCGCATGACCGCAGGTGGGCGCTGGCGGGACGATCCGAAGGGGGATTTCGAGTCGAATTTGTAAGCGCAAATGGAACTTTCTGTACTTTCAGAAAGGCATGCGGTATATCTCTGGCTCAGAACAAAAAAGCAGTCAGGCGCACGGCGCAGTCGTTGCAACTTCAGGGAGAAAACCATGCATGGGTTGATCAAACTCGTATCCTTGTTTCTGCTGTTCCTGCTCGCGGGCTGTCCGACACTGGACACGGCGCCTGCCGCGCAGACGCCCTCCGGGCTCAATGTGCTGGCGGTCCTGCAGCGTGGCGGGGGCATCGTGAACGTGGGGCGCGACCCCAGCAACGGAACCTTCGAGATCCTGCCGGTGGCCCCTTCCACGGGGGAGTTCCAGCTGTATCTGGACGTGCCCTATCCGAGCAGCCTGCGTGTGCGACTCGATGGCGCCGAGCTGCCGCGCTTCGAGGCCATACCGTCCGGTACCGATCCCTCGGTCGGCGGCTTCTACCGCATCGTGGACATCAACCCCAACCCCCGACCGGCCCGCTGGCATCTGATCATCCGGCCGCCCGTGAGCCGGGTGGGTAGCCTGTCCTACACGCTGGCGGTGTCCAACATCACCGCGAACACCCGCATCCCCGTGGGGTCGCCGGACTTCGAGAGTGCGCCGCTGATCATTGCGCTGGGAGCACAACGCGTCTACCGGCTGGGTGTGGCGAGCGAAGGCGGCGGCAGCGGGCGCATCGGCAGCACGCCGGCAGCGATCAATTGCGGCAGTGACTGCAGCGTCACGCTGGGGCAGAGCCAGAGCTACACCCTGACCGCACAGCCTTCCCCCGGTTCCCGCTTCATCGGGTGGACCAGCAATTGCCCGCAACCCAGCATCTGCAATTGCGCGGGGAACCGCTCGGGGTGTTCCGTCACGCTCAATGGGGCACCGGTGCAAGTCAATGCTCGTTTCGAGCCGGACAACTCCGCCGTCCAGTCCCAGGTCTGTCCTGGCCCGCGCGTGATACCCGGCTTCAGCTTCGCGGGCAACCCGGGCTGCGCGAGTGGTGTCATCGACCAGCATCCGACCGCCGTTCTGGCCTGCGACAGCCAGGGATTCTTCTGCTGCGAATCTTCCATCGGCGGCAATACGCCCCGCTGCGCCGGTCTCGACAAGAGGGTGTTTTCCGCCGATTGCCGCAACCACGTCAACCCCAACGTGGGGCCGCCGCCGTCTGGCCCGCTGGATGGCTGCTACACCCGCAACGGTCCCTGATCACCACAAGAAAAGGGGCGCATCATGCCGAAACCAGAAGCTGATCCTGATGAAGATCCGCGCGACGACGCGGATGAAGGCTCGTCCGGAGGTGCCTTCGCCATTGTCATCGTGGCGGTCATCGTGTCCATCTTTGCCGTGCTCGGATTCATCGGGGGTTGGCTGTCGTCGCGACCTTTTCCGCCGCCTGCGGGCACGACGACCTGCAGCACGACCTGCATGGGATTCTTGCAGCTCGAATGCCCAGGCAACCGCTTGATGGGATTTTGTCTGGGCATTTCCGTCTGCGACAGCCCGACGCATGCCTGCGGCGTCAATCCGCCCCCCTGAATGCTGATCGCGCTGCCTAGCGCGCGAGGATCAGTTCCACGCTCTTGATGCCGGCGATGGTGAGGACCAGCGAGCCCAGCAGGTGCAGCCCGGCGGTGCCCAGGGCCAGCGCATAACGTGCCTGCTGCAGCATGGACACCACCTCGGCCGAGAAGCTGGAGAAGGTGGTGAGCGCGCCCAGGAAGCCGGTGACGAGCATGAGGCGCCAGGCCGGGTCCAACTGCGGCAGGGCCTGGAACACGGCCACACACACGCCGATGAGGTAGCCGCCGACCAGGTTGGCCGTGAGCGTGCCCCAGGGCAGCAGGGCACCGGGGGTGCTGAGCCACAGGCCCAGCCGCCAGCGCAGCAGAGCGCCGGCGCAAGCACCGAGGCAGATGGCGAGGACGGGCAGCATGGGGGGAGTTTATCGCCCCCGGGTGACGGGGTATCGCTGCCCGCACCTGCGGCGTATCATCGTTTGCATGGCCCTCCCGCATGCCTCCGCCGGTCAATCCATCGACGTCCAGCCCCTGGGCGAGCGGCTCGCGGGTGCGAAGACGGTGGCGCTGTTCAAGGCGCAGGACCTGGAGGTGATGCGGCTGGTGCTGCAAGCCGGCAAGTCACTGCCGCCGCACCAGGTGGCCGGCGAGATCACGATCCAGTGCATCGAGGGCACGCTCGACGTCAGCGTCGACGGCCGCAGCCATGTGTTAAGAGCCGGGCAGCTGCTGTTCCTGGCCGGTGGTGCCCAACACGGCGTGACGGCGCTGCAGGACGCCTCGGCCCTGGTGACGATCGCCTTGCGCAAGCCGCCGCAGGCCGGTTAACGCGCGACGCTGAAGCGTTGCTTGCGGCCTGCCTGTGTGCAGACCCTAATACCCTGACCTCAGCGCGGCTATTGATATGAGCCCTTGATCTGGTGTACCTTGAGGCAAACGAGGGCCGCACATCCTGTGGCATCCAAACTCAGGGGATATTTTGATCAAGGCCAGCACCATCGATGACTATTGCTCGGGGGTGATCGACACGCTGTTTGCCAGCGACCTTGATGTGGGCCTGGCGGTCCTGGACCGCGATCTGCGCTACTGCCGCATGAACCAGGCCCTGGCCGCCTTCAACGGCGTGCCGCTTGAGGCGGCCCTGGGGCGCACCGTGGCCCAGGTGCTGCCCTCTGCGTACATCGAGGTGGCCCCTATGCTCCTGCGCGTCCTGGGCGGCGAGGCCATCGAGAAGATCAAGGTGTTGGTCGAGGTGCCCAGCCTGCCGGGTCGCCTCTCGGAGTGGGAGGCCAGTTACCTGCCCATCCGGTCGGACGACGGCGCGGTGGTCGGCATCCTGGTCAAGGCGGTCAACGTCACGTTGCAGCACCAGGCCCTGCATGCCCTGCAGGAGAGTGAGAGCCGCGTGCGGCGTGTGCTCGACAGCATCCATGCCTTTGTGGGGGTGCTGACGCCGCAAGGCGTGCTGCTGGAGGCCAACCGTGCGCCGCTGGAAGCGGCCGGCATCACTCTGGAGGAGGTGCAGGGCCTTGCGGTCTGGGACACCTACTGGTGCAATTACGACCCGGCGGTGCAGGCCTGGCTGCGCGATGCGGTGCAGCGCGCGGCGCAGGGCGAGGTGGTGCGCCAGGACATCGTGCTGCGCATGGTCGGCGACACGCGCATGACCATCGATTTCATGATGGCGCCGCTGCGCAACGACGAAGGGGAGATCACGCACCTCATTCCCTCGGGCATCGACGTCTCGTCGCGCATGGCCAGCGAGGCACGCTTTCGCAGCCTGTTCGACCAGGCGCCCGAGGGCATGACGCTGGTCGACGCCAGTGGCCACATGCTGTTTGCCAACCGCAGCATGGGCGAACTCTTTGCCTGCAGCCCCGACCAGCTGGTTGGGCGTCACGTCAACATGCTGCTGCCCGAAGCCCGGCGCTCCACGCACACGGCCGTGATGGGCGACTACCTGCACGCGCCCACCAAGCGCGTGATGGCCGCGCGGCGCCAGCTGTCGGCGCGGCGCCTGGACGGCAGCGAGTTCCCGGTGGAGGTGGCGCTCAACCCCATCCCCGGCCGTGTTCCGCCCGAGGTCCTGGCCACGGTGGTGGACATCACGGACCGGCTGGCCGCGCAGGCCGCCATGGAGGCCTCCTTGCAGGAAAAGACGCTGCTGCTCAACGAGGTGCACCACCGGGTCAAGAACAACCTGCAGATCGTCGCGAGCCTGCTGGACATCCAGTCGCGCAGCGCTGGCGAGGCCGCCCGTGAAGTGCTGCGTGACAGCAAGAGCCGGGTGCGTGTGATCGCCCTGACGCACCAGCTGCTGTACGAAGGCACCAATTTCGCCAACCTCGAGCTGGGGCCTTACCTGCGCAATCTTTCGCAGCTGCTCAAGCAGACCTATCAGGGCGAGACCACCGGCGTCGAGGTCGAGGTTCAGGTGCCCGACGAGGGTATGAAGATCGACCTGCAGCGGGCCATCCCCTGCGGGCTGATCGTCAATGAACTCGTGACCAATGCGTTCAAGCATGCCTTCGCCGGCCGCGAGCGCGGACACATCCGCATCCAGGCCGGACAGGTGGGCGCCGACCAGGGCTTTCTGGACGTCGCCGACGATGGTGTCGGCCTGCCGGCCGGCTTTGACGCACCCGCTGCGAAGACCATGGGTTTCCAGCTGGTGCAGATGCTGGCGCAGCAGATCGGCGCCGACTATGTGCTGCATACCGAGGCCGGCACCCGCCTGCGTTTCACGTTTCCGCTTGAGAGGTCCCCATGAACCCGTCCCTCCACGACAACCCCGTGCGTGTGCAGATCGTCGAAGACGAGTCCATCGTGGCGCACGATCTGCGGCAGAACCTGGAATCCATGGGCTATGCGGTGACCGGCATCGCCGCCAGCGAGCAGCAGGCCGTGGACCTGGCTGAGCGCGAGCGGCCCGACCTGGTGCTGATGGACATCAATCTGGGACGCGGGGGCGACGGCACGCGCGCCGCCAGCGTCATCACGCAGCGCTTCCAGTTGCCGGTGATCTACCTTACCGCCTATGCTGGCGAAGACATCCTGCGTAAAGCCATCCAGGCGGCACCTTATGGGTATGTGCTCAAGCCCTTCGAGCCGCGCGAGCTGAACGCGACCATCCGCGCGGCGCTCTCGCGTGTCGAGGAGGAGAAGAAGACCCGCAAGGCCGAGAAGCGCTTCCGCCTAGCGCTGGACGCGGCCAAGCTGGGGGTGCTGGAGATCGAGCGCGGTGAGGGGCAGGTGGCGCTGGACGGGTTCCTGCAGTCCATCCTGCAGTCGCCCACGCAGAGCTTCTCGGTCAATCGATCGGACTTCCTGACCCATCTGGAGGATCCGGAGATCCAGGAGCGGCTGCAAGGCATGCTGGCCTCCGGCGACATGGTGCAGATCTGCGCGGCCTGGCGCGGGGAGGACCAGCGGCGCATCTGGCTGGAGATCCACGCCAGCTATTTTCCGGACGAAGACAAGGTCATCGGCATCCTGCGCGACGTGACGGAAAAAGTCGAGGCCGAGGCGCATCTGCGCCAGGCTTCGGTGGTGTTCGAATCGGCCGGTGACGGCATCCTGATCCTGGACCAGGACCAGCGCGTCTGCATGGCCAACAAGGCCTTCTCGAAGCTGACCGGCTGGGCTTCGCAGGAGGTGATCGGCCAGCGCCCCGACGATTTCCTGCACACGGCCCGCGAAGGCGACCGCAAGACGGCGGACGAGGGCGCGCGCATGGAGGCACCGCACATCGAGGTGACGTGCCGGCGCCAGGACGGCTCCCTGTTCCCCGCCTGGGAGAACATCGCACCGGTGATGAACTCGGCCGGGCACATCACGCACTATGTCCTGACCTTCTGCGACATCACGGCCTTGCGCAGCGCCGAGAGCAGGCTGTCCCACATTGCCTTGCATGACGCCCTGACGGGTCTGGGCAACCGCCACCAGCTGGACATCTGCCTGCGCCACAACATCAGCCAGGCGAGCGCCCGGGGCGACAACGACCATTTCGCGCTGCTCTTCATCGACCTGGACGGCTTCAAGACCATCAACGATACGCTCGGGCACAGCATCGGCGACGAACTGCTGGTCGAGGTCACGCGTCGCCTGAAGGCCTCGCTGCGCCAGAACGATATAGCGATCCGCATGGGGGGCGATGAGTTCCTGGTGATCGCAGACGGCTTGCGTACCGCCGAGGCCGCGGCCCCGCTGTGCCGCAAGCTGCTGTCGGCGGTCGCCGAGCCGATTGCGACCAGCATCGGGCAGACGGTTCGCATAACCGCCAGCATCGGCATCGCCCTGTTTCCGGAGCACGCGGACAACGCCGATGAACTGATCCGCGCGGCCGATACCGCCATGTACGAGGCCAAGGAGAATGGACGCAACGGCCACGCCGTCTTCTCCAGGAATTTGGCCAACCGGGCGCTGGAGCGCATGCAGCTGGAGCAGGGCCTGCGCAATGCGATCGGCCTCCATGAGCTGGAGTTGCAATGGCAGCCGGTGGTCGACATGCGGGACGGCCGCATCATCGGTGCCGAGGCGCTGCTGCGCTGGAACCATCCGGTCTCGGGCCGGGTCAGCCCCGAGCGTTTCATTCCCGTGGCGGAAGAGACGGGGATGATCCTCGACATCGGCGACTGGGTGCTGGAGCAGGCCTGCCGGCATGCGGCCGCCTGGGTCGAGGAGGGGCTGGATTTCCAGCGCCTGGCGATCAACGTCTCGGCCAAGCAGCTGCAACAGGAGGGGTTTGCCGAACGCGTGCTGCGCTCCCTGCTCAAACACAAGCTCTCACCCACCATGCTGGAGATCGAGATCACCGAGTCCTCCCTGCAGCGCGGTGAACTCGTTCAGCAGTCTTTGCACCGGCTCCGGGCCATGGGCATCCAGCTGGCGCTGGACGATTTCGGCACCGGCTTCTCGTCCCTGTCCATGCTGAAGTTCCTGCCGCTGGACCGGCTCAAGATCGATCGCAGTTTCATCCGCGATATTTCCAGCGATCCCAACGACATGGCCATCGCCCGCACGATCGCCGCAATGGCCAGCACCCTGGGGCTGGCGGTCACGGCCGAGGGGGTGGAGACGGAGAACCAGCGCAGCATCCTGCTGGGGCTCAGCGTGCGGGAGGCCCAGGGCTGGCTGTACTACCCGGCCATGCCGGCTGACAAGTTCGCCGAACTCCTGCGCGGGCAGAAGACCGCCTGAGCGGGCTGCTCGACCAGGCGGCAGGCGGGGCTCAGCGCTCCACGCCCATCAGCCAGTCCGGCACGCTGGTGACGATGGCCGGGAAGACCGTGATCAGCACGATGGCCACGATCATGCAGGCGAAGAAGGGCAGGGTGACGCGCGCGATGCGGTTGCTGTCCACGCCGGTCATGTTCTGGAGCACGAAGAGGTTGAAGCCCACGGGCGGCGTGATCTCGGCGATCTCGATCAGCATGATGATGAAGATGCCGAACCACACCAGGTCGAAGCCGGCCTTCTGCACCATGGGCAGCACCACGGCGCTGGTGAGCACGATCATGGAGATGCCGTCCAGCGCGGTGCCCAGGATCAGGTAGACCACCACCAGCACCGCGATCAGGCCGTAGGCCGAGAGGTTCATGCTGTGCACGAACTCGGCCAGCTCGCGCGGGATGCCTGTGAAGGCCATGGTCTTGGTGAGGAAGGCAGCGCCGGCCAGGATGAACATGATCATGCAGCTCACGCGCGTGGCGCCGGCCAGTCCGTCCCAGAAGTTGCGCAAGGTGAGCGTGCGGCTGGCCGCGGCGATGGCCAGCGAGCCCACCACGCCCCAGGCCGCGCATTCGGTGGCGGTGGCGATGCCGGCCACCAGCACCCAGACGATGAAGACGATGAGCAGGCCGCAGGGGATGAGGCTGCCCGAGCGGCGCAGCTTGTCCATGAAGCCGGTCGGCGCCTCGGCCGGCGGCACCTTCGAAGGATTGCGCAGGCTCCACCAGGCGATGTAGCCCGAGAACAGGCCCATGAGCAGGAAACCCGGCAGGAAACCCGCGAGGAAGAGGCGGATCACGCTGGCGTCGGCGGCCACGGCGTAGACCACCATGGTGATGGACGGCGGGATCAGGATGCCCAGGCCGCCGGCGGCAGCCAGCGAGCCCAGGGCGATGTTGCGGTCGTAACCGCGGCGCTCCAGTTCGGGCAGGGCCACCTTGGCGATGGTGGCGCAGGTGGCCGCCGATGAACCCGAGACCGAGCCGAAGATGCCGCAGCCCAGCACGGTGGTGTGCATGAGGCGGCCGGGCACGCGCGAGAGCCAGGGCGAGAGGCCGTCGAACATCTGCTCGGACAGTTTGGTGCGGTAGAGGATCTCGCCCATCCAGATGAACAGCGGCAGCGCGGCCAGCTCCCAGCTGGCGGCCGTCTCCCAGAAGGAGGAGAACAGGTTCATCCCCGGCTGCGTGCTGGTGAAGAAGGCCTGGCCGACCCAGCCCACGATGGCCAGCGTCATGGCGATCCAGACGCCGCCGGCCAGCATCAGCAGCATGAGGAAGAGCAGCAGGGCCCCGATTTCAAGCAGACCCATCTGAGATCCTTAGAGTTCTTCGGAAAAATCGCCGCGCGCGTGGCGCTCTTCCACACGGGCCACGTAGCTGGGCTTGGCGCCGCGCAGCACGCCCACGCATTCGTCGACCACCGCAATGACCAGGATGGCGGAACCCACCACGAAGCTCATCTGCGGGATCCAGATCGGGATGGCCACCATATTGCCGGCGATGTCGTTGAAGCGCCAGCTGTCGTAGGTGAAACGCGCCGCCCACCAGCCCAGGTAGGCGATGGCCACGGAGGCGACGGCCAGCGAGGCGATCTCCAGCCAGCGCCGCACGGCGGGGCTGACCGATTCGAGCAGCAGCGTGACACGTACGAAGTCGCCGTTGCGAAAGCTGTAGGCCATGCCCAGGAAGGCGGCCGCAGCGCACAGCCAGGCCACCACGTCGTTGATCCAGGACACGCGCCAGTTCGCCATGCGCCCCACCGAGGCGCCGATCATCAGCACCAGGATGGTGAGCACGCACAATGCGGCCAGGACACCGCCGAGGGCGTAGAGGCCGTCGAGCGAACGGCGCACGGCGCCCGGGTGGGTCTCAGGCATGGCGGGGGATCAGCGCTGGTAAGCGTCGACCAGTGCCTTGCCTTCGGGACCGGCTTTTTCCAGCCATTCCTTGAGCATGACGTCGCCCACCTTCTTCAGGTCGGCCTTGAGTTGCGCCGAGGGGGCCAGCACCTGCATGCCGTTGGCCTTGAGCTTGGCCAGGGTTTCGGTGTTGACGCGCTGGCTGGCGGCCAGGCCGCGAGCCTCGGCGGTGGCGGCGGCCTTGAGCACGGCGTCCTGGCTGGGCTTGTCCAGCGCATCGAACGCCTTCTTGTTCACGGTCACCATGTTCTTGGGCAACCAGGCCTGGGTGTCGTAGTAGTACTTGAGGTTTTCGTAGAGCTTGCTGTCCACGCCGGTGGCGCCCGAGGTCATGGTGGACTCCACCACGCCGGTAGCCAGGGCCTGCTGCAGCTCGGCGGCCTGAACGGTGACGGGCTGGGCGCCCACCAGGTCGGCAATGCGTGCGGTAGCCGGGCTGTAGGCGCGCCACTTCACGCCCTTGAGGTCGGCCGCGCTGTTGATGGGCTTCTTGGTGTAGATGCCCTGCGGCGGCCACGCCACCGAGTACAGCAGCATCAGGCCCTGTTCGGCCAGCTTCTTCTCGATCATCGGCTTCTGGGCCTTGTAGAGCTTCATGGCGGCGTCGTAGCTGTCGGCCAGGAAGGGCAGGCCGTCGGCACCGTAGATCTGCCACTCGTTCTGGAAGTTGGCCAGCAGCACCTCGCCGGCCTGGGCCTGGCCGCCCTGCACGGCGCGCTTGATTTCAGGGGCCTTGAACAGGGAGGCGCCTGCATGCAATGTGATCTTGAGCTTGCCGCCGGTGGCCTGGTCCACGTCGGTGGCGAACTGCGCCATGTTTTCGCTGTGGAAGTTGCTGGCCGGGTAGGCGGCAGCCAGGTCCCATTTGGTCTGGGCCAGGGCGCTGCCGCCGGCCAGGGACAGGGCCAGCGTCACGCTGGCGAGAGAGAAATGACGACGCTGCATGGGGCACTCCACGGTGGTTGATGAAGGGGTCCGGGAACTGTACGGTGGCCGGGCCGGCGCGGCATAGGGATATTCCCTAAATGCCGACAAATTGTCAACAAATCGTTTTCATGATTTCTATAATCCGGCTCAGACCACGGGGCCTCGCTGCCCCAAAAAGGAGCGTTGTCCATGGCCAAGAAGTCCACCGCGTCCGGGGCCGATCCGGGCAAGGCGCCCATCGTGTCGTCGGCGCATCTGGTCTCGCCGCGCAGCGCCGAGATGAGCGAATTCGAGTTCGGCCTGATCGTCTCGGGCAACGCCTTCCACCGCTGGATCGTGCATTGCATGTCGGCCGCCGGCCTGAAGGACCTGACGCCGCTGGACGTGCTGGTGCTGCACCACGTGACGCACCGCGCGCGCGACAAGCGCCTGGCCGACATCAGCTTCATCATGAACGTCGAGGACACCCACCTGATCAACTACGCACTCAAGAAGCTGCAGGGCCTGGGTGTGGTGGCTTCCCGCAAGAACGGCAAGGAAGTGACCTACGCCGCCACCGAGGAGGGGCGTCGTTACGTGCAGCGTTACCGCGAGATCCGCGAGAGCTGCCTGATCAATGCGCTCAAGGCCGACGAAGGGCTGAACCGCGACATCGGTGAACTGGCCCGCCTCTTGCGCGTGCTCTCGGGTGTCTACGACCAGGCGGCCCGTTCCGCCGCGAGCTTGTGAAGGAGACCCGCATGGCAGACGCAGGCAAGGACCGTTGGCAATTCTGGATCGACCGCGGCGGTACCTTCACCGACATCGTGGGCCGCCGGCCCGACGGCGGTCTGGTCACGCACAAGCTGCTGTCGGACAACCCGGGCCAGTACCGCGATGCAGCGGTGGCCGGCATCCGCCACCTGCTGGGCCTGCAGGCACACGAACCCATCACGCCGCAGCAGGTGGACTGCGTGAAGATGGGCACCACGGTGGCCACCAACGCCCTGCTGGAACGCAAGGGCGAACCCACGCTGCTGGTCACCACACGCGGTTTTCGCGATGCGCTGCGCATCGCCTACCAGAACCGACCGCGCCTGTTCGACCGCCACATCGTGCTGCCCGAGCTGCTCTACAGCGCAGTGGTGGAAGCAGAGGAGCGCATGGGCGCGCGCGGCGAACGCGTGACGCCGCTGGACGAGGCGGCGCTGCGCCGCGATCTGCAGGCGCAGTTCGATGCCGGCCTGCGTTGCGTGGCCATCGTCTTCCTGCACGGTTACCGCTACACGGCCCATGAGCAGGCGGCGGCCCGCATCGCCCGCGAGATCGGCTACACCCAGGTCAGCACCTCGCACGGCACCAGCCCGATGATGAAGTTCGTGAGCCGCGGCGACACCACGGTGGTGGACGCCTACCTCTCGCCCATCCTGCGGCGTTACGTGGACCAGGTGGCGGCCGAGATGCCGGGCGTGCGCCTCTTCTTCATGCAGTCTTCGGGCGGATTGACGGACGCCCATGCCTTCCAGGGCAAGGACGCCATCCTCAGCGGACCGGCTGGCGGCATCGTGGGCATGGCACGGACAGCGGAGCTGGCCTTCAACAGTTCCACGGCGGAACTGGCGGGCATGGTGAGGGTGATCGGCTTCGACATGGGCGGCACGTCCACCGATGTGAGCCACTACGCCGGCGAGTTCGAGCGTGAGTTCGAGACCCAGGTCGCCGGGGTGCGCATGCGCGCGCCCATGATGAGCATCCACACGGTGGCCGCGGGCGGCGGTTCCATCCTGCAATACGACGGCGCGCGCTTTCGCGTGGGGCCGCAGAGCGCCGGCGCCAACCCGGGCCCGGCCAGCTACCGGCGCGGCGGCCCGCTGGCCGTGACCGACGCCAATGTGATGCTGGGCAAGATCCAGGCGGCGCATTTCCCGCACGTGTTCGGTCCGTCGGGCGCGGAGGCGCTGGACGATGCCGTGGTGCGCGAAAAATTCGCCGCCCTGGCCGTGCAGACCGGGCACAGCGCCGAGGATGTGGCCGAAGGTTTCGTCAGCATTGCCGTGCAGCAGATGGCCAATGCCATCAAGAAGATTTCGGTGGCGCGGGGTTACGACGTGACACGTTACACCCTGCAGTGTTTCGGCGGCGCGGGCGGCCAGCACGCCTGCCTGGTGGCCGATGCGCTGGGTATGACACGGGTGCTGGTGCATCCGCTGGCCGGTGTGCTCTCGGCCTATGGCATGGGCCTGGCGGACCAGAACGTGATCCGCGAGCAGGCGGTGGAGCTGCCGCTGGATGCCCAAGCCCTGCCGACCATCACCGACAGGCTGGATGCGCTGGCCCAGGCCGCGCGCAGCGAACTGGAGCGCCAGCAGCTCAGCGCCGCTGAGGTGCGCGTGCAGCGCCGTGTGCATGTGCGCTACGAGGGCAGCGATTCGGCGCTGATCGTGGCCTACGGCTCGGTGCCGGAGATCACGGCTGCCTTCGAGGCCGCCTATCGCCAGCGTTTCGCTTTCCTGATGCTGGGCAAGCGCCTGATCGTCGAGGCGGTGTCGGTCGAGGCCGTGGTGGCGGGCGATGCGCCGGCCGAGCCGCGCCATGCCCTGCACCCGATACGCGCCGTGCCCAGCCGCGAGACGGTGCGTTTGTATTCGGGCGGCCAGTGGCATGAAGCGGCCCTGGTGGTGCGCGAGGACCTGCGCGCGGGCGACCGCATTCCCGGCCCGGCCATCATCGCCGAGAAGAACGCCACCACGGTGGTCGAGCCCGGCTGGGAAGCCGAGCTCACCGAGCTGGACCACATCGTGCTCACGCGCCGCGTACCGCGCGAGCAGCGCTACGCCGCCGGCACCACGGCCGACCCGGTGCTGCTGGAGGTCTTCAACAACCTCTTCATGAACATCGCCGAGCAGATGGGCCTGCAGCTGCAGAACACGGCCTACTCGGTGAACATCAAGGAGCGCCTGGATTTCTCCTGCGCGCTGTTCGATACCGCAGGCAACCTGATCGCCAATGCGCCGCACATGCCGGTGCACCTGGGCAGCATGGGTGAAAGCATCAAGACCGTGATCCGCGAGAACGCTGGAAAGATGCAGCCCGGCGACGTCTATGTGCTCAACGATCCCTACCACGGTGGCACGCACCTGCCCGATGTGACGGTGATCACACCGGTCTACCTGGAGGGCAAGACGGAACCCACGTTCTACGTCGGCTCCAGAGGACACCACGCCGATATTGGTGGCACGACACCGGGCTCCATGCCGCCTTTCTCCACGCGCATCGAGGAAGAGGGCGTGCAGATCCAGAACTTCAAGCTGGTGGACCGCGGCGTGCTGCGCGAGGCCGAGATCCTGGCCCTGCTGGCCAGTGGTGAATACCCGTCGCGCAACCCGCAGCAGAACCTGGCCGACCTCAAGGCGCAGATCGCCGCCAACGAAAAGGGCGTGCAGGAGCTGCGCAAGATGGTCGCCCAGTTCGGCCTGGACGTGGTGCAGGCCTATATGCGCCATGTGCAGGACAACGCCGAGGAGTCGGTGCGCCGGGTGATCACGCGCCTGAAGGATGGCCGGTTCACGCTGCCGCTGGACAACGGCGCGCAGATCAGCGTGGCCATTCGCGTGGACGCGAAGGCCCGCAGCGCCGAGATCGACTTCACGGGAACCAGTGCGCAGCAGAGCAACAACTTCAACGCGCCCACGGCGGTCTGCATGGCGGCGGTGCTCTACGTCTTTCGCACCCTGGTGGACGACGACATCCCGCTCAACGCGGGTTGCCTCAAACCGCTCAAGGTCATCATCCCGGCGGGCTCCATGCTCAATCCCAACCCGCCGGCCTCGGTGGTGGCAGGCAATGTGGAGACCTCAAGCTGCATCACCAATGCGCTCTACGGGGCGCTCGGTGTGATGGCGGCCAGCCAGTGCACCATGAACAACTTCACCTTCGGCAACGCGACCTACCAGTACTACGAAACCATCTCGGGCGGGAGTGGTGCCGGTGAGGGCTTCGACGGGACCTCGGTCGTTCAGACGCACATGACCAACTCGCGCCTGACCGATCCGGAGGTGCTGGAGTTCCGATTTCCCGTACGCCTGCTGGGCTACGAGATCCGCCAGGGTTCGGGCGGCGCGGGCCGCTGGCGCGGCGGTGACGGCGGTGTGCGCCGTGTGATGTTCCTGGAGGACATGACGGCCGGCATCCTGTCCAATGGTCGCAAGTCCGGCGCCTTCGGTCTGGCCGAGGGACTGCCGGGGCAGGCCGGCATCAACCGCGTGGTGCGCGTCAATGGCCAGGTGGAGGCCTTGGGCCATATAGGCCAGACCACCATGGCGCCTGGGGATGTGTTCGAGATCCACACGCCGGGTGGGGGCGGTTACGGCAGGCCAGGCTGACACGGCAGCGGCCCACTACACTTGCCGCTTTCTCTGTGTTTGTAGCGAGCCCATGGACTTCATATTCTTCCTGATGCTGGCGCCTGTGATCGGCTACCAGTTCCTCAAAGTGCGCGAGCAGCGCCGTCGTATCTATCTGCTGGGCGGTTACCTGAGCCAGTACCAGATCGAGAAACTCATGGAGAACGTCACCGAGGGCTACTTGCGTGCGCTCGGAGAAGAAGATGAGGCGCGCCGCGCGCAGATCTGGGGCATGCTGGGCACGGCCGAGGTCGAGCTCAACAGCCAGTTCCAGCGTTTCGCCACCGATTTCTCCAAGGTTTGGAACGGTCAGACGCAGGTCAGTACCCTGGGTTTTGCCTTTCCCTACGCCGACAAGCTTCTTCCACGCCAGTCCTTCGACATGCGCCACCTGCTGGCCATCCATGCCGAGGGCATCGCGGCAGCCGCCGAGAACCGCGGGCAACTCCCCCTGCGCGACAAGGCGTTCACGATGTCGGCCGAGCTGTTCCTCATGCAGCACAGCTGCCACTGGTTCTGCCGCTCCAGGGCCATCGCCTCCGCGCGCCTGCAGGCCCGCCACCAGACCAGTCACGCGCAGGTGCTTGCCGCGGTGTCGCCCGCAACGCGCGAGGCCTACCGCAAGCTCACGGGCGTTTGATCCCGTTTTTTGCATTTGGATACACGCAGAGCCGCTAGACTTCGGGCTTCGTGTTTCTGTTGTTGATTGGAGAGACTATGCAGCTATCGAAGAACTTGATGAACACCCTGGCCCTGGGACTGCTGGCCGCCGGCCTGTCGGGCTGTGCCAGCTCCATGATCGGCGAGCGTGTCGGCGCCGACCAGGTCGTCCTGGCCAAGGACACGGAAGTCGCCAAGTGCAAGTCGCTGGGGCGTTCCACGCTCAGCGTGCTGTCCTCCCTGGGGCCCATCACACGCAGCGCCGAGGCGGTGGAAGAGAACCTGCTGCAGATGGCGCGCAACGAGGCCATCGACAAGGGCGGTGATACCGTGGTCAAGGGCAACTCCCTCGAATACGGCAAGCGTTCCTACGAAGTCTTCAAGTGCAAGTGAGGCGTTGAGCCTCCAAAGAAAAAAGCCGGCGGATACCGCCGGCTTTTTTCATGGGCGAGGATGATCAGGCCCGGCTGGCCAGCCACTTCACGTACTGGGCCACGCCGGTCTGCACGTCGGCAAAAGTGTGATCGCAGCCGGCAGCGCGCAGCTTGGTCAGATCCGCCTGCGTGAAGCTCTGGTACTTGCCGCGCAACGCGTCGGGGAAAGGGATGTACTCGATCAAGCCCTGGGCCGCGATCTTGTCCAGCGGCAGCGCCGCTTCGCCCTTCAACCCGCGCAGGGTGTTGACCACGCCCACGGCCACGTCGTTGAAGGGCTGGGCGCGGCCCGAGCCGAGGTTGAACACGCCGCTCTTGCCCGGGTGGTCGAAGAACCAGAGGTTGACGGCCACCACGTCGTCGACGAAAACGAAGTCACGCATCTGCTGGCCGGGGCCGTAGCCGCCATATTCGCCGAACAGCTTGACCTTGCCTTCGGCACGGAACTGGTTGAACTGGTGGAAGGCCACGCTGGCCATGCGGCCCTTGTGCTGCTCGCGCGGGCCGTAGACGTTGAAGTAACGGAAACCTGCAACCTGGATCTTGGCCTTCTCGAAGTTCGTGCCCAGCTCGCGGCGCATGCGCTGGTCGAACAGCAGCTTGGAGTAGCCGTAGACGTTGAGCGGCGCCTCGAACTCGGGCACCTCACGGAAGGTCTCGGAATTGCCATAGGTGGCGGCGGAGGAAGCGTAGAGCAGGCGCGTGCCATAGCGCTGGCAGGCCTGGAACAACTCGCACGAGAGCGTGTAGTTATTGTCCATCATGTACTTGCCGTCCTGCTCCATGGTGTCGCTGCAGGCGCCTTCGTGGAAGACGGCCTCGACCTTGCCGTAGTGGCCTTCCTCGAAGTTGGGATAGAAGTCGTCCAGGTCCACGTAATCGGAGATTTTGAGGTCGGCGAAGTTGCGGAACTTGTCGCCCTGGCTCAGGTCATCGACAACGATGATGTCGTCGATGCCGCGCTCGTTCAGGCCCTTGACGATGTTGGCGCCGATAAACCCCGCCGCCCCGGTAACCACTACGCGTGTCATGTTTCAGTCCTCAGAATTTCATTGTGCGCCGAACAGTTCGGCGTAGCTGACGGTGGCCGTGCCGAACTTGCCCACGACGATGCCGCCGGCCTTGTTGGCCAGGGGCATGGCATCGCGCAGCGGCAGGCCGGCGCCCACCAGGGCGGCCAGGGTGGCGATCACGGTGTCGCCCGCGCCGGTCACGTCGAACACCTCGCGTGCCTGGGCCGCCACGCTGATCTCGCCCGCGGCGTCGTACAGCGTCATGCCTTCTTCGCTGCGCGTGAGCAGCAGGGCCGTGAGGCCCAGCTCCTCGCGCAGCTTGCGCGATTTGGCGCGCAGATCCTCTTCACTGCTCCATGGGCCCACCACCTGCTGCAGCTCGGCGCGGTTGGGGGTGATGACGGTGGCTCCGCTGTAGCGCGAGTAGTCCGAGCCCTTGGGGTCGATCAGCACCGGTTTGCCTGCGGCCTGCGCGTGCTCGATCATGTGGTGCACGTGGTCCAGGCCGCCCTTGCCGTAGTCGGAGAAGAGCACTGCGTCGTGCTGCGGCAGCAGCCTGATGAAGTCGGCCGTCTGCGAGGCCAGCACTTCGCCCTTGGGGCTGTTCTCGAAATCGAGGCGGATGAGCTGCTGCTGGCGGCCGATGACACGCAGCTTCACCGTGGTCTGCAGGGCCGCGTCGCGGCCGAAGTGCGGGGTGATGCCGGTCTGGGCCACCAGTTTCTCCAGCGTGTGGCTGGCGTCGTCGTCGCCGACGACGGTGAGCAGCGTGGCCTGGGCGCCCAGCGAGACGACGTTGCTGGCCACGTTGGCCGCGCCGCCGATGCGCACCTCCTCGCGCGTCACGCGCACCACGGGCACCGGGGCCTCGGGGCTGATGCGGTCGACCGCGCCGTACCAGTAGCGGTCGATCATGGCGTCGCCCACCACGAGCACGCGGGACTTGGCGAGTTGTGCTTTTGAAACGTTCATAGTTCTTCTACTCGTCGGGCAGGATAGCTGTCCCAGGTCTGGCAGCCCGGGCATTGCCAGAAATGCTGCTTGGCCTCGAAGCCGCAGGCGGCGCAGCGGTAGCGTGTGAGCGGCTTGACGGCATGGTCCAGCGCGCGCTGGACCTGGGGGTGGAACTGTTCATGCTCCAGCTTCTCGCCGGCGATCCACTTGGCGGCGGCGACCAGCGAGGGTTCGCGCTCGAGGTGGTGTACGTACCAGTCGCGGGTGCTGGTGTTGCTGCTGCCGGCGGCGGCCTGCAGCGTCACCAGCGCCTCCAGCACGTCCAGCGAAGGCGTCTGTTCATAGCTCTCCTGCAGCTTGGCCAGCACGGTCACGGTGCGGCCGCTGGCCACGGCGGCCTGCGCCAGCGGGGCGGCGATCAGCGGTGTGGCAGACGGGCAGGCGGAGAGGGCGGCTTCCAGCGTGACGCAGGCCTGGGCGGCCTGGCCCTGCTCCATCTGCAGGCGGGCCAGTTCGATGCGCGCGCGCGGGGCGCTGGGGGCCGTGTCGATGGCCTGCTGCAGCACGTCCTGGGCGGCGGCGACTTCACCGCGTGCCAGCTGGGCGGCAGCCTGCTCGCAGAGGTAGTGCGCGAGGCGGCTGCTGAAGCTGCCGTGCTCGGCGTCTTCCAGCTGGCGCGCGATCTCGGCGGCCAGGGACCAGTCGCGCGAGCGCTCGTAGTTGGCCAGGCGCGCCAGGCGGGCCTGGGCCTGGAAGGGGGTGCCTTCGAGCTTGATGAGGGCGTCCTCGGCGCGGTCCAGCAGGCCGGCCTTGAGGTAGTCCAGCGCCAGGGCGTGCTGGGCACGCTGGCGATCGGCCTCGGACAGGTCGCCACGCGAGAGCAGGTGTTCGTGCACACGCACGGCGCGCTCGTATTCGCCGCGGCGGCGGAACAGGTTGCCCAGCGCGAAGTGCAGCTCCGAGGTGTCGGGGTCCTGCTGCACCGCTTCGATGAAGGCGTCGATGGCCTGGTCCTGCTGCTCGTTGAGCAGGAAGTTCAGGCCGCGGAAATAGGCCTTGGGGTTGCGCCGGTTCTCGATGCGCAGCTGGCGCAGGTCCAGGCGCGAGGCCAGCCAGCCCAGGATGAAGGCGGCGGGCAGGCCGAGCAGGATCCAGCTCAGATCAAGATTCATGGGGTGGTTGGATGGTGGTGAGGGCGAGTTCGCTGTCGGCAACGACCCGGCGGCGCAACTGCCGCGCGGCGCGGCGCTGCTTGAGCCAGCGCGGCAGCATGGCCAGCACGCCGGCAGCCAGGCCCAGGGCGAAGGCGGCCAGCACGACGAGCACCATCGGTGCGGTCCAGTCGTGGCCGAAGAAGAGGTGCACGCTGACGTCCTGCTGGTTGTTCAGGGCGAAGGCGAGCAGGGCAAAAAAAATGGCTGCCCTCAGTATCCACTTCAGCAGCCATGTCAGTGGTTTCATCAATGTCCCCCGGGTGAGGGCATTCTAGCGAGTAGGGCGTTCAAACTTTGGGTTGTGAGCCCAAGTTGGTAATGTCACCTTTATCCAAGTTAGAAATGTCCCCTTATTTT